>CABYWQ010000023.1:0-2502 GCA_902522775.1 uncultured Bacteroidota bacterium | reverse complement strand
AATTCCTATAATGATCCGGAAGAAGGTTTAAAACGATTTACTCAGGCCTATTTGGCTTGTGTTTCCGCTGTTGATGATAATATTGGTCAAGTAATGAACGCAATAGATAACTCCAGATTAAAAGATAATACTATTATAATCTTAGTTAGTGATCATGGATGGACAATGGGAGAAAAAGATCATGTTTATAAAAATTCGTTGTGGGAAGAAAGCACTCGAATTCCTATGACAATCAGGGCTCCAGGTGTAACTAAATTTAAATCAATAGTGACTCATCCTGTTTCATTGATTGATATTTATCCAACATTGTTGGGTTTAGCTGGATTGGATACTGAAACTAAGAAAAATGATAATGGAAAATCACTAGACGGTTATAGTCTAGTTCCTTTTTTAAAAGATCCAGAAACACAGGAATGGCAAGGTCCTGATGCAGCATTGACAGTAGTTTACAGCTCAGATGCCAATAAGAACATCCCTGCAAATCATCATTATTCAGTTAGGACAAAAGATTGGAGATATATAATATATAATTCAGGGAAGGAGGAATTGTATCATAATGCTAAGGATCCAAAGGAGTGGAATAATTTAGTTTTTAATAATTCACATCCAAAAAGAGATGAAATGGTTACAATTTTAAAAGAAATGACACATCCAATGATTCCTAGCGGGCTTTTGAAAAAATAAATTCGAATGCTTCAATTTTACGATTAAATTAAAATTTCATAATTTTAATAGTGAAACAACTAACATTTTGAAACTCAAATACTCAATTCATAATAAAAATGAACAAAAGAGTTTTTACGTTAAACGTAAAAATACTCCATATCGAGGAGATGATTGGCATTATCACGATGAATTTGAGTTATATTTTCCCATGACTGGTTCTGGTATTAGAATTGTTGGGGATAGTATGGAATATTATGGTTCGAACGAATTGGTTTTTTGTGGGACTAACCTTCCGCACTTATTTAAAACTAATTCTGAAGATAATGATCATGACAGAGTTGTTGTTAAATTTAGTAAATCACTTATCTGGCAAATTATTGACAATGTTCCAGAGTTTGTAAAAATAAAGCAACTTTTAATTAAATCTGCCAGAGGTATTTTATATCCAGTTTCAAAAAGTTATTCATTAGTTAATGATTTCATTAGATTGTCAGAAGCCAGTGGGGCAGACAGAGTTATTCAGCTATTAAATATTTTGAATAGAATTTCTAAAATCGATGATTTTAGGTTACTAACTTCAGATAGTTATAAAAATATTTCTGAAAGTCGTAATGACGAAAGGCTCCAAAAGGTTATAAATTTTATTACTGAAAATTTTTACAGAGAAATTTCTCTAAAGGAATTAGCTGAAATTTCATATATGACTACAAACTCTTTTTGCAGGTATTTCAAGGAAAGAACAAATAAGACTGCATTTGAGTTTATTAGAGAATTTAGAATAAGTAAAGCATGTCAAATGATTATTAACAGTAACAAAACAATCTCTCAGATTTGTGATGACACTGGATTTAACTCGTTTTCAAGTTTTAATCGTGTTTTTAAATCAGTCAAGGGAATAACTGCGAGCGAATTTAAATATATGTATCAAGAGATTAATTTTTCTAATTAATTTTGTTTAATTAATTCTTCAAGATTTTTTATTCCTTTAGTTTTTTTAGTATAAATATTAAGCGCTTCTTCATTAACTTCTAATCCAAGTCCTGGTGATTTCGGAACTAGTATTGTACCATTTTTCATTTTTATTTTAGGACTTGTTAAATTCTCTCTTAATGCATTTTCTGTTTGATCATATTCAAGATAAAAATCTGATTCATTCATTCTGCCTGGAATTGATTCTAAATTTGAGATGAAATGGAGCGCTACATGTAAACCGATTGAACTTCCCCAGGTGTGAGGTATAATATCAATTCCATTGGAGCTGGCAAGTGTAGAAATTCTCTTAGCTTCTGTCAACCCTCCACATGCACAAATGTCAGGTTGAATTATATCTACAGATTTATTTTTAATTATTTGGTTAAATCCAAATCTAAGATATTCGCATTCTCCACCAGCAATAGGAATTCTAGATTTCATTCTTAGATCAGAATATTGTTCATAAAATTCAGGTGAAATTGGTTCCTCAAACCATGAAATATCGTATGGCTCAATTTTTCTGCAAAGTTCTAATGCCTCACTGTAGCTGTATGCATGATTAGAATCAATCATAATTTTGATATTGGGACCAACTATATTTCTTAATTCCTTAATATTATTTAAATCTTTGTTAATTCCTAAACCAACTTTCATTTTAATTGCCTTGAAACCTTCTTTCAAATATTTTTCAGCTTCAATTTTATAATCTTTTGTTGGGTTTTCTTTATCTGTAAAATACATTCCAGTTGCATATGGAACAATTTTTTCTCTATGAACACCACCAAGAAGTTCGCCAACACTGAGTCCTAATAGTTTCCCTTTAATATCCCACAAAGCAATATCAATAGCACTTATAGACGCAAC
>CABYWQ010000022.1:0-2616 GCA_902522775.1 uncultured Bacteroidota bacterium | reverse complement strand
AGGTGATTTAATTTATTCTTATGACTTAAAAAAAATACTAGTTGAAAAATTTAGTGAATGTTTTAGTGCTAAGCTAATTAAATGAGTACAACTGAATTTCATTTTTATCACCTAAGAATAAAGCATTAATAGTGTTGTTAGTGTAATTTAAATCTAAGTCACTTGATGAAAAAAACGGAAACCCTGGTATTATATTATAGTTCTTGAAAAGGTAAATTTTATTAGAATCTTTATCAAAAATTGAATAATATAAGTCATTTGAAAAATTTTGGATTTTCAAATCTTGATACGAACCAAATGGAAGTCTATAATCTTTTCCGTTTACTATAAGTTTATTTGTACCAAAAGTAATTTTATATTTATTATTTGCAAATAAAATTTTTTCATTATCAACTAGTTTTTGTTTATAAATTTTACCACTGATATCTATTCTTACTATATTATTATTGTTGTCAAAGGCTATCATTCCGTTATCATGCTTAAAAAGATTTGTATTAAAGGATAAATCTTTAGGTAGTTTAATTCTAATATTTCCTCTTCTATCTAAAATTGATATTTTATCTTCATTATTTTTTAAAATAAGATAATCTCTATTCAAAATTCTTAAGTGTTTTAACGGCTCTTTAAGACCATCATTAAGCTTAATTTTTTTAAAACCCTTTACTATATCAAAACTTGAATTGTACATTTTTAAATTACTTGCATCCTGAATTACATACCTGTAATTTTTATTTTTATCGTAATCAAAAACTGAGAGATTTTTAAAATAATTTTTAGATTTTACATCAATTTTTTTTACAATATCTCCATTAATATCCAATAAAATCAATTCTTTACTTGTAGAAAATAAAAATTGTAGCTTGTTATTTTTATATGTATCTACTTGAAAAATATCACTATTAATCGAGCCATTTAATTTTTTTGACCATATAATTTTTCCGCCAAATTCCATTAATATTAATTTATTGTCAGAATCTTGGAAAATAATATTTTTTTCTTTGGTTTTGTGATTATGAATTATTTTAGGTTTAATTATTATCTCATTTGGAAATGATTTTGACAGAACTAATTTTGTTTTGTTTTTATTTTTTTGAATTCTAGTTTTTGAATTATACAAAGAAGAATATATAATTGAATCTTTGATTTGATTTGATTTTATCCAAACTGAAAGTTCATTTTCATTATTTGTTAATTTAACTAATTCTAATGATGAATTTTTTGTAGGTATGTTTTTCAAATAATCATTTAAATCAGCATTTAATAAAAATTTCGATTTATTGTAGTAGCTTAATATTAATCTTTCAATTGATTCAATATTTTTTGAAACTATAATATTTTCATCAATTTGAGTTAAGTACACTTTATCTCCAATAAATTTAAATTCATTGATTTTGTCAATTGCTAATTTGAAATTCTCATTTAAGTATATTTTTTCATCTCTGTATTTTTTCTGTAATTTAAAACTAATATCAAGTGTATCGATTCTGTATTGATCATTTTTAATAATAAAGACTGAATCTTTATTATTAAAAAAATAGCCAAATTCATTGCTTCCTGAAAGTATTGGGTTTAAATTAATTTCTTCATTACTATTTTTATTTATTACAGTATTGATATTTTCTTTACTATAATCTTTGTTAAAAGAGTATGATTTAAATAATGTAAAGTCATCTGGAAGAATTTTTAAGATTTCGTTTTTTTGTGGTTTTATGTTATTTATTAAACCCAAACTTCTTTTTTTTGAATCAAGTTTTGATAAACCAATAATTATGATTTCATCATTTTTTATTTCAAATTCAAAATTTATCCAATCTGAAATATCACTTAGATTAATGTTTAGTTCTTCTAACTTAGTTGAATTAAAATCTTCTGAAACAAATATTGAAATATTATTAGATTTCGTTTTTAATAGTTCAAAAAAGTTTCGAGAATTAGTATTACTTTTATAATTAGAGCCTCTTAAAAAGTTTTCAATTAAAAACTTATTGTCAGAAATAACATCAAAATTCAAATATTTAGTCAAATAATAATCTAAATTATTATTATCAAATAAGAAAATCTTTTTCTCATCATAATCTATAGAATCTTTGAAAATGATATTTCTATTTAAATCATTTTTTTCTAAAAAAAATAATTTACCGAAATCTTGTTTTCCAATTTTATGCTTGCTAAATACAAATTTATTAAGTGAAGTAAAAAGTTCTTCGTCAAAAAAACTAGCATCAAAATAATCTCTGATAAATATTTTTTCATCATAACTTAAAATACTAAAATCATCAATTGAAATTACAGAAATTGGATCATCAGGAATTTGAAGAAGCAAGTCCGAACCTTCATCCTTTCTTTCAATACAAGAAATAATCAATAATAGTATTAAAAAATATTTTTTCAATCCGTTACAAAATTATAAAACTCATACATCTAATGATAATTGTTTGTTTTTTATTTTAAAACTCCTTCTGTGGTATTTACTTAATCCATTTTTTTTTATTTTTTCAATATGTTCTTTTGTGCCGTAACCTTTATTTTGTTTCCAATTGTACTCAGGAAATTCAGTGTCTATTTTTTTCATTAAATTATCTCTGTGGACTTTTGATAAAATTGATGCTGCAGCAA
>CABYWQ010000021.1:0-2695 GCA_902522775.1 uncultured Bacteroidota bacterium | reverse complement strand
TGATTTTAATAGTTTGCTTTCTTGAATAACCAAGAACTTCCAACGCAGTAATAGCTTCATCGGTATCTTTAGTCAACATTTGAATTTGACTATCATCACTATCTTGTGAATGAATTTTATCTTTTAGTTCCAAAATTATTCTTTGAGCAGTTTTAGAACCAATACCTTTTATTGATTGGACAGCATTAACATCTTCATTATTTATAGACGAAATAATTTCAATAGTTGTCATTGAGGAGAGCATTGTTCTTGCAGTACTCGCCCCGACACCAGAAACTGAAATTAATAATTTAAATAAACTACGCTCTGACTTACTATGAAAACCAAATAAAGTATGAGAATCTTCTTTTACAATTAAATGTGTATATAGTCTTATGTTTTCATCATTACCTATTTTAGAAAAAGTGTTAAGTGAAATATTAATACTATAACCTATTCCATTACAATCAACAACTAATTCAGTTGGAGATTTTTCAATTAGTCTTCCCTTAATTTGTGTTATCATTTTACTAAATTACTATTTTCTGTTTTGAGCATCAACTACAGCAATTGCTGTTATATTTACTATCTCTTCTACACTAGGTTTTAATTGTAAAATATGAACTGGCTTATCCATTCCCATTATTATTGGTCCAATTGACATTGCATTATCAAGTTCTTTTATCACTTTATAAGTAATATTTGCAGAATCCAGATTAGGAAATACCATAACGTTTACTTTCTGACCTGATAGTTTAGAAAAGTTAAATTTATTTGAAAACATTGGTCTATTTAAAGCAAAATCAGATTGAACCGGTCCATCAACAACAAGTTCTGGAGCACAACGTTTTAAAAATTTTACTGCTCTTTCAACTTTTTTAGCCATTGGATGATTGGATGAACCAAAATTTGAATATGACAGCAAGGCAATTACAGGATCAAAACCAAACATCTTAGCTGTTTCGGAAGCTAAAATAGCTATATAACCGATCTCATTATAAGTTGGATTAATATTTATTGAAGTATCTGCTAAAAACAATGGGCCATTACTTGTAATCATAAGGTTTGTAGCAGCTACTTTTCTGACTCCTTTACTTTTTCCAATAACTTTCAATATTGGCTTGATCACATCAGGATAGCTTCTAGAAAATCCGGAAATTAGAGCATCAGCTTCACCAAGTTTTACCATCATAGATCCAAAATAATCTCTTCTTCTCATTAGGGTTTCAGCTTGACTTAACGTCATGCCTTTATCTTTTCTTTGCTTAAAGAAATTCTTAGCGTATCTTTTAATAGTTGAGATAGATTTTTTTTGACTTAAGTCAATAACTTCTAAATCATGATCAAAATCAATTTCAAGCATCAATTTTTTTATTCTTTTTTTTCTCCCGATTAAAGTTGGAATAGCAATTCCTTCATCGAATGCAATTTGAGCAGCTTTTAGCACCTCTAGTCTGTCAGCTTCAACAAAAACAACTTTTTTTGGATCACTCTTTGCCTTGGCTAAAAGAAGTCTAATTATTTTATTATCATTCCCCAGTCTTGATTCTAATTCTCTTTCATATCTTTCCCAATTGTCAATTTCAAGTCGAGCAACACCACTATCAATTGCTGCTTTAGCAACTTTGAGTGGTATTTTTGAAATTAATCTTGGATCGAAAGGTTTGGGTATAATATAATCTTTTCCGAACGTTAATTTAGTTTCACCATACACAACATTTACATTTTCAGGGACTGGCTCTTTTGCAAGCTCAGCCAATGCATAAACAGCTGCCATTTTCATTTTCTCATTAATTTTTGATGCTCTAACATCAAGTGCACCACGAAAAATAAAAGGAAAACCTAATACGTTATTGACTTGATTGGGATGATCACTTCTTCCAGTTGCTAATATAATGTCATCCCTAGTCCTTTTTGCAAGTTTATAATTTATCTCTGGTTCAGGATTGGCCATTGCAAACACTATTGGATTTTCTGACATGGATTTCAACATTTCGGTACTTAACATGTCGGCCTTAGATAAACCTATAAACACATCAGAATTTTTTAAAGCATCATCTAAACTTTTAATATTTACTTTTTTTGAAATGAATAGTTTTTTTTCGTCTGATAAATCTTCTCTTTTTGAATTTATTGGTCCCTTGCTATCAAACATTATAATGTTCTTCATTTTCACACCTAGTGAAACATACATTTTAGCGCAGGATATTGCAGCAGCACCTGCTCCACATATGACCATTTTAATTTTTTCTATATCTTTTTTAGCAAGGTCCAATGCGTTAATAAGTGCAGCTCCAGAAATAATTGCTGTACCATGTTGATCATCGTGCATAACTGGGATATTTAATTCCTCTACTAATCTTCTTTCAATTTCAAAAGCCTCAGGTGCTTTAATATCTTCTAAATTTATCCCACCAAATGTTGGGGCAATATTTTTAACTGTGCTGATAAATTCATCTATATTTTTTGTATCGATCTCAATATCAAATACATCTATGTCAGCAAAAATTTTAAATAATAGACCTTTACCTTCCATCACAGGCTTTGAGGCAAGTGGTCCAATATCCCCTAAACCAAGAACAGCAGTTCCATTTGAAATGACCGCAACAAGATTAGATTTTGATGTGTATTTATATACATCTTCCGGATTTTTATTTATTTCCAAACAAGGGTGTGCAACCCCAGGCGAGTAAGCTAGTGATAAATCTCTTTGAGT
>CABYWQ010000020.1:0-2925 GCA_902522775.1 uncultured Bacteroidota bacterium | reverse complement strand
TTATTATTGCTTTTTAGCCAATCATAAAATAAATTTTTTCGAGCTACATAAAGTTTTGGAATATCTAAAGTTATATTTTTAAATCTCTTTGCTTTATAGTCAGTATTAATTTTCTGAATTTCAATATCCACATCTTTTATAAAATGATTAAAATTTTTAGGTTCTTTAGAAAATTCAATGATCCATTCGTGTTTGCCTTTTTTCCCAGATTTCATGAATTTAGGGGCAACAGTATAATCAATAATTTTACATCTATGAACCTTTATGACCTTTTCTAGTGCATTTTCAACATTTTCAATAATGACTTCTTCTCCAAATGTATTTATATAATGTTTAGTTCTGCCTGAAACGATAATTCTATACGGATTCAATGAGGTAAACTTAATCGTATCTCCAATTTTGTATCTCCACAAACCAGAATTTGTAGTTATTAGCAAAGCATAATTAATTCCTAATTTGACTTCAGACAAATCAATTATTTTTTCTTTTTCATTAATATCATTAATTGAAATAAACTCATAAAAAATACCATAATCTAACATTAACAGTAAATCATTCCTGTCATTACTATCTTGAATCGCAAAAAACCCTTCTGAAGCATTGTAAATCTCATAAAATTTAAGTTTTTTGTTTGAGATAATATTTTCAAATTCATCTCTGTAGGGTTTAAAACTTACACCTCCATGGAAGTATACTTCAAGGTTATTCCAAATTTCATCAATATATTTTTTTCCAGTCTTTTCAAGAAGTTTATTTAAAAGAGTCAGCATCCATGAAGGAACTCCAGCTAAACTTCTTACGTCTTCATTTAAAGTACCTTCAATTATAGCTTCAATTTTTTCATCCCATTTATCCATTAGAGAAATTGAATTATTTGGAGTACTAATAATCTCTGCCCAAACAGGTAGATTATCGATTAAAATTGCAGATAAATCACCAAAATAGTTATTATTATTTTCATATATTTTTCTGCTTCCACCAAGCCTTAATGATTTTCCTGAAAATAAATTTGAATTCTCATTATTGTTAATATAGAGACATAACATATCCTTGCCAGCCTTAAAATGACAATCTTCTAACGCAGAGTTACTAACAGGAATAAATTTACTTTTTGAATTAGTTGTCCCACTTGATTGGGCAAACCATTTAATATTCTCATTCCAAAAAATATTTTGATCTCCATCAATTGTTTTCTTTATATATGGAAAAAATTCTTCATAGGTTCTTGCAGGCACTCTTTCTGAAAAATCTTTGTAACTATTTATTGATTTAAAATCATATTGTTTACCAATAAAAGTATCCTTGGATTGATTAAGTAGTTTTTTTAAAACCTCATTTTGAACATCATGTGGATACTTCATAAATAATTCGATTTGATGAATTCTTTTTTTAAGCATCCAGGAAACTACTGTATTGAATAATGAAAATGGCATATATTTATATGATAAAATTAATATAAAAAAATGTTTACGGGTGTTTTAAATAAGATGAGATCTGAAATTAGTAATTCAGTAAAATATTTTTTAGATATGAATAACGAATTTTTAATTTCAGATTTTATATTAAATAAGCATTTAACAATTGATTTTAAAGGTTATTCTTGCTTAAGTTGTAGTTCTGATCAAGAAATTTTTCGTCAAGGACATTGTAAAAAATGTTTTTTTGAATCTCCGAGTACAGCAGAATGGATTATTAGACCTGAGCTAAGTAAAGCTCATTTAGGAATTCAGGATAGAGACTTAGATTATGAAAAAAAAATTCAGTTGCAACCACACTCTATATATTTATCATTCACAAGTGATGTAAAAGTGGGTGTTACAAGAAAATCTCAAGTCCCAACTAGATGGATTGATCAAGGTGCTGTTGAAGCGATTGAAATTGCAGAATTGCCAAATAGATATTTAGCTGGTATTTGTGAGATGGAATTAAAAAAATATTTTAAAGACAAAACAAATTGGAGAACAATGTTAACTACAAATAAGTCTAATATTGATTTGTTAAGCAAAAAAAATGAATGTTACTCAATTCTTCCGGAGGAAGCAAAAAACTATTTTTTAAGTAAATCAAAGACTTTAAAAATTAATTATCCAATTTCAAATGGTATAATAACTCCAAAAAGTTTAAACATAAAAAAAATGAAAACCTTTTCAGGCAAGTTAATTGGGATTAAAGGACAGTATTTAATTTTTGAGGACAGTACAGTTTTTAACGTTAGATCTAATGAAGGCTTGGTGGTTAATATTAAAATAGATTAAATATCAATTTCCTCATTTATTTTGAGATCAAACTTTTTTCTAAAATAATAAACACCCAAGTATAAAAGAGGAGTATCAATGAGGGCGACTAATACTTTAAATAAAAATCCAGAAATAAGCAAACCTGTAAACATATCCCACGGAAGTGTGTTAGTTACGCACAGTAAAAAAACTACTGTAAAAGTATCTATAAACTGTGATGAGAAAGTTGAAAAATTGTTTCTTAACCACAACATTTTTCCCTTAGTTTTTTTCTTCCAATAGTGATATATTTTAATATCGATAAATTGTGCAAAAAGATAAGCAAGCATTGAAGATAAAACTGCCAGGCCAGATAAGTAAAAAACACTAGTGAAGGTTTCATTATTAACAGGTGATGAATCTATTGCAGGAACTGAGTTTGCAACATATATAATTGATAATGAAAAAAATGAAGCAAAAATTCCAGCTACAACTATTTTATTAGCATTCTTTTTCCCATATATTTCAGAAATTAAATCAGTTACTAGAAAAGTAATTGGATAAGGTAAAATTCCAACCGATAGTTCAAATAAATTAAATCCAAAAAGTGATATATCAAAAGGATACCAGTAAAAAAACTTTTGGAAAATTAAGTTTGATACAACTAATGAAGTTATAAAAATTGCACCTAGATATAAATATATTTTTT
>CABYWQ010000019.1:0-3155 GCA_902522775.1 uncultured Bacteroidota bacterium | reverse complement strand
TAATAAAATACTACTCCTAATGAATAAGATAAGCCACTTGCAATTAATAAGATCTTTGCTTTAAAATTTATTAATTCAAAAAGCGCATTAATGTCAACAATGATTAACCATCCCATAACTAAATAAAGTAACAATGATAATAGTTCAGTTTTTACACTAAAAAATAATTTTAAAAAAGTCCCTGTTATTGCTAAAAAAAAGACTGTTAAAAAAATTAAAACTCCTGATGAATTATAAAGAGTAATCAAGCAAACAGGAGCGTAAGATCCTAAAATCAAGTAATAAATACTTACATGATCAAAAATTTGAAGTTTTTTCTTGATTTTAATTTTATTGACATAATGGTAAGCAGTTGAAGAAAAATAAACTAATAATAACCCAACTGAAAAAAGTATTATTGATAGTTTGCTATAAGAAGTAATTCCATTATCAAAATAAAAAAGAAATGGAATTCCAATTAAAACTAATATAAATCCGAATAAATGAGTAATAGTATTCCAAAACTCTTCATTTTTAATATTAATAAAATTGTTAGTATTCATAATTGAAATTTTAATATTCTAATGCTAATTTTATAGTTTAGATTTCAAATACTGATCCATAATAAAGTCCGTCATGATATCTAAATTTTTCTGAGCAAACATTTTACCATTAGTGCCTGAATGAACCCCCTCATCTTCAATAATTAGCCTTGAATTTAAACCTTTTTCAATTAACGCTTCATGTAATATTTCACTTTGACACACAGGAACAGCTGTGTCTTTAGCTCCATGAAAAATTAAGAAAGGTGGTGTTTTTGAATCTAAATAAGTTACAGGATTTACAAGTTGAGTTAATGTTTTATTTTCAGCGATAGGCCCCCCTATTAATAGACTTCGAGCATCTCCATTCCTTTTTGGTCTAGCTATATCTCTGCAATTATCCATTTGTTGTAAATCTACTGGCCCATACCAATCAACTACTGCATGAACATCACCGTTTTGGTCTAAGTGATTACCTAATGAACCCTCTAAATCAATTTCTTTTCCGTTCAGACTAAATTTGGTTTTACCAGACGAAGCACCCATAAAAGCAGCTAAATGTCCGCCTGATGAATACCCTTGGACTACTATGAAATTAGGATCTATATTTAAAGCTTCTGAATTCCCTTTTAAAAACCTAATTGCAGCTTTTACGTCATGAATTTGAGCTGGAAAAGTATGATTATAACTTGATCTGTGATTCATTGTAACAATTACAAAATCATTTTTTAATAACTTTTTTGCAGCATTTTTAATATGATGAAGTGAACCATCCTTGCCAGCATTTCCTCTCCAAGCACTCCCATAAATTACAATTACACACGGATATTTTTTATTTTCTTCTTCTAGTTTATTTTTTAATTCATTAATCTCATTAAATTTTTTATTTAATGCTAAAACACCCAAATTATTTAAGTTAACTTTCATACTTGTTGGAAAATAAATATCAAGCCTATGTCCATTTATGCCGTCTCCTACATAGTCAATAGATGAAAAAAAATTTGGATAGGATTCCAAATTACTATTGCCCCAGCCTGCGCCATATGCAATTCCCCACTGGGATTGTGAAGAAAAAGTTATTAAAGAAAAAATGAGCGCCACAAAAATTTTGTTATTCATAATATCAATTTTAAACTAATATAATGAAGAAAATTTTTCTAAATTAACAATATGAATGTTTCTGCAGAAATTACACTAATGCCTTTAAATAATGATTATAAAAAAATCATTAAGGACTTTATTTTGTCACTAAGAAATACCGATTTTGATATTCTTGAAAATCCTCTCAGCACTCAAATTTATGGAGATTTTGAACCTATTATGAAAATGCTTACAAAAAAAATTATTGTAATTTTTTCAAAATCTGATGGAATTATGATTAATTTAAAGGTTGTGAAAGGTAATAGAATTAATTATAAAGCTGACTTTTAATGGAAACTGTATCATTAGCATGTCAAATAATTGTTGCATTCTCAGTACTATACGTTTGGGTATTTAGATTTGATAATATTGTAATTGAATTTAAACAATATGGATATTCTGATTTACTTAGAAATGTAGTAGGTGCTTCTAAAATATCAATCTCTGCAATTTTGATAATGGGTATTTGGTTTAACGAAGTTGTATTATATGCATCACTATCGATGGCATTTTTTATGATATGCGCCCAAATGTCTCATATAAAAGTTAAAAATCCTATAATTAAATTCGCTCCATCTTTTATTTTTTTAATTATGTCATTATTTATTTTCGCTTATAATTATGGTATAATATAATTAATGGATATATCATTAATTATTATAATCTTCTCAGGAATTTCTTTTATTATATATGGATTAAACTCATTGTATTCAAAGAGGATGATAAGTGAGTTTGAGAGATGGGGATTTAGTAAATACAGGAAACCAATATCAATATTTCAAATTCTAGCAGCAAGTGGACTTATAATAGGTCTAAAATTAAATTTTATTTTAACTCTTTCGTCATTAGGTTTGACAGTAATGATGTTTTTTGCAATACTAGTTAGAATTAAAATCAATGATAATATCTCAAGAATTTTACCTGCTATGACATATTTCATGTTAAATGCTGTAATCTTAAATTACTCCATGCAAATTTAAATTATAACGGATATTATAATAATTCTTTAATTGTTTTACTAATCTAATTTGTTGCTAGCGACATTGCATTAGCCTCTTTAATTTGAAAGGCTGGATCATAATATACTTGAAATATAACCACCTTACCATCTTCCCATTTTAAATCGGTGTGAGCTCTAGCAGAAGTGGTCTCTTTTGTGTAATTCCCTGTAGCAGTATTAACAAACCAGTGATTTGTCCATACTTGACCATTATTAAAATAATTAGTGTGTGCATATTCATCAGAAGTGACCATAGTCTCAAACAAAATATGATCTTGTTTAATACCTGCAATTAAATTTGTTTTATCAGTTACAATATTATTAAATCTAACTTCACAGTCATCAGAAAATAATTCTTCCCAAAGTGTGAAATCATTATCTATATATGATTTTAATAATTTTTTTGCATTCAGTGTAAGTTCATCATCATCCATTACAATTGCTGTACCTGACTGGTTAGAACATGATATAATTAATAACAACAATAAAAGGAT
>CABYWQ010000018.1:0-3318 GCA_902522775.1 uncultured Bacteroidota bacterium | reverse complement strand
AAAACAATCTTATGAAAAATTTATTTTTAACACTTTTATTAGCAACATCATTTGTGTTTGCCTCAAGTGAAACATCATTTAAATTAAATTCAGATATAAATTTTGCTTTGAGTAAAAACTCTATAGAATTAACTTTTAATAATGACATTAATGTCACAAGCATGAGTCTGACAAATTTATCATCTAATGAGGTTACGACTTTTCCTTTCGTTAATCAATACAATTCATTATCAATTGATCTGGCAAATTACACCTATGGCGGTTACGTTTTGAGTATTGAAAATGATAATTATTTTAATAAAATAATGCTTTATTTAGATGAAAAGGGATTAAGATTAATTGATGACCAAAAAGTATTTAAACCTATTTTTCAACAAAGAAAAAATAATTTATTAATTAAAATCTTAGATTCAGAATCAACGATCGACGTTAGTATAATATCTGATCGTGGTTATGAGATATTCTCAGATAATTTAGTTTTATCAGATCTAAACAAAAAAGTATTTAATTTCAAATATGATATTAATTCTGTTACAGTTAATTTAAGATATGATAATAAAACTTTTAAAAAGAAGATTAATTTTTAGTTGTTGTTTCACTTTTTTAAAACCCTATCAATTATAGGGTTTTTTTTTGGTTTAAACCTAATTAAAAATTTAATAAAATAGGCTTAAACATTCATATAGTTTAATCAAGAATATTATATTTACTCTTCAAATTATAAAAATTATTTTCTAAATAATTTGTATTTAGGGCGCTTAGCTCAGTTGGTTCAGAGCACTTGGTTTACACCCAAGGGGTCGGGGGTTCGAATCCCTCAGCGCCCACATTTTAACCCGGAATTTTGTAGAAATTTCATTAATCCTTTATATTTTTTCTAACGTATTTGAAATTAATTTTCTCAAATGATTTTTATGCGCAATTGTAGAGATATTTCCTTTATTATTTTTTAAGATCCTATTTATTTTTTCAAGGTTATAGATTGCCATTGATTTTACAGGAATTATATATCTGCTAGAGTAACTGCCTGTAATAATTTGAATTAACCTTGAAACATAAGTTGCTTGTAAGTTTTGTCTAAAAGTATTTATATTCTGATTTTTATCTTCCTCAAACATTGCATCATTCAGATCTGACATAAACTCAGTTAATGAATACATATTACCATATTGTTGTGAATCTAATATTCTTTGTAGTGTATTTGGGTGAAGTAGGTGTGATAAAGCTCTAGTTTGGTAGCCTAAAATTTGATCATGAATTTTTGGATCCTCTGGCCCAGAAAAGAAATCAAAACCTCTTCTTTCTTTTGCAAGAAGATTATATAAATCATTTGAAGATGTAAAAGAATTTGGACTGAATATATACTTTCTCAATGCATTCATAGCTCTTTTTTGATCTTTATAGCTTACAGGGATATAAGGTTTTGTAGAACCTTTTTGACCGATTACAGACCTGTCAATATAAACTCCACCAACAAATCTTGAAATAACATTTCCTGCAGTCGATGATGAAGAATTTAATATGTAAAATCCTCTTCTGAGATCCTCATACGTTGACCCTTCATTTAAAAACTTATTTTTCAATTCTTTCATCAGCATATTATTCAATTTAAATCTATCAATAGAGAATTTAATAGGGTCATTAGATAAGTCATAAATCATGACTCTTGGATCAATTCCTCTACTGGATGATCTCATATCATCCGCATCATTACCAAAAGCTAGTTCTGGTTCATTAGATCTCGATAGAAGTTTTTTTCTTTCTGTTAGATTTAAGTTAGGCTTATATCCAAATTCAATAGCCCACAAATCATATGGACCTACACAAACATCAGAAAATTGAGCCTGTTTACTTTTATCTAAGCTTACATTTAAAGCAGGATATTCCATTACCGAAGTATTAATAGCTTTACCTTTAATTAGCTCAGGATTAGTTAATTCTTCAGGACTGTATAGATGACTTCCTCTCATGTTATGACTTAATCCAAGAGTATGACCAATTTCATGCATAATTAAGCGAATCATATTTTCTTCTTCAAGTTTTCCTAATACAATATCATCATTTGAATATTCAGGGTATACAGTTTTTCCGTACAATAGATTTTCGTGAGTATGTTCACCTGCACTACAGACGTGATTTGATTTATTAAATACTTCTAGTTTTGAATCTGATAAACTCATATTTTTTAATGGGTCTTGGTACAGTTTTTCATAAAATACACGATTTGTAAAGTGTACAAACTCAAGCATTATATCTGCAGCTATAATTTCACCTGTTCTTGGATTAACCATACTTGGTCCGTAACCACCAAAAGGTGGACTTGGCGATGATGTCCATCTTAAAACGTTGTATCTAATATCACCAGCATCCCATTTTGCATCATCGGGTTGAACCTTGACTTCAATTGCATTTATAAATCCAGCTTTTTCAAAAGCAATATTCCATTGGAGAACTGCATTTCTTATAGTTTCTCTCCATTCATGTGGAGTTGAATTTTCTATCCACCATGTTATTGGTTTTACAGGCTCAGATAATTCTAAATCAGGATTTTTTTTAATTAATCTCCACTTATTAATCATATCCCTATAATTAGTTGTTTTTGTGGAAGTCATATCGTTTGTCTCAGTCGTGAAAAATCCAACTCTTGGGTCAGCATATTTTATCTCAAAATTATCATCTGGCATTTCAATCAAAGAATGAAATACTTGAATTGAAACGTTTCTAGCATCAGTTACAGCATCAGATCCACTGCTTAAATATGATGGATTATAGTACACATATTCTGTTTTAAGATTTGTATTTTCTGGATAATTCCTAATTTCTTTTACTTTAGATTTTTCTTTGTCAAAATTACCAAGACTAAACCGTGTAGATGATGAGCCAGGTCTTCTAGGGTTTTTTATTCTTGTCAATGTTTCGGAAACGAACATTTTGTCTACATCAATCAAAAAAAGTTTATTCTCTTTATCTTCTGCTAAAATTTTTGTGCTGTAAAATATTGCATCACTAATATTAGCATTTCTAGATTTAGATAATGGGCTGTTTGGATCAAAATAAAAATTTGTATTTGGAGAAATAAATTCTATTTTATCAAAATACCTTTTTAAGTAAAAAATAGCTTCATTTTGGTAAGATCCTCTATATCTGCCAGCATCGGTTACACCATCCGCTATTTGGGAAAAATATATAAATTCTTTTTCCAATTGATTTTCTGAAACTATCATTTTTAATTTACCATTAATTGAATCTTGGTATATGGTAAATAATCCACTGATTTTATTACTTGATTTAGTCAAATCTTTTATTGATTTTACTTTA
>CABYWQ010000017.1:0-3578 GCA_902522775.1 uncultured Bacteroidota bacterium | reverse complement strand
AAAGCGTGAAAATCAATAAAGGAAGAGATGAATAAAATCCAAGTTTTATAAATTTTCTAATCATTTAATTTTAACATATTAATGCTATGTAAGCAAATTACATTTTTTAAATTTGTAATAATTAAAAACAAATAAAAAAATATGAAAGAGTTTCAATCGTCAAATGGGATTTCAGAAGGTAAATGTCCTTTTATGCATGGTAGTTCTACAACGCCAAATACATCGCCATTAAAATGGTGGCCCAAAAGACTTAATTTAGACATTTTACATCAGCATGATCAAAAGACAAATCCATATTCAAAAGATTTTAATTACAGAGATGAAGTAAAAACTTTAGATTTTGTTGCTCTTGAAAATGATATGCATGATTTAATGACTACTCCACAGTCTTGGTGGCCAGCTGATTGGGGACACTATGGTGGATTAATGATTAGAATGGCATGGCATGCAGCTGGAACATACAGAGTTGCTGATGGAAGAGGTGGAGCCGGAACAGGCAACCTGAGATTTGCACCTTTAAATTCATGGCCTGACAATGGAAACCTTGATAAAGCAAGAAGGCTAATGTGGCCAATAAAAAAGAAATATGGAAACAAAATAAGTTGGGCTGATTTGTTTATCCTAGCTGGAAATATTGCCTATGAAAGTATGGGTTTGAAAACATTTGGATTCTCTTACGGTAGACCTGATGTTTGGCAACCTGAAATTGATATTTATTGGGGGCCTGAAGATGAAATCATGGCTCCGAGTGAAAACCGGTATGTTGATTTAGACGACCCATCTACTTTGGAAACACCATTGGGAGCTACTCATATGGGTTTAATTTATGTTAATCCGGAAGGTGTTAATGGGAAACCAGATCCAATAAAGACTGCTTTACAAGTCAGAGAGACATTCGCCAGAATGGCAATGAATGATGAGGAAACAGCCGCTCTTACTGCTGGTGGACATACTGTTGGTAAAGCTCATGGAAATGGAGATGATTCTAAGCTTGGAAGAGAACCTGAGGCTGCTAATATTGAAGATCAAGGTTTTGGATGGATAAATCCAACATTGGAAGAAAAAGGTCCAGTTACTAGCGGACTTGAGGGTGCATGGACAACTAACCCTACAAAATGGGATAATGGATATTTTGAAATGTTATTTAATCACGATTGGGAGTTAAAAAAAAGTCCTGCTGGAGCTTGGCAATGGGAACCAGTGGAAATAAACGAAGAAGATAAACCAATTAATGCATTAAATCCAAATCAAAGAGATAATCCAATAATGACAGATGCTGATATGGCAATGAAAATGGATCCTATATACAATGAAATATGTCTAAAATTTAAGAATGATCCAGAATACTTTTCAGACACGTTTGCTAGAGCCTGGTTTAAGCTAACACATAGAGATATGGGACCAAACACAAGGTATATTGGACCAAATACTCCAACTGAAACTTTGATATGGCAAGATCCTGTTTCCATAGGAATAGATAATTACGACCAAGAAGAAGTAAAAAATAAAATATCTGATTCAGGCCTTTCTATTTCAGATAGAGTTACAGTTGCCTGGGATAGTGCAAAAACTTTTAGAAATTCAGATTTGAGAGGTGGTGCCAATGGAGCTAGACTATCATTGTCACCTCAAAATAATTGGCCCGCCAATGAACCTGAAAGGCTTTCCAAAACTTTAACTGTTCTAAAATCAATTTCATCTGAATTTGGAATCAGCTTGGCTGACACAATTATTTTAGCTGGAAACTCTGCAGTTGAGGAGGCTGCAAGCTTAGCAGGTATAAATTTAGAAGTACCTTTTGAAAAAGGTAGAGGTGATGCAACGCAGGAAATGACAGACGTTAATTCTTTTTCAAATCTAGAACCTGAAGCCGATGCATTTAGAAATTGGTATTCAGGAAAATCTAAGTCCAGCCCTGAAGAATTGATGATTGATCAAGCTCAATTACTAGGCTTGTCTGCACCTGAAATGACAGTCTTGATAGGAGGAATGAGATCTTTAGGAGCTAATCATGAAGGTAATAAATCAGGAATTCTTACAGATAAGGCTGGGGTTTTATCTAACGACTTTTTTGTTAATCTTACAGATATGAACAATAAATGGAATATTGTGGGAGAAAACAAATATGAAATTCGGGATAGGCAATCAGGTGAACTTAAGTGGACGGCAAGCTCAGTCGATTTGGTTTTTGGATCTAATTCAATTTTAAGGTCTTATGCTGAGTTATACGCTCAAGATGATAATAAAGAAAAATTTGTTAATGATTTTATTTCAGTTTGGGATAAGATTATGAACGCTGATAGATTTGAAAACAACTAAGGAAAAGGAACATTACATTAAAGAAATATATAAACTTATTGAAAGCAATAAAAAAGTATCAGTAAGTAGCTTAAGTTTTACTTTAGGAGTTTCAAAATCTTCTGTTACAAATATGTTAAAAAAATTAGTTAAAATGCAGTTAGTAGATACTGCTCCATATAAGCCAATTACTTTAACTATTGATGGAAAAAAACTCTCTGAAAAAATTGTTGCTCAGCATAGATTAGTTGAATCATTTTTGGTAGAAATAATGGGTTTTAATGCTGATCAAGTTCATGAAATTGCTGAGGAATTAGAACATATTAACTCTCCAGTTTTTTTTAGAAAAGTAAAAAAAATGCTCGGGCAAAAAAAAATTGATCCTCACGGATCATCAATTCCTGAAATTGATTTTTAATTTTCATATCGTCCAGGCGCTAATACTGAACTAATTAAATCAAATACTTTTTTTGGTACAATTTTAAGAAGAAAAACTATTATTTTCCATGTTTTAGTTGGTACAACAACTTTCTTATTATCAAACATGCCTTTAACTCCCTCTTTAGCAATTCTGGAAGCAGACTTTTTCAGAAAATTTGGTACACTGTCCATTTCATTTTGAACACCACTTGCTGTATGAAAATTAGTTACCGTATATCCAGGGCAAACAGCAGTTGAATAAATATTATTTTTATTATAGCTTAAGTTTAACGCTTCACTGAATCTATTCATAAAAGTCTTCACTGGTCCATAAAGAGACTGGATTTTTGAAGGTGGTGCATATGCTGCCACAGATGAGACAATCATTATTTTTCCATCATTTTTTTTAATCATTTCAGTTAGAAAAATTTTTGTTAGTGATATAACAGATGTTGATAATACTCTCAAAAACTTTTCTTCCTCTTCAATTGGAGTATTGTGAAAAAAATTAGGCAGAGCATACCCTGCATTGTTAATTAGAATATTGATAAAATATCCTCTTTGCTTACAAAAATTAAAAATTTTTGTTACAGATTTATCTTGACTCAAATCAGCACAAATAAAATCACATTCAACATTGAATTTTGAAATTATTTCATTTTGAAGTTTAATTAGTTTTTTTTCTCTTCTTGCAGTCAAAAGCAGATTTTTCCCCCTAGAAGCCAACTCTTTAGCTATTTCAAGACCAATACCTGAAGATGCACCTGTAATTAATGAAAAAGATTTATTCATAATTATTCAAAACCTTTATCCCAATCACCATAAATTAAGTTTGGTAATAAAATAAATTTTTCACCAAA
>CABYWQ010000016.1:0-3606 GCA_902522775.1 uncultured Bacteroidota bacterium | reverse complement strand
TTATAATATCTCTAACAAGAAATTTAAAGAATCTTTTTTCGAATATTGGGAAAGAAAAAAAAATAAAACTAAAATATCACCACCACAAGATTTAAATGCAGTTAAAGTTTTAACTATCCATAAGTCCAAAGGTCTTCAATTTCCAGTTACCATATTGCCATTTTTTGATTCCAAACTAAGTAAATCAAGTTTCAAAACATGGATTGAATTAAATGAAAATGAATTTTCTAAACAAGTCTTGATACAGTTCAGTTCAAGTATGAACTACTTTAGTAAAAAAGCAAAAGCAAAATATGAACTTATTCAAAGTAATATGATCACTGATAGCTTGAATTTAATGTATGTTGCGATGACAAGAGCTCAGAATGAAAGCTATATAATATCTAAAGTTTCAGTTGATGAAAATCAAAATTCATTTTCTAAACTTCTCTATAATTTTGCCTCAAATAACTACCCTAACAAGTTTAAAAGCAATGAATTTAAGCTTGGAAATTTAAAAGAATTTAAAATTAATAATAGTTCTAATAAAACCATTTTTGAGTTAGAAAATTTCAAAAGAAAAGAAAATTTTGATGTAGATAAATATGTTTTTTCAAATAAAACAGAAAATTCATCAAAAGGCGAGGCCTTTCATTTAATAATGGAAAAAATCATATACGATTATCAATATCAAAAAGTTCTTGACGAATTTTATTCAGTTGGTTTGATTAACGAAAATGAGTTAAAATCATTTAGAAAACTAATAAAACAGGTTGTAAAACATTTTGAGTTAAAAGAATTTTTTAATTCAGAAAATAGAGTTTTTAATGAAAGAGAAATTTACTTATCATCTGGTGAAGTAATTAGGCCTGATAAAATTATTTTTCATAATGATAAGGTTGTTTCTATTTTAGATTATAAAACAGGACTTAAAAAATCTCAAGATATAGACCAATTAAATAAATATATTTCTTATTTGTCAAGAGGAGGATATAAAATAAAAAAAGCCTTACTAGTTTATACAAAAGACAACCTTGAATTACTTAACTTGGTCTAAATAATACGTATATTAAGCCTTCATTACTCCTTTAAATTGTTTCAAAACAGCATCTATTTTAACTAAAATCATTATGTTTGTGGTTAGATCAAATAGTAAATAACACTAAAATGAAAAATTTTGTAAAAATATTTGTTGTCTTTGCCTTAGTTGTTTTCACTAATAATTCTTGGTCACAAGACAAAAACAATCCTTGGCAGTTTAGCTTTGGAACTAGTGCCTTAAATTTCAACGGTACTAACATTGCGGGGCCTAATGGAAAATATTCTAATATTATTTTAGATGAATATTTTCATTTCGAAGAACATTGGAATTGGAGTGGTGATGTTTTTAGTACCATAAGTTTATCCAGGTATTTGGATGACGGATTTTCAATTGGTGTAAGAGCCACTGTTAACGACTTCAATAAGTTACATGATGGTTACGGAGATTATCCTATGAATGTTCAATCTGAAAAGAAGAAGATGATTTCAGCTGATGTTGTGATAATAAAAGACTTTAGTAAACTCACCTTTTTTAATTTTGAGCCTTTTATAGAATTTGGAGCTGGTCAATCTTTCGTAGAATCTGAAAAAGATTATTTTATAAATGCAGGTGTTGGAGTGCATTACCCTTTATCTGAAATAGTTGCAGTAAAATTAAATAGTTCATTTAGAAAGAATTTTAAAAATGATGCAGCTGTAAATTATTCTCCGAATCTACTTCCTCACTTCCAGCACAATATTGGAATCTCAATAAACTTTGGAGGTAAGGATACTGATCAAGATGGTATTTATGATCAACACGATGACTGTCCGCAACAGCCAGGCCTCCCTGAATTTAATGGTTGCCCTGACAATGATGGTGATGGTATAGAAAACAGTAAAGATGCTTGTCCAGAAACACCTGGACTTTTGGAGTTCAACGGCTGCGCAGATTCTGATGGTGATGGTATCGCAGATCCAATGGACAAGTGTCCTAACGTAGCAGGTTTATCTAAATTTGAAGGTTGTCCTGACACCGATGGCGATGGAATTGAAGATGCTAAAGACGCCTGTCCTGATGAAGCCGGACCAAGAAGGTTTAGAGGCTGCCCTGATACTGATGGTGATGGAATTGCAGACCCTCTAGACAAATGTCCTAATGATTTCGGACCATCTGACAATGAGGGATGTCCAAACCCAACTGCAGAAGCTATTGACGAATTAAATAAACTAGGTGCGGTTGTCCAATTTGAGCTTAATAAATCAAATATTAAAGCTGAAGCCTTTGATATACTGATGGCGGTTTATGATTTAATGACTAAATATGGAAATACAGACTTCTTAATTGAAGGACATACGGACACATCTGGTCCTAAAGTATTTAATGACAAACTTTCTTTAGATAGAGCAAATGAAGTTAAATCTCACCTTATAGAAAAAGGTGTTGATTCTAATAGACTTTCAACAGTTGGATACGGTGAAGACAAACCTAAATTATCTAACAGTACAAGAAAAGGAAGAATGGCTAATAGAAGAGTAGAATTCAAAGTTGTTGAATAAAACTTTTTAATAGTGAATAGATAATTAAAAGCGCCTATAAATTAGGCGCTTTTTTTATTTTTAAATAAATGAAATCATTCTTCGAATTAGTAGTTAAAGATCTCATATCAAAAGTTGTATTTGAAAAAACTTTTTTTATTATACCAAATAGAAGATCAAAAGTTTTTTTAAAAAAAGAAATAATTAAATCAATTAAAAACACAACATTATCACCCCAGATTCTTAGTATTGATGATTTCATAGAGCTCATATCAGAAATGAATGAGTCACCAAAAACAACTCAATTATTTAATCTCTATGAGGCTTATATGAAAGTTTCTAAAAAAAAGGATTTTGAATCCTATAGCCTTTTCAGAAACTGGTCTAATATGTTATTAGATGATATTAATGACGTAGATATGTCTTTGGCAAAAAGTAATGATGTTTTTAAGTATTTATTCGAAATACAAAAATTACAAACTTTTTCAGAAGAAGAAGGTAAAACCAAACTGGAATTTTGGAAAATGATCCCCCAAATTGTAAATGAATTCAAACAAATTCTTCAAAAAAAGGATAATGCTAATAAGGGGTTATGTCACCTAATAGCTAAAGAAAATATAAATATATTTTCAAATTCTCATTCTGATAATTCATTTATTTTTATTGGACTAAACTCATTATCGAAATCAGAGGAATTTATTATTAATCATATACTTGAAAATAATAATTCAAAAATATATTGGGATTGTGAATCAATTTATTTAAAAAATAAAAATCATCAATCAGGACATTTTTTTAGAAAATACATAAATAATTGGCCGTATTACTCTTATCAACCATTTAATTGGAAAACAGATAATTTAGATCAAAAAAAGAATATTAAAATTTATGAAACATCAAAAAAAGTATCCCAAGTAAAAACTGTTTCTAAAATACTTAAACAAATTTATTCTAAAGATAAGGATTGCAGAACAGCAATAATTTTACCACAAAGTCAATTTCTGCGACCACTTTTAAATTCAATTCCAAACAACGTTCCTGGACTAAATATATCAATGTCAATTCCAC
>CABYWQ010000015.1:0-4513 GCA_902522775.1 uncultured Bacteroidota bacterium | reverse complement strand
TGAAAAGTCCAAAACTAACGCCTTGCAGCTAATATGTTATGCTTTAATTTATTCTACGCATGAAAAATATAACGGTCCAATAAAAGCAGGTATTATTTCATTCAAGCATATAAATAAAGGAGTTTTATGGCTTAATGAAAAAATTTCAAGAAATGAATCCAAAAATTCATTTGAAAAAACTGATTTAAAAATGTTTCAATCGTTGATTTCAAAAGTTGTAGATATGATTTATGATACCAATAATTCTTTTAAAAATGAATAATTCAGTGAATAATATTAAATTTGCCAAGATTTATTTTTTTAAAGAAATCAGGTCCTATAGCTCAGTTGGTTAGAGTAGATGACTCATAATCATTTGGTCCCTGGTTCGAGCCCAGGTGGGACCACCCTTAAAACCCCTCTTATTGAGGGGTTTTATGTTTATAAATATGTAGTCTAATATTATGAAGTTCTTGGGGCTTATTTGACACTTTTGTTTAGTTGTCTTTAAAAGTAAATTTTTTATATTTGTAATTAATAATCATAAATTTTTTTAAATTTTAATATAATGGATGCAAAAGCACTAGTAGCAAAAGGTTATGAACTTTTTAGTAAGGGGGATATGGCTGGATACTTTGACACATGTGACGATAATATTGTTTTCACATATCCAGGAAAGGACCACCCCTTGTCAGGAGTTTACAAAGGTAAAGCGGCGATGATGGAACTTTTTATGAAAATTCCTGAGTTGTGGGATAATTTCAGCGTTGAATCTGTATTCATGATTAGCGAGGGAAACAAGGTTTTCAGTAAAGCCATCGCTAAAGCAGATGGTATGGATACAATTTTTGGCCACTATTTTGAATTAAATGATGAAGGTAAAACAATAGTTTTTACAGCCCATGACGATACTTTAAGTGCATTTAATGCAATGAAAAAATAATATTTTCCATTTTTATTTCTGTTACCTCTAATGATTGTAATTATTTCAGTATTATTTTATTGTTAACTTATATATTATTTTAATTCTAGCACTGATATTGTTTTAAAATTAAATGTATAACTAAAGTAAAAGACGAATTGATCAAAAAAATAAATTTAACAATCTCTAAAGAATCAAAAAGAGTTGTTGACAGTAATAAACAATTTATAGAATTGCTTAAAAATACTTTAGAAATTTAAATAAATATATTAAATGAAAAATTTACTATTTACACTCACATTATTAATCTCTTTGAATTCATTTTCTCAAGATTATTCAATAAATGTTTCTGCGGACTCAAAAAATGATTATAAGTTGAATGGTATCGATTCAAAAGGTGATGTCAACGGCTTAGATATTGACTTAGTTTTTAATACTGGTTCAGAAATAATTTTTAATGTTAATTCACCAGGTCATCCTTTTGTGATTAAATCCCAGCCAGGTACTGGAAAAAAAAATATTATAAAAGACGTTCAAAACAACAACATTTCAAAGGGTGTTGTTAAATGGACTCCAACTAGTCCTGGGACATATTATTATCAATGCATAAAGCATAAAAATATGTATGGAAAAATAATTATTAAATAATTTACTTAAGTATATCAACTCTAGTTTGTATTTAAACATTTTTAATGATATTAATTATTTAGAATTTTCTCAGAAAAAAGCATATAATATTCAATGCTTAAATTATACTTTCAATAAACCAAAAAAGACCTACTGATCCAATAGCAATTGATGCAGGAATTTTTAGTTTGTTTTTATTTTTACTATTTATCAAAATTGCTCGAACTAAAATAAAGGCGATTACTAGAACTACAAGTTGCCCCAGCTCAACTCCGATGTTAAATGCTAGAAGCAACGAAATAAAGCTGTCTTTTGGTAAACCATATTCTGTAAGTAGAGCTGCAAACCCAAGACCGTGAAGTAATCCAAAACCAAAAACAACTAATGGTCTCCACTTTGTTGTTTGCTTAAATAAAGTATTTTCTATTGCAACCCAAACTATGGATAGAAAAATCAAGGGCTCAACAACAGAAAATTGAAGCTTAACTAATCCTATTGCAGCAAGTGCTAATGTAATACTGTGAGCAAGAGTAAAGGCTGTTACTTGAATAAGTAAAGATCGAAATTTTAAACTGGAAAAAAAAAGCCCTAAAACAAAAAGGATATGATCAAGCCCTTCAGGTATAATATGTTCAAAACCTGCTTTTATAAAAATATAAATCTTTTTGAGCCAAGGCATTGCGTTTAGCCTTCGAATTCTCTGTCTTTTTAGTGCTGCACCGTATTCAGCAGCAATCTGTTCATTTTCAAAATTCAGTTGGCCACGCTCGATTTCAGAAATTACAAAATCTTCTGGGTTATGACAGTTTGCCGTAAAACTTGTAAAAAACAATACAAGAAAAAAAATTTTACTTACGGAATTCACAAAGATTCAATATTTAATTTTATTAGCCAGAAGATCCGTCCAAGCCTCTTACTTTAAGTAGTGGGGCGATTATTGGTTTACGACCACGAAAATTCACAAATAAATCCATTGCTTCTTCAGTTGATCCTTTTTCATAAATTGTCTTTCTAAGTTTTGTTGAAAGTTCTGGATCAAACACATCTCCTGCTTCTTTAAAAGCTTCAAAGCCGTCAGAATCCAAAACAGCTGCATGGACATAACTATAGTACCCAGACGAATATCCACCTGAAAAGATATGAGCAAAATATGTACTTCTATACCTTGGAGCAATTTCATCTATTAATCCAATTTTTTCAAGCGAGACTTTTTCAAATTCATTAGAATCTTTTAATGGATCTGTATAAGAGATTGTATGCCAATCCATATCCAGTAATGAAGCCGCTAGGTATTCTGTATTAATAAATCCTTGGTTAAATTTAGAAGCTTTTAATATTTTTTCAATTAGTTCATCTGGAATAGATTCTCCAGTTTCATAGTGTTTAGCGAAAGACTTTAAGACCTCTGGCTCACTAGCCCAATGTTCAAGTAATTGTGATGGAAGTTCAATAAAATCTCTAGGACCAGAAGTTCCTGCCATGCTTGGGTAAGTAACATTTGTGAGTATGCCATGCATAGCGTGGCCAAATTCATGAAATAAAGTCACTACATTTTCAAAGCTTAAAAGAGATGGATTATCTCCAACCGGAGCAGGAAAATTACACACATTCACAACTATAGGTCTTTGACTGCCATCTAAATTTGATTGACTTTTGAAGCTACTCATCCAAGCTCCGCCTCTTTTATTAGATCGTGTAAAGTAATCTCCGATAAATAAAGCTAAATGACTACCGTCTTTGTCTGTTACTTCCCAAACACGTGCATCTGGGTGATATAAATCAATATCAAAAATTTCTTTAAAATTCAGTCCCCATAGCTTATTAGTTGTATTAAAAACACCTTGAATTACATTATCAAGTGACATATAAGGTTTTATAGCAGATTCGTCTAAGTCATATTTTTCTTTCCTAACTTTTTCAGAATATTGCCACCAATCCCATGCTGCTATTTTGAAATTTTGCCCTTCATTATCAGCAACAATTTGCATGTCAGCAACTTCAGCTTTAGCTCTTTCAAGAGCAGGTTCCCAAAGCTGAATCAATAGTTCGTATACTTCCTCGGGTGTCTTAAGCATATTCTCTTCTAAAATGAAATGAGCATGAGTTTTATAGCCCATAATCTTAGCCCGTTTAGCTCTTAGTTTTGCTATTTGAGCATTAATTTTTTTATTATCAGTTTCATTATTGTTATCTCCACGCATAATATAAGATTTATATAAAATTTCTCTAAGGTCTCTGCGTGTGGATTCAGTTAAGAAAGGATACATACTACTGCGGTGAGGAGTGAAAACGTATTTATCTTTATATTTTTCTTTTTCTGTTTCAGATTCAACTTTATTCATTTTTTGTGAAGCTGCTTCAGAAGCGGCTGAAATAATATCATCAGACAAACCATCCAAATCAGATTTATTTAAAATAAGTTCAAACCCGTTTGTTTCAGCGAGAAGGTTTTGACCGAATTCGGTTGAAAGTTGAGAAATCTTAGAGTTAATTTCTGTTATTTGTTTTTTTTCAGTATCATTTAATAAAGCACCACTTCTAACAAATTGTTTGTGTCTATCATTTAAAAGCTTTTCTTGTTCTTTTGTAAGCCCCAAATTTTCTCTTTGATTCCAAACTGCGTCTACACGCTTAAATAAACCTTCATTAAGTGCAATTTTATCGTAGTGAGCAGAAAGCATTGGACTTAACTCACGTTGTAGTTCTTGTAATTGCGGGTTTGTATTGGAGCTTGACAAATTAGAAAAAATACGTTGTACTTTGGAGAGAAGCTTGCCTGTTCTTTCAAGTTCTTCAATTGTATTAGAAAAAGTTGGTGTCTCAACATTATTAACAATCAAATCAATTTCTGCAAGATTTTCTTCCATACCTTTTTTAAAAGCTGGCATATAATGTTCATTTTTTATAGCTGTAAATGGAGGAACTTCATATGGGGTTGTCCATTCTTGCAAAAAAGGATTAATAGTTGGATCAATTTTGGTTTTT
>CABYWQ010000014.1:0-7775 GCA_902522775.1 uncultured Bacteroidota bacterium | reverse complement strand
TTTCTCAAAATATAAGCAATAAATCTTATAAAAAAGACCCTCAAAACTCCATTATTCTTAAGGAGAAAAGAATAAATAAATTGATTTATGAAGTGGAAGCAAAATCTGATCAGTTTGTTGTTTTTTCCGAGGCTTATTATAATAAAGGTTGGAATGTGATGATCGTTAATAGTGGGGATAAATCCATTGATTCAAAACATCTTAGTCATCAAAGAGTTAATTATTTGCTAAGAGGAATGGAAGTTCCTGCAGGAAAATATGAACTACATTTTTGGTTTGATCCTCCTGTTTTATTAACTGGATCAATTATCACTATTTTTTCTATTGTAATTTTATTGTTATCAATAGGCTTTTATTTTAAAAAGAGTTTTAATGTATAAAAAACTTCCAAAATACCGATATAAAAAAACCTTAACAATGCTTAAGGAAATTTTGCCCGAGGGTGGAATAATTTATGACCTTGGTATTAGGAATCCATTTTCAGAAATAATGGAAAAAGAAGGTTACAAGGTCATTAACAGTGAAGGCCAAGATTTTGATTTTGAATATGACATTGAAATACCAAAGGAGGTTGATCTTGTTACTGGTTTTGAAATATTAGAACATCTGGTTTCGCCTTTCCCTCTATTAAAAAATTTGAATTGTAAAAGGCTTTTTGTTACCGTTCCATTAAGCTTATGGTTTTCTAAAGCCTACAAAAACAAAAATGATGAAAGGGATCGTCATTACCATGAATTTGAGGCATGGCAATTCGACTGGCTATTAGAAAAATCAGGTTGGGAAGTTAAGAAAAAAGCGTACTGGAAAAATCCTACTTTTAAATTAGGTTTTAGACCATTACTTAGAAACTTTACAAATAGATATTATGCTGTCTATGCTGAAAAGTCTTTAGGAAACTATACTAATTATTACAAAGGCGTATTAAATCTTTAATTTTTTTATTATGAAAATTGGAATGATTCTAGACGCTATTTATCCAAGTGATGCAAGAGTAACAAATGAGTGTGAAGAACTTATAAAAAATGGTCATGAAATTTATTTATTCTGTCTCTCTTATCAAAAAAATTATATTAAAAGTGAGACAATAAACGATATAAAAATAAGAAGATATTATTGTTCATCATTAATATATAAATTATCTGCTCTAGCTAATGATTTTCCTTTTTATTCAATTTCAATGAAGTCAAAAATTAAAGATTTTGTTCTCAAAAACAGTATTGACAAGGTGCATATTCATGATATACAAATTGCTAAAGCTGCTGTTGCTGTATGTAGAAAATATAATCTTAAATATATTCTTGACCTTCACGAAAACAGGCATGAGATTATGAAATTTTATAAACATGTGAATAGTTTCTTTGGAAAGGTTTTAATCAGCGTTAAAAGATGGAAAAAAGCTGAAGAAAAATATGTATCTAAGGCAGAAAAAGTGATTGTCGTAACCAATCAAGCAAAGAGAGAGATAATAGAAAGATGTAAAATTTCAAATGACAATGTTGTCGTTTATCCAAACACGGTTAGAAAAAGCTTTTACCAAAATAAAGACTATGATCAAGAATTAAAGAAAAAGTATTCAAAAAATTATGTGCTATTATATGTTGGGAATACATCAGAAAGAAGAGGTTTAGATACTGTTTTAGATTCAATGACTTCTTTAGAAAAAGAGGTTCCAGAAATTAAATTAATAATTATTGGAAAGAGTTCTTATGACCATAAAATAAAGTCCAAAATTAACAAGCTTAAGATTTCTAATTTAGTTGACTTTATTGGATGGCAAAAGGAAGAGGATTTATATAAATATTTGTTGATTTCTGATATTGGACTCTCTCCCCTTCATAGAAACCAACATCACGATACAACTTATGCTAATAAGATTTTTCAATATATTTCATTTAATGTTCCGTTGTTATGCAGCGATTCAATAGCTCAAGCTGATCTAGTTAATAAATTTAAATTTGGAAAAATATTTAAAGAAAAAAATGTTGAAGATTTTATTTCAAATTTACTATTAATGATTAAGAATAAGGAACTTTATTCAAAACTTCAAAACAATTGTTATGATGCTATTTCTAAATTAAACAACAGCGAAGTGTCAAAAGATTTGATAAAAATATATGAGTAAAAAAATTGGAATATTAACTTACTATTGGCCTCCAGCTGGCGGATCTGGAGTTCAAAGATGGCTGAGGTTTTCAAATGAGCTCGCTAAGCTAGGTCATGATATTCATGTTTTTACTTTTAAAAACCCTAAGTATCCAATTGTGGATAATGAGTTATTAAATAAAGTTGATTCTAAAGTAAAAGTGAATTTTATTTCTGGATTTGAGTTGCCAAATTTTTTAAGCTTGAGAAGCTCCCAACCAAGTGAAAGTTTTGGACTAACATCAAGTAAGACTGACATCAGTTTGAATTTTATTATCTCAAATTTTATATTGCTGATTAGAGAACTTTTTTTCTTTCCTGATTCAAGAAAGTATTTAATATCTCCATCATTAAAATATATTGCGAATTATTATAAAAAAATCCCATTAGATTGTTTAATTACATCTGGCCCACCACACTCATTACACTATGTTGGTGAAAGTTTAAAAAAGAACAGAGGAATAAAATGGATTTCGGATTTTAGAGATCCTTGGTCTAATTTTTTTCAAAATAAATTGTTGAACAAACTCAAATCAACACAAAAAAAACATAGACAAAAAGAAATAGAAATTATTAAATCTAGTGATGCTGTACTAACAACTTCCAAATCTCTTAAAACTCAATTCAAAAAAATAAATAGAAATAGCTACTGTATACATAGTGGTTTCGATAAATTCGTAAATCCAAAGTCATACAATAAATTCCGTATTTTATATGCAGGATCTTTGAAATCTATTCAAAATCCAAAAAATTTATGGCTAGTTTTAAAAGACTTAATTGATACAAATAGTTCATTTAAGGAATTAGTCGAAATAGTGTTGATTGGAAATATTGATTTTGATATATTAGAAACAAAAGAATTTAAAAAGCTTAAAAACCGAAAGATTATTTCTTACATGTCCCAAAAAGATTTGAATGAAGAAATTTGTATTTCAGAAGTTTTGATTGTTTGTTCAGTAAACATTAGAGGATGTAATGATATTGTTCCAGGAAAGTTCTTTCATTACTTGTCATCTGGTAAAAAAATTCTAGGAATTTCAAATAAAGGAAGTGACCTCGAAAACATTATTGAAGAAACTAAATCTGGAATGTCGTTCAGCTATGACAACTATGCAGGTTTAAAAAATTATATTTATGAATGCTTTATTGATTTCCAACAGGGTGTGGAGAATATTAAAATGAATAATAAAGAGTTTTTATCATCAAATATTGCGATTAAAATTGATAAAATAATTTCAAAATTATAATGGGTATTGTTTTTAATCAGTCATATAAAAATATAATAATTATAGCTTTTGCATTACTTATTGGAGGGGTTAATACCCTTTATTTTTATCCTGTATTTTTAAAGGAACAGTATTATGGTTTAGTTGTCTTTTTACTGGCTACTTCTAATCTGCTTCAACCAATAATTTCTTTTGGAAGTCAACACACAATTATAAAATATTTTAGCTCTTTTAACACTAAAAAAGATAAAGACATCTTTATGTCTTCAATAATTTTTGTTCCTCTTTTTACAATTATCCCAGTAACATTTATTGTTGTTGAATTTCACGATATGATAGCTGATTTTATTTCAGTCAAAAATCCAATAATTGAAAATTATGTATGGGTTATATTTCTTGTTTCATTTGCTACATCATACTTCGAGGTTTTTTATTCCTGGGCTAGAGTACAATTAAAATCTGTTTTTGGAAATTTTTTAAAAGAAATTTATCCGAGATTTTCAGTTTTAGTTTTACTGATTCTAGTTTACCTTGACTTTATATCTAAAGAAAATTTTATATGGTGGTTAACTGGACTTTATTATTTAAGGCTGCTGATCATGGTTTTTTATTCTTTGAGCTTATATTTGCCTAAATTTACTTTCACCCTGCCAAAAAATACAAGTTCTATTATAACATATTCATTATATATTCTTCTTGCTGGATCTGCCGCCAGTATTTTAATAGATATTGATAAATTCATGATTCCTCAAAAACAAGCGATAAACCAAACTGCATTTTATGCTGTCGCTGTATTCATAGCAACTGTTGTGGAGATTCCTGGACGCGCTATGTTTCAGATTATTAATCCACTAGTAGCTAAAGCTTTAAATGAGAATAATTTAAATGAATTAAAAAAGCTATACTCTTCTAGTTCAATTAACTTACTAATTGTTGCAGGATTAATATTTTTATTAATTAATTCAAGCATTTACCCTTTTTATGATTTGATGAGTGAAAAGGCCTATTCAAATGGTGTTTGGGTTGTCCTAATGATTTCAATTAGTAAATTATTTTTGATGTCTTTTGGTTGTGGACCTGCAATTTTAGCAACTTCTAAATTCTATAAAATCACTTTACCATTTTCAATAATAATGGCAATTTCAGTTTATTATTTAAATGATATTTTAATTGATATTTATAGTATTAATGGTGCAGCTCTTTCAACGCTTATAGTTGTCCTCTTTTTTACAGCTCTAAAAATTATTTTTATAAAGCATAAATTAAAAATCAGTCCTTACTCTATTGATAGTTTGAAGGTTATTTTATTAATAATGGTAGTTTTTACTGTTTTTCAAAATTTTAAAATAACTGACAACAATGTGGTTTCAATAATTATTGATTCATTTTTAATATCAGTTATATATACTGTAATTATTTATTTTATGAAGGTTTCCAAACCAATTAATAAACTAATACGAAATATTTTAAATGGAAAGTTTAGGCCTTAAGTGACTAGATAGCAATGAATTACCGTCCTTTATTAAATCTTCTGGCGTCCCATTAAAAACTAAATTTCCACCATCCTCTCCACCATATGGGCCCAAATCAATTATATAATCTGAAGATTTTATTAGGTCTAAGTTATGCTCAACAACAACAATAGAATGTCCAAATTCAATCAATAAATTAAAAGATTTTATAAGTTTTTTAATATCATGAAAATGAAGTCCAGTAGTTGGTTCATCAAAAATAAAAAGTGTCTTTTCTTTCGAGGACCCTTTCAGTAAAAAAGAAGCTAATTTAATTCTTTGTGCTTCACCGCCAGACAAAGTTGATGAAGATTGTCCAAGCTTAACATATCCCATTCCAACATCAAGCAACGCTTTTAGTTTGTTTGTTATTTTAGTTTGATTATTTTCTTGAAAGAAATTATATGCATCTTGAATAGTTAAATTTAAAATATCATCAATATTTTTATCTTTAAATTTTGCTTTTAAAACTTCTTTTTTAAATCTTTTTCCTTTACATGTCTCGCACTTAAGTACAATATCAGACATAAATTGCATTTCAATTTTTATCGATCCTTCACCCTTACATTCATCGCACCTCCCTCCATCAACATTAAATGAAAAGTGTTTTGGTTTTAATCCAAAATGTTTAGAAGCTTTTTGATTTGAGAATAAATTTCTAATCTCATCGTAAACTTTAATATAAGTTGCAGGATTAGACCTTGAGGATTGACCAATTGGATTTTGATCGATGTATTCAATTGAATTAATTTCCGCTAAATCACCTTCAACTTGATCAAACTGACCAGGTTTTTCTTTAAATACTCCTTTACTTTTTAAAAGTGCTGGATAAAGTATATTCTTTACTAAAGTAGTTTTACCACTTCCTGAAAGACCTGTAATACACACTATCATATTTAGAGGAAAATCAACATTTATATTTTTTAAATTGTTTTCCCTGCACCCTGATAGTGATAACTTATTTGATATTTTTCTTCTTGATTTAGGAATATCTATATTTAAAGACCCATTTAAATAGCCAGATGTTAAAGAGTCTGATTTAAGGATTTTTTTAATATTTCCACTAGCAACAACGACCCCGCCTTGTGATCCTGCTCCAGGACCTAAATCTATTATATGATCAGCAGATCTAATTATATCCTCGTCATGTTCAACTACTATTACTGAGTTTCCTATTTTTTTTAGATTTAATAATATTTCGATCAATTTTAAAGTGTCTTCTGGGTGTAGGCCTACGCTTGGTTCATCCAATACATATATAGATCCAACTAGTGCACTGCCAAGAGATGTTGCTAAGTTAATTCGTTGGGTTTCACCACCGGAAAGTGAATTAGATTTTCTATTTAGCGTCAAATATCCAAGTCCAACATTTTTGGAAAATTCTAACCTACTTATAATTTCTTTCAATAGTCTTTCGCTCTTACGTAGGGCCTCACCTTTTAATTTTATTAGTTTAAAAAAGTCTAGTAATTTAGAGATTGGCATATCCACTAATTCTGTAATTGAAAGGCCGTTAACTTTAATATAGCTTGCCTCTTTTCTAAGTCTTTTTCCTTTACAGTCTGAACATGTTGTTCTTCCTCTGTATCTTGATAACATTACTCTGTTTTGAATCTTATACATTTTCTGCTCTAGTTTTTTAAAGAAAAAATTAATTCCTTTAAAATATTCGTTACCAGTCCAAAGCAGGTCTTTTTGTTCTTTTGATAACTCAAAAAATGGTCGATGAATTGGAAAATCAAATATATGGGCATTATTAACAAGAAGTTGTTTATATTTCTTCAGTTTTTGACCTCTCCACGGAGCAATACAATCTTCATAAACTGAAAGAGAAGTATTTGGAATAACCAGTTCAGGGTCAATTCCCATTATATCTCCATATCCTCCACAGCTGGGACACGCGCCATAAGGATTATTAAAACTGAATAAATGCTCATTAGGTTCTAAATAATTGATACCATTTTCTTGAAATTTTTTTGTAAAAAAAACATATGAATTATCAACTAAGTTTTTTATGTACATAGAACCATTACCAGTATTAAATGCATTTTCAATTGAATCAATAATTCTATTAATATAATCTTCATCATTTTTAAAAATAGATCTGTCTATAACTAAATAAGCTTTTTTAAAATTTCTATTATCGAAATCATCAATTAGTAAAATCTTCTCATCAATTTCAATTCTGGCAAACCCTTGTTTTGAATAAAGAGATAAATAATCTTTTAAGTTCAAACCTTTAGGTGGTTCAAGCTTTATCATAATTAAGAATTTATCCCCAATATTTAGCTTTTTAACATAGTCTAAAACAGAATTGACACTATCTTTTTTAATCTCATTTCCAGAAATTGGTGATATAGTCTTACCAACTCTAGCATATAAAAGTTTTATATATTCATATATTTCTGAGCTTGTGCCAACAGTTGATCTGGGATTTGAGTTGTTTACTCTTTGTTCAATTGCAATTGCAGGTGATAAACCGTCAATACTTTTAACTTTCGGTTTATTTAATTTGCCTAAAAATTGTCTTGCATATGATGATAAGCTTTCAATAAATCTCCTTTGACCCTCCGCATATATAGTATCAAAAGCTAAACTAGATTTTCCAGAACCTGATAAGCCCGTAATTACAACTAACTTCTTTTTTGGAATAGAAATATCAATTGATTTTAAGTTATGCATTTCAGCACCTTTAATTTCAATACTTTTTTGAACTTTATTCTTATTAATTAATTTGCTATCCATAGGTATGGGTCTAATGCTGTCGTATTATTAAAAATGCTAAACTGTAGAGTAGTTTTAGAGTCTGAATTATTACTAAAAACCTGTCCAATAATCTCCAACGACTCAACATCTTGACCTTTATTAACATATACTTTTGATAAATTTTTATAAA
>CABYWQ010000013.1:0-10209 GCA_902522775.1 uncultured Bacteroidota bacterium | reverse complement strand
CCTGCTAAAAGATATAATTTAGATTTAAGTTTAAAATTGTCTTCTGTTAAATCTCACCCAGGATTAATTTATGACAATTATTATAGCGGTTTTAGTGGTGTGAACTGGACGAATAGTAATGATTTAGTCAATACAAATACTATTTTTATAAATTATATTAATAAAAAATTTGGACAGTTTAACTTGTCTGGCTCTTTAATTAATAATTATGTCTATGTTTCAACTGAAAATTCTGATATTGAGTCCTATATTCCTATTATAAATCAGGCTGAATTTGATATCAAACTATTTAAATTAAAGTATGTAAAGAATTTCATATTTGGAAAGTTTTCAATGAATAATAGTTTTCTAATTCAAGATGTTAATCAAAACGATAATGTTTTAAATATACCCGATTTTGTATATCGAAATTCATTTTTTATATCTGAGAAAATTTTTAAAAATGTTTTAGAAATTCAATCCGGATTTAATTTAAAGATTTTTTCAAAGTTTTTTATAAATGAATATAACCCAGTTATTTCTACTTTCCATATTCAGGATAAAAGAAAAATAGGGGGATTCCCAATAATTGATTTCTTTTTAAATGCAAAGATCAGACAAACAAGATTGTTTTTTATATTTGAACACATTAACTCTTCATTATCTGAAAACAACTTTTTTACAACCCCATCAATTCCTTACAGAGATTCAAATTTTAGATTTGGTTTGAATTGGAATTTATTTAACTGACGGTAAATCTCCCTTTATTTTTGTAGGTAAATTAGAATTTCCCATTAAAAAATTATCAATATGAAAAGCTGCTTCTCTTCCCTCAGAAATTGCCCAAACAATTAATGATTGCCCTCTTCGTAAGTCACCAGCAGCAAAAACCTTTGGATTTGAAGTTTGATAGTTTTTTGTTATAGGTTTTGACATTTTATCGACTTTAGTTTCAAGATTATTTAATATTAAGCTTTCAGGACCTGTAAAGCCTAAGGCAAGCAATGCTAAATCACATGGCCAAATTTTTTCAGAACCTTCAATTTCTTTAAGTTTAAAGTTATTATCAATATCCTTTTCCCATGCAACATTAACGGTTTTTAAGCCAGTAAGATTTCCATCACTATCGCCAATAAATTCTTTTGTCATAATTGACCATTGTCTTTTTATACCTTCCTGATGGGAAGAACTGGTTTTTAATGTAAAAGGCCAGTATGGCCAGGGATTTTCATTAGTTCTATTTTTTGGTGGCTTATCTTGAATTTCAAAGTTAACAACAGACTTTGCCTTGTGCCTGTTAGATGTCCCAATACAATCAGAACCAGTGTCACCACCGCCAATTACAATAACATTTTTTCCTTTAGCTGATAGTTTTTTGTTAGGAACAGATACATTATCAACAACCTCATTCTGGTGTTTTAAAAAATCCATTGCTTGAACCACACCATTCAATTCACATCCACTTATGGGTAACTCCCTCCTTATTGTTGCACCACCTGTTAAAAGTATAATATCGTATTTGTTTTCAAGAGCCAAAATTTCAACATCTTTTCCAACCTCAATACCAGTTTTAAATATGACACCTTCTTCAATCATTAAATTAATTCTTCTATCAATCACAGATTTTTCTAATTTGAAATCAGGTATTCCATATCTTAAAAGGCCACCAATTTTTTTATCTCTTTCATAAACTGTTACTTTGTGTCCCACAGAATTTAGCTGCTGAGCAGCAGCCAGACCAGCAGGCCCTGAGCCAACTATTGCTATAGTTTTTCCAGTTGATTTTGATGGCTTCCTTGGTTTTATCCATCCTTCTTTAAATCCTCTTTCAACAATATATTTTTCAATCATTTCAATGGAAACAGGAGGACTTATGATTCCTAAAACACAAGCTGATTCACATGGTGCAGGACATAATCTACCAGTAAACTCAGGAAAGTTATTTGTTGAATGAAGTATTTCCAATGCTTCTTTCCATTCTTTATTGTAAACTGCATCATTAAAATCAGGGATTAAATTACCTAAAGGACAACCTGAGTGACAAAAAGGGACGCCACAGTCCATACATCTTCCTCCTTGCTCCTCTAATTCACTGTCTTTTGGTTCAATAGTAAATTCGTCATAATTTTTTAATCTTTTAGTGACAGATACATAAGCTTCATCAACTCTGTCATAATCCATAAAACCTCTAATTTTACCCATAACTATTTTATAATTGAGACAATTTTATCATTTGCCATTTTCTCTAGAGCAGCTTTATATTCAGTAGGCATAACTTTTATAAATTTATTTTTATTCATTTCCCAGTTAGATATAATATCTTCAGCGATTTTACTTGATGTAAGAGAAAAATGATTTTCAACTAATGATTTAATAAAATCTAAATCCTGATTTTCAGGTTTTTCTAATTCAATACTTTCCATATTAAAATTTCTATTATCAAAGTGTTTTGATTTAGAGTAAATATATGCAATACCACCACTCATACCAGCTGCAAAATTTCTTCCAATTCTACCGAGAATAACAGCATAACCACCTGTCATATATTCACATCCATGATCACCAACACCCTCAACAACTGCAGTAGCACCAGAATTCCTAACACAAAATCTCTCCCCGGCTATACCATTAATATAGGCTTCACCTGATGTAGCTCCATAAAGACTAACATTTCCAGTTATAACGTTCTCATTCGATTTAAATGTGGCTTCTTTTGGTTTTCTAACTATAATTGTTGCACCTGAAAGTCCTTTACCAAAATAATCATTGGTATTTCCATCAATAATCATTTTTAATCCTTTTACAGAAAATGCACCAAAGCTTTGTCCAGCTGATCCACTAAATTTAAGTTCTAAGGTGTCTTTTGGTAAGGCATTGGCACCATATTTTTTAGAGATTTCATTGCTGAGAATCGCTCCAACAGTTCTATCAGTATTTTTGATCTTAAAATCTAACGACATTTTAATTTTTTTATCAATAGCTAATTTTGCTTTTTTTAGTATTTTAAAGTCTAAAACATTTTCAAGATTGTGATTTTGCTTTTCAGTATTTCTTATTGGTGTATTTGAATCAGTTGTAGGCTTATATAATATTTTTGAAAGATCAATGCCTTTAATTTTATAGTAATTTAGAGCATTTTTAGTATCTAGTTTTTCGCTCTTACCAACCATTTCATCAATTGTTCTAAAACCTAAATTTGCCATTATTTCTCTTAATTCTTGGGCTACAAAATACATATAGTTTATAACGTGTTCGGGTTTTCCTTTAAAATTTTTTCTTAGCTCAGGGTCAGTTGTTGCAATCCCTACTGGACATGTATTTAAATGACATGCCCTCATCATTATACAGCCAGAAGCAACTAATGGAGCAGTGGAGAAACCAAATTCTTCTGCACCTAAAAGACATGCAATTGCAACATCTCTACCAGTTTTAAGTTGACCATCACATTCTATGACAACTCGACCTCTTAAATTATTCATTACAAGAGTTTGTTGAGCTTCAGCAATTCCAAGTTCCCATGGTAAACCACAATGTTTTAAAGATGTAAGAGGTGAAGCACCCGTTCCTCCATCAAATCCAGAAATCAATATAACGTCAGCTTTAGCTTTAGCAACTCCTGCTGCAATGGTACCAACTCCAACTTCGGAGACAAGTTTAACATTTATCCTAGCAGATCTATTAGCATTCTTTAAATCATAAATTAATTGAGCTAGATCTTCAATAGAGTAGATATCATGATGAGGTGGTGGTGAAATAAGACCAACATATGGTGTAGAATTTCTAACTTTAGCTATCATTGGGCTCACCTTTGGACCAGGGAGTTGACCTCCCTCACCTGGTTTTGCACCTTGAGCCATTTTAATTTGAATCTCAGTTGAATTAGTTAAATAATGAGAGCTTACACCAAACCTGCCAGACGCTACTTGCTTAATTGAACTCTTTTTTGAGTCTCCATTTTTATCTTTTTTGAATCTTGCAGGATCCTCACCGCCTTCACCCGAATTACTTTTTCCACCAATTCTATTCATAGCAATAGCAAGATTTTCGTGAGCTTCCTTACTTAGTGAACCAAATGACATCGCACCTGTTTTGAACCTTTTAACGATTTCTGTCCAAGGTTCTACTTCATCAATTGATATTGGATCAAACTCAGAGAATTTCATTAAACCTCTAAGGGTCATGAATTGTTCACTTTGTTTATTTATAGTATCAGAATATATTTTATAGGTGGAATAACTTTCTTGTCTTACCGATTGTTGAAGTTTGGAAATAGTAAGAGGGTTTAACATGTGTGCTTCTCCATTTCTTCTCCATTTATAATCTCCTCCAAATTCAATTGCATTCAACTTGTTTTCAGAATCAAAAGCTTTTTTTAATCTGCCTGAGATTTCTTTTTCAATAACATATAAACCAACACCTTCAATTCTAGAAGAGGTATTGTTAAAATACTTATTTACGAATTTTTGTCTCAGCCCTAAAGCTTCAAATATTTGAGCTCCTCTATATGAGTGCAAGGTTGAAATACCTATTTTATTCATTACTTTTAGTATACCTTTTGCTATAGCATTATTGTAATTGTTGATAGCATTTTCCAAATTTTCAAGTACTCCAACTTCACATTTATAAGCAATTATTTCATTAACTAAATATGGATTAATTGCACTAGCACCGTATCCAAATAGCATAGAAAAATGGTGAGGTTCTCTAGGTTCAGCAGACTCAATTACAATTCCAAATTTTGATCTTTTATTTAATTTAATCATCGAATGATGAATATAAGAACAAGCTATTAGAATAGGAATTGGAGCAAATTTTTGATTGACGTTCCTATCACTTATTATTATTATATTATGACCTGAATCAACCTTTGATTCAACTTTTGAAACCATTTTCTCTAAAGCTTCTTCAAGTCCATTGTGACCTTTGGATAATTTGTATATAGCTTTAACAGACGCTGCTCTGAAATCTTTATGCTTTATGTATTTAATTTTATCAAGGTCCTCATTTGAAATAATAGGATTATTGATTTTTAACTTTTTTGCATGATGTGGTACAATGTCAAAAATATTATAGTCACTTCCAACAGTAAGACTAGTATCAGTTACAATTTCTTCTCTAATACCGTCTAAGGGAGGATTTGTTACCTGAGCAAATAGCTGTTTAAAATAATTGTATAAAAGCTGAGGTCTTTTTGAAAGAACTGCAAGGGGTGTATCCGTGCCCATTGAACCAATAGACTCCTTTCCTTTAACACACATTGGAACAATTAATGTATTCAAGTCTTCCTTCGTATATCCAAAAACCTTTAATCTTTTTTCAAAGCTAATTTTTTCACTTGGTGTTCTATTTCCAGTGTATGGGATTTTACTTAATGGCAAAATATTTCCCTTTAACCATTTTTGATAAGGATACTTACCAACTATTTCTTCTTTAATTTCATCATCATTAACAATTCTTCCAGCATCCATATTAACAAGAAACATTTTACCAGGTTCTAAACGCCCATGATGTTGGATATTTTCAGGTTTTATGTCTACCACGCCAGTTTCTGAAGACATTATTACATAGCCATCTTTTGTAACTGAATATCTTGAAGGTCTTAAGCCATTTCTATCTAAGAGAGCACCAATGAATTTTCCGTCGGTAAAAGGTATCGATGCGGGTCCATCCCACGGCTCCATAATACAACCATTGAATTCATAAAATGCTTTTTTTGAGTCCTTCATTGATTTATGATTTTCCCAGGCCTCTGGAACCAACATCATCATTACTTCAGGTAAAGATCTCCCAGTCATCAATAATAACTCAACAACCATATCCATCGACGCTGAGTCAGATTTTCCATCCAAAATAATTGGAAAAATCTTATTAAGATATTCATCATCAATAAAGTCTGATTTTATGAGTTCCTCCCTAGCTATCATTCTACTAACATTGCCTTTCAATGTATTAATTTCACCATTGTGACACATATATCTGAAGGGTTGAGCCAAGTCCCAAGTTGGGAATGTATTTGTTGAAAAACGCTGATGAACCAAAGCCAATCTAGTAACTAGAAGAGGGTTTTTTAAATCAAGATAAAACCTTTCAATATCTTCGGGAATAAGTAAGCCTTTATATATAATTGTTCGAGTGTGTAGGCTTGAAAAATAAAAATAATTTTTCTGAGAAAGAGGACCTTTATAAATGAGATTTTCTGATATTTTCCTAGCTAAATATAATTTTAAATTAAATTCCTCTTCACTTTGTTCACAGTTTTCTTTAGCAATGAAAACTTGTTTAATTATTGGTTGAGATTTGGAGGCTATGTCACCTACAACTTTAGAATTAATTGGAACATCTCTCCATCCAATAATATTTAATCTTTGTATTGAAATTTGTTTTTCAAATTCTTCAATACATTGTTTCAATTGATTAGATTTTTGTGGTAGAAAAAGCATACCGACTGCATAATCTTGAGGTTCAGGTATATTAAAATTGCATTCGTTAGAAAAATATTCATGTGGAATTTCTATCAAGATTCCAGCTCCGTCTCCTGTTCTACCATCAGAACTAACAGCTCCTCTATGTTCTAAACATGTTAGAATATTGAGTGCATTGTGTATAATTTTATTGGTTTTTTTTCCTGTAAGGCTACATATGAAACCAGCCCCACAGTTATCGTGCTCATAAATTGGGTTGTATAATCCTTGTTTTTTAAAAGCCATTAGTTTTTAGTGGAATCCACAAATTAACAATTTTATATTCTTATGTAAGCAAATACTGTACAATACTTTCAATTTATGTATAATTAATATTAACTTTTCAATATTTGGCATTGTTTTTTATTTATTTTAAATAATTTGGTATAAAATTTAAATATTTGATATATGATTGAAGTAATAATTATTACTGTTTTTGTTCTAGGTTACCTAGGTATAGCTTTTGAACACTCGCTTAAAATTGACAAATTAATCCCAGCACTAATTATGATGGCTATAATGTGGGGTTTAATCTCATATTTTGATTTGACTGTTTTTGAGATCGATACAAAAAATAAAGTATTAATGCCGGATAAATTAAAATACGTCTTAAATTATTTTTTAGGTCACACTGCTGAAATTTTAGTTTTTTTGATTGGTGCTATGACTATTGTTGAAACCGTTGATTTTTTTAATGGATTTGCAACAATTAAAAGATTAATAAAAACAAAAAACAAGGTTAAAATTTTATGGATTATATGTTTTCTTGCATTTATTTTATCAGCTATTATTGACAATCTTACGGCAACAATCGTTTTAATTACTATTCTTCAAAAATTAATTACTGACAAAAATTTAAAGCTGTGGTATGCGGGTATGATAATCGTTGCAGCCAATGCTGGAGGGGCATGGTCACCAATTGGTGATATTACAACAACTATGTTGTGGATTGGAGAAAAAGTATCCATAGGTGCCTTGATAAAATATTTAATTATCCCATCATTGGTATGTATGATTATTCCAACATATGTTGCATCTAAGTACAATATTTTTAAAGGTGAAATAACACCACCAGAGAAAATTGAAAGTGAAAATCCTTACGGTTTTAAAATTTTGATAATTGGTTTATCCTCAATTGTATTTGTACCAGTATTTAAAATTTTTACAGGTTTACCTCCTTATGTTGGAATGATGCTTTCCCTTGCATTAGTTGCTACTATTGCTGAATTCTATAATAATAGTTTATTAAAGATATCTGGTGTCAATTCAACTCATCATAGCCCCATTCATCATGCATTAACAAAAATTGAAATGCCTAGTATTCTATTTTTTTTAGGAATTCTCATGGCAGTTGGCGCGTTAGAAGCTCTAGGAATCGTATTTGGAGTAGGACAATGGTTGGTAACAACATTTGAGAATGTTGATTGGATATTGTTTGAAGGACTTGATATTGTAGTATTTGTTTTAGGATTTCTTTCAGCTGCAATCGATAATGTTCCACTAGTTGCTGCATCAATGGGTATGTTTGGTGAATCTATGGATAATCCACTGTGGCATGGAATTGCTTATGCTGCAGGAACTGGTGGTAGCATGGTTATTATTGGTTCAGCCGCTGGCGTCGTTGCAATGGGAATGGAAAAGATTGATTTTATGTGGTATCTTAAGAAAATAGCATTCTTGGCTTTTATTGGCTATTTAGCTGGTTTTATAACATTTATATTGCTTAGAGATTTCGTATTATAATGACTTATAATCAAGCAATTGATTGGTTATTTAAAATACCTTTATCATTTAATCGTAATTATGATAACTACGATTTAAAGTTAGAGCCAGTTTACAAGTTTTGTAGTTATGTTGGAAATCCTCAAAACGATCTAAAGATAATCCATGTAGGAGGAACTAATGGCAAAGGTTCGACTAGCCATATTACTTCAGCAATACTTCAAAAACATGGAAAAAGAATTGGAATTTTTTCCTCTCCACATTTAATAGATTTTAGGGAAAGAATTAAGATTAATGGTGAGTATATCGAAAAAAAATTCATAAAAATATTTATTTCAAAGTATAGATCATTTATAATAAAAAATAAAATTTCTTTTTTTGAAATTTCATTTATTATGTCTCTTTGTTATTTCAAAAAAAAAAAAGTTAATTATGCCGTAATTGAAGTAGGTTTAGGTGGTCGGTTAGATGCAACCAACATATGTGATCCAATTATATCGTGTATAACTAATATTGGTTTTGATCACAAAAAATTTTTAGGAAATACACTAAAAAAAATTGCTTTAGAGAAAGCCGGAATAATAAAATATAAAACACCTATTGTTGTTGGTGAAAAGAGAAAAGAGCTTAAAAAATTATTCAAAGATATTTCAACAAAATTTAGTTCTCCAATAATTTTTACTGATTCAATTAGAGCTAATATAAAAAATCAATTTAATCAAGCTGATTATCAATTATATAATATTGAAGCAGCAAAAAAAATTGTAGGGCTGATCGATGAAATCAAAATAGATAATCATAAAATATTATCTGCAGTGAACAACTTTAAATCTATTACAAATTTTATCGGAAGATGGCAGATTATTAAAGATAAGCCCTTGATTATCGTTGATTCTGCTCACAATTATGATGCTTTTAAAGAAGTGGTTAGTCAATTGGAAAGAACCAAAAAAAAAATTAAAATGATATTTGGAACATTAAATAAAATTGATCAGTTAAAAATTATTGATATTCTTCCTAAAAATTTTTTTTATTATTTCTGTGAGCCGAAAATAGATAGATTCATGCCAGTAGAAAAAATTAAGTTTAAAGCAAATAAAAACAACCTTAAATTTAAAATTTTTAAGTCTTCTACTATTGCATATAAAGAAGCTCTTAAAGAATGTAATTTAGATCATATAATTTTTATTTCAGGAAGCAGTTTTATTGTTTCCGAAATATTAAAAATTCATGAAAAAAATAAGTTTTATTTTTGAAGCATTTTTTCACGGAATTTTTTTGGGCTTAAATTATTATATTTTTTGAAAAATCTTATAAAGTTTGAAAAATTATTAAAACCACTTTCATAGCAAATAGATTTTACATCATTGTCCGTCTGCATTAATAATTTTGATGCATGTTTCACTCTGTACTCATTAACATATCTTATGAATGTTTTTCCTGTATTTCTTTTAAAATATCGGCAAAATGCTGGTATAGTCATTGATACTTTCTCAGAAGCTTGTTTTAAATTTATCTCTTCCTTGAAATTATATTTAACAAAATTAAATAATCTTTTTAATTGATTGTTTTCATTTATGTCCTCAAGGTTAGAATTATTTAAATGAATCATTTCTGAATTAGCTAGTTTGTTTAAAACGGAAATTAATGTTAGAAAACTTTGGAAATATGTCTCGTATTGTAGGCCTAGAATAGTTTCCCCAACGTCGTTTTTAATTGTATCAGAAAAGCTTAAACCACTTTTAGCTTTAATAAAAAGTTGATGAATTTTATTTAATTCTGGTGTTAAACTTAATGAGTTTCCCAAAAAATCTGGTTTAAACTGTATGACTACCTCAGTTTTATTATCAGAAAAGTTTTCAGTAAAGGCCATGTGATGAAGATTTGATCCTACTAAAATTAAATCACCATCATAATAATTTGAAATATGATTTCCAACTCCTTTTATACCACTTCCTCTATCAATGTAGACTAATTCAATTTCAGGATGATAATGCCATTTAAAATTATTTGCATTTGGTTTTGTTTTATTATAAATAGAATATTT
>CABYWQ010000012.1:0-10648 GCA_902522775.1 uncultured Bacteroidota bacterium | reverse complement strand
GTTTGAGGGTAGGAATACTGGATCTAAGGGGCAGAAAAAAGCTGTTGAATATTTAAGAAATTTCTATATTCAAAATGATATTAAGCCTGGTGATCCTGACAAAGATTATTTTCAAAAAATGACTTTAAATATTTCAAGGGGTGATGAAGGTAATGTAGATAGTGAAAATGTAATTGCAATTATTGAGGGGAGTGAAAAACCTGAAGAATATTTAATTCTAACTGCTCATTTAGATCATGTAGGATATGGAAGAACTGGCTCAAGACTAAGAAAATCGTATGTTGGGGAGATAAAAGACAGAATTCATAATGGAGCTGACGATGATGGATCAGGAACTGTTGCAATGTTAGAAATTGCTCAGGCGTTTAAGCAAGCTAGTAAAAAAGGAAAAGGACCCAAAAGAAGTATTATTTTCTTACATGTTACAGGTGAGGAAAAAGGATTGCTTGGATCCGCATACTACTCTGATAATCCTATATATCCTTTATCTAAAACAGTTGCAAATTTAAATCTTGACATGATTGGAAGGATTGACCCAACCAGAAAAGGTGATAAAAGAGAGTATATATATATAATAGGATCCGATCACGATAGTCAAGATCTTCATAATATTTCTGAACAAACAAATCTTCAAACTGTCAACATAGATTTAGATTACAGGTATAATGCAAAAGATGATCCTCAGAGGTTTTATTATAGAAGTGATCATTATAATTTTGCAAAAAAAGGTATACCCATAATTTTTTATTTTTCAGGAACACATGAAGATTATCATTTACCCAGCGATACGCCTGACAAAATTAATTACGATTTATTGGAACTGCGATCAAAATTAATATTTTACACAGCATGGAATATTGCTAACAGAGAACAAAGAGTTATTGTAGACCCTAAAACTGAGTTAGAGATTTTTGAAATTGATTCTGATAAGTTAGAAACTTATGCTGGTAAATATAGCACTGAGGGTGTTCCGCTAGTTATTGATATTTATGTAAGGAATGATAAACTATTTATAGAAGTTATGAATCAATCCTTAGAGCTCACTCCAGTTGCTGAAGATAAATTTAAAATTGAAGCAGCTAGTTTAGACTTAACATTTGATACAGATGATGGTACAATGCAATTCAAGCAAGGGCCCTACCAAATAAAATTAAAAAGAGAATAAATTAGAAGATCCTATTTTTTATAATTTTTATTAATAGTTGTGCTATTTGCTGAAAGCTTTATTTTAATTTGATTAAGTTGATTTTTGAGATTTTTAGTTAGTTCAGGAAATTTTTTAGATAAATTTTTCGACTCGCTAATATCGTCTTTGAGATTATATAACTCTAACCTATTATCCTCGTGAAACTCAATTAATTTCCAATCTTTATTTCTAATAGCTGAACCAGGTTTCCATAAACTGCCGTGATAATGAGGGAAATGCCAGAAAATAAAATCTCTATTAATATCTTTTTTAACAAACAAATTAGAAAGATCAACACCATCAATATCATCAACTTTATAACTTAAATTTAAAAGATTGGCAATTGTTGGAAAAAGGTCATATGATACAACTGGCTCTGAGATTAATTCACTTTTAGTTTGGTTAGGAAGTTTTATTAATTGAGGAATTCTAATTCCTCCTTCATACAACCATCCTTTTCCTGCCCTCAAAGGATAAACTGATGTTGGAGCTACTCTTCTTTGTGTAGATAAGCCACCATTATCAGATGTAAAAATAATTAGAGTATTGTCATATATATCATTCTCTTTCAAATATTTAATTATTCTTCCAATATTATTGTCTGTAGCATGTACCATAGATGCGTACTTAGCATTTCTTTGATTTAATAATGTAATAGCATCACCTTCTTTAATTGTCTGTGGGCTTTTATTGTCGTAAGATTTTAATTTTTCAACGTAATAATCAATAAACTCTTTATTTTCTTGGATTGGAGTATGTACATTATAAAATGATAAAAATGCAGCAAAAGGCTTATTATGATCTCTTTTTTTAATTAATTCTATTGTTTCTAGAGTAAGTCTATCTGTGAGGTACTCTCCTTCAGGACCATCAACTAATTTCGGATTTTTATATGGTGAATAATACCCTCCCATTGGACTCCCCTTCTCAAATCCACCAATATTCACATCGAACCCTTGATCTTCGGGATAATGACCTTCGCTTCCAAGATGCCATTTACCAGTATAAAAAGTTGAATAATTATTGTCTCTCAAAACCTCTGCAATAGTAGTTTCTTCAAGTGGTAATTCATTTCTGTCTACAGGACCTAAAAGAAGTTTATTTTTTGGATCTAAACCAGGGATCCAATCAGTTATATTTACACGAGCTGGATGTTTTCCAGTCATAATTGCTGCTCTGGTTGGTGAACACACTGAGCTAGCAGCATAAGCATTATCAAACAACATACTGGTTTCACTTAGTTTATCTATATGTAATGTTTCATAAAAATCTGAATAATTATAGGATACATCAGTCCATCCTAAATCATCAACTAAAATGAATAATAAATTATATTTTTTTTCACTGTTACATGAAAATAAAATTAAAAGAATAAAAATTAACGATGCATTTTTCATATGAATTTAAATATACAAATTGCTGTTAAAATAAATTATTGACCGATTACATCAACAGACAAGTCTATGATTTGAAATCCATTAGTTGTCAAATTAAACTCAATTGGATTACAACACACCTCACAATCTTCAATAAAGCATTGGTGAGTAGCAGAAACATCAAACAATCTAGATTGATTTTCCCAGCAATACGGACAAATAAAATTCTCTTGTATCATAATAATAAAACCCCTCGATTTTCTAGAGGGGTTTTGGGTGGAAGACCGGTCTCGAACCGGCGACCTCCTGAACCACAATCAGGCGCTCTAACCAACTGAGCTACAACCACCATTTAAATTGATCAACAAATTTATATTATTTTTTATCTACTTACTAAATAAAATCATTTAAAGAGCTCAATCCTATGGTCCTATTGTAAATAAAACCTTCACCATGCTCAGTACCAATTATTCTACCATAATCAGCAGCTCTAGACTCAACAAAATTTAAAAAGTTTTTTTTACTAATTGGAGTTTCTGGTTCTTTACTTTTTGGATCATAAAATTGTGAGCTGTAGCACTTAATAATGTTCATTTTGGATTGCATGTACCCACTGATATCAAGTATAAAATCAGGTTTTAAATTTTTCCATTGGATATAATGAAAAATATTTTTAGGTCTCCATTTTTCTTGAGTTATACCTTTTACATCATATGTCGTCAATTTAGATAATCCACTTAAAAAACAAGAATCAGTTATTAAATCAGAAGCTTTTGGGTGATCAATATGCCTGTCATCAGGTGCATTGCAAAAAACAAAGTCAGGTTTATACTTTCTAATTATAGATATTACTTTCAACTGATGCTTTCTATCATTATTTATGTAGCCATCTTCAAATTCAAGATTTTCTCTAACATCTATACCTAAAATTTTAGATGCTAATTCTGTTTCTTGTGATCTAATTTTTGCACTACCTCTAGTTCCGAGCTCCCCCCTAGTAAGATCAATAACACCTACTTTCTTTCCGCTATCTTGAATTTTAAGTATAGCGCCCGAACATCCCAGTTCAACATCATCAGGATGAGCGCCAAAAGCTAAAAAATCTAACTTATTATCCATTTTTAATCAAAGATTTGTCTAAATCTAATACTAAATCTTCAAAATTTTCAATTCCTACTGAAAATCTTAATAAGTTATCTGAAATTCCCAAAGCTCTTCTTATTTCTGGGTCCATTTTTTTGTGTGATGATAAAGCAGGTGATGTAATAGTAGATTCTACCCCAGCTAAACTCATTGTGGGTTTAATTATTTTTAAATCTTGAACAAATTTAATTGGGTCAATATTAGCTTTAAGTTCAAAAGACAACATTCCGCCAAAACCACACATTTGTTTTTTTGCAATATCATGATTCTTGTGACTTTTTAAACCAGGGTAATAAACTTTTTCAACTTTATTATTGCTTGTTAAAAACTTTGCAATTTGTAAGGCATTGTTGTTCTGAGAATTTACTCTTAGTGATAATGTTTTATACTTCTTTCCAATAACCATGCACTATATTCACTAATATTAGCCCCAAAATTTAATCCTGAGTTTTTTATTTTGTCGATGTATGATGATTTACCACTAACTGACCCTGCTAAAATATCGCTATGTCCACCCAAATATTTTGTAGCACTATGAATTACTATATCAATACCAAAGTCTAATGGATTTTGATTAATTGGACTTGCGAAAGTATTATCAATCATAGATATCAAACTATTACTTTTAGCAAAGTCTGAGATTTCAATAAGATTGGTTATGTTTAATAGAGGATTGCTAGGGGATTCAATATAAATTATTTTTGATTTTTTTTTTACAGAACTATTTAATTTTACAGTATCATTAATGTCAACATAAGAATATTCAATTCCAAATTTATTGAACTCAGTATTTACAAAATTAATTGTTCCACCATATAGAGAATCTTGTAAAATTACGTGATCACCTTTTTTTAAAAATGAAAACATGGAGGACGAAATAGCACCCAATCCAGATCCAAATAAAAGAGATAACTCTGCATTTTCTAAATCAGAAATTTTTTTTGCAACCCCAATTTGATTTGGTGAGTTAAAATAACGAGGATAGACGTCACTTTTAATAAAATCGTAAGTTATTGATGGATATAATGGAGAAATATTACCATGATACTTTTCATCAACTAAATTTCCAGAATGAACACACTTGGTGCTTTTGTTGTTTTTTGACATTTAGAGATTAAATACTGTTTATCCATTCAATAATTTTTGGATCCTCAGGCTTTGTTCTTGGTGAAATCACTTTGTGTATTGAACCATCTTCATTAATAAGATATTTTTGAAAATTCCATGATACTGTAGAGCTTACCACACCATTTCTATTTTTATCCGTTAAAAATTTATAAATAGGATGCATGGATGAACCCTTGACAGAAATCTTACTCATCATTGGAAATGTAACACCATAATTTTCTTTACAAAATTCAGCAATTTTTTCATTTGAACCAGGTTCTTGCCATAAAAAATTATTTGCAGGAAATCCAATAATGATAAAATTTTTATCTTTAAAATTAGTGTAAAGCCTTTCTAATCCTTTGTATTGAGATGTTAAGCCACATTTAGAAGCAGTGTTAACAATCATTATCTTCTTACCTTGAAGACTACTAAAATTAAAATCTTCACCATAAATATCTTTTACAGTAAAATCAAAAACAGATTTTTCCAACTCAACACTTTGTGATAATATACAATTTATACTCATAAAAAAGGTAATTATAAATAATTTGTTCATTTAAGTATTTAAATAATTTCGGCAGTCAAATTTGCAGAAATTAGTTTCTTCAACATTGGTTTAAGGTCAAAAAGCGTACCAGATTTTACAGAACACTTTCCTTTATAGTGCACAATTAAAGTACATTGCTCAGCTTGTGTAGGTGAATGATCACAAACATTAATTAATGTTTCAATAACATGATCGAAAGTATTAATGTTATCATTGTAAAGAATGATTTGATTAAGGTCAGATTTTTTTTCATCTATTAATATATCTTCTTTAACGTTTTCTTTAATACTCATAACCAGGAAGTTATGTTAAATTTACGGATTTTTTACTCAAATAGAATTAACTATATCAATAAAATCTTGTGCTTTCAAAGAAGCTCCTCCAATTAATCCTCCATCAACATCTGTTTTACCAAAAATATCTCTTGCAGAACTGGGTTTTACACTACCACCATATATTATTGAAAGATTTTTTGAAATTTTTGAACCGTATTTGTTTTTGATTAATTTTCTAATAAAAGAGTGCATTTCTTGAGCTTGATCAGGTGATGCAGTAAGTCCTGTTCCTATAGCCCAAATAGGTTCATATGCTATGATTAAATTATTAACATCTATTTTATCTATATTAAAAATTGTATTATTTAGTTGTTGTTTAATAATATTAAAATAATTATTATTATTTCTATCGTCGATATTCTCGCCAATACAGAAAAAAACTTTAAAATTTTCACTCAGGGCCTTGTTCACCTTTTTTAATAAAGTACCATCGCTTTCGTTAAAATATTGCCTTCTTTCAGAGTGCCCAATTATAACACTATTGATGCCAATACTTTTTAACATTGATGAAGAAACTTCACCAGTATATGCCCCACTTTCATTTTCATTAATATTTTGAGCAGTGACATTAATTAAGGTTCCTTTACATTTTTTTATTGCCTCATGTAAAAATGGAAATGAGGGAGAAATAAAAACTTGAGTATCAGTTTTAAAATTTAATTTAGATTTAACAGATTCAATTAAGTCTGTTGTCATTGTTAAATCATTATTCATTTTCCAGTTTCCTGCTACTATTTTTTTTCTCATACTATTTTATTCTAGGATCTAATATTTTGTAAATTTCATCTACAAATATATTAATTAGGATGAAAGAGAAACTAACAGTTAATACAGCTCCAATTACAACTGGAATATCAAGATTATTCAATGCATTTACAATTTCTCTACCTAATCCATTCCATCCAAAAATATATTCAACGAAAACTGATCCTGCTAAAAGACTTGCAAACCATCCAGAAAGTGCTGTGACAACAGGATTAAATGAATTTTTAATACAATGTCTATAGACAACCTGAAAAGTTGACAAACCTTTAGCGTAAGCTGTAATCACATAGTTTTTTTTTAAAACTTCTACCATGGAGTTTCTCATCATCATACTTATAACTGCAATTGGTCTGATTCCTAAAACAATAGATGGTAATATTAAATTTTTAATTTTCAAATTATATTTATTTCCATAATCATCAAGCTCATATAAACTTCCCGTCATATTCAATCCACTATAATCTGAAAGTAAAAATCCAAAAATCCAAGCAAAAATAATTGCACTAAAAAAAGAGGGTATACTAATACCAAGTGTACTTATAAATTGAATAAAATGATCCAAAAAGCTATCTTTATTTAAAGCAGAAAAAATACCAAATAATAATCCAAATAATATTGCAATTAAAATTGAAGAAACTGCCAAAACAATTGTATTTGGAAAAGTATTTAAAATTATACTTGATACTTTAACACCTCTTCTTTGATAAGATTCTCTAAGGTATGGTAACTTTATTATAAAGTATCCTCTTTTTGTTTCAAAAATCTTTCTGTATTTATATTTATTTTCTTTTAAAAAATTAAAATCCGATTCTATTTTAGAGTGAAATGAAAATAATGATAAATCATTTAAATAATACAGATATTGTTTAGTAACAGGTAAATCAAATCCATATTTTTTATTTATAATTTTAAGTTGTTCTTCATTTTCATTTTGATCCATCATCATTCTAGCTGGATCACCAGGTAAAACTTGAAACAAAAAAAATATTACTGTTAATACACCAAAGAGAGTAAAAAAAATATTAAGAATTTTCATTATTAGTTTTCTTTTAAATGAATTAAAGCAAAAACAGAATAATTAATTATATCATGATAATTAGCATCAACACCCTCACTAACTAAAGTTTTACCATCATTATTTTCAATTTGCTTAACTCTTAATAGTTTTTGAATAATTAAATCAGTTAAAGAGGTAACTCTCATTTCTTTCCAAGCCTCTCCATAGTCATGATTTTTATCTAACATTAAATTTTTAACAATTTTTACTTGATTTTCATAGCACTTTATAGCTTGATTAATATTCATATCAGCATCATCAGATATGCCTTTTTCAATTTGAATAAGTGCCATGACAGAATAATTAATTATTCCTATAAACTCTGATTCTTGACCTTCGTCAATTTTATTTTCTTTTTTTATTTGTAAACTTCGTATTCTTTGGGCTTTAATAAAAATTTGATCAGTTAATGATGTTAATCGCAATATTCTCCAAGCACTACCATAATCAGACATTTTTGACGAAAATGTTTTTAAGCATTTACTAATTATTGCATCAAAGAGATTAGATGTGTTATTCACAAAAAATTTTTATGTAAATTTCGAAAAATTATATCTAATAAACTAATTCTTTAGACTAATGAATATTAACATCAATGGGAATTTTTATGATTTAAGTTCACCAAAAATTATGGGGATATTAAATGTAACTCCAGACTCTTTTTATGATGGCGGAAAATTTAATACTATTAAAGAAATTTTAATTCATGTTGAAAAAATGACAAATGAAGGGATGGATATTTTAGATATTGGTGGTTATAGCTCTAGACCCGGTGCAAAAAAAATAAGTGTAAATGAAGAATTAAGTAGAATAATCCCGGTTTTAAAAGAAATTAAATACAATTTCAAAGAATTAATTATTTCAATTGACACTTACAGGTCAATTGTGGCTGAAAGGACACTTGATTTGGGTGCTAATATAATAAACGATATTTCTGCTGGAAACCTTGACGATAATATGCTAAAGGTAGTTTCTGATTTCAATTGTCCCTATATTATGATGCATATGAAGGGTAATCCAGAAACAATGCAAAAAAATCCAAATTATGATAATCCCACCAAAGAAATAATTAATTACTTAGCCAAAAGAATAAAAAAAGCAGTAGAATATAATATTCATGACATAATTATAGATCCTGGATTTGGTTTTGGAAAGTCATTAGATCATAATTTTGATATATTATCAAATCTAGAATATTTTTCAATGTTAGATAAACCAATATTAGTTGGTTTTTCTAGAAAATCTATGATCTATAAATCTCTAGATACTACTAAAGAAAAGTCTTTAAATGGAACTTCGGTATTAAACTCAATTGCTCTTGGTAAAGGTGCCAAAATACTTAGAGTTCATGATGTTAAAGAAGCTAAAGAATGTGTAATTTTACATAAAAAAACTAAATAATTCATTTTAATTAATTTTATACTTTGGAAATTTTAGATTTGATTGTATCAACGATATTACCTATAATCGATGTTGTTCTCGCAGCTGGTATGTTATATTATGCTTATAAATATCTAAGAGGAACGTCAGCAATCATAATTTTTAGAGGTTTTGTTTTAATTTATATAATTTGGTGGATTACAGATATTGCCAACATGAATATTTTAAGCAATATTTTAGGTGGTTTTATAAGCGTGGGTGTTTTTGCTTTAATCATTGTTTTTCAACAGGAAATTAGAAAGTTTTTATTGATGCTTGGATCTAATAGATTTACCAACAACAAATCTGTTATAAAAAGACTTAAACTGCTATTTAAAATTTCACAAGATCAATCTAATATAAATATTGAGGAACTTTTTATCGCAATTGAAAATCTAAAAGGATCGAATACTGGAGCTTTGATTGTTTTTGAAAAAAACACAAGTTTAGATTTTGTTAAAACAGACAGTGATATTTTAAATGCTGAATTATCATCTTCACTAATTGAAAGTATTTTTTTTAAAAATAGTCCTCTTCACGATGGTGCGATAATTATTGAAGGAAATATAATTAGATCAGGTAGGGTTACACTACCATTAACAAAAAAAAGTATAGGTAAGTCTTATGGATTGAGACATAAAGCTGCTGTAGGAATTACAGAAGATACTGATGCTATTTGTATTGTTGTTTCAGAGGAAACTGGTAAAATATCATTTGTACAAGATGGAGAGTTTTGTAAATTTAAAGATCTAGACAATTTAAAAGAATTACTTTTAGAAAATTTAGGTGAATAACTCTTCTTTTTGAAATTGTAACTCAAATAATTTTTTATAATATCCATTGTGAATTTTCAATAATTCATCATGAGTCCCAATTTCTTTAATTTCACCTTTATCTAGCAGAATTATTTTATCAGAGTTTAAAATAGTTGATAATCTGTGAGCAATAATTATAGAAGTTTTATTTTCTATAATTTTTGACGTTGCATATTGAATCAATTTTTCTGTTTTACTATCAATAGAAGAAGTTGCCTCATCTAAAATTAAAATTGACGGTTCGTTAACATATGCTCTTAAGAAAGAAATAAGCTGTTTTTGACCTTCAGAAAGCATAATACCTCTTTCTTTAACATTATAATTATATGAATTAGGAAGTTTAGTAATAAAATTATGAATTCCAATTTTTTTTGCTGCTTCTATAACTTTATTAATTGAAATTTTTTTATTGTAAAGAACAATATTATTGTAAATCGAGTCAGCAAACAAAAAAATATTTTGACTGACAAGTGAAATATTTGATCTTAACAAATCAATAGACATTTCTTTAATATTTTTTCCATCAATTAAAATTTCACCCTTATCTAATTCATAAAACCTCAATAACAAGTTAACAATAGTAGTTTTTCCAGATCCTGTAGATCCAACAATAGCTACTTTCTCACCTGCCTTTATATTTAAATTAAAATCCTTAAAAACTTGATTTTTGGAATTATATGAAAATTCTATTTTTTTAAATGAGACATTACCTTCAATAATATTGGGTTTTAATTTTCCCTCATCCTTAATAAATTCTGAATTATCAAGAATTTTAAAAACCCTGTTAGCAGCAACCATTCCCATTTGTAAAGTATTAAACTTATCAGCTATTTGTCTCAGTGGCCGATACAACATTTGTGACAATTGTATGAATAAAAAAATTGTACCAAGGGTA
>CABYWQ010000011.1:0-19419 GCA_902522775.1 uncultured Bacteroidota bacterium | reverse complement strand
ATTGTACAAATTGAAAAATCAATAGGTAATATTGTTAAGGTCTCAAATTTTTACAGTAATCCAGCTGAGGGATTTATTGGTGAGTTTTTTTTAAACGCATGTTTACTTATTGAATCAAATTTATCTCCTAGCGATTTAATAAATTCAATTTTAAAAATTGAAAATTTATTTGGAAGAAAAAGAAAAGCGAAAAGCTTTTACGAATCTAGAAATATTGATATAGATATTATTTTTATAGAGGACATTGTATTAAAAACACAAAGTTTAACGATACCTCACCCCAGAATGCATACAAGACATTTTGTATTAATTCCTCTATGTGATATAAGTAAAGAAATTTTTCATCCTATTAAAAAAAAGACTGTTCATGAACTTCTTTTGGAATTGCCTGAAAGATTAGATATTATTAAGGTTAATTCTTAATTTGATTTTATAAGATTATAAAACTTCCAAATTACAATTCCAACTGCAACTGAAATATTCAGAGAATGTTTTGTTCCATATTGGTTTATTTCGATTAATCCGTCTGACTTATTAATGACTTCTTGACTTACTCCATCTATTTCATTTCCAAAAATTAAAGCATGTTTTTTTTTAGAATCAATTGATTTCAAATCTTGAAGTTTAGTGGACTTTACTACCTGTTCTACTGACCAAATTTTAACCTCATGATTAATTAAATTATCTATCAAATCATTTATATCATTTATATATTCCCATTCAACAGTTTCTGTTGAACCAATTGCAGTTTTTGTAATCTTTCTATTCGGTGGAGTGGCAGTTATTCCACACAAGTAAATTTTTTCAATTAAAAAAGCATCTGAGGTTCTAAAAATAGAGCCGATATTATTTAAACTTCTAATGTTATCTAGAATGATGATTAGTGGAGTTTTTTTAATAGATTTAAAAGTTGAAACATCAATTCTGTCAAGCTCAGAATTTTTTAATTTTTTCATTAACCAAAAATAAATTTTAACTATAAATTATTTGTATTGAGTTCTAAGGTAAGTAAAGAAACACCATTAATGAAGCAATATCGGGAGATTAAGGAAAAATATCCTGATTCAATTTTATTATTCAGGGTTGGAGATTTTTACGAAACCTTTCATGAAGATGCGACTGTTACTTCTAAGGTTTTAGGAATTGTTTTAACAAGGAGAGGGTCTGGAATAAATAAAGAAACTAAATTAGCTGGATTTCCTCATCATTCATTGGATACATATTTACATAAATTAGTAAAAGCAGGACATAGAGTAGCAATTTGTGAGCAATTAGAAAATCCTAAACTAACAAAAACTATTGTCAAACGTGGAGTTACAGATTTGGTTACACCTGGTGTAGCATTAAATGATGAAATATTAAATCAGAAAAAAAATAATTTTCTCGCAGCAATTAACTTTAGTAAAAAAAATGTTGGTATAGCATTTCTTGATATTTCAACTGGTGAATTTATTTCAAGTGAAGGTTCATTTGATTATTGTTTAAATCTTATTGAAAATTTTGAGCCTAAAGAAATTCTTATTTCAAAAGCTGATAAAAAATTATTTGAAAACAAAAATATAAATGAAGATTATTTCTTTTTTGTTGATGATTGGATGATAAATTTTGACACCTCGTTAAAAAAGATCTACAATCATTTTGATGTTAAAACCTTAAAAGGTTTTGGAATTAGTGATAATAGTTTAGGTGTGATTTCAGCATCTATGATTCTTCATTATTTGGAGGATTCACACAAAAAGCGTTTAGTACATATAAAAAAAATAAACCCTATTAATAATAAATCATTTTTATTGATGGATAGGTTTACAATCTCAAACTTAGAATTGGTTAATTCAAAATTTCCAGGTGGAAAGTCAGTTTTAGATATAATTGATAAAACCTCCACTGCAATGGGTTCAAGACTTTTAAGAAGATGGTTGTGTTTTCCGTCAGTCGATCTAATTGAAATTAAATTTAGACATGATATTGTTGAAGAATTTTCTAAGTTGTCGACTACTAATCTAATTGAAAAATATAATTCAATTATTGATATTGAAAGAATAATTTCAAAAATTACAAATTACAAGGTAAATCCAAGAGAACTAATAAACTTTAAATTTTCCCTTTTAAAGGTTGATGAAATCAAAAAAGAATTAAATAGTAACTCTAAAAATTTAAAGATATTATCAAAAAAATTTAAAGGGTCTAATCAAGTTGTTCAATTAATTGAAAAAAATCTTTTTGATGAATCTCCAGTTAATATAAACAAAGGCAATACTATTAAAAATGGAATTAATAAAAGCCTTGATAATTTTCGTGATGTATTCAATAATAGTAAAAAACATCTCCAAAAAATTTTAGAAAGGGAAATTCAAAATACAGGAATAAATTCTTTAAAAATATCTTTTAATAATGTTTTTGGTTATTATTTGGAGGTAACTAATGCCCATAAGCTTAAAGTGCCTGAAAATTGGATTAGAAAACAAACCCTTGTTAATGCTGAAAGATATATAACAGAAGAGCTCAAAGAATATGAATCAAAAATTTTAATTGCTGAAGAAAAAATTAAAGAGATTGAGGTCATTGAATTTAATAAAGTATTAGTTAAGTTAATCCCACACATAAGTAATTTACAAGATATTGCCAAAATTGTTGCTTATTCTGATTGTTTATTATCATTTTCAGAAACATCAAAAGCTTATAATTATTCAAAACCTATAATTGATGAGTCTGACAATTTTGAAGTAATTGATGGTAGACATCCGGTGATAGAACATACTTTAGAAGAAAGTAAATCTTATATCCCTAATGATATAAGAATCAATAAAACGGACCAACAAATATTAATGATTACTGGACCAAATATGTCTGGTAAATCTGCAATACTAAGACAAACAGCTTTAATTTCAATATTAGCTCAAATAGGTTCTTTTGTGCCTGCCAAAAAACTCAAGATGGGATTTTTTGATAAAATATTTACAAGAGTTGGAGCCAGTGATAATATCTCACAAGGTGAATCTACATTTATGGTGGAAATGTTAGAAGCAGCCTCTATAGTTAATAATCTTAGTAATAGAAGTTTAATTTTATTGGATGAAATTGGTCGTGGAACAAGTACCTATGATGGAATTTCAATAGCTTGGGCTATAACTCAATTTGTACATGATCACTATACAAAAGCAAAAACGCTATTCGCAACACATTATCATGAGCTTAATATGATGTGTGATAAATTTAAAAGAGTTAAAAATTTCAACATACAAATTAAAGAAACAGAAAAAGATATTATTTTTCTGAGAAAATTAATTCCAGGTGGAAGTGCTCACAGTTTTGGAATTCATGTCGCAAAAATGGCTGGAATGCCCTCTGAAATTATTAAAATATCTAAAAATATTTTAAAAAGTTTAGAAAAATCTCATGAAGAAAATAAAGATATTCAAATTAATGAAAGTTCTGAGATGCAATTAACTTTTTTCGACATGGAAAATAAAAATTATGAGGAATTTAAAGATGAATTAGAAGCAATTGACACAGATAATATTACTCCCATGGAAGCTTTAGTAAAACTGAGTGAATTGAAAAATAAAATAACAGATGAAAAATAATAGTCTTTTTAATTTTCTTTTTACATTTGCTTACCATTTTTGCGAAAGTAGCTCAGGGGTAGAGCATCACCTTGCCAAGGTGAGGGTCGCGGGTTCAAATCCCGTCTTTCGCTCATTAAAATGCTCGGGTGGTGGAATTGGTAGACACGTTGGACTTAAAATCCAATGAGCAGTAATGTTCGTGCGGGTTCAAGTCCCGCCCCGAGTACAAAAGGGACAAAACAAAATTTTGTATTGTCCCTTTTTATATTAATTTCAGGTGTTTAAAAATTAATTTCTTTTTCAGAATAATAAAAACAAAATTCCAAATTAATTATAATTAGTTAAAGTATTTTCTATTCCAGATAAATTCATTGAAGTTTTTACCTAAAGAAAAACCGTAATAGATAAAAATTGCGATTACTGATTTTAAAATAAAAAGGAAAGTGATAAAAAATTGAGTACCTGGTTTACCATCATAATAAAAAATATTTCCAGGCACCAATGCAGTAATTACTAGAGATATTATTGAAATAAATGTTAAAATATTCACTAAATTTTTAAATGGCCAAACCGATATCTTTCTAAAAAAACTTAAATCATTACCCCACTTATGAATTAGATAATAGTAACCATTTCCGAGACTTGCAAAAAGAAGAGGATCATCATAATTTTCAAGTTCAAATAATTTTGAGGGTGCCATTATTTTTAAATCAAACTTTAAATTAGGATGGTCAGCTTTAAATTTTTCTAAATTTTGATAAGCTTTTTTGGGAACTTTACCTTTAAAAAGATTTAGCTCTAAAAATCTCAACCTGTAATCTATACATATTTTTTTTATTTGATTAACATGGAATAACTTATTAGAATCGATTTTTGATATATTATACTCAAATTCAAAAAAAGGGTTTTTATTAATTATTGAACTTTTTCCTTTTACTTTTAAAAGTTCATTGTAAAGATTTGTTTTGGGTAAACTTATTTCCATAATCAAAATTAATTAAAGACTTTTTTTAATAAAAAAAATTTAACATTTATTTTTCTTAATTATTTGTTTAGATGACATATATCCTGCTGTTCCTGAAACACTTCCGCAAGGAAATGTACCAGCACCTCCACAAAAAATATTTTCATAATTACCGTAATTATAAAAATTATTTAAGGGATCTGAAGAAAAAGTTCTTTTTTCGAAATTTTGTGATCCATCCATAGCTAAGTGATCAATATTACCTTTAGGAAAAAAGAAAACCTCATTGAGATCTTTAGGCGTTATAAATTTTGTTCCAACTAAATCTTCTGGATTACTAATAAGCTTAGAAATTTTTTCAATAATATTTTGTTCAGCATAAATTAGATCATCAGAGTTTTTATTAAAAGAGAAATTTTTTGTGAAACATATTATTTTATCAAAATTTTCAGAATTATTTAATTTTCTTTGAGCTGCACCGTCGGGATAAATTTGAATATAGCCAGGTGTATAATTATTCTGAGAGTTTAATGCCATTTGTCCTGAATCGTTTAAGCCATCAAGAGTATCTTGTGAAAAAATAAATCTAAAAGAGGTATCAAGAGCTTTCTCTTTTTTCCATTCTACAGGTTTTTTAAAAAACATTGTTAACTTACCGCTGCTTCCTAAATAATTTTTTTTCTCTATACATGAGCTGTTATCATAAAGAATTTTTGAAGTTGTAAGAGGATCAGTACAAAAAAGTAGATAATCATAATATATCTTGGAATCATGATTGTTACAAGTATAAGATATTCTTCTTTGTTTAATATCTATATCATTAATTTCTGAATTTAGAACTGTTTCGATACCAAGTTCATTATTTAGCTTTAAAAGCTCATCAGAAATCTTCCATATTCCTTGTTTAACAAATCCCCAATAACCACCAAAAATGGATCCAGAATCCATTAATGGAATTGTAAAAGAAGTGCCTTTTTCATTGTATGAAGTTGGACTACTTTCAATTACTGTCATACCCATATAAACTTTTGTTTTTTCACTTGTAAAATAGTGATCTAAAAGGTCTTTAGCTGAACCTTTTATCCAAAGTTCAGTTAAGTCTTTTCCGATTTCGTTAACTGCTTGATCTAGATTTGGAGGAGTTCCCTCTTTGTAAATTTTTTGAATAAATTCAATTACCTTATTTTCATCATTTCTAAAAGCTTTTACATCACCTTTTTCATCCCATCTATCTTTAAGTTCTTTTTCTAACAATGTAATATCTCTATAAATTCTTGTTGGAGTATTTTCATTTTCAAAGTATACAAGCTTAGGCTTATCCGGACAAAAAGTTTTTATTTTTTTTGATAGTCCAGTTTCTTTATAAATAAAATTTGGCATCATTCCTAACACTGTAGCTCCGTATGCAAAATCAATTTTTTTGTTGTTGATTATTGTAGAATCTTTAACACATGCGCCTCCCACAGAATTCTTTTTCTCAAGAATTGTTACATCAAAATCATGTTTTTTTAGATAATTAGCAGCAACTAATCCATTCACGCCTGCACCTACTATTACAACGTTGTTTTTCATTTTCTTATACCAAACATAATATTAAATCCAGGTGCCGGTTCATAATATCTTGATCCGAAAGCATTTATTCTGATATTATCATAATACTTCTTATTAAGTATATTATTAAAACTAATAAATGCATTAAATTTGGTTTTAGACAAGTTTATTTGACTCAAGAATTTCAGGTTAAAAATCGAATAATTTTCTATTTTACTAATATTAAAATTATCTGCATACATATCACCAGTTAATTTACAGTTTAACAATAAATTTAATTTATTATCTAATTTAAAATCTAAGTTAAAGTAGTGTGTGGAATTTGGTATTCCAGGCATTCTGTTATTGTTCAAACTATTTGAACCTATAGTAAAATCTAAAAACTTATATGAACCTATTGATGAAATATAATCAATAGATAATTTTTTACTTATCCCTATTTTAAATTCAGATTCGACACCTTTTCTAACTGTTTTACCAGCATTTCTGTAAAATTTTTGACCTGGATAATTTTCTAGCTCATAAGGTGATATTTCATTGCTAGATATTGAATAGAAATAAGTAATTCTAAATTTAATTTTATTATTTGATTTTAAATTTGAATATCCAATTTCATGATTATTAAATTTCGAAGTTTTTAAATTGCCATTAAATCCAGAATTATCTACAGTAGATGAAAGTTCATTCAAAGTAGGTGTTTCAAAACCGCTTGAATAATTAACAAAAAGTTCATTTGATTTATTAAACTCATAATTAATATTGGATGCTGGGCTGAATGTGCTCAGTGAAATATCTCCTTGGTTTTTATTTAAATTATCTAAGAAACCAATATTATTATCATCATATCTAATACTGTTGTTAAATGTAAATTTTCCAAGATTAAAAGAATTTGAATAATAAATTGAGAAGTTCTTATAGTCTTCATTCTGATTCATAACTAAATCTCCTGAAATTCCATTGTTATTAATATTTCGTTTTCTTAAATCTCTTTGATTATTAAATTCTAAACCAAAATTATGATTCAACAAGCCATATCTAATAATATTTAAATTATATCCCCAGTAGTTTTTTGTTAAGTCAATTATTCCACCATTTGTGTATGGTAACTTTCCATCGAAGAATCGCTTGTTAAAAAAAACATGATTTTGTAATGCTAAATTTTCTTTTAATTTTTGTTTTAAATGAATCCCAATTTTAAATTGTTCAACTTTTTCTCCAGAATCATATTGTAAATTTCTTTCTCTAGCTGATCTTCTATTTGCATTGACCTCTTCAAATCTTAATCCTCCAGGGTCATTAGCATATGGACTGTTTAAGTAGTTTGCAATAATTTTTAACTCTCCCTTATTTAAGTCTTTAATATACTTTAAATTGAAGTTCAAATTTTTAAATTCACTATTGTCCCTGTAGCCATCAGATTTAGTCTGATTTAAGTGTAATATTAATTTATTATCATTTTTATTTACTCCGTACGTAAAATAAAATTTCGATGTATTAAATGACCCTAATGATAAATTTGCTTTAACTAATTTATCATTAAAATTTTCGATTGTTCTAATTGAAATTACACCTCCAGATGAACTTCCATAAAGTGAAGAATTGACTCCTCTTAAAACTTCAATGTTGTCAATAATTTCAAAGTTAATATTGTCAATTTGAGATTGACCATCTACAAAGGTTTCAGGAATATCATCTACAAAAATTTTAATTCCCCTAACTCCAAAGTTTGCTCTACTTCCAAAACCTCTAATTGATATTCTTTCATCTTGAGCAAAATTATTGTTGTTCATTATAAAAACACTAGGAATGAGATTTAAATACTCGCTTAAATTTATTTGCGAGGCATACCTTTGAATTTCTTCAGTACTTATTGAGTTTATTGAAAAAACTGATAAGTTTTTTTTATTGGGTTCCCTTAAGATTTTAACCGCAACCTCATCAAGATTAATTGTATCAATAGTTTTAATATTTTGACTAAAACATATTGAAGTATAAAGAGTTAAAATTAATGTTGATAAAATACGTTTCATTATTAGATTAAATTTTTAAGTTCATTTATTTCATTATTTGAAAACTTCCTCCATTTTCCTCTAGGTACATCTAACTTTATATTCATAATTCTAATTCTCTCGAGTTTTTTTACTTTATAGTTAAGAAAATCACACATTCTTCTTATTTGTCTATTTAAACCTTGAGTTAAAATTATTTTGAATTGATAATCACTTACAAATTTTACAATACATTTTTTTGTTATTGTATTCAATATTGGAATTCCATTAGCCATTTTTTCTAAAAAAGATGAATTTATTTTTTTATTTACAGTGACTAAATATTCTTTTTCGTGCATATATCTTGATCTTAAAATTTTATTTACAATTTCACCGTCATCTGTTAAAAAAATCAACCCTTCACTCATTTTATCCAATCTGCCAATTGGAAAAATTCTTTTTTTATAATTGATGTAATCAATAATATTTTGATCTTCTTTTTCAGTATCTGTAGTGCAAACAATTCCTCTTGGTTTATTGAAAATCAGATATGTTCTACTTTTAATGCTATTATTGATTTTCTCACTATCTACTTTGATTATATCTCCTTGAGTTATTTTATAACCATGTTCAACAACACTATTGTTAACTGTAATTCTACCTTGATCAATAAGCTTGTCAGCTTCTCTTCTAGAACAATAACCAACCTGACTTAAATATTTATTTATTCTTGTTTCCATAATAGTTTATAGATCAGTAAGACCCTCAGGTAGATTCATAATTATCTTCTTATTCTCGTTGTCAATATTTACTACAAATTCATCAATTAGTGGTATTAAAATTCTTTTTTCATTATAGACAACCTCAAATAAATCTTGATTTTTATTTTCTACAACATCAATAATCTTTCCAATAATTGAATTATTATTATATATTAAATAATCGATAAAAATATAGTTGTTATTTTTCTCTAAAATTGCACTTTTTATCAAATTGTTTTCAGTGTATATTTCAACACCTGCGAATTTTTTTGCTAAATCTTCTGAATCAATTCCATCAAGACTGATTCTAAAAATATTTGATTTATTTTTTGTTATTGCTTTAATTGTAAAAGGAATATAAGAACCTTGAACCTTTAATAAAAATGAATTTAATTCCTTAATTTGATCTGTATAAAAATCTTCAATGTAGATCTTTAACTCTCCTTTGTAACTGAAGGGTTTTAAGATTTTTCCAAGATAAATACCATCTTGATTTTTCACTAAAATTAAAGGTAGTTAATTACTACTACTTTTCCTCTTTTTCAGCAGGTGCTTCTTCAGCAGCAGGTGTTTCCTCAGCACAGGTGCTTCTTCAGCAGCAGGTGTTTCTTCAGCAGCAGGTGCTTCTTCAGCAGCAGGTGCTTCCTCAGCAGGAACCTCTTCAGGAGCAGGAGTTCCTTCAGCAGGTGCTTCTTCAGCAGCAGGTGCTTCTTCTGCCGCTAAAGCAGCTTCTTCAGCTGCTAACTTTCTTTTTTCACTAACTTCTTTTTCAAGTTCAAGAACTTTTTTTCTTTTATCTGCAGCTTCTTTTTCTATTGCAGATAATTTCTTCTCAATATTTTTATCTCTTTCATTAATCCAATCATTAAATTTTTTATCAGCTTCATCTTCAGTTAATGCACCTTTTTTCACACCATTTAATAAATGATTTTTTAAAAGTGCACCTTCTTTTGATATGATATTTCTAGCTGTATCAGAAGGTTGAGCACCCTTTTGAATCCATTTAACAGTTGAGTCAACATTTAATGAAACTAGTGGAGGGTTAAAATTCGGATCGAAAGTTCCTAGTTTTTCTAGAAATTTACCATCTCTTTTTGATCTTGAATCGGCTGCAACAATCCAGTAGAATGGTTTGCCTTTTTTACCGTGTCTTTGTAGTCTTATTCTTACTGCCATATTATTAATTTTTGAGGTCCTAAACCACCTTTATTAATGGACAGCAAAAATAAATGAATTTATTAAATAACCAAGTAAAATTATTTTTTTTTTAGACATTGAATTCAGAAAAAAGATCTGTAATTTTAAAAGGTACTTATGTATTTAATTTTCGATACTGAAACAACTGGTTTACCAAAAAAATGGAATGTTCCAATCTCTGATTCTGAAAACTGGCCAAGGTGTGTTCAATTAGCTTGGCAATTACATGATAATAACGGAAAATTAATATCAAGTCAAAGTTCAATTATTAAACCTGATGGATTTGACATTCCTTTCGAATCTGAAAAAGTACATGGAATATCAACAGTTTTAGCAAATAAAATAGGTGAAAATTTAAACGGTGTTCTTGAAATATTTAATTCTGACTTATCTAAATCAAAATATATTGTAGGTCATAATTTAAAATTTGATACTAATATAGTTGGGGCTGAGTTTTTTCGTTTGAAAATGGACAACTCCTTAAATGAAAAAAACATTCTAGACACATGTACTGAAAAAACTGCAAATCTATGTAAAATACAAGGTGGAAGAGGTAAATTCAAATTTCCAACTCTTATTGAACTATATAAGTATTTATTTAACGATGATTTTCAACAGGCTCACAATGCATCCGCTGATGTTGAAGCAACTTCAAGAGCTTTTTTTGAATTAATTAGAATTAACAATTTTAATGTTAATGATTTTGAGGATTTTAATGAGATTTTCAAAAAATTAAATTCAGAAACAAAAGATAAGGTTGGACTTTTTGGAATAAAACATCTTAATCTAAAGGATGAATCTGAAAAAATTAAGAATGAAACTAAAGTGGAAGTTGTTACAGAAATAATAAACAAGTCTGATAAAACCTCAGGTTTAGAAAACCATTTTGTTCATCTTCATAATAATTCTCAATTTTCAGTTCTTCAATCTACATCAAAAATTGCTGACCTAGTTAAAAAAACATTTGAAATGGGAATGAGTGCAGTTGCTTTGACTGATAAAGCTAACATGATGGGCTGTTTTCATTTTTATCGTGCAATTAAGAATTTTAATGAAAATAATGAAGAAGGAAAGAAAATTAAACCGATTATCGGATGTGAGTTAAATGTGTGCGAAAATCATATTGATAAGAGCAGTAGAGATGATGGATATCAAATAGTGTTTTTAGCTAAAAATAAAATTGGTTATCAAAACCTTATCAAAATGTGCTCAATTGGTTATACTGAAGGATTTTATTATGTACCAAGAGTTGACAGAGAAATAGTTTTAAAATACTCAGAAGGTTTAATTGTTCTTTCGGGAAATAAATATGGAGAGATTTCTAATAAAATATTAAATGTTGGTGAAAATCAAGCTATTGAAGCGCTTGAGTGGTGGAAGAGTAAATTCAATGATGATTTTTATCTAGAGTTAATTAGACACGGTGAAGAAGAAGATGAAGTGCTAAATAACCAACTATTAAAATTTAGCAAAACTTTTGATATTAAATTAATTGCTACTAATAACACACATTATATAAATAAAGAAGATGCAAATGCACATGATATTCTGTTATGTGTTAAGGACGGTGAAAAGCAATCAACGCCTATAGGAAAGGGAAGAAATTTTAGATATGGTTTAAAAAATCAAGAATATTATTTCAAATCTCCTAATGATATGGTTAATCTTTTTCGGGATATTCCAGAATCAATCTCTAATATATCGCAATTAGTTGAAAAGATTGAAATCTTTGATTTACATAGAGAAGTTTTGTTACCAAAATTTGAAATACCCAAAGATTTTAAATCTACTAATGATGATGTAGAAAATGAATATTTAAGACATTTAACTATTAAAGGAGCTAATAGTATATATAAAGAAATCAATCAAGACTTGGCTGAAAGAATTAATTTTGAATTAGAAGTCATAAGAAATTCAGGTTATCCTGGATATTTTTTAATCGTACAAGATTTGATAAATGCTGCCAGGAAAATGAATGTTTCTGTAGGGCCTGGGAGAGGATCTGTTGCAGGCTCTGTTGTTGCTTATTGTTTAGGAATAACAAAGATTGATCCAATAAAGTACGACTTGCTTTTTGAGAGATTTTTAAATCCTGACAGGGTTAGTATGCCTGATATTGATATTGATTTTGATGATGAGGGAAGATCAAAAGTCATTGATTATGTTATTGATAAATATGGCTCAAAACAAGTTGCTCAAATAATCACTTATGGGAAAATGGCCGCAAAATCTTCATTGAGAGATACTGCTAGAGTTTTGGACTTATCTCTGTCAGATGCTGATTTTTTAGCAAAATTAGTACCTAATACAGTTAAGCTTTCTGATATATTTACCAAGGATGATAAAAAATTAAATTCTGAATTAAGATCGGATGATTATTCTAATGCTATGGAGCTCAAAAAGCTTTCAGATGGAGATGATTTACAAGCAGAAACTATTAATCAGGCCAGAGTTATTGAAGGTAGTTTAAGAAATATTGGAGTACATGCGTGTGGAGTTATTATTACACCTGATGATATCACGAATTTTGTTCCTATTGCTACGGCTAAAGATTCTCAATTATTTGTAACACAATATGATAATTCAGTCGTTGAAAGTGCTGGGCTTTTAAAAATGGATTTCCTAGGATTGAAAACATTGTCCTTGATTAAGGATACGATCAAATTAGTTAAATACATTCACAATAAAGATATTGATATTGAATCGATCCCACTAGATGATAAGAAAACATATCAATTATTTCAAAGAGGAGATACTGTTGGTATTTTTCAGTACGAAAGTTCTGGAATGCAAAAAAATTTAAGAGATTTAAAGCCAACTGTATTTGAGGATCTAATTGCAATGAATGCTTTGTATAGGCCAGGCCCTCTTGAATATATTCCATCATTTGTTAGAAGAAAGAATGGTCTTGAAAAAATCACTTATGATATTCCTCAGATGGAAGAAAATTTAAAAGAAACTTATGGGATTACTGTTTATCAAGAGCAAGTCATGCAACTATCTCAAAAATTAGCAGACTTTTCCAAAGGTGATGCAGATTTATTAAGAAAAGCTATGGGCAAAAAAATATTTTCTTTACTGCAAAAATTAAAACCCAAATTTATTGAAGGTGGTGTTAAAAATGGTTATCAAGAAGATGTTTTAGAAAAAATATGGAAGGATTGGGAAGCTTTTGCATCATATGCTTTTAATAAATCTCATTCAACATGTTATGCTTTAATTGCATATCAAACAGCATATTTAAAATCTCATTATCCTGCAGAATATATGGCTGCTGTTCTATCTAACAATATGAATGATATCAAGCAGATTAGTTTTTTCATGGAAGAGTGCAAGCATATGTCAATTAATGTTTTGGGGCCTGATGTAAATGAATCATTCTATAAGTTTACTGTAAATGAAAATAATGCAATTAGGTTTGGTATGGGAGCTGTTAAAGGAGTTGGAAGAAGTGCTGTTTCTGCAATCATTGAATCTAGAGAACAAGGTAAATATAATTCAATATTTGACTTTTCTAAAAGAGTTGATTTAAGATCAGCTAACAAGAAAGCATTTGATAGTTTGGTTCTAGCCGGTGCTTTTGACTCGGTTGATTCATCTTCGCACAGAGCTCAATACTTTTTTGAAAATATGGATGGACAAACTTTTATTGAAAAAGCCATAAGATTTGGCTCAAAATTTCAAGAAAAACAAAACTCTTCACAAGTTAGTCTATTTGCCGAATCGGAGGAAGTTCAAATTGTTGAGCCAGAATTTCCAAGTTGTGATAAATGGACTAAACTCGAACAATTAAAGAAGGAAAAAGACGTTGTTGGAATTTATATTTCTGGCCATCCATTAGATGATTACACAGATACAATTAAATTCTTATCCAATATTCAATTGTCTAGTCTTAGGGATTTAAGGCCTTTAGTTGATAGAGAAATTAGGTTTGGAGGAATAATCGGTGAAGTTCAACACAGGGTTTCTAAAAATGGAAAAGGTTGGGCAACATTTATAGTAGAAGATTATTATGAATCTCAGGAACTTAGAATATTTGGTGAAGAATATTTAAGATTTAAACATTTTCTCTATGAAAATAACTTTGTATTTATCAAGATGTTTATAAAAGAAGGTTGGAAAGATGCTGATTCAGGAAGAGTTGGAGATCCAAGAATTCAATTTTTAAATTTTCAACAACTACAGGACAGTTTGTCTAGCAATGCTAAACGATTATCAGTTAAGCTTGAAATTGATCTTATTGAAGATGAACATGTTAAATTTTTTAAAGATTTACTAAAAAACAACAAAGGCGATCAAGAGTTAGTTTTTAATGTTTTTGGAAATGATGATGGACTTAAAGTTAATTTAAACTCGACTAAATATAAGGTAAAAATAAATGAAGAGTTATTAAAAAGTTTGAAGGAAAAAAAATTAGACTTTAGATTAAATTAGTTTATTATTATTCATATTTTTGGCAAAAATTAATTATGGCATTAGAAATTACAGATGCAAATTTTGAAGAACTTGTTTTAAAATCTTCTCAACCTGTTTTAGTAGATTTTTGGGCTGAATGGTGTGGCCCTTGCAGGATGTTAGGTCCAATTATTGAGGAGCTAAGCTCAGATTATGATGGAAAAGCAGTTATTGGAAAAGTTGACGTAGATAGTAATCAACAATTTGCAGCTCAGTTTGGAGTTAGAAATATCCCAACTGTTCTAATTTTTAAAGATGGTGAGCTAGTCAACCGACAAGTAGGTGTTTCTCAAAAAAGTGTTTATTCGGATTATATTGAAGCTCTCTTATAATAAAATTAGTAGTGTATTTTTACACTTATAATTCTGGTCTGGTAGTTCAGCTGGTTAGAATACCTGCCTGTCACGCAGGGGGTCGCGGGTTCGAGTCCCGTCCAGACCGCTTACTATAACCCTCCCAATGGAGGGTTTTTATTTAAAAAATTTTATATTAACATTCTAAAATTATAATAATGAAAAAGACTCTTTTGCTTATTTTGATAACTTTAATTAGTTGCTCAGATCCAATACCAAATTCAAAAATTGAAATATATGATAGTTCTATTGAATCAATAATAGATATTTATTCTCAAATTGAAATTATTGCCGATTCAATAGCTTTACCTGAAGGGCCTGTGTGGGACTCAAATTCAAATTCTTTACTTTTTGTTGATATTATGAATAACAAAGTCCATAAATGGAATAGTGCTGATGGAGTCTCTGATTTTATTTCTCCCAGTGGAAATACTGGATATGCTCCTAATTTGGATTTTGGTATGTTAGGAGCTAATGGTTTGGCTATTGATAGTAATGGTAAATTATTTTTGTGTCAACACGGAGACAGAAGAATAGCTAAAACTAGTATTAATCCGTCAACCAAACCAGAATTTTTAACAGTTATTGATAATTATGAAGGTAAAAAATTTAATAGTCCTAATGACTTAGTATTTGGTAATGATGGTTCAATATATTTTACTGATCCTGCATTTGGTTTTTTTAACCTTGAAACTTTTGAATTTGTTGAGGATGATATAAAAAAGTTGAATTTTAATGGAGTTTATAAATATAATCCAGATAATAATGATCTATCGTTGATCACTGATAAAATTGATCTGCCTAATGGAATTGGGATTTCTCCAGACAATAAATTTTTATACGTAAACAAGATGAGTGTTTTAGATGGCAACCCTAAAATTATAAAAATAGATATTGATAATTATAATCAAACTGAATTATTTGATGGTAAAGAATTAATGGAAATGTATAAAGGTTATTTTGATGGCATGACAGTACACTCTTCCGGAAATATTTTTACATCTGGTCCAGGTGGGTTATTGGTTGTGTCAAATGAAGGTAAATTAATGGCCAAAATTGATTTAGGACATTTAACTAATGTGACATTTGATGATGATGAAGGATATGTTTATGCAACTGGATTTGTAGATAATCCTAAAGTATACAGAATAAAAGTTAAAAACTAAATATCATAAAAAAATTAGCTTTCATCATATTGTTTTTTACTTTTTTTTCTTGCAAAAAAAATAATAAAATTGAACTCCCGAATATCATTTTAGTTATGACCGACGATCAGGGTTGGGGACAGACTGGCTATTATAATCATCCCGTTTTAAAAACACCTAATCTAGATCTAATGGCAGCAAATGGATTACGTTTTGACAGATTTTATGCTGGTGCTCCTCAGTGTTCTCCTACAAGAGCAAGTGTTTTAACAGGTAGAAATAATGATAGAACAGGTGTTTTTTATCACGGTTATCCTCTTAATAAAAATGAGATAACTATTGCTCAAGAATTAAAAAAAATTGGGTATTCAACTGGCCATTTTGGAAAGTGGCATTTGAATGGATTCAGAGGACCAGGTGTACCAATTTTCAAAGATGATGAATACAGTCCAAGTAATTTTGGATTTGACGAGTGGATAAGTACTTCGAATTTTTTTGACGTAAATCCAGTATTAAGTCATAATGGAACTTTCATGGATTTTTTTGGAAGTTCTTCTGAAGTTATTGTGAATGAAGCTTTAAAATTTATAGAAAAAAATGTTAAAGAAGGGAAACCTTTTTTTACTGTGATATGGGACGGATCTCCCCATGATCCTTTTGAATCAGATGAAAATGATAAAAAAGGTTTTGAAAATTTAAATAAAGAGAGTAGAGAACATTATGGTGAGATCGTTGCATTTGACAGAAGCTTGGGAGTTTTAAGAAATTCTCTACTTGAAATGGGGATTTCTGAAAATACGATTCTATGGTATTGTAGTGATAATGGTGGTTTAAAAAACATAAAACCATCAACTGTTGGTGGATTAAAAGGAGGTAAAAATACTATGTGGGAGGGTGGTTTAAGAGTTCCTGCAATTATTGAGTGGCCTGCAATGATTAAACCTGGAGTTACTAAATATCCTGCATCTACTATGGATATATTTCCTACAATTTTAGAAATTATTAAATTAAAGAATTATAAAAAATTAAATTATTTTGATGGGGAGAGTATTGTTGACTTATTTAATTCTGGAAAAGAAAAAAGATCGACCAAAATTCCTTTTCGCTTTGATAACAGAGGTGCTTTAATTGATAATAATCTTAAACTTATTGTACATGATATTAAAAACTTAGATTTTGAGCTGTATAATTTATCAAATGATCCTACGGAATCAAATGATATTTCACTAATAGAAATAGATTTATTCAAAAAAATGAAGGATGAATATATTTTTTGGAATAAAACTGTTGATTCAGATATTAAAAAAAAGAAAATAGTTGATCCTGTCCAGTGGCGTGACTCTGTTAAATACTTTCCTTTTCTCGACAAATGGATCAATAGAAAAGAATATTCAAGATATATTAAAAGAGAACCTTATTCACTTTTATTTTTTAATAATTAATATTTTGAAAATTAATTGTTCAAGTATAAATTTATTCTGTTTGTTAAATAATATTATATTTGCACTGTTGTGTATTCTTGGTTATTTACCAAGAGGTTTGTAGAAACCAATGAGAAGCTTTCCAACAGGGGAGCTTTTTTATTTTACTATGAAACTATTTTTAATGTTTTTGTTTTTTTCCAATCGCCTCTTGTAAAGTCGGGAAAAGACTGTGGGGCACCATCTCTTTCAATTGAGCGTGCACTAAGTGGAGTAATAGCACTCCAAAAACACCCTTCATAAACATTTTGATCCAGTGCTAAGCCATTTTTTAAACACTCAACAATTCTGTACATCATAATTCCATCCATTCCGCCATGACCTGATGATATTGTCTTTTCATTTAATCTTTTATATAAAGGATGGTCATATTTTTCATAGACTCTTTTTAATTCATCACCCTCAATCCAAGAGAGATGATCCTTGGTTAATCCCTCAAATCCATTCTCAAATGCAACCCTAGTTGGAAAACCCGCTAGAGTTCCTTTTGTTCCTTGAATTAAATTTAATCTAGTATACGGTCTGGGGCTTGTTTCATCCCATTGAACTAAAACTGTTCTTCCTAAATTAGTTTTTATTATGGATGAATTTATATCACCATTGGAAAAATCCATTTTATTCCATTTATGATTGCTGTCAAAATTTTCATTTGCAAAATTATTTCTTCCAATTGCAGGGGATGATAACGATATTATATGTTTAAAATTATCATCGTGCCTTGCTAAATTCATGTATTGTGCAACTGGACCTAAACCGTGAGTTGGATATAAATTACCTTTACTTTCAGAATAATGCAAAGTTCTCCAATTTCCAGTTCCTCTATCCGTATTAAACATTTGCCATCTAAGCTCATGAATGTATGCAGCTTCCGCATGTAATAGTTCACCAATCAGACCTTTTCTACAAATATTTAAAAACATCAATTCATCTCTTCCATAATTCACATTTTCCATCATCATACAATGTTTTTTTGTTTTTTCAGATGTATTCACAATATCCCATAGCTCTTCAAGGTTTACACCCAGCGGAACCTCAGAAAAAGCATGTGCTCCGTCTTTCATACATTGAACTGCCATTGGAGCATGATTTCTCCAGTTTGTACTTATAAATACTACATCGGGTCTAACTTCTTTTAACATTACTTTCCATTGGTTTTTATCTCCCCAATATGTTTTGACATTTGAAAAATTAGCATTGTATGATTCAAGTTTTTTTAATTCCCTGACTACAATATCTTCATATAAATCGCATAAAGCTACAATCTCAGTTCCAGGTAAATTTGCAAAGTTTTTTAAGTGTGTACTGCCTCTGTTTATACCTATAAACGCTGCTCGAATATTTTTCAAAGGTTTGTCTTTAAAGTCACCCATGTATGAGCCTTTTCTTTCAGAACTTAAATTTCTTTGACAATTTAAACTTAAAGATGATGTTGCAATTACACCAAGAGTGGAAGTTTGAATAAATTTTCTCCTGTTGTACTCTCTCATAATTATTATTTCTTATTTACCTGGTACAGGAATTTTATATTTTCCATTTTTATCAGGTAAAACAGGGGGTTCACTACTCCAGCTCATATTTTCAGGCACAAGATTATCATCAGTATTAATAGCATTGTCCCATTCGATTAATTTCCCTGTATAAGTAGCCATTCTCCCCATGATTGCAGTCATAGTCGCAGTTGCGCCAATCTCAGTATCATCAATTTGTCCACCAGATCGTATAGATTTAAATAACTTATTATGTTCAATTTGATATGGGCTTAGATCATCTTTTGGGTCATATTTGTGTAAAAGGCTGCCGTTGTGATCATTTATTCTTACAACACCATTTCCACTTAAATTAACAACACCTTTTGTCCCAACTAATACCTCATTAACATTTCTTACTGTACCTGGCTGGTGTCTGCATTGGCTATGAATCACAGCTCCAGATGGATATTTAAATTCAACATAATGATG
>CABYWQ010000010.1:0-27777 GCA_902522775.1 uncultured Bacteroidota bacterium | reverse complement strand
AAAAATATTTTTTATGTTGGAACAGGTGAAATATACACTAGAGGAGATGCTTTAGGTAATGGTCTTTGGAAATCAAGCGACGGTGGAGTAACATGGTCTAATGTTTTAGTTGGAGGAAGATTTAGCGATGAGCCTGTTTTTTCAACTAATAAAAATAACCTTGAAGTTATATCACCAACTGGAACTGACCCGTTTGAATTTAGACAAGCTGCTTTTGGTCCAAATCTTTCTGATACACCACTTGATAGATTGGAAGGAACAATAGTTTTATCGGATCCTATAACTGCATGTGATGATTTTTCTGATTCCTATGATTTTTCTGGAAAGATTGTATTGATTGAAGACAGTGGATGTCCTTATTTTGATAAAGTTACCAAAGCACAAGCTGCTGGAGCAAAAGCTGTGGTTATTTTTGGTAAAGACAGTGGAGCCGCTGATTGGGAGGATAATTTGATTTATATGGGTCCTGGAGACAATGATACTACAACTATCACTAGCCCAGCAATTTTTATTAAGGCAAGTGATGGCTCAACACTAAAAAATTTGATAGAATCGAACAGTGATGTTACTGTTAGACTCTCAAAAAGAGTAAAAATATATGTCGATAATAGACAAATTGTTCCAGGAATGTTTTTTGTTAATGACGTTGTTGTAAGAAAAAATGGTGATATTTCTGAAGTTTATGCTGCAGTTGGATCTGCTCAGTGGGATAGAGTCATTCCTGGTTTAGGTGGGAATATTATAACTCTTTTTGGAGGTGGAACTAATGATGGTATTTATAAGTCTGTTGATGAAGGAAAAACATGGGAAAAAATAGATCTATACTACTCTGCTGACTCCATTTTGTCTTTCTCAAATTATAATGTTATTCCGATGGATCTGGAGATTTCTAGTGACAATAAAATATTTGCCTCTACTACGCATGATGCCATTTTTGGTGTTAACTCTATTAGTTCACTTGGTGGTGGAAGAATTTACAGGTCTGACGATACAGGAAGTAGCTTTGATATAATTCATGAAATTAGATTCGATTATACAAATAGTGATGGTGTTACAGATTCATATTCCGCTGGTAGAACTGAAATCGAATTTACAGCTGATGATCAGTTGATTGCTTTAGCAAGAACTGTTAGTTCTGATGGCTACTTTAGACCAATAATTATAAAAGGATCTGTTGATGAATATTTAAATAATCAAGTTACAACTGTGCCCCTACCTATTGATGAAGATTCTGAAAATGTCAGCGCCGATGATTTTACCAGAGGTCAAAGTAATTACAACCTTGTGATTGAAGCTAATCCAAAAGATAAAGATGATGTTTTTGTTGGAGGTATAAATCTTTTTAGATCAAGTAATTTTTCTAATTACGGAAACGCCAATCCTTGGGAACAATTTTCACACCGATCTGGTGGTTTTAGTTTAAAATATACTCACACCGATCAACATGGTACAATTATTAATGAAAATGATGGGAATAAAATTATTTTCACAAATGATGGGGGGATTGCTTATTCTGGAGATAATGGAAACACAATGGCTCACAGAAATAAAAAATATCAAACTACACAGTTTTATACCGTCGCTGTAGCTCCTGTTGACATGTTTAAAGATTACAAAACTAAAGTTGAAGCATGGGATCCCGACACGGGTAACAGGGACTTTGTACTAACAATTGACAATTTAAGTGATGTATATGCTGGGGGTACTCAGGATAATGGAACATTACTAATTTCGAATGATGGATCAGATACTATGGGCGTTGATATTGGAAGCGGTGATGGAGCAGCTACTATGTTTTCTGAAAATATTAACAATAAATACATAGTTTACAATTACGTATACAATACAAGAGTAAGAGTTTTAAATATGAACAACCCTACTGGTTTCAGTAATGTTGACGGTGAAACTTCAGTTTGGTGGAGAATTAGTAATAATGATGAAAGTAGAGGTGATTTTATAAATGCTCAAGCTTTAGATTCAAATTTTGGTATAATATATTCTAATGGGTTCAGTAATGGTGTTTCCTCAATTATTGCTTATTATGGTTGGGATGATTTCAATACAAGCGAACAAGGAACTGTAGCAGAGACATATGAGATAACATCTGGTCTATTCAACAACCTAACTGCAATGACAATATCACCACATACAACAAATTCATCAACCTTATATGCTGGTGGAGAAACAGGTTTTTTGTATAAAATTACTAATGCTAACAATCAAAACTCACAATCGGTGAACAGAATTGACCAAGGTGTTTTTGTTGGCAGTGTATCAGATATTGAGTTGGGATCCAGCGAAGATGAGATTTTTGTTACTATGTACAATTATGGGGTTGAGAATATATTTTATTCAAATGATGGTGGAGACACTTGGACAAATAAAGAGGGTAATTTACCAGATATGCCAGTTTATAATATATTACAAAACCCATTGAATCCAGAAGAAGTTATAATTGGAACTGAGCTAGGTGTATGGCATACTAAAGATTTTTCATCTGAAAATCCCTCATGGCAGCAATCAAATGCTGGGATGAAGGATGTTAGAGTTACAGATATGGATTTAAGAAAAGGTGACAATACTGTTTTTATTTCTACCTACGGTTTGGGTATATATTCCGGTGTGTTTAGTAATGATGATCCAACTTTCAGCATTGATACTGATGATGAACAAATTGAAATTTCTCAAGGTAAATCTGGTTCATTTGAGGTTAAGTATAATGTTGTTAATGCTTTTAATGAAGATGTAACCTTTTCTGTAGATGGCTTACCATCAACCGTTACTTATTCCATTAGTCCATCATCAACTGTTGCTGTAAATTCCTCTGGTTCAGTAAACATAACACTTGATGTTGATCAGAATGCTGAAGCAAAAACTTATCCTTTGACAATTAAAGCTACTGCTGAAACTCAAACGAAAACACTTAGTTATGATCTGATTGTTAACGAACCTACTATTGAAATTAGTACTGAAAATGATTCACTAGAATTAAATCAGGGTGAGGAAGGAAAAATACAAGTTGATTACAAGGTTTACGCTGGCTTTGATGAAGAAACTACTTTTTCTGTTAGTGGATTACCAGCGGATACGGATGTAACTTACGATCCTTCTAATCCTTTTAGAATTAACTCGGATGGTTCCGTTGAAATTACTTTGAAAATAGATGAAAATGCTGAAGCTAAAACTTATCCTTTAACAATTACAGCTACAGCAGAAACTAAAACTAAGTCAACTTCTTTTGACTTAATAGTTAAGTCAATCGATAATGACAATGACGGTGAAAATAATGATAGTGATAATTGCCCTGATACATCTAATGCTGATCAAAAAGACTCAGATAACGATGGTATTGGAGATGCTTGTGATGCTACTCCTTTTGGACAAAATGTATTCTCATTACTTGTAAAAGATGAAACCTGTAGAAGTGCCAACGATGGATCGATGAGTCTTTCAATCTCTATTAGTGATCCTAAATTTACAGTTGCTATTACTGGTGGTCCTAGTGGATTTACGCATACACCTGAAGCTATTGAAGGTACATCTTGGTCACTTGATAATATGCAAGCTGGTAGTTACACTATTTGTCTGACAACAGAGGGATTAAGCAACTTTAAGCAATGCTTTAATGTTAGTATTACTGAACCACAGGAATTAACTGTTACAGCCACTGTTGATGACGATGATGAATATGTTAATCTTGCATTTGGTGGTAGTAATCGTTATTATATAAAATTAAATAACGAACTAATATCAACAGATCAATCAGAATATAGACTTAAGCTTAAAAAGGGTCTTAACTTTATAAAAGTAACAGGAGATAAAGACTGTCAAGGATCCTTTGAAAAAACCGTCTTCAACTCCGAAGATATTTTATTAAGTCCAAACCCAACAAACAGTATATCGACTCTTTATGTAGGTGGAGATGACAACGATATATCATTATCCATGTTTGATAATGCAGGAAGACTGCTTTGGGTACAAGATAGAAAAGTAAACAACTCTAGATCAATGGATATTGTAGTAAACAACCTGAAAGCTGGAACTTACTACCTAAAAGTAGAATCAAAAACAGTTAGAAAAACTGCAAAACTTATAAAGAAATAAATTTTATGAAAAAATTATTACTCTTACCAATTTTAATTTTATTAATATCCTGTAGTGGAGATAGATATGAAGGTGTTGGTGACACACCACCTCCACCTCCACCCCCAGATCCACCTGCTAAGGCTACGTTAACGACACCTGCAAATGGAACTGAATGTTTAGACGGAGAAGATGTTGAATTTTCTTGGAATGAATCTGAAAATACAGATAGCTATAATCTTGTAGTAAAAAACTTATTGACTAATGCAGAAAGTGCTAACTTAAATACAACCTCAACGATGGCAACTATTAAACTACAAATTGGTCAGCCTTATTCGTGGTATGTTATTTCTAGCAATAGTGATAGTAGTGAAACTGTAACAAGCGAGACTTGGAAATTTTATTTAAAAGGTGAACAAACTTCCAATTATGCTCCATTTCCTGCAGATTTAATAAGTCCAAAATCCGAAGCTACTGTTAGTTCAGGAAGTATTACACTTGAATGGTCCGGGTCTGACGCAAATACAAGTGATAATTTAACTTATGATGTATACTTTGGCACATCTAATCCTCCAACATCTGTTATTAAATCAGATCACACTTCTTTAACTTTCAACCATACTGTTTCTGAAAGCGGAACATATTATTGGAAAATAATTACAAAAGACAATCAAGGAAGTAACTCTGATTCTGGTGTTTCAATGTTCAAAGTGGAATGATAGAATTTATCTAACATCTTTAAAAAAAGTTTAATTTCTTGTTCTGTATTATAATATGCTAGGCTTACTCTACAGCCTTTACCTCTGCTAGATACTATGAAATTATTTTTTGAAAGAAATGAATGTAATTTACCATCTTCATCACTAATATTGAAGATCGAAGAATGAATCGATCTGTCATTTTTTACATTACTTAATAATTTTCTTTCTTTTAGACCTTTAATCATCTTTTTGGTAAGAAATTTAATTTTCGTTGAAATTAAATTTATTTCTTTTTCCATTAGAGATAATGAGAATTTTAAACTTCCAAATGAATATAAATCTAAGTGTCCAGCTTCAAAAGTTTTTTGTAAAATTGACTTATCGTTTTTTAAAAATTTACTTTTAAAAAAAGTATTTTTAATTATCACTATTGCATTCCCATAACCTGCATGTAGCCACTTGTATCCACTTGAAATAATAATATCAAACCCAGATTGATCAAAATTAAATTTTTCCGTACCGCAATATTGAGTTCCATCTCCTATGATTAAAAGATTTTTATTTTTAATTTTTAATTCTTTTATAAAATCTAAATTCAATTTTAACCCATCAATATATTGAACAATGGATATTACTAAAACATTTGACTTATGTTTATATAATCCAATTTTAATTTCATTTTCAATATCATTCGAATATTCTAACTCAACTAACTTAAAATTTAAATTTTTAATTGACTCCGAAATAGATGGATAGTCATTTTTAACGCAAAGAAATTCTAAATCACTTTTAAGATTTATTAAAATTTTTTGAAAGGCAGATGTAAAACTATTTGATAACATTACATCAGATTTTTTAGAGCTAAAGAATCTTTTTATTAAATTTTTTAATTCCATAAAAAAGACTTGATGTCCTTTTCTAAGACTACTCTTTTTCTCATAAAGCTCTTTTTCGTATGAAATTTTCCAATCATGAAGTTCCTTATATATTGGGCCCATCTTTGCGTTATCAAAATAGATTTGATTTTTATCTTTTATAAATCTCATTTATAAATAAAATTTAATAATATATTATTATAATTTAGCAGTTAGATGAGTAAAAGTAATTCCAAAATCGATCAAGAACAAATCGAGTTTCTTGAAAATGCTCAAAAAAGAATTCGTCAAAAGAAAATACTATACTACCATTTTATATTTTTTTTATTCGTTTCAGCTTTTTTATTTGTTCTTGATTTTATTTTAAATATAGGTAGCGATCTTAATATTTCTGAGTATTCTTGGTCCGTTTGGGTTTTTCTAATCTGGATATTTTTATTTTTATTTCACACTTTCAATGTTTTTGTTTCAAATAAATTTTTGGGAGACATGTGGGTAAAAAAACAGACAAGATTATTAATGGAATTGCAAAAACATAAAATTGAAAAACTTAAAAATGACATTGCCAACGAAGCCAAAATTATTGCTAGTTCTGAAACTTTTTACAATAAGTCAAGCTTAATAACAATTATAGCTGCGGCTGATGAAAATAATGTTATTGGAAATGATAATAAACTTATCTGGCATTTAAGTGATGATTTAAAAAATTTTAAAAACTTAACCAAAGACCACCATGTGATTATGGGAAGAAAAACTTTTGAATCTATGCCAAAGGCTCTTCCTAATAGAACTAACGTAGTTATCACTAGGAATAAAAATTATGTTGGTGAAAATATAATTGTAGTTTCTTCATTAAATGAAGCATTAGAAGTTTCAAAAAATGATTCTCAGCCTTTCATTATTGGAGGCGGAGAGATTTATAATCTAGCTATGGAGATAGCAGACAGAATTGAGTTAACAAGAGTTCATTCAAAATTTGAAGGAGATACGTTTTTCCCTATAATTGACTTTAATCAATGGGTTGAAGTTAAAAGAGATGAAAGAAAAAAAGATTCTAAACACAACTACGATTTTACTTTTATTAGATACGATAAAAAACAATAATTATATGAAAGCTTTTGTTTTTCCAGGTCAAGGATCTCAGTTCCAAGGAATGGGACATGAGTTATATAAATCGAGTGATAAAGTTAAATCGCTTTTTAATATTGCCGATGAAATTTTAGGATTTAAACTTTCAAAAATAATGTTTGAAGGTAGTAGTGATGAACTAAAACAAACAAAGGTAACACAACCTGCAATTTTTTTACATTCAATAGCAGAGTTAATTTTGCTAGAGGAAAATCAATCTCCAAATGCTGTCGCAGGTCATTCATTAGGTGAATTTAGTGCCCTAGTAGCAAATAAAACAATTTCATTTGAAGATGGATTAAAGTTAGTTTTTCTTAGAGCTAATGCTATGCAGAAATCTTGTGAAAATAGCAAAGGAACAATGGCAGCAATTTTAGGTTTAGATGATAAATTAGTAAAAGAAACCTGTGAGAATTTCGATGGAAACGTAATAGCTGCAAACTTTAATTGTCCTGGGCAAGTTGTTGTATCAGGCGAAGTTAATGCTATTGAAAAAATTTGTGAAAAATTTAATGAAATTGGTGCCAAAAGGAGTTTAATATTGCCTGTTAGTGGAGCATTTCATTCATCCTTAATGAATGAAGCAAAATCTGAGCTTAAAAAAGCAATTGACAATACAGAATTTAACCAGCCATCTTGCCCTATCTACCAAAATTTTACTTCTATAAAAACTACCAATTTAGATGAAATTAAGGAGAACTTAAATAATCAATTAACAAGCCCTGTTCTTTGGACTCAATCTATTGATAACATGATTAATGATGGGGTGTTAAATTTTGTTGAGGTAGGCCCAGGAAAAGTATTACAAGGTTTGATCAGAAAAATTAATAGAGAAGCTTCTACAGAATCTGCCTTAAGTTAAAAATTTATTGATTTTACTAGAAATATAATCAATTTGGTCATCAGTTAACTCTGAGTGCATTGGTAAAGAGATAACTTCATCACACAAAGTGTTAGTATTTTTAAAATCTTGATCCTTATAATTCTTGTTTTTGTAAGCATTTTGTTTGTGCAAAGGGATAGGGTAATATATTCCAAACGGAATTTTTAGATCAGATAAAAAATTTGCAAGCTTATTCCTTCTTCCTGAAAGAATTCTTATAGTATATTGATGAAAAACGTGACAATGACAGTTTTGACAGATTACTTTACAACCATTAGAAAAAGTTGGAGTTTTGATCTCATTACAACTTTTTAATGCTTCAGTATATTTTCTGGCTGAACTCTGACGAGATTTATTATACGAATTTAAATGAGGAAGTTTAGTATTTAAAACTGCAGCTTGGACTGAATCCAATCTTGAATTAACACCAACAACATCATGATGGTATCTTTCATACATTCCATGATTAACAATTCCTCTAATTTTTTTTGCCAAGCCATCACTATTAGTAAATAATGCTCCTCCATCTCCAAAGCAACCTAAATTTTTAGATGGGAAGAAAGAAGTAGTTCCAATGTCGCCTATTGTTCCAGTTTTTAATTTTAATCCAGATTTAAATTGATATGCAGCACCAATAGCCTGTGCATTATCTTCAATTACAAAGAGGTTAAATTCTTTAGCAATTAACATTATTTTTTCCATGTTAGCAGACTGTCCAAATAAGTGAACTGGGACAATAGCTTTTGTTTTTGAGGTAATTACTTTTTCCAATTTATCAACGTCAATATTAAATGTATTTAAATCTACATCCACTAATACTGGCTTCAAATTTAGTAATGCAATAACTTCAACTGTTGCTGCGAAAGTAAAATTAGTTGTTATAACTTCATCTCCTGGTTTTAGATCTAAAGCCATCATTGCTATTTGTAATGCATCTGTACCATTTGCACATGGAATAACATGTTTTACATTTAGATAGGCTTCAAGGTTATTTTGAAAACTTTTTACAGTTGGTCCATTAATGAATGTTGCATCTTGCATCACACCAATAACGGATTTATTGATCTCATCCTTAATTCTGTCATACTGACTTTGAAGATCAACCATCTGAATTTTTTTCATAAAAAAAATTTAAGCAAAATTACTATTTCTAAATGTATTACTTTAGTAATGATGAATTTATTATACGGATTATTGATAAATGTAACTGTATTATTTCTTCAAATAGTTGCTGTTTTTAATAAAAAAAATAAAAGATTTTTTGAAAATAGAAAAAATATTTTCACTAAGATTTCTAATCAAATTAATTCAAAAGATCAACATATTTGGATTCATGCAGCCTCTCTTGGTGAATACGAACTTGCAGTTCCATTAATTATTAATTTAAAGAAAAAGTATGATTATAAAATAATTTTAACTTTTTTTTCTGAATCCGGTTTTAAGTTGAAAGAAAGGATTAATGAAATAGATTATACATTCTATTTACCTATTGATACTAAGTCTAATAGTCGAAATTTTATTAAGTTGATAAATCCTTGTTTTTCAATTTTTATTAAATCAGAAATATGGCCAAATTATATTGCAGAAATAATTCGAAGTAGATCTAAAATATATTTAGTTGAAGGTAGTTTTAAAAAAGGCGATTGGTATTTTTCAATTTTTAATGACTTCATAAAAAATAAATTAAAAAAATTTGATAAAATTTTTGTTCAAGACATAAACTCACTAGATGTTTTAGAAAAAAATAATATAAGAAATGTTGAGGTTTCAGGAAGTTTAAAGTTTGATAGAGTAAAATATCAATTAACACTAAATAATAAAGTTGAAAAAATTGATAAACTTTTAAAGAGTAAAAGAGTTGTGGTATTTGGTAGCACATGGCAAGAGGATGAAAAACTTATAGTTAAATTCGTTGAGGAAAATAAGTTTAACAATCTATTATGGATAATTGCACCTCACGACATATCACAAACTAATATAAACAGAGTCAAGAATTCTTTCACCGCCCCTGTTTCTATATACTCCAACAGTAATTTTAATAATAATATTATAATTATCAATACAATTGGTGATCTTAAAAAGTTATATAGTTATGCTGAAATAGCTTATGTTGGTGGTGGAATGGGTAACACTGGACTTCACAATATATTAGAAGCCTGTGTATTTGAAATACCTGTTTTGATTGGTAAAAATTACACAAAATTTAAAGAATCTATAGACTTAGTAAAATTGGGTGGTGTAATTTCAGTTAAAAATCAAAATGAATTTAATAATCAATTAAAAAAGCTAATTGAGGATAAAAATTATAGAACACAAATTAGTCACGAAACCTTTAATTATTTTAAAGGCAAAACTGGTGCTACAAAAAAGATTTTAAAAAAAATAACACTATGAAAAAAATTTATTTAATTATCCTGCTTCTTTTTTCAGTAAGTATAAATTCTATAAATTCACAAAACTTAATTGGAGCTTGGGAAAGAGTTCAGGAAAATGATTCTGGAATATTGGAAAAACAAATAGTAATATTTACAACTCAAGGATATCAGTCCATAAGTATTTTCAATGCAAAAACTGGAGAATTTATTTATACCAATGGTGGAACATGGGAGTTAAATGGAGAAAATTTGACGGAGAAAGTTGAATTTGACACTGCAAATCCTGAAAGAGTTGGATCTGAAACCACATTTAAAATTATAATTGATGAAAATTCAATTAATGTTCCAATTATGGGTAGAACATGGACAAGATTAGATAATGGTAGTCCAGGAAAATTGGAAGGAGCTTGGTTAATGGGTGGCAGATACAGAAATGGAAATAAACAAATGAGATCAATTGACGGGCCCAGAAAGACAATGAAATTACTATCGGGCAAAAGGTTTCAATGGATAGCTTATAATACTGCGACAAAACAATTCATGGGCACTGGTGGTGGTACTTACACTACTGAAAATGGAATTTATTCTGAAAATGTTGAATTTTTTTCAAGAGATAATTCAAAAGCAGGAATAAAATTAAAATTTGATTATGAGTTAATTAATGGTGAATGGAATCATAAAGGTTTTAGTAGTAAGGGCGATCCTTTACACGAAATATGGGTAAAAAGAAATGATTAATACTTTTTGTAAATTTAAGTATGTCTTTTAAGTTTGAGAAGGCAGGTAGAAAATAAAAAACCTCAAAATGCTTGAGGTTTTAAAAGTGCGGGTGAAGGGACTCGAACCCCCACGCCGTGAAGCACTAGATCCTAAATCTAGCGTGTCTACCAATTTCACCACACCCGCGAAAGGAAGCAAATATAAGCAAGATTATTAAAATAAAAGAGATGCTTTATTAATGTATAAGATTCCAATTTAACTAAATTTGTAGAGGTTTAATTGTGGAAATAAAATCATACATAGAGAATAATAAAAAGAAGTTTTTGGATGAACTATTTGAATTAATACGAATTCCTTCAATCAGTGCTATTAAGGACTATGACAAAGAACTAAGAAAAGCTGCAATTTTTTTAAAAAATCAATTTGATGACTTGGGTTTAGAAAATTGTGAAATTTGTGAAACCAAAGGATATCCTATTGTTTATGCAGAAAAAATAAAAGATAAAAAATTACCAACTGTATTAGTTTATGGGCACTATGATGTTCAACCAGTGGATCCAATTGATCTTTGGGACTCCAAACCATTTGAACCAATAATTAAAAAAACTCAAATTCACCCTGAGGGAGCAATTTTTGCCAGAGGATCCTGCGATGATAAAGGTCAAATGTTTATGCATTTAAAAGCAATTGAAGTATTGAAAAATACAGGTGGAATTCCGTGCAATATTAAGTTTATGATTGAAGGTGAGGAAGAAGTTGGAAGTGATAATTTGGAAGAATTTGTTAGAAATAATAAGGAAAAACTCGATTGTGATATTATACTTGTTTCTGATACAGGGATGATTGATAAAAATACCCCATCTATTACTACTGGACTTAGAGGTTTATCATATTTAGAAGTTGAATTAACTGGCCCAAACAGAGATTTACACTCTGGGCTTTATGGAGGAAGTGTTGCCAACCCCATTAATAGTTTAGCTAAAATGATTTCATCTTTGCATGATGAAAATAATAAAGTTACAATTCCTGGTTTTTATGATAAGGTAATCAATTACTCAGATGAGCAAAGGAAGGAAGATGATCTTATACCCTTTAGTATCAATGAATTTAAAAATTCTATTGATATTGATGAAGTTCATGGTGAAGAATCTTACAGTACCCAAGAAAGAAGATCCATAAGACCTTGCTTAGATGTCAATGGAATTTGGGGTGGATATACTGATGAAGGATCAAAGACTGTAATTCCCAGCAAAGCTTTCGCAAAAATTTCAATGAGATTGGTAAGTAATCAAAATTCCAAAGAGATTAGTAAACTTTTTATAGATCACATGAAAAACATAACTCCACCTGGGATGAAAATCAAAATAAATGAACATCATGGAGGAGAACCCTACATAACATCAACTAATTCGCACGCATATTTAGCTGCAAGTCAAGCATACGAGTCAGTATTTAATAAAAAACCATTTGCGGTTAAGGATGGAGGATCAATTCCAATTATTGCCCAATTTGAAAAAATATTAGGCGTTAAAACTATCCTTATGGGTTTTGGTTTAGATAGTGATGCAATACACTCCCCTAACGAACATTTTGGTGTTTCTAATTTTTATAATGGGATAGAGACAATTTCAAATTTTTACAATTTTTACAGTAACAAAATTTGATTAGTTAGATAAATTTACAATAAACAGTTCTGATGCTATCCCATCCGCAAGAAATCTTCCAGATTCTGTTGTTTTGTAAACATCATCATTAATTTTTATTAAATTTTGATCAACATATTTTTTTACATGCTTCAAAAAATAATCCTTGAATTGTTTATCAAATTTATTTTCTAAATAACTTAAGGATATACCCCACATGGTTCTTAGACCAGTCATTATATATTCATTGTAGTGGTCAATTTTTGAGAGTTTTTCAATTTTGTAGTACAAATTTCCTGAGTTAATTTGATCAACATATTTTTTGTTATTTGAAATATTCCAACTTCTATTAATTCCATCATAACTGTGTGCGGAAGGTCCAATACCTATGTATTTTTTTCTTTTCCAATATGCTGTATTATTTTTCGAAAAAAAATTTGGTTTTGCAAAACTCGATAACTCATAATTAATATAATTGTTAGCTACTAATTCTTTATTTACATAAATAAATTGATCAAATACAATATTATCATCAGGTAATTCAACTAATCCATTTTTCACATATTTTTCTAAAGCAGTCTTAGGTTCCAGAGTAATTGCATAAGACGAAATATGATTTACATTGAATTTTGTTAATATTTCAATATTATAATTCAATGTATCAACAGATGAATCAGGTAATCCATATAATAAATCAACAGATATATTATCAAATATTAACTTAGATATTTCGATTGATTTTATTGCCTTATTTGAATCATGAGCTCGATTCATTAGTTTTAATTCCTTTTCTACGAATGACTGAACCCCTATACTTAATCTGTTAATTGATTGTTTTTTTAAAATCTTTAATTTCGCTTTTGATAAATCATCTGGATTTGCTTCTAATGTTATTTCAGGGTCAGTTCCTATTTTATAATTTTTAAATATTGAATTTAAAATTTTTTCAAAATCATTTAAATCCAATATAGATGGGGTACCCCCACCAAAGTAAATTGTTTCAATAACTTCATTATTAAATTTTGCTTTTAGAATAATCTCATCAGTAATAGCCTTAATAATCAAATCTTTTGATTTTAAGTTCGTTGAAAAGTGGAAGTTACAGTAATGACATGCTTGTTTACAAAAAGGAATATGAATATAAATACCCGACAATTAGCTAATCTTTTCAGGATTATTTTTAATGTAAGATTGCCAACCACTAAATTTAGTACCAATAGAAGTAATTTTTTTTGAGTTAAAAAAATGACACATTGCAGCTGCTAAGCCATCTGTTGAATCTAAATTTTTTGGAATTTCATCGAACTTTAAAATACTTTGTAACATTTTAGCAACTTGCTCTTTAGAAGCGTTTCCATTTCCAGTAATTGCCATTTTTATTTTTTTAGGTGAATATTCAGTAATTGGAATTTCTTTTACCAATCCAGCTGCCATTGCCACGCCCTGAGCCCTACCAAGCTTTAACATAGACTGGACATTTTTTCCAAAAAAAGGTGCTTCAATAGCTATTTCATCCGGATTATATTTATCAATAATTTCAGTTAACGAAGAAAAAATCTTTTTCAACTTCAAGTAATGATTATCTAATTTTTTTAAACTAAAATCGTTAAAATCAATTAAACTAGCATTTTCACCAGTAACTTTTATAATCCCATATCCCATTATTGTAGTTCCTGGATCAATTCCTAAAATTATTTTACTATTCATTAATTAGACTTTAATATTACGGGTAACTTTATTTTAGAATTAACAGTTACTCCTAAGTTAGTTTTTGTTGCTGGTAAAACTTTTGGTAAACTTTTAAAAATATTTTTTACTGAATCTTCAAAATTATCAATTGAGTTCATAATTTGATTATAATCTGATATTTTATCTAGAATAATTGTTCCATTTTTATCAATTGTTAATTCAAAAAAAACAGTATCATTTAAAATTGATTTAATTTTTATATCCTCTAAAATTAAATTTTGAATAACTAAATCTGAAATGTATTTATTGAAACAATCTATTCTTAAATTTTTATCATTGATTCTATCACAATCATTAGTTGAAGGATATTCATCAGTATTAGCCCATGATGTCTCTTTTTGTACATCATTATTAGATTTTTCTTGAGAATAATAATTACAAGAGTTAAAGAAAATAAAAAAAATAAAAATTAATTTTATATTAGCCATCCCATATGAAATTACAAAAATTGTATTAAAAATTACTATGGATATTTTTCTTTTAATAATTGGAGTTATTTTTTGTTTAATAGGAATAATTGGTAGTTTTTTACCTATTTTACCCGGTCCAATTGCTTCTTGGTTTGGTTTACTAATCTTACATTTCACGTCTTATGTGAGTTTTAGTTTTTGGTTCCTAACTATAACTTTTTTAATTGCATTTCTTATTTCTGTCATTGATTATGTAATCCCAATTATAGGTGTTCAAAAACTTGGAGGGTCTAATGGAGGGCAAATTGGTGCAACCATTGGTCTGTTACTTGGATTATTTATTTTGGGCCCCATTGGACTGATCTTTGGTCCTTTTCTTGGTGCATTGACAGGTGAAATTATTGCAAAAAAAACAGTATCAAATTCTATACTACCTGCTCTTGGATCTTTAATTGGGGTTCTAGCTGGAACAGTTTTGAAAACTATTATTACTGTAATTTTTTTAATTTATTTTTTGTACTCAGTTTTATCAAGCCTTTAATAATAAGCTGATCTATTATCATCAATATCAGCAGACTCTTTTAATGATTCTAAAACTGCAAAATCAAGATTAGATCTATACTTGGAAGTCATTTGATTTTGAAAAGGAGTATATGAATTTGGTTCACTTGAACTATTATTTTTTTTATCTAACCTTATCATATATACACCAGTTTCACCTACAAAAAGGTCTGATACTTGATTTAATTCCAAAGAGAATGATTTTCCAATAAGTCCAGGCTCGTATCCAGCTTGAGAAACAACAGGAGTATTTTTATTTATTGCATCAACGTTGATAATTTCAGTATTATTTGATTTAGCCAATTCTTCAAGTGAGCTAATATTTTTATTATTATTTAAAATAATTTCAGCTTTTTTCTCATTTTTTAAAATTGGTAAAACATTTAATAAAGCTAGCTCATTACTCTGTAAGCCTTCATCTTTTTTATCTATCAACTGAGCAATAACATAGCCACCATTTGAAACATCGAACCTTTGATAGTCATTAATTGATGTGTCATCGTTGAATAACCATTGAACTAATCTTCTTTGATTTGGTAAACCAGGTAAGTCATGATCCAATCTATTAATATTATTTTGAGTTTTAAACTCAATGTTATTTTTTTCAGCTACATCAGTGATATTACCTGAGCTTGAAAGCTCAATCTCAAATTTTGAAGTAATATTAAAAATAGAATCACTTGTTTTTTCTGAAGGAATATTTTTAAGAGCCAATGTAGCAACTTTAACTAAATCTTCTTTTGCAGTTATTTTTATAATATGAAAACCAAATTCTGTTTCAACTAATCCAATTCTACCAACTCTATTTTTAAATACAAAATCATTAAATGATTTAGTCATCATACCTTCTTGAAAGAAACCTAAATCACCACCATTTGTTTTGGATGGACCATCAGAATTTTCCAATGCAAATGTGGAAAAGTTATTTGAGTTTGACCTAACTAAGCCTAAAATCCTATTTGCTTCTTTTCTAGCCTCATCTTTAGTTCTGTTAACTTGTGGTGTGGATCCTTCAGCTCCTGAATAAGAAATTAAAATATGACTAGCCCTTGCGTTACCATTATTTTTTTTGTCAAGTAGTTTTGTTACTTTAAAATATTCACCATCTACATATGGACCATAAGTTTTATTTTTATTTAAATTAAAAATTAATTCACCATGATTAGAAGGGAAAAATCCTTTAGGTCTGTAAATAGTATCATAAGGAATATCAGAGTTTTCTTCAAGATATAAATCGATATCGTTGGTTGTTAAAAAACTTGGTATGACTTCATTTAACTTGGAAACTTGATTAAACTCTTCCTTTTCGACCAATAATTCAGAAAGTCTTAATCTCAATTCTCTTTCATCTCTTTTTGATGGTTTTTCATCAAAAAGTACATAATGAATATCTCTACTTTCTTCTTGCTCAAAATCACTTGGATTGTTTTTGATATATTTTGATACTTCTGAATTAGAAACAGGCACTAAACTATCGTCAATTGATTGAAAAGGTATTTTTACAAATGAAATATCAACAAGTTCATTAGACTTTAAGAACTCATTCTTAGCTTCAAATATATTAGAATTAAGCCCTGAAAAAATTAAGTTTAAATATGTGTCTGTATTTATTTGATTTTTGAACTCAGATTCTTGCAAGCTCCACTGATTGTAACCTTGAGGGTCAAAATCCTTTAATTCAGATATAAAATCAGTGAACAATTCAATATCAAAAAGTCCAGCATCATTCAAAAATCTTGGATTTTCAGCAAAGTTAGGATTATTAGAGATGAAAAATTCTAAATGATCTTTACCAGAATTTATTCCTAATTCCTCAATTTGTTGATTAAACAACTCTGTTCTTACGGTTTGGTCCCAAGCAGAATTAATTGATTGTAAATCACCAAAATTATAAGATTTTTTAAAGACATCTACCTTGTTTCTAAAGTCATTTAAAGATAATTTTTTACCATTTATTTTACCAATTGGATCCTGAGATTGGAGAGAGTTTCCATCAAAAACACCAGCAATTACAAAAGCAAACAAAGCCATGCCAATAACTGCAATTAAAACAAATGAATTTCTTCTTAAACTTCCTAAAACTGCCATTATTAAAAAATTAGGAGACGAAAATACAAATAATCGTTGAAATTAGATCATTTTTAGGTTAAAGAATATCTAATTTAAATAATTAATTAATTTTGCATAATTGTGAGGTTATTAAAATAATATTAAGGACTTATTTAATAAAAAAACTATTTTCTTCTATTGAACTTTTTTCTAAAGTGTCTTCTAAAAAAAAACATTAAAAGAGATAAAAAACCAAAAAAAAGTAAGATCTCATTTCCAGATATAGAGTCTTTAAAAATTAAAATATCAGAAAAAATAAAAACTGCTATAAACAGATACAAATAATCAAAAAATGGTGGATATTTCATAAATTATTTTTCATCTTCAAACAGGAAACTTCCATCAAGTTTACCGGTTTTTAACAATTTAAATGAACGGTCTGCGTCCATTTTTTCAGCTCTAATATTATAATCATCACTTGAAAATACAATTTTTTCTTCTGTGAACAACCACTCCTGCTCAGGATCCCAAAAAATCTGATTTGATTTTACAAAAGAACTATCCGGTGATTGAATAATTACATTACCTTCAAGACTTACAATCTTTGTTAAATAATACACAATCCCATAATTAGCAGAAACTTTTGTTGAGCCTTCTTTTTTATCAAAAAACTCAATATCAATTCCGTCAGGAAATTCAGAGTAGGGAAAAATTTGATTGGTGTAATCAATATTAAGCGGAGACTTAAGAATGGCTTTTAAATTTGCAGAATCGGTATATCTGAGAACAAAATTTTGAGTTTTACCAGCTGGAATCAATTCTTGAAAATTTATTTTTTTTACATCATCAAAGTAATCTTCACAAGAACAAATAATTAGTAAAAGAAAAATGTAAAAAAATAATTTGAAGTTCATTATAGATTTGGCACAGTAACAGATTGCCCAATCCAACAGCTAAATGTAATTACCTCACCAGCATTAGCTTCTGTAAAAATATCTGTTTTTGAAGGTGCTCTTCCTTCATAGCTAACGGCAGTTCTTTCAGCAATTCTTTTTACTCTTGCATCTACACTTGCAGCTTTTCTAGCTTGCTCAGCAGCGAGCCAATAAACAGCTCGTTTCTCAAATTGAGAATTACCGCAATTATTAGCACTAGAAGCATATAGATTAGCAATAAGTAAATAGGCACTACCCATAGAAGGTTGATAATTTAAAGCTTTTCTTGCATAACTTCTTGATTTAGAAAACTGATTAGATTTTTTAAATTTAGAAGCAATTTTATAAAGTATTCTAGCTTTTTTAATATTATCAGTTTCTAATTCAATTGATTCATTATAAAATTTTAAGGCCTCATTTACATTACCTTTTTTATCATTCAATAATCCAAGATAATATGCTGAATTAGCAGATGGATTTAAATTATGTAAAAGTTCGACCAATTCTACGAATAATGGATCATCTGAACAGTCTTTACTATCCATTCTACTGGCTGCCCTATTTAACCATATCGGATTTTCTTTATTTTCTTCCAAATTTTTTCTATACAATGGAACCAAATTTTCACAAGTTGATTCTTTTGCTATTATAGCGTTTAAATTTTTCAAGTATGTAAGAGATGCATTGGAATTTATACCAAAAGCTCTTTTGTTAGATTTTTCTCTTGAACTTAATGCTTGTCCAGTTTCTTCTTTTTTTAATATGACATCTAATTGTTTAGAGTATCCATCAATGACTTCTTCAAATCTCTCAGAAATATCTTCATATTTATTAAAAACCATTGATAAAGTAACTCCGTCTAAACCCTCTTTATATAATTCATAATAAGTTTTAAAATAATTGTACAGCGGTTTAGGATCATCAAAACTTGATCTATCTAGGCTGTAAGCATTATCAAACACTTTATAAATTTCTGATTTTGATGCAAATTTATTATCTAACATTGCTTGGGCTTTATTAGATATAATTTCGCCAATGATTTTTCTTCCTCTAAGTGCAGGAAAATTAACCAACCATTCATCATAAAGTTTTATCAAATCATTTTGGTATGCAATTTTTTGTTCTCCTTCACTTGTCTTAATATAATGCTCGAGCATTCTTTTACCATATGAGTAAATAGCGGCATTCATGTTCGGACATTCTTGTCTTACTTTCATCCACGGCTCATATGCAGAATCATAATTTTTAACTTTATAATATTCAGCAAAAATTGACAAGTTACTTATACAATCATCGGAAGATTGTGAAAAAGAAACATTAACTGTAAGTAAAAATGCTAGTAATTTAAATTTCATATACTCAAATTTTAATTGTACAAACTTTTTATAAACCAAATATCATTGAGCGAAAACCCAAGTTTTAAACTAAAATAATTTTCCTTAACCAATCCAGATTTGTTAGTTCCTCGTTGGCCAATTTCAAAACCTATGTTAGCACTTGATAAGTTAGCTAAAGGTAAACTAAAACCAAAATTTATACCAAAATCATTAATTTGTTCTCCATTTACATAAAGTCCACCTGACTCATACCTAACTCCAAATCTGTATATTATGGTATTAAAATAGCTAGTAAATGAATCATATTGTGGTAAATAAAAACCTCCAAACGAATATAATTTAGAATCTTTAAATTGAACATTATCTAAATTCATTATCTGGTTTTCATAACCGCCACCATCTTGTTTTTTGAAGCTTGCTCCTAAAAACCATTTTTTATCTTCGCCAAGTCCAAATCCATAACTAATAGATTTTGGAATTAAAAATGTAGTTTCTCTAATACCCAAACGATCAAGATCAGTTTCTTGAACATCACCACCATAACTTCCTTCTTGTTTTAATGTTGCAATAGATTGATTATTTTTTGATTTTAATTTAGACTCTTGAGAATAATTTAAAGCTGTTTTTAATATTATTTTATCTGAAATTTTTGTTTGAAAAACTGTCGATAAACTTAAATTTAAACCACTTAAAGACGACTCGTTAGAAACTTTTGTGTACAACTCAACATCTTCTAAAAATTTAGATTGATAATGATCTAAATTTCCAAATGAATAAGACGATGATATACCCAATCCCCAATTTTTTAAGATTTCAAACCCCAATGATAAAAATGCAGTATTAATTCCTCCATCCCCTTCAAATCTATTTACTTCGGATGGTGTTTTATTTTCATCTCTACTTTCTAGAAAATAACCAACTGAACTGTCAGGCTTTAATCCAAATGAAAAAGCAAATAATTTTGTTGGTATAGAAACAGATATATATTTCAAACCTGCAGCGGTAGACTTTTCATCAACTTGATTGTTTTTAAAAGAAATACTCTTAAGATCAACTCCTAAATTGTAATTAACAAATTTTAATTTTGAAAGGGATGCCGCATTATTAAGGTTTACATGTGTACTATCATAATACACTAATAAGCCCCCCATCATTTGATTTTCAGCTGTTGATGAAAAAGCCGTATCACCTTTACCAAAATATGAATATGGTGAATAACTTAATTTTTGCGAGGATACAGAAAGTGAAAAAAATAAAAATAGAAGGAAAAATCTATGCATTAGGTTGATTGTATTCAATTAAATAATTTAAACCTTTATATATAAAATTTGAATTTGTAAATATGGTGTTTTTTAACTTACCATACAAAAAATCAGAGTCACCCCCTGATATAATTACTTTCAGATTGTTATATTCATTTTTATAATTATTAATAAAACCATTTATTTCATTTTCAATGCCAAGTAATACACCAATATTTATTGATGTTTCTGTGTCATCAGCTATGGATGATTTAGGATAATTAGGCTTTACTTCAGTAAGATTGAATGCGCCTCTACTAATTGAATCGAGTCTAAGCATTAAGCCTGGTGAAATTCCACCAGCTTGATATAAATTTTTTGATGTTTTTATATCATAAGTAATACAAGTCCCCATATCAACAATTAAAACATTATCATTTGGATATTCATGACTAGCAGCCAAAATTAATGCTAATCTGTCATCCCCGACTATACCCTTTTTATAAGGGTTTAAAAAAGGGAGATTTATTTTATCATCAAATTCGTAAAGATTTGTGTTATGCTCTAAAAAAAAATATAAATCATCTATTCTAGGCCCAACGTTTGAAATTGCACAGTTAATAATTTTATTATCCTTAACTATATCCTTAATAAAAGTTAAATCAATTTTTTTTATTTTGAATTCAGTTATAATTTTAGCTTTATTAAATACAGCTATCTTTGTTAAAGAATTTCCAATATCAATCAGTAGATTCATAATTAACGCAAATGTAAATAAGTTTCGCTATTTTTCTTTTGTTTGTTAAAACGATTATATTTGCATTTCAAAAAACTGGTACCTTAGCTCAGTTGGTAGAGCAAAGGACTGAAAATCCTTGTGTCCGCAGTTCGATTCTGCGAGGTACCACAAAAAAAACTCCTTTAGATTGGAGTTTTTTTTATATTTTAATAAAAAATAATCAAAAAAATGAAAAAAATTACCCTAATAATTGGTCTTGTATTTATATCATTTTCTGCATTAGGCCAAACCGACGAATCAAGCTATGAGGAATTTCTTGAAAAAAGTCCATTTAATAGAATGTATCCAAAATTAATTGCATCTGAAGCAGCCCAATATTTTGCTGATTGGAATAAACTTTTTTCATCAGGCCCCACAACAACAAAAGAAGCTAGACTTGCAGCAATCTCTGCATCAGCAGCTATAAGATGTGAATATTGTATTAAGGCACAAGTTATTTTTGCTAAAAAAGTAGGTTTGACCGACGATGAAATTAAGGCCGCTGTCCAAATTGCTGCTGAAGTTGCTAGATTTTCAACTCTTCTTTATGGTAATGAGTTTACTGATGAAGAATTTAATAAAGCATTGGAAAAAATTTTATCAGGATTATAATTTTTATATTTAAATAAAATTTAAACTATGAAAAAAATATTATTGTTTGTGATTACAATTTTTTTAATTTCTTGCGAAACAGCAGTAGTTGAAAAAGTTGAAACTAATGGTGAACCTGAGGGGCCACATACATCTGCTGAATGGAAAATTTGGGCTTACAGTACAGCAGCGCCTTCATTTATTGCAGCTGAGTGCACAGTAGTTGATACGGACGGTACAATTCTTAGAGAGGGCACAAATGGATGGACAGCTATGTCTGGTAATCCAAATGGAGCACCTTCAGATCCAGAAAACGGATGGAAAGATCCACACGAAGCTATGCCAATGGTTGGTGATGCAGCTGCTTTTGCATGGGCTCAGGGTTTCATGACTGGTACAGTACCAAAAAATGATGTAGATGGTTGGGCATGGATGTTACATGGAGATATGGGAGAAGATAACAGGATGTATTTAGTTACTGATGAAGAAGGAATTGCAAAAGCTAAAGCTGATGGAGAATGGATTGAGTCTGGAGCTCACTTGATGCTATTTCCCGCTGACCCAAGCACACTTGACGGACAAACAACTGATTTTAATTCAGGTGCTCCATATGTAATGTTTTCTGGAACTGAATATGCACACTTAATGATTCCCGTTGAAGGATATTATGATTATCAAGCAAAAAAACAATAATGATTTAAAAAAAACCGCTAAAAAGCGGTTTTTTTTATGTTAAAAGATTTCCATCATCATCCCACTCAGCAGTAATATTCCTTTTTGATTGATCAATAAATTTATCAATCCAATCTTTATCGTATTCTAATCCATATTGATCGAGAACATCTTGAGGAACACCATCCCAAATGTTTGGTATATTACCCTTATATCCAAGATCTTTAATTCCAATCTCTGATGTAAAATAACCTGTCATTGTAAGGTTTCTTACTAGATTAAACCATTGAACAGGCTCCGAATAATCTGTAATACTTTTATTTGGATCATAGTATGCAATTTCATCAAAAATAATTTTTTGTTGAGTAATATCACAATCGACAAATAGATTATTAAATCTTTTTTTTGATTCATTATCAATCCAAGATAAACCCTTTCTCAATGGTTCTTTATAATCTGGAATGTCCTTAGCCATAAATTCAATTAATTGAACAACTTCAGCATCTCTGATTGATCCAAATTCGTTTGGTGGGAGTATTAAATTACATATTTTATCAAGGCTAAATAATTCATGGTCAGTAAAAAACTTTTCAGCAAATAGTTTATCATCGTAAAGCTTTTCTTCAGGTGTTCTCCCATATTCGTATCTTGTTAAAGATCTTTTTATTTTTTCTCTTGATATACCATAACATCCTTCAAGTAGAAGTCCAGCTCCAATGGATGCAAAAGTTAAAGTCTTAATAGAATCTCTTCTATTCATATTTAAAAGTTTTGTTTTTTAAATTCTTCTACAATTTTTTCAGATGATCTCATTGCTAAAGCAAGAATAGTCCATGTAGGATTCTTATCAGCTTGCGAAACAAAAGGACCTGCATCTACGACATAAACATTTGAAGTATCATGCAATTTCTCATATTCATTTACTACAGAATCTTTTGGGTTGGAACCCATTCTAGTTGTTCCAACTTCATGAATTATTTGACCAGGTTTGGTAAGACCATAATTATTGTCTTTTCCAGGTTTTTCCCAAAGAGATATTCCACCCATATTATGAATAATTTCTTCAAATGTATCCTGCATATGCTTTGCTTGTTTTATTTCATTATCTGTCCATTGGTAATTAAACCTTAGAACAGGAACACCATACTTGTCAACCTTATTAGGATCAATCTCACAATAATTTGTTTTTTGAGCAATAGACTCTCCTCGACCAGACAGCCCAATAGTTGAACCGTAATATTTTTTCATATCACTACGTAGGACATTTCCATATCCACCTGCTTTGTTTATCCCAAAAAATTTATTAAAACTGTTTACGTCAAAACCAGTTCCATAAGTTGGGGCTCCTAATCCTCCCCATTGTTCAATATGATATCCTCTTGCAAAATCTAAATTTTTATTATCCAACCACCAAGGAGAATATACATGCATACCGCCAACTCCATCTTCATTATAAGTTTTTCTATTTATTAATTGAGGAATAAACGCCATCATATCACCTCCAGTTGAATCATGTAAATATTTACCAACTAGATCTGAACTATTACCTAATCCGTTTGGATGTTGCTTAGATTTTGAATTAAGTAAAATTCTTGCTGAGCTACATGCTGACGCGGCAAGTACTACAACTTTACCTTTAAGTTTATATTCTTGATTTTCTTCTTTATCTATAAATGAAACACCAGTTGCTTTACCTTCATTGTCTGTAGTCACAGTTCTAACCATGGAATTGACATATAAGTCTATTTGACCACCTGACTTTTGGGCAGGGAATATTAAACAAGAACCTGATGAAAAGTCACCATAAACATTACAACTTCTAGCACATCCATTACAATAGTAACAGATTCCTCTGTCATTATTTATTCTTTTAGTTAAAACTGATAGACGGGAAGGTATTACTTTGACATTACTTTTTCTTGCAGCATTTATGTAGAAAAGTTCATGTAATCTAGGTTTTGGAGGAGGAAGGAAAAATCCATCCGGCTCATTGTATATATCTTCTTTAGTCCCAAAAACTCCAATTAATTTATCAACCTTATCATAGTAAGGTTTTATATCATCGTAGGATATTGGCCAGTTTTCACCTAATCCATCAATAGATTTTTTCTTAAAATCATCCGGACCAAATCTCAATGAAATTCTTCCCCAATGATTAGTTCTACCACCAAGCATTCTAGATCTAAACCACCTAAAATCCGTGTCATCTTTTTGGCTGTAAGGTTCGCCATTAATATCCCAACCACCATAAGCTTGATCATAATCTCCAAAAAATCTGGTTGTTCCAGCACCTCTTCTTGGTGAGTGGTATGCAGGTTTTAATTGAGTCATTTGCTCAGGATTCGCAGGATCATAATATGGTCCTGCCTCAACAACAGCAACAGATAAACCAGCTTCAGATAAAACTTTTGTGGCCATACCACCACCAGCACCTGAGCCAACAATAATTACATCGTACTCTTTTGAATTATTTTTGATTTGCATACAACTCTTTTATTTTCATATTTCGAAAAGAGATTATTCCAGGGTGATCTTGAATAGAAATTTTTCCAGTTTTAAATTTCCCAAATTCACAATATTTCCATTCATCAACACAATTAACAAACTTTGTTCCTTCAAGCATCTTATCCCAAGCATTTCCTCTCAACGGAAATGTAACAATATCCACGCCATTATGAACAACATTACCATAATTTTTTTCTTGGTCGATTGTGATTAGATAATTATTCCACTCATTTGCGGGTTTAGTAACAAGTTTTTTTGGAGCAGCTAAACCATATAATCCACCAGCAATTGTTGTTTTGTCGTCGGTTTCATAATTTAAACCTGAGTCTAAAATTTGGATTTCAGGTCCGGTAACATAGGGGAACTCGTATTTAGAATCTTCTTTGACACCCCAAAAAAAACCACTATTTGAACCCGGTGATACTTTCCATTCAAAATAAATGACAAAGCTTGTATAATCTTTATCGCTTAACAAGCTTTTATCTCCTTCACCAGTAGCATTTTCTGACGTAAAAGTAAACACTCCATCCTTAACTGTCCATCCTGATTTATTTCCATCATCTTGAAAATAATGCCACCCTTCCAAAGAATTTTTCTTGAATAAAGGTATCCAACTGGTTGGATCAAAATTCTCTAAATTATCAATATCAGTAAAATTCACTTGTTTGTCATAAAGAACCTGGAGTATAATTAATGATATAGATAATAGTATTGTAATTTTATATTTCATTTTTTTTTAAATATTCCAACCGGGTCTTCTTGTTCTTCCTACAAATTGATTTGCTTCATCAAAATTTGTTATTTTCATATTATCTCCATCCCAAAGAAGTTTTTTTCTACCCACGAACTTTCCAAACTCAGATGTGTGATACTTATCCTCAAAATATTTTGGTTTTTCTTTACCCATACTCATGTAAGATCTAATTGCAAGATTTCCCATTAAAACTGTTTCAGTAAAAGGTCCAGCATATTCAAAAGGAGCAGTTATTTTTTTGTAAACGTCAGATTTATATCCCGCTTTTATCCCATTAATCCATTCCATGTGGTGAACATGATCCAAACCTGATTCCCCACCTGTATCAAACTCAATTGTTTTTTCGCCTTTCCTGTAAAGTTTTGGAGTTAGCCCATAAACACCACAAGAAATAACTCCTTTATCACCAATCATTAAAACTCCATTTGTGCTATTTTTTTCTCCTAAAAAGTCATCAGCAGGAATATCCTCTGGGTGGCTTGGTCTAAGACCTCCATCCATCCAAACCAATTCAATTTTTGAATCATTTTTATTTGTCTTATCAAAATGTAATGTGACAATAGAAGATGGTGGACAACCTTCAGGAATAAAATTTTGACTCCAAGCTTGTTGATATACCGATCCCACACTACACTCAACGTCAGTTGGATAGTGTAAACCAAGAGTTTTATATGGAGCATCTAATATATGACAACCCATATCACCAAGAGCACCAGTTCCATAATCCCACCATCCTCTCCAATTGAATGGATGAAGTTGAGAGGTGTATTTTGTGTAAGAGGCTGGCCCTAGCCATAAATCCCAATTTAAATTTTTTGGTTTCTCTTCATTATTGTCTTGCATTGGAAAACCTTGTGGCCAAACCGGTCGATTTGTCCAAGCATAAATCTTTTTAATTTTACCAATCATTTTTTTATCAACCCATTCTTGAATTTTTACAACCCCTGTACTTGATCCACCCTGGTTTCCCATTTGTGTTACGACCTTATTCTTTTTTGCAATTTGAGTTAATTTTCTTGCCTCTTCAATATTATGAGTCAAAGGTTTTTGAACATATACATGTAAGCCTCTATTCATTGAATTACTTGCAATAATTCCGTGTGTATGGTCAGGTGTGCTAACGGTGACTGCATCTAGATCCTTCTCAATATCTAACATTTCTCTAAAATCAACATAAACATTTGCATTTGGATATTTTTTTCTAGCATTAATTACATCAGATTTATCGGGATGAACATCGCAAAGAGCAATTACTCTTTCTCTGGATGCCCAATCGTGAGTAATATCATAACCCTTTCCACCAGAACCAATCGATGCAATATTTAATTGATCACTGGGTGCAATAAATCCTGGTCCACCTAAAACATTGCGAGGTACAATAAATAAACCTGAGCCAAAAATTGCCGATTTTTTTAAAAAACTTCTTCTATTTTTCATATTATTTTTTTGGAATACCAATGTGAATTAATAAATTTAAAACATAATAATTAAAAAAAACAATGAAAATCCTCAGAATTCTGATTTTAACACTCTTTTTATTTCCATATCAACAATTTTCTCAATCATTAGACGGTAAAAAGTAATTTATGTTTATGGTGGCATGGATGGTCACTGGCCTAAAGAAAGTGTTGATTTTTTTGTTCCACTACTTGAAAAAGAAGGAGCAATCGTGAAGGTTTTCAATAATTTCAGTGTTTATGAGGATGAACAATTAATGAAAGAAGCAGATCTTATTATTCAGGTTTTCACTGACGCTTACTCATCTGATCCTAGGATGAATGATAATC
>CABYWQ010000009.1:0-38000 GCA_902522775.1 uncultured Bacteroidota bacterium | reverse complement strand
ATGCACTACGTCATAAAGCATCTTCTTTAATACTTTGTTTGTATAATTTGAAAAAATAGACTTATTCAAAATTTGTTTTGGATATACTTTATTTTCATTAGTTCCAAACTTTCTTGTACTGTGAATGAATTTTGGCTTTACAACTTCACCATCATTAGCTATGGAATTATAAAATGTTAAAATCTGTATAGGAGTCATTTTTACGCCATAACCATATGTCATCCATGGCAATGATAAACCATTCCAGCTTTCATCATTTGGATGAGGAATCATTGGTCTAGGTTCACCTTTAATTGAGCTTATTACCGTTTTAGCAATGCCAAAATTGTAAAGACGATCAACAAATTTTTTTGATTTTTTATTATAAACAGAATCAATAATTTTAACAACTCCTGTGTTTGATGATAGCCTAATGGCATCCATAACATTAATTTTTCCGTAGCCACCTTTTCTGCTATCTCTAACTTTATATCCATAAAAATCAAGTATTCCACCAGATGTATCAACTTTTTGTATTGTGTCAATCACTTGATCCTCTAAAGCTGCAGCAATAGCTATTAATTTAAAGGTAGAACCTGGTTCAATGCCTTCACCGATTGCATAATTCAATTTTTCATAATACTTACCATTTTCAGTTAATCCAAAATTTGATATTGCTTTAATATCACCTGTTTCAACTTCCATTACTATTGCAGATGAATGATTGGCTTCATATTTTTCTGTTTGTTCTAATAAATAGTCATGAACAATATCTTGAATTTCACTATCTATAGTAGTTATTATATCAAATCCATTGATTGGTTCCTTTTTTAATTCATTGTCTAAAGTTTTCCATTGCCCATTTGAAATTTTTCTTTTTAACATGTAACCATCTTGACCTCTGAGATATTTCCCGAAAGCATGTTCTAAACCAACTCCTCTGTAATTACCATTTTCATCAATTCTTTCATATCCTATGGTTCTTTCAGCTACTTTTCCTAAAGGAAATTCTCTTTTAATTTTCTTTTCTATTATTAGTCCGCCTTTTATTGATCCATATTTAAAAATTGGAAAACTTTTAATACTATCAACATTTACCTTATCTATGTTTTTGATTATGGAAAAATATCTATTTCCACTATTTCTTGCACTGATTAATGATTTTCTTACTAAATCATGATTAGATGATTTTAACTTTGCTAATTTTTTAGAAAGATTATAAACTTCAGAGTCAAAAAGATTTTTCTTTACGGTTTTAGAATCAAAATAAACATCATACATCACTGTAGATGTAGCAAGCAAACTGCCGTCAAATGAATATATATTTCCTCTTTGGGGTTTTACAGTTGAATATTTTAATGTGTTATCCTCAGCTAATTGTCTATACTTTTCACCATCAACAAACTGAATATGAAAGAGCTTATAACCAATAAATAAACCAAACAGTAAGAAAACTGTTGCAAATCCGTAGAGTTTTAATACAAATTGATTGTTGTTCATTTATTAGTTGATATTAAAATTTTAAAGGGCGGGCTTAGTGATGGTTTTATTTGTTTGCTAATTAGTTTTTTTCTTACTGCTGACTCGACTCTTAGATTCATGAGTTTTTTTCTTGTCTCAATAAAATTGGACTCAATAACAGAAACTTCAGTATTTAATTGACTAATTTCATACACTTTACTATCAACACTATGGGAAGAATATATGAGGAGAAAAGCTAGGAAAAAAATAAAAAATATGAATCGGATATTATTAATATTAATTTTTTCAATTAAAAATTTCCCCACAAGTATGTCAATAATTTTATTTGTCATATTTTAACAGCTGTTCTTAGCTTAGCACTCCTTGCACGTGGATTAGATTTTATTTCTAATTCAGATGGTTTAATAAAGTTATATTTTGGTTTAATCGATAAAATTTTATTTCCAAAATCATCTTTAATTGGTTCATTTTCGAAACAATTATTTTTAAAAAATCTTTTGACAAGTCTGTCTTCAACAGAATGGTATGAGATAATTGAAACTAATCCATTTTGATTCAATAAGTGTGGAATTTGATTTAGTAGTTTTTTTAAATTTTTTATCTCTTGATTAACCTCAATTCTTATAGCCTGGTAAACTCTAGCTAAAAATTTATTTTCATATCCAGGATTTATAAATACGGAAAGTATTTCATTTAAATTATTAGAAGATTTTATTTTTTTACTATTTCTTTTTTCTACTATAATTTTTGCAATTTTTCTAGAGTTTGTTAAATCGGAGTAGTTAAAAAAAATATTAGCAAGATCAGATTCACTATAGTTGTTTAAAATCTCGATTGCATCAGGGCTAGATTCTTGATTCATTCTCATATCAAGATTAGAATCGCTTTCAAAACTAAATCCTCTATCGATTGAGTCGAACTGAAAAGAACTTACACCTAAATCTGCAAGAATACCATCAACTTTAGATATTTTGAGATATTTTAAATTCTGCTTTAGATAAATGAAATTTTGCTTTAGTAACACAACCCTACTGTCATCAATTTTATTTTTTATAGCACTTTCGTCCTGATCAAATGCTATTAGTCTGCCATCATCATTTATTCTTTGTAAAATTTCTTTTGAATGACCCCCTCCTCCAAACGTTAAATCAACATAAATACCACTACCTTTTATTTCAAGACTATCAATCGCCTCCTTTAACATAACAGGTTTATGAAACATTATCATCATCATTACCCATTACTTCTTCTGTTAATTTTGCAAAGTCAACACTTAAATCATTTATTGTGTTTTCGTACATTTCCTTATCCCATATTTCAATAATATTTAAAGCTGTTGACATTACAATATTTTTTTTAAGCTGTGAAAAAATGATTAAATCTTTCGGAATTAATATTCTTCCAGCATTATCAAACTCAATATGTTTAAGTCCAGCAGTAAATCTTCTAATAAAATCATTGTTCTTCTTTTTGAACCGATTCAACTTGTTTATTCCTATCATAGTTTTATCCCATTCATGTAAAGGAAATATTTCTAAACATTTTTGAAACACTGACCTTTTCAAAATAAAGCCTTTTGAAAGATCTTTTTTTAATTGTTTTTTTAAGGGTGATGGAAACATAATTCTACCCTTGTTATCAATCTTACATTCGTATGTACCGATAAGATTATACATAATAGATTAGTGTTACTATCAAATATATTCAAATTTTACCACATTTTACCACATTTTACCACATTGTTAATAATTTTTATACATTTTAGTTAATCTTCTTTTTATCAGCATTTTAAATAAAATAAAAATCAACATTTGGCTTTTATTTCTAAAATATATTTTAAAAATGAAATACATATCTTTGCCTTCATCTACTAAAAATAATAGATTTGGAAAGTTATATTTCAGAAAATGGGTTCAGCTACAGATCTGTTGGTAAAGGCAGATCTATTCTAATTTTACATGGTCTTATGGGGGGATTGAGCAACTTTGAGGATGTATTTAATTTCTTTCCAAAAAAAAACTATAATGTTATTGCACCTGAATTACCAGTGTACACTTCAAAACTTCTAGATACAAATGTTAAGTTTTTTGCAAAATATGTTAATGAGTTCGTAAAACATAAAAATTTAAAAGATTTTATTATTATTGGAAATTCACTAGGAGGACATGTTGGACTGATTTATGCAAAACTTTTTCCAAATTTATTAAAAGGATTAGTCCTAACTGGAAGTTCTGGACTTTATGAAAACTCTATGGGTGATAGCTATCCAAAAAGGGAGGACTATAGCTTTATAAAAAAAAAGACTGAAAGTGTATTTTATGAACCTAAAATCGCTACTAAAAAAATAGTTGATGAAATCTTTGAAACAGTTAATGATAGAAAAAAATTGATTAAAATTTTAGCAATGGCAAAAAGTGCTATACGTCATAACATGTCAAAAGATTTACCAAAGATAGATGTTGAAACCGCATTAATTTGGGGTAAACAAGATACTGTAACTCCACCTGATGTTGCAACCGATTTCAATAAGCTTATGCCAAATTCAGATCTTTTTTGGATTGATAAGTGCGGTCATGCACCAATGATGGAACATCCTAAAAAATTTAACGAGATTTTAGCTAGCTGGCTTTTAAAGAAAAGTTTATAGCCATGAATAATTTTTCTAAAATTTCTTTTAAAAAAAGTAGTGCTAATGAATATCAATGTCCAAAAGATGGTTTTCAAGAGTTTGCTTTGATTGGTAGATCAAATGTCGGAAAATCAAGTCTCATAAATTCTATTTTAAATAGAAAAAATATAGCTAAAACATCAAAGAAACCAGGTAAAACACAATTAATTAATCACTACTTAATAGAGAATAATTTTTATATAGTTGATCTTCCAGGATATGGATACAATAAGCTTTCAAAAAAAAAATCTGAAATAATTCTAAATATTTCATTTGATTATATTTTAAACAGAGAAAAACTTTTAAAAATTTTTTTATTGATAGACATTAGACATAGACCTCTTGAAATAGATATTGATTTCATTGATTTTCTTATTTCCAAGGATAAAAATTTTAATATAATATTTACAAAGGCTGACAAATTAAAAAAAATTAATATTGAAGAACATTGTAAGGACTATTTTAAACAACTTAATAAATCAGGAATTGATAGTACCTTTTTTATTTGTTCTTCAACAAAAAATATTGGAATATCAGAAATCAGAAAACATATAAAAAAAAGTATTGTTTAATTTTTTTTTAAGTCCAGCTTCTCTGAAAAATAATCACAAAACTGCTTGAAAGTATCTGTCATTTTTTCGTTATTGGTTGCTTTAAAAAAAGATTGAGATAAACTAACAAGTGTTTGATAAATAAACACATTCATTTCGTCAACTGGCATGTCCTTAGTCCATAAATCAATTTTCATAGTTTCCTTATTTATGTGGTCCCAAGAAGAAAATAAAAAAGCTTTGGTTTGTTGATCAGTTATTCCTCCATCTTTGGCTGACCAACTCATTTTTTCAGGTATTTTATTTTCATCTAATTCAACATTTATTACTATATCTGTTTTTTTTGAAATCATAATCCAGGTTTATAATTAGAATTTAAATATAATTCATACTCATTCATATTTAAAATTTCTTCAATAGTTTTATTATTGGATTTTAAATATGCTTTTACAATTTTATAACCAATCCACTTTCCAATCATTGGAGAAGAGTCATAGTCTATTGAAATACCAAACTTAGAATACGGCCTAAAATTTATAAATCTTTCAACTAAAATATTTGAAGTATTAAATAAAATTTCATTTTCAATAAAAAATTTCCAAACCTCTTTTTCATTATCTTTTGCCCAAAGAATTTCTTTTTCATTGTAATATAAGGCATTTGCCTCGTTAAAATCAAGGTTGTTAATCATAAGATTATAAATTTTACCATAATAAATAATCTTGTCTAGGAATTGACGATTTGTTGGATAAGTTACATATCTTGATATTAATTTTTCGGCTAAGTCTCTTATCAAATAATTTTTATTCATTTTTTGTGAGATATAGTCTGGAATAGCTTTATACAATTCATCATTATCCAAATAACAGTCCAATGATAATAATACTAAAGAATCTATATCAATTAATTTATATTGATAATCTAAACCATTATTTATTGTAATTATTTTTGGAGAATTAAAATTTGAAAATTGGTCTGATAATCTATAATATAATTTTGATATATCTCTGCTTAAATAATCATTTTTAAATTCAACTTGAGTTTCATTAAATATAATTTTTCTAATTGAATCATTCTTAATATTTAACCATTCTTCATTACTAAAACTAGAGGGAAATAAATATGGATATTGATTTATTAAAATTTTTAATGAGTCAGGTTGAATATTAAAAAATTTTTTTTCAAATCTATCAATAATTATATTTTCATAATTATTTGTTGATTTATTATTACATCCAATTAGCATTATCAAGATAAAAAATGAAATGATTTTATATTGTATTTTGAATAAATTATTTTGGCAGTAAATTTGATACATTAATATTTTATAATTATGAATTATTCAAAGGTAACCAAACACATTGTTAATTGGTTAAATAATTACACAATTGATTCAAAAACAAAAGGATATGTTATTGGTATTTCTGGAGGAATTGACTCAGCTGTGACATCAACCCTTGCTGCATCTACAGGGCACCCAACACTATGTTTAGAAATGCCAATAAATCAAACTACTTTTGAGCTGGAAAGATCTAAAAACCATATAAAATGGCTAAAGAATAAATTTTCAAACGTGAGTTCAGAATTAATTGATTTATCAGAATCATTTTCAAAATTCTCTGGCAAAATTCAAAAAATCAATTCAAAGCACAATCTACTAGCTTTGGCCAATTCAAGATCACGACTTCGCATGACTACTCTTTACTATTATGCTACAATTAATAATTTTTTAGTTGTAGGTACAGGAAATAAAGTTGAAGATTTTGGAATTGGTTTCTACACCAAATATGGTGATGGAGGTGTTGACTTATCTCCAATTGCTGACCTTATTAAAACTGATGTTAGAAATATAGCAATACATCTAGGTATCAGTAATGAAATAATTAAAGCTCCTCCAACGGACGGACTTTGGGATGATTCAAGAACTGATGAGGATCAAATTGGTGCAACTTATGAAGAACTTGAAAAAGCAATGAAACAAATTGAAGAAAAGATAAATTTTAATGAACTTAGTTCAAGAGAAAAAGATGTTTACAATATTTTAAATTTTTTCAATTCTTCGAACAAACATAAAATGGAACCTATTCCCATTTGTATAATTCCTGAAGATGTAAATACTAAATAACTCTATTTAGTTTTTTTGATAACAAAGATTTTAACTGATAATAGTTAACTATTTCATCTAAAAGATCTTGATTTAAGTTTTCGCCATTGTCTTTTTGTCTACTCAATTCGCCAACTTTTTTATTAATCAACAAGGTCCTGAGTGTTAAAATAGTTTCAGTAACCAACTGAGAAATCGATTTTAATTTTTTCTTCACAAAAATATTTTTAGTTTCCCAGTTATGTAACTGATAAACATCTTCATTCATTAAAATTGTAGTTACTAAGTTGGATAGATCTTCACTTAATGTATTTAAAAAAGTTTTTGGATTAAAACTATCGTTTTTTTGAAATTCACTAATTAGTAGATTATAAAGAATCTTGAAATTATCATTAGCAAATTCAACTTCATCAGACTGTAAATCAAGAAAAATTTTTTCATAAACCAGCGACTCTACTTTTACAGGCTTATACGTAAAATCACCCCTATCATTTTTAATTAATTTAATTTCGTCAAATGATGTTCTTCGATCACCATATAATACCAAAATCTCAATAATTTTTTTTTCCAACTCAAAAATTTGATCAATTCTTTTATTTTCAATAAAAATATTCTGTTTCTGATTTTTTAAAAGTTTAGATTGTTTTTTTGAAGCTAATTGTTGAGCTAAAACATTAAATAAAGTATTTTCAGAAATATTCATAATTTCAGAACAATGTTTAATATAAATTTCTTGTTTTATTCTGTCAGGAATTTTTGAAATACTTAAAATTATTTCATTTATTATTCTAGCCTTTTCTATTGGTGATTTTTTAAGAGATTCTTTTAGTAGCTTCGCTTTAAATTCAATAAAGTCTATTGAGTTTTCATCTAGGTAATTAATTATTTCTTTACTTTCCTTATTTCTTGCAAAACTATCAGGGTCTTCACTTTCTGGAAACAAAACTATATTTACATTCATATTTTGTTCTAAAATCATATCAATACTACGAACAGTTGCACTTATACCAGCTTTATCCGAATCATAGAGCATTGTAATATTCTTAGTCAATCTTCTAATTAGATTAATTTGATCAGTAGACATTGCAGTTCCTGATGAGGAAACAACATTTTTAATATCTTTTTGGTGAAATCTAAGCACATCAGTATAACCCTCAACTATATAACAATTATCTCTTTTTACAATTTCACTTTTAGAGTTATATAAACCATATAAAATTTTACTTTTATTGTAAATGATTGATTCAGGACTATTAATATATTTTGCCGATTTATAATTAGATTTTAGTGTTCTTGCACCAAAGCCAGCTGTCCTTCCAGAAATTGTTTTAATTGGAAATATTATGCGTGATTTATATACATCATTATTGGTGTTTGAAGAAACTAATCCTAAAGAATATAAATCATCAATTTTATATTTTTTACCAATTAGAAAATTTTTTAAATCATCAATTGAATTAGTTAAACAACCTACATCAAATCTTTCAATTATTGAATCATTGAATCCTCTTTCAATTAAATAACTTTTAGCAATATTATTTCCAAAATCTGACTCATAAAGTTGTTTAACAAAAAAGTTTTTAGCTATATCAGTTATTATAAATAGTTTTTCTTTTTCATTTATTTTCTCTTTTTGTTTTTCAGAAAGTTGTGTTTCTTCAATTTCAATATTATATTTTTTAGCTAAGTACTTTATTGCTTCGGGATATGATAACTGCTCATGTTCCATTAAAAAAGCTACTACATTACCACCTTTACCACTACTAAAATCTTTCCAAATTTGCTTAGCTGGAGATACCATAAAACTTGGTGTTTTTTCATCACTAAAAGGACTCAGACCTTTAAAGTTTGAGCCAGATTTTTTTAGTTGAATAAAATCACCTATTACTTCTTCAACTAATGCAGTTTCAAATACTTTATCTATAGTAATCTTTGATATCACAATATAAATTTAATAATCTCTTTCAATAACATAATGAATCATTTCTTTTAATGCTTCATTGTATTTATTTTTGGGAAATTTTTCTAATATAACTAGAGCTTTTTTGTGGTATTCATTCATCTTTTTTATTGAATAGTCTAACCCCCCTGTTTGCTTTACATAATCGATTATTTGATTAACAACCTTCTTGTCTTTACTGTTTTTTTTTATTGAACTTATTAGCCATCTCTTTTTTGTTTTATCAGATTTATTAATTGAATATATTAGTGGTAATGTTAATTTTTTTTCTCTAATATCAATTCCTCTTGGCTTACCTATTTTCTTTTTTCCGTAATCGAATAAATCATCTTTTATTTGAAAAGCAATGCCGATTGAAACTCCTAACTCTCCAATCATTTTTTTTTCTTTATCTTGACTACCAATTCCAGAAGCAGCAATTTTACAACAAGAACTTATTAGAGATGCTGTTTTTTTTGTAATTATCTCAAAATAAATATCTTCCTCAATATCTAATTTTTTAGCTTTTTCAATTTGAAGAAGCTCTCCTTCACTCATATTTTTAACAGAATCAGATATAATTTCTAATAAATCAAAATCTTTATTTTCAATGCATAAAAGCATTCCTTTTGAAAGTAAAAAATCCCCAACCAAAACAGCTATTTTATTTTTCCAAATTGCATTGATTGAAAAAAACCCCCTTCTTCTCTTACTATCATCAACAACATCATCATGAATTAATGTGGCAGTATGTATCAATTCAATAACAGATGCTCCTCTGTATACTTTATCATTAACATTACCATTTGATAAAAGTTTAGAGCATAAAAAGATAAGCATCGGTCTCATTTGCTTACCTTTTCTTTTTATTATATAATGCGTAATCCTATTTAATAAAGGTACTTTTGTCAACATTAAACTGGAAAATTTTTCTTCAAAAATTTCCATTTCATTAGAAATAGGTTCTCTAATTTTAAATACCTTTTTCACTTTTTGTTAAATTAATGTTTATTTGCCAATTGACCACAAGCTGCATTGATATCTTGACCCCTTGATCTTCTAAGAGAAACTGGAATTTTATTTTTCTTTAATATTTTTAGGTAACTATCTACCCAAAAATCATCAGCTTTTTTGAATGTAGGATTATCAATACTGTTGTATTCAATTAAATTAACTTTAGAGGGAATTCTTTTACAAATTTTTACTAAGGCTTCAATGTGCTCTAAATCATCGTTAATTCCTTTCCAGATTAAATATTCAAAAGTCACTTTTCTTTTTGTTTTTTTATACCAATAATCAAGACTATTAATTAATTTATCTAAAGGAAAGGATTTTGAAAAAGGCATAATTATGTTCCTGGTCTCTTCAACAGCAGAGTGTAGTGAAACAGCAAGATTGAATTTAATATTATCATCCGACATTTTTATAATCATTTTTGAGATTCCAGATGTAGATAAGGTTATTTTTTTATTTGAAATTTTAATTCCGTCTTCACTAGTTATTAATTTTATAGATTCTATTACATTTTTATAATTAAGTAGAGGCTCTCCCATGCCCATAAATACAATATTTGAAATAGGTAATGAATAATTTTTAAGAGATTGTGAATTTAAAATCATTATTTGATCAAAAATTTCATAAGAGTGAAGATTCCTCATCCTCAAAAGCTTTGATGTTGCACAGAATTCACAATCAAGGCTACATCCCACCTGACTTGAAACACATGCTGTTACTCTCTTTCCTGACGGAATCAAAACCGCTTCGACAACTAAATTATCATGAAGTTTAATTGCAAATTTAATTGTTGAATCATTACTAACCTGTTTAGATAATATATTTGTAACATTAATTACAAAGTTTTCTTTCAAAAGTTTTACTAAACTTTTAGGGATGTTTGTCATATCATCAAAACTTCTAAGTTTGGTTTTATTAATCCAATTGAAAATCTGATTAGATCTATATGAAGGAAAGTTATTCTTTTGAATAAAGTTATTTAGTTTATCAAAACTAATCGAACGAATATCATCATTCTCATTTGACATCCTAAATAATTAACATAGCATCTCCATAGGAATAAAATCTATATTTCTTCTTAATTGCTTCTTGGTATGCATCCATCATAAAATCATGACCTGCAAAAGCAGACACCATCATTAATAAAGTAGATTTTGGCATATGAAAGTTTGTTATTAATGAATTTGCTATATTAAAATCATATGGCGGGAAAATAAACTTGTGTGTCCAACCTACATAAGGATTTAATGTTCCAACTGATGAAACCGAAGATTCCAAACCTCTCATAACTGTAGTACCAACAGCACAAACTTTTTTCTTATTCAGTTTAGCTTGATTTACAATATCAACAGCTGGTTGATTAATAAACAACTCCTCAGAATCCATTTTATGTTTAGAAAGATCTTCAACTTCAACAGGGTTGAAGGTGCCTAAACCAACATGCAGTGTCAGTTCAGATAGATTAACACCCTTAATTTGTAGTCTCTTTAAAAGGTGCTTAGAAAAATGCAGTCCAGCAGTAGGAGCTGCTACAGCTCCTTCATTCTTTGCATAAATGGTTTGATATCTTTCTTTGTCAAAATCTTCCTCATCTCTTTTAATATACTTAGGAAGAGGTGTTTGACCTAATTCAAGTAATTTTTCTCTAAATTGATCATATGATCCATCATATAAAAACCTCAAGGTTCTTCCTCTTGATGTTGTATTATCAATAACTTCTGCAACTAAACTATCATCATTACCAAAATATAGTTTATTACCAATTCTAATTTTTCTAGCGGGATCTACAAGAACATCCCATAATCTCTGATCTCTACTAAGTTCTCTTAAAAGAAAAACTTCAATCCTAGCTCCTGTTTTTTCTTTATTACCCATTAATCTTGCCGGAAAAACTTTTGTATCATTTAGGATAAATACATCACCGTCATCAAAATAATCAATTATATCTTTGAATAATTTATGTTCAATTTTTTGGGTATCTCTGTTTAAAATCATCAATTTTGATTCATCTCTTTGATCAGAGGGGTATTCTGCTAATAATTCTTTTGGGAGGTCATAATTAAAATTAGATAGTTTCATATTATATTAATTTAGCAAATATACATTCAGAGAACAGGGGATGTCAAGTAAAATTGGATTTAATTTAGATTTTTTAAATTAAATCCTAATTCAGAAAGATTATTCCAATATTCAGGAAACGATTTTGTTATTACTTCTGGATCATTTATGGTTATTGGGACAATTAAACCCAAAGGTGCTAGAGATAGAGCCATTCGATGATCATTATATGTCTCTATATTAATATTTTTCTTAATTTCTTTTGGAGGATAAATAACAATACTTGAATCATCATATTTAATTTTTGCGCCAAACTTTGTAAGTTCATTGTTCAACGCCAAAATTCTATCAGTTTCTTTTATTTTTAAAGTCTGTAAACCAGTTATTTCAACAGGGATCTTCAAGGCCATACATGTCACTGCAATTGTTTGAGCAAGATCTGGTGAATCAATTAAATTTAATGACAATTTGTTTGGTTTTTTATATTTTTTTATTGGAGACAATAGTATTTCGTTTGCATTTAAAAATTTTGTTTCAACTCCAAGATCAATAAAAAACTTATTCAAAATACTGTCACCTTGAAATGAATCTTTAAAGAAATTATTTAGTTTGATATTTATTTTTTTATTCACTGCTACGATTGAATAAAAATAAGATAAAGAGGTCCAATCAGATTCTATTAAATAATCATTATTTCTTATTTTTTTTACATTTTTAATTTCTATTATATTTTTTTTAAATGAATATGAAATTCCTATTTTTTTTAGAACTTTTAAAGTCAAATTTATGTATGGCTTTGAAATAATTTTACCCTCAAGTTTAATTTTTAAACCGTTTTCTAAAGTGGGTGCTATGAGAATTAAAGCACTAATAAATTGACTACTAACATTTGAATCAAGACTTATATTTGATATTTTGCCTTTATTTCCAAAAATTTTTAACGGAGGAAAACCGTTTTTTTCCAAATAATTAATTTGAAAACCCAGATCTTTTAATGCTTCAACTAAAATACCAATAGGTCTTTCTTTCATTCTTTTAGATCCAGTTAGTATAAATCTTTTACCATCAACTGTTGATAGATATGCAGTTAGAAATCTCATGGCAGTACCTGCATGATGAATGTCAATTTTTTCATTTAGATTATCAAGTGCACTTTTAAGTAAAATGGTGTCATCTGAGTTTGAAAGGTTACTGACTTTAATATTTTTATATATTGAATTTAAAATTAAAACTCTGTTTGACTCACTTTTTGAGCCTGATATTTTAATGCTTGAGTTTTTTAACAAATCAGATGGTTTTATCTGAATTTTTTTCATTTTAATTTATCATTAGATAGATGCCTATCTATATCTCTTTTTGTTTTCTTTTTTAATTTTTCTTCAAAAGCTTTTTCTAGATCGACTCCAGTTTGATTTGCAAGACAAATCAATACAAATAAAACATCTGCTAACTCTTCTCCCAAATCATTAATTTTTTCATTTTTTTTTGGAGATTGCTCACCATAAACTCTTGATATAATTCGTGCAACTTCACCAACTTCCTCTGTTAGTTGAGCCATATTAGTAAGTTCATTAAAGTATCTTACACCATACTTTTTAATCCAATCATCAACTTTTTTTTGTAAAATATTTAATTCCATATTAAACTTTTTTCTTTGAATCTATAATAATTGTAACCGGACCATCATTTTCAAAATTAATCTGCATATCAAAACCAAATTTACCTGTTTTTATTTTTTTATTGAAAATATTTGTCATTTCATCTACAAACAAATTATAATAATTTTCAGCAACTTCTCCTTTTGCAGCTTGAATATATGAAGGTCTATTACCTTTTTTTGTTTGTGCATATAAAGTAAATTGACTTACAACTTGAATGTCACCGTTGATGTCTTTTACAGAACAATTCATTATTCCATCACCATCATTAAATATTCTAAGATTAATAATTTTATTTGATAACCATCGAACATCATTAATTGTATCATTATGAGTAATCCCAAGTAGAATCATTAAACCTTTTTCAATTTCGCTGTATACTTCACCACCGATTTTTAATTTAGAGTAATTAACCCTTTGAATCACTGCTTTCATCTATCTAAAATTATTTTCTATTTCAAGTAGCATTGTAATATAATTATCATATCTAGATTTTGAAATTTTTCCATTTTCTACAGCTTTAATCACCTCACAACCAGGTTCATGATAGTGTAAACAATTATTAAATTTACATGCGCTTATTGTAAAAAATTCCTTAAAAAAATCTTTTAATTCATATTTATTAACATTGTAAAGTCCAAAACCTTTAATACCAGGTGTATCAATAATTTTTGAGTCAAAATTTAAATCATACATCTCAGAAAAAGTTGTAGTATGTTGTCCGGTCAAATTAGAATCCGAAATTGGTAGAGTTTTAATATTGATTTTAGGATCAAGTGAATTAATCAAAGTAGACTTACCAACACCACTGTGACCAGAAAAAACGCAAATATTTCCGGTCATGGCTTTTTTTAAAATATCGATATTAACTTTTTTCTTAGCAGAAACCGAAATCACATTATAACCTGCATTTATATATATGTCTTTTAATTTATTCGCAGTTTTTTTAGATTCGTCATCATAATTATCGATTTTATTAAATACTATTGTAGTATCAATTTGATAAGCGAGAGTAGATGCTAAAAAGCGATCAATGAACATAGTTGAGGTAACTGGATTTTTTGGGGTTATAATTAAAAAACACATATTAATATTTGAAGCTATAATATGAAACTGTTTAGATAATTTTACAGATTTTCTAATAACATAATTTTTTCTCTCAAATAATTTGTTGATAACGTTTCCTGAGGAACTACTTTTTTTTACTAAAACTTCATCTCCAACACAAATTGGATTTGTTGAATTTATATCATCAATCCTAAATTTTCCAGAAAGTTTACAATCAACAAAAGTTTCATCTTGTAGTTTAATTCTATAAGAACTACCTGTTGATTTATAAACCAGACCTTTCATTAACTATTTATTATTTTCTTTTGATGATTTATTGATTCTTGATGAATAGCTTTAAATATTTTTAAAATAAACTCTTCACTTAATCCTTTTTCTTTTCCATCTAAAATCATTTTTCCCAAGATTTGATTCCATCTTTTAGACTGCAATACGGCGACATTTTGCTCTTTTTTAATTTTTCCAATTTTATCGGCAATAATCATACGCTTGGACAATATTTCAAGAATATCATTGTCAGCGATATCAATTTTTGTCCTATATTTTGCTAACTTATTTAAGTAGCTCTCTTGTTTGAACGTGCCCTTTCTAATTTTTAAATCTTTCATTAAACCTATTAAAACTTTAGGGGTTATCTGTTGAGCAGCATCACTCCACGCATTATCAGGATCCACATGGGACTCAATCATTAATCCATCAAAATTTAAATCAAGAGAAGTTTGTGATACATCTTGAAGCAAATCTCTTCTTCCACATATATGAGACGGATCACAAATTAATGGAAGATCTGGGAATTTATTTTGGAGTTCAATAGGAATCTGCCATTCTGGGTTGTTTCTGTATTTTGATTTTGAATATGTAGAGAAACCTCTGTGAATGACACCTAAATTCTTAATATCTGAGGAATAAAGCCTTTCAATTCCTCCATACCATAGAGCCAAATCAGGATTTACCGGGTTTTTCAATAGTACTATCTTGTCTGTTCCTTTAAGTGCATCCGCAATTTCTTGAACTATGAATGGGCTTACAGTTGATCTAGCTCCAATCCACAATACATCAACATCATTTTCCAGAGCAAGTTTAACGTGATTAGCATTAGCAACTTCTGTAGCAGTGAGCATTTGAGTCTCTTCCTTGACTTTTTTTAACCATTTTAAACCAATTGCTCCCACTCCTTCAAACATTCCAGGTCTAGTTCTAGGTTTCCAAATACCAGCCCTAAAAATTGACACATCAGAGTCTTTTAATTTTTCTGCAATATCCATCATTTGTGTTTCAGTTTCTGCACTACATGGACCAGCGATAACAAGAGGATGATCTAAATTAAATTTATCAAGCCAGCTTCTAAGTTTTTTATTATTTTTCATTTTTTTTATTATTAATACCAGAAAGGATTTTTTTTACTCTGTTTATATTATTTAAATCATTAACTATTGATTTTTTATCATTTTTAACTATCAATTGTTTTAATTCATCCAAGTTTTTGATGTATTCATCTAACGCTTCTATAATATTATCTTTGTTATCAAGAAATATAGGAGCCCACATTTTGGAAGAGCTTTTAGCTAGCCTCACAGTTGACTCAAATCCACTTCCAGCTAAATCAAAAATATTTTTTTCATTTTCCTCTTTTTGAATAACTGTTTTTGCTAAAATAAATGATATGATGTGAGACAAATGAGATACATATGAAATATGTTCATCGTGTGAAGCTGGGTCCATGTTAATAATTTTCATTTTAAACTTACTAAATAAACTATATGCAAAATTTAATATATCGGGACTTGTTAATTCAGGCTCACAAATAATATTGGTTATATTGAAATATAATTTTTTCATAGCTGCATTTGGACCACTATTTTCAGTGCCTGATATTGGGTGTGTTGCTAAAAAATTTTTTCTGTTTGGGTGATTCTTCAATTTAGAACATATATTTTTCTTCGTTGAGCCAACATCCATTACTAGTGTTTTGTCAGAAACATTATCTAAAACAATTTTTAAAACATCGATCGATTTATCAACTGGAACAGAAACAAGAATTAATTTAAAATTAGATATATTATTAATGTTAAGCTTCGAATCAATGATCCCCAACTCAGTAGCAATTTTATAGTTGTCATTGGAGATATCAAATCCAAAAATTTCTGAATTCGGAAACAGTTCTTTTATTCCATATGAAAACGAACCTCCCATTAATCCTAAACCAATTATACCAATTTTCATAATAACCTTTTTTTTGCTTCAATAATTAACTCATCATCGACACATAGAGAAAAACGAATGTAACCCTCACCATTTTTTCCAAAAATAAAACCTGGAGCAATAAAAATATTTTTTTTATAAAGTAAATAGTCAGTCATTTCTTTAGAAGATTTATTGGAATTAATTTTTCCCCAAACAAACATTCCAACAGAGTTTGGATTATATGAAATATTTAAAATATCACATATTTGGTGTACTAGTTTTTTTCTTTTATAATAAATATTATTAATTTTTTTAAACCATTTATCACCTAATTGTAAAGCATCTGCAGCTCCCATTTGTATTCCGAAAAACATTCCTGAGTCCATATTTGATTTTATTTTTAAAACACTATCAATATTTTTTTTTGAGCCAATAAGCATTCCAACTCTCCAACCTGATAAATTAAAGGACTTACTAAGTGAATTTAATTCTAAACAATAATCTATAGAATTTTTTAGGGATAATATACTTTTTGGATTATCATTTAATATAAAACTATAAGGATTGTCATTAATAATTAAAATTTTATTTTTTTTGGCAAATAAAACAAGCTCATTAAAATTATTAGAATTTAAATCAGCACCAGTTGGCATGTTAGGGTAATTGATCCACATAAGTTTAACTTTTGTTAAATCCATTTGATTTAATTTATTTATGTCTGGAAGCCAAGAGTTTTCTTGGATTAAATCATAATAAACTGGTTTTGCACCAACAATATTTGTAACTGAGGTGTAAGTGGGATAACCCGGATCGGGAATTAAAACTTCATCACCTGGATTCAAAAATGCTAAAGATATGTGCATTATTCCTTCTTTTGAGCCAAGTAATGGAAGAATATTTTTTTCGAAATTTAATTTAACATTATAATTTTTTTTGTAAAAACTCTTTATTGATTTTCTTAACAAATCTGTTCCTTTATAACTTTGATATCGATGGGCATTTTTTTGATATAATGATTTCTCTAAAGATTTAATTATTTTTTTTGGAGGAGAAATATCAGGGCTTCCAATACCCATATTTATTATCGGTCTACCATCCAATTCAAGTTTCTTGACTTCCCGTAATTTTTTTGAAAAATAATATTCTTCAATATGATTTAATCTATCAGCAACTCTAATCATAGCTTTTCACTTTTATATAGTCCAAATTCCTTAAATAATTCTGAGCTAAGTTTAATTTTTTCAATTGCATTAATGTAATCTTTAATATTGTTAAATGTTAAATCAATAAAGAATGCATATTTCCAAGGAGTTTCTATGACAGGTATAGATTGAATCTTAGTCAAATTAATACTATATTCTGCAAAAATATTTAAAACTTTTGCTAAACTTCCATTTCTATGGTTAAGAATTAGTTTCAATGATGCTTTATTTTTTTTAAGTGTGGAGTTCAATGATTCTTGAGAAGAAACAATCACAAATCTAGTCTCATTATTTTTAATTGTTTGAATATTCTTTTTTAATATACTTAAGCCATATATCTGTGCAGCATTTTCACTTGCAATTGCAGCAGTATCAATTAAATTATTTTCAGAAATTTTTCTCGCAACATCTGCAGTATCTTTATCTTCCAAAATCAATTTATTAGAACTTTTTAGAAAATCTTTACATTGTAATAATGCCATTGGGTGAGATGATATAGTTTTTATATTTTGAATTTTAGTTCCAGGAAGTGCCATTAATTGGTGATTGATATTTATGTAATACTCTCCAATTATATTAAGATTATTATTATCAATAAGTGAATAATTTGGAATCAAAGAACCAGCTATAGAATTTTCAATAGCCATTACTCCAAAATCAGAGCGATGATTTTTAACTGAAAAAACAACATCGTCGAAAGTCATACAATCTATTGTAGTACAGTCATTTCCAAAGTAATTTTTAGCTACCTCATAATGATAAGATCCAGTAATTCCTTGTATTGATATTTTCATAATCCAAAAAAAAAGTCCTGAAACTCAGGACTCTTTGATTTAATATGTTTATTAACAAAAAATCCCCCTTTAACTTATGTAGTAAAAGTAAAAGTAGAATTTAGTGTTATAATTTTTTCTCATTGTTCTACGAAAATACATCAGATAATTTAATTTTCAAAATATATTATTTAAAGCAACGTTTCAGAAAGCTTGAAATTTGATCATATTCAATAAAAAAAGCATCATGGCCATGATCTGATCTAATTTGAAAATAATACACATTTTTTTTAACTAAACTTATTTTTTTATAGATTTCTCTTTGTTCATAGTCGGTGAAAAGCAAATCCGAATCAATTGAAATAATATATACGTTACTTTTTACTTTTTTCAGTAATTCATCAAAACTAGAGTTAGAATAAGATTCAACATCAATCGATGAAAGAAACTTATTCATGACCTTGTAAGCTTTTAATTGAAATCTGTTTTTTAAGTTATGTCCATGAAAATCTAACCAGCTTTTTACCTTTCTATCATTGCCATCATTTTGATTAAGAAATCTTTTATTTAATGAAATTGGATTTCTATAAGTTAGCATCGCGTGAATTCTAGCATCAAATATAGGATCTGAAGAATTTTCCAATAACTTGGATTGAAGATGAGTATTTGCAATAAGCCAGTCTGATGATTTGTAATCAGACGCAATAGGTATAAGATTGTCAAATAACTCAGGATTTAACATACCCATTTCCCAAACTAAACCTCCACCAACCGAACCACCAATTAATGAATGGACATTATTAATTCCTAATTTAATTATTGCTTGGTTAAAGGCTTTGGCAACATCACCTAAAACCAGTTCGTCAACAAAATCATTTTTTTCATTACCAAAACAATTTCCAGGTATATTAAATGATAAAACTGAAAATTTGTTGGTATCTATGAGTTTTCCTTTACCAACCAAATCTTTCCACCAGCCATCTTTTCCAGAGACATTTGAATTGCCTGTAAGAGAATGATTAACTACAACAACTGGAGAGTCTTTAAAATCTCTACCAATATTTTGGTAGGAAAGTTGAAAATCAACATTCCTACCAGAATAAATTTTAACATCTCTTACATCTATGTAAGAAAGATTTGATTTCATTTAAGAACTTAAGATCTTAGAATCAATTTGTGAAAATGCAAATTCTAAATCACCTTTGAGATCATTAATATCTTCAAGACCAACGGAAAGTCTGATTAAATCTTTTGTTACACCAGTAGAAATTTGTTGATCATCATTTAATTGTGAATGCGTGGTACTAGCTGGGTGAATAATTAAAGATTTGGAATCACCAATATTGGCAAGTAGTGAGAATATTTTTGTCTTATCAGCTACTGTTTTAGCACTATCATATCCTCCTTTTACTCCAAAAGTTACAATACCGCTTTGTCCATCAGGCAAGTACTTGTCAGATAATTTTTTGTATTTGCTACTATTTAATCCAGGGTAATTTACCCACTCAACCTCATCTTTTGACTCTAACCACTTTGCTAGCTCAAGAGCGCTTTCACTGTGTCTTTTCATTCTGATTTCGAGAGTTTCTAAGCCTTGTAAAATTTGAAAGGCATTAAATGGGCTTAGTGCTGCACCAATATCTCTCAATCCTTCTACTCTAGCCTTTGCTATGAAAGAAGCCTCTCCAAGAGCATCGTGGTAAATCAATCCGTGATAACCAGGTGATGGCTCAGTAAATTCTGGAAACTTACCACTAGACCAGTCAAATTTACCAGCATCAATGATTGCACCACCTAAAGCAGTGCCATTTCCATTAATAAATTTTGTTAAAGAATGAATTACTATATCAGCACCATGTTCAATTGGTCTAAGTAATGCTGGAGTTGCTACAGTATTATCAACAATAAAAGGAACTTTAGATACTTTAGCTCTGGATGAGATCTCAGACAGGTCTAAAACATCAAGTTTAGGATTACCAAGAGATTCTGCAAAAAAAGCTCTAGTATTTTCTTGTACTGCCTCAGCAAAATTTTCAGGGTCAGAAGGATCTACAAAAGTTGTAGTTATTCCCAATCTTGGAAGCATTACGCTTAAAAGATTGTATGTTCCACCATATAGACTATTTGAAGCCACAATATGATCTCCTGATTTTAAAAGTGTTAATAAAGTTGTTGAAATTGCAGCTGTTCCTCCTGCAGTTACAACGGCGGCTATTCCACCTTCAATAGATGCTAATCTTTGTTCTAGAACATCATTTGTTGGATTATTTAATCTTGTATAAATATACCCTGGTTCAGCCAAAGCAAAAAGATTGGCAGCATGATCAGCGTCATTGAATACATATGATGTTGACTGGTATAATGGAACTGCTCTAGTTCCTTGTGTTAAGCTAGTGTCATGACCTGCATGAAGAGCTTTAGTAGATAGTTTTTGATCACTCATAATTTTAATTTTTAGAGATATGATTTGACAAAAACCTAGTGAGAAAGCATCTGCTTTAGCACTTTTTTAAAGAGGTTGCAATCAGTCAAATCGATCCTCGTTTATTCTTAAAACAAATTTTGCAAAAAAAAAATTAAAAAAACAAGAATTATCTAAAGTTTATTGATGCTCCGATAGAAATTACATCATATTCTTGAAAAGTATAATCAATAAAAGCATGTAAAAAAATTAATTTAAATTTTAAACCCATATTTTTACTTAGTTCGTGTATTGAATAATTCAATCTAAATGGGTCCGAAATATTAATATTAAATAAATTATTATCATCTACAGTATATAGTTCAAGCTCATAATCACCCATTAATTCAAAAGAAGATTTTCCTCCTGAAATTCCTATACCAGCATAGATTTCAAATATTGATAAATTCAAAGAAGAGAGAATTTGAAATTTATAATTTGAAATATTAAATGTTGCAGCTTGATTTGATCCATTAAAACTTTTTGTTGATTGAATATCATAATTAATATTCATAAATGAAACAGCACCAAATGCAGATAAACTTAGGGCAGGAATTTTGTTGAAAAACTTAAAATACTGTGTAAGATCATGCTTTAAACCAAATCCATAACTTGAAAAATATATACGATTTCTATTATATTCTGGTAGATATTTTATTGTGATTTCTGATTTAAATGGTAAACCTAGTGAGGCTTGAACTGAGGGTGATGAAACAAAACCTAACGGAAACTTGTCCTTAATTCCACCAGGTGCCAGAAATGAACTCGATAATTGGGGTTGAACATTGTTTTCAGGTATTACGACTCCAAGTTCATTATTTATACTTTCCCCAAAAATAGTTGGTAAAGAGTTAGAATTTGATTGAATAAAATTAAAGCTTGAAATATCAAAAGATTTTTCAGTATCTGGTACCAATACGGAATTTAAAGATATTGTTAAATCAAATCCAAATTTTTTATGAACTTTTGCAGTTGAATACCATCCGGAATTCATTAAATATATTGAACCCTTCATTAGTGGTTGCAGATAACCATTAAATAAATTTTTTGAATCTGTTTCACCAGCTAAAAGAATATTCTCTAATCCAGATTGAGTATATAAAATTGGAGAAATTAATAAACAAAGAATTTTGAATGTCCTTGAAAGCACATTCAAAATTATGAATAAATAACTACTTAAGCTTTCCTCCCCCTCTATTTCCTCTAGGATTAGATTGAGAGCTGTTATTTTTATCTACAGATTTTTTACTGCCTCCAAATGCAGTTAAATCATACTTCAATTTAAATAAAATATATCTGGGTTGAATTAAATACATCCTAGTTTGTGAGGAAAGATCATTAGCCGAATCTCTGTTTATTGATTGATCATTCAAAATGTTGGTAACTCCAATACTATACTCCCACTTCGAACCCTCCTTTTCAAATGATATATCAGCGTCCCAAAATCTAAAATCATTAAGCACTTCATTTTGATTCTTATAATAGTTGTAACTATACTCAGAATTAAAAACAAAACCTTTCCCAAAATATGCATCAACTCTTACATATGGTGTTTCTCTATAAAAAGTATTTTCAACGCTATTAAAGCTATTATTGTACTTATTTATATTGTATCTATATCCAATCTCAATATTTGGCTTATCTCTAAAGTTAGTTGCTAAACTAACGGAATAATTTTGACCTAAGTTTTCAGTCTTACTTATTTGATCATTGACAATATTATTAAATTCACTAAAGTTATATCTAACTCCAATTTCGCCTTTTAAATTTTTAGTTCTTTTATCAATCCTCCCATATAGTGAGTAGGATTCTACTGGAAAACTTGAATTAGTAGGTTTTCTAACTTGGTTTACACCAACTAAAGTTGTTCTTGATTGAATAGAGTTGGATCTTTTGGAATAATTAGCACCTGCAAAAACATTAGTAAAAGTAAACTGATTAATACTTCTATAATTTAGATTATAATTAATTACCTTACCAGCCTCAAGTTCAGGTTCACCTTGAAATAAATTATTATAGCTATTGAAAACATAAGCTTTAGCTAAATTGTTTATATCGGTAAATTGCGTTGTCTGTCTGTAAGTTAAAATTAGACTTTCTGTTTTTTTAAATTGTAAATTAACTCTAAAGTTAGGTCTAATATCACTTATTTTTGTTTCAAAATAATCTCCATATTGACTATTGTTAGTGCTGTAAGAGTGAAGAGTTAATCCAGGATCAAAAGTAAAGATACCTGATTTAATTCTGTACTTTAAGGCTAAGTAAGAGTCGGTAAAATTAAAATCAACATCATTAGCATAAAGTTGATCATTAAAACTTTTAATCTGTCCAGAATCCAATGTTTGAAAGAAATTTGAAGCATAATTTTGAGATACATCTGTAATCCCTAGTGTAATATTAATATTAGATTGATCATTAATCAAATAATAATAATCAAATTTAGTTTCAAACTTTTTGGTTCTAATATTTCTGTTTTGAGTTGTATTGTAGGAAGATTGATTTGTATCAAAATCGATTAAATTCAAAAATGGATTGAATTCTCTAACAGATGAACCAATTGGATCTTCTTCTTGGTCTAAATGCTGGGCTTCTAATGAAAAAATATTTTTTTCACCAGCAGTGTAGTACATTTTTAATTCTTGATTTAAAGAATATGGGGTTTGAATTCTTCCGATATTTAATAGTTCATTAACTCGGTTCAAACCTCTTCCGTACATAGATGTCAAATCAGTATTTTCATTTTGATTGCTTTGATTTAATAATATATTGTATTCTAACTGGAAGGTATCGTTTGGTTCATACTCTACGGAAAATTTATACAATTCTAATTCATTATTTTGAAGAACATTACGTCCAGTTTCTTCAGTAATATTATTGGTAAAATATGTTCTACTAATATTTTCTTCAATCTCATTAACATTTGACGAAAAAATACTAAAACCACTAATTTCTAATCCTTTATCATTTGATACCGAAAAATTTGTTGCTAAAAGTTCTGAGTCTATTGATTTGGCACGATTGTTTTGTAAATTACCTATTCCTCCTATATCAGATGAAATATTAATTGAAGTACCAGTCCTTGCATTAAGATTATTAAATCCACCTCCAAATCTGTAAAAATCTCTTCTTGACAAAGGAGGTTGGCCAATATCATTAGAATTACCAATAACTGAAAAATTAAAGTTTTTAGAATAGTAAAATATCTTGGGAGATATTAAATGAATATCATCAGGTCCAGTACCAGCTGTTATCTCTCCAAACCAAAACTTATCTTGACCATCCTTAAGTCTGATATTAAGTGCATAATTATCTTCATTGTTTGTTACATCTCTTAATTGATTATTCTCTGTAAAATTTCTTAATACCTCAACTTTTCCAACAGCTTTCGCTGGTAAGTTTTGAGTTGCTAATTTTGAATCCCCATCAAAGAAATCTTTTCCTTCAATTTGTACTTTTCTTACTACCTGACCCTCCACTTCAATTTCTCCATCATCGTTAACTTCAATGCCCGGCATATTTTTTAAGACATCTGCAAGCTTTTTCTCAGTCCCAGTATTAAATGCATCTGCACTGTAAACAATTGTATCACCTTTAATTGTCACTGGCATTTCATATACAATTTCAACTTCATCAAGAGCTTCAGCTTGCTCTTCCAAAACAAAATTTCTTGAAATATCTTGAGTTAGTGAAATATTAAACTCAACTGGTGTAAATCCAATGAAGGTGACTTTAATATTAAACTCTGTGTTATTTTTAAGATTAAGGTTGTAAAAACCATTTTCGTTTGAGATACCAAAGCCATCTAGAACATTAGTTTCATTATTGACAGCGATAATATTGGCTCCCATTATTGTATTGCCATCAATATCAGTTATTTTTCCACTAATACTTGACTGGCTGTATATGAAAAATGGAAATAAAAAAAAAATTAGTACTCTTTTCATTAAAATTATTTAGTTATTGGATGGTCTACCACCGCCAGATCTTCTCATCCTTGCTTGCCACATTTCTCTAGCTTCCTGTCTTTTCTGCTCTTGTAATGCAATAAAATCAACATTACTGATTACTTTACCTCTTTTAGGTTTTTTTATTTTTGACTTATCTGTAGGGTTTATAACGATTTTTGTACATAAAATAGTTGTATTGTTATCATTAACCTCCAGAATTAAGCCTGGCAGACCTTGATACCATGAGGGACCTGTTGAAACAGGGATTTCTGGTGTAAACCATGCGGAAACTTCAACTTTTTTTGTAATCAAATTATTTTGATTTTGATTTTGTGAACCAAAACTAAATACCCTTTCTTGAACTTCTTTGTCATAAGTAGCTTTGTAGCAATTATATTGACCAATTTTTTTAGTTTCTCCAGTCATTTTCCATTTTATTTGTTCAATAGGATCTGAAATTAAAAAAAACTTTCCCATCATTTCGGTTTCATTAATTGTTTCTTTGTTTTGTAAATTTTTATAAAGCTTCCCAATATTGTCACCAATATATGTGGCCATCCAGTTATATCCTTGAGACTCACCAATTTCAATTTTCTCTTTTTCAGTATAAAAAGATTCAGTTGAACTAAACTCGAGAACGTAATTTTTCTCTGTATTTTTTTTTATCATGTCTTCCATGTATGCCTTTCTTGTTGGAGACCGCATGTTATCCATCCATGATTTATCAACATTAATTTTTGACATGTAAAAAGCTTTTCCTTGAAAATCCTGAGAAAAACTTACAAACGAGACTAATATTATAAGTAAAAGTATTTTTTTCATTTTGCTAGTTGTATTAATAGACATCAATTATTTTAAATAGTTTAATATTTATTTAAAAAATTTTAAAAAATTATTATACATTAGTTAAGTATCAAAAACTATGCATATAGCTATAGCTGGAAATATTGGAGCAGGAAAAACAACACTAACAGAAATGTTAGCTAATCATTATAATTGGGAACCACACTTCGAAGATGTTCTCAAAAATCCATATTTAGATGATTTTTACGAAAGAATGGAAAGATGGTCATTTAATCTTCAAATTTATTTTTTAAACAGTAGATTTAATCAAATGCTCGAGTGTTCTAGTAATGGTAAGAATACTATACAGGATAGAACAATATACGAGGATGCTTTTATATTTGCTCCCAACCTTAAGTCAATGGGACTAATGACTAATCGTGATTTTGAAAATTATAAATCTATTTTTAATACTTTGGACTCATTTGTAAAAGATCCAGATTTATTAATTTACTTGCGAAGTGGAATCCCAAATCTTGTTGATCAAATTCATAAAAGAGGAAGGGATTATGAAAATTCCATAAGCATTGAATATTTGAGCAGACTTAATGAAAGGTATGAAGCCTGGATTCAAAGTTATGATAAAAGCAATTTATTGATCATTGAAGTTGATAATATAGATTTTGTAGAAAACAAAAATGATTTTAAATCAATTATCAAAAGTATTGATTCTAAGCTAAAATAAAATCCACTGACTATTTATTTTTTTGTATTTCTGAAATTTCATTTTCAAGTTGATTTCCTGAAATTTTTGTAGCCATTAACAGAAGTTCAGCTCTAGAACCATAACATTTTTCAGTGTTTTCAGTAACTAAACCGTTATCAACGGACCTAGTTACTATTGTAAGTGAACTTTCATTTGGGTTTTCTTCATTGATTTCTAAAACAACATTTTTTTCAATATTTTTCAAATCATTATATTCAGTAATTTCAGAGCTATGATCTCCAAGAATTGGAGCTATAACTAAACCAACTAAACAAGTTAACTTAATTAAGATGTTCATTGACGGACCAGATGTGTCTTTAAATGGATCTCCAACAGTATCTCCAGTTACTGCAGCTTTGTGGGCATCAGAGCCTTTCTTTTCAATTTTTCCATTAATTTCGACACCAGCTTCAAATGATTTTTTTGCATTATCCCATGCGCCACCAGCATTGTTTTGAAATATCGCCCACAAAACACCTGAAACAGCAACACCAGCCATGTAACTTCCCAAAGCTTCAGCTCCAATAACAAATCCAATCAATACAGGTGTTATAATTGTGATTAATCCAGGTAAAAGCATCTCTTTTAAAGCTGCATTTGTAGAAATTTCTACACATTTTTCATAATCTGGTTTCGCCTTTCCCTCTAGTATTCCAGGTATTTCTTTAAATTGTCTTCTAACCTCTTCAACCATCTTCATTGCAGCTTTACCAACAGACTCCATAGCTAATGCAGAAAAAATTACAGGTATCATTCCTCCAATAAATAAAGCAGCCAATACATCCGCCTTAAAAATATTGATACCATCAATTCCGGTAAAGGTAACGTATGCTGCGAATAACGCAAGGGCAGTAAGTGCAGCAGAAGCAATAGCAAATCCTTTACCTGTTGCAGCAGTAGTATTGCCAACAGAATCTAGAATATCAGTTCTTTCTCTTACCTCCTTGGGGAGTTCACTCATTTCGGCTACTCCTCCAGCATTATCAGAGATAGGTCCAAAAGCATCTATAGCTAGTTGCATAGCAGTAGTTGCCATCATAGCAGAAGCGGCAATTGCTACACCATAAAAACCACCTAAAGTATATGAACCCCAAATAGCTAGAGCAAACAAAATAACTGAGGAAAAAGTTGATTTCATTCCAGTGGCCAGACCTGCTATAATATTTGTAGCAGCACCAGTAGATGAGTTTCTAACAATATTCAAAACTGGTTTCTTACCTAGAGCAGTATAATATTCAGTGAATAATGATATCAGATATCCAACTGCTAAACCAACAATTGTTGAATAAAAAATATTATTACTTGGAATATCTTTTGTTCCTTCCCCAAAAAATTTCATTCCATTTATAGTTTCTGGAAGAAGCCACTTAATTAAAAACCAACAGGAAAAAAGAGTGACAATAATTGAAATAATATTTCCTGTATTTAGCGCTGATTGAACTTGAGCTTCTTTAGCATCATTATTTTTTACCTTGATAAATAATGTCCCAATAATTGAAGCTATTATACCAACACCAGCAATAAAAAGTGGAAGTAAAATTGGTCCAATTCCATTAAATGCATCTGAAAACTGTTCAGATGAAAAATCAGACATGTCTTTAATAATGTAATTTCCAAGAACCATTGATGCCAGAACAGTTGCAACGTAACTTCCAAAAAGATCTGCTCCCATACCTGCAACATCACCAACATTATCACCAACATTATCAGCAATTGTAGCAGGATTTCTAGGATCATCCTCAGGTATACCAGCTTCAACTTTTCCAACAAGATCTGCCCCAACATCAGCTGCTTTTGTATATATACCACCACCAACTCTTGCAAAAAGAGCAATAGACTCAGCTCCTAAAGAGAAACCAGCTAAAGCTTCTAATACAACTGTCATTTCATTATAAAAATTTCCATTTTCTGTTATAAAATAATTAGAAAAAAACATAAAAAATAGACTTAATCCAAAAACAGCTAAGCCTGCAACGCCTAGTCCCATAACGGTTCCTCCACCAAAGGCCACATTTAGAGCTTTTGGTAAACTTGTTCTTGCTGCTTGAGTAGTTCTTGAGTTTGCATCAGTTGCTATTCTCATACCAATATTCCCAGCTAAGCCAGAAAAGAAAGCGCCAATTATGAATGCTGGTATTATTAACCAACTTGTGGTATCAACCATTGTTGAAATTCCAAAAAGGGCAATTGATGACCCTATAACAAAGAAAAACAATAATTTGTATTCAGCATTTAAAAAAGCTAAAGCACCATTCTTAATTGCAGCACTGATGGAAACCATTTTTTCAGATCCTGGATCTTGTTTCTTGACCCATCTAGCTTTAATATACATATAAATTAAACCCAAAATAGAAAGGGCAATTGGAATAAATATCAGATTAAATTTCATAAAACAATTAGTTGAGGGTTCAAAAATAAAAATTTATTACTTATACAAGACTTTATTTACAGCTTTAATTACATCATTGTGATTAGGCAACCACTCTTTTAAAAGAGATGGACTATATGGAGCTGGTGTGTCAGCTGTATTGATTCTAATAACAGGAGCATCTAAATAATCAAATGCAATATTTTGAACCTGATAAGTAATTTCCGTAGAGATATTTCCAAATGGCCAGGACTCCTCAACAATTACAAGTCGATTTGTTTTTTTTATTGACTCTATAATTGTATCGTAATCAAGTGGTCTTATTGTCCTTAAGTCAATAATTTCAACTTCAATATTTTCTTGTTTAAGTATTTCAGCAGCTTTGAAAACTTCTTTAATGATTTTTCCAAATGAAACAATAGTAACATCTGTACCTACTTTTTTAACCTCTGCTTTTCCAATTGGAATTATATATTCATCCTCAGGTACCTCCCCCTTATCTCCGTACATTTGTTCAGATTCCATAAATATTACAGGATCATCATCTCTAATAGCAGATTTCAAAAGACCTTTGGCATCATAAGGATTTGAAGGAATAATTACTTTAAGTCCAGGACAATTTGCATACCAGCTTTCAAAAGCTTGGGAGTGGGTTGCAGCTAGTTGACCTGCAGACCCAGTTGGCCCCCTAAATACGATAGGACATGGAAATTGTCCAGCTGACATCTGTCTTATTTTTGCAGCATTATTAATAATTTGATCAATTCCTACAAGTGCAAAGTTAAAAGTCATAAATTCAATAATTGGTCTGTTGCCCGTCATTGTAGAACCAACTCCAATTCCAGAAAAGCCTAATTCAGAAATAGGGGTATCGATAACTCTTTTTTCACCAAATTCATCCAGCATGCCTTTGGATGCTTTGTAAGCTCCGTTGTATTCAGCTACTTCTTCACCCATCAAGTAAATACTCTCATCTTTTCTCATTTCTTCAGACATAGCCTCACAAATAGCTTCTCTAAATTGAATTTCTCTCATAATTAACTTTGTGCAAAAATACTAATAAAAAGCATTAAATGATTCATTAATTTAAAAAATACTATGCGTGCATAATAAATTGATTTTTCATATATTTGGTTATAAATAATTTTATGAAAATATTAGTATGTATTAGTTGTGTTCCGGATACTACATCAAAAATAAACTTTATTGAAAATGATACAAAGTTTGACACTAATGGTATCCAATTTGTAATTAATCCCAATGATGAATTTGGACTAACCCGTGCAATGTGGATTAAAGAAATGGATAATTCAACTGTAGACACTATTAATGTTGGACTGGAAAATACTGAGCCAATATTGAAAAAAACTTTAGCTATTGGGGCTGACAAAGCAATACGAATAAATGAGAAACCAACCGATGGTTTCCGTGTTGCTAAATTGATAAGCGATTATATTTCAAATAATAATTATGATTTGATAATTGCTGGAAGAGAATCCATAGATTATAATGGCACTATGGTTCCTGGAATTATTTCCGAAATATTAAATATAAATTTTATAACTAATTGTGTAGGACTTGAGATTGATGGGAATAAAATAACGGCCAAAAGAGAAATTGAAGGTGGTACAGAAATTCTTTCATGTAATCTCCCTGCAATAATTGGTGGTCAAAAAGGACTGGTTGAAGAAAGTGATTTAAAAATTCCAAATATGAGAGGAATTATGCAAGCAAGACAAAAACCATTAGAAATAATTGAAACAGAAAATGATAAGATTTATACAGAAATAATAAAATTTTATAAACCCAAAGAAAAAGAGGAAATTAAAATGATTGATTCTGAAAATTTAGATGAACTTATCGAAATATTTAACAAAAATGCAAAGGTTATTTAGAAATGTCAATACTTACTTACATAGAATCAAAAAAATACAAAGCAAAGAAAAATTCATTTGAAGTAATTTCCTATGCAAGGGCACTTGCTGATGAATTGTCAACTGATTTGGTAATTCTTTGTTTTAATATTAAAAATACCAATGAATTATCAAATTATGGCCCAGATAAGATATTAAATATCAACAACGATGAATTATCGCAATTTAATGTTCAAAAATATGCTGAGGTTATATCCAAAGCAAGTAGTAAATTATCAGTTAGTCATATTATAATAGGCGGAAGTACAGATTGTAAATATTTAGCTCCATCACTTTCTGTAAAAACGAACTCCACATATATATCTAATGTTGTAAGTTTACCTTCAAGCTTAATGCCTTTTACATTAAGAAGATCTACTTTTTCTAACAAAGCATTTAGTGATGTGATTATTAAAAATGAAAAAATAATAATAGGTATTTGCAATAATTCTTTTGGGTTAATAGAAAAAAAATCTAGTCCTGAAATATTAAACCTTGAAATAAATATTCCTGAATCTACTATAAATCAAGAATCCATAGAATTAAGTAATGGTAGTATTTCAATAGCTGATGCTGATATTGTAGTTTCAGCAGGAAGAGGTTTAAAAGGTCCTGAAAATTGGGGTATGATTGAGGAACTGGCGAAAATACTAGGTGCAGCTACTGCATGCTCCAAGCCTGTTTCTGATATGGGTTGGAGACCTCACAGCGAACACGTAGGACAAACAGGTAAGCCCGTCGCAACAAACTTATATATTGCAATTGGTATTTCAGGTGCTATACAACATTTAGCTGGAGTTAGTTCTTCAAAAGTTAAAGTTGTTATCAACAGTGATCCTGATGCGCCGTTTTTTAAAGCAGCTGATTTTGGAATTATAGGTGATGCTTTTGACATTGTACCTAAATTAAATGAAAAACTCAAATCGTTTAAGGCTGTAAACAACTAATTTTCTATTTTTGAATTAGTTATTCCATAATATGAAATTAATAAAGCTTAAGGTGAATAGAATTTCTTATAGTCAATCCCAAAATGGTGCTTATGCTTTGATTTTGGAAGAAGTTGACGGTGAAAGAAAGTTGCCAATTGTCATAGGAGGTTTTGAAGCTCAATCTATTGCAATTGCTTTAGATAAAAATATAGAACCTCCAAGACCACTAACGCATGATCTTTTCAAAAATTTTTCAAAAACTTTTGAAATAAAATTAAATAAGGTTATAATTCACAAATTAATTGATGGTATTTTTTACTCTAGCATAATATGTGAAAGAGATAAAATTGAAGAAATTCTTGATGCCCGAACATCAGATTCTATAGCCCTTGCGTTAAGGTTTGACGCACCAATATTTACTTATTCAAAAATTTTAGATAAAGCAGGAATTATCATGAAAAAAGAAATTTCTGAAAAAAATATTGAAAAAAAATTTGAAAAAGGATACAAAAATATTTCTATAAAAGATTTGAATAAAAAAATTAATGATGCAATAGAAGTAGAAAATTATGAACTCGCTGCAAAATTAAGAGATGAAATTAACCAGAGAAAATAACTTTGATTTTAAAATTTATAATGCTAGTTGATGAGATTGATTTAATTCCAAGCTCAGGATTTTCTTTAGAAAGTTTTTTTAGAGGATTTTTAGGAATTTTTTCAGTTTTATTTTTAGCTTATATTTTTAGTAATAAAAAAAGTAAAATTGCTTGGAAAACTATTTTTTTAGCATTAATTAGTCAACTAATTATAGGAGTTTTAATACTAAAAGTTCCACTAATTCAATTAATATTTGAGAAGGCTGGATCAATATTTGTCAAACTTATCGATTTCACACGTGAGGGCACAATATTTGTTTTTGGAGATCTCTTAAAACCAAAATCAACGAGTTACATATGGGCCTTTGAAATTTTACCAACTGTTATTTTCTTCTCAGCTATAACATCTATTTTATTTTATTTAGGAATAATTCAAAAAGTAGTTAGTTTTTTTGCAAAGGTTTATACAAAATTTCTAAAAATTTCAGGATCTGAAAGTTTATCTGTCATTGGAAATATTTTTCTTGGTCAAACTGAATCTCCACTACTGATTAAAGCATATTTATCAAAGATGAATAAATCCGAAATTTTACTTGTGATGGTTGGCGGAATGGCTACTGTTGCAGGCGGAGTTCTAGCTGCATACATCGCTTTTTTAGGAGGTGATGACCCTGTGAAACAGGTTGAGTTTGCAAAGCATCTTTTAACAGCATCAGTTATGGCAGCACCTGGAGCAATTTTAATTTCTAAAATTATTATACCACAAACTGATGAAATAAGTAGTGATGTTAATATTTCAGATTATGATTCGGGATCAAATATTTTAGATGCAATATCAAATGGTACAATTGAAGGAATAAAATTGGCTGTAAACATTGGTGCAATGGTAATTGTTTTTATTGCCTTAATAGCTATGGTAAATTATATGCTTTTTTTTGTTGGTGATATCAGTGGACTTAATTCAATCATTGAGTCAAAAACAATTTATAATGAACTTTCACTTGAAGCTGTAATGGGTATACTATTTTCTCCTTTGATGTGGCTTATTGGTGTATCTTCTGCAGATATTATTCCAATGGGGCAACTTCTTGGGATAAAACTTTCTGTTAATGAATTTATTGCTTATATGCAATTAGCAGATTTTAAAGCTGCAGGGGCAGAGGTTATTTTAAAATATGAGAAATCTCTAATTATGGCAACATATATGCTATGCGGATTTGCTAATTTTTCATCGATTGGAATTCAAATTGGAGGAATTGGAGCTCTTGCTCCAAATCAAAGAAAAAATTTAGCAAAATTTGGTTTAAAAGCTTTAATCGGAGGAGCGCTAGCTTCACTGCTATCAGCATCAATAGCTGGTATGTTGATTGGTTAATATCTTTTAATTTTTTTTCTATTTAATAACATATAAAAATTTTCACATTTCATAATTTAGAGATATGAAACAGTATCTAGATTTGATTCAACAAGTTCTTGAAAAAGGAGTTGAAAAATCTGACCGAACAGGCACAGGTACAAAAAGTATTTTTGGATATCAAATGAGATTTAATCTTTCTGATGGTTTTCCACTAGTTACAACTAAAAAACTTCATACTAAATCAATTATTTATGAATTACTATGGTTTTTAAAGGGTGAAACAAACATTGGATACTTAAAGAACAATGGTGTTAAAATTTGGGATGCTTGGGCCGATAGGAATGGTGATCTAGGACCTGTATATGGATTTCAGTGGAGAAATTGGAATAACGATAATATTGATCAAATTTCAGAACTTATAAAAACTATAAAATCAAATCCTGATAGCAGAAGAATGTTAATTTCAGCTTGGAATCCAAGTGTATTACCAGACACATCCATTAGCTTTAGTGAAAATGTTAAAAATGGAAAAGCTGCTCTTCCTCCTTGTCATGCCTTTTTTCAGTTTTATGTTGCTGAAAATAAATTAAGCTGTCAATTATATCAGAGAAGTGCCGATGTATTTTTAGGTGTTCCTTTTAATATTGCTTCATATGCATTGTTAACACATATGATTGCGAACGTTTGTGACCTTGAAGTGGGCGATTTCATTCACACTTTCGGAGATGCTCACATATATAATAATCACACTGATCAAATTAACCTTCAGCTCGAGAGAAAACCAAAAAAATTACCAACATTAAAAATCAATAGAAATGTGTCCAGCATTTTTGATTTTAAATATGAAGATTTCGATTTTTTAAACTACGAATTCCACCCCCACATAAAAGGTTTAGTTTCTGTATAATATTGGTACAGTTGTTGTATCTTACGTTGAACTAACTTTTGAGAAATTTATATAAATATAGCCCCAGCTTGTTAATAGTCCTTTTGTTGACTATTTCAATCATTTATTTAGACAACAATAATGAGTCTATTATTAATGAAAAAAGGTTAGTCCATCAAAATTTTCTTCAAAATTCGCCTTTTTTAACTACAAAAGACCTGTCAAAGTCCGAAAGAAGATCTCGTGAACTTCCGCCTAACTCTTACAACGAAAAAATATGGGAACTATCAATGAATCCTGCAACAGGGAGACCAGAGCCTGAAAAATTATTTAAAATTCAAAAAGAATTAAGAGATTTACGCTATGCTATAGATGATGATAAATTGACAGGAGTTAACAGAAATTCTGCTGTTCCTGGTGAAAACGAAGAGATGAAATGGATTCAAAGAGGTCCCATAAATGTTGGAGGAAGAACAAAAGCTTTAATGTTTGATCCTAATGATAGTACTAATGAAATTGTGTTTTCTGGAGGGGTTTCCGGAGGTCTTTTCAAAAATGAAAAAATTTCTGATCCTAACTCTCCCTGGGAACTTATAACTAAAAACATACCTCAAAATTTAGCTTTATCTTCAATTACTTACGATCCAAATAATAAAGATGTTTTTTATGCTGGTACAGGCGAATCTTACACTGCGGGAGATGCACTTGGAAGTGGGCTTTGGAAATCTGAAGATCGCGGAAATACATGGTTCAAAGTTTTTGGTGGTGATACTGAAAATCCAACCACCTACATAAGTGAGGGTAACACAATTGAAATTAAAAAACCATCAGGTCAAAATAAAGTAAGTTTTTTGGCTGGTGCTTTTGGAAAACCTTTAACTTCTGAACCAATTGAAGCAACTGCATCACTCACAAACCCTGAAAATTCTTGTGAAAGTATCAGCAATATTGATGGTAAAATAGCATTGATTGAAAGAGGTTCCTGTGAATTTGGTGTTAAAGTATTAAATGCTCAAAATGCTGGAGCTATTGCTGCAATAGTTTACAACAACGACGGCAATGATCTAGTTTCAATGGGGGTTGGTGCTACTGATCCAAATTCAATAAATATTCCTGCATTGTTCATTTCCCAAGGTGATAGTCAAAGATTAAAAAATTTAATTAACCAAGGAGAGACAATTTTATCTATAAAAAAATCCTCAAATACTGTTCAAGGTTACACCATAGTTCCTGGAACATTTTATATTAATGATGTTGTAGTTAGAAATAATAACGGTAAATCAGAAATCTATGTTGCTGCTGGAACCTCATTGTACAGAGATGCATCAGAGACTATATTTAATGGAGAAGATTATGGATTATACAAATCTTCGGACGGAGGAGCAAACTGGAATAAAGTAAATATTGAGTATGAAGGAAGGGTAGTTCAACCCATGGATTTAGAAATATCAACTGACAATATTGTATGGATGTCATCTACCAGAGACAATAGAGGGTCAGGCGGTGGACTAATCTTCAGATCTGATTCAAATGGGTCTAGTTTTGATTTAAGATTTCAAATTGAAAATGGTAATAGAACTGAAATTGAATTAACAAGTGATAACCAAATTTTTGTTTTAGCAGCAACATCTAATAATGGTAATCCAGTAACGATAAAAAAAGGTTCTGTATCTTCAACCACATTACAAGACATCACACTCCCAGACGATGGAGATCCTGGTATTTCATCGAACGATTTCACAAGAGGTCAATCTTTTTACGACTTAATGATTGAAGCTAACCCTGGTAATCCTAATCATGTTTATGTTGGGGGTATTGATCTATTTAAAACAATAAACGGAGGTGGTTCTGGGTCAAATACAACTACCAACCCATGGGATCAAATAAGTCATTGGTACAATAGATATGGTCCATATGCTCATGCAGATCAACATGGTGCAGCAATATCCGAATCTAACCCTCAAATAGTCTTATTTGGTAATGATGGTGGAATCACATATACAAATTCAGGCGGATCATCAATATCAACTAGAAATTTAAATTTTCATACTGGACAATACTATACAGTTTCTGTTGCCCCTAAAGGAATGTTTCTAAATCATTCATCCTCAGTTGTTGGCAATGATAGATCTATCTATAATAATGCATCACGACCTATTCCACAGGGTGATAATGATGTGTTTGTTGGTGGATTACAAGATAACGGTAATATGTTTCAAGTAGATGGCTCAAACTCAGGATCAAAAGCTTATGATGTAAGCGGTGGAGATGGAGCAGCAACTATGTTTTCTCAAAAAATTTCCAATAAATATTTTGTACAAAATTATATAAGGAATAGATCAATTGAAGTTTGGAATTTGAATGAATCTTCAGGTCAAATTTTTACTATCAACTCTGAAAGCTCTAACAATGGTGATTTTATTAATGTTCAAACATTAGATTCTGAATTTGGTATAATATATTCAAATTATACATCGACTGGTGGTATTCTTCCAGCTACTGAAATTGCTGCGTTTGTAGAGTGGGATGATTTCGATCCTGATGAAAGAAATTTTAATGCAAAAAAAGTTTTACTTTTTGATGACTCATTTTATTCAAATGTAAGTGCGTTAAATGTTTACCCTAATCCATCAACATCTACCTTATATGTTGGAACTGAGGGCGGTCAATTACTTAAAGTGGAAAATGCTCATAAATATACTGAGGGCGATAATCCAGAATCAGAAGCAGAATGGTCATCTCTAACAGGCTCTAATTTTATTGGTAGTATTTCTGATATAGAATTTGGTTCTAATGAGAATGAAATTTTTGTAACATTTCATAATTATGGAATAAATAATATATTTTATACTAAAAACGGAGGGGCATCTTGGAGTGAAAAAGATGGAAATCTGCCTGATATTCCTGTTAGATGTATTCTTCAAAACCCTCTAAATCCAGAAGAAGTTATAATTGGAACTGAACTTGGTGTTTGGTATACCAAAGAGTTTTCTTCCCAAAATCCAACCTGGACCCGAGCTAATGCTGGAATGAGCGATGTAAGGATTACTGACTTGGATTTAAGAAAAGGCGATGATTATAAAGTTTTTGCAGCTACCTATGGTCTTGGTGTATATTCCTCATATTTTGGTTCAGACGAACCATTCTTAAGCATTAGCTCTGAAAATAATTCTCTTAGTGTAAATAAAGGCGAAGAAGGAAAAATAGTTGTTAATTACAAATCTTATGCTGGCTTTGACGAAGAAACTACTTTTTCTGTCAGTGGACTACCAGCGGATACAGATGTAACATACGATCCTTCGGACTCATTTAGA
>CABYWQ010000008.1:0-44264 GCA_902522775.1 uncultured Bacteroidota bacterium | reverse complement strand
TTATGCATATTTGATTATTTATTTTTGATAAATCTTAAAATTTTAGTTAATTAAATTCTTGATTTCTCAAAAAAGAGATACCTATTAACGATATGTTTTGATTCATTAACATTTATATAATCTAAAATTTACTTTTGGTTTAATAAAATAAATAATTAATTATGAAAAACTTATTACAAAAAATGATTTTAGCCTCTGCGGCTTTTTTCTTTATGTTTAACATTCAAACTGTCAAATCTCAGGACTTTGGAGCCGATATAGTTAGCTCATACGTATGGAGAGGTACACAATTTGGAACTGGACCACACATTCAACCTTGGATGGAGTTGGGTTCTGGAGCCATTACTGGTGGTATTTGGGGAAGTTTTCAAACAAACTCTCTTGCATCTGATAGTGGTAACGAATTAGATTTGTGGATTTCTGCAGATCTTGGACCACTTGCTCTAACAGTTACAAATTATTCATTTCCTGATTCTAATGGTACATATAGCTCTGGTGGTGTATTTGATGGTGATTTAGAAGTTAGTGGGTCTGCAAGTTTAGGTCCTGTTGACTTAACTGTTGGTTACTTTACTGACCTTGAAGCATTGTACATTGAAGCAGGATTCCCAATTGGACCTGTAGGTATTGCTGTAGGTTATGGTAGCGACGGAGATGGCGCCTTCTATGCTGGCGGTGATAGTGGACTTGTTAATCTTTCATTCAGTGGAGGAAAAGACATTAAAATTACAGACGATTATGCATTACCTGTTTTTGGTTCATTTATTTATAACCCAGATGCAGAATCAGCATTTCTAGTATTTGGAATTAGTTTCTAACCATTTAAATAAAATTATATGAACTACATTTCATTATTATATAACAATGTAACTAATATGCCAGAAGTTAACGACGACTTTACTATCTTATGGATTTTAATATCAGGTATATTAGTCTTTTTCATGCAGGCAGGATTTACGCTTCTTGAGTCTGGTATGACTCAAAGCAAAAATGCTGTAAATATTGCCATGAAAAACTTTATGGATATTTCTGTTGCAACTATTACTTTTTGGGTAATTGGCTACGGATTAATGTACGGAGCGAAAACAGCCGGATTTATATCTCTTGGCTCAGATGTGTTTTTCAACCCTGGAGCTGGTGCTCATGACGTATTTTTTCAGTTAGTATTTGCTGCAACCGCTGCAACTATTGTTTCTGGAGCAATTGCTGGTAGAACTAAATATTCAACTTATATTATTTTCACAATATTTATGACTGCTATTATTTATCCTATTTCAGGTGGATGGCAATGGTACGGTGATGGTGCTTGGTTAGCAGATATGGGCTTTATTGATTTTGCTGGATCTTCAATTGTACATGCCGTTGGTGGTGTTGCTGCACTTGTTGCTGCTATCATGGTTGGTCCGAGAACTGGAAAATTTGGTAAAGATGGATCAGTTAATGCAATCCCTGGAAGTAATTTACTTCTCGGAACTTTAGGTGTATTTATCCTTTGGTTAGGTTGGTTTGGATTCAATGGTGGATCTCAATTAGCTTGGGGAGGCGATGATTCAGTGTATGCTTCAGCTGTTGTGATGGCTACTCAAATCGCTGCTGCTGCAGGTGGTTTAGGAGCATTAATAACATCTTGGTTTTGGTTTGGTAAGCCTAGCTTATCTCAAACACTTAACGGATGTATTGCTGGTCTTGTTTCAATTACTGCTGGTTGTGGAAACATGACTTTTGGTGGTGCTTTCTTTGCTGGATTAATTGGTGGTATTTTAGTAGTAGCGTCAATTGAGTTTGTTGAGAAAAAATTAAAAATTGATGATGCTATTGGCGCTTTCTCTGCTCATGGTACTGCAGGTATCTGGGGAACTTTAGTTATTGGTCTTTGGGGAGTTGCCGATCCAATGGATGCTTCAACTGGAATTGGACTTTTCAATGGTGGTGGAGAACAACTAGGTATACAAGCTATAGGTGCTTTGTCATATTGCGCATGGGCTGCGATTACATCTGCAATTGTTTTAGGTGTATTAAAAGCTACAATTGGTTTAAGAGTTTCAGAAGCTGAAGAAGCTGAAGGACTTGATATTACAGAACATGGTGAAAAAGTATTTGGAATTAAACCCTAGTACTTAAAATCACGTTTTATATAAAAAGGCTGCATAATTATATGCGGCCTTTTTTTATGATATTATTAAAATCTAAATAATAACCTTCAAATATTGCTGATTTATAAATTTAATTATATTAAAAATTAGTTATTATTAAAAAGAGTCTATTACTTCCTTTTTTTTCTTGAAGTGAATCACAATAAATTAAATTTGCCAATAGCAACTTCATAATTTATATAAATGAATTTAAGTTTATATTTCTCAATAAACATTTCAGATGTCGTGAAATACGTAGGAATATAAAAATTTTAATAATTAGAAAATTTCCATAATATAAAGTTAGTTGTTTAATAAAAAATTTTCTAATTCTTCAAAGGGTTATCTTATTGATAGCCCTTTTTTTTATAAATTAATTTGTTTATTGTATTTATCTACAACCTCTTCTGCTTTGTCAATATAATCAGTTCCTGATGATGAATATATTATAGCTCTAGAAATATTAATGATAATATTGTTTGACGTTGATGTTGAGTGATTAATTACATCTTTTATTTCACCTCCTTGAGATCCTACACCAGGGATTAAAAGAAAACTGTTTGGTACAATATCTCTAATTTTTTTATAATGAGTTGTTTTTGTAGCTCCAACTACATACATGAGCTTACTTGAATTCTCCCATTCTTTCGACAAATTTATAACATCTAAAAAAAGATCATTTTTTAATTGAAAATCTTTAGCTCCTTTATTTGATGTTAATGCTAAAAGAATAACATATTTATTTTTATATTTTAAAAATTCATTGACTGAATCTTCTCCCATGTAAGGTGATATAGTAATTGAATCAAAGTTCATTTTTTTAAAAAAAGCTTTTGCATACATGTTTGAAGTATTACCAATGTCCGCCCTTTTTGCATCTGCAATTGTAAAGAGTTCTGGATAGTTGGTGTTTATGTAATTAATTATTTTTTCTAAGGATAACCAACCTTTACTGCCTGTAGATTCATAAAATGCAGTATTAATTTTTACAGCTATGATCTTGGAATGTAATCTGTCTAAAAGAGACTTATTAAATTCATAAACAGGATCACTGTGTTTAAGAAGATGCTTTGGTATTTTATCGATATCAGTATCTAAACCTAGGCATAGATAAGTTTTTTTTTGTTTAATATTATTTATTAATTGAGATAGTTCCATTTTTAAAAAGATTCATTTTCTTTCTTCATCAATTCAGTATTCTGAGCTATTTTTAATTCATCAATTAACTTATCAACATCACCATTAATAATATTTTGAAGGTCATATAAAGTTAAATTAATTCTATGATCAGTTACCCTACCTTGAGGATAGTTGTATGTTCTAATTTTAGCCGACCTGTCGCCAGATGAAACCATTAAGTTTCTTTTCACAGAATCCTCCTGTAATTTTTTATTTAATTCTAGTTCATATAGTCTTGTTCTTAGAACCTTTAATGCTTTTTCTAGATTTTTATGTTGTGATTTTTGATCTTGACAACTTACAATTATCCCAGTAGGTTCATGATGTAATTTAATAGCTGAATAAGTTGTGTTTACTGATTGACCACCAGGCCCAGTAGAAGTTGTTCTTTCAATCCTAACTTCCTGCATGTTAAGTTCAACATCAAACTCCTCAGCTTCTGGAAGGACCATAACGGTTGCTGCAGATGTATGGACTCTGCCTTGAGTTTCAGTTTGAGGAACTCTTTGAACTCGGTGAACACCAGACTCATATTTTAAAGTTCCGTAAACATTTTGTCCATTTATTTCAAAAATAATTTCTTTAAAACCTCCAGCAGTACCCTCATTTAAATCAACTAGATTAAGTTTCCAACCCTTTTTTTCAGAATATTTTGAATACATTCTAAAAAGATCTCCTGCAAAAATACTTGCTTCATCACCACCCGTTCCTGCCCTCAGCTCCATAACAACATTCTTAGAATCATCTGGATCTTTAGGGATGAGCATTAATTTTAATTCATCCTCAATCAAACTTATTTTTTGCTTATTTACTTCTAACTCAGAATTAGCTAACTCTATCATTTCATTATCAGACTCTTCTTTAATTATTTCATTTGCCTCATTTACGTTAGACAGTATTAATTCGTATTCTGTTTTTTTATCAACTATCTCTTTTAGTTCTTTATACTCTCTCGAAATTTTTACGTATTTTTTTTGATCAGAAATTATATCAGGTTGAATTATAAGATCCGAGAGTTCATTAAATCTTTGTTGAATAATATTTAATTTATCAATCATTTATCACTTATATTCAAATTTTCCATATTTAGAAGATATGGTTAGTTTTTTTTCAGTGGAAGATTCTACTCTCCCAATAACCTTTGCATCTACTCCAAATGATTTAGAAATTTCAATAATTTCATTTGAATACTTATTGTCAACATATAATTCCATTCGGTGACCCATATTAAAAACTTGATACATTTCCTTCCACGAAGTAGAAGACTCTGATTGAATTAGATCAAAAACAATTGGAATTTCAAATAAATTATCTTTTATAACATGAAGATTATCTATAAAATGTAAAATTTTTGTTTGTGCACCTCCACTACAATGAATTATACCATTGATTTTGTTACGACCTAGAACATTAAAAATTCTATTTAATATTGGAGCATAAGTCCTTGTAGGTGATAAAACTAATTTACCTGCATCTAGTGGCGAGTCGATAATTTTATCAGTAAGATTTTTTGATCCTGCATATGTTAAATTTTCAGGTAGCGAGCTGTCATATGTTTCAGGATATAAATCTTTAATTTTTTTATTAAAAACATCATGCCTTGCTGATGTTAATCCGTTACTTCCAATCCCGCTATTATAAGTATTTTCATATATTGCTTTTCCAAAAGAAGCCAGTCCAATTATTACATTATTTGGTGAAATATTATCATTATCTATTACATCTAGTTTTTTCATTCTACAGAAAATTGTTGAGTCGACAATAATAGTTTTTACTAAATCTCCAACATCGGCTGTTTCTCCACCAGCAGAGGATATATTCATTCCAAACTGGTTTAAATTTGATATCACCTCCTCATTTCCTTTAATAATATTTTTTATTATTTCTCCAGAAATAAGATTTTTATTTCTCCCGATTGTTGAAGAAACAACTATATTTTTTGTAGCTCCAACACAAATCAAATCATCAATGTTCATTATTAAAGAGTCTTGACTAATACCTTTCCAAACAGACATGTCGCCTGTTTCTTTCCAATATGCATAAGCAAGTGATGATTTTGTTCCTGCCCCATCAGCATGCATAACAAGACAGTATGATTCGTCGTTAGTAATTATATCAGGTATGATTTTACAAAAAGCTTTGGGATATAAACCTTTATCAATGTGTTTTATTGCATTATGAACATCTTTCTTGTCGAATGACACTCCCCTCTTTGAGTATTTATTAGATGATGTCAAATGATATAAGTATTTAAACAAAGATAATCTATATAGATTATATAAATAATCTAAAGAGAAATTTTTATGAAATCTAAAAATGAATAAAATGAAATTTTATATAAAATTATTATCAATAACTAATTTTTTTTACACTTAAATTATGATGTTAATAAAAACTATACATAATTAAGTTTTTAATAGAGTTATTGTTTATTAAAAAGTTACTTTTAATATTTAAACTTTATATTAAAATGAACAAATCAAAACTAGAGTATTTATGGCTTGATGGTTACAAGCCAACCCAAAGCTTAAGAGGTAAAACAAAAATTGTTGAAGATTTTAGTGGAAAATTAGAAGATTGCCCTATGTGGTCTTTTGATGGAAGTTCAACATTACAAGCACCTGGAGGATCTTCAGATTGTTTATTAAAACCTGTGGCTCTCTATCCAGACCCTGTTAGAAGAAATGGATGGTTAGTTATGACAGAAGTTTTAAATGCTGATGGTTCTGCGCATGAATCAAACGGAAGAGCAACTATAGATGATGATGATGACGATTTTTGGTTCGGATTCGAACAAGAGTATTTTCTTTGGGATCCTGAGACTAACCTACCATTAGGTTTTCCAAAGGATCAAACTCCTCAAGGTCAATTTTATTGTTCTGTTGGTGGTAAAAATACGTTCGGAAGAGAAGTTATGGATAGACATTTAGATATTTGCTTAGATGCTGGAATTAATGTTGAAGGTACTAATGCAGAGGTTGCGTCTGGTCAATGGGAGTTCCAAACTTTTGCTAAAGGAGCAGCAAAAGCAGGTGATGAAATGTGGGTTGCAAGATATTTATTAGAAAGATTAGCTGAAGAATACGGATTAGCTATTGAATATCACCCTAAGCCATTAGGTGCTACAGACTGGAATGGTTCTGGAATGCATGCTAATTTTTCAAACACAACACTCAGAACTTGTGGTTCTAAAGAAACATATGAGACCATATGTGAGGCTTTCAGGCCCGTTGTTAAAGAGCATATTGATGTGTATGGAGCATTTAACGATCAACGTTTAACTGGTGATCATGAAACCCAATCAATAACTGAATTTAGTTATGGAGTCTCTGACAGGGGAGCATCTATTAGAATACCCATTATGACAGTAGAGAAAGGTTGGAAAGGTTGGTTAGAGGACAGAAGACCTGCTTCAAATGGTGATCCGTACAAAATCGCTGCTAGAATAATTAAAACAGTGAAATCTGCTAAAGTTTAATCTTTAGAGTGTATTTAACATTTGAAAACACCTTGATTTTGTCAGGGTGTTTTTTTTACAATAATATATAGTAATAAGTTAAAAACAATATAAAGAATAAAATACCATGGGGTCTAAAAAGAGTATACTTCTTGGGAATAAAAAAGAAGATAGCAAGTAAAACACTAAACCCAATCATAACGAAGATATCAAAGTTTATAATTTGCTGACCCTCTAGATTAAGTTCGATTATAGCTGAAGTAATTCCAACAACTGCTAGAATATTAAATATATTTGAACCAATAATATTTCCAACTGAAATATCTAATTCTTTTTTATAGATTGCTACTAAAGTTGTTACTAACTCAGGCAAACTTGTCCCTATTGCTACCAAGGTTAGACCAATAACCCTTTCAGAAACTTGAAAATAATTTGCGAAATATATAGCGCTATTCACAAATAACTCAGATCCAAAAAATAACATTAATGATGATAGAGTGATAAAAAAAATGATTTTAGTAATAGACATTTCAGAAATATTCGCATCATTTTGATTTTCATCACTTGCACGAAGTTTAAACATAAAATATATAAAAGCTAATAACAAAAAAATAAAAACAAAACCTTCAGTTTTTGATATTCTTAAATCTTGTAAAAAAAATAGAAATACAAAACTTACTGAAATTAACCAGGGTAAATCATATTTTATGTTGTTTTTAGAAATTTTTATTGTCACAAAAAACAATGCTGTTGAAAAAACCAATCCAATATTAGCAATATTAGAGCCTATTACGTTAGAAATTGAAATATCACTGGATTCCTTTAAAGCAGAACTGATACTTATAAGAAGTTCAGGAGCAGATGTAGCGAATGAAACAACAGTTAGTCCAATTACAACCTTAGATATACCATACTTAAGAGATAAATCAACGGATGATTTTAACAAATAATTACTTCCAACTATAAGAAGAAAAAGACCTATTATTAAATATAGTGACTTAAGAATCATGTTATTTTTGCTAAGATAATACATGAATTGTATATTGTAACTAATGAAATCAAAAGTTATTTTTAAGATAATAGCAAAAATCAACAAAATGATTTTACCTTGTTATTCTAAAAAAAGATTGAATTTATCTAAAGCTTCTAAAGTTCAATTAGGAATTATTTATTGGAGGTTTTTTATAACTAAAAATTCTCTTTAAAAATTATCAACTAAAAATAATATTTAAGTATTTTTCCAATATTTTGAAATAATGATTTAGTAAAAAGAACTTTTGGAAATGAAGATGCAATATTAATTTCTTCTTTGATAGATGTATCATTATCTAAAAACCTCAAAACCAACTCAGTTTTATTTTTTGCAAACATTTTTTCAAATAAATTTTTACCAAGATTATTTTTTGTGTACAAAACATGTAAAAAAATTAAATCATAAATCCAATGTCTTGTTTTAAAACTAATGTTTTTTGAAAATTTTTTCTCTTTCAAAAAATTAATAATTTTTTCACAGTTTTTATCTACAAACTTAAAAGTATATCCGGAAGATGGTTTAGTCCAACCTCCAGCTGTACCTATGTTAATAATTCTATTAGAATTATTTTTGTCAAAAGGATGACATGTCATTGGTATTGCACCTTTTTCCTTTTCATCTATAACATAACTTTTAATACCCAATTTTTTAATATATTTTTTCAATTCTAAGTCGTACTCCTCATCAGCTAAAAAACTTTTTGAAAACAATGTAAATTCTACTAAAGCTTTATTTTTTGAAATAGGTAAAACATAAAAAAATCTTGTGTCGTTTTTCTGATTTATGGAAAAATCCATTATAGTAGCAACATCATCATTAAAAAATTCATGATCTGTTTTAATTGTCCAGCCTTTAAAATGTTGAATTAATAATGGATACGAAGATTTTAAAGTGTTTAAATCAAATAAGCTGTTAAAAATAAAGTCAGATTGAAATTCATTTGATTTCGTTTTTACTTTTACAACAGAATCTTCTTTAATTTCAGTTATTTCATCTTCAATAATTGTAAAATTTTTTTCATTTTTAATTTTATTAATTATTGATTCAAAGAAAAATACTGATTTTATCATTTTATATGTGATATTTTCCAAGTGAGTTTCTTTAAGAATATTGGTAGACTTAAAACAGATATTACTCCAAGCTTTAACAACATAATCATTCCAAATTGATTCTTTTTCTTCCCAAAAACACCAGGTCTTGTGATCTCTATGACTTAAATCCTTATCAATTATGAGAACTGATTTATTATCGAAATATCTATCATTTATTATTTTATGAGATAAAATAAGTCCAGAAAGACCTGCACCACAAATAATATAATCATATTTTTTAATCATAGAAATGGTAGCAAATATATCACTATTTGATATAATTATATGATAAAACTTAGATAGTAAATGGCATAATTGTTGGGTATATTTGATAAGTGATTACAACAATTTCATTCATAAAATACTTATCAAATAAATTTTGGGCATTTAAGCAAATGAATGAATCACACAAATATTTTTCGAACAATAAAAATATTACGTTCTACAAACTTTTGGGAACAGGTGCAGGAAATGGTTTCCTTTTACCTGATCTATCTACCTATGCAGTTCTTGTTGTATGGAATTCAAAAAAAAATGCTGATGATTTTTTAAAAAACAGTGCACATTCATTAATTGTTGAAAAAAAAGCACATAGTAGAACTGATTTTTACTTGAAAACTATACAAACACATGGGCTTTGGGATAATCAAAATCCTTTTAAAAGCAATATCGTTGATTATGATAAAGATGATAAAATTGCTATAATAACCAGAGGAAAAATTAAATTATCAAAACAAATAGATTTTTGGTTAAATGTTCCAAAAGCCTCAAATGCAATAAAGGTAGCAGAAGGAGTTGAATTTTATAAAGGTATTGGTGAGCTTCCATTAATGGCCCAGGCTACATTCAGTATTTGGAAAAATATTAATGCAGTAAAAAACTTTGCTTATAAATCAAAAGCTCATTCTGACATAATAAAAAAAACAAAACAAAGAAATTGGTATTCCGAAGATATGTTTACACGTTTTATAATAACTAATAAAGTCAATAAATACTATAAATGAAAAAAGCAATCATTATTGGCTCAGGTATTGGTGGCTTATCAACAGCTATAAGATTAAAATCAAGAGGATTTGATGTTGATGTTTTTGAAAAAAATTTATTTCCTGGTGGAAAATTATCAAATATTGATGTAGGAAAATACAGATTTAATACCGGTCCTTCCCTATTTACAATGCCTCATTTTGTGGATGAACTTTATGAACTTTTTAATGAAAATCCTAGAGATCACTTTAATTATATTAAAAAAGATATAATGTGTAAATACTTTTGGGACAACGGAAAAAAGTTTGTTGGATATTATGATATTAATAAGTTAGCAGAAGAGTGTAAATTAAAATTTGGAGTTGATAAAAGTATTGTTTTAAAATATCTTGAGAAATCAAAGAAAAAATACGATTTAGTTGAGAATATTTTTATAAAAAACTCTCTTCACAAACTAAAAAACTTAATATCTATTGATACATTAAAAGCTTTAGTAAAAATTAATACATTCCAATTATTCAAAACATTGAACAAAGTGAATGAAGAAGAACTAAAAAATAAATATTTAGTTCAGGTGTTTAATAGATTTGCGACTTATAATGGGTCATCTCCATACAAAACACCTGGGATGATGTCTGCTATACAAAATGCTGAAAAACATTACGGTTCCTTCTTACCTAAAAAAGGTATGGGAGACATTACCAAGTCACTTTACCTTCTTGCAAAGAGACACGGTGTTAAATTTCATTTTAATAGAGAAGTTGATAAAATCATCATTAGAAATAATAAAGCTTGTGGTGTAAAAATTAATAACAAAGAATTATTTTCAGAAATAGTTGTAACTAACTCTGATGTATATAACACTTACCGTAATCTCTTAAATGAGAAAAGAAAAATAAAAGCATTAGAACAAGAAAGATCCAGCTCAGCATTTATATTTAATTGGGGAATAAAAAAAGTTTTTAAAGAATTAGATTTACATAATATCTTTTTTTCAAATAATTACCAAGAAGAGTTTGATTATATATTTAATAAAAAACAATTATACTCTGATCCAACCGTTTACATAAATATTACTTGCAAAGATTTACCAAACGATTCCCCAAATGGTTGTGAAAATTGGTATGTTATGGTGAATTCACCATATGATAATGATCAGAACTGGAAGAAAATTAAAGATGAACTAAAAAGTAGTATTGTTAAAAAAATAAACAAAATTTTAAGTACTAATATTGAAGAATATATTGAGGAGGAAAGAGTTGTAACACCTCAGGATATAGAATCCAGTACAAATTCATATAAGGGTTCGCTCTACGGAACATCCAGCAACAATATTTATTCTGCTTTTTTAAGACATCCAAACTTTTCTCCAAAAATTACTAATTTATATTTTTGTGGTGGAAGTGTTCATCCCGGTGGAGGAATACCATTGTGTATAATGTCAGGTAAAATTATTTCAGATATTGTGTAATGAATTTAGATTTTAACAAAAAGGTTTCAATAATAATCATTTGGCTTTTCCACCTTTCTGGTCTTTTAGGTTTACTTTACATTGATAAAAATCTCTTCGCATCTTTAACTCCACTGAATTTATTTATATCTACTACTCTTCTATTTATAAATCAAACCAATACAACTAAAATGAAGTTTTTTATTGTATTTGCAATTTTTTTTGTTGGAATGATTGCAGAAATATTAGGAGTTCAGTACGGATTAATTTTTGGAAATTATGAATATGGAAATAATTTAGGATTAAAGTTACTAGGTGTACCTATTTTAATTGGTTTTAATTGGGTTGTTTTAACAGTAATATGTGGGAGTATTTCTCATAAAATTTTTAAAAAATCAAAAATTTTAGCTGTTATCTTTGGAGTAGTATTGATGCTAATCGTTGATCTAACATTGGAACCAATAGCCCCAGCGTTAGATTATTGGGAGTTTAGTGGTTCAAAAGCTCCACTTCAAAATTATATAGGCTGGGGAATAACTTCTCTAATAACTCAAACTTTATATCAATACTTTTATAAAAACAAAGAATTTGTCTTTTCCTTTAATTTATTTGTTGCACAATTTTTATTCTTCCTTGGTTTTAATTTTCTTGTATAAAAAAAGCCCTATAAAAGGGCTTTTCTTTAATTGTACTCTTTAATTTTAACCCTTGTCCAAGTTTGAGTAAACTCAGAGATATCGCCTGTTACATTGAAAAACTCTGCAAAAGCCTGAGCCTCAATATCATTTGAAGGTCCAAATGAAAAAGCAGAATTTAAATCATCATAGGTGCCATACACAATAATATTCTCACCATTTGTAATACCATGATTTACCTGAGCTAAAGCTAAGAAACCTGGAAAATCAAAAGTTTCCATGAGTTTGTTAAATGCAGTAGAGAATGCAGGAATATCTTTGCTTTTAATTTTAAAACACCAAGCCTGACCAATTGGGTTAACTTGTTCTTCGTTATATGTCATCATCGCGACTCCAGCAGAAGATCTGACACTATCAATAAATGGTCTAACAACTTCCAAGTAGTTTTCCCATTTTCTTCCTGTTAAGGATCCTCTTAAATTAGCTAACGACTCTGAAGAAGGACTAACAAAACTTAAAATATGAGTTTCATCATAACCCATTCCTTTAAGCGGAATTGTAGAAAAAGTCATTGCAACACCTTCTGGAAAATCAACAGATGAATAAAACTTGTCAACTGCTTTTTCAAATTCAACGACATCGTCACTTTCAACTTCTAGAAGAACATCGTACCAATACAACTCTTGAGATGTTAGAGAAATTGAAAACAAAAATGATAAAAAGTATATATATTTTTTCATAATAAAAATTTTTAATGAATTTAAAAAAAACCTATCTAAGTTTTAAGAAATTAGAATAAAAATATATCAATTATTTTTTTTTAATCTATTAGCGTCTAATAAATAATTAATCCTAAAAGATAATTGATGCTCTAATGGTAAGTCAAATAATTTTTTTAAACTCTTATAATAGTTTAATGAAGACTTATTATCTCTATTAAAAATCTGATTTTTGTAATTCAATGTAATTGTACTACCAGAGGAAAACCACCAACTAAAATTTAAATCTAAATTCCATAAATTAAAATTTGTATTTGGATCAGATTCTAATAAAGGATAATCTACTAATTCTCTGTTGCCATCTTCAAGTAAATTAAATAAAACTTGATCATAATTTGCAGTACTCCAAAAATTCCTAAGACGAAGAGAAATAAATTTAGAATTGTTAATGGAATAATCCATTTCAATAGAATTTTCAAATGATTTTATGTCTCTTATCCCAAAATATATATTTTCATCATTCTTATTCAAGAAACCTACATCATCCAAATTTTTCTCAGTCTGAGATGTAGCTCTAAATTTAACTTTATCAGAAATTCTATATTGAGCGTTAAATCTATATCTTTCATTATTCTTTTTTTCTTTAAATTGATTATTATAAAAGTCACTTCTTTCATATTCAATTCCATAAGAGAATGTATTTGTGTAGTTAGTATCAAAACCTATTTTAAAACCAAAATGAGGTAATTCGTTTATATATCTATTTTCAACTCTTGGTTCATAAAAATCTCTACTACTCATTCTGTAATAAAAATCAGCCTCAAATTTTGTTCTATTTTGTGTTTCAAAATCATTTCCAAACCTCCATCCTTCGCCTGTTTTTAGGAAATCATCAAATCTATATCTTTGATTAAAGAATAGATAAGTTGAATAACTAATAAAAGTTTTGTTCTCATTAATTAATCTGTATCTAATTCTTGCTTGATAGTTCTGACCATTATTAAAATTATATATGCCTAATTCATTTTGACTATAATATTTATCAACACCATTCCAATTTAACCCAAACCTAAAATTTCCTTTTAACTCTTCTAAGTTGATTGAAGCTCTAAAACCATTTTTCTCAAAGAATCTAGGGGCATAACTTCTAAATAGTGAAGATTTTAAGTTAAAATTTCTGTTGTTGTCAAATAAATCAAAAACAATTGCTGAACTATTTCCATTTAATCCCGATGATCTATTGATATTGGTGTTTAGAAAACTTATCGATGAATAATCATTCAAAAGTTCTTGACTTAATGAAATAATATTAAAGTTTGTTGATGAGCTTATTAATTCTTTTCTTGTTTTGTTATCAACGGTTTTAATGTAGGCAAATGCATTTGCTGTAAAGGCATTTAGAAATCCTATGCTTAATTTCCCATCTGTTGTACCAGTTATTTTAACAGAATTTATTAAATCTGGTTTTTCATCATATCTAATTAATTCCTCTCCATCGTTTAAATAATCTGATTCGTCAAAATTTATTTTTTGGCCAATTCTTCTACTATAAAAGAAAGATCCCGATCTTTCATCAGCTTTTTTAAATAAATCAGCGCCTTCAGTAAAAAAAGGTCTTCTTTCGGTAAACCGTTGCTCAAATGGGCTTAAATTTAATTCTTCATTATCAAAAGATACTTGTCCAAAATCAGGAATCAAAGTCATGTCCAGTGTAAAACTATTATTAATTCCATACTTAAGGTCCAAGCCTGCTGAATAGGATAAACTTGATTTTAACCCTTTTTGCGAATTAATAGCAGTTTGAAGATAAGGATATAAAAAAAGTCTTATTGGTGGGTTAATATTTTTAACATTAGTAAGAAGTCCCATCGATTCATGGTATTTAAAAACTTTTTCATCTACGGGATTCCATGAAAATTCACTATTATCTAAATCCACTATTTTTCTTGCAAAATTTAAACCCCAACTCTGAATATCATTTTTAGGAAATCTAATAGCACTATAGGGAATTATCATTTCTAGAGACCAGCCTCTATCATTAATTTGAACTTTAGCATTAAAAACAGTATCATAATTTAAACTGCTAAAACTGAAATCACCGGATCTATACAAGTCTGCAATCGTTCCAGCGCTAGAAACAACAAATCCAAAAGAATTTAGTTTGTCATCAAAGGTGTCAAGTGATACCCAAAAAGCCTCAGATTTACTAAATACACCCCAATCTCTTCGTCCAAACTCCTTAGGTATATTTTGTGGATCTGGATGATTTAGCTGAGCACCTAAATAAATTGCCTTATCATCATATCCTATAAAAGCTTTGGTTTCATATTCATTGGGGATTTCTTCTCCATGTCTGGTTTCCGGTCTCATTAACGTAAACCCATCTGCAGCTTTAATTTTTTGCCATTCTTTTTCATTTAATTTTCCATCAATTACTGGAGGATTTTGAAATCTGTAAGCTTCAATACTTTTTCTTACTTGAGAATGGTTGATACAAAAAAATAAAAGAAAAAAAATATAAACTATCCTCATTATGTATTTAAGAAACAACAATAAAAATTTGAAAAATAATAACCTACTTATTTAACATTATTTACTTCTATCCAATAGCCCTCAGGATCTTGAAAAAAAATTTGTTTGTATCCGTCATCTCTTAACTGAATTTGATTTTCATCACCTCTCCAATTTCCAAAAGGAATATTGTTTCCTTTTAAATTATTAATGAATAAATCAAAATTTTTAACACTAAATGCCATATGAACTCCTTTGGGAATTGATTTTAATTTTTCTTTTGTAGAAATAAGATGTATCTCCATGCCATCATCACTTTTAAACCATCTTTTAGGTGGGTTTTGACCCGCTCCTACCTCTATTTCTTCAAAACCTAAAATATTGTTGTAAAAGTTTCCTGATTGATTTAAATCATTAACTAACAATGCTTGATGATTAAATTTCATAGAATTATTGTTTTGCCCATATTTTATTATTGGAATTATTAGTAATAGAAAAATGATTTTTTTCATTTTTTAAAATACTTTCTAAATAGAAAACTAAAAACACCACCTAAAAATCCTGCACTTATGATAATTCCCCAAATTCCAATTTCAGTAAATGATTGCATAATCCATCCATAAATAATAAAGAATGGAATAAAAATTAGATAATAAGTAAATTTTTTCATTAACAATCACAACAAGTGCAATCGCATGATTCTAAACAGTCGCAGTTTTTACAATTACAATCCATAGATATAAAGTTAATAAAAAAAGGTAGAATTAGTTTTTTCATTTATTTATTATAATTTAGCATTTCCTTAATGAATTGGTTTGATTGGTTGCTATGGTTGGCTTTCATTCGAACCTTTTCGCTTTTTAAGGAAACTTTTATAACTCATATAAGATATTAGGCCTTGTAGCATAACTGAATAGTGCATCTGATTACGGCTCACACGAACACTCCCCCTATTTTCCCCATAAAGTAATGTACAAACGAACAATATTTGGGGAGACCATAATTAGTGTTATTTTCGCATATAAACAGTTTTTTAAATGAAAGAATATAAGTTTTTAGTTATTTCAATGTTTATTTTTTCAGTACTTCTTTTGTTGTGGGTAGATTATGATACTAAACAAACCGCAAAAAGGTTAAAGGAATCGAGAATTGAAGCTGAAGAGAGATTAAGAATTGCAAAAGAAAAAAATCAGCAAAAAAACTCTACATCAATTGATATTGATTCAACTTTTAATAATATTGATTAATTTTAATTAATTACAGGCATAATTGATGTATTGTTGTATACAGAGTTGAATACAATGTTTATCAAGTGCCTACAAAATATATCATTTAACAGAAATAAGGCCTCGTAGCATAACTGAATAGTGCATCTGATTACGGCTCAGAAGGTTGCAGGTTTGAATCCTGCCGAGGTCACCATAAAGGAATTAATAGAAATATTAATTCCTTTTTTTAATATTTATAATTAATAATTCTATTTTTTTAACTTTAAGAAATATGAGCATAATCAAATGGCATAAAAATCAAGTTAATTCAATATGTAAAAGACTTGGAATTTCAGCTTATGGAGCTTTATGGGTTTCATTTTTAAAGGGAGTTATTATTGGATCTACACTCATATATTTATTTAATTAAATTAATAAAATGATAAGCCATGCAACTATATTAAAATGGATATTTAGAATATTAATATTTATTGTTTTTGTAATGTGTCTAGTTGATGGTTATTTTGATCTTGCAATTGTATTACTATTAGTGTTCATAATTACCTTTTTTGAAGATTATCATTCCAGAAATAAAAAAAATAATTACAAATGAAAAAAATAATTTTAATTCTCATCATAATCTCTTTTAACTCTTTCAGCCAACAAAATGTAAATGAAGTTATAACTATCTATGATAATTCAATATTGTCAATAATCGATAAAGATGCTAGAATTGAAATTTTAGGGGGTGATTTTAAAGTAGCAGAAGGTCCTCTTTGGGATGAAAATAATAATAAATTAATATTTACCGATGTTAGACAAAATAAGATTTTCACATGGGAAGAAAATAGTGGAATTAATGAATACATTACACCTAGTGGATCAACAGGTTATGCGCCTTCATTTAAAGATGGTGGTATAGGAGCAAATGGAATTACATTTGATAAAAATGGTGATATAATTTTATGTCAACATGGTGACAGAAGAGTTGCTAAAATTTCCAACAAAAAAAGTAAAAACCCTGAATTTGAAACTATTATTGACAATTATAAAGGAAAAAGATTTAACAGTCCTAATGATTTATCATTAAGTAAAAGAGGTGATATATATTTCACAGATCCACCTTATGGTTTTAAAAATTTTAATAATAAATACAGAGAAATTGATTTCAATGGTGTGTACAAGCTTCACACTAATGGTAAAATTGATTTAATTTCAAATGAAATGACAAGACCAAATGGTATCGCTTTATCACTAGATGAAAAATATATATATGTTAACAATTCAGATCGAGAAAATAGTCCTAAAATTATGAGATTTGACACTAAAACATATGAGGGAATTTTATTTTTTGACGGTAAAGAATTAGTAAAAAAATACAAAGGCGGTTTTGATGGTTTAAAAATTCATAGTAGTGGAAATATTTTTACAACTGGTCCAAATGGTATATTAATAATTTCACCTGAGGGAAAGTTATTGGCCATGATAAACTATGGTAAAGGATTAACAAACTGTAATTTTGACACAGACGAAAAGTATTTATATGTAACAGGATTTAATGACGTATCTAGAATTAAATTAAAATAATTTATTTTTCTCCGATATTTTTTTTTATGACATGCAGTGTTGTCATAAATGTTATTTTTTCAACTGAATTTCTAAAATCTTCTTCCTCAATCCTCTTCTCCAAATGTTTTATAAAAGAATCCAGGCTTGTTTCTCTATTAATCATATTATTTTACAAAAAAAGGGAGTTAGTAGACTCCCTTTTAGTCAATTAATTTAATATAAACTACTCAGGTGAGGACTCTCTCTGATAAATCCAAAATGCTCCAATCTTTCCATCTTCAATATAAACATCGGCGATATCATATGTTGAGACCTCATTACCTTCAACATTTCTTGTTAGAGTATGGCCAGAAATCACCCACTCACCAACTTGACCATCAACTTTCATAGTATAAGAAAAGAAAGTGTCCCACTTGGGATTTTCAGCCTCAAACCATCCTGATAATATCTCTATGTGAACGTCTGGGCTATCAATAATAGCACCTTGAGCATCGATAACTCTAAAAGCTCCAAATTGTTCCGTTGAATCAGCATTCATCTCACGAATAATATCAAGATCTTGATTGTTATGTGCTTCAATATATTTATCCCATAGGTCTAAATTAGCTGGATTACCATCCCTTACATCAGACTTACCTTCGGCATTGAATAAATATCCTGCAGGAGGATTATCAATTACAGCTGGTACAGTTGTTTCACATGAATATGTAAAAACCGCTAATAATATAATGTATGTATAATTTTTCATAGTTATTGTTTTTTCAAATTTATAAATTTTTATATGATATTTAAATTTGATATGTTACAATATTTTCATGTTTGAATAAAAAAAGAGCAACATAAGTTGCTCTTTGAATTATCGCATGCCAAAATTAAATTGGTGATTTTTCTTATTTTCCTAAAAATCGTGAGTCAATGTTATCAATGCTTGTTGACCAATCATAGGCATGTTACCAAATGATTGGTATTTTTTTCCAGATACATTATCAATAGTCAGATCAAATCTTGTTTTGGAGCTAATAGGTAATCCAAAACTTATATCCCATATTGTTCTTTTTGGTACAAAACCATCATACCAAAACATAAATCCATTATCCGGTGTATTAACAGAATTAATATTCATAGAGCTCTGATATCTGAAAGAGACACCTAAGTGAACACCAGAGTCAGGATCAAATGATAAACCTCCCTTAGCTCTGTGCTTAGGCATATTTAAATGATAGTTTTCGTTAGAATTATATTCTTCACCAAGATCACCAGTTGAAAATTCTGTTTGACTCAAAAATGAATAACTACTAAATAATGAAATATTATCACTCACTTCATAATTCAATGCTATATCTGTTCCCCAATAATTAATATCACCAAAATTGTAATGACCCCAATATATTCTATTAGTATCCGCAGGGTTTTGATCTGCCAAGACATAGCCCCAACCCTGTTGAATACTAGCTGCAGTTAGAGCAGCTGCACCAGCAGCAGTAGTAGTTATAGTGTTAAGAATAGAAGAATAAGCAGCAGCAGGAAGACCTAAACTTGCATAAGTTGCAGCTAAAGTATTTCTGAAAGTAGTAGCAAATTCATCAGCAAAAGTAGTTGGATTTAAAGATAATCCAGGGCTTAATCTTTTTGTTCCTAAAACATTTTGTTTTCTTATATTATAAATATCAACTGAAAAAGAAAGTTTCTTCCCAATTTTTCCACTGTATCCAAGCTCATAAGTTGTTTCGGTTGATAATACTGACTTGTCCGAATCTGATAAATCACTTGGATTATTAAGGTCAAACATAGTATATTCTGCGCCTCCGTTAGAAAGCATATTACCAATAAAGGTTCCTCCACCTGGAACTAGCCATAATTGATTTCCTGTAGCCATAAAATTTTGCATTAAGAATGGGCCTAAATTTCCAGCCAATAATAAATATGCACTGAAATGATCTAAACCTAAAACACTGTAGTCAATAGCAGGATGAAAAGCATTTAAGCCTTCTAGGGCTACGAAACCAGGTTGCCAAGTCGGATTGTTAAATGTTATTGCGTTTTTATTTCCCATAGGTCCAAGATATCCATCTTGAAAGGAAGCAGCTGGAAAATCACTAAATAAGGTATAAGCATTATCTGCAACACTGGATTGACTCATACTTAATCTTAGAGTACCACCCCAATTATCATTAACAATTATCACACCCTTAGGAGAAAATGCTCCATCATTTAAAACAGAGAAATGATCATATCTTCCCTGAAAAAGAATATCTATATTATCAGATAATTTAGTTTTTGATTGAATTGAAGCTCCATAAGTTCGGTAATCATCATCGTTTTCATTCACACCAAAGACCTTTCCACCAGTATCAAATTTTATTACCCTATGATCAGCACCTGCTGATAATTCTGTTGATAAGCTAGGCAAAGAAAAATCATATCCAACTTGAACGTGTGATTGCCTTGAGTCAATACCCGTATCAGATTGCAAAAAATAATTATAATTATTGCTTGTATCATTTTGAACATAATTATATTGAACAAATAAATCACCCATATTAAGCTGTAAATTCAAAAATTTACTTGACATTTCTCGTAATTCTTCTCCCCAAAGTGCTCTTCTTTGAATATTCCCAGTATCATTTAAACCAAATGTTGCAGTTAAATCATAATCATCTTTTACAAAATACAGAGATGTATCAAAATTAAATGAAGTCATAAGAGGAAGTTCACCACCAATAACATCTTCAGTATCTTCCCCCACCAACCAATCATTATTTTCAGAATATTTTAAATTTATTTTGTATCCAAAAGTTTTGTCCTCATTATGGTCAGCATGTCTTAAATTAACATTAAATAAACTCCAATTGGATTCAACTTTTTTTGCACGACCAGCAATGATAGATCCGCCACCATTATTTATTCCACCACTTGAAACCTGAACAGTTGTTCCAGGATATTCAAAAGGATCTTTTGTCGTAAAACTTATAACACCAGAGCTTGCACCTATACCATATACAGCAGAGGATGAACCTCTAACTACTTCAATCTTAGCTATATCTAACCCTGAAAGTGTTGAAGCAGAAGCATCAAAAAAGTTAAGACCATATGTATTTAGTTCTCTTCCATCAGAAAGTAATATAGTTTGAGTAGAAAAAACATCTACTCCTTCTCTGAGAGAAACATTGAATTGGTTAACACCGTGTCTAACAACATTCACACCAACAGTATTATCAAGCAAGCTTAAGACATTGTAGCTTTTTTTATTTGAAACTTCTTTTTCTGAAATAATTGTACTTGAATTACTTGCTTCACTAAGTTTTTCCGCTTTTCTTGATGCAGCAGTTACTTCTTGATCATCTTGTTGTGCGTTTATGTTAAATGAAAACAATAAAACGAACAATAAAATAATGTAATTGTAATTTTTCATAGTTGTTTAAATTTTAGTGAATTTATGAATATTTTATCAGAATATTAAATAATTATGCGATTTGAGTGCATATTCATAAAATTATTGCCAAATAATTACATTGTCACTATTAAACCAGGATTCATAATTTTTTGCAAACTCTTCATCAATTTTCGCTCTTTTAATTTTTAGAGTTGGTGTAGTAAGGTTATTTTCAGGCGTCCACTCTTCTCTTAAAAAAACTACTTTTTTTATTTTCTTGTAACTATCCATAGAGGAATTAATTTTTTCTAGAAACTTATTCATTTTTTCAGTGGTTTCATCTTTATTCAATTTAGATATATCATTAGGAACACCAAGTAAAATTGGTTGAGAGAGGCCTAAACCTACAACACATAATTGTTGAAATAAATTACTTTTTTCAAACTTCTCTTCAATCAAATGAGGCTCAATATATTTTCCTTTTGAAGTCTTGAATATATCTTTAATTCTCCCTGTAATATGTAAAAAACCATTTTCATCAATGTAGCCTTTATCTCCAGTATTAAACCAACCATCAACTAAAACCTCATCAGTATATTCTTTATTTTTAAAATATTCTTTTAATAAAAAAGGTCCTTTATTCAATATAGATCCATCATCTCCAATTCTAACTTTAACCATGTCCCACGGTAAACCAACAGATCCTTTTCCTTTTGGGCTTTTTGTGTCTAAATATGAACACACACAACAATTTTCAGTCATTCCATATCCATTTAAAATGTTAACATCTAATTTGCTATACCAATCTATAATTTCTTGTGGAAGAAATGCAGCTCCACTAACTATTGCTCCGGCTCTTGACCAACCAAGTGATTTTTTAATTTTATTTTTTACAATTTTTGAAATAATTGGAATTTTTAAAAGTGTATTAAGTTTTTTTTGTGACATCTTCTCTAAAACCTTTTCCCTAAACTTATTATAGATTCTTGGTACACCTGCAAAAGTAGTTGGTTGAACATCAGCTAGATTTTTACCAAAAGAATCCAAAGACTCTACAAAAGACATAGTTCCACCATATCTTAAACAAGAAGACTCAATAACAACCCTTTCAAAAATATGGTTTAGAGGTAAATAGGACAATAAAGTATTATTTCCATCCCTGTTGACAGCCAATGGATTAACTTTATTTTCAATTATATCTTTGGTTAAATAAATTGTATTGTAATCAATTACCACACCTTTTGGGTCTCCTGTTGTACCAGACGTAAACACAATTGTCCAAATATCTTTTAATTTAGGATGATAATTATCAATTTTAGGTTCAAATTTATTAAGAAGGTCATTCCAATTTGCTGAGTTTGGAATAGAAGAATGATTTTTATAATTTGGAAATGAAATAACTGGAATATTCTTAACTCCTTTACTTTGTTCTTCCCAATTTTCAAGTTTACCTGCAAACAATAGTTTAACTTCGCCAAAATCTATAAGATTTTCTAATTCATAAGATTTTAATGTTGGAAAAAATGGAACGGAAATATGTCCAGACATCATAATAGCTAAATCTGCAATCACCCATTCCCTGCAATTTTTGGATATTAGCCCTATATGTGACTTTTCTGGAAGATTGTATGAATCTATTGACGATGCAATTTTTCTAGCCATTAAACCAACTTCAGCCCAGGTATATTCAAACCAATTGTCTCCAAAAGGCTGTCTTAAAAAAGGATCATTTGCTTTTTCTTTTTCCCACTTATAGAAAGGAAAATCGTAGTGTTGTTTATCCATAATTGTTAAATATAATAATTTATTTTTGAGATATTTTTTTAACCTTTTTTCACATATAAATTACTATAATATTTAACTATCTTAGAGCACTGTTTATAATGAAAAAATTTAAGTCCACAATAAACGAAAAGAGTGCTTCTTTCAAGACAAATAAAGATGCTATGCTTAAACTTATTGAAAAGTTGGAATATAATTTAAGTTTGAGTAAAATTCTTGGAAGTAAAGTTTCTCTAGAAAAAGCAAAAGATAGAGGAAAATCTTTAGCAAATGAAAGAATAAAAAAAATTTTAGATAAGGACAGTGAATTTTTAGAACTTATGCCCCTAGCGGGTCTTAAACATGAAAATGGCTTTGGTCCTGGAGGAACTACAATTTCAGGAATCGGTTATGTTTCAAAAAAACCATGTATTATAAATTCAAATATTGGTACTAAAAAAGGTGGAGCAGTTGATTATGCTACTAGCCTTAAAAATTTGAGACTTTCACAAATTGCAAAAGAAAACAAGCTTACGACCATAAATTTAGTTGAAAGCGGAGGCGCTAATTTACCTGATCAGGATCGTGTTTTTAATAATTATGGTGCAATGTTTAAAGAAATGTCTAAAAGAAGTAAAGATGGGATTTTAACTATTTCAGTGGTTTTTGGAAATGCTACTGCAGGTGGAGCATATGTACCTGGAATGTCCGACTACACAATAATGCAAAAGGATCAGTCTAAAGTATTCTTAGCTGGCCCCCCTCTTGTCAAGATGGCTACAAATGAAGAATCAACAGATGAAGAGCTTGGAGGTGCAATAATGCATAGTACAATTTCAGGAGTTTCTGACTTCTTAGCTGAAAATGAAGATGAAGCAATTAACATAGCAAGGAAGGTTGTTGAGATAAATGTTAACGAAAAAGTAAGCTTTCTAGATAAAATAGAAAAAAGACCTAAATATAAAAAGGATGATATTCTTGGTATCATTCCTGAAAATCTAAAAAATCCATTTGATATTAGAGATTTAATTGTTCGTTTTGTTGATAATTCAGAGTTCTATGAATTCAAGGAAAATTATGGAATAACAATGAAATGTGGATGGTCAAAAATTAATGATCATAAAATTGCAATTATAGCAAGTAATGGAGTAATTTTTAGTGAATCAGCAAAAAAAGCAACTCAATTTATTCAGTTGGCAAATAAAAATAACATTCCAATCTTGTTTATTCATAATACTACTGGCTTCATGGTTGGAAAAAGACATGAACAAAATGGAATGGTAAACCATGGGGCTCAATTAATACATGCTGTGTCAGGAAGTGAAGTTCCTCATATAACCTTAATTGTTGGTAATTCATATGGTGCTGGGAATTATGCAATGTGTGGTAGATCTTTTGATCCTCGTTTCCTTTTTACATATCCAAATGTTAAATCTGGAGTTATGGGTGCAGAGCAACTTGCTGGTGTTATGGAAATAATAAAAATAAATTCTGCTAAAAACTCAAATAAAAAAATAGATAAGAGAAAATTAAATAAAGAAAAAAAAGATTTGGTTTTACTAGCGGAAGAAAAAGCATGCGTATGGCATACTACTTCAGAGATAATGGACGATGGAGTAATTGATCCAAGAAATACCAGATTTTATTTAAGCTTTTGCCTTGATATAATTCTTAAAGAAAAGATCAAAGGTTCAAAATCTTATGGAACATTTAGATTGTAAAAATGTTAGTTAAAAGTCATCTTCTTAAAAATTTTTCATCATATGAATTTGAATTTATCATTGTGAATGATAATGGAAATTACTTAGAAATTATTTTAAATAGACCTGATAAAAAAAATGCATTGAATTCTAAAATGATTAATGAATTAGCTTTATGTACTGATTACGCTAATTCTAATGATAAAATTCGTGCTGTTGTATATAAGAGTAATGGCGATACATTTTGTTCTGGACTTGATTTAAAAGAATTAAGTAAATCAAAAATTTTTCTTGCAGATGTGTTTAATAAGCTTCACAAACCAAAAATTACGATTCTTAATGGTAATGTATATGCTGGAGGAGTATTGTTAGTTTCTTGTTCAAATTATGTAATATGCACTTCCAAAATAAAAATGAAATTGCCAGAAGTGAAGAGAGGATTATTTCCTTTTCAAGTAATGGATTCTTTATTTAGAATTATGTCTGAAAAAAAAGTTTTAGATTGGTGTATTAGAGGTTATGAATTAAATTCTAGTGAATGTAGAGACTTAAATCTTGTACAAGAAATATGTAATGAGGAAGAATTTGAAGATAAATTAAAGTTTATTATAGAAGAAATATCTTTAGGATCTCCCAATGCAATTAAAAATGCACTCAGGGTTTTTGAAGAAATTTATATTAATGATCAGATCATTAAAAAACTAAATAATGCCTTAGATTATCTAAAGAGCTCTGATGATGTTATTGAAGGTGTGAAAGCTTTCAAAGAAAAAAGAATTCCCAAATGGAATTAATTAATAAAATAATTTTAAATTATGAGCAAACCAAATTTTTTTTCAGATCTTGAAATTCCAGCGATAGCTGCACCATTATTTTTGATTTCTGGACCCAAACTAGTAATTGAATGCTGTAAAAATGGAATTGTAGGTACTTTTCCTGCTTTAAATCAAAGAACAACAGAGGGCTTTGAACAATGGGTGATACAAATCAAAAACGAATTAGAAGAGTTTGAAAAAGAAACTGGTAAAAAAGCTGCTCCATTTGGAGTAAACTTAATAGTTCATAATACAAACCCACGAGTTAGAGCTGACTTAAAGGTGTGTGTCAAACATAAAATTCCTATAATTATTACATCACTTGGTGCAGTTTCACAGTTGGTAGGTGCAATACACTCGTATGGTGGGTTAGTATATCACGATGTTATTAAGAAAAGACATGCAGAAAAAGCAGCAGAAGCTGGTGTTGATGGCTTAGTTTTAGTTTCAGCTGGTGCTGGAGGTCATGGTGGAACAATAAACCCAATGTCATTAATTGCTGAGATTAAAAAATTCTTTAAAAAAACTATTATACTTTCAGGCTGTATAAGTACTGGAAGAGATATTGCATCTGCTATGCAAATGGGAGCTGATTTTGCGTATATGGGTACCAGATTTATCAATACTAAAGAAAGTTTGGCAGATGATGGTTATAAGAATATGATTATTAAGTCAGATGCCAATGATATTGTATATACTGCAGCTGTTTCTGGAGTTAATGCAAACTTTTTAAAGCCTAGTTTAGAAGCAATGGGTATATCAGAAGAAATGTGGAAAACTTCAAAAAAAATAGATTTTGGAAAAGATTTAAGTGCTGCCGAGGCAGAAGCTAAAGCATGGAAAACAATTTGGTCTGCAGGTCAAGGTGTAACAAGTATTAATGATTCTTTAAGCGTAAAAGACTTAATCAACAACCTAAAAAAAGAATTTATAAGCTCTTTAGAAAATCAAAAAAAATTACTAGAAAATTTTTCATAAGAAAACCCGCCAAAAGCGGGTTCTCATTATCAAAATGATTTAATGTTATTCAAAAAGTGATTGATTCCAATAAGACCAAGAACTTATAATTTTTCCATCTGAATCAAAATTAAATGAATGATGAAGAGGAATATTAACCTTTTTACCATCTGATTTTCTTGTAAATCTCATCATCCACCATGACAATACATTTCTAGTATCTCTGAAATCATATTCGATGTAATCAGGATAACCAATTTCATCAACCGCATATAAATCAAAGTTTTCCAAGAGTTCAGAATTTGCTTTTATGGCCTCATTAAGAGTCAATGAAGTTCCCCATGGAAGATTGATATTTCTAATAACAGCATTTTCATGCCAATAAGAATAAGCTCTATCATAATCTTTATTTAAAAATGAATACATGAACTTTCTTACAGTGTTAATGTTTTCATGACTATTGTAAATTACACCATTTTTTCTATCATTTTGAGCTTCTCTAATCATTCCAAAATTTCTTTTGTTACTATATTCAATAATTGATGTAATTTGAGAAGAATCTTCGTTTAAGCGATATATCCTTAAAACAGGATGATCAAGCTCGACACCAGTATTCTTATGTACTGCATAAACATGGAACCAAGATTGAACCCAATTTCCTGATCTTTTATATTCTAATGCATCTGGATATGCTCCTTCCGTATCTTTAAATGAAACATAATCATAATAGTTTTTGAACCATCTAACATTATTCAAAACATTATTTTTAGTTCCACCCTTGTCATCTTTATTTTCAGAATTTCCATCATACCATTTTACGTTATCATCAAGAATCGATGCAACTTTATCTAAATCTCCAGATGAATAGGCTTCATGGAATGAAGCTATTAAGTCAATTCCGGGGTGCTTATCGTAAATAACTCCATTTTTGTTTTTTTGCGCGCTAAGAGAAAAAACAAATAAAAAACTTAATAAATAAATTAATTTTTTCATTTTAATGATTAATTGTTATTTAATAAAATTAAGAAAAAATTATTTTAGGAATGTTAAGCTTTTCTAAACTATTGCTTTACTATTATTAATGTAGCTTTTGCACCTGTAGCTAAATTCCATTGATTTGATGAAATTAAAATATCATTATCATCATATATACGTAATTCAGCAGTATTAGGGCCAGAATCGCCTTGATTCAATGCCACAAAATCAATTTTATTGAAACCTTTCTCTAGTTTTAAATTTATCCCCCTAAATGAAGAGTTAAGAGTAAGATTTTGAATAACAACTTGATCATTAACCAAAATTGATACTCTGTCACCATCAACATATTCAAAATCTCTACATAAAATATTGGCAGTTTCTGAACCAGTTTTAAAATCCCCCAAGTATGAGTCACCTGTGTATTTATTAGGATTTTTATTTTTTTCTTTATTCAATCTTTTTTTAACAGACTCTCCTGGATTTAAAAAATATTCATTATCAGCTATCATAAAGTCATTTTCGTCTTTCTTTTTTTCAATTTTTTTGACAGTAAAAGAATTTGGATTTATATTAATTACAGGAGGAATAGTAACAGATTTTTTTGTTGATTTTAAATCTATTTTACGAGAACTATTATCAACTTGAGAAAAAGAGTAATTAATAAATAAAATTGAGAAGACAAATAAAAAATTTTTCATTTAATATTCAAAAATAAGAATACATAAATTATATATGAATTATTTAATAAGAAACTTATTGTATTTATATTTTGATATTAAACCTAAAATGAAGACAAATAAAATTGAGTAATACACAAAGTTTGGTGTTATCACTTTGTCACCGCTCGCATATGAATGTAATCCTACAAGATAAAAATTGACTCCAAAATAAGTCATTACAATACTTGCAAATGCAATAATTGACATTAAATTAAATAGCCACACACCTCTCATTTTTGGAATAAGTCTCATATGTAGTACAAATGCATAAATTAAAATACTTATCAATGCCCATGTTTCCTTAGGATCCCAACCCCAATATCTTCCCCAACTTTCATTAGCCCACATTCCACCTAAAAAATTACCAATTGTTAACATGATAAGACCAATTGTTAAAGCTAATTCATTAATAATAGTAATTTCACTTAGTTTATTTTTTATTATTAAATAATTAGATTTAGTAGATAAAACCATCAAAATTAAAGCTACAATACCTAAAATCGTAGCCAAGGCGAATGGTCCATAGCTTCCAACAATTATCGATACATGAATCATAAGCCAATAGCTATCTAAAACTGGGACAAGATTTGCTATAGATGGATCCATCCAGTTCCAATGAGCAATCATTAAGATCATCGATGTGACAAAGGAAGTTGATGCTAATGTTAAGTCAGATTTTCGTGCAAATAATAAACCAATTCCCATTGTTGCCCATGATACATAGATCATCGACTCATAAGCATCACTCCAGGGTGCATGCCCAGAAATATAACCTCTTGCAACAAGTCCAAGAGTGTGAATTATAAACAGAATAAATATTACAGATCTAAAAACAACAAAGAGATATTTAAAAAGTTGATTTAATTTTTTATTAGAAATAAAAATCTGAATAATTATAAATAGAAAGAAAAACAGTCCAGCTAAAAAATAATATAAAAATAAGGTCTTAAAAATATCATACTTGTTATATAAAATCTCAGCGTTAATTTTATCATCACTTGGTAAAATTTCCTCACCATACTTTATTTGAAACCCTTTTATACTTTCGAGTATTTTATCAGCATTTTGGTAATTTTTTGATACTAAACTTTTGTCTAATTCTCTTAGATATAATGGAATTATATTTGTTGTAAAAAGTGAATCAACGGTTGCAAAATTTTCAGATGAAACTTCATTAGATGAAATCCATTTATTATTAGAATCCTCAGGGACTGGAAAAATTTTTAAAATTTCTCCCTCAAGAGCAGAAAATAGAAGATTTACTCTTCTATCTGTTTCAATAAAATCCTTCTCAAATTGATTTGGAAGAGAAGATTTGTACGCTTTTTCCAAATACTTCGAAATCTTGTAATTTCCTTTACCATCAAAAAAATCAATAAATGAAGCATACTTTTGATCAGAATCAATTCCAATTACACTTCTTATACTATCATTTCCTCTTTTAATATAAATCAGTGGTTCTGAGTACCATGCTAGAGGGTTTCTTAGTATAGATATAAAAACTTGGTCAGAATTTAATTCATTGTATTTATCAGATTTACTTACTTTTCTTAACAATTCAGAGGAAAAAGTATTTAATGGCTTCATTCTACCACCTGAATCTTGAATAATTACTTCACCAAATTTCTGTGCATGATTTTCATCAATTACATAATTTTTTATAACTGAATCGGAAATAAAATTTTGATTTTTATGACTATAATCATTTTGAGAGTAAGAATTAGTAAAAATTAAAAAAAGAATTATACTTGTAGCAATTCTCTTTTGTTTAAGCTTTTTCAATTTTTTTCCTAGATCTTTAAACCTTGTTTTACCATAAAACATAATTCCAAGTAATCCAATATATAATAGAATATAGCCTAAATAGGTAATGAAAGTTCCAAAAAAATCTTGATTTACAGATAAAATAGTCCCTTTTTCATCTGGATCAAATGATGCTTGAAAAAATCTGTAGCCTTTATAATTCAAAATATGATTCATATAAATATCATAATCGAATTTTTGATCTCCATCCACACTAACTTTACTCATAAAACTACTGTAACTTTTCTCAGTTCCAGGATATTTTTCTGCAACAAAGTCATTGAGTTTTATATTGAAAGGAATTTGACTGAGTAATGAACCATATTTAATTGAAAAGTCCAGACCAGAAATATTAAAAGTTTCATACTGATCAGCTATACCTTTTCCTCCAGCTAATTCAACAAATTCTTCAACACCATTGCTTGAAACTTTAAGTTTTAGCATATTTTGATTAGTTTCTTCATCTTGATTCTTGATGAGTTCGTATTTTCCTTTAATAACAGGTTCAGGAATAACGAATTGTAAACCAGCAATGTTATATAAGCTTTTGTATTGAATTTCATCTTTGGTATTTTTTTCTACAACACCTGAAAATTGATCTATCATTCTCATAAAACCACCATTAAATGATGATTCTATAAATAAATCATATCCTTCCGAAATTATATTTATTGCACCTTCAACCCTTTTGTTTAGAGTGAATAGAACTCCGTGAATATTGGTAACTTGACCAGATTCTAAATAATGATCATGTCTCTCACCGCTTGATGCCTCCACTATTTTTAAAAAATCTGTCCCAAAATCGTTGGGGACTACACCATAGTTAACATTCTCGACAAAATCGACATATTCAACACTAAACTTTTGTTTATTAAAATCATCTTTGATTGTAAAATTATTGTTAGTGTACTCGGAAAAAAGAACTTTTTTTTCTAATTTTTTTCTTTTTTGTTGACCATCTATTTCACCATCAACTAAAATTGTGAGATAAGTATCAGACGACAGAAACTGGCTTGAACTTGAGCCTTCTCTAATTGGCATAATTCCTTCATATCCAATATATCTAGTTATTCCTGCACCGATAATAATCAAAATCCAAGATAAATGTAGTAGTAAAACAGGTAATTTTTCTCTAGATAAAAGCCTATATCTCTTTATGTTGTAGGTAAAATTAACAACAAACAATATCATCATTATTTCAAACCAAAATGCATTATAAACTAAAATTTTTGAGGCATCAGTTCCGTGCATGCTTTCAATAAAAGTTCCTGCAGCCATTGCAGCAGAAAAAGAAATAAATAGAAAAGCAGTAAGCCTGGTAGATACTAAAATTGAAATTAATTTTTTAACCATTTATTGGAAAAATTACAAACTCTGCTGTCTTGATTAACAGAGATATAAGTGTCAACAATTTTTTCATTCATCCAATTTTGAATTGCATTTAACTGTTTTTCTTTTAATGCAAGTTCTTTAATTTTCAAAAAATCCTTTGAGTAATCAGCAGTATGTTCATCGAATCTATTTGATACTTTAATGATTTTAAAACTTCGATTACCTTGTCTATCACTTTCCAATAATGGTGCCGAAACTTCGTTATCCCCTAGTCTTTGTATTTGATTATATAAAACTGGATCTATTTTAGTAAGTTCAAACCGAGTATCACCAGTTGTTGGGTTAATTAAAACTCCTCCGTTATTTTTAGTAGCCTTTTCATCCGAAAAAGATTTTGCGGCATCCTGAAATGAAATTTCTTCGTCAATTATTCTTTTTCGAATTAAATCTATTTTCTTTTTTGCCTCAGCCATTGCTGAGTTCGTTATTTCAGGAACTAAAAGAATATGTCTAACATCAACTTCTTGACCTCTTATTTTTTCAACCATAACTATATGCCAACCAAAATCAGTTTCGAAAGGATCTGAAACTTCACCTTCCTTCATTCTATAAGCTACATCTCTAAACTCTTTGACCATTTGAGGACGATTTCTATTCAAAGTATATTTTCCTCCTTTAGATCTTGAACCAGGATCTTGAGAATATAGAATAGCTTTAGTAGCAAAACTTGAACCATTTATCACAACATCATTTTTAATGGACTCAAGTCTATCGATAACTTTTCTTTTTTCTTCGACACCAACTTCTGGCTTAACAATAATTTGAGAAATTTCTAGTTCAGCACCAAATACTGGTAATTCATATTTGGGAATACTGTTAAAAAACTGTTTTACTTCTTCAGGTGTTATTTCAATTTCATCAATAATTTGAGTCTGCATTTTTTGTGAGAGCTGATTAACTTTATTTATTTCAAATAATTCTTGTCTAAATGATTGTTCATCTTCTTTCTTATAAAATTCAAGAACCTTATCAATATCCCCAATTTGTTCAACGAAATAATCAATTGTTTGATCAACATAATTATAAATTTGTTGAGAATCAACTTCAAGACTATCTTGTTCTGCATGGTGAGCATAAAGTTTGTCTTCCATCAATTTTCCAAGTAAGCTACATCTATCAAGATCTTTAGTATTAACTCCCTGAGACTCTAAATCAATTATGGTTTTATCGATGTCAGAATCTAAAATTACAAAATCACCAACGACAGCAGCTAGACCATCAATTTTGATTTTTTTGAATTCATTTGTTTGACTCTGAGCAATTATAAATTGCTTGTTTATTAAAAGGAAAGCTATTATTAATGAGTTAATTAAAAACTTTAAATATATTTTCTTGTTTTGCATTTTCTATAATTTCAGTATCAAAATTTTTTATAAAATCAACCTTTTTTTTATTAATCAATAATTCTTCAATTCTTTTATAAATATAAGTTAGCGGAGCTTTATCATTAATACCTTTAAATCCATTAATTTTTACCAAATATACATCTAAAGAATCCTCTTTTGCTATGTATAACGTTTTTTTAACAATTCTATCAATTTCTTCATCATCTAAAACATTTATTTTTTTAAAAAAAAGGTCTTTATTTATCCAAATACTATCATTTAAAGAGTAATTTAGAAGCTGTAAAGAAATTGAGTCAAAAAATATAATATCATCTCTATTAAATCTCCTAAACCTCCTTTTAATTTCATTTATATTAAAATTATTTTTATTTAATCTGACATATCTTGCTTGTACAATATCTTCATACAAGACAAAATTATTCAAGTTAGTATCATAATATTCTGCAATTTCATTCGGATTAACTAATGTGTCAGAATTTACTGATGCAATTTTGTTCTTATAGCTATTTACAAGTAGATTATTATAGTATTCATTACTATTTTTTTTTAATCTATTTTTTTCTAATTCACTTAAATTCATTTCGGCATTCTTAATTAATAGTTCGTTTAATGCCCAATTATTAATTATTTCGTTCACAACAACAGTTGAATCTAGTCTTTCAATATTATTTGGAATTTTCTCCAACAGTTCTACAAAAGTGAGTGTTTTATCACCTACTTTAGCAATTATATTCTTGTCTAATTCGTTGTTTAAATTACACGATACTAAAAGGACAAAAAAGAGAATACTATTTCTCAATTTAACGTGAATAATTTGGGGATTCCTTAGTAATGGTAATGTTGTGTGGATGACTTTCATCAAGCCCAGCTCTAGTAATTTGTACAAACTGTGAATTGTTTTTTAGATCATCAATATTTTTAGCTCCACAATAACCCATTCCTGACTTAAGTCCACCAATAAACTGATGCATACTTTCAACTAAAAAACCTTTATATGGAACTCTACCAACAATTCCCTCTGGAACAAATTTATTTTTATCATCAACTTTGGATTGAAAATATCTCTCTTTACTTCCTTTCTCCATTGCTTCCAAAGATCCCATACCTCTGTATGTTTTGAATTTTCTACCTTCCAAAATTATTGTTTCTCCAGGAGATTCGTGAGTACCTGCTAAAAGAGATCCTAACATTACACAATCAGCACCTGCAGCAATAGCTTTTGTAATATCTCCAGTGTGTTTGATTCCTCCGTCGGCAATTATAGTTACACCAGATCCTTTAACTTCTTTTGAAATATTATAAATAGCTGATAACTGTGGATAACCAACGCCAGCAACAATTCTTGTTGTGCATATTGAACCAGGACCAATTCCAACCTTAATACCATCAACACCTGATTTAATTAAGAATTTAGCTGCATCAGCTGTGGCAACATTTCCAGCAATTATATCAATATCTACAAATTCTTTTTTAATATTTTTTATGGTTTGAAGAACTGATTTTGTATGAGCATGAGCAGTATCGATCACTAGTGCATCAACTCCAGCATCGTATAACATTTTAGCTCTGTCTAAAGAATCTCCAGCAACTCCAATTGCAGCAGCAACTCTTAATCTACCGAACTCATCCTTGTTCGATGAAGGTTTGAGAGTTATTTTTTGAATGTCACGAAATGTTATTAGTCCTATTAATTTATTATTGTTATCAATAATTGGAAGTTTTTCAATTTTACTTTTTTGCAATATTGATTCAGCTTCTTTTAATGTTAATTCTCTTGAGCCAGTAATTAGATTTTCCGAAGTCATAACATTATTAAGTTTTTTATTCATGTCTTTTTCAAAACGTAAATCACGATTTGTTACTATTCCAATTAATTTTCCTGCTTTATCAACGATGGGAATACCACCAATGCTATACTCACTCATGCAGTTTAATGCATCCTTAACAGTTTCATCTTTAGAAAGAGTAATTGGATCTAAAATCATTCCAGATTCAGATCTTTTAACTTTCCTTACCTTATTGCTTTGGTCTTCTATTGATAAGTTTTTGTGAATTACTCCAATTCCTCCCTCTTGTGCCATTGCAATTGCCATTTTACTTTCAGTCACTGTATCCATTGCAGCAGAAACAATTGGTACTTTCATTGATAAATTTTTAGAAAATTTAGAATGCAGTTTTACCTCATTAGGTAATAATTCAGAATAAGAGGGAACTAAAAGCACATCATCAAAGGTGAGGCCAGTTTCAATAAATTTTTTATCTGAGGGAATCATGCAACTAAAAATTAATTGCACACAAAGATAAGAATTTTATATTAATTCAAATTTTAACATAAAACTACTATTTTGCATAAAAAAAGTGAAAAATATTAGTAAGATGACCAAGAAAAGCACAACATACCATCTTTAGCACTTTCAGGATGTGGGCATTTTGATTTCTTAAAGTTTAAGCAGCTTAAACAATCTGACATTTTTGAAAATGCTTTCTTTATACTATGATCCTCGCAAACGTTATCAATCTGAACAGAAAGGTTGTGTTTTGAACATTTTAGAGCATTTTCTAAACTTTCACAATTTAAACAGGTATTTACTGATCTTATCATACTCAAATATAATTTGAATAATATTTAGAAACAATATAAATTACTGCTCAGTAGTTGGTTGAGTAAAGTAATTCTCACAATTCGGATCGAATTTTATTAAATCATTATCATTGAAGTTTATACAAATTTCACATCCTGCTTTAAATGAATTTTTTGAGAAAAGAATCCAATTTTCATCATAAAAAGATGCATTTATTTGAAATTCTTTACCAACAAAAGAACACTTATTAACTATTCCTTTATATTCAGAATGATTTACAATGCTTATGTTTTCTGGTCTTATGTAATATATTTTACTAGCGATATTTATCATATTTAAATCTCCAAGAGTTTTAGCACAATAACAATTGGATGGATTACAATATATCTTAAAAGGTTCGTCATATTGTTGAAGAACTCCCGCCTTAAAAATCAAAATTTTATCGGCTATTGTAAAACTTTCTTTTATATCATGAGTTACTAAAATAGTAGTAATGCCTGAGTTTTTTATTATGTTGTAAATTTCATTTTTAATCTGAAGTTTAATGCTAGAGTCTAAATTACTAAATGGTTCATCTAATAAAAGAAGGTCAGGTTCTCGTATAATTGCTCTTGCGATAGAAACTCTTTGTTGTTCACCCCCGGATAATTCATGAGGAAATCTTTTAGTTAGATCAGTTAAACCAGTTAATTCTAAAATACCTGATACTTTGTTTTTAAAATTAGAATCCAAATTAAATGTAATATTATCAATTACATTTAAATGAGGAAAAAGAGGATAGTCTTGAAAAACAAAACCAATTTTTCTGTTGTGAGATTCAATAAATATTTTAGAACTGTTTAAAACAACTTTATTTAGCTCAATTGATCCATCATTAATATCTTCTAAACCTGCTAAACATCTTAAAAATGTAGTTTTACCACTGCCCGATTCACCTATGAATGAAACAATATCTCCCTTATTGACATTAAAATCTAATGATTTAATTAATGGCTTGTCCTTTTGGTAATGCTTTTCAAGATTTTTAATTTTTAAAAACATTTATTTTTTTGATTGTTTGATAGAAAGAATTGAAAGTAATATAATTCCAAAAATAATAATAGTTAATGAATATATTGAAGATTTAGTTATCATTTCCTCAATAGCATATTCATAAGTTTGAGTTGCAAGTGTGTCAAAATTAAAAGGTCTGAGAATTAAAGTTAGGGGCAAATCTTTCATTATATCAACAAAGCAAATACAAAAAGCAATTATTATAGCATTTATATTTAATGGGATAAAAATTTTTCTAAAAAAATGGAATGGCTTTAAACCTATACTTTTTCCTGCATCATCAAGCTTTTTTGGATATTTTTTGAAACTTGTTAATATAGGAGAAACTGCAACAGCCATATATCTAATAAAATATGCATAAACTAAAACAGGAATTGATCCAATTAATAAAAAACCTAAAGAATCATTTACAGGAGCAAATAATAGAATAATTGATATACCAATTACAGCCCCAGGTAAGGCATATGTGAGCGAAATAATTTCGCCTACAAAATTTAAAACTTTAGAATTAGAAATTCGTTTAACATATTGAATAAAAATAACAACTAAAATAATTAAGATTGATGCAATAAAAGATATGAATATTGTGTTTTTGCTTAGTTTAAAAACATCAAAAAAGTCAATATTATCAAAATCAACAAAAATGTTATTTATCATATAAAGAATTGGAATAACAAAAGCAGCTAAGATTATAATTAAAGATGTTATGTGAATTAGTACGAGCTTTTTATTACTGTTTTTGAAATTAGGCGACAAATCTGAATTGGATTTAAAATTATAATTATACCTGTTAGTTATCCATCTCTCAATAAAAAAAAAGAAACAAACAACTAAAAAAAGTAAAATTGCCAATAAGGATGCAGTCTCCATATCAGCCATAGAACCCCAAGCTCTAAAAATACCACTTGTATAAGTATTAATTCCAAAATAACTAACAGCTCCATATTCATTTAATACTTCCATTGATATTAAAAAAATTGCAGAAAAAATAGCAGGTAATGATAGAGGAATTCCAATCTTAAAAAAAGTTTTTAATTCATTTAATCCTAAATTTTTTGAAAGATTTAAATAATTATTTCCAATTAAGGTAAAAGAAATTCTGCATGCTGCATACAAGTACGGATACAATGAAAATGATAATAAAATTGATAAAACCTCAATCTGAAGATAATCTTGATTAACCAAAGTTGTTAACGATGGAATAAAATCTCTCACGAAACTTTGAAAAGGACCAGAAAAACTGAGTATGTCGCCATATGAAAAAGCCATTATGTATGTAGGAATTGAAAGTGGTAAATACAATAACAAGTCATAAAGCCTTCTACCTTTGAATTTACTTGTACTGATAAACCAAGCAGGAACAAGACCAAATAAAAAAGAAAAAAAGATTGTTAATACAAGTAAATATAAAGTGCTAAGTGTATAATCTAATAGTAAATAATCGGCAAAATAAAAAAAGTTTGTAGTATCAAAACCTATACTAACAACAAACAAAGCTATTATTGGAAGTACTATTATAAATGCTAATAGAACAACTATTAAGCTTTTAAAACTCTTTTTTTTTATTTGATTTAGACTTATTTCCAACCTGTTTTGTCAAATATACGAATAGCTTCGTTTCTTTTGACTCCCAGCATATTTAAGTCTAAATTATCCTTTTTGAAATCTCCCCATTGTTTAACGATTTTGTTTGGCTCAATTTCAGGATTAACTGAATATTCGTATGTGTTATCTACATATGTTTGTTGAGCTACTGAAGATGTTAAATAAGCTATCAATTTTAAGGCATTTTCTTTGTTAGGAGAATTTTTAGTCAAAGCAATTCCGGAAACATTAATGTGTGCTCCGCTTTGATCAAATCCCTGGTTTGGAAAGAAAACACCTACTGAGTTACCAGCATTTAATTCATCTTCTTTCTCAGATGATAATAAAAGACCAATATAGTAAGAGTTAACAACTGCTAAATCACCTTGACCAGCAGCAATAGCTTTAACTTGATCCCTGTCATTTCCTTTAGGATCTCTTGCAAGATTAGAAACAATATCAGATGACCATCGCTCTGCAACCCTAGCGCCATTATTAGCTATGATAGATGACATTAATGCTTGATTATAAGAGTTAGAAGAAGATCTTATTAAAAGCCTATTTTTCCATTTTTTATCAGCTAAACTTTCATAACTATCCAATTCATTTACATCAACTCTATCTTTGCTGTAAACAATGATCCTTGATCTGAAAGTTAACGGTACCCAAAAATTGTTAGGATCTAAAAACTCTTTTTTGATATTTGATGTTATAGTTTCATCTTCAACTTTTTGAAGTAAATCCATATCTCCAGCCTGCCATAGTTTACCGACATCGACTGTTATGAACAAATCAGCTAAACTTGAACTACCTTCAATTTTTAACCTTTGAATGAGCTCATCAGCATTTGCTTTGGTAACATTAACTTTTATACCTGTCATTTTTGTAAAGTTCTCATATTGCAATTCATCAACAGCATAGTGTCTTTGACTATAGATATTTATTTCGTTGGGTTTTTGGTTGTTTTCACAAGATGTAATAATTAAAACAAAAAATATGAATATAACTCTCAGGATATTTTTTTTCATATAACAAATTTAGATTTTAACACAAAAATAAAAAAAACATATTTATTTAGACTTAATCTAAATAATAAATTATATTTGAACTATAATTAGTTTAGAATCATTCTAAATAAACTTAATAATTTGAGAAAAATTCTAGTTTTAGTTTTAATGCTTAGTGAAGTATTACTAGCACAAAAAAACAATAATCAAAAAATAAATGATACTATAACAGCACTTGACGAAGTTATTATTAAAGGTAATTCTATACTTGGAAATAAATTCGTTGCAAAAAATAGAACAGGTGCTGCATACTATCTGTCAACTAATGAGCTTGCGGAATTTAATTATACTGACATAAACAGAGCATTAAATAAAATATCAGGAATTAATTTTTATGAAGAGGACGGATTTGGTTTACGGCCGAATATAAGTATTAGGGGAACATCACCTGAAAGAAGCTCTAAAATAGCTGTTATGGAGGACGGTATATTGATCTCTCCTGCACCTTACAGTGCATCATCTGCATATTATTTTCCTTCAATAGCAAGAATGCAAGCAGTGGAAGTTTTAAAAGGTAGTAGTCAAATTCAATATGGCCCATATACAACTGGCGGTGCCATAAACTTTGTTTCCACAGAAATACCAAAATCATTTAAAGGTAAAATTTCTACCAGTTACGGAAGTTTTAATACTGGGCAAACTCATGCAACTATAGGTAATACCTATGGAAATATTGGATATATGCTTGAATATCTTAATTATAATTCAAATGGTTTTAAATCACTTGGCAATCAGCTAAATACTGGATTTGATATAAATGAAATAACTTCAAAATTTAGATTTGAAATATTTAAAAAAAGTAAAGCGAAACAAAGTATAGAATTAAAATTTCATCATTATGATGAAATTTCAAATGAGACCTATCTTGGACTAACTAATTCTGACTTTGATAAAAATCCTTTTTTAAGATATCCTGGATCAGAAAAAGATAAAATGGATGCTGAGCATATTCAATATTTAGTCACACATGAAATTAATTTTTCAGAAAAACTAAAGATTACATCAAATTTTTACTACAATGGATTTAAAAGAAATTGGTACAAACTTGATGATGTAGTTTTTGAAGCTAATTCGCAAAAAATATCAAAAGTAGTTTCAAATCCAGATAAATTTCCGGGCCACATATCTGTACTGAGAGGTAATTTAGATTTAGAAAATTCTTTGAAAGTCAAAGCAAATAATAGAGACTATATTTCAAAAGGTATACAAACTAAAATAGATTACCATTGGTATGCGAAAAATAACTCATTTAACGACCTTGAAATTGGACTTAGATTTCACTATGACGAAGAAGATAGATTTCAGTGGGAGGATGTTTACAATATCAACAATGGCTTTATGTCAATGGGTATTTATGGAGATAAAGGTTCTCAAGGAAATAGAATAAGTTATGCTAATTCTTTTGCTTCCTATATCATGTATAAGTATAAAATTAATCGATTAACAATATCTCCAGGTATTAGATTTGAATCAATAAAATTATCAAGAGATGATTTTGGAAAAACTAATCCATCGAGAAACTCTAACGATTTATCATCTAGAGAAAATAAAGTTTCAGTATTTATCCCTGGTATTGGGTTAAATTATACATTTAATAATAAAATTTCCATATTTGGCGGGTTACATAAAGGTTATTCTCCACCTGGCAGTTCAGTTGGACAAAAAGCTGAAGAAAGTGTCAATTTAGAGCTTGGAACAAGACTAACATTAAATAAATTAAATGCAGAACTAATTGTATTCCAAAATGATTACACCAATTTATTAGGAAATGATTTAGCAGCAACAGGTGGATTTGGCGAACTAGACCCATTTAATGCTGGTCAGGCTTTAGTGAATGGATTAGAAATTTTATTAATGTCAAATATTGTTGAAAGTAATAAAATTAATATACCCTTTTCATTATCTTATACTCTAACAAATGCAAAATTTCTTACGGACTTTGGAAGTACACAAGATATTTGGGGAGAAGTCAGCAATGGAGACAGAATTCCATATATACCTCAACACCAACTAAATTCATCTGTCAGTTTTGAGGGAAATAAATTTGAAGTTAATTTAAATGCTAATTATAATGGTAAATTCTCTACTTTAGCAGATGGATCAATAGAGATTCCCTCTTATATGATTTTTGATATTTCATTTAAATATATGCTACGATCAGATATAACATTAAAATCAAAAATTTTAAATCTTTTCGATAGTGAATATGCTGTTTCGAGAGCTCCTGCAGGATTAAGACCTGGACATCCTCTAGGGATATATGCAGGATTTGAATATAAATTTTAATTTTTTTGAACTATTAAATATATTTATGTTTTACATAGATTTAAATGAAAAATTTCAATGAAATCATAATCTTTGACGGAAATTGCATTTTATGTAGCTCTTTTTATAAATGGCTGTTAAGGAACGATAAAAAAAATTGTTTTTTATTCACATATACTCAATCTGAATTCTATTCTCAAAATTCAAATATTGACAAATCAAAAGATTCGATAATTGTTATCATAAATAATAACAAAATATTATATGAAAGTGATGCGGTTGCTTACATTTTTAGAAAAACCAAAACACAATTAGGAATCAGAATATTAATATCTATATTCCCAAAGTTTATATCTAACTTTTTTTACAGAATAATAGCTAAAAATAGATATAAAATTTTTGGCAAAAAAGATTCTTGCTATATTCCAACTGAGGAAGAATTAAAAAAATTTATTACATGAACTTATTTTGATACTTTTATTTAGTTGTATTCTAAATTAACAGGTTGAACCTGACTGAATACTTTTTGAACCTTAAGCGTTATTTCAATGTTAAATAACAGTATTAAATTTGCCAAAAAAATTCCTTTTGGTTGGTTTAATAAGTTTAAATTACAAAGCAGCTCCAATTGAAATTCGAGAAAGATTTCATTTTGAAGATTCAGAAAAACTTGTATTCAACAACTTGCTTAAAAAAAATGTTGGAGTTGAAGGTTTAATGATAATATCAACATGTAATCGAACAGAGATATATTTTGAATTTGAAAACCATTTTGGTCAAGAAAAAAAATTCCTTCACAATGTTATCAAAGAACTAGTTGAATTTAAAAAATATAGAGATAGCTTATCTCCGTTTCTAATTAATTATACTAGCTCCCTTCAAGTTGCAAATCATCTTTTTAGATTAGTTTCAGGACTTGAATCCATGATAATTGGAGAATTTCAGATTGTTGAACAACTTAAAAATGCGTATTACTATGCAACAAGAAGAAAAATGCTTGGCCCCATATTAAAGAGAATGATTCAAAAAGCTTTAGAAACTGGTAAATACATAAGAACGAATACAGGCATTGATAAAGGAGCTGTTTCTGTAAGTTACGCAGCAGTTGAACAGATAACAAAAAAACATGATCTAAAAAATTCAAAATTTTTATGTGTTGGTTTAGGGGAAACCTCAAAACTTTCAGTTAAACATTTACATCAAAAAAATATAAAAAAAATAAAAATTTCAAATAGAAGTAAAGAAAAAGGAATAAAGTTTTGTGAAGATCTAGGCTATGAATTTGTAGATTTTAATAACTTCAAAAATGAGATACACAATTCTGATGTTGTCTTTTTTTCAACAAGTTCAAATAAAAAACTTTTAAGTAAAAAAGATCTCTCTGAAATAATGAATAAGAGAGACAAAAGCTTATTAATCGTTGATTTATCAGTTCCGAGAAATATTCCAAGTAATATCAAAATCAAGAATCTTGAAATTGTGAATGTTGATAACCTTAAGGATGCAGTAAATGAAAACTATAAAAAAAGAAAAAAAGAAATAATCAAAGCTGAAGAATATATCGAAGATTTTCTAATTGAATTCGATGACTGGACCAACTCAAGAACATTAAGGCCTTCAATATTGTCAATTAAGAAAGAAATAAGAGAAGTTTTCGTTAATGAAACCTTGAATAAAATTGATCATTACAAATGTAATTGCGATGATATTGAAGATTCAAATCTTATAAATGAAAAACTAAACAAGATCTACAATAAATTTACTAACTCTTTAGTTAAAAAAATAAGAAAAGCCAGTAACAATGGAAAAGATCAAAAGGCTATTAAGGTCATAAATCAAATTTTCTTAAATGAATAAGACGTTTGTCATAGGGACAAGAGGAAGTAAATTAGCATTATTTCAATCTAACCTTGTAAAAGAATTATTAGAAAAAAACTACCCAAAATATAATTTCGTTTTAAAAAAAATAAAAACCAAGGGCGATATACTTATCGATAAAGCTCTTGACAGAAAAATTGATAAAGGATTCTTTGTAAATGAAATACAAAAAATGCTCATAAATGAAGAAATTCATATAGCTGTACACAGTTTAAAAGACTTGCCTGTTGAAAGCAATGAAAATTTATTAATTAGTGCAATATTAAAAAGAGCTAACCCTCAGGATGTATTCATTAGTAAAAACAAAAAAAAACTTAAAGATTTCACAGAAAATGAAATAATTGGATCATCTTCTCTTAGAAGAAAAGCTCAATTATTAAAACTTAATCCAAAATTAAATGTAATTGATATTAGAGGAAATGTTGATACTAGAATAAAAAAAATGGAAAGAGGTGAATATGATGGTCTTATTTTAGCAGCTGCTGGAATTGAAAGATTAGGATTAGATAATTTTATAACTGAATTTATTTCAAACTCAGACATATTGAGTGCTCCTGGCCAAGGTGCAATTGCAGTAGAAATAAAAAAAGATAACATACAATTGAAAAAAATAACATCTTCAATTAACGATGAATTCTCAAGAGTCACTACATCAACTGAAAGATCTTTTATGAAATTAATGGGCGGAGGCTGTAATTACCCCATTGCTGCCCTTTCAACTGTTAAAAATGATAAAATTTTGATTGATGGATTAGTCATTAATCTTAACGGAACAAAATTAATAAGATCATCTGCTGAGGATAACATTAATAATTGGCACGATTTAAGTATAAGCCTAGCAAATACATTTTATAAAAAAGGTGCTCAAACAATTTTAAATGAAATTGATAATGAAAATTCTTGAAAATTTATCAATAATTACTACCAACGAGTTTAACTCAAAAGGTTTTTCAAAACTTTCTGAAAACGGCGCTAACGTCTATCATTTTCCAATGATAAAGACAGAAAGCCTTGAAAGAAAAG
>CABYWQ010000007.1:0-48094 GCA_902522775.1 uncultured Bacteroidota bacterium | reverse complement strand
TTTCTTTATCGTTTAATTTTGACAACATTATTAGTGAATCAATTTGAATATTTTTTTCTTCTAATTCTATAATATTTGACAGTCTGTTTTTTAAGTTTTTTAAATCAAAAAAATTTTTTGAAGATTTATCTTCATAAATTAACAAAGAATCAATATAGGTTGATGCAATTAAATAATTGCTTTTATTATAATTTATATCTAATAATTTCCTGTAAGTTTTTAGTTTAAGAAACTTATCTTCATCCTTTAATTTTAAAGACTTTTTAAAAATGTATGCAGCCTTATCAGGATTGTTTTTTAAATAGCTCAATGCCTCATAATATAATATTAAAGCTACTTTATCTGGGTACCTTTCACTTTCAACAAGTTTTTGATAATCTTCAGGTTTATAGCCATCGCTTAAAGACATAATCTTTAATTTTGACCTTAAATAGATTTCAGAAGATTTATTAATTCCACTATTAAAAGTTTTAGAAAAAAAGACTTTAGCAGAATCTATCTTGTTGAGCTCAGAATAAATTTGAGCTATTATAAAAGTTGATCTTGATTTTAGCTGTTTATCATTTGTTTGTTTATAAATTTTTTTTAACCCAGCTAAAGCTTCATCATAATTATTATTAATAATTTCAGCTTGAGTAATAGATTTTAATATATTTAAATCGTTAAATTCTAATCCGATTTTTTGAACTTCATCTTTTGCTTTTCTTAAAGCTATATCAGGTTGATCAAGGTTAAGATAAATCATTGTTTTCCATAATATAGCTTCTGATTTTCTTTCATCAATCTGATTAAAGGCTTGAAGTGCAGAAATATATTTTTGATCATAAAATCTAGATTTACCTAAAAGCAAATAAGCTTTATCTTGAATTTTTACTTGATCTTTCTTTGATTTTTGAATGGCTTTTATTGCTTTTTCCTCCGATTTTTCAAAATTTTTTGTAGGCAATAAAGATGACTGATCTGAATATTTTAAGCTTTTTATCAAAGGAATAATTTCCCAATAATTTTCATGATAATTATTTTCTAAAATACTTAATCCTTCATTAAAATAATTTTCACCATTAAACAAAATATTGTATTCAACCTTTAACGAGTTCACCTTTATTTTTTCTTCAGCTGTTTTACATGAAAAAATAAAAACAATGATTAAGATATATTTAAATTTTTTGATCATATTTTAATTAAAAAAAATTAATATTTCATATTATTGCATTCAAAATGAATACTACAAAAATAACGTTAATTTTGGACGGAGAGCACCATAAATTCAATATGAATAATGATGACATTATTCTTGACGTGGCACTTTCAAATGGAATTGATGCACCACACTCTTGTCAAGGTGGAATTTGTATGACTTGTCTTGGAAGAGTTACTAACGGAAAAGCTCAAATGGATGATTCAGGAATGCTTTCTGATGAGGAAATTGACGAGGGATTAATTCTTACATGTATTTCAAAACCAAATTCTAAAGAAATCACTATAGATTATGATGATGTCTGATTTAAGATTTGACCGGCTCTATAGAGTATCCCATTTAAGTCAATTGATCTCATTGACTCCTCATAACCATTAATTTTTTTATTCCCATATATAGAGGTTGGTATCAAAGGGAATTTAGTCCTATCAACTGTAAACTGATTTTCTTTAACAGAGTTAAATGTTGAAAAGCCAGTATATGGGTGAGTTAATCCCCATATAGTAATAACAGGTACATTATAAATAGAAGCAATATGGCCGTTAGCGGAATCCATTGAAATCATTAAATCCAAATTAGAAATCAACTTTATTTCTTCACTAAGGTTTTTATTTTTAGAAGGACATTCTACATTTTTATAAGAGCTTTCCCATTTTTCTAAGATTTTGAGCTCATCGCCAAATCCAAATAAAAAAACTTGATTATTTTGAGACAAATAAGCAATTATTTTTTGTATTAAATCTAGAGGATAAACTTTTCCATTATGATTTGCAAATGGTGCAATACCAACTTTTTGTTTGTTATAAAAAAACTCATTCGAATTTAAAGCCTTAAGTGTTGGGAATTTGTGATCTTTTATAAGATCGATTTGATAACCTAACTTATTGAATACTTCTTGATATTTAAAATGAATTGGAGTTAAGGGTTTAAAAACTTTATTTTTAGATCGAGTAAGTTTTTTTCTTTCAGATCTCATTTTATCCAATGTCTTTACATTGAAAAAGGATAATTGAAATAAAAAGGTAATTATTTTTGTTCTTAAAACATTATGCAAGTCAGCAACTTTATTTGGTTTAACTCTTTTTAAATCTTTAAACAGTCTAAAAATACCAAAAAGCCCTTTATGTCTGTTTTCAAAATCAACATGGAAAAATGAAAGATTCTGATATTCTTCAAATAATGGTTTAAATTTTTTTCTTGAAACTACGACAAATTGATCATTTGGATATCTTTCACACAAACATCTAATTATAGGAACTGTCATAACTACATCACCTAAAGATGAGAACCTTAGAATGAGTGTTTTTTTCATAATTAATCCTTATATAATTCAGGATTCAACTTGTCATCATTGTACATTTTCATTTGCTTATAAGTAAGTGCCTTTATTTTTCCTTTGGAAATGTTTTCGATAAGTTGATCTATAGCTTTAGATAGATTTTTTCTTTGAAGTTTTAAAAGTTCTAATTTATTAAAACAAGAAAGTCTGTGCTTTTCATCAGCTGAGGGCCTGTTTGCCTCAATATCCATGTGAAAAATTTTTAACTCCAAAATCGAAAGTCTATCAATTGCCCAAGCTGGAGTTTCAGTATTTATACTAAATCTATCAATAATCTTAACATGTGAAAATTTTCTGAAAAAATAGTCATCAATAGCTTCAACCGTATCTGTTCTATCTTGATTACTTTTGTCAATTCTTCTTTTAATTTTTAACGCTTCATTAGGATCAATGTTAGGCTTTCTAATTATGTCTTCAAGGTGCCACTGAACAGTATCAATCCACGACTTTTTGTAAATATTTTTTTTAAAGACTTCATTTTTAGAGAATGGGTTTCTAAATTCTTGATCAACAAAATCAAGTATATGATAATCTTCTATTGATTTTTTAAAAATTGAAATGCATTCTTTAGAAACTGTCATAGATTTTGAATATAATGAAACTAAGTTCAACAAAAATAAATATTGTTATTATCTTTGTTGCATAATGAAGGAATTTTTTGAAGCAATTGAGTTTTTGTTTGTTGATATTTTATTCTTCCCCGTTGATTTTATTCGCCTAGATATTACTAATTGGTTTATTCAGAATGCTATAAACTTTAGTTTTATTTTTCTTATTTCAGCAGCGCTAATTTATTGGACTCTGGAGCTATTAAAGTACGACAAAAAAGAAGGAAAAGAAACTGAAGTAACAGCACATTCATTTTTATAAATCAAACCCGATATCTCTTCGGAATTTCTTTCCTTTAAATTCGATTTTATTAATAGCGTTATAGCTTTTTAGAAGTGCTTTTTTAAAATCATTTGATGACGAAACAACAGAAATTACCCTACCACCATTAGTTACCACTTTATTATCCTTTAAAGTAGTTCCTGCGTGATAAATTATTGAGTCGTGAACTCTTTCAAGTCCATTAATTTCAAACCCTTTGGTGTAAGAATCAGGATAGCCCTCAGATGCTAAAACAACATTAACAAAATGATTATTATCAACGTCCAAATCTAAATTATCAAGATCTTGATTTTCAATAGCAAGTAATATTTCTAAAAAATCATTTTTTATTCTTGGTAGTACTACTTGAGTTTCTGGATCTCCCATTCTAACATTATATTCAATAACATATGGGTCTCCATTTACATTAATTAAACCAATAAAAATAAAACCTTTGTAATCAATCTTTTCTTCAATTAGGCCCTTAATTGTTGGTCTAATAATTTGAGTGTCAATCTTTTCTTTTAGTTCAATATCAATAAAAGGAACAGGGGAAACTGAACCCATTCCTCCAGTATTTAAGCCGACGTCACCTTCTCCAATTCTTTTATAATCTTTTGCGTATGGCAGAGTCTTGTAGTTTTTACCGTCAAAAAGAACAAAACAAGACATTTCAATTCCAATTAAAAACTCCTCAATTACAACTTTTTCAGAAGATTTTCCAAAGCTATTATCAATTAGCATTTTTTTTAATACTGCTAAAGCGTCATTCAGGTTATGAGATATAACTACACCTTTACCTGCAGCAGGCCCATCTGCTTTTAAAACAAACGGTGGAGATTGGGTTTTCAAAAAGTCAATGCCTTTATTGTATGTATCTTTAGTAAAGGACTTTGATTTAGCAGTAGGTATTTTATATCTGCTCATGAATCCTTTAGCAAAATCTTTACTTCCCTCGAGCATTGATCCCTTTTTTGACGGTCCAATTACGATTATGTCGTGAATATCAGGATCCGATTTAACAAAATCGTATACTCCATCAATTAGTGGAATCTCAGGGCCTACTAACACAAGATTAATTAACTCATTAATTAAGATTTTTTTTAGATTATGAAAATTAAATTCTACGTAATAGGGTTTTGTAATTTTTGAAATAGCTGCATTAGGATTAATTGAAAACAGTGAAATAGGAGAATTAGATTTTAATAATTGATTAAAAAAAACATGTTCTCTCGCTCCGGACCCAATAACCAGTATATTCATGTTGTAAAATTAGTTTTTAATTTTATGAATATAAAAATTTAAAAGTAAAGAAAATTGTATTTTATTTCTAAAAGAAATCTTATCATTTTATTATAAGATATTGATATACAGCATTTTGTAAATAGAATACAAAAAAACGAACTATTCATTAAATATTATTTTTATATTAGCAGTAGGTATGAAATGGTTTGCAATTAAGACTAGAACTAATACTGAGCTCAAAGCTCGTGATTTTTTCTCGTCTTTTAATATTGAATCTTATGCGCCTTATTATAAGTCTAGAAGAGTTTGGTCAGACAGGATAAAAAAAGTTAATGTCTCTGCACTACCTGGATATGTTTTTTTTAGAACTAATAAATTAAATTACAATCTTATTAATTTAAATCCGTATACAAAAAATATTGTTAGGAATACTTTAGGAAAACCTGCCATCATCAGTAATGATGAGATTAGTGTATTGAGGAATCATTTCAGCGGTGATTTAAATATTCATAAATTACATTTTAAAATTGGTGAGAAAGTTAAGGTTAGCTCTGGTCCAATGATTTTCAAAAATGGGGTTATTGAGAAAGTAACAAATAAAAATGTAACTATAATACTAAAGTCTTTAAATGTAAAGTTTGTATTAAGCAAAAATAATCTTGTTGCTGCATAAATCAAATAAATCATTTAGCTTTTAATGTGAAATGAATAGCGAAGCTATATCTAAACTAAAACTTAAATAAAAATTTTATAAAGCTGGTTTTAGGCTTAAAGTTACTGATATTTGTTCTATAAACTTTGATTCTACTGTCATCTGGATGTTTAGTTTCAATGATTGATTGTTTTTCACCATTAAGATGATAAAGCTTAGAATTAATTTTATTAATGAAATTATTTCTCATAGATGTTAAATGAGATTTACTGTATTTTTTTGAGGATATTATTTTATTTATTTGTGATGCAGATATAAAGTTATTATTAGAAAGGTTTGAAATAAAATTTATTTCCATTGATGTTGCCTTAACTGATTTGTTTTTAAAAAATATTATTTTATCATCAAATAGCAAAAGGCCCTTTATATGATCTTTATACAAAAATAATTTTAAAATAATCCAAAAGAAAATTAAACCAAATACTGAAATTAATATTATTTCAAAAGATCTTTCTCTTTTTTCTTCGATAATAGAAACTGTTGATGATACAAAATCAGATGAGTCCAAAGAATTAAGATTTATAAATTCTAATGTTTTTTTTTGGTTTTTTTCAGAAATAAAATATAGATTATTACCGATTATATATGTTGGAAATTTATTATCAACATTAATATTTAAGTTATTTTTTTTATATGATGTGTAGCTCATTTCATTGAAGTCAAAATTAATAATTGAATCTGTCTCAATTAGAAATGCATTGTCATTTACTGAGGGTAGTTTAAAAAGAGTGTGTTTTGAAATTAGTGGCTTAGAAAGTTTACCAATGTCTACGAATTTTTTTTTAATCAAATCAAAGTAAAAAACATCATCATTATCTATATTATACAACGCGTTTTTAGAAATTGTGGTGCCACCAATTACGAAAAGCTTAAAGTCATTAGAGACAAAACTGATAGCTTTACCCCTTCCTTTTGGGATATATTCACTTTCATTATAAACTAGATCCCATTGTTTAGTATTCGAATCAAAAAAAGTAATATAGTTTTTAAATGACCAAAAACCATAACCACCGTAAATATGAATTTTATCATTATAAGTAAAAAAAGATCCCCAAACTTGATTTCGATGGAGATGGGTATTGTCGACTCTTATATATTCATTTTTGATTCTTTTAAAAACTGGTCCGCCACCAATTGAAACTATAAATTGATCCTTTGAATTATGAATCGATAAATACTCTTTGTGTGAAAATTCAACTCCAATTTTACCAATCTCTTTTTTAAAAGATGAAGTCGGAAATTTATAATAGTTCCAAGATTGATTATTTAGCTCAAATATGCCATTTTTAGTTATCATATTAATTTTATCATCATTTGATTTTGCAAACAAGAAGTTGGTTATACTATCTGAAACAGGTAAATTTATTTGTCCTGAAATAAAATTAAATACAAAAAAAATTAAGAATGAAAATATTTTTTTCACAAAGCCAAGTTAATAAATGGAAGTCGAATTATTAGTTTATTATTTTTTGTTTTTAATTTTAGCTGCTGGCCTATCAGGTTTTTTAAATGGTTATTTAAATACTGCTTTTAATTTAAATAAAATGTATGATCCAGTGACAGCCAGGTCTTCTCACAGAGAAAAAGCCACAAGATCTGGTGGGCTTGCTTTATTTCTAACATTTTGTATATGTTATGGAGTTGGAAAGGCACTTGGACTTATTAACGTTAATCTATATGCTCTTTTAGCATTTTGCTTCGTTGCTTTAATTGGTGTTGCAGATGATCTTTTTTCAATAAAGTACAGAGAAAAATTTTATGTTCAAGTATTTGCGGGAGTTGTTTTATTACAAAGTGAGGTTTATATAAATAATTTTCATGGCATTTTTGGAATTTATGAAATTCCGTATTTGGTTGGTAGTTTGGTCACAATTTTTGTTTTTGTTGTTATAGTAAACTCACTAAACTTAATAGATGGAATTGATGGTCTTGCGGCATTACTTTGTATAAAGTTTTTTATAGTGATTGGAGCTATTTTGTCTGTTTCGTCCAGAGAAATGGAGCTTGTAGCACCCTCAATAGTAGGTGCTCTAATAGGTTTTTTATTATATAATATGAATCCTTATAGAAAAGTGTTTTTGGGTGATACTGGCTCATTATTATTAGGCTCAGTAATTGCTTTTTATATTTTCTACATTCTAGATGACAGAAGTTTTATTATTACGGATGATATTATTTCAAGACCCTTATTAGTAGTTTTGATGATAATTTATCCATTAGTCGATACTTTACGTGCCTTTGCAATAAGAGCATATAAAAAACAATCTCCATTTGTAGCTGACAGAGTTCACTTACACCACAGATTGATTGACAAAAAAGGTCTTAATCATTGGCTAGCAACTCTTATAATTCTATTAACTTCAATTTCAATATTAACAATTGGGTTCTTTCTATCTATGTATTTTTCATTGAGTCTTGTTATATTTTTTATATTAATATATCTATTAATACTATTTTATTTAATTTTTAAATGATCGAAAAAATATCATTTTTATTTTTCATTTGCTTAATTAATAGTCAAGAGCCTGCAATAACAATTAATAATAATTTATTAATAGAAAATGTTACTTATGACTCAATTATCAATGCTGACAATATTTCAGAATTACTTGACAATGAAGATTATCTATTTATTGAGAACAGCAAAAACTATTTTCATATTCTACTTAGAGATGGTTTTTTAACTGGTCCTTTTTCAAAAAATCAATTTGCATACAGAAAGTATTCAAAATCTATCCCAAAAGAAATTAATGTTGAGCTTCAAGCTCTTTCACAAGTTAAAATGGGTTCAAATAGCTATCTATTATACCCAGGCGGCGGTATTTTATTTAAATTTAGTGAAAGTGATAATTCTATAACTAGAATTGATAGGTCTTTTGCGCACAGAAATCAATATTCAGGTTATTTTTTTTCTCATGGAAAAGATCTTTATCTGCTTGGTGGATATGGATTTTGGGAAACAAAATCACTATTAACAAAATTTAATTTTAGCTCAGGAGAATGGGATTATGTAAATACGACTGGTCAAATTCCTGAAGGAATTGACCAAGGAGCTTTTTTAATTAAAAATGATAAATTGTATGCTTTTGGCTTTTTAAAAAGAACATCTAATAATCAAAAATCTTTCAAAGAAAAAAACCTGTATGTTTTAAGCTTGCCAAAACTTAACGATCTCGGTGAAATTGATAAAAAAAATTATTTTAATTGGGAAAAAAAAGGAGTTCTTAATCCTATTTTAAACGATGCTCCAATTAATCTCAATAACAAAAGCTTTCGACTTGGGAAAAATCTACTATTAAGTATTGTTGATAATCCAAATCTTTATTTAATTGACCCAGAAAATAATAGCTTAAAAACTATTGCTAATGATTTGTTATTAAACAACAGCACAGGAAAGTCTCTAATTAAAAACAATGAATTAGTCAGAGTAGTTAAAAATTTTTCAACTGGAAAGATTTCTATTGCCTATTTTGATTTAACAGGATTAGAAAAAAGAGAAGGTATAATTGATGAATACTTATATAGAAGTACTGATAATTTTTACATTTTTTTAATTTATGGGTTTATTCTACTTATATCTATAATTATTTTCCTTTGGATTTTCTTTCGCTTAAACAATCGAAAATATGTACTGACTAATAAAGAAATAATTCATTCCAAAGGCTCTATCGGATTAACAAAAGAAGAGCTATTGTTTATTAAGTACTTTCTAAAACAGAAGATTGTTTCAAATGCACAGGTAATGTCATTATTTATTGAAAAATCTAAAACAAAAGACTATGCCATTAAAAGAAAAAATAGAATTACTTCCTCTCTAAATAAACGTTTTTTAACACTTTTCAATACAAATCTATTTTTAATTGAAAAATCAAAAAAAGACTCAAGGCAAATGAATTATATATTGAATAAAAACATAATTATCAAAGAAGGTTAATTTATTTATTTTAACCCTTTAATGAAGTCTCTATTATTAGAAAGCCTTGGGATTTTGTTTTGTTCCCCAAGTCTCCCAATGCTTTTCATATGTCTATTAAAACCCCCTTTTTTTACTAAAACAATTTCCAACTCTTTTAAAATTTTTCCATGTATCAAATCTTTATAATAAACGTTTCTTTTGCACAGTTCATTATCTAGATATTTTTCAAATTGATCCAATTTTTTGACATCTGATTTAAACTCTATAAACCACTCATGACAAGGTAATTTTTGATCATTATTTAATTTAGGAGCTACTGTAAATTCAGCAATTAATTCATTAAAATGTTTCGATGTTTCGGCTAAACTTTGCTCAACTTCTGTAACGATAACATGCTCTCCAAAAGCAGAAATAAAATGATTATATCTTCCTGTAACTAAAATTTTTGGCGGATCAAGTGATGTGAAAGTAACTGTGTCACCAGTATTGTAAGCCCACAACCCTGCGTTTGTTGAAACTATTAAAATATAGTTTATTCCTACTTGAACTTGCGAAAGATTATATCTTTTTTGGTTCTCATCTCCAAAATTTTCAAGTTTTACAAATTCGAAGTAAATTCCAGAATCATATTGAAGTAGTAATGACTTATCATTTTGATCATTTTGATAGGCAAAGAAACCCTCTGATGATGGATAAAATTCAATTGTATTAATTTGTTTACCAATCAGCTTATTGAATGTTTTTTGATATGGCTCATAATTTACTCCCCCAAAAACATACAATGATAGATTTTTAAAAATTTCAGCTAAAGTTTTTTTATTTGACTTTTTAATAAGTTTCTCAAAATACATTTTTACCCAAGATGGAATTCCGCCTATAACAGTCATATTTTCATTTAAAGTCTCTTCACAAATTTTTTCTATTTTTTCTTCCCAGTCAATTATACAATTAGTCTCCCAAGATGGCATTTTGTTATTATTTAAATATCTCGGAACATAATGTGCAACAATTCCAGATAGTCTTCCAACGCTTATACCATTTAAATCTTCCAGAATTGGTGAGCCTTGAATAAAAATAGCTTTACCGTCTAAAATATTTGTTTTTCCAGTTTTATTTATATAAAATAAAAAAGCATTTCTTGACGAATTAATATGATTAGGCATTGACTCCTTAGTTATTGGAATATATTTTAAACCACTTGTTGTTCCAGAAGTTTTTGCAAAATAAAGAGGCTTGCCAGGCCAAAGAATATTTCTGCTACCTTTTTTGATTTTGGAGATGTAAGTTGAAAACTCTTCATAATCTCTGACAGGAACGTTTTTTTTGAAAAAGTCATAATTGTCTATTTTATTGAAATTATGATCTATTCCAAATTGAGTATTAGAGGCTTTTTTTAAAAGTGAAAAAAGAATTTTTTCTTGAATTTTAAAGGACTTTGAATAAGTATTTTCAATTTTTCTTACAATTATAAAAGCAAAAACTTTTGCAAAAAATCTTTTTAACATATTAAAAAGTTATTATATCCTGAGGGTTTATTGGCCCTTTGTCGTCCCACAATTCAAAATGCAAGTGAGGGCCAGTAGTGAACTCTCCTGTGTTGCCTGAAAGAGCAATTACCTCTCCAGATTGTACAAACTTTCCCTGAGAAACCTTTGATGATTTATTATGTTTATAAATAGTCATTAATCTATTTTTGTGATATAAAATAATTGTATGTCCAGACCCTACTGTCCACTCTGAAAATATAACAATTCCTTCCGCAACTGATTTGACAGGAGTCTCTTCTTTTAAAACGATATCAATACCAAAATGTTTATTACTAACAGAGAATTTTTCTGAGATAAAACCCTCAGCAGGTGGTTCTAAAGTAATGTCTAAAGGATTGTATTCTGATTCAATAATATTAAACCTGTCTTCCCTTTCAACAAATTTTCTTAAGATAGAATCTTCAATATTGATCTTAACATCAAGCTCTGAAAGATCAACTTTAGGTACTTGTGGATTTGACTGATATTTGTTGTCAAATTCTTCACCTGATAACAAGCTTTTCAAAGACAGGATATATTGCTCGTTGTTTTCTAGAGCATAAACAATCGAGTCTAATTTTTGAAGATTATCAATTGCCTGAAACCTTATTTCAGTTGTATCATAGCCTGGAACATACTCTTTAACGGGAGTGAAAAAAATAATAAAAGTTGTTATAGTCATAATAAAAAGAGTAATAAAAACTATGTATGCAAATACATTTAATTTAGACAGCCTTAAAGAATACCTCTCCTCATAAGTTTCCTCGTTTAAAACTACTAGCCTATAATTAATTGGGCTGTTTTTGTTTTTTTTTGAAATCTTTTTCTCTTTCATTTACTTACAAAGATAATCATCAAAATATTATAAATTTTCTTGTATTAAACTTTAAAAACTAATTTATTATTACTTTTACTTAAATTAAATTTATGAATACATCTTTTGTTTTATTTGCTTTGGGTCCAGGACAAATTGTTCTGATACTACTGGTAATTCTATTATTGTTTGGTGGTAGAAAAATCCCAGAATTAATGAAAGGGCTTGGAAAAGGCATACAAGAATTTAAAAATGCTTCTAAGGAGGAAGAAAAAGACAAAGAAGAATAAAAACTTTTTTAATTCTTTTCAAAAACTTTTAGCGACTTAATTATTGATTCTATCTCAATAATTCCATCCCGTTTTCTTTGTGAAGGTGAAAAAATAAATCCTTCAAAATATAAAATCCTATTATTAATAGAGTCTTTTAGAATATAATTAATGAATGGACCTCCCATGAAATCTCCATTAACCTCCCATGTTCCTCTTGTCTCCTTGGCTGGGAATCCATTTACTTTAGTTGAAGTAAAATAAGGTAAGTAGGCTTGCTCTGTAATCATATAACTGCCTTCATTTCTGCCAGGAACAAAGGACTTATTCAAAGAATCTCTTGATTTAATTACATCTTTTAGGCTAAAAGATTCAAAAACTTCTTTAGAAATGTTTAATTCAGAAACTATGATGTTTGAACTACCATTTTTTAAAAGTTTTTGAAACCAAATCGTTTTATTTTCTTGTTTAAAAATTGAATATGCTGATGGTATTTTTAAGCTTAAAAATAAAAGCTCACCTAAGTTTGTTTTATTTAAAGTTGACTTTAGAATTCTTCTTTTATTTTCTGCTATTTCGCCTTTTTGAAATTCATTAATTGAAAAATCTGTAACATTCTTTAAGTTTTTGATTATTGTTTGATGATCGGTTCCGGATACTTCTAAAAATAACTGAGGTCTAGCAAACTTGTCTCTAACCATCTTTGGTTTATCGTCTTTTTTTTGATTTATAAAAATTATATTTCTTGCTGTTCTTCCAAATCCAGTAAATGCTTCGTAAGGTATTTGATTTAAATTAAATGCCTCTTCAATTTGAGGAAGACCTTTAAACTCTGATGCAAAAGAATTTCTGATTTCATCTCCTATATTAGATTCCCAATTAACTTTATCAATAATTACAGAAATAGAGTTTATTCTTCCAGATGAAATTGGTTTGTAATTGTTTTTTTCGTTTTCACACGAAAAAAAAATAAGAGAAATTAAAATAATGATTTTACTTTTCAACTTTCAATTCTGTAAAGCTTTAATCCCTGGTAAAATTTTACCTTCTAAACTTTCTAACATAGCACCTCCGCCTGTTGAAACATAACTTACTTTAGATTGAAGTCCAAACTTTTTAACAGCGGCCACAGAATCGCCTCCGCCAACTAAAGAAAAGGCCCCTTCAGCTGTGCTTTTGGCAATTGCATTACCCAATTGTTTTGTGCCATTAGAAAAGTTTGAAAACTCAAAAACTCCAACAGGCCCATTCCATAAAATTGTTTTTGACTTAATTACAATTTCATAGAATTTTTCAATAGTTTTTCTACCGGCATCCATGCCTTGAAAATCATTGGGAATATTAGATATTTCAAAAGTTTTAGATTTTGATTCGTTACTAAATTCTTTTGAGCAAATTACATCGTATGGAAGATGAATTTTTACATTTTTATTTTTAGCTGTTTTTAAAATTTTTAGAGCAACTGGCATCATTTCATCTTCACATATAGAAGAGCCAATTTTTCCACCAAGAGCTTTTATAAAAGTAAATGACATTCCTCCTCCGATTATTATATGATCAACTACATCAATAATATTATTAACTATTGGAATCTTTGATGAAATTTTTGCACCACCAAGTATTGCTAAAATGGGTTTTTCTCCATTCTTCATTACTTTATCAATTGAGTTCACTTCCTTTTGTAATAATAAACCAAAAAACTTTTCCTCAAAAAATTGAGCTATTACAGCAGTAGAAGCGTGAGCTCTATGTGCTGTTCCAAATGCGTCGTTTATATAACAATCAGCCATTGATGAAAGCTTTTTAGCAAAATTTATTTCTCCGCTAGCCTCTTCCGCATGAAACCTTAAATTTTCGAGTAGAAGTATTTGTCCTTGCAATAAATTATTGGATTTATTAAAAGCGTCTTCACCGATCACATCTTTAGACAAAGTTACTTTTCTACTTAAAACTTTTTCAACTTCCGAATGAATTATTGACATAGAAAACTTGATGTCAAAACCTTTTGGTCTTCCTAAATGACTTATTAATATGCAAGAGCCACCATCATTAATAACCTTATCAATTGTATTTTTAGCTGCTAAAATTCTGCTGTTATCAGTAACAATATTGTTTTCAATTGGTACGTTAAAATCAACTCTAATAATTACCTTTTTTTTATTAAAATCGAATTTATCAATTGTTTTCATTTTCTGCTCAAAGATATGTTATTTATAAAAATTAAGGTTTATTTTAATACTTTTAAAAAGTGGAAAAAATGCTATCAGCAAGCGAAGAGTTAAGGGAAATTTCAAAAAGCAAAAGAATTCCTAACGCTATACTGCTATACGGTAAAGGAAAGAACAAATTAAAAACTGCATTAAGTTTTTGCAAAAATATTCTAACATCCAATGAAGAAGGAGAAAAAAAAAGAAGACTTGAAAAAATTTGTGATTCCTATTCTCACCCTGATTTACATTTTATATATCCAATTCCCTCATCATCAAAGCCTAATGAAAATTCATGTAATTTTTATAATGATAAATGGAGGGACTTCCTCTCATTAAATACAGAAAATTTAACAATTAAAGGCTGGCGAAATGAACTTAACTGTGGAAATAAACAGCCTTTTATTGGTGTTGGGGCTGTTGAACCTCTTTCAAGATTATTATCCTTATCGTCTTTTGAAATGAAACACAAACTGGTTGTTTTTTGGTGTGCTGATAGAATGAATTCTGAAGCTAGCAATAAAATTTTAAAGATGGTTGAAGAGCCAGGCAAAGACACGACTTTTGTATTTATAACAGATGAAATAAATAAAATAATACCAACACTAGTTTCACGCTGTCAAACTATCAGTTTTAATGGCATAAAAGATTTTGATTTAATATCTACAGATTTTGAACTTTTATTTAGTGAATTACTAAGAAATGCGTTTCTAATTAAAAAAGATATTTCATATGGATCAAAAATTGTTGAATGGTCAAAGAATGCAGCCAAATTAGATAAAGAAATTCAAAAGGACTTTTTTAAATTTTCAACTGAAATCATAAGACAGGCTTTTTTAAAAAATATTAATGCAGATAACGTAGTTATATTTCAGCCGCAGACAGAATTTAATTTTTTTTCATTTTCGAAATTTGTAACTAAAAATAATGTTGAAAACCTTACAGAAGAGTTTGAAAAAGCTTTTTATCACACAAGCAGAAATGGAAACTCAACAATGATAATGACAAGCCTTGCGCTTAAACTCACAAAAGCGATTCATAAACACTAGCTGTTGTAAATACAACAAGTTTGTTAAAAAAATAACGCTTATATTTTAGTTTTAATAACGGATTTTTTTAAATTCAATCATTGACTTATCAGTGAAATAGAAAATCTATTAAAGAGCTTTATTTTGGCTTTTTGAACACAAAGTAATGTGAACTTGCGTTTTTTGTTATTAAATATGAGAAATTAGAAACAGCCCCAATTAAAATACCTTTAAAAAAACTGAAAAAATTCTTTTTATATTTTTCCGACAATATTGAAACATAAAAAGCGTCCAAGAACATTGGAGAAGAATCAACCAGCTTGAAGTTAGAGTCTTCTACATTGCTTATTAGTGCATCTTTACTAAAATGATATCTGTGCCTTGGAACATCATATCCTGCCCAAAATTTTCCATAGTATTTTGAATCAAAAGATTCATGGTTTGGAACTGCAACTATTAAGTACCCGTTTTTGTTTATTAATTTATTAAACTTAGACAATGTTGTGGTAAAGTCTGATAAATGTTCCAAAGAATGCCAACAGGAAATTACATCAAATTTTGATTTTAGGCTTTTGAGATCTTTAAAAACACTTATGTTCTTTTTCAAACAAGCGTTATATGCATTTAAATTATTTTCAACACCATGGGACACAAAACCTCTAGATTTCATTTTCAAAACCAGCTCTCCAATACCACACCCAAAATCTAGAAAAAAAGCCCCTGGATTAATATATTTTGAGATTAGACTAATCTTTCTTTTTAACATGTATTTTGAGGTAAAATTATATATCAAAGAGAGAAAAGAAACAGTTCTGTTGTGTGAGAGATAATCATCTGAACTATAATATTTATAAATTTCAGAATCTGATATATTTGGCGTTGTTTTTAACAACCCGTTCTTAACCTCTTTTATGACAAAGCGTTTGTTTGAAATCAAATAATCTTTGGTTTCAATTTGTTTTGTTTCACGTGGAACATTAGGCGTACACATAACTATCTACCCATAAAAACGAGCATCGCACTGATGTCTGCTGGTGAAACACCGCTAATTCTCGACGCTTGTGAAAGAGTTTTTGGTCTTATTTCCTCTAGTTTTGACTTAGCTTCTGATGATACTGACTTGAGAACACTATAATCAAACATTTCTGGAATTTTAATAGATTCAAGGTTGTTTAGCTTATCAGCGTTAGCACTTTCTTTCTGAATATAGCCTGAGTATTTAATTTGTATTTCAGCTTGCTCAATGACCTCTTCATTTAAATTATTATTATCAATAAAATCCTTAAGAGAGTTAATTTTTACAACATCTTCAAAAACAATGTTAGGCCTACTGTAAAGTTTCTTTAATTTCATGGACTGATCAATGGTCTTTGAGTTTTTGTTTTCTAAAATAGGGTTGATTTCCATTGGGGAAACACTTAAGTTTTCAATAAAATGAATTAATTCTTGTGTTTTTTTAAGCTTGTTTTTAACTAATGTATACCGATCTTTTGTAGCGAGACCGATAGAATAGGAAAGCTCAGACAGTCTAATGTCTGCATTGTCTTGACGAAGTAACATTCTAAATTCAGCTCTGGATGTAAACATCCTATAGGGTTCATCCGTTCCTTTCGTTATTAAGTCATCTATTAATACACCTATATAAGCTTGATTTCTTTTTAATATAAACTCTGATTTGTTATTGATTTTTAAATGAGCGTTTATACCGGCCATTAAACCTTGGGCAGCAGCCTCCTCATATCCGGTAGTGCCGTTAATTTGTCCGGCAAAAAAGAGGTTTTCAATTGGTTTTGTTTCTAAAGAATGTTTAAGTTGTGTAGGAGGGAAGTAATCATATTCAATTGCATAGCCAGGTCTAAAAAACTTAACATCTTCAAAGCCTTGAACAGACTTTAGTGCTTTAAACTGTACTTCTTCGGGAAGTGATGTAGAGAACCCATTGACATAAACTTCAACAGTATTCCAACCTTCAGGCTCTACAAATATCTGATGCCTATCTTTTTCTGAAAATCGGTTTATCTTGTCTTCAACGGACGGACAATATCTTGGTCCAATAGACTTTATCCTTCCATTAAACATTGGAGACCTATCAAAACCTTCTCTTAATAAGTCATGGGTTTTTAAGTTTGTATAAGTAACATAACAACTTCGCTGTTTTGTTAGTTTAGGAGAGGAGGGTAAATACGAAAACTTGCCAGGTAAAATATCCCCCGGATGTTCCTCCATTTTATTGTAGTTAAGTGATCTTCCATCAACCCTTGGTGGAGTCCCAGTCTTCATTCTACCTGAAACAAAACCGAGACTTACAAGATCCTCCGTAACCCCAATTGATGCCTTTTCTCCAACCCTTCCACCTCCAAACTGCTTCTCGCCTACATGGATTAAACCATTTAGAAACGTTCCGCTAGTTAAAACGACTGACTTGGAATATATTTTAATGCCAAGTTGGGTTACAATACCTACAACAGTAGAATTTTCAACCAACATACTGACTACAGAGTCTTGATAAAAATCAAGGTTTGGTGTCGATTCTAACATTTCTCTCCATTTCGAGGAGAACATCATTCTATCAGATTGAGCTCTAGGGCTCCAAACCGCTGGCCCTTTTGATTTATTTAGCATTTTAAACTGTATAGCACTGTAATCTGTAACGAGACCACTGTATCCGCCTAGAGCATCAATTTCTTTAATTATTTGTCCTTTTGCAATTCCGCCCATGGCTGGATTACAAGACATTTGCGCTATATTTTGGAGATTCATTGTTATTAAAAGAGTAGTACTTCCCATATTGGCTGCAGCAGCCGCAGCTTCACTGCCGGCATGACCAGCACCTACTACAATAACATCGTACTTATTTTGGAACATACTTATTGTTTCACGTGGAACAAACCTAACATTTTTTCTTCTTTAGCTCTAATAAGAGTAATTTCTTCTTTTGTAGAATCTTTGTAATTCATAAAATGAAGTAAGCCGTGTACCATCACCCTCCTAAGCTCTTCATCAAAAGATGGTGAATACAGTTTAGCATTTTCCTTTACTCGTTGAATAGAAATAGCTATATCACCTTTAATTTCCTTACCAATTGAGTCATTAAAAGATAAAACGTCAGTATAATAATCATGCTTTAAGTGCTTGGCGTTGAGAGACTTAAGCTCATCATCGCTTAAAAAAACATAAACAACGTTTTTAATCTTATATCCCTCCAAGTTTGCTACGTTCATTAACCAGTTTATGTGTTTTTTCTTCTTAGACAAAACAAAATCAATATTGGATATAAATTCAATACACATTATTCTTGGCAAAGATACTATTAGGTAATAAAAGAAAAAATCAAAATTTATATATTTGCGATGTGAAAGATTTCAAGTATTTATTTGCATATACAATTCCATTATCTGCATATGCTTCTTTTATGTCTTTTGGTGCTGGAACGTATATAACTGTTTTATATGCATTTGTAATAATTCCTCTTCTTGACAGTGTTTTAAAACAGAATAGAGAAAACTTAGATGAAAATCAAATAAGTGGTAAAAAAATAAATAAAGTTTTTGACTGGATGTTGTACATAAATCTTCCAATAGTCTTCGTTTTACTGTGGATTGTTTTTACTAGGCTTGAAAACATTGAATATTCTGTGGCTGAAACTATAGGTATTTTACTGTCTGCAGGCATTTTACTAGCTACCAATGCTATAAATGTTGCCCATGAACTTTGTCATAGGAAAAAATATTACGAGAAATTTATTGGAAAAGCTCTTTTTATGCCCTGCCTATACATGCATTTCTATGTAGAACACAATTTTGGTCATCACATAAATGTTGCGACGTCAGAAGATGGGGCAACTGCTAAATATAAGCAGTCTTTATATTCTTTTTGGTTAAGTTCGGTTACAAAACAATATATTGATGCCTGGAAAAAACAAAAACAGCTTTTAAGATTAAAAAACAGAAGTTTTTTTTCAATTAAAAATGATATGCTTTGGTATCATTTAATACAGCCGTCTTATTTATTAATTATAGCTGTTTTATTTTCACTTAAAATAATGGCTTATGCAATAATTATTGGTACAATAGCTTTTCTTTTTTTAGAATGTATTAACTACATAGAACACTATGGGTTGAGAAGGTTTAAAAATGAATCTGGCAGATATGAAAGAGTTCAATCTTTTCATTCGTGGAACTCTAACCATAGTATTGGAAGAATTGTTTTATATGAACTTACAAGACATAGTGATCATCATTTTAAGTCATCGAAAAAATATCAATTATTAGATTGCCATGATGATAGCCCTCAATTACCTTTTGGCTACCCAGCTTCAATCCTTTTGAGTTTTGTACCGCCGCTGTGGTTTTCAATTATGAATCCACTAGTGCCAGAAAAAATGAAAGAGATTTAGAATACTTAGAATTTAGACTCTAGAACTTACTTTTGTAATTAAATATGAATAAAAAAATAAGATTAAGGTTTGCTCCAAGCCCTACTGGACCATTGCATATTGGTGGCCTTAGAACTGCATTATTTAACTACTTAATTGTTAAAAAGATGAAAGGAAGTCTTATTTTAAGGATTGAAGATACTGACCAAACTAGACTTGTTGAGGGTAGCGAAAGTCACATTGAAGACTCTCTTAAATGGGCTGGAATAAAATTCGATGAATCTCCAAAAAAAGGTGGGGATTATGGACCATACAAGCAAAGCGAAAGAAAACAAATTTATTCTAAATACATAGAAATTCTAATAAAAAAGGGCGCAGCTTATTATGCGTTTGACACAAAAGAAGAGCTAGACTCACACAGAAAGAATCACGAATTAAAAGGAAAAACTTTTATATACAACTCTCACAACAGAAATAAATTAAATAATTCTCTTAATTTAAGTGAAGAAGAACTGAAAAAAAAACTTGATCAAAAAAACTATGTTGTGCGTTTCAAAACTAAAGAAAATAGCATTGTTAAGTGCCAAGATTTGATTAGAGGTGAAGTTTCGGTTTCAACAAAAGAAATTGATGATAAGATACTGTTCAAAAGTGATGGCATGCCAACATATCATCTAGCTAATGTAGTAGATGATCATCTAATGGAAATAAGCCATGTGATAAGAGGCGAAGAATGGCTTCCGTCGCTTGCGATACACATATTATTGTATGAGGCTTTAGATTTCGAAAAGCCAAATTTTGCTCACTTACCATTGATACTAAAACCAACTGGGAAAGGTAAGTTGTCCAAAAGGGATGGTGTTTCTTTTGGGTTTCCTGTTTACCCTCTCAACTGGATTGATAACAATACTATTTATAAAGGATTAAATGAAGAAGGTTATCTTCCAGAGGCTGTAAATAACTACATGGCTTTTTTAGGTTGGAATAATGCAAATGAAAAAGAAGTTTATACTATTAAAGAGCTGATTAATGATTTTTCAATTAATGATATTAACAGCTCAGGTGCAAAGTTTGATCCTAAAAAACTACTATGGCTAAATTTTCAACACATTCAGCTGATGGATGAAAAAGATCTTTCAAAAATTATTTCTAAGGAGATGGAGACTAAGACTGAAGATTCGTTAAAAATATCAAGGATGATAAAACCACGCCTTGAAAAAACAACAGGCATAAAAAAAGCTTTTAGTTACTTAGTGGAAAAACCTAATATTGATCAAAAAAGTCTCTCTAAAATATCTAACGAGGAGACAGAAAACATACTAGTTGTTATATCTAATTTTTTTATAGCAAATAAACAAACGGATATCTCTAAGCTAAAATCCAAAATGTTCAGTAAACTTTCTGACAGCGGGATTAAACCGGGAAAAGTAATGCCTATTATTAGAGTTGCTTTGGTTGGAAAGCTAGAAGGTCCAGACCTATTTGATCTTATTAATTTTTTAGGAATAAATGAAACAACCGAAAGAATTTCATTACTCCAAGAAATTATCAAATAATTTTGATAATAACTTCATCTAATAATAAAAAAATTTATAATTTTAATACCTGGTATAACACAGTACCACAAAATACATTTATATATGAGTTATTTTATTATTCCCATCATTGCGTTTATATTTATTTTTTTAATCTTCGGAACTTTTTTCATTGTAAAACAACAGTCTGCAGCAGTTGTAGAAAGGTTTGGAAAATATACTAGTGTTAGACAATCTGGATTGCAAATAAAAATTCCTATAATTGATTCCGTTGCTGGAAGATTGAGTCTGAGGATTCAACAACTAGATGTTGTTGTTGAAACAAAAACAAAAGATGATGTTTTTGTAAAGGTTAAAGTCTCTGTTCAGTACAAGGTTATTAAAGATAAGGTTTACGATGCTTTTTATAAGCTTGATTTTCCTCAGGACCAAATTACATCATATGTGTTTGATGTTGTAAGAGCTGAAGTTCCAAAAATGATTCTTGACGATGTCTTTGAAAAGAAAGACGATATTGCCATTGCAGTCAAAGGAGAATTAAATGAGGCTATGAAAAATTATGGATTTGATATTATAAAAACACTAGTTACTGATATAGATCCTGACGCTCAAGTAAAGGAGTCTATGAATAGAATTAATGCATCTGAAAGAGAAAAAGTTGCAGCTCAATTTGAAGGAGATGCTCAAAGAATTTTAATTGTAGAGAGGGCTAAGGCAGAAGCTGAAAGTAAACGACTTCAAGGACAAGGTATTGCAGATCAAAGGAGAGAAATTGCTAGAGGTCTTGAGGATTCGGTCAAAGTATTAAATAATGTTGATATAAATTCTCAAGAGGCTTCTGCCCTTATTGTTGTAACACAACACTATGATACTCTTCAGTCAGTTGGTTCAGCAAGTAATAGTAATTTAATTTTAATGCCTAATTCTCCTCAATCTGGTTCTGACATGCTAAACAACATGGTAGCTTCATTTACTGCAAGTAATCAGATTGGTGAACAAATGAAAAAAGCTGCTAAGGAAAAAGAAGATGAAGAGCAGACTAATTAGTTAGGCTTTTTTCTTGTAATTGTCTCTTAAGCCAACAGTTTTGTTAAAAATTAATCTGTCTTTAGTTGAGCTCGAGTCAGAAACATAGTAACCTTTTCTTTGAAACTGAAAAGGTTCGCCCGGCAATGATTCTTGAAGTATTTTTTCACCATAACCATTAAGATACTTAACAGACTCATTATTAATTATACTTTTAAATTCAGAGAAATCATAATCTCCTGGAGAGGCATGGTTAAACAATCTCTCATACTCTCTTATTTCAACATTTACTGAATGGTTTTGTGATACCCAGTGTAGCGTTCCTTTGACTTTCCTTTGACTTTCAGGTTTGCCACTTCCGCTTTTACTTTTTGGATCATAGGTGCATTCTATTTCAACAACTTCACCTTTTTCGTTTTTAATTATATTATTTGCTTTTATAATATAAGCCCCTTTTAACCTGACCTCATTGCCTAATGAAAGTCGAAAAAACTTCTTTGGCGGATTTTCCATAAAATCGTCTTTTTCGATATACAGGTGCTTTGAGAAGGAAACTTTTCTTGACCCAGCGTCTACATTTTCTGGATTGTTTATTATCTCTAACTTTTCTTCTTTCAAATTATAGTTAGTTATAGTAATTTTTACAGGATTTTGAACTACCATTAAACGATTACATTTTTTATTTAAGTCTTCTCTTGCACAAAACTCAAGCAAAGACATTTCTATAATATTTTCTCTTTTAGCAACTCCTGCTTTTTGAACAAACTTTTTTAAAGCATCGGGCGAATAACCTCTTCTTCTTAATCCTGAAATGGTTGGCATTCTTGGGTCATCCCACCCATCAACAAAATTGTTTTCAACCAAATAAAGTAACTTTCTTTTGGAAGTAATTGTATGACTAAGGTTTAAGCGAGCAAACTCTCTTTGTTTAGGTCTAATTTTATTTGTAACTACAACCTGATCTAAAAACCAATCATACAGTTCCCTGTGGGGCTTAAACTCAAGAGTGCAAAGAGAATGAGAAATTTGCTCAATATAATCTGATTCTCCATGTGTCCAATCATACATTGGATAAACAACCCACTTGTCTTTAGTTCTAGGATGTGACTTTTTTATAACCCTATAAATCACAGGGTCTCTCATTAACATATTTGGAGAGGACATGTCAATTTTTGCTCTTAATACGTGTTGTCCTGAATCATATTCTCCATTTGTCATTTTCTCAAATATTAAAAGGTTTTCATCGACTGATCTATCTCTAAACGGGCTGTTTGACCCTGGCTCTGTGGGAGTACCTTTTTGAGTGGCTATTTCATCAGATTTTTGTGAATCGACATATGCTTTTTGTGATTTAATTAAGTCCTTAGCCCATGAATGAAGGATAGTAAAATAATCAGAGGCATAAAGCTCTTCGTTCCAACTGTAATTAAGCCATTTAATATCTTTTTTTATAGCATCAATATATTTTTGTTCCTCTTTTTCTGGATTAGTATCGTCGAAACGCAAATTAATCTTAGCAGAGTATTCTCTAGCAAGTTCAAAGTTAAGAACAATGGCTTTTACATGTCCAATATGAAGATAACCATTGGGCTCAGGAGGAAACCTAAACCTTAATTTTTTTTTATCAAAGCCGTTTCTAAGATCTTGATCAATGATGTGCTCAATAAAATTTTTAGACTTTTTCATAAAAATTCAAAGTTAATTAAATTCTTCTTGCTGTTTAAAAATTATATTTGCTATATGTACAAAATTTTTGTTGAAAATATCCGTTGTCACTCTTTTCATGGATGCTTGCCTGAGGAAACCATTATTGGCGGAAACTACAGGGTTGATGTTATTGTTTTATTGAACAATGAGAAGCTTAAAGGAAGTGATGATTTAAATCAAACTATTGATTACTGTGAGGTAACTAAAATAGTTGAAGACCATATGTCAGTCCCATGTAAGCTAATAGAAACAGTTTGTGAAAAAATTTGTGATAGCTTAATTAAAGTTTCAAAAAAAATCAAAAAAGTTAAGGTCTCTGTAACAAAAATAAACCCACCAATTGATGGAGACGTTGAGAGTGTTAAAGTAGAAATTGAGAAAAAACAATCTTATTAGTTAAAATATTTTAATTTTACAGTCCTCAAGGCACTGTGGCCGAGTGGCTAGGCAGAGCTCTGCAAAAGCTTGTACAGCGGTTCGAATCCGCTCGGTGCCTCAAAATATAGACCCCTATTAATTTGATGGGGGTTTTTATATTCCTTTAAAAACCAGGACAACCCCAAAAATTAATATTAAAATATTCAAGCCCTGACGAATATAAAACAGAACCTTGTCAGTAAGCTTGGATTTAAGCCTACTAGACAGCATAAACTTTAAAACATTTACCAACAAGTAGGTTGCTACAGCAACCACAAAAAAAGTCCATATCTTTATTGGGCTCATTCCAACCTTTGGTCCAAACCAAACTATAACTCCAGTCCAAATTATAAAACAGGAAACATTAATGATGTTAAGCAAAAAGCCTTTTATTACATACTTAAAAAGCTTGGATTCCTCTACAGCTTTTGCTTTTTTTATTTTTTTCTTTTTAGATGAGTTTCCAATAAAAGAAACTACAGAGTATACTGAAAGTATAACTCCAGCCAACAAAAAAAGGGCCGGCTGATTTTCTTCTGTGGCTATTTTGCTTGCTCCAAAATATGCTATACTAAAAAAGAGTAGATCAGATATAATCACCCCGAAATCCATAAAAAGTGCTTGTTTAATTCCTCTGGTGATGCTCGTCTCTAAAAGAATAAAAAAAATAGGACCAAAAGAAAAGGACAAAATGAATCCAAATACTACTGCGTCTATATAATCAGTCATTTTAAGTTTTCATTTATTTAAAATTAGCCTTTTATTTATTCTAATCAAGTATTTTAAAATCAATATGTTTTTTTTCGGCATTTGTTTTTATGACCTCAATTCTGACATCATCTCCCAAAGAGTATTCTTCGAGTGTGTTTTGTCCAATAACAGTATTTGTTTTTCTGTTAAAATCGAAAAAATCATTTGGAATATCTTTCATTCTAACAAAGCCCTCGCATTTGTTTTTTTTTATTTCAACAAAAAGACCTCTTTCATTAATTCCTGAAACAACACCATCATAACTGTATCCAACTTTATCTGACATATATTTTACCTGCATTAATTTTATAGAAGCTCTTTCTGCCTTAGTTGCTCTTTCTTCCATAGAACTACAATGCAAACACAAAGATTCTAGGTCTTTTATACTTATATTTTTCTTATTAATTATATCGTTAATTAAACGGTGAACTATCAAGTCTGGATATCTTCTTATTGGTGAAGTGAAATGCGTATAGTTTTCAAACATCAAACCAAAGTGTCCAATATTTTTAGAACTATATTTTGCCTTGCTCATAGCTCTAATTACCATCATATCAAGAATGTTTTTTTCTGGTTTTCCATCAATTAGTTCTAGTAGTTTATTTATTGTTTTGTTTGGTTCTTTTGAATTAGAAATATTAATTCTGTATCCGAGTTTTTTTATAAAAGAATCTATTTCAGCTATTTTTTTCTCATCTGGTTTATCATGTATTCTAAATACTCCTGTTTTTTTGCTTTCTATTATTTTTTCAGCCACAGAAACGTTTGCTAATAGCATTAATTCTTCGATAAGAAAATTTGCCTTTTTCTGCTTTTTTACATAAAAGCCTGTAGGTTCTCCATTTTTATTTACTTTAAATCTTACTTCTTCTTTATTAAAAAAAATAGAGCCTTTATTAGCTCTTTTTCTTTTTAAACTTTCTGCAATTTTGTTGAGGGTTTTTATAGCTTTAACTATTTCTTTTTTTACTACTTTTTCATTTTTTAAAATAGTTTTTTCCTTGGGGATTTTTTCTGTTTCGTTGTCAATTATAAACTGTGCCTCTTGGTAAGAAAATCTTTCATCAGAAACAATTATACTTTTATTAATGCTTTTTTTTACAATCTTAAATGTACTATCAAACGTTATAAATACAGAAAAAACATTTTTTTCTTCATGAGGATTTAAAGAACACTTGTCATTAGAAAGAATCTCCGGAAGCATGGGAACAACTCTATCAGAAAGATATACGCTTGTTGCTCTTTTAACTGCCTCTTTATCCACAATTGAATCCTTTAAAACGTAATGAGAAACGTCTGCAATATGTATCCCTACTTCATAATTTCCTTTATTTATTTTAAAAGATATTGCATCGTCAAAATCTTTGGCATCAACAGGATCTATAGTAAAAGTTAATTCTTCTCTATAATCTACTCTCTTTTTTTTATCATTTTCTGCTTTAATGTTTTTAGCTTCTTTTAATACATTTTTAGGAAAAACATATGGTAAATTAAATTCTTCTAAAATTGCATGAATTTGCGTATTATGTTCTTTTTCATCCCCTAATGTTTTAATGATTTTTCCGTCTGGGTTTTCATAAATCCAGTCGTTTACAATTACAACAACTAATTCATTTTCATATGATTGATTTTCATTAATTACAATTTTAAAATCTTTTCTTGGAATTTTTACATATGAAAAATTGTGGTCTTCTATAACCTTACCTACATATCTTATTTCATTTCTGGGTGTGTAGGAAAATATTCTGACGTTACTTTTTCTATCAATATAATAATATACTATTTCTCTATCAAATATTCCTCTAAACTCTCTTCTTCTTGGTTTGAATTCAACACCTGTATCAATATCAACTAACAATCTTCTTTCAATTCTTCCTTTAAGTAAATTGAAATTTAAATTAAATTTAAATTTATCATTTCCAGTGTTTATAATATATCTGTACTTAACAAAATCATAAAGAATATTTTTTAATACTTTAAAATCAATAACTGCATCTAAAAAAAATCTTATTTGCTTTATATTATAAGTTTTCTTTTTATTTTCAACGAAAAGTGAAAGAATTTTTTTACTAAGAATTTCAGGTACTATTTTTCTCATCAACACTAGGCTAAATTACCTTTTTTAATAGTTGAATATGACTATTAACATTTTTTATTTATACATATTATCATATAAAATATATTTAAAAAAATATTATAATAATGATGGGGTGTTAATATGTATAATAAATAAAAAGACTTTTTTAGAAAGTTATGATATTAAAAGGTTGTTAACACTAATAAATAAAATTAATTTATTGATTAGTAAACACGTATAGACTTATCATTAATAGTTAATAAAAGAAAAGCTTAATTAAATTTTATAAATCATGTGTCAATAAATAGATTATTTTTGTTTAAAATAAATGAGAATTCTTAATAAAACTTTCATCTTTAAAACAACCTTAAAACTATTAACAACAGCTAACAATTTATGAACATTATTATTTCAAATGATCACGCTGGCGTCGAGCTAAAAAATAAGGTTAAAGAATATTTAGAAACTGAAGGACATAGCTTGAAAGACGTTGGAAATAACGATGGTGAGAGTGTGGACTATCCAGATATTATTCACCCTCTTGCTAAAGAAATATCTGAAAATAAAGATGATAAAGGAATCATAATGTGTGGGACAGGAAATGGAGTAAGTATGGTTGCTAATAAATATAAAGGAGTTAGAGCTGGTTTGTGCTGGAGTAAAGAAATAGCAGAGCTTATAAGAAAACACAATAATGCGAACGTATTAAGTTTACCGGCTAGATTTATATCTATAGAAGAGGCTTTAGAAATAGTAAAAGTTTTTTTAGAAACGGACTTTGAAGAGGGTGGAAGACACGAAAGAAGAGTAGGAAAAATTGATAAATAATGGAATGGGCTATTAAAGATTGGTCCGAATTAAGCAAAGAAGAGGTTGAAAAAATTTTTAGTTTAAGGTCTGAAGTATTTATAGTTGAACAAGACTGTGTTTATCAAGATGTTGACGGAAAAGATCAATTAGCTAAACATGTTTTAGGTTTTGAAAAAAAAGAGCTTATAGCTTATTCTAGAATATTTAAACCAGGTGATTATTTTAAAGAAGCTTCTTTTGGAAGAGCAGTTGTAAAAAAATCATACAGAGGAAAAGGAATTGGAGATAATTTAGTTAAGATAAGTATAGAACAGTTTGAAGAAAAAAAAATTAAAATATCTGCACAGTCTTATCTAAAAAGTTTTTATTCTTCACATGGTTTTAAAGCAGAAGGCAAGGAGTATTTAGAAGACGGCATTCCTCATACCGCAATGTTTTTAAAAAAATTATAAAAACAGCTATTGAACAATATGTCTTTGAATATTTTCTTGTAGGCACTTTCTTTTATTTCTTATATTTTCACAGCCAGGATAAACGGGAACTTCACTAAGTTTGTCAATCTCAATAGTCTGTAATTCATTTTGTGATATACCAAAAAAAGAAAAAAGAACAGCAATAAAAAAAAGACGAATAATCAAATCAATTTATTTCTCAACTAGTTTTTTATAAGTGGACGAACCGTAACCTAGTATGGGATAAAAGATAAAAGGTAGTAGCAGCAGCCCAATTGTGAAACCAACTCCCTTAGCAAAAGATTTAGATAGAAGATTAGTGAGCCAAATTGATACAACAATTCCTACGAAAGGCACAAATAAAAGAAAAATAAACCACCAAGGTTTATTTACTATTTGAAGCAAAACTAAAGTGGAATATATAGGAACGATGCAAGCCCAGCCAGGTTTTCCAGCCTTAGCGTAAGTTAACCACGCAGGTATTATAACAAGCGGAACAATAAAAAAGAGAACAAATAAAAATAAAAAACCCATATTTAAAATTACAAACCCAAAATCTTTTTTTATATCTAGTATTTAAAAGACCGTTCTCTTTTATGAAATACTAATTTTAGAACCTAAATTTTTAAACATCATTAATTTATATAAATAAAAAATTATGAAAAACTTAAAAAGATTTATCGACAAGTTTATCTAAAAGTGATTCAGTTATAGCTTTTAGTTTTGAGAATTGAGTTTTTTCTGGTGAATTATAAATTATAAAAAAGCCAATACCATTCTTTATCGCAGCTTGTTTGTTAATGATTTCCCTTAGCTGCCTTTTAATTTTATTCCTTGATACAGCAGATTTAAAATGCTTTTTAGGCACACTAACTGCATATCCGTTTTCAGTGTCATTAAAATCATAAAATTTGAGCAATATGGGACCTTTTTTGATTATTTCGCCTTTATCAAAAATTATATCAATTTTTTTCTTGTTTTTAAGAGGGGCTAACATTAGTCAATTTCAAACGAGTTATCAAATTGATTTACATCTGCTATTCTTTTTGATGGATCAATTTCAACTTTTATGATTTTTTTATCTCCTTCAACAACAAATTCATAATCGGGAGATGTCCAGGTCCAAGGATCCATATAAAAAATATTTTTTGAATAAAACTTTTTGTTTCCATGCATAAGGTCAGTAGGAATATAGTATATATCAGCACTACCATCAGCAAAAGAGACTTCAATTTCAATTGGCATCGGCATTCTTGCTTTTCGTTTTACCGTAATTGATCTATCAAAGACTAAAGAAGAAATGTCAAGACCATAGTCAATTTTATGATTTGTTCTTGTCCAGTCATTTAAATACCATTCGAGCTCAAGATCAGAAACTTTTTCAGCAATCCTTTTAAAATCGTTGGGAGAGGGGTGTTTGAACTTAAACTCTTCATAATATCTTTTGAGTGTTTTTTTAAGATTCTCATCTCCTATTACATATCCAAGTTGTGCCAAAAAAACAGATCCCTTACTGTAGGCAGAAGCCACGTATGCAAAATTATAGTCATATCTGTCGGAATGGGTTGTTTGAGCCTGTTCTAGACCAGAGCCAGCAAGAAGATAATATCTATCATAGCTACTTTTGTGAGGAAAGTCTGGCTTTTTATTGTTCACATAGTTTTCAGAAAGAGTTGTCATAAACTCCGTAAACCCCTCGTCCATCCAGGCATGTTTTGCTTCATTGGTCGCTAATAAATGTTGAAACCAAATATGTGACATTTCGTGTGCTGTTACACCAAGAAGACTTGCGTACGATCTTAAGCCTGTTATCATGGTACACATTGCATATTCCATTCCTCCATCACCTCCTTGAATTATTGAATATTGCTTCCATGGATATGGGCCAATATTTTCTTCAAAAAACCTCATTAATAAAACAGCATCATTTTGAAGCTTTTTCCAGTCTGATATGTTTACATCAGGTTTGTAAAAAAAATGAAGGTCTACGCCAGACTCAGATTTTTTAATGTCATGAATATATTCAGGGTCAGCAGCCCATGCAAAATCATGAACATCAGGAGCATAAAACTTCCAAGTATTTGTCTCTTTACCGTTATCTTTTATTGACTTATTAGAGTACCCATGACCTATCTCGTGAGGGTTTTGTAAATACCCAGTCCCACCAACAACATAATCTTTGTCAATAGTAATATTTACTGAGTAGTCACCCCAAACGCCATGAAACTCCCTTCCGATGTAAGGGTTAGGATGCCAACCTTCAAAATCAAATTCTGCGAGCTTTGGAAACCACTGTGTCATTGTTAAATCAACCCCTTCTTTGCTTATTTTTCCAGATCTTCTAATTTGCAATGGAATTTGCGCGTCAAAATTCATGGAAAGTTTTGTTTTTTTTCCAGGCAATAATGGCTTGTTTAATCTTGCTAAAAGAATAGTTTCATTTACATCGTATATGAGATCTTGACCATCTTGTTTTAGTGATTTTACACTCAAATCACCAAAATCTTTTTCCTCTAAAGCTACAATCCTGCTTCCAACTCTGCTATCAGGGTCTTTAATAGTACGAGAGCGTATGTCCATTTGGCTGTTAGGCTTAAATGCATTAAAAAATAAATGATAATATACCTTTTTAATTGTATCGGGTGAGTTGTTAGTGTAAACTAACTCCTGTTCACCCGTGTATGTAAAGTCATTTACATTCACTTTTATATCCATTTTATAATCAACATGTTGCTGCCAATATCCTTGTGAATTGGAAATTTGAGCAAAAAGAAGAAAAAAAACTAACCTATACATATCATATTAAATCTCATTAAAATTAAAGGACTTATTAAAGCTAACTCCCTTTTCTGTTTTTTTTAATGAAATAATTTGGTTGTGGGCGTCGTGTTCCATAAACAACAAAAAATCGTTGTCAACAGCCAAACTTAAAAAATCAGCTTTTTCTTTCATAGTAATTAATGGCCTTACATCGTAACCCATCACATATGGAATTGGTATATGGCCTACAGTTGGTATTAGATCTGCAGCAAAAACTAAATCTTTGCCCTTATAATTAATTTTTGGAATCATTTGTTTTTCAGTATGTCCATCGACAAACATTATCTCAAAACCTAAATCGTTACAATAATTAAACCCTTTTTTTTCGAAATCAATAAAATTCAATTGACCAGACAATTCTATAGGCTCTAAGTTTTCAATTAAAAAAGATGCCTTTTCTCTTGCGTTAGGATCTTTTGCCCAATTCCAATGATTTTTATTTGACCAATATTTAGCGTTTTTAAATAGTACTTCATTTTTATTGTTTTTTTTATTAAAAAAAGATCCACCACCACAATGATCAAAATGAAGGTGAGTAAAAAAAACATCTGTAATCTCATCTATAGAAAAACCGGCAGAATTTATTGAATCAATTAAATTATAATTACCCCAACGGTGATAGTAACTATAAAATTTTTCAGATTGCTTATTACCCATTCCTGTATCAATCAGAATCAGCCTTTTGTTATTATCTATAAGAAGGCATCGAGACGCAATATCAATCATATTGTTCGAATCAGAAGGGTTAGTTTTTTGCCATAGACTTTTTGGAACAACACCAAACATTGCACCACCGTCTAATTTAAAATTACCAGATTCAATCGGATAAATATTCATTCATGTAAATGTAAAGAATTATCTTATAGTTAGTCTCAAAACTGAACAAGCAGCTTTTTTTACAAATTTATCTTCGCCTGCACCAAATAGAACCCTTATCCAGTTATCTTTCTCTGGTGTTCCTAGAATAAGTAAATCATATCCCGCTGATTCTTCAGAGATTGTTTCAGCTGGGTTATTGCTTTTAATAATATTAAGTTCTGATCTTGATTTCGTTGATGAAATGACGTCTTCTGAAGTTTTTTTGAGCGAGGAAGTTTTTCTTTCATTCTCTGAAATAATATTCAAAAGTGTAAGTGAAGCATCAAAATGTTGACAAATTTTGTCGGCAACACCTATAAAAGCTTGGTTTCTTCTGCCAGGCCTTAAAGCAATTAATACTTTTGAAAATCTTCTTACACCATTATCTTTAAACAGAGCAAGATTGGAGTTCACATTTCTTAACAGCCAACCAATTGGATTACCCACAAATATTCCGGCATGTTCTCTGCCATCCCATTCCATAACTAACCATTTACATTTACTTTGCCCTGTTATGTTGTCAATCGAATTAGCAACATCATGAGTAGTAATGGACTCGTAAGATATTTTGAGATTTTTATGTTTTCCTAGCTTTTCTAATCTTCTTTTCTTAGACTCAGAGGCTGGGTTATTTATTTCAACTGCTTCAAGAAATGTTTGATTAGGAACTTCTAATAAATTTATTGTATTAATTTTTGATTTATCATCTATTGAAGAAGCCATTTCAACTAACATCTCTGTTGATGTTTCATCACCTAGCAAGGGAACAACTATTTCAGCATTTATATTGCTAATATCTTCAGAAGAATTTTTAATAATTTTTGAGTCACTTTCATTTTCTTCTGACGATCCGCTTTTAAATAAAAAAGACAAAAAACCGTAGCTAGATATAACACCACTTCTTTCAGTTTTGCCCCCATAAAATATAAAAATTATAATTCCAAGAAGAAAAACACCCAATACCGACAATAATGGCATCAAGCCTAGATATGAAAGTAAAACAACTCCGCTTACTATACCAAAAATTTGAACATAAGGATAAAGTGGAGATCTGAATGAAGGATTATACCACTGTGCATTTGTTTCCCTTAAAACAATCACAGATAATTCATTAAAGATGAACATCAACACTTTAAAGGCACTCGCAAGTTTAGCAATTTTTACAACATCTAAATAAAGAATAGCTAAACCAATAATTATTGAAGTTGTCAAAATCGCAGGTACTGGAGTTAAAAATTTAGAATTTATTTTTCCTAGATAATTTGGCATTAGCTTATCCTTGCCCATTGCAAACGGAAACCTTGAAGATGCTAGAACACCAGAGTTTGCCATTGACAAAAGAGTTATTACACCAACTACACCAGCAACGTAACCTAAAGTTTTACCACCAACAGTTTTAAATAGAGTATAAATAGGTTTTATATCAGTTGAAAGTAAACTCGCCTCTACATTTCCTACTAACACAATTGCAACTAAAACATATATTGTGGTAATTAAAAACAATGAAATTATCATTGTCCTTGGAATATTTTTTTCAGGATTTTTAATTTCTCCAGCCACGGCAGCTATTTTAGTAACCCCAGCATAAGAGATATAAAGAAAAGCCACGCCTGTAATAAACCCAGAACTTCCGTCAGAAAATATAGGCTCTGTCAGTTTAGAATCAAAAGTATTAAAGCCTAAAAAAACAATAACTATTAATGATATCAAGCTAATAGTTACAATAACAAGTTGTGTTTTTTCAACTTTTTTAACACCAAAAACATTAAGAAGCACAATAACTAGTAAAGCCAAAAGTGCAATAACCTTTGTAAAATTAGAGTCAACTTCAATTATTACATATAAATAGGCACTTAAACCAACTAACGAAAAAGCACTTTTCAATAGTAGAGATAGCCATAATCCAATACCAGCAATAGTACCAAAAAGAGGCCCGAAGGCTCTTTCGATATAGACATAAGTTCCACCAGATTTTGGCATTGCAGTAGCAAGCTCTGATTTAGATAACACTGCAGGTAGAATACATAGCGCAGCCACTAAAAAAGCCAACCATATTGATGATCCAGTAATTCCAACTGCCAACCCAGGAAGCACAAAAATTCCACTTAGCATACCACCAACACTAACGGCAATAGCACCAGGTAACGAAAGGGTTCTTTGAAGTTTTTTCATTTTTTCTAAAATAAAGAAATTATTTCTTTAAAAAATAATTTATTCACTAACAGTCCCTGGAACTCCATAGTAACCAATACCATTTAGGTATGGAGCATCTGAGGTTAAATGGTAATGGTATATACCATCAGGAAAATCAGATGTTGAATGAGAGTGTCCATGATGATCATCTAAATCTGCGCTTTTTAACTCTTGTCCGTTTTCTACTGGGCCATAAACAGGAAATCCATCAAGTAAGAAACCTATCAAAGTGTTTTTACCATAATTTTTTGTTAACCAAAAAGGTTCCATGTGATAGTGGTACCTACCACCCCCTCCATTTCTTCCAGGCGCAGGATGACCATTATACTGGTCAAAAGAGTTTATTTCGTTCGATAGCGGGGCACCCCCTCCAGCATATTGATTGTAGAAGGTAACGCCGTTTAATGAAACACCGATTGGACCCATAGAGGTTTCTGTAATTATTTGTGCTTTTTTTGGACTTACTGGAATTTTAAAACGGATATTGCCAGCAGATATCCTGTTAGGATTTAAGTTAAAACTTGTAACAAACGGATTTGTACCATCATAAGGCTCATACATTTCATTTTCCCATTCTGTTTCTAAAAAGTAAGGGCTTTTGTGATCAGGAACTCCATCGGTGTTAATATAGACAAACCCATCTTCTATATAAATTTCACTTGTAGTTTTGTAAATTTTCTGATAAATTGATAATGGAATTTCAATATTATTTTCAACTAAAATTTCATCAGAATCCTCGTTGCTTGAACACGAATAAAATAAAAGAACTACAAACAAAAAGAGAGGCAAGTAATTTTTCATATATCAATATAATAAAACCTTTAATCATTTAGCTTCAAAACGGCCATAAATGCTTGTTGAGGAATTTCAACATTTCCAATTTGTCTCATTTTCTTTTTTCCTTTCTTTTGTCTTTCTAAAAGCTTTCTTTTTCTTGTAATATCACCCCCATAACATTTTGCTGTTACATCTTTTCTTACAGCTTTAATGGTTTCTCTAGCTATTATTTTAGCCCCAATCGCAGCTTGAATTGGAATGTCAAATTGTTGTCTTGGAATAAGCTCCTTAAGTTTTTCACAAATTTTTTTCCCCATAGAGTATGCATTGTCATAATGTATAAGAGCGGAAAGAGCATCAACAGAATTATTGTTTAGTAGTATGTCTAACTTAATTAACTTAGACTGTTTTAAACCAATTGGTGCGTAATCAAAAGAAGCATAGCCTTTAGAAATAGACTTGAGCCTATCATAAAAGTCAAAAACAATTTCTGCAAGAGGCATGTCAAAAATTAACTCAACCCTTTCAGTCGTCAGATAGGTTTGGTTCTTAATTTCTCCTCTTTTTTCTATGCACAAACTCATAACAGGGCCAACAAAATCTGCTTTTGTAATAATTGAAGCTTTTATGAATGGTTCCTCAACTCTGTCAAGCCTAGAAGGTTCTGGAAGATCTGAGGGAGTGTTAACTATTATTATATCTTCAGGATTTTTTTTGTTAAAAGCATGATAAGAGACATTAGGAACGGTTGTGATTACAGCCATGTTGAATTCTCTTTCTAGCCTTTCTTGAATTATTTCTAGATGCAACATGCCTAAAAATCCACACCTAAAGCCAAAGCCTAATGCAGATGAGTTTTCAGGTGAAAAGACAAGTGAAGCATCATTGAGCTGAAGTTTTTCCATGGAAGACCTTAAGTCTTCATAGTCATCACTATCTACAGGGTATATACCAGCAAAAACCATTGGTTTTACATCTTCAAATCCTGATATTGGATTTGTTAAAGTAGATTTGGAATCGATTATGGTATCACCAACTTTTACATCTTTAGCATTTTTTATTCCTGTTATTAAATACCCAACATCTCCACAAGAAATTTCTCTTTTAGGTTTTTGGCTGAGCCCTAAAGTTCCCACCTCATCAGCATAATATGATTTATTAGTGGCAAAAAACTTAATTTCTTGTCCTTTAGTTATTTTTCCAGAAAACACTCTGAAATATATTTCAATTCCTCTAAAAGGGTTATATACTGAATCAAAAATTAGAGCTTTAAGCTCATCGTTTAATTTATTTTTAGGAGCAGGGATTCTTTCAACTATTGCTTTGAGTATTTCATTTATTCCTTCACCAGTTTTTGCAGAAGCCAAAATAATTTCATCCTGTTTGCAACCTAATAGGTCCACTATATCATCAGAAACTTCTTCCGGCTTTGCAGAGGGCAAGTCTATTTTATTGAGAATGGGGATTACTTCTAAATCATTCTCCAGTGCTAAATACAAGTTTGAAATTGTTTGAGCTTGAATGCTTTGAGCAGCATCCACAATTAATAGAGCTCCTTCACATGCTGCAATTGATCTCGAAACTTCATACGAGAAATCAACATGACCAGGTGTATCAATTAGATTTAATACATAATTATTATTATCTAATTTATAATCCATCTGAATTGCATGAGATTTAATGGTTATTCCTCTTTCTCTCTCAATATCCATGTCATCAAGCAGTTGATCTTGTTTCTCTCTTTCAGTAACTGATCCTGTTCGATCTAAAAGCCTATCAGCAAGAGTGCTTTTACCATGATCAATGTGAGCAATTATGCAAAAATTTCTAATATTATTCATCAATCAAAGCAAATATAATCCAATTAATTCCTTTAGCTTATAAAATTTAATAGTTTAAATTTGTACTTAAACAAGTATTTATTGGTAAAAATTGGAAACATAGAATTAGGAAATTTTCCTTTACTATTAGCGCCTATGGAGGACGTTAGTGATCCTCCCTTTAGAGCTTTGTGTAAAGAGAATGGGGCAGACGTGGTTTATACTGAATTTATTTCTAGCGAAGGCTTAATTAGAGATGCTGCAAAAAGTGTTATGAAATTAGATATTTATGAAAAAGAGAGGCCGGTAGGAATACAAATATTTGGAGCTAACCTTGAATCGATGTTAAAGGCAGTTGATATAGTTGAGAAGACAAAGCCCGATATTATTGATATTAATTTTGGTTGTCCAGTTAAAAAAGTCGTTTGTAAAGGTGCAGGTGCAGGTATATTAAAAGATATTGATAAAATGGAAACTTTAACTAAGGAAATGGTTAGAAGAACTTGCCTGCCAGTAACTGTTAAAACGAGATTAGGATGGGATGAAAAATCTATAAAAATAGTTGAGGTTGCAGAACGAATTCAAGACGCCGGGGCAAAGGCCATTTCTATACATGGAAGAACTAGATCGCAAATGTATAAGGGCTGCGCCGATTGGACCAAAATAGCAGAAGTAAAAAACAATCAAAGAATTAAAATCCCTGTGTTTGGAAATGGTGACGTTAATTCTCCAGAAAAAGCACTAGAAATGAGAGATAAGTTTGGACTTGATGGAGCGATGATAGGTCGCGCCTCAATTGGTAATCCTTGGTTTTTTGATGAAATAAAATATTTTCTTAAAAATAAATATCATAAAAATTCACCTACTATTTCTGAAAGAATTTCTATGGCTGAGAGACACTTAAAAATGGCTATTGATTGGAAGGGCGAAACACTAGGTGTTTTAGAAACCCGAAGACATTATTCAAATTATTTTAAAAATATTCCAAACTTTAAACAGTACAGAACTCAGATGGTAACAACGGATTTCTCTAAAGATTTATTTAATCTTTTTTCTGAATTAAAAAATATTTTTAAAAAAGAACCAATTTTAAATTAATTTCTTGACTGCTTTGGCAGAAAGATAGGAAGATGTAAATCCAACAAAAATAGCAGTAAAAAGAACAATAATTATATTAAAAAAAGTAAGTTCAACCGGATATGCCAAATCAATACTTCCAACTTTAACAAAAGAAAACTGTTTCTGGCCAATCACAGCTAAAATAGAGAAAAACAATCCGATTACTAGTCCTATAAAGTTAATCATCAAACCATTTTTGAAAAAAACTTTTTCAATATTTAAATTATTCATTCCTAAAATTTTTAAGGTTTTAAGATTCGATTCCTTCTCGACAATTAACATTATAACAGATCCAATTACGTTAAAGACAGATATTAAAACAATCATTATCATTATTGTTGTTACAATTAATTTTTCACTTTTCATCATTTTAAATAAGCTTTCATTTAACTCTTCATGTGACTTAACAGTAAGTCTTTTGAATCTAGATTTTAAAATATTTTTTAAATTAACATGATTGTCAGGGTTTTTTAGATAAATTTCTGAAATGGAGTTTTTACTTAATCCAAAAATAGATTGAGCAGTTTCAAGACTACATACTATAACATTTTCATCATCATTATTTCTTGTATTAAAAACACCCTTTGAAAACAGAACCCTGCTGTTTTTAAATGGGTTAATTAAAATATCAGGATAAGAACTATTAATTGAGTAAATTTCAAAAGCACCAGTAGAATTAAAAAGTGTTAAATTTAATTTTTCAGTTATTGAATAACTTGTGTAAGCGGAACTGTTGTCTAAAAAAGTATATTCTCCAACAGAAATTATGCTTGAAAAATTTATAACATTATTAAAGTTTTTATCTACTCCAATTATTTTACTGTAAGTTTTTATTCCATTATATTCAATTAAAACATTTCCAGAAAGTATTCTTGAATAAAAATTATCTCCTATCTCATTTGAAAGAAAAGAAATTTCTGTGCTATCTAGATTGAAATATTCATTGTTTTCATAAAATATTTTAATATCTGGATCAAACGATTTAGAAAAATTTAGACTGTATTTTTCTAGACCAGAGAAAACCGAAAGAATTGTAAAAAAAGAAAAATATGCAATGGTCAAAACAAGAATTGAAAAAGCAGAAATGATGGAAACAATATTAAATTTTGTTTTGGAAAAGAGATATTTATACGCTAAAAAACTAGAAGCCTTCAATTTAATTTTTCAAAGGGTTATCGCCCTTTTTTATTGCATTTTCAATACCTTCAATATAATCTAAAGAATCATCAATAAAAAAATCAATAGTTGGAATAATTCTAAGTTGATTCTTAACCAAAAAAGATAGCCTTTTCTTTATTTCAAAAAGGTTTTTTTTTAAAATCTCGCAAGCTTTGTTGGCATTAGAAGACGGAAATACACTTATAAAAACCTTTGCTGTAGATAAATCGACTGATACTTTAACCTTAGTAATGGAAATTAAAAAATTGACTCTTGTCTTTTCACGAAAAAACCCTTGTACAATATTTGACAAATCTTTTAAAAGAAGAGAGGAAACTTTTTTTTGTCTTTGACTTTCCAAAAATTAGATTTTAGTAATTCTTAATGTGTTTACATGCCCCTTTTCATAAATTGGCATTGCAGCAAGATTAATTACAAAATCCCCTTTCTTAACATATTTACAATCTAATGCTAGTTGATTTACTTCCTCAACGGTTTTATCTGTGCTTTTAAATTTATTGTAATAAATGCATTTAACACCCCAGAGAAGATTTAATTGTGTGAGTATTTTTTTGTTTGAAGTAAATACGATTACTAGTGAGCTAGGACGCCAAGAAGAAATTTGCCAACCAGTGTATCCACTGTGTGTCAAAGTACAAATCGCAGATGCATTTATATCATTAGCTATTTTTGCTGCATTCATGCAAATGGATTTGGTAATAATTCTATCAGTTTTTACACTAGGAAGATTTCTTGGTACGCTTATCAAATGAGAATCTTCGACTCCAATAATTATATCTTTAATTTTTTTTACAACTTCACAAGGATATTTACCAACTGAAGTTTCGCCAGAAAGCATAATTCCATCCGCACCGTCCATAACTGAATTTGCAACATCGTTAACCTCAGCTCTTGAGGGCGTTAAGCTGTCTATCATTGATTCCATCATTTGGGTAGCAATAACAATTGGAATCCCTGCTTTTTTACATTTTGTAACAAGCATTTTTTGGTTTAAAGGAACTTCTTCTGCTGGAATTTCAATTCCCAAATCTCCTCTAGCAACCATAACACCATTTGATACTTTTATAATTTCATCCATTTTTTTGATAGCCTCAGGCTTTTCTATTTTTGAAATTATTGGAATATGATGATCACAATTCTTGGATATTAATTCCTTTAGTTGAAGAATATCTTTCTTTGAGCGAACAAAAGAGAGAGCAATCCAGTCAAAAGAGTTGTTTAATGCAAAGATGGCATCTCTAATATCTTTTTTAGTTAGAGCAGGTTGAGAAATTTTGGTGTTGGGCAAGTTTACACCTTTTCTAGACTTTAAAACTCCTTCTTGAATAACTTTTACCTCAACAATATCATTTTTGTTTGAGGATATAACCTTAAATATAATTTTTCCATCATCAATGAGAACTTTATCACCAGATTTAACATCTTTTGCAAAAGATGGATAGTTGATTTCTATTATATTCTTTTTATTTACGTTTGATTTATTTGTTGTAAATGAAATTTTTTCATTCTTTTTAAGTTCTCTATTTTCTATTACCTCACCAATTCTAATTTTTGGACCTTGCAGGTCTGCTAACAGAGTGACATGGTTGTTTAATTTTTTCCTAATAACATTTACATCATTAACAATTCTTTTAACATCTTTGTGATCGGCATGAGAAAAATTTACTCTTAAAACATCTACACCTGATTTTATAAGCCTTTCGATCATTTCTATGGAATTAGTGGCTGGCCCAAGCGTCGCTATAATTTTTGTTTTTTTAAACTTCATTACTCAAAAATAAGGTTATATTTTGATTTATCTGTTTGTAAATGTACCTCATAACATGATATTATGTTTTTAGAACTATTTATTTTTTCAATTAAATTCTTAATATTAAATCTTCCGTCTTCAATTTTTAAGAAATATTCTACTTTAGGGTAGTCAGGGATAAAAAGTGAAGCTTTGTCAAATTCATTAAAAAGAGTTGATTCAGATTTAAGATTTGATGAGTTAATAGATTTGTTTGAAAAAAGAAATATTTTTGAATCATACTTTTCAGAACAGTATTTATAGAGCAGATAACTAGAAATATTATCCATAACGTCTATATCAGCTTCTCTCATCAAGTTAATTTTTAATAATCTATTTAGATTGTAAGCAATTTTAAATATTTCAGTGTTACAGTGTATAGCTAATAGAGTGTATTCTTGATCAAAATCATAAAGTTTTAATCTGTGTTTTGGCATATTAAAGAATATAAATCAATGATATTTTTTAAGAACAACACACGCATTGTGGCCCCCAAATCCAAAGGTATTGCTCATAGCATATCTAACATCTCTTTTTTGAGCTTTATTAAAAGTAAAATTTAACTTATTGTCAATCTCAGGATCATCATTAAAATGATTAATTGTTGGAGGAATTAGTCCTCTATCTATAGAAAGAATACAAGAAATAGCCTCTACAGCTCCTGCTGCTCCTAGAAGGTGTCCAGTCATTGATTTCGTTGAGTTAATATTAATATTATATGCGTGGTCACCAAAAACTTTTTTAATTGCTTTAGCCTCGGCCTTATCACCAAGAGGAGTTGATGTTCCGTGCATATTAATAGTATCTATTTGTTCGGGAGAAATTGAGGAATCAGTCAAACTATTTTTCATAACAGAAATAGCTCCATCACCGTCAGGGTGAGGTGCAGTCATGTGGTAAGCATCAGCAGACAATCCTGCTCCGGCAACTTCAGCATATATTTTAGCACCTCTTGATTTAGCGTGTTCATATTCTTCCAAGATTAAACAACCACCACCTTCACCTAAAACAAAACCATCTCTATTAAAGTCGAAAGGCCTTGAAGCAGTTTTAGGATCATCATTTCGCGTTGACAAAGCTTTAACAGCGTTAAAACCTCCAATTCCAGCAATAGTTACACCAGCCTCGGACCCTCCTGACACAATTATATCTGAATAACCAAGACGGATGTAATTTAATGAATCAATTAAAGAGTTGGCTGATGATGCGCAAGCTGAAACAGTTGCAAAATTAGGGCCTTTAAATCCATGACGAATTGATATAACACCAGGTGCGATATCAGGGATTAGCTTTGGAATAAAAAACGGGTTGAAACGCGGAGTCCCATCACCATTAGCATAATTAATCATTTCATTTTGAATAGTCTCAAATCCTCCAATTCCAGATCCCCAGATTACTCCAATTCTTGATTTATCAATTTTTTCAAGCTGAAGTCCAGAATCTTTAATTGCTTCATCAGAACATACTATTGCATATTGTGCAAAACGATCAAGTTTTCTTGCTTCTTTACGATCAAAGTAGTTAAGAGGTTCATATCCTTTTAGTTCGCAAGCAAACTGAGTTTTAAACTTACTTGAATCAAAATAAGTTATAAAATCAGCACCGCTTTTTCCAGAAACTAAACCTTCCCAAAAAGAGTTAATGTCATTGCCAATCGGCGTTAGAGCCCCTAACCCAGTTACAACAACACGTTTTAAACTCATAAAAATTAATTAAGCGCTTTCTATATATTGAACTGCTTGACCAACAGTTTCAATCTTTTCAGCTTGATCATCTGGAATTTGAATATCGAATTCTCTTTCGAATTCCATTATAAGCTCAACCGTGTCTAAAGAGTCAGCACCTAAATCATTAGTGAAACTTGCTGTAGGAACAACCTCGTTTTCATCAACGCCTAATTTATCAACGATGATAGCTTTTACTCTTGAAGAAATATCTGACATAATACTAAGATTTATTGTTGTGGACAAAAATAAAAAACTTTAAATTATAAACTTGTATTTTTGAGTTAATTTTAGTTTTGCTCTGAAAAGCCATTAAGAATATGAAAAAAATTGTCTTGTTTGCCTCTGGAGGAGGCTCAAGTGTAGAAAACATATTAAGGTCTTTTGTCAATGAAAAAAAGATTAAGGTTTCAGGAATTTTTTGTAATAATCAAAAAGCGGGTTTGTTAAATAGAGTTTATCTAAAAAAGTTTAAAATAATATTATTTAAAAATAATGATCTTTTAAATGGTAATGTAATCGGACAATTAAAAGGACTAGACCCAGCACTTATAGTTCTTGCAGGTTTTTTAAAAAAAATACCAAAAGACATAATTTTAAATTTTCATCGAAGGATTATAAATATACATCCATCACTACTACCAAAATATGGTGGGAAAAATATGTATGGAAAAAATGTCCATAAAGCTGTGATAGAAAATAATGAAAAACAATCTGGTTTTACTGTCCATTATGTAAATGAAGAATATGATCAAGGGGATATTATCTTTCAAAAAATAATTGAAATAGATACTAAAAATGTGGATGAATTAGCCAATAAAATTTTAGAAGAGGAACATAAATATTATCCTATCATTATAAAACAAGTTTTAAATGCTTAAACCTAATATAATAGTTTATACTGATGGTTCCTCAAGAGGAAATCCAGGACCTGGAGGTTATGGAATTGTAATGCAAAAATTTGGTTCAAATTATATCAAAGAGTTTTCAGAAGGTTATAGAAGAACAACTAATAATAGGATGGAGCTCTTAGCTGTAATTATTTCATTAGAAAAAATAAAAAAAGAAAATCAAGTGGTACATGTTTATACTGATTCAAAATACATTAGTAATTCAGTTGAGAAAAAATGGATATTTAATTGGGAAAAAAAGAACTTTAAAAACAAAAAAAACGTTGATCTTTGGTCTCGGTTTTTAAAAATTTATAGAAAACACAAAGTGAGTTTTTTTTGGGTAAAAGGGCATAATAATAATATTAAAAATGAAAGGTGTGATTTTCTTGCGTTCGAAGCTAGTAAAAAATCAGAATTAAAAATTGATTCCGAATATGAAAAATAAAATTTTAATCACAGGAACAGTTGCTTTTGACGATATCGAAACACCTTTTGGTAGCTCAGGTAAAGTAATTGGAGGAGCAGGAACATATATTGCTCTAGCATCAAGCCTATTCACTAAAAATTTAGCAATTGTTTCTATTATTGGAGAAGATTTTCCTCAAAAAGAAATAAAATTTCTTAATAGTAGAGGTGTTGATACAAAGATGATTGAAATAATCAAAGGCGGAAAGACTTTTTATTGGAAAGGAAAATATCACGAAAATATGATAGGTAGAGACACCTTATCAACTGAGCTAAATGTTCTGGAAAAATTTAACCCTATTATTAATTCAGAATTTTCCTCCTCAGAGATTATTCTACTCGGCAACCTTCACCCATTAGTACAAAATACAGTTATAAATCAATGTTCAAATCCTCATAGATTTATAATATTGGATACGATGAATTTTTGGATGGACAACGCCTTAAATGAACTTAAAAATGTTGTTGAGAAAGTAGATTTAATTATAATTAATGATGAAGAAGCTCAACAACTAACAAATGAATCTAACATATTTAATGCTGGAAATAAAATACTAAAAATGGGTCCTAAAAAAGTGATTATTAAAAAAGGAGAACACGGCTCGATTTATTTAGACAGTTTTCATAAATACATACTCCCAGCATGTCCTGTAGATTCTTTAGTTGACCCAACTGGTGCTGGCGATTCTTATGCTGGAGGAATAGCTGGATTTTTATCTACAAAACAAGAAATCAGTTATAATGAGATAAAGGAAGCTATGATATTTGGTACATTAACAGCTTCTTTTTGTGTTGAAAATTTTGGAGTTGAAGGTTTAAGAAACTTAGATTATGAAAAACTTGTAAGTAGATTAAAAATTTTCAAATCTTATATAACCTAATTTTCACAACTATTTCGTTATTTTGTTGTTAAAACAATGAGTGACCACATAAATCATGAATGCGGACTAGCACTGATAAGGCTACTCAAACCACTTGAATTTTATAAAAAAAAATATGGAACCTCTTCTTATGGCTTAAATAAGCTATACTTAATGCTTGAAAAACAACATAACAGAGGGCAAGATGGTGCTGGTTTTGCTAGTGTAAAGCTTGATACAAGTCCTGGGGAGAGATTTATGCACAGGGAAAGATCAGCTAATCAGAACCCAATTCAAGAGATCTTTCAAATATCAAATGATAGAATTTTAAATGAGCTAAAAAACAATAAAGTTTTAAAAGATAATATATCAATTCAAAAAAAAATTATTCCACACGTTTCAGAGGTTTTTTTAGGACATGTTAGATACGGAACTTTCGGAAAAAACAGTAAAGATGCAGTTCATCCATTTTTGAGACAAAATAACTGGATGCATAGAAATTTAATTGTAGCTGGAAATTTTAATATGACTAATAATAAAGAATTATTCGACAACTTGGTTATGTTGGGTCAGCATCCTAAAGAAATGTCAGACACTGTTACTGTAATGGAAAAAATTGGACATTTTTTGGATAATGAAGTAGCTAAAATCTATAAGAATTTAAAAAAACAGAATGTCTCTAAAATGGAAGCATCCCCAATAATAGAAGAATCTTTAGATATCCCAAGAATTTTAAAAAAAGCTTCTGAAGATTGGGATGGAGGATTTGTAATTGGAGGAATGCTTGGTCACGGAGATGCATTTGTTATAAGAGATCCGGCAGGAATTAGGCCTGCATTTTATTACATGGATGATGAAGTTGTTGTAATTGCATCTGAAAGACCTGTAATTCAGACAGTTTTTAATACAAATTTTGAAGAAATAAAAGAAATCAATCCTGGAGATTGTTTAGTTGTGAAAAAAAGTGGACAAATACAAATTAAAAATGTCATTGAACCTGTTGAAAAAAAGGCATGCTCATTCGAACGTATATATTTTTCAAGGGGTAGTGATAAACAAATTTATAACGAAAGAAAGCAATTAGGAAGCTTGTTGTTCCCTCAAATTTTAAAAGCTATTGAAAATGATCTTGAAAATTCTGTCTTTTCATACATTCCTAATACAGCAGAGGTTTCATTTTATGGTTTGGTTCAAAAAGCGCAGGATTACATGAACAGGGACGCTGAGAAAAAAATATTAAATGAAGGTGAAAAAATTTCAAAAGAGAAACTTAGAGAGCTCTTATCTCAAAGGCCTAGAATAGAGAAAGTTGCAATTAAAGATGCTAAATTAAGAACTTTTATTACAAATGATTTAAGTAGAGACGAGCTTGTTAGACATGTTTATGATGTTACTTATGGATCAATCAAAAAATCGGACAACTTAGTAATAATTGATGACAGTATTGTAAGAGGAACTACATTGCAGAAAAGTATTATTAAAATGCTTGACAGGCTGTCTCCGAAAAAAATAATTATAGTCTCAAGTGCACCACAAATTAGGTATCCTGATTGTTATGGAATTGATATGGCAAAAATGACTGATTTGATTGCTTTTAGGGCAGTTATTGAATTACTTAAAGAAAACAATAAGGAAAATACAATAAAAGAAGTATATAAAAAATGCTTATTAGAGAACAAAAAGGAAGTAAGCAAAATTAAGAACATTGTAAAAGAAATTTATGAGCCTTATACTGACGAACAGATTAGCAGAAAGATATCTTTAATTTTAAAAGAGAAAGATATTAATGCTGAAGTGGAGGTTATATATCAATCGATTGAAAATCTGCATTTAGCATGCCCTGAAAATTTGGGTGACTGGTATTTTTCTGGTAAATACCCAACACCTGGTGGCAACAGGGTAGTTAATCAAGCTTTTATTAATTATTATGAAGGCTCTTCTAAGCGAGCTTACTAATTGGTAGCTTTTGCAAATTTTTCTCCAACTGTAGACCAGTCAACAACATTAAAAAATGCATTAATATAATCTGGCCTTCTATTCTGATAATTTAAATAATAGGCATGCTCCCAAACATCAATTCCCATTATTGGATGTCCATCACACCCAACTCCTTGCATAAGCGGATTGTCTTGGTTTGCAGTAGAGCATATTTCTAAAGAACCATCTTTTTTAGCGCAAAGCCAAGCCCAACCGGATCCAAACCTAGTTGCAGCAGCAGCAGAAAACTTTGATTTAAAATCTTCAAAAGATCCGAATGAGTTTAAAATAGCATCGTTTAGTGCTCCTGTTGGTGAGCCTCCGCCATTTGGGCTCATAATTTCCCAAAAAAGGCAGTGATTAAAATATCCTCCACCATTATTTCTTACAGCATTATTTGACATGTCTAGACCTTTTAGTAAGCTTTCAATATTTAAGCCTTTTAAATCAGTCCCTTCAATAGCCGCATTTAGTTTGCTTGTATATCCGGCATGGTGTTTACCGTGGTGGATTTGCATTGTTCTTGAATCAATATTTGGCTCTAAAGCATCAAAGCCATAATTTAAGTCTGGTAATTGGAAACTCATGGTATTTATTATAAATTAATGCATAAAATTACGGAATACTTTTTAAATTAAATAAATCTATTGAATTCAAATTTTCAAATTATTAATGCTAGTGCTGGATCAGGTAAAACTTTTTCACTAGTTCAAAATATTTTAAAAGAGCTTTTTAACAGTAACGAGGAATCTTATAAAAAAATATTAGCCTTGACGTTTACAAATAATGCGGCTAATGAAATGAAAAAAAGAATTCTGGAGGAATTAATTCAAATTGCGGATGATATAAACTCATCTGAGATGTTCAAATTATTGAACAAAGATTTAAATATTGAAAAGAGAAATGCATCACAAAAAGCGAAGAGAATAGTAAATAAAATTTTACATAATTTTTCTTTTTTTCAAGTAAGTACAATTGATAAGTTCAATCACAGAATAATAAGGGCTTTTTCACAAGATTTGTCATTGTCAAGTGATTTCGATTTAATAATTGATAAAGATGAATTTAGAGACCAATTAGTTAACGAATTCTTAGATAACTTAGACGAAAGTAAATTAATTTCTTCTATTCTAACCGATTTTTCTCTAGATAAAATTAAGGACAATAACTCATGGGATATTAGCTATGATTTATCAGAATTAATGAAACTTCTTTTAAGTGAAGTGAATATTGACATAGTATCTAAATCAGAATTACTCGAAAAAAAGAATTTTTTTAAATTCAAAAATTTCTTATCAAAAAAACTCATTGAACTAAAGAAAAAATCAATACTTAACTCTAAATTAC
>CABYWQ010000006.1:77500-105222 GCA_902522775.1 uncultured Bacteroidota bacterium | reverse complement strand
TTTTGGAGGATCAACAACTAGAAGATCTAAAGGTACAAACCTGAGAATAAAAGTATCATTAACTATAAATGAGATAGCTCAAGGTGTAAGTAAAAAAATAAAGGTCAAAAGGAAAGTTCAGGCACCAGGCTTGGAATACTCTACTTGTAGAGCCTGTAACGGAACTGGCCAAGTAACAAAATATACTAATACAATATTGGGTAGAATGCAATCTACTTCTGTTTGTGATAACTGCTCAGGAACAGGAAAAATTGTAATTAATAAACCCTCAGGATCAGATTCAAATGGACAGATTTTAGAGGAAGAAATGGTTGATGTGAAAATTCCTGCTGGTGTTGAAGATGGAATGCAACTTAGGGTTTCAGGAAAGGGAAATGAACCGATCACTGATGGCATACCCGGGGATTTATTAATTCTAGTAAATGAATTAGAAGATGAAAATTTAAAAAGAGAAGGGAACAACCTACATTATGACTTGTACATAAGTTTTTCTGACGCAGTTCTTGGTATTTCAAAGGAAATTGATACTGTTACTGGAAAAGTTAGAATTAAATTAGATGCTGGTATTCAATCTGGTAAAATATTAAGATTGAGAGGTAAAGGCTTAAAATCTATAAATAGCCATGGAAGTGGCGACTTATTAGTTCATGTTAATGTGTGGACACCAAAAACATTAAGTAAAGATCAAAAATCTTTTTTTGAACAGATGCAAGATGATGATCATTTTAAACCATCACCAGATAAAACTGACAAGTCTTTTTTTGAAAAAGTAAAGGACATGTTTTCATAATTTATAAATTAAGCTTATGTCAAAAATATTAATTGTTGAGGATGAGGATGCTATAAGAAGAGTTTTAAAAAAAGTTTTAATTGAAGAAAGTCCAAAATATATTATTGATGAAGCGATAAATGGCGACCAAGCAATTTCTTTGATAAAGACTAATAATTATGATTTAGTTTTGTGTGACATTAAAATGCCAAAAAAGATGGTATAGATGTTTTAAAATTTACAATCCAATTTGATGCTACATTGCCTGTTATTATGATTTCAGGACATGGAAATTTAAAAACTGCTGTAAATGCAATGAGGCTAGGTGCATTTGACTATATTGAGAAACCGCCAGATCTTAACACTCTATTGTCCACAGTTAGAAGCTCATTAAATGCTAAGTCAGTAAAAAAAACAACAATAAAATCAAAAAAAGGTAGTAATAAATATGAAATTATAGGTGATTCTAAAGAAATTATGAATGTCAAAGATCTAATTTTTAAAATTTCACCAACAAATGCTAAAGTTCTTATTTTAGGCCCTAATGGTGCAGGAAAAGAGCTTGTTGCAAGACAAATTCACGCTAACAGTCTAAGAAATAATGGCCCTTTTATTGAAGTGAATTGTGCAGCAATTCCTTCAGAACTAATCGAAAGTGAATTATTTGGGCATATTAAAGGTTCATTTACTTCAGCTCACAAAGACAGGACTGGTAAATTTGAAGCTGCAAATAATGGAACGATCTTTCTTGATGAGATTGGTGATATGAGCTTATCAGCTCAGTCTAAGGTTTTAAGAGCAATACAAGAAAATAAAATTCAAAAAGTTGGAAGTGAGAAAGATATACATGTAAACACCCGAGTTATAGCTGCAACAAATAAAAACATTTCTGATTTAATCGAAAAAAATAAATTTAGAGAAGATTTGTATCACAGAATTTCTGTTATAGAACTCATCGTACCTCCTTTGAACAAAAGAAAAGAAGATATACCTCTATTAATAGAACATTTTATTTCAATTTTGTCCTCTCAGTATGAAAATAAAAGAATATTTATCGACGAAACAGGCATGAAAAAAATGAAGTCATATGACTGGAAGGGAAATGTTAGAGAACTGAGGAATGTTGTTGAAAGATTATTTATATTATCAGATAATGATCAAATATCTGATATCGAGGTTAATAAATTCTCAGGAAAAAATTAAACATGAAAAAAATACTAATTTTTTTCTTTTTCTTTCAATCATTAAGCTCTCAACATGATGTTATTATTAAAAAAATTTTTGATACATCATTGACTAAAAGTAAGGCTTATGAATGGCTTGATTATTTATCTAATCAAATTGGAGGAAGACTTTCAGGATCTTTAGAAGCTCAGAGAGCTATAGAATGGTCAAAATCTGAATTAGAAAAATTAGGTTTTGATAAAGTATGGCTTCAGTCGGTAATTGTTCCAAGATGGGTTAGAGGCCCAAAAGAGTTTGCTTTAATTGAAACGGATCCAGGAATAACATTTAATGTTCCAATCGCCGCTTTAGGTGGATCTGTAGCAACACCCTCTGTCGGGCTAAAAGCTAATGTGATTGAAGTTTTTAATCTTAAAGATTTAGATAGTTTAGGAAAAAAAAATATTGATGGAAAAATAGTTTTTTTCAACAGACCGATGGACCCAAAATATATTTCTGCATTTACAGCATATGGAAGGGCCGTAGATCAACGCGCTTTGGGAGCTATGGAAGCTGTAAAATATGGCGCCATTGGTGTTATTGTTAGATCAATGACTTTAAGGTTAGATGATTATCCCCACACAGGCGGACTTACATATGGTAATTTACCTTTAAGTAAAAGAATTCCCGCTGCTGCGATAAGCACCAACGGAGCCGATAAGCTAAGTAACCTTTTGAAAATTAAACCTGACCTTAAATTTTTATTTAGACAACAATCTAAACAACTCCCAGATGTTAAATCCTATAATGTCATTGCTGAAAAAAAAGGAAGTGAATATCCCAATGAAATTATATTAATTGGAGGTCATTTAGATTCTTGGGATACGGGAGATGGAAGTCATGACGATGGTGCAGGAGTAGTTCATTCCATGGACCTTCTAAATATTTTTAACAGCATTAACTATATACCCAAAAGAACTATAAGAATAGTGTTATACATTAATGAAGAAAATGGTGGTAGAGGATCAGAAAAATATAAAGAGATTTCAGATAAACAAAAACTCAATCACATTTTTGCAATAGAGTCAGATGCTGGAGGATTTAGACCTCTTGGGTTTTCCTTCACTACAAACAATAATAATTTTCTTAAATTATTAGAATGGAAAAAATATTTTGCTCCATATTTTATTAATGTATTTATTAAAGGTGGGAGTGGAGCTGACATTGCTAATTTAAAATCAGATAATAATGTTCTTGCTGGTTTAAGACCAAATTCTCAAAGATATTTTGATTATCACCATACAGAAATAGATACTTTTGATGCAATTAACAAGAGAGAGTTAGAACTTGGATCAGGTGCAATTGCATCTTTAGTTTATCTTTTTGATCATTTTGGAATAAGATAAATGGAAACAATTTTAGAATTTGATAAGAATCTTTTAATATTTTTTAATTCCTTCGGTTCAAATCAATTTGATCAATTTTGGTTAATTATTACAAATAAATACACTCACATTCCTCTATATTTTTTTTTATTGCTCACTCTGTTTAAAAAATTAAAAAAACAATTTAATCTAAGTAAAAAAAACATTGTAAAATTATATCTCATTTATGTTTCGTCAGTTATTTTTTTAATTTTTATTAGTGATCAATTATCTAATTTCTTTAAAAGCACATTCCAACGGCTAAGACCTTGTCATGACGATCAAATTCAAAGCTTAATTAGAATTGTTAAAGAAGATTGCGGTGGCTTATTTAGTTTCTTTTCTGCACACGCATCTAATTCTTTTGTAATAGCATCTATTTTCTTTTTTTTTAACAGGGACAATAAATGGTATTCTTTGTTATTTGTCTGGTCTTTCTTAGTTGCTGCTAGTAGGGTTTATTTAGGCGTACATTTTCCCTCTGATATAATTTTAGGTGCATTAATTGGTATTCTAATTTCTTTTATGTTCTACAAAACAATTTTAATAAGAATAAACAAAAAATTTATTTAAGTAATTCAGGAAATTTATTTTTAAAATTATTTATTCTAGGTATCGAAACACTCCAAATATATGGGTTATTAGGATTCTTTTTTTTATAATCCTGATGATAATCTTCTGCTATATAAAAGGAAATAAATTTTTTGACTTCAGTTACTATTTTTTTATAGGTATTATTATCTAATAGTTTTTTTATTTCATAATCTATAATATTTTTTTCATTATCATTTTGAAAAAAAGCAATTGAACGATAATGAGTTCCAACGTCTGGACCTTGTCGGTTTAGCGTTGTTGGATCATGGGATGCAAAAAAAACCTTTACCAAATCTTTGAAAGAAATTATTTGGGGATTATAAGTAACTTTAATTGCCTCAGCATGACCGGTTTTTCCTGTTAAAACTTGATAATAAGTTGGGTTTTTTACTGAACCTCCAGAGTATCCAGATTCAACTTCAATAACACCATTAAGGCTTTCATATATTGATTCAACGCACCAAAAGCAACCTGAAGCAAAATATGCCTCAGACTTGTTATTTTGAGACACTAAATTTAGTTTTGATAGGACAATTATTAAAATAAATAAATTTTTCATCTCTAAATATTTTTCATTAAAAGCGAGCAAAAATTATTCCATGATAATTTTTTCTTTAATAATATCAACTCCTCTATTTTTTTTTCATTATTTGATTTTAAAGCACTAATGATATTTTTTGAAATAGAAATTGGATCTTTTGAACATATGTAGCCATTATCTTTATTTATAATTTCCTTTATTCCACCTTCGCCAGTTGTAACAATTATTTTATTGTATGATATTGCAAGTGCTGTAATTCCACTTTGGGTTGCCTTAATATATGGTTGAACAATAATTTCGGATACATTTAAATAATATTTAATATTATGAGGTTCAATAAAATTATCATTTAAAATGATATTATTAGTTAGTGATAATTGATTAATTAACTTTAAATAATCTTTTTTATTTTCAATAAATTCACCAGCAATAATTAGCTTGACATTTTTTTCTATTTCAATAACTTTTTTAAATGCTTTTAATAGTAGCTCTAGTCCTTTATATTTTCTTATCATCCCCACAAATAGGATATATCTATAATTCTTATTTAAATCAAGTTTATTTAAAGAAATGGTTTTACTAGTCTTTTCTAAATTATCAACAGGTATAAATAAACTATTTGAAACTAAATTTGAAACCTCTAAAAGTTGTTTAGAGGTATGCTCAGATAATGTTATTGCTTTATTTAAAGTTTTTATGTAAAGTTTTAAAATTTGTTTACTAAAAAAATAATTTTCATGAGGGAAGATATTATGAAAAAGTCCAATTTTTGTTATTTTTTTAGAAACAACTGAATTAATCAGCAAATATGGTAAACCAATGATAGGTGTCCAATATGTAGAAATAATTTTATCAATATTTTTATTCTTTATAAACTTTATAATCTTTAAGTAAGAAAAAGGGTTATATGGATTTATTTTAAGAATATTTAGCTTTTCATTATAAACGTTTAATACTTGTTTTTTTTTTGACCTTATAAAGAAAGGGTAATTTCTATCAAAACTTATAAAAAAGGTAGATTGATATTTTTTTAAATGATCGAATAATTTAAAATTAAAATCAGATATTCCACCTTTTAATGGAGGGTATGGTCCTACTATTAATATATTCATCCTCTTTAATTATCATTAATAATCCATTTTCCTGTATTAATTAAAGGTTCAGCTTGTTTATACTTTAACTCTTTTAATTCACCAGTTTGAATATTTCTAATCATAACTCTTTCATTTCTTCCAATCTTTTTTTGTTCTCTTACTATTGTTTGAGTAACTGAATTTCCGCTAGATGCATTGGCACCGATGTTTCTATTCCTGGTTGCTAACTCATCACTGTTAAAAACTTCTTCCTTAGAAGTGTTATAATTTTGTCTTCTTCTCGTTTGTCTATCTTCAGTTATTTCATTTGGATTTTGAGAAGGTAAATCTCCTTTAAAAAGAAATGTTAAAATATCTTTATTAAGTTGATCTATCATGCCAAAAAAAAGTTCTTTAGCTTCAAATTTATAGATCAATAGTGGATCTTTTTGCTCATGAACTGCAAGTTGAACAGACTGTTTAAGCTCATCCATTTTTCTAAGATGAGTTTTCCAAGTTTCATCAATTATTGCTAAAGATATATTTTTTTCAAAATCATTAATCAATTCTTTACCATCGCTCTCATAAGCTTTTTTAAGATCAGTTACTATATTCATGGTTTTTTTACCATCTGTGAATGGAACTACAATTCTTTCAAACTTATTTTGAGGATTTTCATAAACATTCTTAATTACAGGAAAGACTTTCATTGAGTTTTCACTATTCTTTTTCTCGTAATGTTTTAAAACTACACTATATAGATTTTCTAAAACTTCATTTGAATCGAGTTCCTCAAATTCCTTGATACTTATTGGAGATGTAATAGAAAAATATCTTATTAAATCGAACTCAAAAGATTTAAAATTATTTGTTTCTTTTGAACTTAAATAAATTGATTCAATTGTTTCATAAATCATATTAGCAACATCTACTTTGAGCCTATTGACATCTAATGCATTTTTTCTTTTTTTATAAATAACCTCTCTTTGCAAATTCATAACATCATCATACTCTAGTAGTCTTTTTCTAATACCAAAGTTATTTTCTTCAACTTTTTTTTGAGCTCTTTCAATTGTGTTAGTCATTAAAGAGTGCTGTAGAACTTCTCCATCCTTGTGGCCCATTCTGTCCATCATTTTAGAAACTTTGTCTGATCCAAAAAGTCTCATTAAATTATCTTCTAATGAAACATAAAATTGAGAACTTCCTGGGTCACCTTGTCTTCCAGATCTCCCCCTTAACTGTCTGTCAACTCTTCTAGAATCATGTCTTTCTGTTCCTACAATCGCAAGACCACCTTTTTCTTTTATTTTTTCTGAAATTTTTATATCAGTTCCTCTACCTGCCATGTTAGTAGCTATTGTAACAATTCCAGCATTTCCAGCTTCAGCTACAATGTCAGCTTCCTTTTTGTGAAGTTTTGCATTAAGAACGTTATGTTTAATATTTTTAAGATTTAACATTCGAGAAAGAAGTTCTGAAATCTCAACTGATGTTGTCCCTATTAAAACTGGTCTACCTTCACTAACTATCTCACTAACATTATTAATTACTGCATTATATTTTTCTCTTTTTGTCTTATAAATTAGATCATCATCATCGTTCCTTATTACCGGTTTGTTTGTTGGAATTTCAACAACATCTAATTTATAGATGTCCCAAAACTCACCTTGCTCAGTTACTGCTGTTCCAGTCATTCCAGAAAGTTTTCTATACATCCTAAAGTAGTTTTGAAGTGTAATCGTAGCAAAAGTTTGAGTAGCATCTTCAATTTTCACATTTTCTTTAGCTTCGATTGCTTGGTGTAAGCCATCTGAGTATCTTCTCCCATCCATGATTCTTCCTGTTTGTTCATCTACAATCATCACTTTATTATTCATAACAACATACTCAATATCTTTTTCAAATAAGGTATAAGCTTTCAGTAATTGATTTAGTGTATGTATTCTTTCACTTTTTACACTAAAATCGTTAAATATTGTTTCCTTCTCTGCAGCTTCATTTTCAGGTTTTAATTTTTTATTTTCAATTTCAGAGATTTTAGTTGAAAGATCTGGAAGTATAAAGAATTTTTCATCATTTACGTCTTTCGATAAATGATTAATACCCTTGTCAGTTAGTTCAATTTGATTGTTTTTTTCATCAATAGTGAAATAAAGATCTGCATCAATTTTAGGCATTTCTCTATTATTATCTTGCATGTAATAGTTTTCTGTTTTTAAAAGTATTTGTTTAATTCCCTCTTCACTTAAAAATTTAATTAAAGCCTTGGTTTTTGGTAATCCACGATAGACTTGTAATAATTTAAATCCTCCATTTTCTTTATCGCCTTCATTTAATAGTTTTTTACTTTCAGCCAGAATTTTAGTTATAAGTTGTTTTTGTATCTGAACTAGGGATAAAATTTTAGGTTTTAACTCATTAAATTCATGATTATTGCCTTTGGATATTGGCCCAGATATTATTAGAGGAGTCCTAGCATCATCAATTAAAACTGAGTCAACCTCATCCACAATTGCATAAGAATGTTTTCTTTGAACTCTGTCTTCTAGCTTATGAGCCATATTATCTCTGAGATAATCAAAACCAAATTCATTATTTGTACCATAAGTAATATCAGCCAAATAAGCATTTCTTCTTTCAGCTGAGTGTGGTTTATAGTGATCTATGCAATCAACACTCAGTCCATGAAATTCAAATATTGGAGACATCCATGCGCAATCTCTTTTTGCCAAATAATCATTAACAGTGACTAAATGAACACCATTTCCTGTAAGAGCGTTTAGGTAAACTGGTAAAGTTGCAACTAATGTTTTTCCTTCCCCTGTTTGCATTTCAGCTATTTTACCACTGTGCAATACAAAACCACCGACAAGTTGAACGTCATAATGGATCATATTCCAAATAATATTTTTTCCAGCGGCATCCCAATTATTACTCCATTCAGCTTTATTGTTTTGTATATTAATATATGATTTTGATGAAGAAAGTTTTATATCAAATTCATTTGCAGAAACAACAATTTTAGAATTTTCACTAAATCTTCGCGCAGTCTCTCTCACAACACAAAAAGCGTCGGAAAGTATACTGTTTAAAAATTTGTCTAAATCATTTAAAAAAGAATCTTCAATTATTTCAATTTCATTGTAAATTTTTTCTTTTTCATCAATATTAATTTCCCGATCAATATTATTTTTTAATTTATCAATATCATCTTGAAAGGGTTGTTTGAGTTTTTTTATTTCATCTTTAAAATATTGAGTTTTATTTCTTAATTCATCATTTGAAAGCTTGAGATATTCATCTTTTTTTAAATTTATTTCAGATATAAAAGGTGAAATTTCTTTTAAATCTTTTTTTGACTTATCTCCAACAAATACTTTTAAAATAGAATTAAGTATGCCCATTATTGTAAAACATCAAATTTAAGCAAAAAAAAAGCCTCCATAGGAGACTTTTGATATATTATTTGAAATATATTAGTATTCTTCTTCGTTCCACAAATAATCTTCTTCAGTAGGAAAATCTGGCCATATTTCTTGAATAGATTCAAAAACTTCTTCATCCTCATCTTCGATTGCTTGAAGATTTTCAACAACTTCAAGTGGGGCACCAGTTCTAATTGCAAAATCTATTAGTTCATCTTTGTTTGCAGGCCAAGGTGCATCGCTAAGGTATGATGCTAATTCGAGTGTCCAATACATATACTTAATATATTAATTTTCTGCAAAAATATATTTTTATTAATTATGTGCAACACATTCAAGAAAAATTAACATTTTATTGAGAATATGTTATTTTTTAGGTGAAATTTTTAAAGATAAAAAGTATGAAAAAATCATTAAAACAAAAAACAGCGATAACCTGTATATTAAGTCTCCATATTTGATATAAAAAGTTATTATTTCATTTTCTGAATATTTTCCTGAAATTACGTCTTCCTGATCGTAATCACTTTTTACTACTAAATTTCCTTTTGAATCAATTATCCCTGATATTCCAGTATTCGCGCTTCTAATTATGTTTTTTCTAGTTTCCACAGCTCTAAGTTTTGCATATGAAAAATGCTGTCTATGACCTTCAGTGTAATCCCACCAAGCATCATTTGTTATTATTGCTAAGACTTTTCCTCCACTTTTGATATAATCTGTTACATATTGACCATATATTGATTCATAGCATATAATTGGTGAGGGATTATAATTAGAGCTTTTAAATGAAGTTCGATATTCTTGTTCTCCTCTTGTTAGAGATAATCCTCCAAAATCTAAAAGTACTTTACCCAAAATTGGTTCTAAAATATTTCTATAGGGCATTTTTTCAACTCCTACTACAAGTTTAGACTTATGATAGTAATCCGTTGATTTTCCAAAGTAAATAGCACTATTGTATATATTTATCCATCTATTATCTCTAATTTTATTAGAATAATTTTTTAGTTGAGTAGAATCATATATGATCTCATAGAGTTCAATTCCACTCATAATTTCATTATTATATTTTTGGTTTAGATCATAAACTTTTTTAGATAAATTATTGTAATAAATACTATTGATTTGAACTCCCTCTGAAAAAAATGTTTCAGGAAACAGAATTAAAGAGTTTTTTATATTATTTGATTCAATTATATCAGCAAGGTAGTTGAAATTTTCATCGTTAGTAATGTTGTATTTTTTTGAATAAGGATCTACATTAGGTTGTACTATAGATATATTTTTAATTTCGCCAACTTCTTCATAATTTTTATAAATATATAGTGAAATTAGTGTTGGAATTAAAAAAAATAATATTTGAGAATATATTAAACTATTGTTTTTTTTTCCTATTAAATAATTAGAATATATTTTGAAGAAAAATATATTTAATGTTAGGACCCATAATGTTCCGCCAAAAACACCTGTATACTCATACCACTGAATTATCCATGTGTTATCTGAAAAAACATTTCCTAAAATTAACCAGGGCCAAGAAAAATCCCAGATCAAATGAAGTTTTTCGTAACATATCCACAAAGAAATTAAAAAAATGAAACCTAGTTTTTCATTTGTTTTATTTTTTAATTTTCTAAAAAAATAAAAAATACAGGTCATCATTAGTGAGTTCACAAAGCATGCGAATAGATATCCAAAAATTGTTGCATATGCTAACCAATAAGTTGTTGTTAAATTCCATGAAAGAAATCCAATAAAAAATATAAAAAAAATATTTTTTCCTCTGTAAAATTCATTTACATGTAAGAAGGGAGTTAATCCAAAAAAAACTAATGGAAAAAAACCGTATGTAGGCCATGAAGCAGTAAGAATTAAACCTCCAATTGAAGTAAATAAAATTGCTTTATAAATATTCAACGATTAATTTTTAAATTTGTTATAGATTATAAACTTAACTCAAGATTTGAAATTAATCAAAATACTTCCGAATTTTCTAACTATTTTAAATGGTTTTTGCGGCATATTAGCAATTGTAGCAATCTCATTAAATTTTTTAACACAACTTCAAATTCTATACTTGGTTCTTCTTGGTGCAATATTAGATTTCTTAGATGGATATTTTGCAAATATTTTGAATGTCAGATCTAAGATTGGAGCTCAATTAGATTCTTTCTCAGATTTAATTACATTTTCCATAGTACCATCTTTTTTTATTTTTCATTTTTTACAAAACAAAACAGTTGAGTTAGAATTTATTCCATTTTTAACTCTAATGATAATTCCTTTCTCGATGTTTAGACTAGCTAGATTCAACACATTACCCTCAAGATCTTATTTTAAAGGTTTGCCAACACCTGCAAATGGAATATTTTTTATGGGAATACCTTTTATGTCATTCGAAATATCCTCAAAATTATTGATACTAATATTAATTTTATCGTGTTTTTTATTAGTCTCTAATTTTAAGCTTCAGTCATTTAAAAATACAAGTGAAAATCATAGTAAAAATTTTTTTTATAAAATTATAATTGTTTTTTTAGTTTCATCTGCACTAACATTGTTTATTTTTGATTACAGTATTCTAAATATGATCAGTTTATCTGTTGTGATCTACATTTTCTCATCATTAATTTTTAATCTTTATAAATTAATTATTTGAAGTTTTTTTTAATTCTTCAATTAAAAGACATGCTTCATTATATTGATCTTTATGTATAAATAACTTATGAGAATACAAATAATTTGGAACGCCAAATCCTGCTAAGTTTGCGGAATTAGTTTCATTTTTTAAAATCGGGTATATATTTATATCGTTAAGTTTACTTTTTAAGGATATTGCATCTATTTCAGATCCAAAGAAAACTTGAATATAATTACTCACAATTTTATATTTTTTCTTCTGTAGATAAAGTTTTGCCCTAAATATACTTTTCTTACAATTTCATCTTGAGCTAATTCCTCAGGCTTTCCACTTTTTAATATTTTACCCTCGAACATTAGATAGGTTCTGTCTGTAATTGCTAATGTTTCTTGGACATTATGGTCTGTTATTAGAACGCCAATATTTTTTGCTTTTAAATGGGCAATTATTTTTTGGATTTCTTCTACTGCGATTGGATCGACACCTGCAAATGGTTCATCTAATAAAAGAAATTTAGGTTCTGTTGCCAATGCCCTAGCTATCTCGGTTCTTCTTCTTTCACCTCCAGAAAGTAGATCTCCTCTATTTTTTCTAACTTTTTCAAGACTAAACTCATTAATTAAGTTTTCTAAGTCATGCTCTTGTTCAGATTTTGATTTATTAGTCAATTCAAGAACTGCCTTAATATTTTCTTCAACTGTTAATTTTCTAAAAACCGAAGCTTCTTGAGCCAAGTAGCCAATACCTTGTTTAGCTCTTTTATACATTGGTTCATTTGAAATATCAATTTCATTAATTGAAATTAAACCATTATCGCATTTTATCAAACCTACAATCATATAAAAACATGTTGTTTTTCCAGCGCCATTAGGTCCAAGTAGCCCAACAATTTCACCTTGTTTTAATTCTAAATCAATACCATTAACAACTTTTCTTGATTTATATGATTTCTCTATTTTCTTGGCCTCAAGCTTCATCATGATTAGTTATTTTTCTTTATTACAATTCTTGAAATGTAAATACTTATTTGGTATAATATAACAATAGGAATAGCTACAATTATTTGACTAGCAACATCAGGTGGTGTAATTACAGCAGCTAGTACTAAAACTCCAACTAATGCAAATTTCCTATACTTAATTAATATTTTTGGAGTCACAAGGCCAACTTTAGTTAAAAAGTAAATTATAATAGGCAATTCAAATATTAGACCTGAAGCTAAAACAGACGCTCTAACAAGACCTATATAACTGCTGAGATCAAAATCATTAAAAACCTCTTCACTTACTGTATAGTTTCCTAAAAAATTAATTGATAATGGACATATTACATAATAACCAAATAAAACACCAATAAAAAAAAGTAAACTTGAAATAAAAATAAAACCCCTAGCATGTTTTTTTTCGTTCTGATATAAACCAGGACTTATGAAACTCCAAAATTGATATAAAACGTAAGGAAACGAAATTATAAAACCGGATGCAATCGAAGTCCAAATATGAGCAGAGAATTGTCCTGACATTGTTCTACTTTGAATTCTGAAAGGCATTTCACTGATACAAAAGCTATCATTTAATCCAAAAAAATTTGATAAACTACATAGTGTTTTATAAGTAAAAAAGTCTATATTTTTTGGTCCAAAAATAATTTTATTGAATATAAAGTCTTTGAAAATAAATGCTATTGATCCAAAAAAAACAATTGCCAAAAAAGATCTCAGAATATGCCATCTTAAGTCTTCAAGATGGTCTAAAAAAGACATTTCATTTGGATTAGTTTTTATTTTTTTACTCATCTTATTCCTTGACTCAAAATTTGATGCATATGAATCATTCCTAAATAAACATCATTTTCAATAACAATAAGTTGTGTTATTTTATTATCATTCATTATTTTAAGTGCTTCAGATGCAAGTATCTGCGATTCAATAAGTACAGGATTACAATTCATAATTTTTGATACCTGAATTTCTAAAGGATTTTTAAATTTTCTAATAGTTCTTCTTACATCACCATCTGTAATTATACCCTCAATTTTTTCATCTGATAAAACAGCAGTAGCGCCATACATTTTAGATGAAATTTCTTCAATTGCATTTTTAAATTTTGAATTAATACTTATACTTGGAACATTACCCAAATCAATAATATCTTTAACAGAAATTGTCAATTTTTTACCCAGGGATCCTGAAGGATGTAGTTTAACAAAATCTTTGGCTTTAAAATCTTTCATGTTCATTAAACAAATTGCAATTGTATCTCCAATCAAAAGTTGAATAGTTGTGCTGGTAGTTGGTGCTAAATTATTCGGACATGCTTCCTTTTCAATATTGTAAACTATTGAATTATCTGATTTTTTTCTTAAATAGGATTCTTTATTTGATGTTATGGCTATCAAAAAAATTTTTAATTTTTTTATTTGTCTAACCAAATCAATTGTTTCATTGTTGTTTCCACTTTTAGAAAAACAAACAACCACATCATCTTTTGCGATAGCTCCTAAATCTCCATGTAAAGCATCAGATCCGTGCATGAATATTGAGGGGGTTCCTGTTGAATTAAGGGTAGCTGAAACTTTCATCCCAATTATAGCGCTTTTACCAATCCCAGTAATAATAATTCTTCCTTTAATTTTTGCTAAAAAGTCAATAATTTCTTCAAAGTTTTTATCAAAAGAACTTTTAAGTTTCTCAATAGAATTTATCTGAATATTCAGAACATTATTTGAAATTTTTTTTAAACTTATTTTGTTCAAAACTTTATTTAAAATTTTAATTAAACAACCTACAAATTGAACTATATTTAGTAAAACTCAGGTACAAATATACCTTATTTAGTTTCATAAATGTCAACAGAAATAGAACTAACTAATTTATTAAAAAAATATTTTGGCTTTTCTTCGTTTAGAGACAATCAACTAGAGATAATTTCATCTATTATAAATCGAAATAATAATTTAGTTATAATGCCAACTGGTGGTGGAAAATCACTTTGTTATCAATTGTCTGCAATTTGTATGGACGGTATGGCTATTATTATTTCTCCACTAATTGCATTAATGAAAAATCAAGTTGATATTTTAAAAGGTGTTTTTGAAGATGAACGAATAGCTACTTTGTTAAATTCAACATTAAGTCAATCAGATATCAATATAGTTAAACAGGGTATTTCAACTGGTTTAACTAAACTTTTATATATCGCACCCGAGTCATTGTCAAAAGAGTACAACATTAATTTTTTAAAAAACTACAAGATATCATTTGTTGCAGTTGATGAAGCTCATTGCATTTCTGAATGGGGTCATGACTTTAGACCAGATTATAGAAATATATTTCAAACAGTAAAAAAAATTGATCCTAAAATCAAAATAACTGCCCTAACCGCAACTGCTACTCCAAAAGTTCAAGAAGATATAATAAAAACACTCGAATTAACTGACTCTAAAATATTTAAGTCTTCATTTAATAGGCCTAATCTTTTTTATGAGATAAGAAAAAAAGATAGTTCAATAGATAAACAAATTATATCATTTATAAAAAATAATCCATCTAAATCAGGTATTATTTATTGTTTGTCTAGAAAACGTGTTGAAGATTTTACAAATCTTTTACAAATAAATAATATAAATGCACTTGCTTATCATGCAGGTCTTGATAAAAAAGTTAGATCTAAAAATCAAGAATATTTTTTAATGCATGATTGTGATATTATTGTAGCTACTATTGCTTTTGGGATGGGTATTGATAAACCAGATATTAGATTTGTAATACATTATGATATACCAAAAAGCTTAGAGTCATATTATCAAGAAACTGGTAGGGCTGGAAGGGATGGAGGTGAAGGTCATTGTCTTGCTTTTTATTGTTATAGTGATATAGAAAAATTAGAAAAGTTTCTGTCTGGAAAGCCTATTTCAGAACGAGAACAAGGGCTTTCATTGCTTGAAGATGTAGCATCGTATTGCGAAACAACAATGTCCAGGAGAAAGTTTATATTAAATTATTTTGGTGAAAAATATGATGAAAAAAATGGTTTAGGTAATAAAATGGATGATAATTCACAATCAAATCTAGAAATTATTGATTCAAAAAATGAAGCTAAGTTAGCTTTGGAAGTTATAATTAGTACTAATCAAAAGTATCAGTTAAAGGATATTATTTCATTTATTTATGGAATTGAAACTTCAAATTTAAAAGCGCATAATTCTTCATCAAAACCTTTTTTTGGCGTAGGAAAAAACAATGATTTAATATTTTGGAAGTCGTTGTTACGCAAGATGATTGTAGACGGTCTTCTCTATAAAAAAATTGAGGAATATGGAGTTTTAAAAATAACGCAAAAGGGTAATGAATTTCTTAATAAAGTAAAGCCCTTTCCTATTTCAGTTGATAGAGATTTTTCAAAAGAGACTTTTTCTATTAAGAAAGTTGAAAAAAATAAATCATTGATTGATAATGAGTTATACAATATATTAATGGATCTAAGAAAATCGTTATCAAAGGAATTAGATATTCCTCCTTTTGCTGTTCTTCAAGAGTCATCAATCATTGAAATGACATTTAAATATCCAACTACATTATCCGAACTATCATTAATTTCTGGAATAGGCCAGGGAAGAGCTAATAAAATTGGTAATAAATTTGTTGAGATAATTGGTAAACATGTTGATGATAATCAAATCGAAAAACCTGAAGATATTGTTATAAAATCCTCAGGGATTAACTCTTCATTAAAACTTTTTTTTATTCAATCAGTTGATAAAAAGTTAAATATTGAAGAAATGGCATCAGCAAAAAATGTTAATTATGATCAGGTTTTAAAAGATCTCGAAACGATAATATATTCAGGAACTAAATTAAACTTAAATTATATTATTGATGATTTATTTGATGAAGATTCACAAGACGAACTTATGGATTTTTTTAATGAACTTGAATCTGATGAAATTCAACCTATTTTAGATGAGTTTAAAGATGAATATGAAGAAGATGATCTTAAACTTTTTAGGTTATATCATTATTGTAAAATAGCTTTCTGAACTTATTTCCATTTAATATTACATCCAATACTAGGTTTTTGAATTTCTGGATTTTTAACCCCATGTATTAAGCAATCTAAAGCATTTCTTAGATCCTTTCCTGTAACTGTAATATTATTTCCAGGTCTTGAATCATCAAGCTGTCCTCTGTAAATTAATTTTTTTTTCGAATTGTAAAGAAAAAAATCTGGTGTACATGCAGCATCATATAATTTTGCAATTTTTTGAGATTCATCATATAAATAAGGAAATTTAAACCCTTTATCTTCAGCAATTTTTTTCATTAATTCAGGTGAATCTTCTGGATAATTCTTAACATCATTACTAGAAATTGCTATAAAACAAATATCATTTTTATATTCATTACTTATTTTAATTATTTCATCTAAAACATGAATAACAAATGGGCAGTGATTGCATATGAACATAATTAAAACACCTTTATTTTTAAACAAATCATTGGAAGATTTAAATTTGTTGTCGGTTGTATCCAATAATTTGAAGTCGGGAGCACTTCTTCCTAATTCAATCATTTTTGAAGGTGTTCTTGCCATATATTTATTGAATCAGCTTTAAGGTATTAGATCTTAAAAAAATAAATTAAATATCTTCAAAGCTTACATCAGTAAACTTCCCAGAACTTTCATCAGATGAATCAGGTTTTTTATCCTCTTCAGCTTTTTTATCCTCTTCAGCTTTTTTAGCTTTAAAATCTTTATCATGAATTTCGCTTATTACTTCACTACCCTTTTCATTTATAATATATTTTGTCATTTCTGCAAGGTTTTCTGAAAAATTTAGAAAATCTTCTTTATAAAGATATATTTTATGTTTTTTGAAATAAAAAGTACCATCCTCATTAGTAAATTTTTTGCTTTCGGATATTGTTAAATAGTAGTCGCCAGCTTTAGTTGATCTTACATCAAAAAAATAAGTTCTTCTTCCAGCTCTCAATACTTTTGAGAAAATGTCTTCATTAACATTATTATTATTTTCTTCCATATTTTTTGGTATATATAACCAAAAATGAGTAAAATATATTAAAAAGCAAAATTAAAATGATTTATTTCCCTTTAATTTGTTGATTATATATTTCGTGATAGTATCCATCTAATTCTATAAGCTCTAAGTGGTTTCCTTCTTCAATTTTTTTTCCATCATTTATCACAATAATTTTATCGCATTTTTTTACTGTAGAAATTCTGTGACTGATTATAATTTTAGTACAATCATTTATGTTATATAAAATATTTTTAAAAATATTATCTTCTGTTTCAGTATCAACAGCGGAGAGGCTATCATCTAAAATCAGAATTTTAGGTTTTTTAATTAGAGCTCTGGCAATAGCAATCCTTTGTCTTTGTCCACCTGATAAATTAATTCCCCTTTCGCCTAATTCAGAGTCATATTTATTATAAAATCCAATTATATCATTGTGAACATTTGCAATTTTTGAAAATTTTACTACTTCTTCAAAAGTAGCATCGGTATTGCCAAACTTTATGTTACTAAAAATAGTGTCAGAAAATAAAAATGTATTTTGAGGAACATATCCTATATTTTGTCTTAAAATATTTAAGTTATGTGATTTTATATTTTTACCGTCAATTCTTACCTCACCTTTATCAGGATCATAATTTCTTAAAATTAATTCAGCGATGGTAGATTTCCCTGAACCAACATTTCCAATTATGCCTAAGGATTTTCCTGTATTAATTTCGAAATTTAGCTTGTTTAATGCAATAATTTTTGTTTCGGGATAAACAAGAATTATATTTTTAAATTCAACCTTTCCATCTATATTATATTTTTTATTAAACTTGTTTGATATTTTACTTTTCTCTTTTAAAAATTCATTAATTCTTTTTTGGGATGCTTCTGCTTGTTGAACAATTGATGTAACCCAACCAACAGTAGCAACAGGCCATGTCAACATGGTTACATATATTATGAATTCAGCTAATACACCCAAATCTATTTCGTTATTTATGTATTGCTTTCCTCCAATATAAATAACAATTATATTACTGACTCCAATTAATAGCAACATCATTGGAAAAAACCAAGATTGAAATTTAGCTAAGTCAATATTTTTTTGTTTAGTATCCTCAGAGCGATTCATCATTGATTTAATTACTTCTTTTTCAATTGTATTTGATTTGATAACTGAAATACCACTGAAGGATTCCTGTGTAAATGTTGTAATTCTAGAAAGAGATTCTTGAACTTTTTTACTTTTAATATTAATTTTTTTACTTAGTTTAAAAATTAAATATGATAAAATTGGTAGTGGGATAATTGTATAAGCAGTTAGTATTGGAGCAACACTGACCATGTATGATATTATAATTACAAATAATGCTACAGTATTTATTGTGTACATTAGTGCTGGACCCACATACATTCTAACTTTACTTACGTCTTCACTTATTCTGTTCATTAAGTCACCTGTTCTATTGTTTTTATAAAAAGACTGATCTAGTTCTTGATACTTATTATATATTTCATTTTTTAAATCGTACTCTATATATCTTGAAACATTTATAAGTGTTTGTCTCATTAAAAACGTAAACACTCCTGCCAAGATAGCTGAGCCAACAATTAAAAAAATATTTATTAATAATTTATCTTTTAATTCAATATTGCTTATAGATTTATTTAGATAAAAATTTTCAATTATAGTAATTGAATCTCCAACTAAATTTGGGGCAACTAATGCAAAAACTCTGGCAACAATTGTTATCAAAATACCAATTATTATTTTTTGTTTATACTTAAAAAAAAATTTATTAAGGTACTTTAGCTCTTTCATAAGAAGTATTCAAATATACATTTTTATGGTTCCATAATAAGCTAAAATTAAATACATTTGCTTTTAAGTTCATTGTATGATTAATCGAAGGCATATTAGGATAAAGGTTTTACAATTGTTGTATTCAAAGTCCACTGCAAATTCTAGTGATAGTGATTTAGTTAAAGATTATAATAATCGCGCTGTAAATTTTTTTAGACTTTACATATCACAATTTTTATTATTTGAAAAGCTTTTTAATGAATTCATTAAAAAAGAAAAAATTATATCAAAAAAAAATTACGAAAATGATTCAAGTGGAATTATAAAAATAATTCTAAAAAATGAAATTTTATTGTTTTTTAAAGATTGTAAAAAGCTTCAGAAATTAAAATTAAAATTTGAAATTGATATTTGGGATAAGAATATTAAAATAATAGAATCATTGTTTGATGAAATTTACAATAGTGAACTATTTGAGAAATATGAATCCTTTGATAGTCTAAATTTTGAAAACAGAAAACAGATAGTTATTGATATTTTTAAGAAGATAATTGTAAAAAACGAATTTTTATACCAATTATATGAAGATGAAGAACTAGGATGGATTGATGATTTTCCTCTTGTAAACACCTTGTTTTTAAATTATTTAAAGTCTTTCGATGAATCAAAAAAAAATAATATACCATTAAAAATTTTCTCTGATAAAGAGGATAAAAAATTTGGATTAAAACTTTTTAAGTCAATTATAAATAATGATAATGAGTTGGATAAAAAAATTTCAGAATTTACACCAGAATGGGAAATTGAAAGAATTGCTGTAATCGATCTAATAATTTTAAAAATGTGTTTGACTGAATTTTTGAATTTCCCATCCATTCCAATGAAAGTCAGTATCAATGAATATGTTGAGATATCAAAAAATTATTCATCACCTGAAAGTAGTAATTTTATTAATGGGGTTTCCAATAATGTATTTAAAAGCTTAAAAGAAAAGGACCTGATAAAAAAAAATGAAAGAGGTTTACAATAATTTCATAATTTTAACATATGAAATTTTTTATTAAAATAACAAAAACAGATATTAAATGTTTTCTTTATGCTTTTGTGGTCTCATTCTCACTCTCATTATTTTTAAAATCTTGTAATTCGGACCCATCAAAAAAAATCAAATCTGAAAATTTAGCTGCAGCAGAACAAAGATCTTCAGATAATTCAAGTTTTCCAGAAATAACTTTTGATTTTGAAACTTATAATTACGGAGAAGTTGTTGATGGAGAAGTTGTTGAAGTTGATTTTAATTTTACTAACACTGGAAAAACGGATTTAATTATTTTTGATGCATCTGCCTCTTGTGGATGTACTGTTCCTCAATATCCCAAGAATGAAAATATTAAGCCAGGAGATAAAGGTACAATCAAAGTAATGTTTGATACAGCAAACAAGCCAGGAAAGCAGATCAAAACAGTAACATTATCAACAAATACAAGTGCTGGCAAGAAGTTAATTAGAATTAATGGTTTTGTATTAAATAAATAATTATGGAAGGATTTGGACAATTACCATTGCTAATAATGATGCTTTTAGCGTTTTATCTAATATTAATTTTACCTCAAACTAGAAGAGCTAAGAAGGAAAAAAAATTTATTAGTGCTTTAAAAAAAGGCGATATAGTTGTTACAAAAAGTGGTATGCATGGAAGAGTTTTAGAAGTTAATGATAACAATAATACCTGTGTTTTGGAGACTATGGCCGGTAAAATAAAATTTGATAGATCGGCAATTTCTCTTGAAATGTCATCAAAATTAAATAAGAAATAGGGTGTGTCATTCTTAAAAAATTTTAAAATACACAATTACTTTTATTACGATAAATATCATTTTCTATCTACAATCCTATGGAAATTTCTTTGGAAACCAATTTTTTTCAGTATTGATCCTGAAAAAGTTCACCATTTAGTAGTAAATGTTCTGAAGCTTATTAAGCCTTTTTTAGCATTTAATGCTCATAAGTATAACTTTAAATACAATTTTAGAAATAATAAATATTTAGAAAGAGAAGTTTTTGGAATCAAATTTCCTAATCCTGTTGGTTTAGCTGCTGGATTTGATAAAAATGCTGAAATTTATAAACAAATGCATGATCATGGTTTTGGATTTATTGAAATTGGAACTGTAACTCCCAAACCACAGGATGGTAATCCAAAGAAAAGAATTTTTAGACTAGTTAATGATGATGCCATTATAAATCGACTGGGCTTCAATAATGATGGGGTTGATCAAATTGTAAATAGACTTAAAAAAAATATAAATGTAATAATTGGAGGTAATATTGGTAAAAATAAAGATACACCAAACGAAAAGGCAGCTGATGATTATTTAATTTGCTTTCAAAAATTATATGATCATGTGGATTACTTTGCGGTTAATGTAAGTTCTCCAAACACTCCGCACTTAAGAGATCTTCAAAATACTGAAGGTTTAAGATCTATTTTAATTCCATTAATAGATGAAAATAAAAAAAGATCAAACAAACCCATATTATTAAAAATTTCACCTGATCTTAATAATTCGGATATTCTATCAATTGTTGATTTAATTCAAGAATTAAAAATAGACGGAATTATTACAACTAATACTACTTTAAGCAGGGAAAAATTAAAATCTGATAATAAACTAAAATCACAAAAAGGAGGTTTGAGTGGAGCTCCATTGAGAAATAGGAGTACGGAAGTTATAAGTTTGATTCATAAATATTCAAAAGGTAAAGTTCCAATCGTTGGAGTTGGGGGTATAATGTCACCTGGTGATGCTCTTGAAAAACTTAATGCAGGTGCTAGTCTTATACAAGTTTATACAGGGTTCATTTATAATGGCCCATCATTTATTTATAAAATCAATCGGGAAATTATTAAATCATTAAATTAATTTTTAGATTTAATTATGATTTTTGATAAACAACTAATTCCAAAAAATATTGATGAGTATAATAACCTTTATAAACACAGTATAACTAATCCAGAGGAGTTTTGGTCCGAAGTAGCAGATTCATTTGTATGGAAAAGGAAATGGTCCAAAGTTCTTGAATATGATTTTAGTAAACCAAAATTTGAATGGTTTGTTGATGGAAAACTTAACATAACAGAAAATTGTCTAGATAGATATGTCGAAATTAATCCAGAAAAAACTGCAATAATTTTTGAGCCGAATGACCCTGAAGATGAAACGACATATATCTCATATAAAGAACTCCATTCAAAAGTTTGTTCATTTGCTAATGTTTTAAAAAACAATAATGTCAAAAAAGGTGACAGGGTTTGTATTTATCTTCCAATGGTCCCAGAATTGGCTATTTCTGTACTTGCATGCGCTAGAATTGGAGCAGTTCACTCAGTTGTATTTGCTGGTTTTTCATCTACTGCCTTGGCTGCTAGGATAAATGATGCTTCGTGCAAGATGATCATAACGTCTGATGGAAGTTTTAGAGGAAATAAAATAATTGATTTGAAGTCAATTGTTGATGAAGCATTGAATGATTGTGATTGCGTTGACTCAGTAATTGTTTTAAATAGGATTAATAGTAATATTTCTTTAAATAATAATGAAAAGTGGTGGCATGAAGAGTTAACAAAAGTTAGTGATAATTGTCCAGCTGAAATTGTGGATTCCGAAGATTCCTTATTTATTTTATATACATCTGGATCTACTGGAAAACCTAAAGGTATGGTTCATTCATGTGGAGGATATATGGTTTATTCATCATATTCTTTTAAAAACGTTTTTGATTATAATGATGATGATATTTACTGGTGTACGGCAGATATTGGATGGATTACAGGTCATAGTTACATAGTTTACGGACCATTACTTAATGGTGCAACATCAATTATGTTTGAAGGAATACCTTCATATCCAGATTTTGGAAGATTTTGGCATATTTGTGAAAAACACAAGGTTAACCAATTTTATACTGCTCCAACTGCCATTCGAGCCCTTGCAAAGCATCCCTTGGATTTTGTAGATAAATATGATTTATCGTCACTGAAAGTATTAGGAACCGTAGGAGAACCTATAAATGAGGAAGCATGGAATTGGTACAATAAAAACATTGGTAAAGAAAAATGCCCAATTGTTGATACCTGGTGGCAAACTGAAACTGGTGGAATTATGATTACTTCTCTTGCAAATGTTACTGAGGGTAAGCCAACTTTTGCAACCAAACCAATGATGGGAATTCAACCAGTTTTATTTGATGAAAATGGTAGTGAGTTTAATGATAATAACAAGAACGGAATCCTTGGAATTAAATATCCTTGGCCATCAATAGCTCGGACAATTTATGGTGATCATGAGCGTTATAAAAATGTCTATTTTTCAGCTTATCCTGGCTATTATTTTCCTGGTGATGGAGCATACAGAGATGATGAAGGTAATTATAGAATTACAGGACGAGTAGATGATGTTGTTATTGTTTCAGGTCATAATTTGGGTACAGCACCAATTGAAGATATCATAAATATGCATCCTAATGTAATTGAAAGTGCTCTTGTTGGATACCCACATGACATTAAAGGAAATGCACTTTATGCTTATGTGATTTTAAAAAATGAGTCTAAAAAAGATGATATTAGAATTGAAATCAATCAATTAATATCAAACACTATTGGTCCAATAGCCAAACCTGAAAAAATTCAATTTGTTCCGGGTTTGCCTAAAACACGAAGTGGAAAAATTATGAGGAGAATTCTAAGAAAAATTGCATGTGGAGAAAAAAGTGAATTTGGAGATATATCAACACTCTTAAACCCTGAGATTGTAGATGAAATAGTTAAAAGTTTTTAAAATCTTTAAGATTTAAAATAACTGAAATCATCATCTGGACCAATTGTAAGTAATGTTTCATAAATCAACTTAATTACATTCTCAACATCTTCTCTACTAACAAGCTCAACAGTAGTATGCATGTACCTAAGTGGAAGTGAAATTAAAGCAGATGCAACTCCACCATTACTGTAGGCAAAGGCATCAGTATCAGTCCCAGTATATCTTGAAGATGCATGTCTTTGAAAAGGTATTTTCTTCTTTTCTGCGGTTTCAATTATTCTTTCTCTCAAATTATTTTGTATTGCAGGCGCGTAGGATATAACAGGACCATTATCGATAACATTATCTCCTTGTTTTTTGACATCTATCATCGGAGTAGATGTATCATGACAAACGTCTGTAACTATAGCAATGTTTGGTTTTAATGTTTCCGTTATCATTTGAGCACCTCTTAGACCTATCTCTTCTTGAACAGAATTGGTTATGTATAAACAAAAAGGAAGAGTTTTTTTGTTTTCTTTGATCAGTCTAGCAACCTCAGCAATCATAAATCCTCCAATTCTGTTATCGATTGCTCTGCAAACAAACCTATTTTTATTAAGTATTTGAAATGAATCAGGGTAAGTAATTACACATCCTACATGAATACCCATTTTTTCAACCTCTTTTTTATTTTTTGCACCAACATCAATAGAAATATTTTCAAGCTTAGGTGTTTCTTCTTTCCCTGCTGTTCTAGTATGAATAGCTGGCCATCCAAAAACACCTTTAACTATGCCTTTTTTTGTATGAATATTAACCCATTTTGATGGAGCAATTTGGTGATCGCTTCCTCCATTTCTTATTACGTAAATTAACCCTTTTTCAGTTATATAATTAACATACCAAGAAATTTCGTCCGAGTGTCCCTCAATAACGACTTTAAAATTTGATTTTGGATTAATAACACCAACAGCAGTTCCATATGTATCAGTTATAAACTCATCTACGTATGGTTTGAGATATTCCATCCATATTTTTTGGCCTTCCCATTCGTAACCGGTTGGTGATGGATTGTTGAGGTATTTTTCTAAAAATTCAAGCGATGATTTTGTAAGAATATCTTTTTTTGCCATAAGTAATATTTTGTCTCAAAATTAATCATTTAGTATTTATTAAGAAGTTTTAATTCATAAATTTGAAATGTGAATAAATTTATTTTTCTAATTTTTATTTTTTTTAGCACAAATATTATTTTATCGCAAGATTTTTCTGAAAAATATTACAAATTTGAAGGAGATTCAATTTATGCTTCACAAATTGAATTAGATGAAATTACAATATACAAGCCCGTTAACCTGGAATCTGACGAAGATTTGATAATGTACTACACTTTAAAAAGAAAAACACTTAAAGTCTACCCATACGCCAAAATGGCTTCCGAAAGGCTAAATAAGCTTAATTATAGATTAACCAAAATAAAATCTAAAAGAAAGAAAAAAAAATATACAAAAATTTTAGAAAGATTTATTCAAGATGAGCTTACTGAAGAATTAAAAAAACTTACACGTACAGAAGGTCAGATTTTAGTAAAATTAATATTTAGAGAAACAGGTATTTCAGCTTTCAAACTGATTAAAGAATTGAGAAATGGTTTTAGAGCATTTACCTATAATACTTTTGCAAATTTTTTTGATATTTCATTAAAAAAGGAATTTAATCCTGAATTGGTAAAAGAAGATTTATTTATTGAAGATATTTTAGCAAAAGAAGGGTATTGAATTTGTTAACAATATAACTGAAAATCAGATTGTTAATAAATATGTTCGAAAAAAAAAATTTATTTTTTTAAATATTATTTGCTAGAACATCAAAGGAGTGTATATTTGCACCGCTTTTCTGTTAAACAGATAAGAATGAAGAAGTTCATTGAAAGTATTGAATTGACAGCGTAAAAGATGATTTTTATCATCATTTATTGAATTAGCAAAACCATTCCGAGACAGTCCTTTATCAATTCAAGTTGTTAAATATTATTAAAATTTTTACAACGAAGAGTTTGATCCTGGCTCAGGATGAACGCTAGCGGCAAGCCTAACACATGCAAGTCGAACGGTAACTTTTGGTGCTTGCACCGAAAGACGAGTGGCGAACGGGTGCGTAACGCGTATGCAATCTACCTTTTACTAGAGTATAGCCCAGAGAAATTTGGATTAATCCTCTATAATATCATTTATTCGCATGAATTTATGATTAAAGCTTCGGCGGTAAAAGATGAGCATGCGTCCTATTAGTTAGTAGGTGAGGTAATGGCTCACCTAGACTGCGATAGGTAGGGGTCCTGAGAGGGAGATCCCCCACACTGGTACTGAGACACGGACCAGACTCCTACGGGAGGCAGCAGTGAGGAATATTGGACAATGGACGAAAGTCTGATCCAGCTATGCCGCGTGCAGGATGACAGCCCTACGGGTTGTAAACTGCTTTTATACAGGAAGAAAACCTTCGACGTGTCGAAGCTTGACGGTACTGTAAGAATAAGGATCGGCTAACTCCGTGCCAGCAGCCGCGGTAATACGGAGGATCCAAGCGTTATCCGGAATCATTGGGTTTAAAGGGTCCGCAGGCGGTTTTTTAAGTCAGAGGTGAAATCCTGCAGCTCAACTGTAGAATTGCCTTTGATACTGAAAGACTTGAGTTATTGTGAAGTGGTTAGAATGTGTGGTGTAGCGGTGAAATGCATAGATATCACACAGAATACCAATTGCGAAGGCAGATCACTAACAATATACTGACGCTCAGGGACGAAAGCGTGGGTAGCGAACAGGATTAGATACCCTGGTAGTCCACGCCGTAAACGATGGATACTAGCTGTATGTCTACTTCAGGTAGATGTGTGGCTAAGCGAAAGTGATAAGTATCCCACCTGGGGAGTACGATCGCAAGATTGAAACTCAAAGGAATTGACGGGGGCCCGCACAAGCGGTGGAGCATGTGGTTTAATTCGATGATACGCGAGGAACCTTACCAGGGCTTAAATGTAACGGGACAGATCTAGAGATAGATCCTTCTTCGGACTCATTACAAGGTGCTGCATGGTTGTCGTCAGCTCGTGCCGTGAGGTGTCAGGTTAAGTCCTATAACGAGCGCAACCCCCATCGTTAGTTGCCAACGAGTAATGTCGGGAACTCTAACGAAACTGCCGGTGTAAACCGTGAGGAAGGTGGGGATGACGTCAAATCATCACGGCCCTTACGTCCTGGGCTACACACGTGCTACAATGGTCGGTACAGAGAGCAGCCACTACGCGAGTAGGAGCAAATCTTCAAAGCCGATCTCAGTTCGGATCGGAGTCTGCAACTCGACTCCGTGAAGCTGGAATCGCTAGTAATCGGATATCAGCCATGATCCGGTGAATACGTTCCCGGGCCTTGTACACACCGCCCGTCAAGCCA
>CABYWQ010000006.1:0-72500 GCA_902522775.1 uncultured Bacteroidota bacterium | reverse complement strand
TTCATTTTCAATAATTGATTTATAAATGTTATAATTTTTGATCCAGTTATTTTGATCCTTTTCAATAATAAATGAATTAATATTAAAATTTAATACGAATCCACATCCAACAGAAATATATATAGGATTTTTTGTATAGTCAATTAAAATATTATCAATATTGGCATCAGCGCTATACGAATTTATTTTAATACTTAACGATGTGAAATTTTCTTTGTGATTTAGTGGTATTGGTATAGAATCAACTTCATTAAAAAATAAAGTATCTTGAGTTTCTGTTGAAATAATTTCTAAGTTTCTGAGAGGTTTTAATTCATTTGTAATTTCATCATAAAATCTTACAATAAGTTTTGGTGTATCATCATAAGATTCAAGACATATATCATCTGGTTCACATGAAAATAGTGTTATAATTAAAGCGATATAAATACCATTAATTTTATTCACTTCCCAAAATTACAATATCATTTTATTCTTTACTATTATTTGATATATTTAAGTAAAAATCATTAATTATGAAAAAAATAATTTTATTAAATATTTTTTTATGTTTTTTATTAAATATTAATGCTCAGAAAAAAAAGTCACAAAAGTATGATTTGAAATCATCTCAGCTTTCTGGCTTAGAATTTAGGAGTATAGGTCCAGCCTTTATGTCTGGACGAATTGCAGACATAGCTATTAATTCTGAAAATGAAAATGAATGGTATGTTGCTGTTGGTTCTGGAGGTGTTTGGAAAACATCTAATTCAGGAACTACATGGGATCCTATCGCTGATGATCAACCATTTTATTCAACAGGTTGTATTACCATAGACCCACATAATTCTTCCAAAATTTGGTTGGGCACAGGGGAAAATGTAGGTGGTAGACATGTTGGAATTGGTCATGGTGTTTACTTGAGCGAAAATGGTGGAGAAAAATGGAAATATATGGGTCTAAAGAGCTCCGAGCATATTTCAAAAATAATTGTTAGCCCTGATGATCCAAATCTAATTTTTGTTGCTTCTCAAGGGCCTTTATGGTCTTCTGGTGGAGAAAGAGGATTGTTTAGATCAATTGATGGTGGAAAGCATTGGAAAAATGTATTAGATATAAATAAATGGACTGGAGTAACTGATATTGTCATTGATAAAAATGATTCAAATATTTTGTATGCTGCTACTTGGCAACGACACAGAAACGTTGCTGCATATATGGGCGGAGGCTCTGGTACTTCAATTTATAAATCAATAGATAGTGGAATAAGTTGGTTTAAAATTGATGTTGGTTTACCTGAATCTAACTTAGGTAAAATTGGATTGGCAATATCTCCTTTTGATAGTTCAATTATCTATGCAGCTATTGAAACAGATAGAAGGAACGGAGGCGTCTACAAAACTACAAACTCAGGTGGAAGTTGGGTAAAAATGTCAGATACTGTCTCAGGTGCTACTGGACCGCATTATTATCAAGAACTTGTAGCTTCACCGCACGTATTTGATAAAATTTATTTAATGGATACAAATGTTCAAGTATCTGAAAATGGTGGTAAAGATTTTTATATGATGAATGAAAGTGATAAACACGTTGATAATCATTCATTAACTTTTAAAATGAGCGACCCAAATTACTTACTTATAGGCACAGATGGAGGTATTTATGAATCATTTGATGATACTGCTTCTTGGAAATTTGTTGCAAACCTTCCTCTGACTCAATTTTATAAATTAGCTGTTGATGATGCATACCCTTTTTATAATATCTATGGTGGAACTCAAGATAATAATACTCAAGGAGGTCCAAGTCGTACGCTAAAAAGGTCAGGGATTACAAATTCTGATTGGTTTGTTTTACTTGGGGGTGATGGGCATCAACCTGCTACTGAACCTGGAAATCCAAATATTGTATATGCACAATCACAACAAGGTAATATACACAGAATAGACAGAACAAATGGAGAAGCTACATTTATTAAACCGCAAAATGAAGTTGGAGAAGCATATGAGAGATTTAATTGGGATGCTCCAATTTTAGTTAGTCCACATGATCCTAAAACCTTATTCTTTGGATCACAAAGAGTTTGGGTATCAAACAATAGAGGTGATGATTGGAATTCAATTTCAGCAGATTTAACATTAAATCAGGAAAGATTAGAACTCCCAATCATGGGTAAAGTACAAAGCTGGGATAATCCATGGGATGTTTATGCGATGTCTACTTATAATACAATAACATCATTATCTCAATCACCAATTGATAAAAATATTATTTATGCTGGTTCCGATGATGGTTTAATTCAATATACTAAGGACTTTGGTGAAAATTGGACTAAAGTTAATGTAGAAAAATTACCAGGGGTACCTAAAGGTTCATTTGTTAATGACATAAAAGCAGATTTATATGATTCCAATACAGTGTACGTATTATTAGATAATCATAAGTTTGGAGATTACAAGCCCTACGTCTATAAATCTATTGATGGTGGTAAATCTTGGATTAATATAGGAAATGATATTCCTGATGGTTTTTTGTGTTGGAGAATTGTCCAAGATCACATTGATAAAAATTTATTGTTTTTAGGCACTGAATATGGAATTTACGTTTCATTTAATGGTGGAAATAATTGGGTTGAGTTTTCAAATGGAATGCCTACAATTTCTGTAAGGGATTTAGCCATTCAAAAAAGAGAAAATGATCTTGTTGCAGCAACTTTTGGAAGAGGTTTTTATGTCTTAGATGACTACTCTTCACTTAGGTTTTTGTCACCTGAATCACTTAAAAATAATTTAGTTTTCTCACCTAGAAAAGCATTGCAATATAATCCAATTAGATCTGGCTCAACTTCTCAAGGAAGTAACACCTTCTATGCTAAAAATCCAGATTATGGAGTAATTTTTACATTTTATTTAAATGATGATTTATTAACTAAAAAAGAAAAAAGAAAAAAGGCAGAGGAAAAATTAGAAAAATCTAATTCAAATATACCATTTCCAGGCTGGGAAGAACTGGATAGTGAAATTAATGAAAGATCACCTAAAATTGTAATTGAAATTTTTGACAGTGAAAATAAATTCATAAATAGATTGTCTGCTGATTATAAAAAAGGATTTAATAGAGTTTCTTGGAATCTTAAAAAAGAAATTAACATTAATGTGAAATCAGGTTCTACGAGAAGTTATTCGCCAGATATAAGAGTCGAGCCAGGAAAATATTCTTATAATGTATATGTAGATCATAATGGAGAGATAAATAAAATTGGGAGTAAGTTTTTTGAGATTGAGAGGATAAGAAAAGGAGTTTTAACAAACCCAAATGAACAAATTATTGATGACTATATTACCAAAATAGAAATTACTTATAACAGATACATAACGATTAATCATGAATTTAATAAATTAAAAAACAATAGTAAATCATTATTTTCATTAATATCTAAAACTTCAAATTATAAAAGCTATTCATCGTCTTACTCTAATATTTTAAGTTTAATTCAGGATATTGATGTTTTTGTTTCAGGAAATAAATCTAAAATGGATATTAGAGAGAAAGACATAGAAACAATTTCTGATAGGCTATATGTTGCTTATACTGATATTGATAATTCATATGGTCCGACAGCTTTACAAATATCAAGCTTAGATAAAGCTTTATTGTTGATAGACAAATATGATCAAATGTTAAAGAAATTAAATCATGAATTTATTAAACTTAAAAATCAGGTTGAGGGAGATTCTGGGTCTATAATTTTAGATTGATAATCGTAAATTAGTAAGTTAACAACCAGTCCATAGGATTTTATTCCTTGTGATTGGTTGTTATTTTTTAAATAAAAATCATAAATTTTTTTAAACACATCTTCAAAAGGATTTTTATATTTTTTACTAAACTCTCTTTTCTCTTCAATATTTTTTAAAATTCCTTTTCTTATTTTTTTTATTTTTTCTGAATATAAATTTTCATTTAAATAATATAATTCGCTCAAAAGATATTGTAATGCAATTAAATTTCCTGAATAATTTATCTCTAAATTAGAAGATATTTGATTTGATAAAATTCCAATATAATTTGCTTCATTTTCACTTGCATATCCAATTTGATGTGCAATTTCGTGAGATATTGTGGATGGGTATGAAATGATTGGGATTCTAGAATTAATATTTGCTTCAATTGTAAAAGGGTTTATATATCCAGAAAAACCCATGTATGAAAGAACTTTAGAAAAATAAGATTTATTTACTTTAAGTTTTTTAATATTAAAATTTTCATAATCTAATTTCTCAAATGATTTTTTACATTCATTTACTATTTCTTCAAAGGAACTTTGAATAACTAATTTTTTAGATTCGTCTAATAGCAGTTTAATATGATTATTGTTTATTTTGTCAATATAAAAATCTGTTGTTTCTGACAGTTCATTAATGTTGTATTTATAGTCAACGCTTCTAACTATTGGTAATTTACCGTAGTTGAACCCCCAACTCAAGTAAAACCATGAGTATATAAAAATTATAGTTAAAAATAGTCTATACAAAAAAAATCTTCTTGTTTTAGATTTTGACAAATAATAAAAAACAAGAGGAAAAGTTATAAAATAAAGGATATCACCAATATTTATGTGTAATAAATTAGTGATAGTTGAAATAATTAATACCCAATAAGAATAATAACCCTCAAATATAGTAGTGGAATAATCACTGCCAAAATTTTTAAAATAAATAACAAGTACAAATACAAAAATTAAAAGACATTCAAAAACTCTCTTAATCTTGACTGTATTCATTTTTATTTTTGATCAACAATTTCAACTTCAAAAATTAAATTTGATTTTGCAGGTATTCCTCTTGATTCAGTTTCACCATATGCTAAAAAATATGGTAAAAAAAGAGTAGCCTTGTCTCCAATCTTAAGTAATTTTAAACCTTCTTTAAAACCAGATATCATCATATCTTTAGCTCCGACTTTAGCTTCTATGGGCGTATATCCGCCTGCGTTTTTTCTTTGCATATTTACTTGATTAAATTTTTCAGCAATACTAATAATTGAAGTATCTAGTAAAGTTCCGTCTTCAAAATAGACAGCATAATGAGTGAAAATTGTTTTATTTTCATCAACATTTTCACCATTATTTGTGTAGTTTATATGGTATTTTAGCCCTGTTTCGGTTTCTAAAGCTTTTAACTTTAAATTATTATGTTCAACAGAAGTATCTTTTTTTAATTTTAAAAATTTTTTTTCTTTTTCTTTCTTAATCTTTTCTTCTTCTTTAAAGTGATTTGAGAAAATTTTTGAGGCATTAAAATTTTTAGCGCTCTTTCCTTCTCTTTCAATTAATATACTAATTATTGAATCTCCCTGCTCAATTAAATCTACAACGTCTTTACCTTTAATTACTTTACCAAAAACTGTATGTAAACCATCAAGCCATGGAGTATCTTTGTGTGTTATAAAAAATTGACTTCCATTAGTGCCCGGTCCCGCGTTTGCCATTGATAATATTCCTGGAGAGTCATGTTTTAAATCATCAACAATTTCGTCCTTAAACGAATAACCAGGTGAACCAGAGCCAGTAGCAGATGGATCACCACCTTGAATCATAAAATCTGGAATTACCCTATGAAAAGTTAATCCATTATAATATTTTTTACCTTTATATTGTTCACTAACTTCTTTATTATTTCCCTCAGATAAAGAAATGAAATTTGCGACAGTTACAGGGGTTTTTTTAAAAAATAATTTGGTGGTTATATCTCCTTTATTTGTTTTGATTAGTGCGCTAATCGTTGCGTTATCATCATTATTTGACATTTTACATGAAATATTAATAGTTAGTAATAATAAGATTATATAATTTTTTATCATTTTTTATGATTTAAATTTTTTTAATTTTTCTTTAAATTTTAGTATAGCGTTTTCAATTTTACCTTTATACATTCCTCCAGCAGCATTAATATGACCGCCACCATCAAAATTTTCTTTTGCAAATTTATTACAAGGAAAATTATTTTTAGACCTAAAAGAAATTTTTATTAGATTTTTGTTCTCTAAATCTTCAATAAAAATTGCAGAAAATTCTATTTTTTTCAATGATAAACCATAGTTCACTATACCTTCGGTATCTCCCTTTTCATAATTTGAACCAGCTAGGTTATCTCTTTTTAAATACATGTAAGTGGTTTGGCTTTCTTTAATAATATGTAAATTACTAAGTGCTTTTCCAAGAAGTTTCAATTTACTTATATTGTTTTCATTATAGATTTTGTTGTAAATATCAGATTGTTTAATGTCTTTTTTTAGAAGATCAGATACAATTTTAAATGTTTTGCTGTTAACACCATTGTACTGAAACGATCCAGTATCTGTCATCATTCCCAAGTATATGCAAGTAGCAATCTCTTTGTTAATAAGATTCAATTTACCCGAATTTTCAATAATATTATAAACAATTTCACATGTAGAGCTTATTTTTGGATATGAGAAATTAACAACTGCATAATCTTCAGGAAGTTGATGGTGATCAATCATTACTATTTTGTCCTTATCTTTTATTTTTTTCGATAATTCACCACATCTGTCAAGACTATTAAAATCCATTGTAAAAATTACATCAGATTCAGATATTATTTTTGAAGACTTTAAAGGGTTTTTTTCATAAATATTTATTTGATCTATTCCAGGTATCCAATTAAGGAATGATGGATGTATGTTTGGAGTAATAACATTACTATTTAGACCAAGTCTTTTAAAATAATGATAAATAGCCAGAGAACTTCCTATAGCATCTCCATCAGGGTTTTGATGTGCAATAATGGAGAGTTTTTTACTTTGCTCTAATAACTTATTTAATGCTATAATTTTTTTTTCCATTAATTTGGCTCAAAGATAGGCATTACTTTAAGAAGAATTAACTCATTATTGATATCATTTTTAGTAAATTTATAATCAAAAATTACAGATTTGAAATTAAATATATTTAAACTCAAAAAAAATAAAAAATTTAGATATTCACCCAGGTACTCTAAAGCTGAGCAATCATCGAATATTTATGAATTTGATTCTGCATACTCAAAAAACAAGGAAATTAGAGGCATTTATGACAAATCTAATTCATGGAGTGAAGCAAGACTTAGATCCAGGAATAGAAGTAATTCCCTTTTTTCTAAGAAGATAATAGCCATTGTTATTTTATTAGTGTTTATTTTTTTATATATAATAGATTTTGATATTTCAATTTTTTTAAATTGATATGATAAGAGAGTTAGAATATGATGTGATTAACAAGATTGCTGCCGGCGAGGTTGTTCAAAGGCCTTCATCTGTTGTTAAAGAGTTAATCGAAAATTCTTTAGACTCAGGTGCTGACTCAGTTGAAGTCACTATAATTGACTCAGGTAAATCATTCATTCAGGTTAATGACAATGGAAGTGGAATGAATCTTAACGATGTTAAATTATGTTACAAAAAACATACTACATCAAAAATTTTTAAGTCTGAAGATTTGCTCAAGCTATCTACTAAAGGCTTCAGAGGCGAAGCATTGTCAAGTATTGGGTCAGTTTCAAAAATGAAGATATCTAGCTCTAATAACAACAAAGGTGTAAGAAATGTAATAAAAGTTGAAAATGGAGCAAAAGTTAATCAATATGAGGAATCTGGATTGAAAGGCACTTTAATTTCGGTACAAAATTTATTTTATAATGTTCCAGCAAGGAGAAAGTTTTTAAAATCTGAGAATGTTGAGCTGAGACATATAATTGAAGAATTTGTTCGTTTGTCAATCAGTCACTTCGATACAAGCTTTTCTATTAAACACAATGGAAGGCATATTTACTCGTTAAATCCATCAAACTTAAAAGAGAGGATTAATAGAATTTTTGGAAAATCAATTGATAACAAAATTGTAAAAATTTTTGAAGAAACTCCAATAGCTAAAATTGATGGTTTTATTTACAAACCAGAATATTTAAATAAATCTAGAAAATATCAATACTTGTTTGTTAATAAAAGGTTTGTCAAGAGTAGTTATTTGAATCACTCAATTGCTAAATCGTATGATGGATTGACTGCAGAAGAAAATCAGCCATCCTATTTTATTTTTCTCGATGTTCCTGAATGTTCTATTGATGTTAATGTCCATCCAACAAAAACTGAGGTTAAATTTGAAGATGAAAAATCAATTTATGCAATTATTCGATCTTCTGTAAGACATAGTTTAGGTAAGTTTAATATTATGCCAAATATTGATTTTTCTAATAATGTCAATTTATCTAACCTAAGTTTAAATAAAAAAATTACACCTCCGTCTGTTGATTTTAACAAAGATTTTAACCCATTTTTAAAAATAAATAACGAAAAAAATATTGATTCTCATATTAGTCATGAATTCAAATCAGATATTAATATTTTTGATGATAATAAAAATGATCAATGTATTATTAGCCATTTTAATTTATCCGATAGGTTCGTAATAACAAAAACTAGAAGTGATTTAGTTATAATTGATATGAAAAGGGCTCGATATAGAGTTTTTTATGAAAGATTTCTTAAAGAAATTTCTAATAATAATAATTTTTCGCAAAAACTAATGTTCCCTATTAGACTAGATTATAATAAATCTGAGCTTAGAATATTAAGTTCAGTAAAAGATCAGTTAATACATTTAGGATTTAGTTTTTCAGTATTTGACATAAATAAATTAGAATTAGATGGGGTTCATCCTAGTTTTGATCATGATTTAATAGACCTGTTGTTTGAAGAATTATTAGAGAATCAAATACTGAATTATAAAAAAACTTCTTCCAGTTTAAACGATTATCTTTCAAAGTTGATGGCAAAGTCAAAATCATTATTAAAAAAAATAAAATCTAGTAGACTCGAACAAGAAGAACTAATAAATCAGCTTTTTGCATGTGCTGAAAGTAGTCTTTGTCCAGATAAGAAAAAGATTTTTCATACAATAGATTTAGATTATTTAAAAAAAATATTTAAATGAGATCGACACCAAGAATAGTTATACACTTAATTGCAATTAATTTAATTTTTTTTGTTGGAACTCAGTTCTCATCTGAATTAAGTAATGATATTATGTCATTACATTATTTTAAAAACGATAAATTTATAATTTCTCAAATTTTAACACACATGTTCATGCATGGTAGTGTAGGGCACATTCTTTTTAACATGATTGCTCTTTGGATGTTTGGATCAACATTAGTGACTGTTTGGGGAAATAATAAATTTATTTTTTTTTATATTTCATCTGGAGTAGGGGCTGCTTTATTTCAGTTAACAGCTTATTATATTAACATAGAATCTGTAACATCGGAATTATTAGGTTATGGCTTATCAATTCAGGATGTTAACAATATATTAAAAACTGGCTCATATAATACATCATTGCTTGATTTCATTTCTGAAGGCCGTCTTAGTTCAATGTATTTTGATTACAATGCAGTCATGGTTGGTGCTTCAGGAGCAATTTATGGAGTGGTAGTTGCTTTTGCTTTTTTGTTTCCAAACTCTAGATTGATGTTGCTTTTTCCTCCTATACCGATCAAAGCCAAGTATCTAGTCCCTTTATTAATATTGGGCGATTTATTTTTTGGTTTCACCTCTGCTTCAATTGGACCAATTGCTCACTTTGCACATATCGGTGGCGCTTTAACAGGGTTTTTAATCATGTGGTATTGGAAAAATAACCAGTTTAATGATAAAAGATGGAATTGATAAGTAAAATAGAAAACTATTATAGAAATTCTAACTCTGTTCAGAAAATTATAATAATTAATACTATAGTTTTTATTTTTCCCTTGATAATTAAAACCATATTACATTTGTTCAATATTGATAGTATTGACATCGTTTCTCTATTCACAATAGAATCAGATCTTAAAAATCTAATTTTTAAGCCTTGGTCTATTTTTACATATGGTTTTTTTCATGCTGGGTTTTATCATCTTTTTTGGAACATGTTGATGCTTTATTATTTTGGAAATATGTTACAAAATATATTTGGTGACAAGTTAATTTATCGTGTTTTTTTTAATGGTATTTTATTTGGAGGATTATTTTATGTAATTAGCTATAATATATTTCCAGTCTTTCGAGGAAATGTTTCTCAAATGATTGGAGCATCTGCAGGTGTCATGGCTGTTTTATTTTATTTATCATCATACAATCCAAACATGAGAATTAGATTTTTTATTATTGATATAAAAATAATTTATATAGCAATATTTTTATTGATTTTAGATATTATTCAAATTCCTAATGGAAATTCTGGAGGACACATTGCGCACATTGGTGGTGCGTTAACAGGGTATTTAATGTTAAAATATAACTATCAAGGATTAGATTTATCTTTATTTTCATCATTTTTAAAATCGAATAAAAAAATAAGAAAGAAAAATTTAAATTTAGAAAAAATAGATCAAAAAAAAATTGATAAAATTTTAGATAAAATATCTGAATCAGGTTATGATAGTTTATCTAAGGAAGAAAAAAACTACCTTTTTAAGGCAGGGAATAAAGATAAAAAAAAATAAAACTAAATATTTAAATATTTATAAAGAATTAACTGATTATGAATTAGTTAAGTTTTTAAAAAAACTAAAAAAACAACTTCCATATTTTCTTTTCATGTAGAATGTTTTAATTGAATCAAGTTTAATTTTATTGGAATGTTCAATTATAATAATTCCATCACTTTTAAGCATTTTAAATTCAAATATCTTATAAATAATAGCTTTATATTTTTTTAAATCTAGGTCATAAGGAGGATCTGAAAATATAATATCATAATTAAAATTATCATTATCACAAGACCTTAAATACTTGAAGACATCAGTTTTTATAATATTAAATTTGAAATTGAATTTTTCAGACTGAGATTTTATAAATTTTACATGTCTAGCATTTGAATCGACTACAGTAATATTTTTTGTTCCTCTAGAAGCAAACTCATAGCTTATGTTTCCAGTTCCAGAGAATAAATCTAAAACATTCAAATTCTCATAATTAAAATAATTTGAAATTATATTGAACAATCCTTCTTTCGATCGATCAGTTGTCGGTCTTAATTTAAATTTTTTTGGAATATTTATAATTTGACCTCCATTTTTTCCAGAGATAATTCTCATTATGTAAATATGTAGTTTTGATCACTTTCATTTGAATTGAATATTATTCTAATTTTTGTGAAAAAACCATCTAATTCACTAGTCAGATTATCAACCTTATAATTTAAAATTAAGTTTAAACTGATTTTGTTTAGATTTAAATCTAAATTTTGACATACAGATAGAAGAAAATAAAGTATATCAATTGAGTTTTCATAATTAAAGCAATTAAAAAAAACAAGACGATTCTTCTTAAACATTACAATTTTAAATTTTTTATAAGAAATGATACAAAATAAGTTTTCTTTTTCTTCGAAACAACTATTCTCATTTACTAATTTTTTTAATAGGGTTGAATTATAATGGAAGTAGTTAATTTCTTTAAATTTATTAATTAATAAATTATTAATATTAACATATGGAAGAAAAACATTTTTAATATTAAGTTCGTTGATTGAGTCATGAGAGATAAAATCATCCTGTTTGAGTTCTGTAATATATTTTAAATATTCTTTTTTATGGTTTTCTTCGAATAAATCATTAGGAACAAAGCTAAAAAGATCATTATCAAAATGAACCGTAACATCATCTATTCTTTTATCATAAATATTTTTATCAGCTAAAATTTTTTCTAAAAAATCACTTAAAAATTCTGTTTTAATTTCTTTTTCTAAAATTAAATTACTGTACAATATTTCATTTGAATTTTCAATTGCTATCTTTAAACAAACATAATTATTGCTTAAGCATATATTGAGATTTTGTGAATTGACATTATCTTGTTTCAACATCAAAGGTTGTAGGCCAATTACCATTTGTACTTACATCACTCATAGATCCAAGTATTAAAAATGGACCATTTACTCCATCTACAGAAACTATTTCTTTTTCTTGAGTAATTAAATCTTTGTTTTGATCATATAGAATTAAATCTTTTGAAACACGAACCTCAAACACTGGGACATTATAGCCATTTTTATCGATTATATCAGCTTTTAATTGGAATTTATTATCAACACCATCAATCGGGACAAAAGCCATATCCTTATAATTCAGATTATCTTTAAACAAAGAATCTTTAACAGAAACAAAACCTAGGGTATCTATAACAATAATTTCTCTTAACATATCAATTCTATAAACTCTATCGTATTGCATATAACTAGAATCTCTTTTTTCAATAATTGTAAATTGAGCGGAATCAATAAAACTTATTAGCGAGTCAAAATTATCTGAATATATCCCATTTACACTCTTGTAAGCTATTTGAGCGTTTCTAATATCCTTAAGTCTTTCAATAACCTTTAAATACCTTTCATTTTTTATTTTATTGAACTCAATAGGAGAATTAATGGCATTATAAATTAGATAAACTAGAACCAAGGAAAACAAGTAAAGAACGTAAGTCGTTATTTTTCTGTTTTTTTCTGAAAATGAAAACTTCATTTTTAATTGTTTAATAGCAAACAAAACTACAATTTTTTTTAATTTATGAAAATAATTAAAGTACTCTAATTCACATCTTGTTTATTTCACTAATTTTACAGAGTGAGAACAATTGCTTTAGTTCCTGCAAGGCTTGAATCAACAAGGTTAGAGAAAAAACTTCTTCGTTTAATTTCAGACACCCCGTTAGTAGTTTTAACTGCTAAAAACCTTTTAAACTCAAAATTATTCAATGAAGTATGTGTAGTAACAGATTCAGATGAAATCATTGAAGTACTTAAAAAATATTCAATTAGATTTTTTAAAAGCTCAAAACATTATGAAACCGGAACAGATAGAATTTCTGAATTTGTGAATAATTTTAATTGTGATTTAATTATTAATGTTCAAGGTGATGAACCTTTTATTAATAAATCAGATTTAAATTTAATAATTCAAAATTTTAAAGAAGATTATAAAAATGAAATTGAAGCGATTTCACTAAAAACACTGATTAAAAATGATAACGAGATTAATAATCCAAATAATGTAAAGGTTATAACCGATAATAACTCTAACGCTATATATTTTTCAAGATTGGCATTACCGTTCAATAGATTAGGTAATGAAATAAAATATTACAAGCATATTGGTATTTATGCATTTAGAAAAAAAGCTCTACTAAAATTCTCTAATTTAAAAAAATCAAAATTAGAAAAATCTGAAATGATTGAAGCTATTAGATTTGTTGAAAATGGAATGAAAATTAAAATCTTAGAGGTAAAAAACAATTATATTGGAATTGATACAATTGAAGACCTTGTTAAGGCAAGAAAAAAATTTAATGATTAAGTTTATTTTTCTTAAAATTTTTGGTTGGAAAATTCAGGGTGAAAATAATTTCACTGAAAAGTGTATTATTATTGTAGCTCCTCATACACATTGGCTTGATTTTTTTTTAGGTATTACTATACGAAAAGTTATTAATACACATGCTTATTTTGTAGCAAAAAAAGAATTATTTTTTTTTCCATTAAATATTTTTTTGAAATACCTTGGTGCAATACCTGTAGAAAGAAACAGTAATTCTAACTCAGTTAAATTATTAGCAGAAAAATTTAGAAATAAAAAAATATTTAGGCTTGGTTTATCACCAGAAGGAACAAGGAAAAAGGTAAAAAAATGGAAAACTGGATTTTATCACATAGCAATTATAGCAAATGTTCCAATCATTTCTGTCTCTTTAAATGTAATTAAAAAAGAAATTAATATTTCAAAACCATTTTATCCTACTAACGATATTGAAAAAGATTTTTTAAATCTGAAAAAATTTTTTAAAGGTGCAGTAGGTATAATTAAAGAGTTCTCCTGAAAATTATTATGCATTATGATGGACTTTTTGAACATCATCGTCTTCTTCGCATTTCTGGACAAAACATTCAAATTCTTCTCTTTGCTGATCGTTTAATTCTAAAACAGTCTTTGGAATTTTATCAATTTCAGAACTTATAATTTCAATCTCTTTTTTTTCGAGTTGATTCTGTATATCACCAAAAGAATCAAAATTAGCATATATTATTACTTCATTTAAATCATTGTCAACAACTATTTCCTCTAAACCATAATCAATTAAATTTAATTCAAGATCATCAATTTCATTAATATTTTTTATTTTAAATACACAAAACTTGTCAAATAAATAATCAACAGACCCATTTGTTCCTAAATTACCACCATATTTGTTAAAATAGCTTCTGATGTTAGCAACAGTTCTGTTATTATTATCAGTAGTACAATCAACAATTACTGCTACTCCATTCGGTCCATAACCCTCCAATACAATTTCTTTATAGTTTTCAGTATTTTTTTCAGATGCATTTTTAATTGCTCTTTGAATATTATCCTTTGGCATATTGGAAGATTTTGCATTTTGAATCACTGCTCTTAATTTTGAATTTGTTTCAGGACTAGCACCTCCTTCTTTTACCGCAATAACAATATCTTTTCCAATTCTAGTGAAAGTTTTAGCCATACTTGACCATCTTTTCATCTTCCTTGCTTTTCTAAATTCAAATGCTCTACCCATAACTATATTGATAATTTTTTAATTATAGCTTTCGAATACTTGTTTCTATTTTCAATATAAATTTCATTTGATTTAAAATCATAAAAATCAATCATTGCCATTCCTAATCCAACTTTTAAAGAAGGAGAATATGTTCCTGACGTTACTTTTCCTATATAATTTTTATTAACATCAAAAATATTGTAGTCACTTCTTGGAATAGCTCTGTCAATCATTCTAAAACCTACTAATTTCTTTTTTGATTTATTTATTGATTCAATTATTTTATTTCTCCCAACAAAATCTTTATCCATATGAGTAATCCACATTAAATTTGCTTCATGTGGAGTTGTAAAATCATTAATTTCATTTCCATATAAAGGATAACCAACTTCAATTCTAAGTGTATTACGAGCTCCAAGACCAACTGCACATAATGAATAATTTTCTTTTTTTTTATATAATAGTTTCCAGATATCTATAATTATATCATTATTTATGTATAGTTCGTATCCTTTGGAACCAGTATACCCAGTATTAGAAATAATGACTTTTGAGTTTTTGAAGCTAAATGATAAAAAGTTAAATTTTTTAATTGATGTAAAATCATTTTCAAAAACCTCATTTATTAAATCTAGTGATTTAGGTCCCTGAACAGAAATTAATCCAATCTTTTCTGATTCGTTAAAAATATTACAATTAAATTTTGAAATACAATTCTTTAACCATTTCCAATCTTTTTGAATATTTGCCGCATTAACAACTAACATAAATTCTTTTTCATCTAGTCTGTATATTATTAAGTCATCAATTATTCCTCCTGCATTGTTAACCAGGCAATTATATTGTGCCTTATTAACTTCTATTTTTTTAATATTATTAGAGCATACATAATCTAAAAATTCTGATGATTCCTCTCCTTTTACAAAAAATTCTCCCATATGTGAAACATCAAAAATTCCAACATTATTTCTAACATTAATGTGTTCAATAGAAATTCCTTGATATTGAATTGGCATATTAAATCCTCCAAAATCGACCATTTTTGCATTTAGATTAATGTGCTCATTAAAAAGAATAGTTTTTTTCATAAATCTTTGTGCAATTTAAAATCAATTTTTTAATTTACAATATGATAAAATTCATTTATAATTTAATCTTTTGTCTATTATTGTTATCTTTTTACTCAAATTTATCTTATTCTCAAGATTATAATTTTACAAAGCAGGATACTCTTAGGGGGTCAATAACTCCAGAAAGATCCTGGTGGGATCTAGCTTATTACCATTTGAATATTTCTGTAAAACCTGATGAAAAAAAACTAATAGGTTCAAATACAATCACATATAATGTTCTAAAATCAAGTAAAAAAATGCAGATTGATTTACAACCTCCTTTAAAAATAACAAAGATTGAACAAAACGGAAAATTATTGAATTTTGAATCAATAGGAAATGCTCATTTCGTCCAGCTTGTAGATAACCAAAAAAAAGGATCAACAAATTCAATAAAAGTGTATTATGAAGGAAAGCCGAAAGAAGCTATAAGAGCACCATGGGATGGTGGATTGTCATGGAAAAGAGATTCCAATGGAAAACATTTTATCGCTACAAGTTGCCAAGGTATAGGAGCAAGTATTTGGTGGCCTAATAAAGATCATATGTATGATGAAGTTGATAGTATGCTCATTAGTGTAAATGTTCCTAAAGATTTAGTAAATGTCTCTAATGGAAGATTGAGAAAAGTTGAAGATTTTGAAAATACTAAAACATTTCATTGGTTTGTTTCAAATCCAATCAATAATTATGGAGTAAATATTAACATTGGAGATTATGTTAGCTTTTCTGAGATTTATGAAGGTGAAAAGGGACCATTGGATATGGTTTATTACGTTTTAAGAGATAATATTGAACGAGCTAAAACTCATTTTAAGGATGCACCAAAAATGATGGATGCGTTTGAATACTGGTTTGGTCCATATCCTTTCTACGAGGATAGTTTTAAGATTGTTGAAGTTCCATACCTGGGTATGGAGCATCAAAGTTCAATTACATATGGAAATAGATATATGAAAGGTTATTTAGGAAGAGATCTATCTAGAACTGGATGGGGATTAAAATTTGATTATATAATTATTCATGAAGCTGGTCATGAGTGGTTCGCTAATAATATTACATATAAAGATATTGCTGATATGTGGATTCATGAATCATTTACTACATATTCAGAAAATCTTTTTTTAGATTATCATTATGGTAAAGAAGCTTCATCTGATTATGTAATTGGTACAAGGTTTAGCATTTCTAATAAATCACCTATGATTGGTCCATATGGTGTAAACAGGCGTGGAAGTGATATATATACCAAAGGAGCAAACGTACTACACACATTGAGACAAATAGCAAATGATGATGAAAAATGGAGAATGATTTTGAGAGGATTAAATAAAAAGTTTTACCATCAAACAGTAGAATCTAAACAAATTGAAGATTATATTTCTTTGAACATTGGATTTGATTTATCAACATTTTTTAATCAATATTTAAGAGATATAAGAATACCTAATTTTGAATATAGAATAGAGGATGGAGTCTTAACATACAGATGGGTTAATGTTATTGAAAAATTTACAATGCCTCTAGAAATTGAAGCTTTAGAAAAAAAAATAATCTTATATCCTGAAACAACAAAAAAAACTATTAAAATTAATTCAGATAAAATTAAAATTAATAGAAATTATTATGTTGATTCTGTAAAGATTAATTAATTGATTCTATAAATTTTATTAAACTTTTGTAATTGTTTTTTATTGAGTAAAATCTTTCTTCTGAATTAAAATTTGAAGAAATATTAAAAAAATTTTCTCTTAATTTTATTATTTTATTTATCGAGTTTAAGAACTTTATTGGGTGTGCAGTTTCAAAAAAAATACCAACATCATTTTTATGTAAGTTCCTTTTTAAACCAACTAATCCAACTGCACCGTGAGGGTCTAAAACATATCCAAATTTTTTAAATATTTTTTTTATTTCATTTTTTGTTTCAATCTCAGTTACTTTTTCACTAATCATTTTTTTATTTAAAACCTTAAAATCATTTTTGAATAATTTTTCAATTCTTGAAAAATTATTTGGATTAGACACATCCATAGCGTTTGAAATTGTTCTTTTTGTTTTATGAGGTTTAAACACACCGCTTGAAAGATATCTAGGAATAGTGTCATTTATATTTGTAGATCCAATTATTTTATTAAATTTTAAACCCATTTTTTGAGACATTATTCCAGCACAGATATTTCCAAAGTTTCCGCTTGGGATAGAAACAGAAACATTTTTTTCTAATTTTCTTTTCTTAAGTTCTTTAAACAATATAAAGTAGTAAATAATTTGTGGTAGCCATCTTCCAACATTAATTGAATTTGCAGATGAAATATCAAATTTACTTCTTAAATCCTTATCTTTAAATGCATTTTTTACCAAAGCTTGACATTCATCAAAATTTCCATCGACTTGTAATCCATAGATATTATTACCTTTAGTTGTTATTTGTTTCTGTTGAAAAGAACTTATTTTATTTTTTGGAAATAAAATTATAACATTAATATTTTTTTTATTGTAAAAACTATTTGCTACAGCAGCGCCTGTATCACCAGAGGTTGCTACTAAAATATTTAAAATTTTATCTTTTGTAAAATATTCAAGACTATTTGCTAAAAATGTCGCTCCAACATCCTTAAATGCTAAAGTAGGGCCATGAAAAAGTTCGAATGAAAAAATATTATTTTCAATTTTTTTAATAGGAAAATCAAAATTTATCGTTTTTTCAACAATTTTTTTTAAGCTTTTATTTGGGATTTCATCTTTTGTAAAGCTTTTCATGACTAAGTAACCTATTTCTTGATTTGAGAATTTCGTAATATTATTAATTAAATAAGTTAGTCGACTTATTTTTTTCGGAAAATACAAACTACCGTCAGGAGATAAACCATTAAAAATTGATTCTTTAAAAGAGTGATTTATTTCTGAATTATTTAAACTTGTAAACATTCTAAATAATTTTGATACCTTCATCATTTACAGACGAAACGTAGCCTTTAAAATTTATTTTTTTTATTTGTAAATGTTTTTCAAGCTCATTTTTAATATAGTAGGCTTTTTCAGGTCCCTTAGCAAGTGAAAACATAGATGGTCCTGATCCAGAAATACCAAAACCTATTGAGCCACAATTGATTGCAATTTTCTTTAAATTTTTAAACTCAGGTATTAATTCAGATCTGTGTGGTTCAGCTATAATATCATTTATACACCGACTAATTAAATTATAATCCTCATTATACAATGCACTAACAAATGCTCCTAAATTTGAGGATTGCTCAATAACTTTTGATATTTCAAATTTTCGATTCACGATTGATCTAGAGTCAGATGTTTTTATTTCAATCTGAGGGTGAATTATTGTAACAAAAAGCTCTAATGGTGTATTTAATTTTATTATGTCAAGTTCCTTATTACTTCTGACTAGAGTAATTCCACCTAATAATACAGCAGCTATATTATCAGCATGATAAGATTTTGTACAAACGAATTCACCCTCCGAGGCAAAATTAATTAATTCTTTTTTTGAAAAAGGTCTGTTAAGTAATTCATTAATTGCATACACACTTCCTGCAGAGCTCGCTGCACTGCTACCAATTCCACTTCCTGGCTTAATTTTTTTTTCAATAGAAATCTTAAATCCATAATTTAGTGGTTTATAAGAATTTAAAAGTGCAATAGCAGATACACTAGCTGCATTCTTATTTATGTCATTGGGTGTTTTATAATTTCCAGTTAACTCTAGTTCTATTCCTGGCTCTTTTTTTTCAGTAACCATAATTTCATCTCCAATATTATCGAGACATAAACCTAGTATATCAAAACCACATGAAATATTTGCAACGCTACCAGGACAAAAAACTTTAATATTTTTCATCTGTTTGCAATTCTAATTATATCAGCAAAAATTCCAGCAGCAGTTACTTCAGCACCAGCACCAGCACCCTTCACAATGAGAGGTTGTTTACTATACCTTGATGTATAAAATAATACAATATTATCACTTCCCTCAAGATTATAAAAAGGGTGATTTTTGTCAATACTTTTTAATGAAACTTTGGCTTTATCTTTATCTAATTCTGCAACATATTTAAGTTTTTCGTTTTTGCTTTGAGATTTTTTAAGAAGACTATTAAAATGGTCTTTATTTTTTATTAATTCCTTTTTAAAATCATCATAGCTTTTACTTTCTAAACAAGCTTTTGGAATGAAGCTTTCATTATTGATGTCTTCGAGTTCGATTTTTAAACCACTTTCTCTTGCAAGTATTAATATTTTTCTGGCTACGTCAATACCACTTAAATCAATTTTAGGATCAGGTTCAGTAAAACCTAATTTCTTAGCATCATCGACGATTTCGTGAAAAGTGTTTATTTTTAAAAAATTATTAAAAATATAATTTAAGCTTCCTGAAAGGACAGCTTGAATTGAGATAATTTTATCACCTGATGCAACAAGATTATTTAAAGTATCTATGATTGGCAAACTAGCACCAACATTAGTTTCAAATAGAAATGGAGCATTGTAATTTTTTGATAAATATTTTAATTCTTTGTAGTTTTCAAATTCATCAGCACAAGCAATTTTATTACATGTTACAACAGAAATACTTTTTTTTAAGTAATAAGAGTAGAATTTTGAAATATGAGTAGAGGCAGTATTGTCTACAAAAATACTATTCCTTAGATTGATGTTTTTTGTTTTTTTAAAAAACTTTTCTGGGTCAGCATTTGAACCATTTTTTAGTAAATTACTCCAATTATTCAAATCAATTCCATTTGAGTTAAAGTGCATTTTTTTTGAATTAGAAAGTGCTACAACATTTATTTTGATATTCAAATTTTTATTTAAATAATCCTCTTGATGATTTAGTTGATTTAATAATTCACCTCCAACATTTCCAACTCCAGTTATAAAAAGATTGACTTCTTTTATATTCTTTTGAAAAAACTTTTCATGAAGAGTATTTAAAGCTTTATTTATATTTTTTTTTTCGATTACTGCACTAATATTTCTTTCTGAAGCTCCTTGAGATATTGCTTTGACATTTATATTGTTATTACCTAATGTGCTAAACATTTTTCCACTAATACCTTGATGGTTCTTCATTTTATCACCAACTAAAGCAACAATGCACAAGTCTTTTTCAATTAGGACAGGTTCAAGAGATTTGTTCTGTATTTCATTTTTAAATTCTTCTGAAATAATATTTTCACTAAATATTGAATCGGATGAATTAATTCCTATACAAATTGATCGTTCTGATGAAGCTTGTGTTATCATAACAACATTTATATTATTAATACAAAGACATTCAAATAATCTTTTTGAATAACCAGGTGTTCCAATCATTCCGCTTCCCTCAAGTGTTAATAAGCATATGTTTTCAATGTGAGAAATACCTTTTATAGTTGAAAATTTGCTTTTTGATACTACACCAATGTATGAACCTTTATCTTTTGGCTTAAATGTATTTTTAACATTTATTGGTATATTTTTAGCAATTAAAGGTTGAATAGTTGGCGGATAGATTACTTTTGCACCAAAATATGACAACTCCATTGCTTCTTCATAGGATAATTCAGAAATAGGTTTAGCTTGTTTTACAATTTCAGGGTTCGCAGTAAACATTCCACTTACATCAGTCCAAATATCAAGTTTTTTCGCACCTAATATATTTGCAAGTATGCTAGCAGTAAAATCTGATCCTCCTCTGCCTAGAGTTGTTGTTTTTTTATTGTAATTTGAAGCTATAAAACCAGGAAATATTAAATAAGAAGCATTAATTTTTTCAATTGCTAATTCGAGATTTTTTTGAGTTTTAGCAAAATCTATGATTATATTATTACCAGTTGATTTTTTTGTAAAAATAATTTTTCTTGAGTCTAAATACTCAGTGTCTAGATTGTTAAACTTTGTTATTTCATAAAAAATATATGAAGAAAGTAATTCGCCATATGATGAAATTTTATCAAGAATTGATTTACTTAACTCTCCAACGCCATAGATGCCGTCAAGAATATTTTCTAAATCTAAAAACTTTTTTTGAACCTCAGTTAATATTTTAACTTGAAAATTTATATCAACTAGTTCTCTAATTATATCAAAATGATAACTTTCGATTTTCTTAAATAAATCTTTATATCCTTTATTTTTTTTTGATGCTAATTCTCCACTGTCAATTATATTATTTGTTGTATTTCCAAAAGCAGATAGAACAATTACAGTTTTATCATCATATTGTTTTATAATATTTAAAACCTTTAAAATATTCTTACTTGATGATAGAGATGAGCCTCCAAATTTTATAACTTTCAAAGCTTATGGTTAGTTTAGGAAGCAAATGTATTACATTCTTGAAAAAAAATATAAATTTTAAGAAGAAACTACAAAATCTAAGAATGAATCATTTTTTTTATGAGTAATATTTATTGTATCATTTTTTTTAACCTCATTATTTACAATTCTTTTAGCAATTTCGTTTTCAATATATTTTTGAATAGCTCTTTTTACTGGTCTTGCACCAAATTCTTTGTCGTATCCTTTAAGTGCTATAAAATTAATTCCCTTTGAATCAATCTTTATTTTATAATCAATTTCAGCTAATCTTTTAATAAATTTATTTATTTCAATCTTTACAATTGATTGAATTTCTTTTTTTTCTAATTCATTAAAAACAATGATTTCATCAATTCTATTGAGGAATTCTGGTGAAAACTTTTTTCCTAGGCTTTTTTTAAGAATTTCTGTTGAAAGTTTATTTTTTTCTTTCTTTCTAAATTCTGTGTCAAAACCAACTCCAGTACCAAAATCTTTTAATTTTCTAGTTCCAACGTTAGAAGTCATTATAATTACAGTGTTTTTAAAATCTACTTTTCTACCAACACTATCTGTTAAATAACCATCATCAAGTACTTGAAGCATCATGTTAAATACATCTGGATGTGCTTTTTCAACTTCATCAAGTAACAAAATTGAATATGGTTTTCTTCTTATTTTTTCACTTAATTGCCCCCCTTCGTCGTAGCCAACGTATCCTGGGGGTGCACCAATTAATCTACTAACTGAAAACTTCTCCATGTATTCACTCATATCAAGTCTAACTATGGAATCCTTCCTGTTAAAAAGCTCTTCTCCCAAACTTTTAGCAAGTTGAGTTTTACCAACGCCTGTTTGTCCAAGAAAAATAAAAGATCCAATAGGTTTATTTGGATCTTTCAATCCAGTTTGGTTTCTCTGAATTGCATTTACAACAACATTAATAGCATTATTTTGACCTATAATTTTTTCTTTGAGTTTATCTTCTAAGTCAAATTTAACTGATTTATTCTCGTTCGTATTATCAATTTTTTTCAGAGGGATACCAGAAATTAGGGAAACTACTTCATTTATATTTAAGTCAGTAACAAGTTCTCTTTTTTTCTTTAAATCATTTTCCCATTTTTCTTGTTGATTTAACAATTTTTTCTCTAGTTTTTTCTCATCGTCTCGTAATCTAGCAGCTTCTTCATATTTTTGATTTTTTACTACAGAATTCTTTTTCTCTCTAACTATTTCAAGCTGATCTTCAAGATCGATTATTTCTTTTGGAACATCCATGTTAGTTATATGTATTCGTGATCCAGCCTCATCCATTGCATCAATAGCTTTATCAGGAAGATTTCTGTCATTGATGTATCTGTCAGTCAATTTTACACACGCTTCAATAGCTTCATCTGTGTATTTAACATTGTGATGATCTTCATATTTATTCTTAATATTTTGTAATATTTCAATTGTCTCATTAATAGATGTAGCTTCAATCATTATTTTTTGAAATCTTCTTTCTAATGCACCATCTTTTTCAATATATTTTCTGTATTCGTCTACAGTAGTAGCTCCTATACATTGTATCTCTCCTCTTGCAAGGGCTGGTTTAAACATATTTGATGCATCCAGACTACCCATAGCCCCACCTGCTCCAACAATTGTATGAATTTCGTCAATAAAAAGTATAATATCTTTATTTTTTTCTAACTCATTCATTACTGCTTTCATCCTTTCTTCAAATTGACCCCTGTATTTAGTACCAGCAACTACACTAGCTAAATCAAGTGAAATAACTCTTTTATTATATAGTAATCTAGAAACTTTTCTTTCAATAATTCTCATAGCAAGTCCTTCTGCAATTGCTGATTTTCCAACGCCTGGTTCTCCAATTAATAGAGGATTGTTCTTTTTTCTCCGACTCAAAATCTGTGAGACTCTTTCAATTTCATTTTTTCTTCCAACAATAGGATCAAGTTTTCCTTCATTAGCAAATGCAGTTAAATCCCTTCCAAAATTGTCTAATACAGGAGTTTTAGATTTTTTTAATTTACTTGAATTTGATTTTACTGTAAAAGGATTTTGTTCAATGGATTCATCCTTATCTTCTTCTTCTTCTTCATAGGTGTTGGAAGATGAAATATCCTCAAAATCATCATTGTTTTCAGATATAATTTCTTTAAATTGATCCTTAACAACTTCATAGTTAAGATTAAGTTTTTCTAAAAGCTTTGTAGTAGGATCATTTTCATTTCGAAGAATGCATAATAGTAGATGAGCAGTATTAATAGAGTTTCCTTGAAATAATTTTGCTTCCAGAAACGTTGTTTTTAAAGCTCGTTCTGCTTGTCTTGTTAGGTGAAGATTTTTTCTAAGGTTTTCTTCATAGTTCATTATTGGGTTCGGTGGACTTAATATTTCAATTTTTTTTCTTAAAAAATCTAAATCGATATCAAGAGTGCTCAAGATCTTAATTGCTTTACCACCACCATCTCTTAGAATCCCTAGTAACAGATGTTCAGTTCCTATAAAGTCATGACCAAGTCTTATTGCCTCTTCTTTGCTGTAGGTTATGACATCCTTTACTCTTGAAGAAAAATTATCGTCCATATCATAAAATTATAATAAAAAAACATTAATTTAAAATCAAACCTAATATATTGTTAAAATAATTGATATAATGTTAATAAGTTTATCAAAATCATATCTGTTAATGACATTATTTTTTTGTCTAATAATTATATTTGGTAGATATATTAAATTATGTCTGAAGGTGAAAAATTAATTCCAATTAATATCGAAGATGCTATGAAATCAGCTTACATTGATTATTCAATGTCAGTTATTGTTTCAAGGGCATTGCCTGACGTGAGAGACGGTTTAAAGCCTGTCCACAGAAGAGTTCTTTTTGGAATGAGTCAACTTGGTTTAAGATCAAACAGTAAGTATAAAAAGTCAGCATTTATAGTTGGTGAGGTTTTAGGAAAATACCATCCTCATGGCGACAGTTCTGTTTATGATACTATGGTTAGAATGGCTCAAGACTGGAGTTTGAGATACATGCTTGTAGATGGTCAAGGAAATTTTGGATCAATTGATGGTGATAGCCCTGCTGCAATGAGATATACAGAAGCGAGATTAAAAAAGATTTCTGAAGATATGGTTGAAGATTTAGACAAAGATACTGTTGATTTTCAATTAAACTATGATGATTCGTTAAATGAGCCAACTGTACTACCTACCAAAATACCAAGTCTACTTGTCAATGGGGCATCTGGCATAGCGGTTGGTATGGCTACAAATATGCCTCCTCACAATCTCAGTGAGGTTATTGATGGTACTGTTGCATTCATTGATGATAATAAAATTGAAATTGAAGAGCTAATAAAGTTCGTTAAAGCACCTGATTTTCCAACGGGAGGTGTAATTTACGGCTATGAAGGAGTCAAAGATGCTTTTCATACAGGAAGAGGTAGAGTTGTCATGAGGGGTAAAGCTGCCTTTGAGGAAGTTAATGGTAGAGAATGTATTATTGTTACTGAGATACCTTACCAGGTCAATAAGGCAGATATGATTCAAAAAACTGCTCAATTAGTTAATGATAAAAAAATTGAAGGAATTTCTAATATCAGAGATGAATCTGATCGTAAGGGTATGAGAATAGTTTATGTGCTTAAAAAAGATGCAATACCAAATATTGTATTAAATATGCTTTATAAATACACTTCTCTTCAGTCCTCATTTAGTGTTAACAATATTGCACTTGTTAATGGAAGACCTATGCTTTTGAATCTTAAAGAGATGATAAAATATTTTGTTGATCACAGACATGATGTAGTAGTCAGAAGAACAAAATATGATCTTAAAAAAGCTGAAGAAAGAGCGCATATTCTTGACGGACTAATTATAGCATCAGATAACATAGACAAGGTTATTGAAATTATAAAATCTTCTAATAATGCTGATAATGCTAGAGAAAACTTGATAAAAGAGTTTTCTCTTACTGAAATTCAAGCAAAGGCAATTGTAGAAATGAGATTAAGACAACTTACAGGTCTTGAGCAAGATAAGTTAAGAAATGAATATGCAGAACTTTTAATTCTAATTAAGGATTTGAAAGATATTTTAGAAAATGAGGACAGGAGAATGCAAATTATTAAGGATGAGCTAATTGAGATGAAGGAAAGATATGGTGATGAAAGAAGATCTGTGATTGAGTTTGCTGGAGGTGAATTAAGTATTGAAGATATGATTCCTGACGAAAAAGTTGTAATTACAATTTCTCATGCTGGTTATATTAAGAGAACTTCATTAGCTGAATATAAAACACAGAACAGGGGAGGTGTTGGTCAAAAAGGATCAAATACAAGAAGTGAAGATTTTCTTGAGTATTTATTTGTAGGAACTAATCATCAATATATGTTGTTTTTTACTCAAAAGGGTAAATGTTTTTGGATGAGAGTATTTGAAATTCCTGAGGGAAGCAAGCTTTCGAAAGGAAGAGCAATACAAAATTTAATTAATATTGAACCAGACGATAAAGTTAAAGCCTTTATATGTACTCAAGATCTAAAAGATGAAGCTTATATAAATAGCCATTATGTGATAATGTGTACAAAAAAAGGACAAGTCAAAAAAACATCATTAGAACAATACTCAAGGCCAAGATCAAATGGCATAAATGCAATTACAATTAAAGACGATGATGAACTTTTAGAGGCTAAATTAACTACTGGAAATTCACAAGTTTTGATTTCTGTAAAATCAGGAAAATGCATCAGATTTGAGGAAGGAAAAACAAGACCAATGGGTAGAAATGCATCTGGTGTCAGGGGAATAAAGTTGAAAGATGCTTCAGATGAAGTTGTCGGAATGATATCTGTAAATGATATGGATAGTGATATTTTAGTTGTTTCTGAAAACGGTTATGGAAAAAGATCAAGCCTAGAAGATTACAGAATTACTAACCGTGGCGGAAAGGGTGTTAAGACAATTTCTATCACCGAAAAAACAGGATTTTTAGTGTCAATCAAAAATGTTTCTGACGGAGACGATTTAATGATAATTAATAAATCTGGTATTGCAATTAGAATGGAAGTTTCTGATTTAAGAGTAATGGGAAGAGCGACTCAAGGTGTAAAATTAATTAACATTAAGGATAGTGATTCAATTGCTGCCGTAGCTAAAGTTGTTCTCGATGATGATGATGTTCAAGATGTAGATAGTATTGAAGTAATTGAAGAGGAATAAATAAATTAATGTAATTTTACATTATGAAAAAACTAACTATTTTAATTGCCTTTCTTATAGCTTTTAATTTAAATTCACAAAAAAAAGAATTAAGACAAGTTGATAAATTAATTTCACAATCATTTTTTGATGAAGCATATAATAATCTTTCCGAAATTCAATCTTTAGTTTTAAGTTCTGAAGACAAATACAAAGCCGATTTTTATTTTTTCAAATCCAGGGCATCAAATGAGCTAGAAAATTTTGATGAAGCCATTGCTTCATACAATAGTTTAAAATTAATTAATAGCGCAGAATATTCAAATAAAGTTAAAACTGAATTCGAATTATTAAAAGATCAAATAGAGACTTCACTTGTAAACTCTGCTGTTGCTGATAATCAAGGTGAAAAATATTCTGAAGCATCTACCAAGCTATACATGGCTTATAATCTCAATAAGGAAAAAAATCAAGATTATTTATACTATGCTGCTGGAAGTGCTGTTAACTCAAAAAATTATGATAAAGCTTTGCTCTACTACCTTGAGTTAAAAGATTTAAATTATACAGGAATTGTTACTGAGTATTTTGTTACTAAAGTTTCATCTGGAGTTGAAGAAAAGGTTTCCGAAGGTGAATATAAAGTTTATGAAAAGTCTAAAGAATATAATAATCCTAGGATTGGCGAAACTCCTTCTCGTTACCCCGAAATAGTTAAGAATATCGCTCTCATATATGTACAACAAGGAAAAAACGAAATTGCAATTGAAGCAATTAATCAAGCTAGACAACTTCAACCTGATGACACAGGTCTTATTCTAAATGAAGCCGATCTATATATAAGACTGAGTAATAATTCAAATAATGATGAAGACAGAAAATACTACAGATTGAAGTTTAAAGAATTGATGGAATTGGCAATTACTAAAGAACCTGAAAATGGTATATTATATTACAACCTAGGTGTAATTTCTGGAGAACAAGGTGAAAAAGAAGATGCCATTAAATACTATGAACAAGCTATTTCATTAAAACCTGATTATGTAGATGCTTACTTAAATTTAGTTTCTCAAATTCTTGAAGGCGAAAAAATCATTATTGAGGAAATGAATAATTTAGGAACCTCTAAAAGTGATAATTTAAAATACGATCAATTAAAGGTTGAAAGGGAGGGACTATATCAAAAATGTATTCCATATTTAAAAAATTTAATTAAAATTTCACCTGAAAATCTGAGTGCTTTAAACACTCTAAAAAACATTTATGGTGTAATTGGTGATAACGAAGGGTTTAAACAGATCTCTGCAAAAATTAACGAATTATAGGATTAGGTTATTCTTCTTAAAGAAATTAATTTATGGGTAATTTTTGATGTATTAGTATTTAAAATTCCTTTAGTGTTAAGTTTGTCAACCCTTACTTTTTCAAAAGCATGAATAATATTATTTTTACCAATGTAGATACCTACATGTGTTATGTCGTGACCATTTTCACCAAAGAAACATAGGTCATTTTTCTTTAAAAGTTCGAATGGTATCTTTTTTCCATATTTAGCTTGGTCCTTGGCATCTCTAGGTATGAATAAGTTTTTAGTTCTCATAACTATTTGAACAAAACCTGAACAGTCAATACCGTATTTTGTTTTACCTCCCCATAAATAAGGTGAGTTTATAAATTCATTAGGATTGACAGATTTAATATTTTTATTAAACTTTAGTTCATAGCCTAAAAATTTACATGAGCTTATTTGTGAGCCAATTGGAATTAATTGAGTTTGCTTATTTTCAGGATTGATTAATTTTAATTCTATCGAAGAAAAAAATATTTTATTATTTAATTTCTTAAAATTCTCCTCAGAAATATTATGGATGTTTATGTTTTCTATCCAGCCGATATAATTATCTAAATGTGAAGAAACTAATGACCATTTGTTTTTTTTTTCAATAATTTTAAAGGTAACTCCAAACAATAATTGATTAATCATTTCTGATTTACCTGAGTCTTTTTTTCTAACAGCAATTATGCTTTCTTTTATAATACCAAAATTCACTTAATTAAATTAAAAAAATGTTATGAATTATAATATATTTATTCATTAAAGATGAAAGTTGAGCAAATATACACCGGTTGTTTATCTCAAGCCTCTTATTACGTTGAAAGTGAAGGAGAAGCAGTTGTTATTGATCCACTTAGAGAAGTTGACTGTTATATTCAAAAAGCTAAGAATAGTAGTTCAAAAATAAAATTTATTCTTCAAACACATTTTCATGCTGATTTTGTAAGTGGACATATTACTCTGTCTAAATTGACTGGTGCTCCAATTGTTTATGGTCCAAATGCTGATCCTTTACACGATGTTGTTATTGCTAATGATAATGATGTTTTTAAGTTTGGTAAAGTATATATAAAATTAATTCATACGCCTGGTCATACTTTGGAAAGCTCTTGCTTTCTTTTATTTGATGAAAACAATAAACAACATTCAATTTTTACGGGTGATACATTGTTTCTAGGAGATGTTGGGATTCCAGATGTTGCTCAAAGGTATGAGGGTTTAAGTAAGGAAGAATTGGCTGCCACCCTTTTCGACTCAATCAATAACAAGATAAGAATCCTTGATAGTAATATCACTGTTTACCCTGGACATGGAGCTGGTTCAGCATGCGGGAAAAGAATGATGAAAGAAACTGTTGATACATTGTCTAATCAAAAAATTGTAAATTATGCATTAAACGGATCATTGAATAAAAACCAATTTGTTAATGAATTGACTTCCAATTTGCCAGAACCACCTGCTTATTTTCCTCAAAATGTTTTGATGAATAAAAATGGATACATAGATTTTAGTGATATTTTGAAAAAATCTAATAGAGCTTTAACAGCTGATGAATTTAAAATTCTAATGCTAAAAAAAAATACTGTTATTTTAGACACAAGATCAACAACTGATTTTAGTAATGCTCATATACCAGGGTCGTATTTTATTGGATTAAGTGGAAACTTTGCACCTTGGGTAGGAGAAATATTAAAGGATGTTACAATAAATATTCTTTTGGTAGCTGAAAAAGGAAAAGAGATAGAATCTATAACAAGGTTGTCAAGAGTTGGTTTTGATAATTGCATTGGATATCTTAAAGATGGAATTTATTCTTGGGTTCAAAAAGGAAATTTAGTAGATAAAATTAATAATATCAGTCCTAAAGATTTTACCTTATTAGAAGGTGATTTTAAAACTTTGGATGTAAGAAAAAAATCTGAAACAAAGATTTCTTCTTTAGATAACTCAATAAAAATACCTTTATCAGATATTCACTTAAATCTTGACTCTTTAAATAAAAAAGATAAAATATATGTTCATTGTGCTGGGGGTTACAGAAGTATGATAGCACTATCAATATTAAAACGAAATGGGTTTAATAATATCGTTGATATAAATAAAGGTTATAAAGGTATCCAACAATGTTCAGTTCAATGAAAAAGTATTCTTTTCATATTTATATTATTCTTCTTATAATTTCATGTCAAAAAAATACCAAATCTGTAAAAGAAGCTTTGTTTGATGATTTTTACAATTCAAAATCCAATAAAATTCTTCTAGATGTAAGAACTTCTGAAGAGTATAAAAATAGTAGAGCATTAGAGTCAAAAAACCTAAATTTTTATGATCAAAACTTTAAAATAGAGATATTAAAAACCTCAAAAGATAGTCATATTTATATATATTGTAGATCAGGAAGGAGAAGTGAAATTGCCGTTAAATATCTAAAAGAAAAAGGCTATTCTAATGTTTTTAATATTAAATCAGGTATTATTGGGATTGATCCAAAATTTTTAGACTTTAGTTCCCTCAATAACTAACGTTCCTTTCCAATTTTTTTTTGGAAAAAATTGATATTTTTTTACATTTTTAAATTTACATTTTTTAAAAAAATGCAACCATTCATTAATTTTAATTAACTCCATTGTTTCTACTTCAATTTTATCTTTCCAATTATGGCATTCATCATTTTCAAAATAATGATCGATCCCCATAATTAGTTTACCACCTCTTTTCAACCAATTATCACAAATATGTTTAATAATAATATTTGGGTTTTTGAAATAATAAAAGACTTCCATAGAAAAAACTACATCAACCTTTTGGGTTGGTATCCAACTTATAAGGTCATGACAATAATAATTGTTTTTATTGTCTAATGATTTTGCTTTTTTTATCATTTCAATAGAACCATCAATTCCAATTACATTTTTACAACCTTTTAATTTTGATATATATCTAACTAACCATCCATTGCCGCAGCCAGCATCAATACATGTGAAATCATTCCTGTTTAGGTATAAATCAATCATTTTCATTACTGATCTGAAATGATTTTTTTCCATTCCATCATCTTTTCCTGAAATAGCCCAATTTGAGAATACTTCAATTGGAGATTTCATAGCTTTTTTCTTGTACTTAAAACGTATAGGGTATAAGTAAATATTAGAATTATTATTTCCCAATATAATATATAGTATGGCCATTCTCCTATAATTAATGGATTATCCACATTTGGAGGATATGCCAAGTACATATAATTGGAGTTTATTTGAAAATTTAAAGGTAAAATTATAACCACCAATAAGTTTAAATATATCAATACTTTTAGCCAAGAAAATTTTCTAATATTATAGCCTAAAACATTATACATATAAATCGGGAGTAAAAGAATTCCACCATGAGATATATGATACTCAAGATATTCAAAATTAGTACCATCAAAATTGTTTATTTGAGGAGTTAAAAAAGCTTGAATTGCACCGATAATACCTGCGTAATATAAAAACTCAAAAAGAGTTTTATTTTTCGGAATAAATAAAATACAGCAAGCTATTAGGTTTGAAATTCCGCATAACTGAAGAGGGAGATTATCGCTCAAATTCCAATAACCATTTAGTATATTTCTTGAATGGCCGATTACAGTCGTTATAATCAAAACTAAAGCTATTAATTTTGCAAATTTTAATTTATGATTAGACTTTAGAAATTTCCCAATAAATAAACACACAAGAATCATTAACACAACATAAGCGGTATTTCTGATCCACTCATCAGACAGAAAATCAATAATGTAGTTTTTTAAATCCAAAAATTAGTTGTAAATATTAAATGTATACTATTTATTTTAAATAGGAATAAAATTAAATTGATATTAAAAAATTTCAGTTATCATACATCTTACACTTCCTCCTGAATACTTCTCGATTTTAGGAATTGGACTTTTTATTATGTTTCCAGTTTTTTCAAGTGTTTTAAGTTGTTTCTTTTTCAAAGATCTAAAAGCACAATCACTCATTACAATCTGGGTTTCATTTTTTTTTGATTTTAAAAAAATTATATTTCCTGCGAAATTATTCATTTGTTTTTTACTGATTTCAAGGATTGTATTACTATTAGAAATGTTTTCTATAAGAATTTGTTTTTGATTTATGTTATCAACAGAATCTAGGCATATAACACAGAGTTTATCACCAATTGACATCATTACGTTGGTGTGGTAAATTCGTCTTTTCTTATTTCCAACAACATGAAAAGCATTAAAGTAAACAGGCTTATATTCAAAATCACTACAAAATTTTAAAAAAAGTTTTTTGGAAGACCTTTCAGATTTACAACAATATGCTTTTTTATTAACTCTGTCTAAAACAACGCTTCCAGTACCTTCAAGAAATAAATTTTTCTCAGCGTATTTAGAGTAATCAAAAACTTTATAATTATTTATGTTTAGACATTTAACATGATTATAATTAATTTCTGTCCTTCTGTTTTTAGCATACATTGAAAAAATACCAATTTTATTATCATCAAATACTATCCAGTTATTTGGAAAAATTTCATCAGGATTATCAACTAGTTCATTTCCTTCAAAAATTTTTACATCAATGTCATTTTTAATTAGTTCTTTAGTAAAATTTTCAAATTCATTAATAACTTCTTTATAGACTTTATTTGTATTATTTAATTCTTTTTTTTGAAAAAAATTATCACCAATTGTTTGCTCATTTGACCTAAAAGTTTTAGGCCGTATCATTAAGATTTTGTTAGTTAAACTCATTTAATCTTTCAAGAGGAAGAGTAGCGCATCTGAACAGGCCACCTTGTTTTGATATTTCTTTTAAATTTATTTCAATAGTTTTAATTTTTTTGGATTTTAACCAGCTGTTAAGTTTAGTAAATCTAATATCAGATATAACTTCATTTTTTGAAATAGACAAAAAATTACACATCATTAAGCTCATCTCTTTTTTGTTTAAATCTAAAACATTTCCCTTTCCATAATACTTTATTAACCATTCATAATCTTTTAGATTTGAAAAGCCATCTCTTGATATAACAGCTAGAGAATCTCCTAATGGTTGAAAACAACAATCTAGATGAAGAGCATTTTTGGATGGATCAATTATAGATTTTCTCAGTTCAAATGCTTTAACTTTTCTGTTAGTGAACTTTTCTTGTAAAAACTTAACAGCGTTTAAATTAGTTCTAGCTGTAATATGTCTTTCATAATCATCTTTATTGTAATAACCAATAAAAATATAATCATTGTCCAAAATAATATCTCCACCCTCAATGTGAATGTTTGAATCTAGTTTAATGATTTTTGAATTATCAATTTTTTTAATTATTGAATTTAATCCATTGATTTCCTTTTGTCTTAAGGGAAGTATGTTTGAAATAAAAAAGTAATCTTCTATAACAAATCCAATATCACGAGCAAAAATTTGGTTACAATTTGGGACACTGTCTAGTTCATACACATCAACCCCGTTTATTTCTAAGGCTTTTTTATATGAACTTAACTCTTTAATTAAATCACTTTTTTTAGGGTATGTTCCTCTTTTTAAATTAATGATAGATAACGGGTCGTACGTTTGATGGATAGATGGTGTTTTTTTTATGTTTTTTGCATTCCCTAGCAATACAGATTTTAGCCTGCTTGTTTCATCATTTATAGAAAGTTTCATCAACTAGAATTCACTCAAGCTTGAGTCGATAATTTTAATAGCTTTAATTAGTTGCTTTTTTGAAATAACCAATGGTGGTGCAAATCTAATTATGTTTCCTTGGGTAGGTTTAGCAAGTAGTCCATTTTCTTTCATTTTCAAACAAATTTTCCAAGGTATTTCTGATTTTATATCACAGTCTAATACAATGGCATTTAGTAGACCTTTTCCTCTCACAGATTTAATTATTTTATTTTTTAAAGCTATTCTATTGAGCTCATTCCTAAAAATTTTACCAAGCTTTTCAGCATTCTCTGAGAGTTTGTAGTCCAAACAATATTTTATTGCTGCTTTGGAAACAACAACAGCAAGCGGATTTCCTCCAAAAGTGGACCCGTGTGATCCAACTTTCATTATATCCATGATTTTCTTCGATGATAAAACTCCTGATACTGGATAAAAACCAGCTGACAGTGCTTTTCCAAGAATAACTAGATCAGGCTTAATATTTTCATGCCAGCTAGCAAGAAGTTTTCCAGTTCTGCATATTCCTGTTTGTATTTCGTCAGCAATTAGTAAAACGTTATATTTTTCACACAACTCTTTACATTTTTTTAAGTAACCATCATTAGGAACAACAACTCCACCTTCACCTTGAATTGGTTCAACTAAAAAACCACAAATATCTTTATTTTTGAAGAGAACTTTTTCAAGTGCTTCTGTGCTGTTGTAGGGAATTTCAATAAAACCTTTTGTAAGTGGCCCAAAATTTTTTTTACTTTTTTCACTAGAGGAAAATGAAACTAAAGTTGTAGTTCTGCCATGAAAATTATTATTACAAACAATTATTTTAGCATTATTTTCCTTGATTTTCTTTATTTCGTGTCCCCATTTTCTACAAATTTTAATTGCAGTTTCAACAGCTTCAGCTCCAGAATTCATTGGCATCATCTTTTCGTAACCAAAAGTTTTTGTGATAAATTCAAATGAATCGCCCAATTCACTGTTGTAGAATGCTCTTGATGTAAGAGTTAGCTTGGTTGACTGTTTTATAAAAGCCCAAAGAATTTTTGTATTGCAATGTCCTTGATTAACAGCAGAGTATGCGGACAAAAAGTCATAATATTTTTTTGAATGAACATCCCAAACATAAATGCCTTTTCCTTTTTTTAGGACAACAGGAAGTGGTCTGTAATTGTTTGAGCAAAAAGTCTCCTCTTTTTCAATTAAATTTTTTTCAAGTTTTGAGAGCATGCGCAAATTTAGGTATTTATAAAATATTTTTAATCATAATGAATTTTTTATTCAATCAATTGATTTAATTAATTATTGATTGGAAAATAATTTTAATTTTTATATAAGGAATTTATGAGAAAAAATTAACGAAAATGATTTCGTAAAAATAATACTTTTTGATGTAAGTGATTAAAAAATTACAGAGTTAGTATGAGGAATAAATAAGAAAACGTTTTCAAAATTAACAAATACATAATATTTATTATAAAAATTTATATATTTGATTCGAAAACATTCTTTTCATTTTTAAATTCATAATATGAAAAAAAGTATTTATTCAACAATTAATCATAAAACAATATTATTGTTTTTATTTATTTTATCTGTAGGATTCAATTCTTACGCTCAAGAACTTAGAGGAACTATTTTAAGTGAAGGAGAGCCTTTACCAGGCGCTAATGTGATCAATTTAACAACTGGAAGTGGAACTCTTTCTGATTTTGATGGCAATTATGTGCTTAGTGGGGTTTCTAATGGTGATGAAATTGAATTTAGTTACTTAGGTTTCGACAGCCAAACTGTAGTTTATTCTGGTCAGCTTCAATTAGATATTACTTTATTAGAGTCAGCAACTGAACTTAATGAGGTTATTGTTACTGGTTATGGATCTACTATCCAAAAAAATCTTTCTAGTTCAGTTTCAAAAATAAGAAGCGAAGATTTGCAAAACACAGCTTTACCATCCTTTGAGCAGGCCATACAAGGTCGTGCCGCAGGTGTTCAAGTTGTGACTGGTTCAGGGATGTCAGGATCTCAGTCAAAAATAAGAATTAGGGGTGCAAACTCAGCAATTGCTAGTTCAGAACCTTTGTTTGTAATTGATGGAATCATTCTTGAGTCCGGAGCTGTAAGCGACAGATCTAATGCAGGCTTTTTTATAGATGATGGTGGTGGAAACTTATTATCTTCAATTAACCCAAACGATATTCAATCAATTGAAATTTTAAAGGACGCTGCCGCTACCGCTATATATGGAGCTAGAGGTTCAAGTGGAGTAGTTTTAATTACTACTAAATCAGGTAGTGCTGGCGAAACAAAAATTGATATTTCAATCGACACTGGAATTTCAGAAGCAACAAGAAAAATTGACTTTGTAAATGGGAAAGAGTATTTAATGCTTGCACAAGAAGCTTGGTACAACTCTGGAGAAGACCCAGCCTTGTTTTGGCAAAACAGTGGTGTTTTAGTTGATGGTTTAACTCAAGCTGAGGCCCAGGTTACAAATACTGATTGGCAGGACCAAGCACTTCAACAAGGAGTGTCATACAGAGCTAATGTTTCTGCTTCAGGTGGTGATGAAAGAACAAAATTTTATATAAGTGGTAGTTTTTTAGATGAGGAATCTATTTTTATTGGAAATGAATATTTAAAACTTTCTACAAGAACAAACCTTGAGCATAAAATTACTGATGATCTAACCATTGGAACTAGATTATTCTTTACTTACATAGATAGCAGTCCAGTTCCAGTACAAAATGGACTTGGAAGATCAAATCAAAATTTACCTATTCATCCAGTTTATAAGGCTGATGGAACATATTTTAACCCCTTGCGAAGTGTCAGAGCTAGTCTTGACAACTGGGAAAATAATTCAAAAGCTAGAACTTTTTTAGCTAATTGGTTCTTAAATTATAAATTGGCAGATGGTTTATCCTACCGAGCTGAATACGGTATTAACAGTATCAATAATAATGATGCTTCGTATTTAAGTTCTATCATTGATAGTAATGGAGAAGCACGAGCATTTTCATCGGCTGGTTCTAGGAATTCATGGAATTTTAAAAATCTCTTGAACTACAGAAATACATTTGGAAAACATCGTTTGGATGTATTAGCAGGTGTTGAAGCTTCAAAAAACACTATTAAAGTAAACAACATAAGAGGAACCGGGTTTTCAAATTCGACTTTAAAAACTCCTCAAGATGCAGCAGTGGTAGAAAGTTATTACAATGAGAGCGCGAAAACTTTTTTATCAATTTTAGGAAGAGTCAATTACGATTTTGATGGAAAATATTTATTATCCGTAACTGCTCGTAGAGACGGTTCATCAGTATTTGGTAGAAACAAACGATGGGGTCTTTTCCCAGCTGTTTCATTGGGATATAACATCAGTGAAGAACCATTTTTTGATGGTATTAAAGAGACAGTTAACTACCTAAAATTAAGAGCTAGTTATGGTATTTCAGGAAATGCTGAAATTGGTAACTATGCCTGGGTTTCCAATTATGCTCAAGCTAACTATAATGGTGCATCGGGAATCACTCTAGCAAATATTGGTGATGACGAGCTTGGTTGGGAATCAGCACTACAAACAAATATTGGTTTATCTATGCAAATGTTTGATGGTAAGTTCAGATTGGATGTTGACGTTTACGAAAAATTAACACAAGATTTATTACTGCCTTACCCTGTAACTGTACTTAGCGGTTTAACTCAGGTAACAACCAACTTAGGAGAAATAAAAAATGAAGGTATTGAAGCTATGGTTGGAGTTACACTTGTTGACAAAGATGATTTTACTTGGGATGCTGAATTGACCTACGCTTGGAATACAAATGAGGTCATCGATATTGGAGACAATGCTGAAGGTATTGATATTCCTGGATTTGGAACAACTTCCATATACATTGGAAAGCCTATTGGTATTCAAACTATTCCAATTTGGGTTGGTGTTGAACCAGCTACAGGTCAGGATATATATCAAGCATTAGATGGTAGACATCTAACTGTTGCTGAGGCAGTTGCAGAATTTGGTTCTTTAAATAACTTTTTAAATTCTAATCAAGTGCCTTTTGGAAATCCTTATCCTGATTTCACAGGTGGATTTAGCAGTAGATTAACTTATAAAAATTGGTCTGTTAGTACCCTATGGAATTTTTCTGTCGGTCAAACTTACATTGCTTCTGGTGAGCAAATTCAAGGAAAGTTTGCCTATGGTTCAATGAATATAACTCCACTTAGAAGTCAGCTAGGCAGATGGAGAAACCCTGGTGAAATAGTAAGAGTAGCTAAAGTAACAACTGATCCAACAATATGGGGAAGAACGTCTGAATATGTAGCAGAGATTGACTATCTACGAATGAGAGATTTAACGATTGCCTACAGGTTTAATATTCAAGATGGCAGTTTGGTGAAAAGTGTAGATTTATTTGCTAAATTTACTAACTTCTTAACATTTACAAATGCACCTGGATCGATGTACGACCCAGAAAATTATGTAAGAGGAGGAAATCTAAATTTGATGGATAAATGGAAACAGGTTCCTCAAGCAAAATCAGTAAACCTAGGTATTAACATTAAATTATAATAAAAATGAAAAACAATTATACATTTAAAACAAATAAAATTTTACTTCTTCTGTCAGTTTTATTTTTGACATTTACATCGTGTGAAGATTTTTTAGAAGAAGATCCATCAATTGGTTTATCAGCTGATAAATTAACAGATATTGCATCGATGAATGCTTTGATTAATGGTGCATACGATAACATGAGAGGGTTTTATGCATATCAACCAATGATAACATCTGGGTTTGTGAGAGATTATTCCGTTAGGAATTCTGCGAACTGGGCACCTTACTATAAATGGACTAATACGGGTGTTCCAAATATGTTTAGTGGAAACTCATATGGAAATGGCTTCAGAACATTAAACAAAGTTAATACTGTTCTGAATGCTGATGTTGAGAGCATGTATGGAACTGCAGGTGAAAAAAGTCAAGTACTTGGTGATGCGCACTTTTTAAGAGCTGCAATTTATTTTCAGTTTCATATGACTTACACTCACCCAACTACTCAAAAATCTGTTCCATTAGTTACTACCGTTTTAGGAACAAATGCTAGAGTGCCACAAGCTACTGGAAGTGAACTTATTGCTCAATTTAAGTATGATATAGAGGAAGCAAGAAAACATTTTGCTGTCTCTGATGGTGTTAGTACTCATGAAGCAGCAACCGCAATGGCAGCTAGAATGTATTTCTATCTTGGTGAATATGATTTAGCTTATGCAAGAGCTAATGAAGTTATAACATCAGGTGCTCATTCTTTGGAAGCCAACGTTGCTGATATATATTCAGGAGGAAACTCATCAGCTGAAGCTATATATACAATAATTACTAACAGAACAGAAAACAATTTTGGTGTTTCAACCATAATGAATGCTAATATGAAAGCTGATAAAGATACTGGAGTTGCTTCATTAAATCCTTACGGTTTAATTGCACAACTAAGAAATGCAAACCCTACTGATAATAGATTTGGTAGTTTAATGACTGAAGCAGATGGGCTTGTATATATTGATAAAAAATATCCTTCTGTATCGTCTGACTATATAGTTCTAAGACTTGCTGAAATGTACCTAACTAGAGCTGAATCTAATATCATGAAGAATGGGTCTGTATCCGCAGCTGACGTAGCAGATATCAATATGTTAAGAAACAGAGCTTCTGCTGGTTTAATATCAGGAGTTCCATCAACAGAAAATATGTTAGATATAATTTATAACGAAAGATCAATTGAACTTTGTTTTGAATGGGGTGATAGATTTTACAATACCAGAAGACTGCAGAAAGATATCGTTGCTGAAGGAGGTAATGGAGTTATTCCGTTTTCTACCTATAATACACTTCTTGTGTATCCTATATCAACTCAAGATAGAGATATACATGGATGGTAAAAAAAATAATTAACAAAAACTATAATAATAAATACTATAACTAAATAACTTAAATTTAAATTTTATGAGAAATATTCTTTTATTTTCATTTTTTTCACTTGCTTTTCTTATTGCATGTGAAGATGAATCAAGCTCTTACGATGTGAGAGAAGATGCATTAATTAATTACAAAGCTGATATCAATGGTGATTGGACTTTGTTCAGTATTGAAAGAAATGGAACTAGTTTAGCTGGCCATTTTGATGCTGCATTAAACTTGACCATTTCAGATGGTGCTTTTTCATTAAGCTCAACGACAATGCCATTTCCTACATTAACCACAATGGTTGGTGATTTTAGTTCAGGAAGTTGGTCATTTAATGATGATTATAAACCTACTGGTATTCAGTTTACGAATGGAACAGATGTTGTGCCTGTCGCATTGTCTTTTCCTCTCTACGGAATGAACAACACCTCACTTGGACTTGAATTTAGTCTGGGATGTGGAGAGACTACTTACAAATACCACTTTAAAAAATAATATATACGACTATGAAAAATATTAATTATAAAAAAATATTTGCGGGATTAATTGCACTCCCATTAATATTCTTGTTTGTTACATCTTGTTTTGACATAACAGGTGTTACTCAACCTGCTTCTGTTAAGGCAGGTGACACGATGACTGTAACAGTAAATGTTAACTTATCTACTGAAAACCAAAACAATCAGAACTATAAATTTTTATGGTTTGGTATGTTAGTTCCAAAAACTTGGGATGCTAAAAATACTGCGACTGTAAAATTTGACTCTCCTCTAAGAATTAGCGATGCCCGTCCAGGATTTGGACCTATGTCTGCTGATACTGAAGATATATCTTTTTGGGGTAATAAATCTAAAGGACTTGACGGTGAAAATTCAGGTAACTCATACACTACTGACATGAACGCTATCTTACCTATTGGTGAGAATTATGGTGAAGTAGAGTGGGTAGCTTTTAGATCCGATAGCCCTGTTGATGTTGGTAGTGATGCTGATGCTAAATCACCAGCTGGTATTAATGGAACAATTACAGTTACTATTCCAGTAGGCCCAGGACATAGTGGTGCTCAATTAGGTTACTGGGTAGGTAGCCATCAAAATGGATTCAAGCAAGAGAATGCTTGGGGACAGTCCGTTCAAGATGCTGAATCACGTCACTGGGATACTTTTTACCAAAATATTGTTATCACTGGAGCTGGATCTGACGCAACTGATTTAACTGGTCCTGCACCGACTTATACTGCAACAATAGCTCCTGAATCTTATATGTTTGATGATATTCTTACTGTATCATTTGATGCTAAAGAGGGTAAAGATGGCGCTACTACTGCATTACTAGATGCTAACGAAGTTCATATGAACGCTAAAGTAATGTTAGCTGATGGCACAGTTGTTTCTGGACCTGCAACGCCGATGACACTTACAGGAAGTAATGTTTGGTCTGCTACAATGTGGCCCCCAGGATTCTTTGGTGTTCCCGATGGAAATGTTATAACTCAGTTGCATCTGAATTTTTCAAATGCAGATGGATCTATTGTTGTAAAAAATCCAGGTTATGACACTGACATTATCTTTATTACTAAGTGCGAATAAAAATTTAAGAAATTAATTTAGTTTAGATAAATCGGGGGTTTTAGTTAAAAGCTATTTCTCCCGATTTTTAATTTATCATATTATGAGACACATATTTACCTTTATATTTTCCATTTTAATTGGTTTCCATTTAAATGGACAAAATACATTTACTAATCCTATAATAACAGGCGGATATCCAGATCCATCAATTTGTAGAGTTGGTGATGACTTTTATATTGTAAACTCATCTTTTGAGTACTTTCCAGGTCTGCCAATTCACCACAGTAAAGACCTAGTCAATTGGAAATTAATTGGTAATGGATTGCATAGACCTAGTCAAGCATCAAGCGATGTTAATCTTGTTACTGTCCAAGAGAATGGTGGTATTCATGCACCAACTATTAGGTATAATAATGGTACTTTTTACATCATCACAACGAACATGCATAATGAAATTCCTAATACTAACTTTATTATTACAGCAAAAGATCCAGCCGGACCTTGGTCAGAACCATATGTAATTGAAAATGCACCAGGTATAGACCCTGACTTATTTTTTGATGATAATGGTAAAGTGTATTTTGTTGGAACACACCAACCTGGAGACATGTATAAAAGTGGAATTGGAGCTATATGGGTGCAAGAATTAGATTTAGATAATTGGGAATTGGTTGGAGACAGATATTCACTTTGGGATGGAGGATGTGATAAAAGTCATACTGAAGGACCCCACATCTATAAAGTTAATGGAATTTATTATCTATTGGTTGCTGAAGGAGGAACTGGTCACAATCACGCAGTTATGATGGCTTACAGTAAAGACGTTTTTGGACCGTATTTACCTTCACTTAGAAACCCTGTTTTGACATCAAGACATCTTTCAAAATATAACTGGGTACATAGCACTGGTCATGCAGATCTTGTTGAACTAGAAGATGGGAGATGGTTTATGGTTGCTCTTGGAAAAAGAAATGATGTTGATGGACATTCAAACATGGGAAGAGAAACGCATTTAATACCCATTATTTGGGAAGAACAAATTTCTCATTGGGAACAAGTTAGTGAAACTAAATGGGAACCAAGATATGTTGATTTTCCAGTAGCAGCTCCATTAACAGGGAAAGTGGAACGTATTAATCCACTTCCATTTGAAGATAAAAATCAATTCTATAATAACGATTTTATTGAAAATTTTGATGCAAATGAATTAAGTCCGGATTGGATATATAGAAGAGTCCCTTTGCCAAATTCCTACTCGTTATCATCAAACAAAGGTAGTTTAAGGCTATATCTTAAGCCTGAATCATTTTCACTGCGAGGAAGATATAATGTAATTGGTTTTACTCAAAAAGAGAGTGATTTTGAATTTGAAGCAAAAATGAGTTTTAAACCAAAAAAACATTTGGAGGAAGCTGGAATTAGTGTTTATCAAAAAGACTTAAATTTTATCAATTTAACTGTTCAAAAAATCGGTAAAGAAAACTACATCAAATTAAGTGTAAGTGAAAAGAGAGATAATAATCCTAATCTTTCTAGTTTTAGTGTATCAGGATCTGATGTAAAAGCATATAAGTCTAAACTTTTGAAAAACTATAATGGTGATATATTGTTAAAAATAACATCTAAAAACAGTAAGTATTTGTATCATTTTTCAGTTGATGGAGGTAACTCGTATGAGTTACTTGGTGAAACTCCTGATAATATTTTATTAGGAATGATGTACACGGGTGCAAATGTTGGGATTTACGCAACCTCTAATGGTCAAAAAACAAACTCTTATGCAGATTTTGATTGGGTTAGTTACAATGGTTTTGAAAGAAATTAATTATGATTAATAGAATTTGGTGTATATATATTTTATTTTTTATATCAATATTAATTTCTTGTAATGATTCAGTAAAACATGAGAAAAAACCAAATGTAATATTGATTATTTCTGATCAGTGGTCTACAAAAGTTTCAGATGGTTCAGGTAATTATAGCAATGGTATTAAAACTCCTAATTTAGATAAGCTTGCCTCTGATGGTGTTAGATTTACCCAATCGTACTCTACATACCCTTTGTGCACTCCAGCTAGAGCTAGTCTTTTTACAGGCTTATATTCACATAATAATGATGTAGGTTTTAATTTAAAAAAAGACTCTATTCTTGATCAAGCTGAAATCATACCTACATTAGGAAAAACATTTAAAGATGCTGGCTATAATGTTGCTTATTTTGGTAAAGAACATGCAGGAGGGTATGGATATGCAAGTGCCACTGAATTTGGATCAATGATGCACTCAAATGGAGGAATGTTAGCAGAAGGATCAGCATACGACCCTATATTTACGGAAGACGCTATTCAGTATGTTCAAGATCAAAAAGGTGATAAACCCTTTTTTATGACATTATCCCTAATTAATCCTCACGATATATGCAGAGTTCTCGGTGGTAAAGTAGCTGGAGCAACCTTTACTGATGCTATCCATTTTGCTAGAAATGATAGAGAGCCCTATTTACGTTATCAGCCACGTCCAAACGTTCCTGAAAATCATGATGTTAAATATGAAAAGGGTATGATTTTACACAAAGATTTTATGTATTACGAAGTTTTTGGCTTAAATAAAGATGAATGGAGGCGTTTTATTTCTACCTATCAATTACTAATAGAAAATACTGATAGACATATTGGACAGTTAATAAAATCTGTTCAAAATAAAGGTATTAGTGATAATACTATCATAATTTTTACTACCGATCATGGAGAAATGGCTGGAAGCCATAAACTAATTGCAAAGACAACTTTTTACGAAGAGTCATCTAAAATTCCTGTGATAATTAAATATCCAAAAATTATTAAGCCAAAAACAGTTAATGAAAATGCATTGATTTCAACAATTGATATCATGCCTAGTTTATTAGATTTAGCTGGCTTGTCAATTCCTGATGATCTTGACGGACGGAGTTTTAAAAATGAAATACTATATCCAAATAATAAAGAAAGTACATTTAATGCTGTATACAGTCAAAATCAGTTTGGGAGAATGGTTCGATTTGATAATTTTAAATATGTAAGGAGTATTGTTTATGGCAAGAGATATGAGATTCTTTTTGACATAAAAAATGATCCTTTAGAATCTAAAAATCTTATAAATGAATTTGAGCATAAAGAAGCTGCTGAAAAAGCTAAAAATCTTTTGGATAAATGGTTGAAAGATGAAAATACATTCTTAATTAATCAACGATAATTTAAATGAGAAATATTTTTTTATTATTTCTTTGGATATCTTCTTTATCATTAACTAGTCAGAATAATAATAAGCTTGAAAGAGCTATCCCAGAAGATTATGGTATTTCTTCAGAGACAATCCTTGAGTTTATCAATGTATCGGAAGAAAAAATAGACGCAATCCATAGTTTAATGATTGTAAAAAACGATAAAGTAATTACAGAAGCTTGGTGGTCTCCATATGATAAAAATACCCCACATGAACTTTGGTCATTAAGTAAAAGTTTCACTTCCACTGCTATTGGTTTTGCTGTTCAAGAAGATTTACTTTCTATATATGACTTGGTAATATCTTATTTCCCTGATAAAAAACCAAAAGATATTTCATGGCAATTAAATCAGTTAAGAATTGTTGATCTCTTAACTATGAGTACAGGTCATGTTAGTGAACCAAATATTTACAGAGAAGAGTTAGACTGGGTTAGTAAGTTTCTTAGTTCAGAGATTAAATACATGCCTGGTACTCATTTCATGTATAATACACCTGCAACCTATATTCTTTCAGCAATAATTCAAAAGGTTACTAATGAAAAATTAGTAGATTATTTATACCCACGATTATTCAAACCTTTAGGTATTGATAAACCTGAGTGGGAAGAAGATCCCATAGGTATTAATGTTGGAGGATGGGGACTTCATTTAAAAACAGAAGATATTGCAAAGTTTGGACAACTCTATTTAAAAAAAGGAAATTGGAATGGAAAACAGATCTTGAGTGAAGAATGGATTAATTCTGCAACATCTAAACAAGTTTCAAATGGTAGCAATCCATTTAATGATTGGACTCAAGGTTATGGTTTTCAGTTTTGGATGTCAAGATACAATAGTTATCGTGGAGATGGAGCTATGGGACAGTTTTGCTTAGTTATTCCTGAAAAAGACATGGTAATTGCTATAACCTCAGGAACAAATGATTTAGCCTTAGTTATGGAATTAGTATGGGATATAATACTTCCAAATACTAGTGAAACTAAAATTATTAAAAGTGACATTGCATATAATAAACTTAAAAAAAAATTGTCTTCCTTGTCTTTAAATCCATACTCAAATAGAAAGGGAGTTAAGAATTTAATAATAAATAGTTTTAGTAAAGAGTATCAAATTGAAGATAATGAAGAAGGTGTTAAATCAATTAGTTTCAAAACAGGTGAAAATTATAATTTTATAGAATTAGGAATGGAAAATGAAAAGGAACTAATTTCATTTGGTTATGACAGTTTTATTAAAAATAGTCTAAAAACCCATCTTCCTTTTACAAGATCTAGACGTTCTATAATTCTTCCAAAGTCATCACTTAGATATAAAAAAAATAAAAAGATAGCATCAATCGGGACATGGTTAAATGAGAATGAATTTCAGTTAACTAACTATTTGTATGAAACTCCTGTAAAAATGACATATGATTTTATTTTTTCAGATGATGGTTTAATAGTGAAATCCACAGCAAACAACTATTTAGGCGTTTCAAATGAAGAGCAAATCCTTAAATCAATTAAATATGAGTAAAAGATTGCCTTTCTTTTTATTATTATTTTCCTTTTTGAATTCTCAGGATCTACCTTTACCTACCTGGGAAGATATTAACTATGCAGGAAATTATCGTGAATATAATAACATGGACATTTACCTACCAAAATTAAATAAAAAAAAATATCCTGTGGTTATAACTATTTATGGAAGTGCTTGGAAGTCAAACAGAAAAAAGGCCGATAATAATATTAAAGAAAAATTAATAAAACCTTTATTAGATTCTGGTTTTGCTGTAGTATCAATTAATCATCGTTCAAGTTCAGATGCAATTTTTCCTGCTCAAATACACGATGTAAAAGCATCTATAAGATATATTCGTGCAAACGCGGAAAAATATAATTTTGATCAAAATTTTATTGGTATAACAGGTTCATCTTCCGGCGGGCACCTTTCTGCAATGGCAGGTACTACATCCCATGTTAATTTAATGGAAGGAAATATTGGTAATTATGTTGAATTCGAAAGTCATGTTGACGCAGTTGTTGATTGGTTTGGTCCAACAAATTTTTTAATAATGGATGAATGTGGCTCAAGAATTACCCACAATAATCCAGATTCACCAGAATCCTTACTAGTTGGAAATCCAATTCAAGATTATAAGAAGGATGTTATGTTAGCTAATCCAATTACATATATTAATAAAAGAACTCCACCTTTTTTAATTATTCATGGTATGTTAGATTTAACAGTACCACCTTGTCAAAGTAAAGTTCTACACGAAGCATTAAAAGAAAATAATTTGGAAAGTAATCTTATTTTAATTGAAGATGGTAAACATGGTCCGCTTGTTTTTACAAAAAAATATATCGATTTGATGACAGATTTTTTTATCAATAAGCTTAACAAAAAAATATGAAAAAAATCTTTCTAATAATAACTATTCTATTATACTCATGTTTGAGTAAAAACGACATCAGCCTAAGTTTAAATAACTTATTTCAAGACAATATGGTTATTCAACATGAAAGTGTGGTTCCTGTATGGGGAAATTCAAAATCAAATACAGAAGTTAAATTAATGTCAAGTTGGGGTGAGTCAATAACCACAATTTCTGATTCTAAAGGTTATTGGAAAACGAATATTAAAACACCAAAAGCTGATAATATTTCTCACAATATAATGGTAACATCCGATAAAGAAAAAATTATAATTAATGATGTTTTATTAGGCGAGGTTTGGTTAGCATCCGGACAATCTAATATGGAGTGGAGGATTAGACAAACACTAAATACTGATGAAATACTTGAGCTGGAAGAAAATACAAATATCAGAATGATAACTGTAGACAGAAATTTATCTCTCAAACCATTAAAAACCTTCACTGGAAATTGGTTGTCTTGTGAAGCTGAAACAATTTCTGAATTTTCAGCAGTTGGATATTTTTTTGCTAAAAAACTTTTTGACGAATTAGATATTCCTATTGGTATTATTAACTCAACTGTTGGAGGAACCCCAGCTGAATCGTGGGCAAATTTAAATAACTTAGAGAAAGTGGATGGATTTGAAAACCTGAGAGAAAGACTTAAGATAAGTAATGATCCAAGTTCTATTTATAATACTTGGCTTAGAGATCACTCATTCGTAGATAGACAAGATTTCATCAATAAAGATGAAATTAAATACGTTGATCAAACAAATGAAACATTTTCACAGGAAGAATTTAATGATACAGATTGGGAATCAAGAACTATTAAAACAATAGGTGAAATATTTGAAAAAAAAGAAGTTGATTTAAAAGAGTATAGTACTTTTCATAATGGACATAATGATTATGATGGTATAGTTTGGATGAGAAAGGATTTTCAAATTGATACCTATAAAATATTATCAGCTGAAGTTGATATTGGAAACTTGACAAATGACGGAGATTTTTATTCAATTTTTATAAATGGAGAGTTAGTTGGTAGAAAAAATAATTGGCCTAAAACCGGTTCTAAATATAAAATCAAAGAAGGATTACTTAAAAATGGGAGAAATAGTATAGCTATTAGAATTTGTGATTTTTATGGGGATGGTGGTTTAAGTGAAGATGACAACAGAGGAATATATTTAAATGATAATCAATTTATTTCTTTGGATGGACTTTGGAAATCCAGATTTGTCGCTTGGTTAACAAATGAAAATGTATATAAACTTAGTGATGGTATAAAAGAAATTGTTTTCCCATCAAGATTAAGAATATCCAATAGTCAAGGCTCACATACAGTTTTAAATAATTCTATGATTAATCCTTTGGGTGAATTTACAATTAAAGGAGTTATATGGTATCAAGGTGAGGGTAACCGCAGTAGGTCAAGTGCATATACAAAAGTTTTTCCGGCCGTAATTGATAGTTACAGAGAACAATGGAATAATAAAAATTTACCTTTTTATTATGTTCAATTAGCACCTTTCGCTGACGTAGCAGCAAAGAGAAGATCAAGCTCTGAATTAGTTGCTGAGCTAAGGGAAGCACAGAGATTAACATTGAAAAAAAATAATGTTGGAATGGCAATTATATTGGATGTAGGTGACAGTCTAGATATTCATCCTCTTCCAAAAAAACCTGTTGGAGATAGATTAGCATTATTAGCTTTAGCAAATGATTATGGATATGATAAATTGGTTTTTTCAGGCCCTCTTTATAAAGATGTTTCATTTAAAAATGGTAGTGCGTTAATTAGTTTTACAAACGTTGGCAGTGGACTTATATTAAAAAACAATAAACTAAATCATTTCGAATTAGCTGGTTCAGATAAAAAATTTTATAAATCTAATGCAAGAATATATGGTGAAAAAGTTGTTGTTAAATCGAAAGATGTAACAAATCCTAAGTACGTAAGATACGGATGGAAAAACTTTTTAAATCCAAGCTTATTTAATAAAGAAGAATTACCAGCCTCTTCTTTTAATTCATTAATAAATCCTTTTACTAGATGATCAAAAATTTTAAATATTTATCAATTTTTAAATTTATTTTAATTGTTTTTGTTTTTTGTAGTTGTGAAAATAAAATACAAGATAACTTTCCAATTGCTGATTGGTCTGATGTTGATTATTCGGGAAATAATCATATTTCGCAGAAAATGGATATATATCTTCCAAAAAACAACTACAAAAAACATCCTTCAGTTATAGTTATATATGGAAGTGGTTGGAGCTCAAATAACAAAAAATTAAGTAACTATCAAAAAAAAGTTTTTGTTAAACCATTAGTAGAAAAAGGATTTGCTACAATATCAATAAATCACAGATCGTCTAATTTAGATTCCGTTTATCCTGCTCAAATTCATGATGTAAAGGCAGTAATAAGATTTTTAAGGGCTAAACAAGAAGATTATAATCTTGATATATCGTTTATTGGAATTGCAGGCTATTCATCAGGAGGTCATTTAGCAGCTTTAGCAGGAACTTCATCTAATAATCCTTTAGTTGAGGGAAATGTTGGAAATTATTTAGAATATGACACAAATGTAAATGCCGTTGTAGATTTTTACGGTCCAACTGATTTATCAGTATTCTATGATTGTCCAATAACAAAAGACAAACATCTCTCAAATGAAAGAAAAATTAAAGTTTTTGGAAATACTGATGATTTTAATAAAGTTTTTGACCTTGCTAATCCAATTAGATATATCAATAAAGAAACTCCACCTTTTTTAATTTTTCATGGAGAGATGGACAGGACAGTTCCTGTATGTCAAAGTCAATTACTTCACAATGCCCTTATTGAAAATAATATCTATAGTGAGCTTGTTTTAAAGCCAGATGGGGATCATTGTGGAAACACATTAATGCATCATCATTCAAAGAAAATGGCAGAATTTTTTTATGATCAATATAATAATCAGTTATGAATAAAATATTTAAATTAAACGTATTAATGTTTTTAATCCTCTCATTTATTGGATGTAAAAACAAATTGGAGGATAAACCCTTAAATATTCTTTGGCTTGTTGCTGAAGACTTAAGTCCTAACTATTTAAGTCCTTATGGGGATTTAACTTCTCCAACACCAAACATAGATAAGCTTGCATCTGAGGGTGTAGTATATGATTATGCTTTTTCAACATCTGGCGTTTGTGCTCCAAGTAGAGCGACATTAGCCACTGGGGTTTATGCAAATTCCTTTGGTGCTCAAAACATGAGGACTATGTGGGCTGAGGCCAATGCAAGAAGAGGAGGTATAATTGATTATGAAGCAGTCCCCCCACCTGAGATTAGAATGCTTGGGGACATTATGCGTGAAAACGGATATTATTGTACCAACAACTCAAAAACTGACTATCAATTTGAAAAATCTGTTATGGCATGGGATGAATCTAGTAATAATGCTCATTGGAAAAATCGATCCAATGAAAAAACTCCATTCTTTTCAATTTTTAACTTTAACCAAACTCATGAAGGTAATTTTTTTTCAAATTGGGATGATCAGGAATTTTTAATTTCTAATGATGCGAAGATAAATATTCCTCCCTATCTTCCTCAGAATAGCGTTGGCAAAAGAGAATTAAGAAAAGTTTATTCGAGACTTGTCAATTTAGATAATTGGATAGGTGAGAAGATAAAAGAACTTGAAAATGAAGATTTATTAGACAAAACAATCGTAGTGTTTTATTCTGATCACGGGGGCCCTCTTCCGAGGCAAAAAAGACTTTTATACGACTCTGGGTTGAAAGTTCCTTTGATTATTCGTTATCCAAACAAAGAAAGATCAGGTGAAAGAGATGGTAGGTTGGTTAGCTTTGTAGATTTTCCACCAACTGTTTTGTCAATGGCGGGTATAAAACCTCCTTCTTTCATGCAAGGACAAGCCTTTGAAGGAAAATTTAGGTCAATTAGAGACAGAGAATTTATCCATGGACATGCAGACAGATTCGATGAAAGTGTGGATATGATAAGAGCAGTTAGATCAAAAAAATTTAAATATTTAAAAAACTTCCATCCAGAAAAACCTTATTATCTTCCACTTGCTTACAGAGAAAGACTGCCATCCATGCAGGAGCTTTTAAGAATGAGAGATGCAAATGAGTTAGATGAAAATCAAGCTCTTTGGTTTAGAAAATCAAAACCTGAGGAAGAGTTGTTTGATACCGAAAATGATCCACACGAACTTACTAATATCGCAAGTGATCCAAAATACAATGAAATCCTAGTTTCAATGAGAGAAGAGTGTGCTAATTGGATGGATAAAATAGAGGATAAAGGAGTTATTAATGAAAGAGAATTAATTGAATTATTTTATCCGAAGCGTAAAGCTAAACAGACTATATCTCCAAATATCGAAATTTCTGATAAGGATGTTTCCGTCGATATTGTAACTGATGGTTCAAGAATTGGATACAGATATTCAAGTGAAAGAAAACCCACTATAGGTTGGATACATTATAAAGAACCAATTACTTTAATTCCCAATGATACTCTTGAAATAATTGCTCACAGAATTGGTTACAAGTCCGTTATTAATAAAATTTACAACGGTAAGTTAATTAATACTGAATATCCACTTTCACAGATAGAAATACAGGACATAAGATATTCTGCAAACAGACCGAAATTACCACCAATGAAATAATAATTAAATGATATTCCTAAAAAAAATAATAGTACTTTTTTTACTTTTTTTATTTTTTTCATGTAAAAATGATAAACCAAATATAATATTTATAATAGCTGATGATATGAGTCCACTAGAGGATGCAATAACTCCAAATATGGACAAGATTGCCTCCAAAGGAATTAAATTTAGTAATGCATATTCACAATATGCTAATTGTGCACCTTCTAGACAAAGTTTTATCACTGGATTAAGCCCTTTCAGAGGTTTAAGACAAGGAAGAATTGATGACTATCTAAAAAATAAAAATCATATTAGTTTACCGGGGTTTTTTAAATCAAACAATTATTCCACATATTCATTAGGAAAGGTATATCATCATTCAAAAGATGATCAAAATTCTTGGGATTTTTTTTATGATATTCCATCTAAAAAAAATAATTATCATAACTGGGAATCATTTGCAAGTCAAAAAAATCAAGAAATCACAAATGATGATTTAAGACCTGCTATTGAAAACGTTTCAAATCCATTAATAAAATACAATGATTATATAATTGCTGAAGAAGTAATTAAAATCCTAAAAGAAACTAAATCAGAGCCTTTTTTTATGACTGTAGGTTTTAGAAAACCTCATTTGCCTTTTGCTGCACCAAGAAAATTTTGGGAATTTTATGATAGAACAGATTTTAAAGAAACTGAATTTAAAGATGCAACTATTAATGGCGATTCGATTGTTTATATGTGGTCTGAACTAGCTAGCTACAAACCATATTCATCATCTTATAAAGCTGTAAATTATAGAAACAAAAACATAACTGTAGAACAAGCAATAGATTTAAAGCATGGATATTATGCATGTATTTCATTTATTGATTATTTGATTGGTATGATTACAGACGAAGTTGATAAATTAGGGTTGGATGATAATACTATTTTTATTATAACATCAGATCATGGTTTTCATTTGGGTGAACAGCAAATATGGGGTAAGCACAGTAACTATAAAATGAGCACCAACGTTCCTTTAATAATTTATGATCCAAGAACAAAAACTGATATTAATGAGTCTGAAGGATTTGTTGAGTTATTGGATTTGTTTCCAACATTAGTAGATATGGCTGGTTTTAAAAACAATGGGGAGATGGATGGAAAAAGTATTTTACCTCTCATACACAATCCTTCTGATAATATTTTTACAGAAGCTTTTAGTATGTATCAAAGTTTTCAAAAAGATGATTATATAAAAGATTTAAAAGCTTTTGCAGTTCATAATGAGAAATATACCTATATCGAATGGTGGAACACGAAAAATAAAACTAAAGTTAACCATGAATTGTATGATATTTCGGAAGGTTTAGAAAAAATAAATATTGCGAAGGATTCTATGTTTTTAAGTACTTTAGAAGAGCTGTCATTAAAGATTAAAGTTAAAAGAGATAGTTTTAAAAATAATAATTATTAATAAATTTAAATGATGAAAAAAATTCAAAATTACTTCTATTTTACACAATCATTATTTATTGTTTTTTTGTTGATTTCTTGTCAGCAAGATCCGGAAAATAGACCTAATATCGTTTTATTGTTGGCAGACGATCTTGGTTATGGAGAATTGGGATCTTATGGACAAACTGTAATAAAAACTCCTAATCTAGATGAATTAGCTGAAAAAAGTATGATTTTTACAAACTTTTATGCTGGAAGTCCTGTATGTTCACCCTCTAGAGCTGTCTTATTGACTGGAAAGAGCTCTAGCTATGTTTCGATTCGTGGAAATGCAGCTTTTGTAAGAGACAGTCTTTGGGAACAAATTGCTCTTGACAAGAATGAGTATACACTTGGTGAAATGTTTAATGAAGCTGGTTATCAGTCTGCTTTTGTGGGTAAATGGCATTTAGATACTGCAGATGAGCCTGAAACTTGGGCTTTTTCACATGGTTTTGATTTTGCTGCTCAAGAACAATGGGGAGGATCCACGGATAAATTTAAAAAACCGGGATTATGGCTAAATGGTGATGATCAACAATTGCTATATGATTTTAATAAACACGATTGTAAAGATGCTTTTTACACTGATACTGCATTCGAATTTTTAGATAATAAAGAAGATGACAAACCTTTTTTTCTTTTTATGTCCTATAGAGCACCTCATTCTTTTGAAGGAGCAATTCGTGATACACTTTGGTATGCTAATGAAGATTGGCCAAAAGTTGAACAAGCTCAGGCTGCTAAAGTCACTCTTCAAGATCAACAAGTTGGTAGACTTTTAGAAAAACTAGAATCAATGAATGAATTAAATAATACAATTGTATTGTATACTAGCGATAATGGAGCTCATTTTAATCATGATAACCCAAATGGACATCAATTAGAATTTTTTAATAGTAATGGTACTTTAAGAGGTGGTAAAAGAGATTTGTATGAGGGTGGATTACGAGTACCTTTAATTGTTTATTGGAAAGACAAAATTAAATCTGGATCTATAACAAACCATATTTCCTCATTTAGAGATATAATGACAACTTTTGCTGAAATAGCTGGAATAAAAAAACCTGCTCAAAATAATGGAATATCATTTCTTCCAACTCTCATGGGTCAAGAACAAATCAAACATGAGTTTTTAAACTGGGAGTTTCAATTAAGCGGTTCTTTTCAAAAATTACCTCATGGTGGTTTTAGACAATCTGTAAGAATTGGAGACATGAAAGCTGTCAGGTATGGACTTAATTTAGATGTTGAAGTTTTTGATTTAAAAAATGATGATTCTGAAACCATAAACATTGCAGAAAAACATCCTGAAATTGTGGAACAAGCTGAAAAAATATTTTTGAATGAGAGAAAAAATACAAATGGATTTCCATACGGTGGTATTAAGCAAAATTTTATTCCATCCAATTAAGCTGTATGTTAGCATTCGTAAAAGGAAAATTGAATAAAATAAAATCAAAAAATATTTTATTTATTTTCATTCTGTTTTTAAATATAAGTTGTGTAGAGAATAATTCTGTAAGAATTAGCTCTCCTAACGAAATAATTAATTTTAATCTTAAGATCAAAAACGGAAAAATATTATACTCTGTTATCCAAGGTGAAAAAAGTGTAATTTCTTCATCTCAGTTAGGAATTAAATTTAACAATGGAGTATCATTAGTAAATAATTTTAAATTATTAAGTACTACTGATAAAGTTTTTGATGAAACATGGGAACAGCCATGGGGAGAAAACAAATTTGTTAAGAATAATTATTCAGAATCAATAATTTCATTAGAATCAAATGATGATTTTAAAAATAAAATAGACATTATAGTTAAAGTTTATGATGATGGAGTCGCTTTTAGATATAATGTAAAAAAAATAAGGGATCTAGATAAAGTAGTTATTACAGACGAAATAACTGAGTTTAACATTTCTAAAAATGCAAATTCATGGTGGATAAAAGCTTATGACCCAAATAGGTATGAGCAACTCTATCAAGAATCTTTAATTTCTGAAATTGACACTGTACATACCCCATTAACGATGCGTTTTGATGATGGAACTCACATTAGTATTCATGAAGCATCACTTATTAATTATTCTTCTATGCAAATTGTAGGAACTGGCTCTAAAAAACTTCATTGTGATTTAGCTCCTTGGTCCAATGGTGATAAAGTAAGAACAGTTGTGCCTTTTAAAACACCTTGGAGGACAATTAAAATAACTAACAATGCCAAAGATTTAATATCATCCAATATTACCCTAAATAGTAATCCTCCAAATAAACTTGGTGACGTTTCATGGGTAAAACCGTCAAAATATATTGGAATTTGGTGGGGAATGATTATTGGAAAATGGACATGGGAGGAAAGTTTTAGACATGGAGCTACAATTGAACGAAGTAAAAAATACATAGACTTTGCTTCTGAAAATGGTTTTGATGAGGTTCTTGTTGAGGGTACCTCTGCTGGTTTTACAGGTCTATTTCCAGGTGATACAGTAACAACAAGTTATATAAAAACAACTTCAGATTTCGATCTATTTGAAGTTCAAAATTATGCCAATCAAAAGGGTGTTTCATTACAAGCATATCATGAAACTAGTGCTAGTACTTTAAACTATATGGCTCAGATTGAAGATGCCTTTTCTCAAATGAAAGAAGTTGGTATGCAGAAAGCAAAAATTGGACATGTTGGTACAATGATGGATAAATTCGAGTATCATTACGGTCAGCATGCTGTAAACTATTACAGAGAAGTTGTCAAGAAAGCTGCTAAATATAATGTTGCAGTTAATTTTCATGAACCTATAAAAGACACTGGTGAAAGACGAACCTATCCTAATATTTTAACGAGGGAAGGAGCTAGGGGAATGGAATATAATGCTTGGGGAAATGGTGGTAACCCAGTTAATCATACTACCATTCTTCCATTTACAAGAATGTTAGAGTCTCCAATGGATTTTACACCTGGTATTTTTGATTTATTATACGAAAATTTAGATATTGATTCAAAAGATGAAATTCCTGTAAAAATTACTTTAATTGATCAAGGAAATGGATATACAAATATTAGGTATAAAGGTGGTGAGTCTTTTTGGCAAACTAAACCAATGTCAATGGAGTATAAAGTTGAAGATAATGATACAACATACATATGGTCGATAACAGAAATGATGAAACCTGGTGTTTGGGATTGGGGAATTGCAGCTCATGATGTTGAATCTGATAATAATAATGTTTGGTTACTAGGATTATTGAATTTAGAAAATAGATCGATAAACATATCAAAAACTGGTAAAGTTTCTGGAGATGTTAGCTTGATAATTCCAGATCAAGATTTTCATTTAAAAAATAAATTTAAAGCCTCAGATAATGATTTAAAAGAAGTAGGATCTAATGTTTTTGGAAAAACTCAAAGAGTTAACACTACACTGGCTAAACAACTTGCCTATTACCTGGTCTTGTACAGCCCGATGCAAATGGCATCAGACTTTATTGAAAACTATAAAGATCAACCTGCTTTGCAATTCATTAAAGATGTTCCAGTAGACTGGGAATTAACAAAAGTGGTTAATGCAGAAATAGGTGAATTCATAACCATAGCTAGAAAAGATAAATACAGTAAAGACTGGTATCTAGGGTCCATAACAAATGAAAAAGCCAGACGTTTTTTAATACCTACAAATTTTTTAGAGCCTAACAAAAAATACATAGCAACTATTTACAAAGACGGAGAAAATGCTAACTGGGAAACTAACCCTTATGATTTATCTATTGAAGAAAGTACTTTTTCCAGTGATAGTATTTTAAATTTAAATCTTGCATCAGGAGGAGGAACTGCAATAAGATTTAAGTATATTGAATAATAATTAATTAATAAATTCAAATTAACTATATGAAGCATTTTATTTACATTTTAATAATAATTACAATATTTTCTTGTGGTATTGATTCTAATAAAAACACAAATTTAGATTTACTTCCTAATATTGTTTTGATATATACTGATGATCAAGGTTATGGAGATTTAAGTTCTTATGGATCTATGTCTATAAATACACCAAACATTGATGCATTAGCTAAAAATGGAGCCAAACTAACTAGTTTTCTGAATGCTTCTTCAACTTGTTCTCCATCAAGAGCAGCTCTTCTTACTGGTTCATATCCTATTAGAACGGGAGTTACAAACGTTTTATGGCCAAGAAGTGGTGGAATGTGGGGCGGTGGAAATAGTAAAACCTTAAAAGGTCTAAATCCAAATGAAATTACAATAGCTGAGGTTTTAAGAGATGTTGGATACTCTACTGCAATGTCTGGAAAATGGCATTTGGGGGATGAACTTCCTTTTTTACCAACTCAACAAGGTTTTGATACATATTTTGGAATTCCCTATTCAAATGACATGAATGTTAAAAATCTTCCTATATTATTAGATAATGAAATTATTGAAAAAGTTCCAGATCAATCTTTACTTACTCATAGATATACAGATTTTGCAATTGATTTTATAAATGATTTAGATGATGACAAACCCTTCTTTATTTATTTAGCTCATACTATGCCCCATATACCAATTTATGCTTCAGAAGATTTTCAAGGAACATCCAAGGGAAGTGTTTATGGTGATGTCATAGAAGAAATAGATTTTAATGTTGGGAGATTAGTTAATTTACTTAAAGAAAAAGATATTTATGATAATACTATTTTTATATATACATCAGATAATGGACCATGGCTAAATTATGGTAATCATGCTGGAACATCAGGTGAGTTAAGAGGAGGAAAGTTTGATGTTTTTGAAGGTGGTTATAGAGTCCCGTGTGTAATTTCGTGGCCAAATGTTATAAAAAGAGGAATTGAAATTGATCAATTAATTTCAACAATTGATATTATGCCAACTATTTGTTCCATTACAGGAGCTGAACTGCCAAAAAATAAAATTGATGGAATAAACGTGTTAGACGCTTTAAAAAATAATAATATGGCCGATCTAGATGATAGATTCTTTTATTATCACAAAGGAGAAAAATTATATGGTGTAAGACAAGGAAAATGGAAATATCTAGCACCATCTACATATAATGAAATTCTTTTCCCTGGAGAGGATGGTAAACACGGTGTTTCAACATGGCAAAAAGATTTCCCTGAGGCTTTATTTAATCTAGATTCTGATATAAGAGAATTAAACAATAGATTAAGTGAATATCCAGAAATAGCATCAATTTTAAAAAATCAACTTTTATTATTTCAAGAAGAACTTGACAACGAATCAAGACCCATAGGAGAAATTGATAGAGAATAATTATGCTTTTTCTACCATCAATATTATGGGATCCAAATATTTTTTTATACCAAGGTAGTTTTATTTCAGTTCGTTGGTATAGTGTATTGTTCATATTAGGATTTGTTATTGGTCGTTTCTTAGTAGTTGGTGCATACAAAAGAGAAAAAAGGTATGATACAACAGTTGATTTGCAGATGTTATATATGGTTTTTGGAATTTTGATTGGATCAAGATTAGGCCATGTTATTTTTTATGAACCTGAGATATTAAGTCGTGGTATACAAGAAATTTTCTTTTTTTGGAAAGGTGGCTTAGCAAGTCATGGTGCAGCTATTGGAATCCTATCAGGAATGGCATTATATTCATTCAAAATAGAGATTAATTCATTCAAAATTAATTTCATAGATAGGTTAAGACGCGGATATAATTATTTACAAGTTATGGACCGAATGATAATTGCTGTTGCAATTGGATGTGCCCTTATAAGAATGGGTAATTTTTTTAATTCGGAAACTATAGGTCTTCAAACTCAGAGCAGTTATGGGGTTTTATTTGTCAATCCATCTGAAGAAAGAATTAAAAGTCAATTACCATTTGTAAAAAAAGTTTCTTTTTATGAAACAGGAGTTTTTTACAAGGTTGGTCAACCATTATTAACTACTAAAATATTTTTTGATAATGAAGAATACAAAGAAGATAGAATCAAGGAAAGCGTTAAAAAAACATTGATTACTTTACATCCAGAAAAAGTATATGCTAATTCCAGTATAATAAACCCTTTTAAAGGCCAAGTAAAATATACATTTAAAAGAAATAATTCTGATTTTTATATGGAATACGAAACTGTAGGTGTTTATCGACATCCAGCCCAAATATATGAGTCACTTATATATTTGATAATTGGAATTATTATGTTTATAGTTTTGTATAGATATAGAATAAATCTGCGCCATGGAAGCTTACTGGCATTCTTTTTTATTACTGCCTTTGGAGGAAGATTTTTTTTAGAATATTTTAAAGAAAATCAAGTAAAAAACGAATTATTAGAATTAAATAATTTGTTGGGAATAAGTTTAAATTTAGGTCAATTACTCAGTATACCATTTGTTCTGGTTGGAATATATATGTTTTTTTACAATAGGAAATCAAATTCTTTTTTTGTTCAATAATATTAATAGAGCCATTCGATTGTTTTTTTTGCTTGTTTTGACCAGGATTTTGATGAATGAGTTCCATCTTTTTCAATCCAGTACATATAATTTTTTTTAGAAAAATCTATTGATTTTAAATAACTGATAAACTTATCCACACCATACTGAAGATTTTTATCAAAATTATCTGTTCCATTTACTATCGCAAGCCTTAAGTTTTTAGGTGTTTTTCTTTTTATTAACTGTGAATAGTAGTCTTGATCACGATAAATTATCCCTGGTGACAAACAAATTGCTTTTTTAAATACTTTGTTAAATTCCCAACCAAGATATAATGAAACTAAGCCACCTGCAGATGAACCAATAGTTCCTATGTCATTTGATTTAATTCGATATTGTGATATAAGTTCAGGAATTAATTCATCAATTAATGCTTTAGCATAATTTACCGCATTTCTAGTCGGTACGTATTCATATCCACGATTTTTTGTATTACTTACTCCAACCATTATGATTGGTTTAATTTTATTTGAAGAAATTAGATCAGTAATACTCTCATCAAGATTCCAACCATTTTTAATGATATCAGTTTTAGATTTATTTTTAGAGCCAAAACCTCCCCTTGAATAAAAAACAGCACCACCATCGTGAGCAATTAATAATGGATATTTTTTATTTTTTAGATTATAATCCTCAGGAATCCAAACATAAACTTCTCTTTCATTATTTAATATTTTCGAAAAAAAAGTGTGTTTTTTTACATTTCCAGTAATTTGATCATTTTTAAAAACTGTTCCCTTAGTTAAAATTATTTTTGTTTCATTTTGCGATCTAAGATTAGTTAAAAATAAAACTAGTATTAATGTTATTAAATACCTCATTATTTAATTTATTAAATTTAAATATATGAACATTATTAAATTAGTGTTTAAAAGATTTTAATTTATGATTAAATTTTTTAAAAAATCAATTCTAATATCATTACTATTTTTCTCATGCAACAGTAACGATAAACCAAATATCATCATAATTGTTGCTGATGACTTAGGTTATGGTGATTTATCAATTTTTGGGAATAAAAATATAAATACACCAAACATTGATAAACTTGGCAATGAAGGTTTGGTGCTAACAGATTTTCATTCAAATGGATCAGTCTGTAGTCCGACTCGTGCTGCATTACTAACAGGAAAATATCAGCAAAGGGTAGGAGTGAGTGGTGTTATAACTGCAAAAAATCATAGGGATAAAGGTCTTTCAATTGATGAAATCACTTTTGCTAATGTCGCAAAAGAATCAGGATATAAAACAGGTATTTTTGGTAAATGGCATCTTGGTTATGATCCTGTATATAACCCCATAAATCAAGGTTTTGACGAATTTATTGGTTTTGTTTCAGGCAATGTCGATTATCATTCACATATTGATCAAGAAGGATATAAGGATTGGTGGTTTGATAATGAATTGAATGAAGAGGTTGGATATAGTACAGATTTAATATCAAAACATTCTATTGATTTTATAAAAAAAAATAAAGACGAAAATTTTCTTCTTTATATAGCTCACGAATCACCACACTATCCATTTCAGGGCAGAAATTCCAAAAAAGTTAGAGAAATTGGAAAAGATTTTATTAAGGGTCTACCCGAAAATAAAGATGAGATTTATAAAGAAATGGTAGAAGTAATGGATGAAGGAGTTGGTGAAGTAATTGATTTACTTTATAAATTAAATATTGATAAAAAAACTATTATATTTTTCTTTTCAGACAATGGTGGAACCCGAAATGGAAACAACGGTCTTTTTAAAGGATTTAAAGGAAGTTTATATGAAGGTGGACACAGAGTTGCTTCAATGGTTTGGTCACCGTCAATTATAAAAAAAGGGTATAGAAACGAAACGTTCTTAACTATGGATATTTTCCCTACAATTTCTGATTTTATAGGTGGAAGTGTAAATCATTCATTAGACGGTATTAGTATGAAGAATAATCTATTATTCAATGAGAAAATTATTGAAAGGCTTCTTTTTTGGGAATATAACTCAAATTACGCAGTTAGAAAAAATAACTGGAAATTATTAATTAAAAAAGACAATTCAAAGGAACTTTATGATTTGAGTAATGATATTAGCGAGGAAGAGAATGTATATAAACTTTATCCTGAACTGGTTAAAGAATTAACTGACGAAATTGATAATTGGAAAAATAATCTTTAATTAAATTTTAAAATTCTCTCTTTCCAAACTCACTTTCAATAAATCTTGATTTATTTTTCCCATTTTTAAATATATAAGACAAGTTTAGCATGATTATATCAACTTCATATATGTAGTTAGTTGTTGTATAGAACTCATCTTTCCTAAATGTTGTTATTCTCTGTTCATTTGATTTTAAAAGTCCTAAATCAATATTTAACCATTGTAATGCAATTTTAAGTCTGTTATCTAAAAATATTTTTTCTAGAGTCAGATTTGGATTATAATATCTTGAATCTTCGCCCTGTGCAGTAATTCTGTCTGATAAATAGTTAAATGTAAATTGTAATGAGGCATCATCCCAAAAGTTATAAGTTGAATTTAGGTTTAATGAATAAATAATAGAATTAGTACTAACAGGTCTATTATCAAAACTGCCTTTTAAATCATAATTATAAATATTTCCTCCAATAAAACTTTTCCATTTTTTAGATTTATTTATATCAGCACCTATTTCAACACCAATTGTTTTAGAATTACCAACATTTGAATAAATTCTATTTAATATACTGTCGTTATAAACCGTATTTACTCTGTTAACTACATTTTTGGTATTTCTTAGATATAATGTTGAAAATATTTTGTTATTATTTTTTAGTTTTTTCTCAAATCCAATTTCAATTTGATCAATAAATTCAGGTTTGAGATTGGGATCACCCTGTTCTAAAGTTTCAGTATGTTCACGCTCTGGAAATGGATTCATTTTGAAAGTAGTTGTTCTTTCAATTCTTTTGCTGTATGCAAGTTTGAGTTTTGTCTCTTCATTTAAAACATATTGAATTGATGCAGATGGATAAAGCTTAGTAAAATTATATTGTAAACTTTTATCAATTGTATTTGCTTTATCTTTTAGTAATAGATCTCTTTTCATTGATTCGATTCTTAATCCTACAGAATAACTTAAATTATCTTTTTGAGTAGAGAATTGTGAAAAAAATGAATGAATTTTCCTTTTAAGATTAACTTCACTAGAAAATTCTGGAACTAAATAAAAAGGATCATTAAAATTATAACGTCTTTGATACACGAAATCTCCTGTATGGTCCAGATCTCTATATTGATATCCAAGATCTAATTTAGTATTTTTATTTACATTAAAACTGTAATCTAGCTGAGTGCGAAGTCCGTATAATGGGTTGTCATTTGTGTTGTATTCATCTTGATACAGAATTGAATTGTCTGGATGACCAAGATTTTGATTTATTGTTGGCCCCCCCAATAAAGTATATTCATATAATAATGAAAAATTTAAGATTGATTTATTTTTTAAAGTATAAGAATAGTTTAGATTACCTAATATAAAATCACCCTTCCTTTCTCTTAAATTATGATTAAAATATGAAATGTATTGCGTTTTATTATTGCTTCCATTGGGACTAATTCTATAATTGTCGTAGTAAACAATATCTGCTAGTCTTTTTTTTGACCGCTTTCCAGCAAAAAAACCAAGCGAAAGATTTTCATAAGATTTAGGTGAATATTCAATTGTAAATCGACCATTAAAATTTATTTCATCAAAACTTCTTTCACCAGATGAGGGAAAATTATTATAAATATCATCAATGATTGTGTATACCTCACCTTCTCGTCTCCCCCCAAGATCATTTCTTAACAAGCTTCCTCCCAAAGATATATTCCACTTTTCATTTGTTATATTATATGTTAAATCAGATCCAAATCTATTATGAACTTTATCATTACCATATTTTTCTATTGATGGAAACCCAGATTTGAGGTTGATTTGACCATATGCACCTTGTATAGCTCCCTTTTTTGTTAATATATTTATTAAACCAGCTTTGCCATCTGGATCAAATTTTGCCGATGGAGCTGTAATAAACTCAATTGATTCTACAGCGTTTGAAGGAAGTTGATCTAAAATTGTACTCATTGCGCCTTGAATAGGAGTACCATTGAGCAAGATTGAAAAACCTGTACTTCCTCTGACGCTGATTTCACCTAAAGAGTTTATATTAACAGACGGTAACTGTCTAATAACATCTTTAACAGTACTTCCAAGTGCACTTTTGAACATTTCTGATTTATATATTTGTCTGTCAATTTTATTAATAATTGTTGATCTTTGAGTAGAAACAACAACCTCATCTAAGTTGTTTCCAATTTCTAACCTAATATTCCCGAGATCAATTTGAATATTATCCAATATTTTGATTTTACTTATTTTTTTTGTTTTATATCCTAAAAAAGAAGCAGTAATGTAATAATTACCATCTTTTATGTCGTTAAACTTAAAATCACCATCAGTGTTAGTTATAACACCACCAATCTGATTGTTATTATTTTGTTCAAATAAAACAACTGTTGCATATTCTAATTTGTTATCTAAATCATCAGAAACATTACCTATTATCTGAGAATTAGTTGTTAGGATAGAGCAAAAAATAAAAATTATGTATAAGAAGCTTTTCATTATTATATTTTTATTATTCAAAAATCAATAAAGGATCCCATTCTTCTTTTGAAGAGAAGTTTAGGTCGTTTTTTTGAATATTTCCTACAGTAGTTCTCCCATTTGTTATAGCTTTTTTAAAATGATCAATCAGATTATTTTCTATTTCCGGAAACTTTCCATAGAGGTTACTAACTTCCCCAGGGTCTGTTTTTAGATTATAAAGTTGAAATTTAGGTAAATCCTTACCATCTATGGAGCCACCTCTTGGATAGCTCCAGCCTCCAGAATCATTTGTGAAAATAAACTTGAAATCACCCTTTCGTATAGCAAAACTACCATTAATGGAGTGATGAATAGTAAATTTCCTTTCATAGTTCATTTCTGTTTCCTTTGAAAATAAAGGTAACATTGAAAAGCTATCTTCACCTTCATTATCATTTAACTTAACACCCATAATGCCAGCTAGTGTTGCCATAAAATCTGTAGTACATATTATCTTTTCAGAAACAGTGCCAGGATTGATTTTTTTAGGCCATTTGATAATGAAAGGGACACGATGAGCACCTTCAAAAATACCGGCTTTGTAACCTCTAAACGGTCCACTGGGATAATGATCTTTTTCAGCTAGTAATTTAAAATTTGCTTCAGGGGAGCATCCGTTATCACTAGTAAATACTATCATTGTGTTATCTGAAATATCAAGTTCTTTAAGTAGGTTATTTAGTTCACCCATGTGATGATCAATTTGCATTACAAAATCTGCATATTCATTTAATTCACTCTTTCCTTTCCAATCCTTTGTTGGGAGAATAGGAGTGTGTGGTGATGGAAGTGGAAGATATAGAAAGAATGGTCGATCTTTATTGTAATTTTCTTTTATAAATTCGTGTGCTTTATTAAAAAAATTTGGAGTTACTTGATCATGAATAAAATCTTCTGCGGTTGGTCCCTTTCTAAACCATGAATATTCTCCTTTATCTTCAATTACTCTGTCAATTTTCCCAGTTATTTTATTGTTTTCCACATATACATATGGAGGCATATCTAAAGAACCATTATGACCATAGGTGTAGTCAAATCCTAAATCATTAGGACTGTGCGTTATGTCAGCATTAAAATCAATTTTATCAATATCAACTCGATCTTCGAAAAATGTAGAATCTACTAATCCCCAATTCCAGCCCAAGTGCCATTTTCCGATGAAAGCTGTTTTGTAATTATAGTTTTTTAAAAAAGATGCAACAGTTGTTCGTTTCTTTGAAATTAATGCTTTTGAATTTCCACCTAGAACAGATTTTTTAAGCTTACTTCTCCAATTATATCTTCCAGTTAGTATTCCATACCTTGTTGGTGTACAAACCGAAGATGACGTATGTGCATCCGTAAAAATCATTCCTTCACTAGCTAGTTGATCAATATAAGGTGTTTTAATCTTTCCATTTTGAAAAAAAACATTAATATCACCGTAACCTAAATCATCAGCCAAAACATAAATAATATTGGGTTTCTCATCTATTATTTTTTTTTCGCAAGAAATAAAAAAAAACAAAAAAACAACACAAAACAGAAGAACTAATTTTTTCATTTAACTAAAATTTAAATCTATATATAATTTTACTAAATTTATTAAAACAACTAATGAAAAAGATACTTATTATATTTTTTTTTCTCTCGCTAATTAGCGAAGCTCAAGAACATGAAAAAGCTCCTAACATAATATTAATAATGGTTGATGATCTTGGAGCCGAGTGTTTAAATTCTTATGGTGGAACATCGTATGAAACCCCATTTTTAAATAAAATGTCAGAAAATGGGATGCAATTTAAAAATGCTCACTCAATGCCTATTTGTACTCCTTCCAGAGTTAAATTAATGACGGGAAAGTCAAATAAAAAAAATCATGTCGAATTTGCTTATTTAGACCCAAAAGAAAAAACATTTAGTCAGGAACTACAATCTGCCGGATACGAAACCTTGATCGCTGGGAAATGGCAACTTGGACAAAACAAAAAACTACCAAAACATTTTGGTTTTGATGAACATATTCTTTGGCAACTAAATACACGTGGTAGAGATTCCACAGGGTTAGATAAAAGGTATTCAAATCCAAGATTAGTTAAAAACGGTATTACATACGAGGAAAATGAAGGCAGATTTTCAACAGATATGATAGTTGACTATATCAATGATTTTATTGAAAGAAAAAAAAATAAATCTTTTTTAGTTTATTATCCAATGATTTTAACTCATTGTCCATTTGTCCCGACACCTCATTCAAAAGATTGGGATGCTAATGATATGGGTTCAAAAACATATAAAGGAGATGCTAAATATTTTAGAGATATGGTGTCTTATATGGATTTTTCAGTTGGACGTATAATTGATCAAGTTGACAAATTAGAGCTATCTGAAAAAACAATAATTATTTTTACTGCTGATAATGGAACTGATTCACCAGTTGTTTCTATGAAAAATAATATTTCAGTACCAGCTGGCAAGGGAAAAACAATCGATAGTGGAACTCATGTTCCTCTTTTGATTAAATGGAATGGAGTCATTGAACCTGGTTTTTTAAATGAGTCATTGATTGATTTTAGTGATTTTTTTCCAACAATTTTAGATTTAGCTAAAATAAAAATAAATAAGAAATTAGATTTAGATGGTGTGAGTTTTTATCCTCAGCTATTTGGTGATTTTAAATCCAAAAGAGAATGGATTTATACATGGTATTCTAGAGCAGGTGGGTCAAATCTATACGATGAAACACATGAATGGGTTAGAAACGAAACCTATAAGTTTTACAGAGGAAACAGATTTTATAATGTTAAGAATGATCCATATGAAAAGAATAAGTTAAGTTGGAATGAGATGACGAAAGAGGAAAGATCTTTACAAAATGATTTTGTAGAAGTTCTTAAGTTGTACAATCATTTAAGAAATAAATTAAAATAAAAATATATAATATGATAAAAGATTTCTTCAAATTAAATTTGACTAATAGTGCTAAACTCAATGATAATTATAATCAGAAAATTAATTTTTCAATCATTTACCTTCTATTGATTTTTAATTTAATTTCCTGTACTAAAACAAGTAATAAAACTTTAACTTCTCCGGATAATAAAATAGGGCTCAATTTTGAAATTATTGATGGTGAAGCCTTCTATAGTATAAATAAGGATGAGAAATCAGTTATTAAAAAATCAAAACTTGGTATTCTTCTTGAAAATAAATTAAATATTGGTAAAGATTTGGAAATCATAAAAGTATCCACTAGCTCTAATAATTCCTCTTGGACCCCTGATTTTGGTGAATTTGATGAAATTATTGACAATTATAAAAAACTTGATGTTACTCTTTCAAATGGAGAAATCAATTTTAATATAGTTTTTAGGGCATATAATGATGGAGTTGCATTTAAATATCATGTCCCTAATCAAAGTGGAATAACTAATTATAATGTTATTGATGAATACTCAGAATTTAATTTAAATTCAGACGACACAGCCTGGTGGATTCCTGGGTTTTCGTATCGTAGATATGAATTTTTATATGCTGAATCAGCTATTGATAAAATTTCAAAAAAGTTTTTCTCGGAAAATATTGAGGACATCTCTTATGATACTCTTGGAATTGATGCAGCTCACACTCCTTTAACAATCAAAAAAACAAATGGATTGCATGTTAGTATACATGAAGCCAAATTGATAAATTATTCAAGTATGACATTAGCTCCTAGGGGTGATGGAAAATTAGAAGTTGAACTATATCCTTGGTCAGACGGAATAACTAAGGTAAAACTGGAGAAAGAAATAATTTCACCATGGAGATATATTCAAATTGCAGATAATTCCTCTGAACTATTAATGTCTAATTTGATATTGAATTTAAATGATGATCCTGATGATAATAAAGATTTTTCATGGGTTAAACCAGGAAAATATATGGGAGTTTGGTGGGAGATGATAGGAACTAACGAATCAACATGGTGGGAATCAAAATACCATGGAGCTAAAACTGAAAAAGTTAAAAATTATTTAGATTTCGCTTCGAAACATAATTTTGATGGTTTATTGGTAGAGGGTTGGAATAAAGGATGGTATCCAGAGTGGTGTTGTAGAGGTGATGGAATCCCCTTTAGTTTTACTGAAACATTTGATGATTTTGATATAGATTTTTTATCAACTTATGGACTTGAGAGGAATATTAGTTTAATTGGTCACCATGAAACTGGGGGTCAAATTCAAAGTTATGAGAATCAAATGGAGGATGCATTTAAAATGTATAATAAATATGGTATTAAAAATATAAAAACAGGATATGTAAATGATGTAAGTAAAAACATTAAAATTTATGATGAAAATGGAGAAATTTCAAAAGAATGGCATCATGGACAGTATATGGTTAATCATTTTCAAAAAGTAATTGATGTAGCTGCTAAATATAAATTAATGATAAAAACTCATGAACCGATTAAAGATACTGGTTTACGTAGAACATTCCCCAATTTTATATCAAGAGAAGGTGCCAAAGGACAAGAATTTAATGGATTTTCATCAAACGGAGTAAATCATGCTACGGATTTACCATTTACTAGGTTGTTGAGTGGTCCAATGGATTATACACCAGGTGTATTTCAACTAAATAATTTTAGATATACTGAACCTGGTTCTGGAATAATTGATAAAGATGCCATAATTCCGTCAACTATTGCTAAAGAGTTAGCTTTGTATGTTGTTTATTATTCCCCAATGCAAATGGCTGCTGATTTACCTAGGCATTACATGAAACATCCTGAGGCTTTTGAGTTCATTAAAGCGGTTCCAGTTGACTGGAGTGATAAGGTTGTCTTAAATAGCGAAATTTCTCAATATGTTACTGTAGCAAGAAAAGATAAAAATTCTGAAAACTGGTTTGTAGGTGGAATAACAGATGAAAAGGATAGAACTTTTGAATTAGATTTAAGTTTTTTAGATGTTGGCCATAACTATAAGTTTAAAATTTTTAAGGATAAAACAAATACTCACTGGAAAGAAAATCCAATGGAATATGAAATCGATCAGTTTGATTTAAAAATTAAAAATGATAGCTCAACTGAAATTTACATGGCACCTGGCGGTGGGTTTGCCATGCAAATTGAAAAAATTTGAATTTTACTTTGAAAAATATAATTTACTTAAATATTGTTTTTTTATTTATTTTTTCGTGTAACATCAATGGTAATATTATTTATGATCATGAATCTTTAAATTCTACTATTTCTAAATATTTAGAAAATGGATCTCAAGCAGTTTTACTGGCAAGGTTGGAAGATAAAAACGGTAATAAAATATTTCAATATGCAGGAAAAAATGATGATCTTGTTCAAGATCAAAACATTGATGAAAATACTTGGTTCAGAATATGGTCAATGAGTAAAATAGTTACCATTTCGGTTACAATGGATTTAGTAGAGGATGGAATTATAAGCCTTGATGACCCTGTGTCAACATATATTCCTGAATTTAATAATTTAAAAGTAGCTGTAACTAACGATGGTGGTTCTATCATTGATTATTCTAGATCAGAAGATAAAATTAATTTAAATGATCCATGCCCTTTAAATATTGTTGAAAGAAAATCTGAGATGACAATTTTACAATTAATTAATCATAAAGCAGGTTTTTACTATGGTACAACTGGTATTAAATGTATAGATGAGGCTTTGGTTACAAAAGATTTAGCTAACGCAAAAGACTCAGATGAGTTTATTAAAAAATTAATTGAACTCCCATTGATTGATCAACCTGGATATAAAGAGTTTTATGGATTAAATACAACAGTTCTTGGAATTGTTAATGAAAGAGCAACTGGCAAATCTTTAAGCGACTTAGTAAAAAACAGAATCACTGTTCCAATGAATATAAAAGGTTTAAAATATAACTTGGATAAAAATGATAAATTACTTCCTGTATTCTCAGGAGCTGATGATAAAATACGATATGCATATTCTGGTGAGCTAGATATTATGGGAAAATATGTTCCAGGATATGAACCTGAAAATAAATTGTATCTTGGTGGAGAAGGAATGATAGCTACTGCTGATGGTTATACTGACTTTATAAGAATGCTTTTAAATCACGGTGAATTGAACGGTTATAGATTTTTAAATGAATCCACCGTAAAAGAAATATATTCACCTCATACTCAGTTAGAGGATGAATATGGATATAATGGTTATAATTTGTGGGTAACAAGTGAATTGGTGAAAGAATTAGGGGAAGGTGACTCTGGATTATGGCGAGGAGGTGGATATGAGGGTACGCACTTTTGGATTGATCCTAAAAGAGATTTTGTAGGTGTTATTTTGAGTCAAATGTTTGAAACACCAAAATTTGGGGAGGGTAGAGACGAAAAAATTGTTGGAGAAGTTTATAGACAAATATTTAAAAATGAAAAATAATTTTATGAAAAAAAATATAATAATATTGAATTTTTTAATCCTTTTTACAACGCTAAATGCTAAAGACATAATTAAAAAGGATAAATCTGAATTTCTAACATTAGATTTAATTGAAAGGGTTGAACCACCCAATTGGTGGGTTGGAATGAAAACCCGTGACCTTCAACTTTTGGTTTATGGAGATAGTATTAGCTACTTGCAGCCTAAAATAGAGAATCGAAATATCAAACTTAAATCAATAGAAAAAGTTGATAATGAAAATTACATATTTTTAAATATATCTGTTTTAAAAAATGCAAAACCTGGTGTTGTAGAAATTAAATTTTACAGTGGAGATAATTTAATTGATAAATACGATTTTGCTCTTAAATCAAGGGAATCTAATGCTGAAAATATTCAAGGTTTTAATACTTCAGATGTGATGTATTTAATAACTCCTGATAGATTTTCAAATGGAGACCCATCTAATGATGATGTAGAATACATGAGGGAAAGACCTGATAGAGAGGATGATTTCGGTCTTCACGGCGGCGATATTAAGGGTGTAATTGATAATTTAGATTATATAAAAGAAATGGGTTTTACAACTGTTTGGCTTAATCCCGTTTTAGAAAATAACATGGAAAAAGCTTCTTATCATGGATATTCAACAACAGATTACTATAAAATTGATCCAAGATTTGGAACTAATGAATTATTTAAAGAATTGGGTTTAAAGGCAAAAGAAATGAACGTAAAACTTGTTATGGACATGATACCAAACCATTGTGGTTCTTTTCATTGGTTTTTCATTGATCCGCCAATGAAAAATTGGTTTAACAACCAATCCGAGTTTAAACAAACAACGCACAGACGGCATACAGTTCAAGATATTTACGCATCAGAAATAGATAAAAAAGAACATGCCGATGGCTGGTTTGTTGAAACTATGCCTGATTTAAATCAAAAGAACCCTACTGTTTCGACATATTTAATTCAGAATGCTATTTGGTGGACTGAATACGCAGGTCTAGCTGGAATTAGAGTAGACACATATCCTTATTCAGACAAGGATTTTATGACAGACTGGACTTATGCACTAATGAATGAATATCCAAATTTCAATATTGTTGGTGAAGAATGGGCTGATACACCAACTGTTATTTCTTATTGGCAAAGAGGAAAGGTGAATCATGATGGATATGTTTCATACTTACCAACATTAATGGATTTTCCGCTTCAAATTGCTTTTAATGAATCACTAACTGATGGATTTAGATATAATATGGGTTTCAGTAAACCATACAGATCATTAGCAAGTGATTATTTATATCCCGATCCAAATAATCTTTTAGTTTTCCCAGACAACCATGATATGGCAAGATTTTTTACACA
>CABYWQ010000005.1:0-124348 GCA_902522775.1 uncultured Bacteroidota bacterium | reverse complement strand
GCTATTAATTTTTTCAGGTCTTAAAACTATTATTTTAAATTCTAATAAATCAAAAAATGATTTTTTATCTAGATATAGTTTTTTTTTAAAATTTAAAAAATTAAACATTAAAGTCATAAAGGTTTGGTGTAGTAACAATAAAATTTTAAAAAAAGAAAAAAAAATAAGTTCTAAATATTTATTATTGTATGGAAATTTTCTTTTTCACCCTAATCTTCAGGGTTTAAGTTTGTTTTTAAAAAAAATTGATAAAAAAATTAATTGTAAGTTAATAATTGGTGGGACATTTAGAGATGACTCATTAATCAAGAGCTTTTCATATACAATATCTAAAAAATTTACAAATTACGAGTTCGTTAAAAATTTAACAGACATTAAACTTAAAGAACTAATAAATTCATCTTTGGCCGTTATTATTGTTGGCGAAAAATGTGAGGGTATTAAACTTAAAATAGTTGAATCTCTGTATAATCAAAAAATTGTAATAGTGCATAAAAACCTAACAGAGTATTTTGATAATGTATATCAAAACATGGTAATTTATAACAACAATAATTTGAATGAAAAAATTGAATATACTTTAAGTAAAAAACCTGTTAAAGATTTAATTTTTATGAAAAACTTTTCTGAGAAAGCAAGAAAAAAGGAGATTGAAATGATTTTGAATGATACAATTATTAAAAAATAATAAAAAATATATATCATATTTAACTGCCTTAGCTCTTGGGCAAGGAAATATGTTTTTACTTTTTTATTTATTTTCTGATAATAGTATTTCATTATCAAATATTACGTACAGTTATAGCTTTGTTATTCTTGGAATATCAATATGTTTATATGGTATAAATTTTAAAATAATTTATTATGCATCTAATTATGGAAATACATTTTTTTTTAGAAGAGTGTTGTATTTGACTTTTTATTTAAATTTTTTTTCATCCTTAATATATATTTTGATTTTAATTTTATTTTTTGATTTTTTTGAAAATCAAGTTTCATTCTTTAATTTATTCTTATATCTATTTTTATCAACTTTTTTAGTTGGTATGAATAGTGTTTTTTCAATTGTTTCAATTGCAAAATATGATTCATATTACTACTTGTTTTTGAATACTGTAAAGGTCTCTTTTTTAATTTTGACATTTTATTTCTTGAATTTTTTTCTAATGAATGATTATATAAAATTTTATATAATTATAATCGTGTCAAATTTAGCTGCATTAATCTTAAATATTTTAAGAGAAAAAGTTTACACAGTTAAGTTTTTTAAACTGAAGTTTCTAAATTATTATTATAAAAACATCATTAAAGTAAGCTTTTTCAATTATATAAATGGGCTTATTTCGCCGATTCTTATTTCATACATAAATGTAAGTTTAAGTTCCAGTATAACTAAGTTGTCATATGTTGGTGTATATAATTTATCAAGATATTTTTCTGTGTTAAATAGTTTTTTGCCTAACTCATACTCACAAAAAGTTATGCCTGAGTATATGAAATTATCAAATACAAGAAAGAATTCTAAATCAAAGAAATATTTATTAAACAAGTATTTGAACAATTTTTTAATAATGACAATAGTTTTTTGGTTTATTTTAATTCTAGTAAGACCATTAATTTTTGATCTCTACAGTTTTGATTCAAGTGGTGGTTTCATTTATAATTTTGTTATTTCAATTGCTGCAATGACTATAATTACATCAATTGCTGGTTTTCATTTAAATTCTATTTTTAAGTATAGAATTTTATTTTTTATAAATTTTTTAGTCTTAATTTTTGTATTTATAATTTTCGAATATTTAAATCTCTCAATTTTTAATAAGTTTTTATACTATTTAATTTTAACATTTATTTTTAATTATACTTTATTGGTAATTTATTATAAGTTTTTTGATAAGAAAATATTGATAAAAACCTTTATATTTTCAATTCTAATAATTGTATATAATTTTATATCGAAATAATGGAATCTTTATTAGGTTGGGTTTTATCATTTATTCATATTTTTCTAATAATCGTATCTTTTTTATTTTTTTACAGATACCCCTCAAAAAAAATTAAAGTAACTTTATCGCTTTTTTTCCTAATCTCATTTACCTTATATTCCATACCAGTTGAGTTTTCTAAAATTGTTTATAATAATCCATGGACATCATTTGATCATTATTTTATCTCTCTAAATATTTTGGCTATTTTGGGATTCATTCTTGGAAATTATTCTATAAAAAATAGAAATCTAGATTTTAACTTCAGAATTATAACAGGCAATAGTAATCTTATAATCTTATTATCTTTATTTATTTTTGCCTTATTCCTTGAAAGGCAATTGTATTATTTAGATTATAATCTATTAAACATATTTAAAGCATATTTAATTGAATCCGATAAGTTTGAAAATGAAAAAAGCACATTAGATGTTATTTTATTATCCATTACTTCAGCAACTGCATTGTTTTATTATTTAATCATTAGAAATTTCAATAACAAAAAGTTATTTTTCTTATCCTTAATGCCGATTTTAATTATAGCATTTTTTTTGTTAGTTAGAGGAGGAAGAAATCCATTTGTAATTTTCACATTACCGCTAATAATTAGTGAATTTATTAATAGAAAGATTAGTCTTAAGTATATTTTAATTGCTATTTTAATTTTATTTCCTCTTACACATTTTATTGCAGTAGTCAGAGGATATGGTTTTGAAAAAATATTAGAATATTCAACATTTAATGCAAATTATAATCCGGTTGATTCTGAATTTGGAGCACCATATAGAGTGTTAAAAATATATTATGAAGGTGTTATAAATTATCCTCTTCAATATGGTAAAACTTATATATTTGATCCAATTATAAATTTATTTCCCAGAGAAATTTTTCCGTCAAGGCCCTTGACAATTGCAACTAGATTTTCTATTGATTATTTTATGAATTCAAAAGAAATGTTTGGTTTAGGTTTTTCTCCAATATTAGAGATTATTTTAAATTTTACGATATTAGGAATTCTACCATTTTTTTGCTTAATCAGGTATATTCTTTTAAGGTTAGATAATATGGTTCTTGAAACTAAATTTAAATATTTTGGATATTTATTACTATTTCCAATTATAATTAATTATCAAAGAATTGATTTTGCTGTCTGTGTAAAATTATATTTAATTGAACTATTCTGGATTGCTGGATTAGTTTACATATCCAGGTTAAAATTTAAAATATAAAATCAGAATGAAGGTTGTTCACATAATAACTGGTTTAATTCAAGGAGGAGCAGAAAGAGCATTATATAATTTAGTTAAGCATGATAATAGTAATATTGAACATATTATTATTTCATTAACTGACAGTGGATTTTTTGGTAAGTATATTGAAGATTTAGGAATTGAATGTTATTATTTAGAAATGCCAAGAAGAAGACTTAAACTTAAAAGTCTTATTAATCTTTATAAAATAATTAAAAATTTGAAACCTGATATAGTTCAAACGTGGATGTATCATTCAGATTTAATTGGAGGAATTATTGCTTTTTTAGCTGGTGTTAAAAAAATTTATTGGGGAGTTCATAATTTTAATCTTGATTTAAATGTAACTCCGCTGTCAACCATAATAACTGCAAGGTTATGTGGAATATTGTCTCACATAATTCCCAAAAAAATTATAATTTGTTCTAAACAATCAATCTCTGTACACAAAAAATTATTTTATAGAAATATTTTTGAGGTTATCAATTTAGGATTTGACTTATCAAAATTTCATTTTGAAGAAAAAACAAAAACATTAATTAAAAAATCTATTAATTTATGTGAAAAATCTTTGGTTATTGGTTGTGTTGCAAGATGGGACATTATAAAAGATCACGAAAATTTAATAAAATCATTAAAATACATAAAATCAGATAAAAAGCTTTTTGATAAGATTTATTTGCTTTTTATTGGAAATAATATGACGCATGAAAATAATGAACTAACTGAAATAATTAAAGAAAACAATTTAAATGAAATTGAATTAAAACTATTGGGTTCTAAAAATAATATTGATGAGTTTTATTCAGCAATGGATGTTCATATTTTATCAAGTAAAGGTGAAGCATTTCCAAATGTTATATGTGAAGCTATGTCTAGTGAGGTTGTTTGTATAGGTACTGATGTTGGTGATGTAAAAAACATTATCGGAAATACAGGATGGATTGTTCCTAGGTCTAATCCTGTGCAGATGGGTATTGCAATTACTAACGCTATTAATGAATTCTCAAATAGTGTAAAATGGAATGAAAAAAGAAGATTATCAAGAGAGAGAATTAAAAATAATTTTAGTATGAATAAAATGATAAATAGATATATCTTAGTTTGGAAAAGCACAGAGTTTTGAATATTGATTCCTTAATTTGTCCTAAATGTAAAAGTTCAATTTTGAATAATAAGGATAAATTTTATTGTAGTAATTCAAATTGTGATAACTCAATAAATCATTTTAAAAGCATTAATAAAAAATTAGTATTAGTTGATTATAATAATTCTGTAATATTAGAAAATAAATTATTTGATTCAATTGGTAAAAGTAAAGTCAGAAGAAAAGATAGGTCAGTAATAATTAAGAAAGCTATTTTTAAACTTTTAAATGGATCTTCAATAACAACATTAAAAAATTTAAAATTCATTAGTTCTAATTTAGATAATTACGAAAGATTAAAAATATTAATTGTAGGTGGTGGAACAAATGGTTCTGGAATGGAATTTTTTTTGAAAAAATATTCCAAAAATATAACTTCTTTCGATGTCTATTACTCTGAAAATATTGATCTAATTGCTGATGCTCACTCAATTCCTTTTAAATCAAATACTTTCAGTTTGATTATTATTCAAGCTGTTCTTGAGCATGTAATGTATCCAAACTTAGTTGTTGATGAATGTCATAGGGTCTTGAAAACAGATGGCTTAATTTACGCTGAAACTCCATTTCTTCAACATGTTCATGAGGGCGCATATGATTTTACAAGATTTACCTTGATGGGAAAAAAGGTTCTGTTTGGAAAGTTTGATGAAATTAAATCTGGATATATTGGTGGATTAGGAAGAAGTTTTTTATGGTCAATAGAGTTTTTAATTGGTGGGCTATTTAGATCTAGACTAATTGGAAAGTTTTTTAAAGTTTTATTTTTTTGGATTAGATTTTTTGATTTATTAATACCAACTTCATGGAACATCGATGGAGCATGTGGTGTTTTTTTTATCGGAAAGAAAATGAAAGGATTAAAAGATAAATTACCAACTGATTATATTAAAGAATATCAGGGTGCACAATAAATAAGTAAAAATGAATTATGAAAAAAAATATTTTAACTCAATAGACTTAGGGTTAAAAAAAAGTAAATACTCGATCAAGAAAAAAGAAATATCAATTGAGGTTTTTTTTGAAAAAATAAATTCAAGATTATTAAAGTTAAAAAAAAACAAAGCTTCATTGTATTTTTTTGGAAATGGAGCAAGCTCTTCATTTGCAAATCATATGGCTTTAGATTTTATGAAAAATGGAAAAATTATTTCTAAATCTCTTAGTGATAGCGCTTTATTAACGGCAATTTCAAACGATTACTCTTATGATGATTCATTTGTTGAATTTGTTAAAATGAATAATATAACAAAAGATGATTTTGTAATATCTATTAGTTCAAGTGGTAATAGCCCTAACATAGTTAATCTTCTAAAATATTGTAGAAAATCAAATATTGAAACTTTAACACTTTCTGGGCTAAAACCAAATAATGAATCTATCAAAATTGGAACTTATTCTATCTATGTTCCAATGAAAACCTATGGTATCGTAGAATGTTGTCATCAAATTTTTTTACATATGATTCTAGATAAAATGATGAATATAAAAGAATGGAGTAGAAATGATTTTCAAAATATGAATTCTGACAATTTAACATTTTGATTTATGAAAAAATGTTTAATAATTTCTGCTAGTAACATTCAAAATATTAGAATTAGAAAAAATCTTTATTATTTTTTAAAAGACAAGGTTGATGATCTAAAATTTGTAGGTGATTTTTTAGTAGAAAGTGATATTAATCAAATTGTTTGGTGGGGTGCTTATAACAGAGGCGGTAAAATTAAAGAAATTATCATTTTTTTAAAGTTGTTAAAAATAATAATCCATCATAAACCCTCACATGTTATATCCTTCGCCCCTAAAGTCAATATTTATTGTGGTTTAATTGCGAGGTTTTTTAATTATAAACATGCTGCTGTAATTTCTGGGCTAGGAAGCATGTCTAAACAAATTACAACAGAAACTTCATTCTATCATAAATTATTCTTTTTTTCTCTGAATAAATCAAACTTGACTATTACTATGAATAAAGAAAATTATAGTTTTTTCAGATCAAAACTAAACAATAATCTTGTTAAAAAAATTCCATCAGAGGGTCTTAATACAAAAATTCAAAATAAGATTAAAAAGAACGATAATTTTAAGTATCTACTTTATTTGTCTAGAATAATTTCAGAAAAAGGGATATTTATTATAATTGATGCCTTCAAAAATCTTAAGAAAACAAACCCTGAATTAAAGTTATTAATTGCTGGTGAAATGAGTTTAAGTGATAAGCAAGAAAAGCCAAAATTTTTTGAAGAGATTAAATTTCAAGATATTGAATATTTGGGTGAAGTCTCAGAAAATTTAAAAATGAATCTACTTGAAAAATCTGACATTGTTTTATTGCCTAGTATGTATGGTGAGGGTTTACCTATGATATTGTTAGAAGCTCAGTTATATGAGTCTCTAATAATTACAACTGATGTTACTGGATGCAGGGACGCAGTCCCTGATTTTCTTAAAGAATATGCTTTTACAGAATTTTCTACAAAGTCTCTTTCAGAAAAAATAATAAATTATATTTCTTTTGACACTAAAAAATTAAATTTTCTAAAGAAAAATTCAAAAAAATGGGTTAAAGAAAATCACGACTTTGAAAATATTAATAATATTTATAATAACATATTTGAAGAAAATAATTTTTTTAATTAAATAATATGAAAATTTTAATAACTGGAGGTGCTGGCTTTGTAGGACCAAATCTGATAAAAAAATTTCTTAACAAAAGATATAGTGTTTTTTGTATTGATAATTATTCAAGAGGATGTGAAGTGAACATTAAGAGTTTTTTCAATAATAATAATTTTAAATTTTTAAAATGTGATGTAAGTGATTATGATGACTTAGAAAAAGTTTTAAATCCAATACACAAGTCACACGGAATAGATGAAGTTTGGCATCTAGCTGCTAATTCAGATATTCCATCAGGTGTAAAATATATGAAAGTTGATTATAAAGATACTTTTATGACAACCTACAATATTATTAAATGGATGAAACATAATAATGTTGAAAATATTTATTTTTCTTCATCCTCTGCAATATATGGTGATCATGGAGATAAATCAATTAGAGAGGAAACAGGTCCTCTGCTTCCACACTCTAATTACGGAGCAATGAAATTAGCATCTGAAGCATTAATTTCATCTTCATCACAATCATTTTTAAAAACTGCTATAATTTTTAGATTTCCTAATGTTGTTGGTATACCTGCAACCCATGGTGTAATTTTTGATTTTTTTAATAAATTAAAAATTGATTCTGAAAACCTAAACGTTTTGGGTAATGGAACACAAAAAAAATCATATTTACATGTTGAGGAATTAATAGATGCAATGTTATTTGTTCGTGAAATACTTGGCAATAAAGGTTTAAATGTATTTAATATCGGTCCAGATATGGATGATGGAGTTGAGGTTAAAACAATTGCCGAGGAGGTAGTTAAATCAACCTCTTACGATTGTAAAATTATTTATGGTAAGGGTAATAAAGGCTGGGTTGGTGATATTCCTAAATTTAACTACTCAATTGAAAAGATTAAAAATTTAGGTTGGAAGCCAAAATTAAATTCACATCAAACTATTTTAAAAGCAATAAAACAAATTAAAGATCAAATATTGTGATCAAGCAAGCTGTAATTTTAGCAGGAGGAAAGGGGACAAGACTCAGAAGTAGATTGAAAGGTAGACCTAAACCTTTAGTTGATATTCTAGGTGTTTCACTTCTAGAAAGACAAATACTTGCTTTAAAAAAAAATAGTATAAAAAAAATTTTATTATTAGTAAATTATAAATTCGGAGAAATAGTTTCTTTTTGCAAAAAAAATAAATACTGGGATTTAGATATAAATATTAAATTAGATGAAGATGGTAAAGTTGGTACAGCTGGAGCTTTGTTGTCATCCATTAATTTTTTAGATGATATTTTTTTGGTAGTTTATGGAGATACATTATTTAATATTGATATTAAGAGATTCCAAAAATTCCATAATTTAAATAATGCTGACATTACATTATACCTACATCCAAATGATCATCCTTATGATTCAGACTTAGTTGAAATTAATGATGAAAACAGAGTAATTAAGTTTCATAACTATCCTCACAATGATAACTTCTTTTATCCTAATTTGGTAAATGCAGCCTTTTATATTATGAATAAGAATAGTATAGTTGATATTAATTTAGAAATTGGAGAATTTGATTTAGCAAAACATCTATTTCCAAAATTGATATACAAATTGAAAATTATAGGTTATAATTCATCAGAGTATATTAAAGATTGTGGTACCCCAGAAAGATTGGATAAATGTGAATTTGATTTAAAAAATGGTTTTGTAGAAAATAGTTCGTTAAAATTAAAGCAAAAAGCAGTTTTTATAGACAGAGATGGCACTATAAATTTTGAAAATGGTTTTATTTCAAGTCCTGAGCAAATAAAATTATATAATTTTGTTACATCTTCAATATATAATTTGAAAAAAGAGGGTTTTTTAGTTTTTTTAATCACTAATCAACCGGTTATTGCAAGGGGAGAATGTAGTATTGAAACTTTGAATCAAATACACTGGAAAATTGAAAAATCTTTGTCTAAAAGTAAAACTTTTTTTGACAAAATTTATTACTGTCCTCATCATCCTGACTCTGGCTTTCCTGGTGAAGTAAAATACTTAAAAATAAAATGTAATTGCAGGAAACCTGAGAATGGAATGATAGAAAAGGCTATCAAAGAATACAACATAGATAGAGAAAAATCATGGTTTATTGGAGATTCAACAGCTGATTTAGCAGCCTCATTTAAATCAAAAGTTAAATCTATTTTAGTAAAAACAGGAAATGCAGGTCGAGATAATAAATATAATTATAAACCTAATTATGTCTCTGAAAATCTGGAAGAAGCCTCCAAATTAATTATAAAAAGACAACAATGATAATAAGTAAAGCCCCATTGAGAATGAGTTTTGTAGGAGGTGGTAGTGATTTGCCAACCTATTATAAAAAACATGGAGGTGCAGTTTTAAGCACCACAATTGATAAATATATATATGTGAATGTTAATAAGAAATTTGATGATGGAATTAGGGTTGCATACTCTAAAACAGAGTTAGTAAATAATATTAGCGAACTTCAGCATGAATTAGTTAAGAATAGTTTAAATTTTCTAAAAATTAGAAAAGGAGTTGAAATTACATCTATTGCTGATATTCCATCAAAGGGGACTGGATTAGGTTCTTCATCAACATTTACAACTGCTCTTCTTCATGTGTTAAATGCTTATAAGGGTAATTTTATTTCCAAAGAAAAACTTGCTGAGGATTCATGTAAAATTGAAATAGAAATGTGTAAAGAACCAATTGGTAAACAAGATCAATATGCAGCTTCATTTGGTGGGTTAAATATCATAGAATTTAATAAAGACGATAGTGTTAATGTAATGCCTATTATTACAGAACCAAAAACAATTAAAGAATTAAATGATAATCTGTTAATGTTTTATACAGGTATCAGCCGAAGCGCATCAAAAATTTTAATGTCTCAATCCAAAAATTTAAATGAGAAAACACAGATTTTAAGTATGAAAAAGATGGTTGGATTAGTTTATGATATGAAGAGAGAACTTGAGAACAATAGACTTGATTCATTTGGTGAAATTTTAGATGAAAATTGGAAACTAAAAAAAACACTTTCTAAAAATATATCATCTCTAGATATTGATGACTGGTATTCAACAGCAAAAAAAAATGGAGCTTTGGGCGGAAAAATATTAGGCGCGGGGGCAGGCGGTTTTTTGTTGTTATATGCACATAAAAAAAATCATGAAAAAATTTGTAACTCTCTAAAAAATTTAAGAAAAATTGATTTTAAATTTGAAAATGAAGGGAGTAAAATTATTTATTATAAAGTATAATTTTGAAAGTTTTAATTTCAGGCCTTAATGGTTTTTTAGGAAGTAATTTACAAAAGCATAGATTAAGTAGCCATAATTTCAAATATTTATCAAGAACAGATATTTTAGACTCAGATTATAAAATTGACAAAAATATTGATGTAATTATTCATCTTGCTGGTAAAGCACATGATTTAAAAAATAATGTTGAATTCTCTGATTATAACTTTTCAAACTATAGGCTTACTAAATTACTTTATGACAAGTTTTTAAAATCTAGTGGTAAGAAATTTATTTTTATGAGTACTGTAAAAGCATGTTGCGATGAATCAAACGATTTGCTTACTGAAAATATAGATTGTCAACCTACAACATTTTATGGAAAATCCAAACTTAAAGCTGAAAATTATATTATAAATAATATAAATAATAGAGCAGTGTATATTTTAAGACCAACAATGATTTATGGTTCTTCTTTTAAGGGTAATCTTAACTTGCTATACAAATTTTGCAAATTAAGGCTTCCGTGGCCTTTATACAATTATGAAAATAAAAGAAGTTACTGTAGTGTTATGAATCTTAGTTTTATTATCAATAAATTAATTGATTCAAAAAACATACCCTCAGGAATTTATAATGTATGTGATGATGATCTTATTTCAACTAATCAATTAGTAAATACTATCTCTAAAGCAATTAATTACCAGATAAAAATGCTAAAAATTCCAAAGTTTTTTATAGATTTTTTTGTAAAGGCAGGAGACTTTTTTAAACTTCCAATTAATTCAAGTAACTTTAATAAGTTAACCGGCAACTTTATGGTCTCCAATAAAAAAATTAAGAATGCATTTGGTTTAGATGAAATGCCTTTGAAAACATTAGATGGTATTTTTACACTTTTCAAGAATAATTGAGATTTAATATGGATTATAATAATTTAGTTGATAAGAAAATTAATTTTTCTAAAGACTTAGAATCAAATAATGTTTTTTTGAAGAATGAAATAAAAAACTCAAAATGCTTAATTATTGGAGGTGCAGGTACAATTGGCTCAAATTATATTAAGCAAATGCTGATTTATAAACCTAAAAAAATAGTTGTTGTCGATGTTAATGAAAACTCATTAACTGAATTAACTAGAGATTTGAGAAGCTCAAGTTTATTAGATTTTAATCCATTATATATTACATATCCAGTCAACTTGTTGAGCGATACTTTTAAAAAAATTTTTTTTTCAGATCACTTTGATATTATAGCTAATTTTTCAGCACATAAGCATGTTAGATCAGAAAAAGATAAAATTTCAATTGAATCTCTCATAAAAAATAATGTTTTTGGTGCAATTAAACTTTTAAACTTATGTTCTCAAAGATCACCTAAGTATTTTTTTAGCGTTTCAACTGATAAGGCTGCAAATCCTGTAAATATCATGGGTGCTTCAAAATCAATTATGGAGAAATTAATCATTTCAAAGAAAGATGAATTTAGAGTTTCAACCGCAAGATTTGCAAATGTTGCCTTTTCAAATGGGAGTCTTTTAGATGGATTTGTTAAAAGAATTGCAAAAAAACAACCATTATCTTGTCCTTCAGATATAAAACGATTTTTTGTTAGTCCTGAGCAATCAGGGCAAATTTGCCTTTTGGCTACATTTTTAGGTGAAAGTGGAAATATATTCTTCCCTAAGTTAGATTTTCACAAAGATCAAATTTATTTTAAAGAAATTGCGATAGATTTCTTAAAACTTAATGGTTTTACGCCAGAAATAGTATCATCTGAAAAAAACGCAAAAGAATTTGATTTTGATAATAATTTAAACAAGTATCCAATATATTTTTTTAAAACAGAAACATCAGGTGAAAAAAGTTATGAAGAATTCTATACAGAAAAAGAAGATTATGAAATGAATTTTTTTGATTCATTAGGGTTAATTAAATCAAGTAAAATAAATATCAATTTTGAAAATGTAAAAGCTGATTTTGATGAGGTTTTCAATAACAAAGAATCAAAAAAATCTGATATTATTAAAATTATTAAAAAATATGTGTCTGATTTTATGCATATTGAAACAGGAAAACATTTAGATCAAAAAATGTAACATGTATCTTATCTCAAAGCGTATATTTGATATAATAGTTAGTCTCTTAACGTTGATTATACTTCTACCTGTTTTTATTCCAATAGTAATTATTCTTCGTTTTACTGCTGAAGGTGAGATTTTTTATTTTCAAGAGAGAATTGGGATGAATAATTCTATTTTTAAAATATGGAAGTTTGCAACAATGCTGAAGAATTCCATGAATTTGGGAACTGGAAGTATTACACTCAAAAATGACTATAGAGTTACAAGCTTTGGAAAATTTTTGAGAAGAACTAAAATTAATGAACTCCCTCAAATAATTAATATTCTTAAAGGAGACATAAGTTTAGTTGGTCCACGTCCACTTGTTTACAAAACCTTTACTGCTTACAGTGAAGATCTACAAGCTAAAATTTATAATGTTAAGCCGGGTTTGACAGGTATTGGCTCTATTGTTTTTAGAGATGAAGAAACTATAATTTCAAACATAAAAAATGAAGATCCTCACAAGTTTTATAAAAGAGTAATTGCACCATTTAAAGGTGCACTGGAAATGTGGTATCAAGAAAACCGTTCTTTTAACCTTGACTTGCAGCTCATTTTTATGACAGCTTGGATAATAATTTTTCCTAATAGTAGGCTATATGAAAAATGTTTTTATAATTTACCTAAAAGAGAATTCTAAAATCTTTATATAGATTATTTTAATTTCAAGATAATTTTTTTATCACGTATGTAACTATCCCCCATACTATCAACTGATTATCATCTTTTATTTCAATTTCATTATAATCTTTATTTTCGGGTTTTAAGTATAGTTTATTTCCTCTTGTAATTATTCTTTTTACTGTAAATTCTCCATCTAGATAACAAACCGCAATTTTATTTTTAATGGGTTCTAATGCTCTATCAATTACTATTAAATCTCCATCTGAAAGACCTGCATTTTCCATTGAATTTCCACTTACTCTTGCATAAAATGTAGACTCTTGGTTTTTTACCAGTTCTCTATCTAAACTTATCCTCACTTCTTTGAAATCATCTGCTGGTGATGGAAAACCTGCTGAGACGCCTTGTTCTATTAGCCATTGACCAATAAATTTTCCTTTTTTTGGTTTTAAAAATTTAAGGTTATTTTTTTTCACTTCACTTTTATAATTTCATTTAATTTGCAAGTATAGTTAGGGCTTAATTTTTCTTGTTTCATCTTCCATCTTTTTCTTAAATCCTGGGAAGCAAGTTTGATTTTACTTTGCCCTTCTTTTTTTTGTATAAAATCTATAGTCTTCATTAAATATTTATGTTTTAGGTCTTCATTTTCAAACATATTGAGTTGATAACTTTCGGACGAATCTAACCCCATCACTATAGTTCCTGCTTTTTTGTAATTAATACCTTTTCTAAATATTTTTCTTAGTCCCTCAATTGCATACTTACTAATTATCATATTTGAGTTTGTTGAAAAAGGAATAGTCATTAATATTCCATTTCTATATTGAGGCTTGTTTTTTTGAAATTTATTACTCCTTATAAATACATATACAGAGTTACAATTACTGTTTTGAGATCTTAGTTTTTCAGCGCAACATATTGCAAATGTTGATATTCTTTCTTTAATTTTTTCATAATCAGTAATTGTTCCTTCAAAACTCCTAGTTGTAGCAATTGCCTTTTTTGGAGATCTAACTTCTTCTAAGTCTAATACAGATTTTCCTTCTAGTTCTTTTTTTAGTCTTAATCCCACTACACTCATATTTTTTCTTACCCAACCATCTTCAAGATTTATAAAATTGTATGCTGTATTTATTTTGATATTTTTTAATCTTTCTGCATGTCTAAAACCTATTCCCCAAACATCACCAATATTTAACCATTTTAAAGCTTTAATTCTCTTTTCTTCAGAGTTTATTAAATAAATTCCTTTTGTTTGATATGGAAACTTTTTAGCGATTCGATTTGAGACTTTTGCAAGAGCTTTTGTTGGCGCAATTCCTATGCTAATCGGTATTCCGGTCCATTTGAATACCATATCTTTTATATTTTGACAATAGGATTCTAAATCATAGTTTTTAAATCCTTCAAATTTTAAAAAGGCTTCATCTATACTATATATTTCAATATTTGGAGTAAATTTTGAGAGTATACTCATCACCCTGCTACTCATGTCACCGTACAGCGCAAAATTTGAGGAAAATACTTTTACACCATTTTTTTTAAATAATTCTTCATATTTAAAAGCCGGAGCGCCCATGGGTATTCCTAATTTTTTTGCTTCATTACTCCTTGATATAGCACATCCATCGTTGTTGGATAAAACAACAATAGGTTTTTTGTTTAAGTTAGGATTAAACACTCTTTCACAAGAAACATAAAAATTATTACAATCGATAAGAGCAAACATTAATTTAAAATTACATTGAATTAGTTCTTAATTCAATATTAAAAATGTTAAAATTTAAATAGTTTTGAACTATGAATTATTTTAAAATAATAAAAAATAAAATTACTAGTTTGGGATTCGAAATTATATCTGAAGATTTTGAAAAACCATGGGGAGGTTTTTTAGTTATAAATGAATCTCAGGCTCAAGATTTTGCTAATAAATTTTTTGATGGCTTGGATGTAGATTCGCTAAAAATAGGAGGAAAATTAAGTCCAAAAATTTTAATTGTAAATCCCAATTCAAAATTGTCATGGCAGTATCATCACAGAAGAGCAGAAATTTGGAGAGTTTATAAGGGTAGTGTAGGAGTTTCAAAAAGCATGAATGATAATGAACAACCAATTGTAATTTTAAATGAAAAAGATCAGATTGAATTAAAACAAGGAGAAAGACATAGATTAATTGGTTTAGATGATTTTGGAGTTGTCTCTGAGATATGGCAACATACAGATCATGATAATCCATCAGATGAAAATGATATAGTTAGATTATCAGATGATTACGGTAGATAAAACATCAAAAAACTCACTATCATATAATATATAAGTTGTAATTTTATAATAATAAAGGATAGATGGATCCATATTCTTTTTTAAATACAGCACATTCAGCATATTTTGCCGAACTATATGACCAGTATCTCATTAATCCTGAATCAGTTGAACCATCTTGGAGAGCTTTTTTTCAAGGGTTTGAATTTGGCATTGATAAAGTTGAAAAAGGTGATTTTCATATTCCTGAAAACATTTTAAAAGAGTTTAAAGTAGTAAAGTTAATTAATGGATATAGGACAAGGGGTCATTTGTTTACCAAGACTAACCCTGTCAGAGATAGAAGATCTTATAAGCCAAATTTAGAATTAGAAAATTTTGAACTCTCAACAAGTGATTTAAAAGAAACATTTGATGCGGGTGAAATTTTAGGATTAGGTCCATCCTCTTTGCAAGATATATTAATTCATCTAGAAAGAATTTATTGTGACTCTATTGGAATTGAATATATGTATATCAGGACACCTGAAAGAATAAAGTGGATTCAAAGTAAATTAAACATCAATGATAATCATCCAAAATTTTCGAGTTCAGAAAAGAAACATATACTTAAAAAATTAGTTCAAGCTAATAATTTTGAAACCTTTCTTCATAAAAAATATGTTGGTCAAAAAAGATTTTCATTAGAGGGCGGAGAGTCTTTAATTCCAGCTCTTGATTCAATATTTGAAAAGGCTGCAGAAATGGGTGTAAAAGAGTTTATAGTAGGTATGTCTCACAGAGGGAGACTGAACACACTATCAAATATATTCGGAAAACCTGCAAAAGAAATTTTTGGTGAATTTGATGGAAAAGATTATAAAGAACAAATATTTGATGGAGATGTGAAATATCATTTAGGATGGACATCTAATAGAAAATCTCATAAAGGGTTTAATATTTATATGAATTTAGCCCCTAATCCTTCTCACCTCGAATCAGTAGGTCCTGTTGTTCATGGTATAGCCAGAGCTAAGCAAGACAAGTATTTTGAAGGAGAAGAGGAATACGTTTTACCTGTTATTATTCATGGAGATGCCGCATTAGCGGCCCAAGGTGTGGTTTATGAAGTTGTTCAAATGGAGAGATTAAAAGGATATAGAACAAATGGAACAATACATATTGTTGTAAATAATCAAATTGGATTTACAACCAATTATATTGATGGAAGGTCTTCAACTTATTGTACTGACGTTGGTAAAGTAAATCTTTGTCCAATTTTACATGTAAATGCAGATGATGTTGAAGCTGTAGTTCACGCATCAAACTTTGCTTTAGAATATAGAATGAAGTATAAACGGGATGTATTCATTGATTTACTGGGCTACAGAAAATATGGTCATAACGAAGGTGATGAGCCAAGATTTACTCAGCCAAAACTATACAAAGCTATTTCAAAACATCTTGATGTTAAGACTATGTATGCCAATAAATTAATTGCTGAAAAAGTTATTTCAAAAGATGATTATGAAAAAATGGAATTAGACTATAAAAAGAGTCTTGATGAAGATTTAGAAAATTCTAAAAAGAATAAAAATGTAATTATTACTCCTTTTATGCAACATGAATGGGTAGGTATGAACAGAGTCAAAAAAGACTCAATGTTGTTAAATTATGAAACATCCGTAGAACAAAATAATCTAGATAAGATTGCTGAGTCAATTTTTAAATTAAAGTCACAAAATAAATTCCTAAAAAAAGTTGTAAAGCTTATGAGCGACCGCAGAAAGATGTATTTTGAAGATGATAAGATAGATTGGGCAATTGCAGAAATGTTAGCATATGGATCAATTTTAAATGAGTCATATAATGTAAGAATATCAGGACAGGATGTAGAAAGAGGCACCTTTTCTCATAGACATGCAATTTTGAAAGATGAGGAATCTGAGGAAAATTTTATTCCATTAAATCATTTAAGTAAATTTCAAGGCAATTTTGAAATATATAATTCTCCTTTGTCAGAATATGGCGTGATGGGCTTTGAATATGGTTACGCTTTATCTAATCCTAATACTTTAACCATTTGGGAAGCACAGTTTGGAGATTTTAGTAATGGAGCGCAGATTATGATAGATCAATATTTATCGGCTGCGGAAGATAAATGGAAACTACAAAATGGATTAGTTTTACTGTTACCGCATGGTTATGAGGGGCAAGGTGCCGAGCATTCATCTGCAAGAATGGAAAGATATCTTCAATTATGTGCAAAAAATAATATGTACGTAGCGAATTGCACAACACCATCAAATTTATTTCATATTCTTAGAAGACAGATTGTAACTGATTTCAGAAAACCCCTAATTTTATTTACTCCTAAAAGTTTGTTAAGACATCCAAAAGTTATTTCTACTAAAAAAGATTTAGTTGCTGGAACTTTTTTGCCTATTATTGATGATAATATTAATACAAAGAAAGTAAAATCATTAGTATTCTGCTCTGGAAAGTTTTATTATGATTTAGTTGATTTTAGAGATAAAAATAATATAGATAATGTTGCGCTTGTGAGAATCGAGCAGCTATTTCCGTTACCTGTTGATGAAATAGTGAGTTTGGTGAATAAATACGAAACTGAAGATATTGTGTGGGCACAAGAAGAACCAAGAAATATGGGTTCATGGTCTCATCTATTGGTTCATTTAGAAATTGCTAAATCTTTTAGAGTAGCCTCAAGAAGATTTTATGGATCACCAGCATCAGGATCACCAGCAAGATTTACAAAAAGACACAATCAAGTAATTGAGTATGTGTTTGATAAGAATAAAGATAATTTTAAATAATACCATATTATGATTTTAGAAATGAAAGTGCCATCCCCAGGAGAATCTATCTCAGAAGTAGAGATTGCTCAGTGGTTAGTATCTGATGGTGATTATGTTGAAAAAGATCAAACCATAGCTGAGGTCGATTCTGATAAAGCTACTCTTGACTTGCCTGCTGAGGAAAGTGGAATTATAACTTTAAAAGCGAATGAAGGCGATACAGTTGATGTAGGAGCTGTTGTTTGCCATATTGATACTGAGGGAAAAAAAGAAATAATCAGTTCAAATAATAAAGTAGAAAAAACAAAAATAATCAATCAACAACCTGAGATTAAAGATGCTGATGAGAAATTAGAAATAAATTCCTCACGTGGAATAGCTTCACCTGCTGCAAAAAAAATCTTGGAAGAAAAAGGGATAGATCCTCGTTTTGTTAAAGGTAGTGGAAGATCTGGTAGAATTTCAAAAGAGGATGCAATCAAAGCTCTCCCAAAAATTGATTTAGATGCTATTTCTAAAAATAGAAAAATAAGTTCAAAAAAGATGTCTTTGTTGAGAAGAAAGGTTTCTGAAAGACTAGTTTCTGTAAAGAACCACACTGCAATGTTAACTACTTTTAATGAAGTTAATATGTCTCCAATTTTTGAGATTAGAAAGAAGTATAAAGAAACTTTTAAGGAAAAGCATAATGTGGGCTTAGGTTTTATGAGTTTTTTTACCAAAGCAGTGGTAAGAGCTCTTAAAGAGTTTCCTGATGTTCATTCAATAATTGATGGAGATCATCAAATCAAATTCGATTTTTATGATATTTCAATTGCGGTTTCAGGCCCGAAAGGGTTAATGGTCCCAGTTGTAAGAAATGCTCAAGATTTAACTTTCGCTGGAATCGAAAACGAGATAAAAAGACTAGCCATGAAAGCAAGGGATGGTGAAATTACTGTAGATGATATGTCTGGTGGAACATTTACAATCTCTAATGGTGGTGTTTTTGGTTCAATGCTTTCAACCCCAATTTTAAATCCTCCTCAATCTGCTATTTTAGGTATGCACAATATAATTGAAAGACCAATTGCAGTAAAAGGTAAAGTTGAAATTCACCCAATGATGTATTTAGCTTTAAGCTATGATCATAGAATAGTGGATGGTAAAGAATCAGTAAGTTTTTTAATTAATATTAAAGAATCTCTAGAAAATCCAATTGAAAATTTGATGGACAATAATGTAAAAAAAGCATTAGAGTTGTAAAGTAATTTTTTTATTTAAATAATTAATAGTTGCATTAAATTTTAAAAGAATATCACCTCCAATTATTCCATCAATTTCATCTATTTTTTTTTCATTAAAAGATTTATTTATATGCGACATATCAAAAATTAAAAGTTCAAAGTCATTTTTGATCAATCCAGCGATTTCTAAAGTATTTTTTTTAGAAAAAAAAATTTCATTGATTTGATTAGTAGCCGATGATGCTTTTTCATATGATTTTTTGAAACTTAAGTCAAATTTTTTAACTAACATAATATCAATACAAGAATTTGAAGCACCTGTGTCGACTATGAATTTACCATTTGTAGAATTTACTTTACATTCGATAATTATATGATTTGAATCTGTAAGTATAAAATTGGTATTAGCTTTTTTATTCAAAAAATCAAGTTATTTTATAGAATTTATAATTTTTTTTAATGGTTCAGCTAATATGACATATATGCATGATAATATAAATCCAATTGAAGCAAAAATTAAAACTAGCTGTGTTCTTTTTGGGCTAGTTCTTTTATTTGGTATAATAACTTCTTTTATTGTAGAAAATACAGGAGTGTCTTTAGTTACCTGAAGTTTAGCTTGTTCAACTTGTTTTGAAAGTTCAGTAACTACTGCATTAATAATTTCAAATTCAGCTTCAAGTTTATTTTTTTCGTTAATAACAAATGAATTGACTGTATTTAAGTTTGAGTCTGAAAAATATGCCAATTTTGACTGAATTTCATCAAACTCAAGCTTTTTTTCACCCAACTGTTTTTGACTAAAGTTGAGATTTTGTCTTGCGGTTTCAATTTTGTTTTCAATAATTATATTTTGTAATATTTCCCTTGAATTTTTTGTAACAATTGCTGAATATTCAGCAATTGGCATAACAGAGTTGATAGTAATAAACCCGTCCTTTTGATTAACATTAATTGATATAATTTCTGATAAAATATTAAAGCATATTTCTTCTAATTTGCTCATTTCCATTCCTGATAAAAATGAGTCATTTTTTTCATCAATTTTGTAGTGTTCAATTAAAAATTTTTTTAATGTTAAATTCTTTTTCTTATTAATTATTGTATTAAGTAGTAATCTTTTAAATTTTGGACTTTCTCCAATTAGAGGATACATTGCTGATGGTATATCTCCTCCCAAAGATGATGTCCCTAAATTTATTCCGACAAGACTCGCTACGCCTGATAAATTTGATTGAGTATTTTCTTGATTTTGAGGAATAAATATAGTAGAGGAACTATATTTTACGGGACTAACAAGAGAAATAGAAATCCCAATTAATGTAAATGCTATTGATGAATAAAGAATAACTTTTTTGGAATTGTAAATTTTCTTAAAAATTTCAATCAAATCTATTTCGTCATCTCTTTTTGTATTCATTTATAAACTTTTGATTAATGCGATTATTGAAACTAGACTTGTAGTGTAACCTACTATTTCTCCAACACTAGTTTTGTTTTTAACAATATTTTTTTCAGGGACTATAATTTTAGCTCCAGGTTTTAATTTTGGGTAATTATTGAAAATTAAGAAGGATTTTGTACTTGCTACATTTCCGTTTTGATAAATTACATATACACTATTTTTCTTTGCATTCTCACTAAATCCGCCAGCTCTATTAATGGCAGAAATTGTTGTCAATGAATTTGAATAAGTAACTGCTGAAGATTGTTGTACTGCACCTGTAATCTCAATAGTATTGTCTTTACGTGGTACTACAATTTTATCAGATGATTTTAAAACTACATTGTATTTAGGGTCAGACCCATTCGTCTTTAAAATTTGTTTGATGTCAACCCCAAATTCAATAAAAGGTTTAATTTCTACTTTAATATTTAATGAATCTTTATTTGATAATCCAAAAAATTTAGTAGTGTCTTCTTCTCCTTCTTCTTCAAGGATATCATCAAGTTTATTTTCTCTCACAATTTTAACACCATCAAGTGATGCATCTTGTAAAAATCCACCAAAATCTTCAATCAAATCATATACAGAATAATTATTGTTTTTTACGGCATAAGTACCAGGATATTTTACTAATCCTTCAACTGTAACAAATTCTTTATCTTGGTAACCTAACTTTTCTCTTAATACTACTAAATCATTTTCTTCCAGTTTAATATTATTAGTACTGTTTATTTTAGAAAAATCTGAATCTAATGAAACTTTAAAAGTTTGAACAGGATTTTGTCGAGAATCATCATAAGTTGATCTGTAAATAGAAATATTTTTTAAATCTCCTTTTAATGTCACCCCTTTAGAAACAAGTATTAAATCAATTAATGTCATACCATCAAAAAATGGATAATTATTAGGTTCAGAAACTTCTCCCTGAATTGACACTTTTTGTGAACGATTTAAGTCAATCCTTGAGCTAATTATAATTTTATCTTCTGATTTTGGAACTATATTTTGAGCATTTGAAAAATTAAATGAAATGATTTGATCTTCAATACCGTTAGACTTTCTAATAATATATGCTCTTTCCTTAATTGCATAATCTAGTAAACCTCCTGCTTTTTCAATTAAATCATTAATATTATCAGCATTTGAAAGTGAATATTCACCTGGAACTGCAACTGCACCTTCAACAGTAATTAGATTGGTGTAAGTATCAGTTACAGGTCTTGCTTCTATTATATCTCCATCTTTTAGAACAAAATTTTTAAAATTTTCTGAATCAACATCTTTAATTTCCCTATTTAAGCCATTAATTCTTTTAATAAAAATTTTATCCTTATATCCAAAAGACGCAATGCCACCATTAAATCCAATTAAGTCACTAATTTTTTCATCATTTTTGGTTTCAAAAATACCAGTAGTCTTAAATTCTCCGTTTACAAAAACTCTATTTTCATAGTTTGGGACATTAATAATGTCTTGATCCCTTAATGAAAATGTTTCAAGTTTTCCACTTGAAAAATAATCATATAAATCAATATTTTTTATTACTTCTCCTCCTCTAATTATATTTATATTTCGAAAAGAACCAGATTGATTTGGACCGCCAGCTGCATATAAAACATTCAATACTGATGCTAAAGATGAGATTGTGTATGTGTCTGGAGCCACCACATTCCCTGTAACATTAACGACTATCGATCTATTATTAATTAGAGATAGATCAAGAAAAACTTTAAAATTTGAATTATTGGATGAATTTAGGCCAGAGTAAATTTTAGATAGTGATCTAACCAATTTATTTTTAGCTTCCGCAATAGTTAGCCCGCTAACATAAACTGGTCCAATTCTTTCAATTTTAATATAACCCTCTCTGGATATTTCTGAGGAATATTCGTTTTCTGATGCTCCCCAAATTGAAACTAAAACTTCATCTCCTGGTCCCAATTCGTATGAACTTGGTGTAGCTATATTTAATTGTGGTGCAGAATTAATGTTTTTATTATTAAAAAAATTTGAACCAAAAATTGGTAGGTTTGATAATTTAATATTGGCCTGTTCAAAAACCTCTTTTTTATTTTCTAGATCTTTTCCAAAAATGGATGTTAGATTTTTTTCATCGAAAATTTGATCATCATCATCCTTTTTCATTTCTAAAGTGATGTCTTTAATTCTATTTTCAAATTCTTGAATTTCAGTTTCGCTAATTCCTTGTGCTCTAGCAAGAATTTTAATTTGATCTAAGTCATACCCGTTTTTTTGAGCTTCCGTCCAATAATTAAGTAATTCACTATCATTTAAATCATTTAATTTTTTGTTTTGCAAATCATTAATATCCTGACTTAACAATATACAAGGAATTAGAATTAGTATTAATAATAATTTTTTCATTTTTTTATAGGTTTTTTGTTTCAAACTTCATTAAATAAAAAATCAAGTTTCCAAAACAAATTACAAATATACAAATAATAATATTTAAATAGTTCGGTTTTTTGTATTCTATTTTTAAAATATTGATTTACAGTAAATTAAGTACTTAATTAATTTTTTTTTAAATTATTTGGAAATTATAAAAAATATATTTTTGATTAAATTATAGTTTTACATTTAATATTAATGAAAATTATAGACACGCATACACATTTGTACCTTGATCATTTTAAAGACGATATTAAATCTGTTTTTAAAAACGCTAATAGTATTGGAGTTAATAAATTTATTTTCCCATCAATTCACTCAAAGTATAATAATATAATGATCAAATGCTATCAAAAATTTAAAGCTCAGTGTTATCTAATGGCTGGACTTCATCCTGCTTATGTTACGAGGGATTATAGTTATGAAATTAGTCTTGTATATGATAATCTTAAAAAGTACAATTGTGTTGCTGTTGGAGAAATTGGTATTGATCTTTATCACGAGAAGAAATTTTTAAATGAGCAAAAAATTGTTTTTGAAAAACAAATTAATTTTGCTTTGGATTACAATCTTCCAATAGTAATTCATTGCCGAGAAGCTTTTGATGAAATCTATCAAATATTATTAAAATACAAGATTAAAAATTTGAAAGGTGTCTTTCATTGTTTCACAGGAAATTATGACCAAGCAAGAAAAATATGTGATTTAAACTTTAAGTTAGGAATTGGAGGTGTTGTTACTTTTAAAAATGGTGGAATAGATAAATTTATGAGTAAAATACCAATTGAGAATATAGTATTAGAAACAGACTCACCCTATTTGGCACCAGTTCCTCACAGAGGAAAAAGAAATGAAAGTTCTCACATAATATATGTGTTAGATAAATTAAGTGAACTTTACCAATTAAATAATAAAGAAATTGCTGATATCACAACAAAAAATGCAATCACTATTTTCAAATTAGATAAATAATTTAATTTTGTTTCTATTAGAGAGGTGGCCGAGTGGTTTAAGGCGCACGCTTGGAAAGCGTGTATGCGTTTATAGCGTATCGAGGGTTCGAATCCCTTCCTCTCTGCAAAAATTTAATACTGAATCCTAAGCTACAGGTTTGTTTTTTTAAATATTTTCAATACATTTAGCGATCTAAAAACAATTAAACATGAAAAAGATATTATCATTAACTTTTATTTTTTCTTTTTTGTTCTTTTATCAAATGAACTTTGCTCAAGAACAAGAGATGGAGCAAGAAATGGAAGTTGTTGAAGCAACTGAGATTCAAGAGGCTGAAGTTGCTCCTGAACCTCAATCAATTGGTTTCACACAAGAGCTAAAAAATAGATTTATCGAAGGTGGCCCTGGATTTATGGGAATTGTACTTGCTTGTCTAATTCTTGGACTAGCAATTGCAATTGAAAGAATTATATATTTAAACTTTGCAACAACTAATACTGAAAAATTAATTTCAGATGTTGAAGGTGCTTTAAAATCTGGTGGAGCTGATGCTGCGAAAGAAATTTGTAGAAATACTCCCGGACCTGTAGCCTCTATTTTTTATCAAGGCCTTGACAGAGCAGGTGAAGGTGTTGAAAGTGCCGAGAAAGCTGTCATTGCCTATGGTGGAGTACAAATGGGTCAGTTAGAAAAAAATGTTTCATGGATTTCATTATTTATCGCTCTAGCACCAATGCTTGGCTTCATGGGAACAGTTATTGGTATGATACAAGCTTTTGATAAGATACAAGCAGCCGGTGATATGCAGCCTTCGCTTGTTGCGGGAGGTATAAAGGTTGCATTACTTACTACTGTGTTCGGATTAATCGTTGCTATTATTTTACAAATTTTCTACAATTATATTGTATCTAAAATTGATAGTATTGTTAATGATATGGAAGATTCATCTATAACTCTAATTGATATTTTAGTTTCTTACAAAAAATAGCGTAATCAATGAACATTAAAAAAATAACCAATATTGTTTCCCTTATCATTGGATTACTTGCCCTAGTATTTCTAGTTTTAATTATATCAGCAGGTGATGAAAAGATTGAAATGGATGCTATGAATGGAGATTATGGATTTGTGTCAGCAATAATTTATTTAGCATTTGCAGTTTTAGCAATTGTAGTATTATCAACTTTAGTTTTTTCAATAATGAATCTAGTTTCTGATAAAAGTAAGTTGAAAAAAGCTGGTATTTCAATTGGATCATTTCTTTTTGTAATTATTATTGCTTTTATATTTTCAGAGGGAGTTGAAACTCCACTGGGAGATGGCAAGGTTCTTTCTGCTTCAGGATCAAGACTTGTTGAAACTGGGATAAGAACCTTCTACTTACTTACTTTAATAGCAGGTGGAGTAATGATTTATAATTCAGTAATTAAATTATTCAAAAAGTAATACTGTAATGGCAAGAAGATCAGCACCAGAAGTAAATGCAGGTTCAATGGCAGATATTGCCTTTTTGCTTTTAATTTTTTTCTTAGTAACTACAACCATTGAAACAGATTCTGGAATAAACAGAAAACTTCCTCCAATGGATGAAATAATTGATCCACCTATAATTAAGGAGAGAAATATATTTACCGTTGTTGTGAATAAAAATAATCAAATTCTTGTCGAAGAAAAACCCATGGACTTGAGAGATATAAGAAAAGAGGCAGTGGCTTTCCTAGACAATGGAGGGGGCTTAGGTGATGAAGCTTGTGATTATTGTCAAGGCAACAAGGACCGAAGTTCCTCAGATAATCCTGAAAAAGCTATTATTTCCCTTAAAAATGACAGGGAAACTGACTACAAGATTTATATTTCTGTTCAAAATGAATTAGTTGCTGCATATAATGAGCTTAGAGACAGAGAATTTACAAGATTATATCCTTCTGAGAATATGTCATATGTTGAAGCAGATAAAAAATATTCTGACCCAAGACCAGATAAAACTGTTAAAGAAAAATTGAAGGAAAAGCTTTCTGTTATTAAAACTCTATATCCAATGAAGTTGTCTGAAGCTGAACCAAATAAAACAGGCTAATATATGTCTAAGTTTAGAAAAAAAAATAGTGGCGAAACACCAAAAATTTCTACAGCATCCTTGCCTGATATTGTATTTATGTTACTCTTCTTTTTTATGGTGGCAACTGTTTTGAGAGATAATACTTTAATGATTCAGAATACACTACCTGCAGCAGATCAGATTCAAAAGCTGGATAAAAAAGATCGCGTAATTTATATATATGCTGGAAAGCCAAGTGCTAGATATCAGGATAAATATGGAAACCAACCTAGAATCCAATTGAATGATAAGTTTGCAACAGTTTCTGATGTTGGAGCTTATATACTTTCTGAAAGAGCTGCAAAAAGAGAAGAGTTACAAAATGTTTTAACGACTGCTCTTAAGGTTGATGGAGAAACAAAAATGGGTCTTATCTCTGATATCAAGCAAGAATTAAGAAAAGTCAATGCTTTGAAGATCAATTATACTACTAGAATTGGCGATTATTCCCAAAATCAATAATAGTCATTACTCTTTATTATATTAGCTATTAAGCAATTATTTATGTTTTTAAATAGGGCAATTCTTTTTTTATTGATTTTTTTTAATATCAATATACTTTTTTCACAAAACATTAAAAGTGATTTCTACAGAGAAGATCAAATTTATATTAGTTTATATTATAATTCATTAAAAAATGATGTTAGTGATTTAAAAGAAAATAAATTTTCAAGTAGTATTAATTTTGGATTTATAAGAGATATTCCATTGAACAAATCAGGTAAATTTGCTATTGGTCTTGGAATTGGATTTGGTTTTAATACTTACAATAATAATTTAAAAATTAATTATCAATCATCCAATAATTTTTTTTCTGGCCAATATTTAGAAAATCAAATTGAATACGACTATAACAGATTTAATTTGAATGAGATACAATTTCCTATTGAAATAAGATTTAGAAATTCGTCCATAGATAATTATAAGTTTTGGAGATTATACGCTGGTTTAAAGTATTCAAAAGCCATAAGTAGGAAATATAAATTTGAAAATTTAGACTCTAACTATAACTTAAATAATATCCCAATTAATTCCGATCAGCTCGGCCTAACTTTAAATATTGGATTTAATACCTGGAATATTGGACTGTATAAAGCTATTATGCCATTTTTTAGTGGAAATCAACACAACTTAAGTCTTGATTTAGAACAGTTTAAAGTTGGTTTAGTTTTTTATATTCTTTAAAATTTACCCTTTTTTTTGTGAAATTCTCTTTTATATAGGTGTAAAAATAATAGTTCTCTAAAATTCTATTATATTTACAGATTATAAAACAACTTAAAAAAACTAAATTTTATATCATGAAAAGAATTTTGTCTTTGATGGCTGTACTTTTAACTACATTCATCTACGCACAAACAACTGTAACTGGTACTATTGTTGCTGAAGATAACACACCTATTCCAGGCGCTAATATCGTATTCGATGCAACTACAGGTGCAGTATCAAACTTTGATGGTGATTTTACAATTGTTGTCAACGCTAGTCCACCATTTGATTTGATGGTTTCAAGTATTGGTTTTGAAACTGCTACTATCTCTATTGATGGAGATAATCTTTCAATTGATGTTACTTTATCAGACTCTGATAACCTACTTGATGAGGTAGTACTTTCTGCATCAAGGACACCTGAAAGACTATTTGAATCGCCTGTGACTGTCGAAAGATTTGATTACAAAGATATTGCTCAATCTACTGGATCTAGCTTTTATCAAAGTTTAGAAAACCTTAAAGGAGTTCAAATTAACCAGGGGGCAATGCTTTTGCCTATTATTAATACTAGAGGTTTCTCAACAATTGATAATTCTGGTTTTGTACAATTAGTTGATGGAATGGATAATGCCGCTCCAGGATTAAATTTCTCTGCAGGTAACTTGGTTGGTATAAATGAAATAGATATTCAAAGCGTTGAATTATTACCAGGCGCAGCTTCTGCTTTATATGGGGCTAATGCAGTCAAAGGTATTATGCTTATGAACAGTAAAAGTCCATTTGATTTTCCAGGCTTTAGTGCTTACATTAAAAGTGGTGTCACTTCTTCTGATAATGGTGGAGACAATTCATACTATGATGCAGCTGTAAGGCTAGCAAAAAATTGGAATGATAAATTTGCCTTAAAAGCTGTGGTCAGTATTGTTGAGGGTACTGATTGGGTTGCGGGTGATTATAGAGATAGAAACCTTATTGGAGCTGGAGAAACTCCTCTTACCATTGAGGAGCAATCTTTTCTGCCTGGATATAATGGTGTAAATGTTTATGGGGCAGTTGCTCAAACTCGAGACATGACCTCTGATTTTACTGGTTCAGTAATACCTGTTTTCCAACAGATGGGTTTACTTAATGCTGCTCAAGCTGCACAGGCTACTGCGATTTTTCAAAATTTTGCTCCTAATTATTTTGGTACGCAAACAATTAGAAATACAGGTTATAAAGAGGCTGAACTACACGATGGTGGAACTTCAAGTTTTAAAGTTGACTTGTCTGCTCATTATAGGATAGATGGAAATAAAGAATTAATTTGGAATTCTAAAATTGGTTCAGGTAATACAATTTACCAAGCAACTAATAGAAATAACTTAAAGAATTTTGGTCTACAACAACACAAATTAGAATATAGAACAACAAAACTAACAGTTAGAGCTTATACAACTATTGAAGATTCAGGAAATACTCACGATATGTTTTTCCTTGGCGTGAGGGCTGCAAATGCACAGCCAGGTGGAATTTTAGGTTGGTTTACTCAATATGGTACTGCTTATTTTACAGAAGCTGCTGCTTTAGTAAATCCAAATCCACAAACAGCCTTAAATACAATTTTGGGAGGTATTATGCAAGGCGTTACAAGTTTCGATGATTTACTAGCTTCAATGGGTAAAAATGATATACCTGCTCATAAAAATGCAAGATTACTTGCAAACCAAAATATGCTTCAACCAGGTTCTGAAGCTTTTAATAATGCTATTTACAATGCAACTACAACTCCAATTTCCCAAGGGGGTGCTGCAATTATTGATCAATCAAAGGCAAATAGTATTGAGTTTAATTATAATTTAGGTGATTTAGTCCCTACTTTTGATTTAGCAATAGGTGGATCTGTTAGAGAGTATGTTCTTAGATCGAATGGTTCGTTATTTACAGATTACGATACTCCTATCAGATTTAATGAGATTGCTTTTTATACACAGGCTCAAAAAGAATTATTTGAAGGAGCTGTAAAACTAACAGGGTCTATTAGATACGATAAAAGTCAATTTCAAGATGGACACTTTACTCCTAGAGTTGGTGCTTTGGTTTACTTAAGCCCTAGACATAATTTTAGAGCTTCTTATCAGACTGGATTTAGAAATCCAACTTCTCAAGATTTGTATATAGGTTTAGATGTATCTCAAGTTGTAATTATTGGTACATCGCCTGATTCAGTCGATAGGTTTACAATGGATCTTGTAGGTCAATCATCGCTTGATAGCTATACAATTACAGGTAATATGGTTAAGAATAACTCATATACTCTTGCTGCGGCTGGGGGTGTTTTTGAAAAAGCTGAGCTTGATTACGTTAAACCTGAATTTGTTAAAACTAATGAATTTGGATATCGATACAATGGTAAAAAAGTTTCTGTAGATATTTCTGCATATTGGAGTAAGTATACTGACTTTATTACTGAAGTACAAGTTATCACCCCACTATATGGAAGCGTTGCTAATTTAAGCGGTCAAGCTGCAGTAGCTGCTAGTGACTTCAGAGGATTTAGTTGGAATACTAATACCAACGATGAGGTAACAACAAAAGGAATTTCAGCAGGTGTTGATGCAAAGCTTGGAAAGTTTGATATTGGCTCAAGTATAAGCTATAATGAACTTAAAAGCGATAATCAAGATCCTGATTTTATTTCTTACTTTAACACACCACCTATTAGAGCTAAACTACAGTTTGGATCAGTCAATTTGACTGAAAGATTAGGATTTAATGTTTCAGCTAGATATCATAATGATTTTACATGGGAGGGTACTTTTTTAACTGAAGATATTCCAGAAAACCTAACCTTTGATGCATCCCTTAACTTTGATGTTCCTGAATTAAAAGGAAAAATAAAAGTAGGCGCTGTAAATGTTGGTGGTCATGATTATATACCTTATGCTGGTGGAGGAACAATTGGTAGTACTTACTACGTACAGTACACTTTAAATCCATAAACATATCAACATATTATTGTTAATAAAGGCGTCTTTAAGGCGCCTTTTTTTATATATTTCTAAGAAAATAATTCAATATTCTACATATATTTGCCTTTCATATATTCATATTAATTATAAATAATTTATAATGTCAAAAAAAGTTGGTAAAGTATCTCAAATCATTGGACCAGTAGTCGATGTCACTTTTGATTCTTCAACAATGGAATTACCTAATATTTACGATTCATTAGAAGTAAATAAGAAAGATGGTTCAGTTTTAGTTTTGGAAGTTCAATCCCATGTTGGAGAAGATATGGTTAGGACTATATCTATGGATTCAACGGATGGGTTAAGTAGAGGAGAGGATGTTATATCCACAGGAAGTCCTATCCAAATGCCTGTTGGAAAAGATATTTATGGGCGTTTATTTAATGTAATTGGTGATGCAATTGACGGAATGAAAGATCTTCCAAAAAAAGGTGATCAAGGTTTATCTATCCATAGGGAGGCACCAGATTTTGACCAACTTTCTACATCCACAGAAGTTTTGTTCACTGGTATAAAAGTCATTGATTTAATTGAGCCTTATGCCAAAGGAGGTAAAATTGGTCTTTTTGGAGGAGCAGGTGTTGGAAAAACCGTCTTAATACAAGAGCTTATTAATAATATTGCAAAAGGTCATGGTGGACTTTCAGTTTTTGCTGGAGTTGGTGAAAGAACAAGAGAAGGAAACGACTTATTAAGAGAAATGCTTGAGTCAGGGATTATAAAATATGGTGATGAATTTATGAAATCTATGGAAGAAGGTGGATGGGATTTGAGTAAAGTTGATAGTAAAGCTATGGAAGAATCAAAAGCAACATTTGTCTTTGGTCAAATGAATGAGCCACCAGGTGCAAGAGCTCGCGTTGCTTTATCAGGTCTTACTGTTGCTGAATATTTTAGAGATGGTAGTGGAGATGGCCAAGGTAAAGATGTTTTATTCTTTGTTGATAATATTTTTAGATTTACCCAAGCTGGGTCTGAAGTTTCAGCTTTATTAGGAAGAATGCCATCTGCAGTGGGCTACCAGCCTACATTAGCTACTGAAATGGGGGCTATGCAAGAAAGAATCACATCAACAAAAAAAGGATCTATTACCTCAGTTCAGGCAGTTTACGTTCCTGCAGATGATTTAACTGATCCTGCTCCAGCTACAACCTTTGCACACTTAGATGCTACTACAGTATTATCAAGAAAAATTGCTGAATTAGGGATTTATCCAGCTGTGGATCCATTAGACTCAACATCAAGAATTCTTACACCAGAAATTTTAGGAGATGATCATTACAATTGTGCTCAAAGAGTTAAAGAAATGCTTCAAAAATATAAAGAACTTCAGGATATAATTGCAATATTAGGTATGGAAGAACTTTCTGAAGAAGATAAACTAACTGTCGCAAGGGCTAGACGTGTACAAAGATTTTTATCTCAACCTTTTCATGTTGCAGAGCAATTTACTGGAATTCCTGGCGTTTTAGTTGATATTAAAGATACAATTAAAGGCTTTAATATGATAATGGATGGAGAATTAGATCACATTCCTGAAGCTGCCTTTAATTTAAAAGGAACTATTGAGGAAGCTATTGAAGCTGGAGAAAAAATGATAGCTGAAGCTAATTAGACGTTTATGTTTATAGAAATTGTCAGTCCTGAAAAAACAATTTTTTGCGGTGATGTAAATAGTGTATATCTTCCTGGGACAGAAGGTTTTTTTCAAATACTGAATAATCACGCTCCTATAGTATCAACATTAAAAAAAGGTATTATTCAATTATCAGGACAATTTGAAAATGATTATTCTGAAAATTTAACCCTGGATGGAGTTAATAAAGCTTCGTTAGCTATTGAGTCTGGTGTCGTTGAAATGAAGAATAATAAACTTATCATACTAGTTGATTAATCATAACTTTAGTTGAATTTCTTTCTTAGAATATCATTTTTATTTTTTTCATTATCACTATTTTCTCAATTGGTAAATCTTGAAGAAGTTATTGTCTCCGAAACAAAACTTAGCTTACCTTTTTCTGAAAAATATAGATCTATAGAGATAATTAGTGCTGAAACTATTGTTGAAAGTGGGGCTAGAAATATTATAGATTTACTACAACAAACTACAGGTATTGATATCAGAAGAAGAGGACCTGCAGGAACTCAGGCAGATCTTTACATAAGGGGGGGTGGATTTGACCAAACTTTATTATTAATTGATGGTATGAAGATGGATGATATTCAAACAGGACACCATATCCTTAATTTATTACTGCCAATTCATTTAGTTGATAGAATTGAAATAATAAAAGGACCAGCTGCTAGAATTTTTGGCCAGAATGCATTTAATGGCGCTGTAAATATTGTCACAAAAAAAATAAAAGAATACGATAATAATCAGATTGAAGTTTTTTTAGGAGATATTTCTTATGGGTCCTACGAGCAATTTAATTATTCGATAAATTCAAAAATAACAATTAAGGATAATTTTAACTCATTACTTACATTTTCAAGAAATAAGTCTAATGGATATAGGTACAATACAGATTTTTCTAATGATTTTTTATTTCTTAAAACCGAGATTAAAACATCCAATAATCCCATTAATATAATTAGTGGATTTACTGAAAAGAAATTTGGAGCAAATGGGTTTTATGCAACTGCTACTGCTATTGATCAATATGAAGAAACTCAGTCAAGTTTCTTTGGTGTTTCAAGCTTAATTGAGAAAGAAAATTTATTATTTAAACCTAAATTTTATTGGAGAAGGGTTCAAGATGAATATATATATATAAGAAATAATCCATCTGTATATAGAAACCTTCATTTATCTAACAAACTTTATTTAGATTTTGATTTTAACAAGTTTTTTAAATCAAGTAATTTAAATTTTGGTTTAAATTTTGCTAAATCTTTCATCTCTAGTAACAATTTGGGCCAACACGAAAGATTTACTTCAACCTTTTATTCTGATTATACATTTAGCTCTAAGAATAATAGAATTAAGTTTTCACCTGGCTTCTCTTTTTCTCATTTCTCAGACTTATCTTTCCATTTTTTTCCAGGTTTTGATTTAGGTTTTGATTTAAGTGAAAATTTAAATTTATATGCCAATTATGGTAAAACATATAGAATTCCAACTTATACTGATTTATATTATTCAGATAGAAATACAATCGGTAACCCAGATTTAAATCCAGAACATGCTATAACTAATGAAATTGGATTAAAGTTCAAGACAGATAACATTAAGATTTCAAGCTCTTATTTTTACAGAAAATCTAGTAATATTATTGATTATGTTAAGGAAATTGAAGATGAAAAGTGGGAAGCAACGAATATTCGTAATCTTAACACAAATGGCTTTGATTTTGATTTTTCACTATTGTTTGGCAGAAAAAATAGATTAAGTATTGGATATAGTTATTTATTTGATAAATCATTTGTTGAAAAAATAAGTTTTTCAAGATATTCAATTAATTCATTAAGACATCAATTAAATACTAGACTAATTTTGGAATATTCAAAAAAAATATCTCAAAGCTTTATTTACAAATTTGGTCAAAGATCTGATGATGATGCTCACAGAGTTTTTGATTCAAATATCAAATACGATTTATCTAAAGGAAATTATTTTTTTGTAAATGTTAATAATTTGTTTGATGAAAGTTATTACGAGACTAATTTAGTTCCAATGCCTGGAAGAAATTTTTTGTTTGGTTTTATGTTTAAATTGGATTAGAAAATTTTTTTAGAAATCATTAAATTTTTCAAATATTTTTTCATTTTCCCATCCCCTGTATATTAAATAATCGAATATTTTTTTTTTTCTTTTTAATTTATCTAAATGAATATGTTTATTGTTTATGAAATCAAATAGATAATTAAATTTTTTTTTATATTCACTTTCTTCAATTTCACTTAAACCAATTTCGATATTTTTCATTGATAATTTTCTTTTTTTCAGCTCAAGAATAATTCTTCTTTTACCCCAATTTTTAAATTTAAATTTACCTCTTGTAAATGATTTAGCAAATCTAGTTTCATTTAAAAAATCATCACGAATCAGTTCAGAAATTATATTATTTTTTTCATTACTTGCAACACGATATGTTTTTAGTTTTTTAATAACTTCATTATGACATCTTTCTTGGTAAGAACAGTAATACTGCATCTTCAACTTCAATTCATTATATGATAATTTTATTTTCATTTCAAATAAGTTAAAAAAAAAAGCGGCATAAAGCCGCTTTTTAGTAATTATTAATTTTCCCTTTAACATTAAAAAATCTATAATGTAGATAGGTATATGAATCACGTGGAATTATTTTAATAAATTTCCTATGATTAAATAACCATTTCAGACGTATAGAAACTAATCCTTTTGTCAAATAAGCAGCAATAAAAGGATGAACATGCAGCCTCAACTTGCTTTTTGTAACATTTGAATTTTTTAAGATTTTTTCTAATGAGTTCTCAATTTTATCAATTATGACTATAGGTGCTTCAATTTTTCCAATCCCATTGGGATTATTTTCTTTTGTCCTAATATTCATTTCAGGACGCACTCTTTGTCTAGTCATTTGAATTAAACCTATTTTACTAGGAGGAAGGATTTTATGTTTAGCTTTATCAGATTCCATGACAGTTTTAAAATGATTGAAGAGCTTTTTTCTATTTTCTGGGTTAATCATATCAATAAAATCAATAACAATGATTCCACCCATATCTCTTAATCTCAATTGTCTTGCAATTTCAGTCGCAGCAATCAAATTTACTTCCAGAGCTGTTTCTTCTTGATTATTACTTTTGTTAGACCTGTTTCCGCTATTAACATCTACAACATGTAAAGCTTCAGTATGTTCAATTATTAAATACGCGCCTTTACTCATGGAGACTGTCCTACCAAAAGCAGTTTTTATTTGTCTTTCAATATTAAAGTGCTCAAAAATTGGAGTATCTGATTTGTAATACTTTACAATAGATTTCCTCTTGGGAGCTATTTGTTCTATGTAATCTTTAACTTCATAACACAGATTTTTATTGTTTGAATAAACACCAGTGAATTTATCATCAAAAAGATCTCTCAAAATAGAGGATGATCTGTTTAATTCACTTAAAATTCTTGAAGGTGTTTTTGCTCCTTTGATTTTTTTGCAAAGATTTACCCACTGTTTATTTAAGTTTTGTAAATCTTTTTTTAATTCAGCTATTTTTTTGCCCTGCGCTACTGTTCTAACAATTACTCCAAAACCTTTTGGTTTGAATTCTTCAATCAAGGTTTTGAGTCTTATTCTCTCTTCTTTACTTTTTATCTTTTGAGAAACAGACACCCTATTTGAGAAAGGTACAAGAACCACAAATCTGCCTGCAAATGATAATTCAGAACTTACTCTAGGCCCCTTTGTTGATATAGGTTCTTTAATTATCTGAATTATCAATGTCTTATTCGGTGATAATACGTCATCAATAGAACCCTGCTTATCAATTTCTTTTTCAAAATTGAATTTTTCTAAAGAGAAGTTTTTAATTTTCCCCTCTTTGATTAGTCTAGTGTACTTTAGAAGAGTTTTTACTCTTGGACCTAAATCATGATAATGTAGAAAAGCATCTTTTTCATATCCAACATTTACAAATGCTGCATTAAGTCCTGTAATTGTTTTTTTTATACTGGCGATAAATATATCTCCAACATTAAACTTATTATTATCTTTCTCTTTATGTAATTCAATAAGTTTTCCATCATGTAGAAGAGCAAAATCAACCGCTGAATTAATTGATCGAATAATTATTTCTTTATTCACAATTAATAGTTTTTAGTTATACTTTATTTTTCGAAGAATCTTGTTGTCAAAGATTCAATGTCAATGAACTTATTATTTAAAAGAAACTATTTCTTTTTATGTCTATTGGCTCTACTTCTTTTTTTTCTTTTGTGAGTAGCTACCTTATGTCTTTTTCTTTTTTTTCCGCTAGGCATAAATTTAGTTATTATTTTTAACGTCAGAAACAAAAACCTTAGCAGGCTTGAAAGCAGGAATTGAGTGAGCTGGAATTTTTATCGTTGTATTTTTAGAGATATTTCTACCAGTTTTTTCAGCCCTTTTTTTTATAATAAAACTTCCAAAACCTCTTAAATATACATTTTCACCTTCTTTAAGTGAAAATTTAACTTCCTCCATAAAATTTTCAATAGTTGCTAGAACTTCATTTTTTTCTAAACCAAGATTTACTGAAATTTTTGTTATTAATTCTGCTTTAGTCATTTTAACGATTTATTTTAATATTAGGTTGCCAAATATATAAATTTATATTCTAAAAAAAATTATTATCATTCTTTATTTAATTTAACTTTGATGGTTTGATGCAAATAAATTTTACAGATAAATTAATCAATTGGTATAATCTAAATAAAAGAGATCTGCCATGGAGAAAAACATCGGATCCATATGTTGTTTGGGTCTCTGAAATAATTCTTCAACAAACTAAAATTGAACAGGGTTTACCTTACTTTAAAAAGTTTATTATTAAGTATCCAAATATAAAAGCTCTCGCTCAAGCTGAGTTTGATGATCTAATGAAGATATGGCAAGGTTTAGGGTATTACAGTAGAGCCTTGAACATGCATAAAACAGCAAAAATAGTTTTAGATAAGTACTCTGGAATTTTTCCTAGGTCATATGAAATTCTTATTGGTCTTCCAGGAATTGGTGATTATACTGCATCCGCAATTAGTTCTATTTGTAATGGTGAATATAAAATTGTCGTAGATGGAAATGTGATGAGATTTCTCAGTAGGCTATTTAAGTTAAATTATCAAGTCAATAGTTTGGTTTTAAAAAGAAGTATAAAAAAAATTGGTAGTAAGCTAATTATGAATACTAAGCCTGGTGATTTTAATCAAGCATTAATGGATTATGGATCATTAATATGTACTCCAAAAAAATATCAATGTCTAAATTGTATTTTTTTAAATGATTGCTTAGCTTTTAAAAATGATCTCATTGAATCCCTTCCAATAAAGAAAAAATCAATCAAAATTAGAAATAGGTATTTTAATTATTTAGTAGGTATATCAAAGAACAAAAAAATTAAAATATTAAAAAGATTAAAAAAAGATATATGGCAAAATCTTTATGAGTTTCCAATGGTTGAAACTAGCGAAATCATCAATCATGACCAAGCAGATAAATTGTTTGCTAAAATAAGCTCTTTTTCCAAAGAAAAATTAACCAAAGAGTTAACAGTAAAACATAAGCTTTCTCACCAAAACTTGATAATAAAATTTTGGATATTTAAAAGTGACTTTGAAGATAAATCTTTTGTTAAATTAACTAGTCTTGATTCCTATGCATTTCCAAAGCCAATATTTAATATAATTTCACAAATTCAATAGTTAACTTTACTATATTTGATGTCATGAGTGGATCATTAAATAAAGTAATGCTAATTGGTAATTTAGGTGATGATATAAAAATGCATCATTTTGAAGATGGCGGATGTGTTGGAAGATTTCCTTTAGCTACAAATGAAAGTTACATTAGTAAACAAACTGGTGAAAAAGTAAGTAATACGGAATGGCATAATGTTGTTGTACGAAACAAAGCAGCTGAAATTTGCAATAAATATTTAAAAAAAGGTGATAAAGTGTATGTTGAGGGAAAACTGAAAACGAGAAAATGGCAAGCCGAGGATGGTCAACAAAGATACTCGACTGAGGTGCATGTGAATGAGTTTAATTTTTTAAATAATAGAAATGATTCTAATGATGATCAAATTGATTCACCTGTTATTGGTTCGCCTAAAACTGTCCAAGAAGATAATCAGCCGGACGATTTGCCATTTTAAATTCATTTTTTATTGTATTTTAAGTTACGTTTAGAATTTTATTCAATTAAAATGTATTCAGGTAGTTTATAATAAACCTTAATTAATGAGAATAATTTTTTTTGCATTAATAGTCTATTCATGTAATAATAATGTCAATCTTCCTAAGCAAAAGGCATACTTTGCTCCAGAATTTGAAATTCCTACTTATAAAAAGATCTCTTTAGATTGTAATTACAGTTTTAATATAAATTCTCAAGCATCAATAAATAATATTAAAAATTGTAATTATGAAATTTATTATAAAAATTTAAATGCAAAAATTTTTATTAATCAAATAGTTTTATCAAACTCTATCGAAAAAGTGTTAAATACATTTAATCAAAAAATAAATGAAAATTCAAGATTAAGTGATCAAATAATTCAAAGTAATTATGTTAATATTGATAAAAAAATATATTCAAAACTTTACTCATTTGTTGGAAATTCACCATCAAATATTCAGTTTTATGTAACTAATCAAACAGATAAATTTTTAACTGGAAGCCTCTTTTTTGAAACGGAGCCAAATTATGATTCCTTATTTCCATATATAGATTATATTAGAAATGATATTAAAAAGATGGTAGATTCTTTTAGATGGATTTATGAATAATTACAATAAAAAATGGTTTTTATTAATTATACTTTCTGTTATATGGGGAAGTTCATTTATTTTAATTAAAAAAGGACTAGATCAATTATCACCAATACAATTAGGCAGTCTAAGAATTATTTTTACGTCTATTGTTATTATTGTTTTCTCATATAAATCATTAATTAAAATAAAAAAAGAAAAATGGAAATGGATAGTCATTACAGCATATGTTGGAACATTTTTTCCAGTTTATCTTGTAGGTTTTGGTCAATCTGAAATTGATAGTGGATTAGCATCAATATTGACCACTCTTACTCCGATATCAACTTTAGTTATTGGAATTTTCTTTTTCAATTTATTTTTTACTAAAAAACAAATTGTAGGTTTATCTGTAGGGTTAATTGGAACTTTTTTACTGCTTTACGAAGGAAGTTTAAATTCAGAAGTAAATATTTTTTTCGCTGTATTTATTGTCATAACTACAATTGGTTATGGAACATCAGTTAATTTAATTAAAACATATCTCACTGACATACCACCGGCTGCTGTCACAGCAGGAATTTTTTTAAGTATTCTTCCTCCTGCAATACTAATTTTAATATTTTCAGACTTTAATAGTTTGAATTTTTCAAGTCAAGATGTTATCAATTCGATTATATATATTTTGATATTGTCTATTTTTAGTAGCGCAATAGCACAGACAATTTTCAATATTTTTGTTAAAATAGCTTCACCTCTTTTTGCATCTGCCGTTACTTATACAATGCCAGTTATTGCAATTTTATGGGCAGTTCTTGACGGCGAAGAATTAACTGTTAAGCAGTATTTTGCATCTGCAGTAATTCTATTTGGAGTATATTTGGTAAACCAAAGAGAGAAAATTACTTAAAGAATTCATCCGAAATTTCTTCATTAAATTTCACTGATATAATTTCAAAGTTAATTTTTTGAGGCCCTGCTAAAATTTCTCTTTTGAATGCATACAAAATACCATCAACTTCTTTATAATCAGAATATTTAGTAATTGATGTAATTGAATTACCACCCTGTTCTGTGACTTCCTCAGTCATTACTAGTAGTCCTGATTCAGCATCATAATATCTGAAATTATTTTCTTTTACTTTAATTTTGTAAGTATCCTTACCATCTAAGGGGCTTAAACTTACTATTTCTAATTCAGAGTTAATTAGGTAAATTTCATCAAACAAACTTTCTTTATTTTTTGAATTATCAATTTGTTCTTTTTCCATTGGAATTTTCTGACCCATTTGTTCCATGTAACCACTTTCTCCATCAAATTTTTGAGTCATCAATGTTCCCATACCCTCAACTGACATAACCAATGAACTTAAATTTGGACTTTTTTCAATAATGATCGCTTTTGGCTTAAATGGAGCACCAGGAATTGTTACATTAGCTTCAATAGAAATTGTGTTGATTGCACTTAATTTTTCATTTCCACCAATCTCTGTAACATACTTTTCCAAGATATTAGCAGCAGTTAAGTCAGAGCTAATTTCTTTGTTAAAAACAGGTTTTTCAACTAAATTTCCATATTTATCATAGTAGTAAACATCAAATTTTCTTCCATCAAAAACTATATTCTCAAGTTTATCTGCAATTTCAGATCCCTTACCCGTAACTACTATTTGACCATTATTTAAGTCAAAATATTTGTTTGACGCATTATTAACATCATCAATTGTTATTTTATTAATATTAGAAAGATAATTTTTATAGTAATCCTTATCTAAATTTTGAGTCTCAATTTGAACAGTATAACTAGCAATTGTTGATGGACTTTCTGTTGCCAATACAAAATTTCCAAAATATTTTGCTTTAACATCGCTCAATTCCTTTTTAGTTACATTGACATCTCTGATTTTTTTTATTTCGTTAAGCATTTCAACAACGGCACTATCTGTAACTTCAGATCTCGTACTAGTATATGCTCTAAATCTTGTTTTTGTATACTTACTTGATCCAAAAGAAGACCTAGCAACGTAGGTGTATCCTTTATTTTCTCTAATTTGTTGTTCAAGCCTATTTTCAGGCCCACCTCCCAAAATTTTGTTTGTAATTAGTAATGAAAAGTAGTCAGGATTATTTCTTTCCATTTTAATTAAATTCTGGAACGAAACTTCGGATTGGATTGCATTTGGCATATCGACAAAGTGAATTGCAGTTTTAGAATTTGTTTTTGATTTTAATTCATATTTATCAATTTTACCTTTTTTCCATTTTCTAAATAATTTTTCAATTTGATCAATCGTTGAATCTATTGTAAAGTCACCAATAACAATCATATAGGAATTATTAGGAACAAAATTTTTATTAAAAAACTCTTCAATATCATCAAATTGGATTTTTTCTAAGGATTCTAATGTTACATATTCGCTATTGGGATGATTTTTACCATAAGCTAAAATACTTTCTACTCTTCTTGCAGCAGCAGGAACACTATTTTCATCGGCTTTGATAGCTTCTTTAAATCTTTCAATTGACTTATCAAATTCTTCTTCACTGAAAATAGGATTAAGTAAACCATCAGCTAACATTTCAAGAAGTTCAGGAAAAAATTTTGATAATGAGGATCCAGATGCACCAGTAGCAGATAAATTTAAATTAGCTCCCATAAAATCAATTTTTTCAATAAATTCATCTTTAGAAACCTGTTTTGTTCCTTTCCCCAATAGATCAGATGTAACAGATGATATTCCAGTTTTTTCTCCTTCTAAAATTGGTTGTGAATCAATAAATAGATTAAAAAATACCCTCGGGAGTTTATCATTTTTAACTAATATTAACTTCAATCCATTTTTAAGTTCGTGCTTAACAGCCTCTCCTAAATTAATTTCAGGTGTAGGCCCAGATTCAGGAACTTTGGTTCTATCAACTTGGCTGAAGTTGTTTAAAGTAAATAGTATAAACGTTGTAAATAAAAACTTTTTCATAATTTATTTTTCAGTAGGTAAGTATTCAATTTCTATTCTCTGATTTGGACTCAAATATTTTTTTGCCACCTCTCTAATTTCTTCTCTGGAAATAGATTTGTAAATATCTAATTGAGAGTTTATCAAGTTAATATCATCATATAACATATAATATGTAGCTAATGAGCTGGCAATACCCTCAAATGAAGAATTTGAACTAACAAATTGACTTTCTAATTTATTCATAATTTTTTGGTAATCTTTCTCGCTTATTAGGTTATTTTGAATTAAATTGATTTCTTCATCAATCTCGATTGATAAATCATCCATATTATTTTCTCCCATTGGAAGACAAAAAATAAAATACATACCATAATCTTCCATTCCTAAATTTGATGCTTGAGCTGCTAATGCCATTTTCTTTTCGTCAACAATTTTTTTATATAGTTTTGAGCTTTGGCCATCACTTAGATATGTAGAAATCATGTTTAAAACCCATGAATCTCTTTGATTTTGTGCAGGCGTTCTATAGGCATATATATAAGCTGGTATTTGAATATTTTTATCGAATGCTTGAACTCTTTTTGTTTCAACTATTGGACTTTCTTTTTCAAAGCTCCTTATTACATCATCTCCACTCGGAATTTCATCAAAATATTTTTTTATTAGTTCGAGAGTCTTTTCAATTTCAATATCTCCTGCAACAACTAATACAGCGTTATTGGGAATGTGATATTTTGCATTAAAATTTTGATAATCCTCTTCAGTTGCATTATCCAAATGTTCCATTTTTCCAATTACTGTACCTTTATAAGGATGTACTAAAAATAAATTTTCTAAAATTACTTCTAATAATTTACCGTATGGTTGATTTTCAGAGAGTCTTTTTTCCTCTTTAACAACTTCATTTTGAGTATCAATACCTTGCTGACTCACTTTAGGATGAAGCATCCTTTCCGACTCTAACCATAAAGCTATTTCTAATTTGTTTGATGGAAATATTTCATAATAATATGTTCTATCAGCAGATGTATTTGCATTATATCTTCCTCCATTAGAATTTACAATAATATCCCATTCTCCTTTTTCAATATTCTTAGTTCCTTCAAAAAGTAAATGCTCAAAAAAGTGTGCAAAACCAGTTTTATCAGGATCTTCATCCTTTGCTCCAATGTGATACATTACAGATGTTGCAACTACTGGTGCACTGTTGTCTTGGTGAAGAATAACGTGAAGTCCATTATCCAGATCGAACTCTTGAAAATTGACAGATTGACTATTTAATTGAAAGAATAATAGTGATAAAAATAATATTAAAATTAATCTCATCTTAAAAAAATTTAAATTGTTTGTTAATGTAAAAATTAGTTAATAAGTAAATTTATAAAAAAAAAAAGAAAGAATTACTCTGTAAAAATTAAATTTTACAGAGTAATCCATATTCATAAAAATTTATATCTTTTTACAATAACTATATAAAAATTAGAGTATAAAATTTATTTATACTCAAAAATTTAGAAAATATATTTCAAACCAACCGAAATATTTCTTCCCATTTCGTGAATACCCATGTTTTTAAATCTAGAAAGGTGATCAAAATATTCTTTATCAAATAAATTATTTACTGACCATCCAAGGGTTAGTGTTTTATTTAAGAAATTAAAATCATGAGAACCAGAAATATTCATTAAGAAATAAGAATCAGTTTGAGTTTCATAAGTCGGAACCTTTTGTTTTTTACCTTTAAATAAGGCACTTATTTCAAATGAACTTTTATCAAAGTCTAAGTTGAAAGAATGATTTAAAGTTATTGGAGAGAGAAACGGTAAATATTCCTTGTCAGTTGTGTAACCGGTTATAAATTCTAGTGAACTTTCATAAGAAAGCCAGTCAATTTCTGATTCTCTACTGTAAGAAATTTCACCTCCAAATAATGAAACATCTTTTTGAATATATTCATAAACTTGGTAATCACCCTCAACTCGAGATGTAGGATTTAAATATATGTAATCATTAAATCCATTGTAGAATAAAGCAAAATCAAACTGTGAATTTTCAGTATATGTAGTTATTGAAAAATCAGTTTGGATATTCTTTTCTACACTTAAATCCTTGTCACCAATTTCATACCTCAGAGTACCGTGATGGACACCATCAGAAAATAATTCATGTAAATTTGGAGCCCTGTATCCGGAAGCAAAGTTAATTCTCATAATACCATTTCCTAAATTACCTTTTAATCCAAAGGAGCCTGTAAGACTGCTATAGTTTTTATCAAATCCTTCAGCAGTGATATTTCTGAAATCAGCTCTTAAACCAATCAATACATTCCATACTTTACCATGTATATGTGAAATTGAGTACAATCCAAAATCATTTTTCTTTGAATCTGGCACTAATTCTTCATGTCCAAAATTTAAATTTTCTTGAAACATTAAATTTGAACCAATTACAAATTCTGATTTTCCATTTTTTGGAAAAAGGTATTTTAAATCTACAGTTGTTGTAATAAGCTCCATATCTAACTCAGCTTCACTTTCATGATCTTCATCGTGATCTTCTTCATGGTCTTCATCATGATCCTCATCCTCGTCCTCATCATGATCCTCATCGTGATCTCCGTCTTCCTCATCATGGTGTCCACCAAATTCCGCTCTGTCATTAATGGTGTGTGCTAATGTAATTTCTAATTCAGATTTGCCTAAGAAAATTCTGTTTTTTAAAGCTATTTTCATATGGCTTAAATCCTGGTACGCAGCTTCTTCCTCGTGTTCATCATGATCCTCATCGTGATCCTCATCGTGATCCTCATCATGATCATCATCGTGATCCTCATCATGATCATCTCCGTGTTCATCATGTTCATCAGCATGAGGAACGCCAATGGTTGACTCAGAATAATTAAATCTTAGATCAGAAATAAAATTATCAGACTTATAACCTATACCAAAGTTCAGTTCTGTATTTTCTGTGAAAGTATTCTCAACCTCACCGTCAGGGGTTTCATAGTTACCGTTATCTGTATAGCTACCTTGGATAATGTATCCAAAATCTCCTGCGGACCCCTTTATTCCTAAATTATTTGTAAATCCACTGTAGTTTGAATTGTAATAGCTTCCAATTTCAACTTGTAGATCATCATACACATAATCATCAGGTGTTAAATATATTACACCTCCCATAGCATCACCACCATAAATAACTGACATTGGGCCTTTAATAACTTCAATGGATTGAATACCAAAAGCATCAGCTTGAAGATCGTGCTCATCACCCCACTGTTGATTTTCTAATCTGGAAAATTGAGTATATGAAACGATTCTGTTTCCTGAAAGCCCCCTAATTGAGGGTTTGGATATTCCAGGCCCTGAGCTTATAATTGAAACTCCAGGTATTTTCATAAGTGAATATGAAAAGCTTTTGGCGTTAATGATTTTTAAATCATTTAAATTAAGTTTATCTACTTTAAGAATATTATTTTTTACACTTTCCTTAAAAGGAGTTGAAATAATTATTTCTTCAAGATTAACTCTAACAATTGTATCATTATTTGATTGGGAATATATCTCATTTGCAAATAATATTATAAATGCCATAAAGGCATTAATTATATATTTTTTCATTTTTAAATTTTATGTTTAGTAATAGTTTATTTAATCAATTAATTGTTAATTAAATAAAATAGGGTGGAGCCTTATTCTTGTTTAGTAAAGAATAATGGGATAATAGTGAAAAATTATATTCAAAGTCTATATTTATGTCATGAAATATAATACTTGATATGTAATAATCGTCAAATGAATAATCTGTAATGCTAGTAGAGATAAAATCACATGTTAAGCATTCATATTCAGGAACATAAATGTTATTTCCCTCATAATGACAACTATGGTGATCATGAAAAACAAAGTGTTCCAAGCTCAATAAGCTTGGAAAAAGGATAATAAAACTAAAAACAAGACTAAATGTCTTTTTCACTACGCAAATCTATAATAAATATTTAAAATAAATTAAAATTCAAGAGAAACACCAAATAAAAAATTTCTAGTGGCTTGAGGATAATAACCCGCACCATCTAATGTAATAACCTCACCTGGATTACTCCAAGTATCATCATATGTATAATAATATCCGTTAGATATGTATTCAATATTAAATAAATTATTAATTAAAGCTGAAAATATTATTGAATTAAATAGTTTATTTGTTTTTATTTGATAAGTGAAATTAAGATCATTTATAAAGTAACTTTCAAGTAGAGAATTTTTTGAATCATTGTTACTCATATATTGATTGCCTACGTATTTTGAAAGTAAAGATAGAGTCGTGTATTCATTCGGCATATAAGAAAAGATATTTGATAGGATTAAATTCGGGGAAAAAGAAATATTTGTTTTTCCATAATTATAAATTTCTCCATTAACTTTTGAAATAATTTCTTTGTTTTTATTTGAACTGAGAGTAAGATTGGTTTGAAACGATGTTTTTTCTGAAAGTTTTAAAAAATTATCAATCTCAATTCCTAATCTGTAGCTATTACCACTGTTGGTTCTTATAGGTGTTCCAACATCATCTAATTCACCTGTTAAAACTAACTGGTTAGAATATAACATATAATAAGAATTTATATTTAATTTAATTTTCTCATTTCTAAATCTCCATCCAAGTTCTAAGTCATTAAGTTCTTCAGGTTTTATTGACAAATTGGATTCATAATCGCTTCTACTTGGTTCTCTGTTAGCCCGTGCATAGGAAAAATATAACATAGAATTTGGCTTAAATTTATAAGAAGCACCAAACTTAGGGTTAAAAAAATTGTATTCTTTGTCAAGTATCATGTTGACTAAGTCAGATGTTATGCCTGAGGTTTTGTAATTAACTTTTCGAAACTGTAAATCTGTATAAATCTCAGTTTTTTCCCCTAAATTAAAAGAAGCTTTAGAAAATACGCTAAAATCTTTCTTCTTTCCATTGCCTTCATAATATCTATCTCTTATTTTTCCATTTTGACTAAAAGTTCTAGCCCAGATTATTTCACCAAAGTGATCTCCTGAATAGGAACTGTAAAAACTATTAAAATTGAGATTTAAATTTTTACTATTGTAGTCAACTGAAGCATTTAATACATAGAAATTATTATCTAGCCATCTTCTTCTTATTAAATCAGTAGTGCCCAATTCATTTCCATTGGAGTCAATATCTGAGGATAATATTCCTGAATAACCGTCAATTGAGTCATCTTCTCTGTATTGTTCATAATATCCTCTACCATCTGTGTAATTAAGACCTAAATTAGTAGACCAACTTGAATTTAATTTTTCATTCCAATGAAATTGGAAATGATCCTGCTTATAATTATCAATCTCGTTTTCGTAAGTATAGGGATTTTGTCTTCTATTCTCCTTTATCTGATCACTTGTTACACCAAACCAAGCTTGATATCCTCTTTCGTGTCCTCCAAATGTTAATGCTTTTATTAATGTATTTTCATCACTATACGATCCTTGAATAAAATAAGATTTTAAGTCTGAAAAGGCTCTGTCAACATATCCATCAGAATTTATTTTGGACAATCTACCACTTAATTCAAAATTATTGATCAAACCAGTACTGAACTTAATCGTGTTTTTAAAAGTATTGTAACTTCCAATTGAACTAGAAATTGTAGCAAATGCAATATCAGAAACAGCATCTGTTAATATGTTAATGCTAGCTCCAAAAGCTCCGGAACCATTTGTCGATGTTCCTACTCCCCGTTGAACCTGAAGATTTTCAACCGAAGATGAAAAATCTGGTAAATTAACCCAATATGTACCATGTGATTCTGCATCATTGAATGGAATACCATTAATGGTAATATTAGTAGACTGAGGACTAACTCCTCTAATCCTTATTCCAGTATAGCCAATACCAGCACCAGCATCTGAAGTTGTTACAACGGAGGGCAGATAATTTAATAATATTGGAAGATCTTGACCTAGATTCCTACTAGAAATATCTTTTTTTGTTACGTTTGAAAAACTTATTGGTGATGAAAATTTTGCTCTAACTGCTTGAACTATGACTTCATCTAATTTTTGTTCTGTTCCTTGTATGGTATCTTTTATTTTCTCTTGTGAAGAAATAAAATTTGAAAATAAAAATACCGTTAAAATAATTTTTTTCATAAATATTAAATTAACGGGATTCTCTAGTTGAGTGTCATTATCCCTTACAAAAATTACTTTGTCAGGTTCAATGGGTATAATCTCAGCCGAAGCACCCCTTCTATACTTTAAAATTAAATAAATTATTTATAATTCTGATAGCTTTTTCTTTTCTTTCTTTAAAATTTCCACTGATAATTACAAATTTTTTTTGGTTTTTAATTAGAGAACTTTTAAATGATTCAAACATTTCTTTTCTTTCATGAGGTCTATCTCTGAGATTATCTTTAATCCATGGTATATCAATATCCATTAATAGATAAATATCATAAAAGTTAGACCTAGCACATCTTTCTAAAATAGGATCGCAGTAATTAAAATAGATTTTTGAATATACCATAGTAGTTAATAAATTGGTGTCACAAAAAATCAAAGAATTATTTTTTGTAGCATTATTTTCCAAATTCATTTGGCCTTTAGCAATAGGTAATATATCATTTACTTGACATTTTAGTGCAAATTGATCGTATTTTTTTTGAAGATATTCTCTTGCGTATTCTGGAACAAAATCAGTTCTATAATATTCAGCTAATTGCTTTGCTAAAGTTGATTTTCCAGTTGATTCTGGTCCATATAGAACAATTTTTATACAGTCAGATTTTGTTTGTTGTAAATATTTTTCCATTTATAATAACCAGCAACTGCAATTAATGTAAATATAAAATATTGTAAGCTGGTAAATGCAAGACCTTTATAAAAATAAAGTGGTACAGAAATAATATTAGCAATTATCCAAAAGTTCCAGCTTTCAAGCTTTCTTTTTGCCATCAACCACATTGCTGCAAAAAATATTGAGGTAGTTAAAATATCTATGTAAGAAACAAGTGAATCCCACTTGTCAAAAAGCGTATAAACTAGTGAAACAAATAATGCAGAAGAAAAGAAAAGAATAATTATGATTTTTTTATCATGATAATTCATTATTGAAATAGGCACAGATTTTTTATTATTACCCATTGTCCAGTAAAACCATCCATATATACTCATGATGAAGTAATATGCATTAATAATCATATCACCTAATAATGACCATTTAAATAATAAATAAACGAAAATAGAAGTATTAATCATTCCAGTTGGAAAGACTAAAATGTTATTATTCTTTGAATACCATACAGATAAAAATCCAAAGATAACTGCTACGATCTCAAGATAAATATCAATAGCATCATATTTAGAGTATTGGTTAAAAAGCTCAATAAAAAAATCAATCATTTGAAAATACAGTTGTACAAATATATTTTGAATTGAACAATAAATTACATTTATAGACTCTGTCAGAGTCTAACCTTTTAACAAATAATTCAGCATATTTAGATTTTTTTTCAATTGATTTAATGAATATTTGGTTTTTGAAACTTAATCCAGCACTATTTTCAGCTTTGAAAACAGATTCTTTTAAACACCAAATCGCAGTTAAGTTAAATACTGACTTAATATCAATATTTTTAATATCAAATTCATTTAGAAACTTATCTTTGACTTTAAAAATTTTTTTTCTAAAAGTTTCAATATCTACTCCACAAGAAACTTCAGAAATCAGAACTGTAGAATATCCATTACAATGACTTATAGATAAATTATTTTTTGATTTTAATTTTGGAGCTCCATCCTTTAAATAATATAGATCATTTGGTTTAAGTTTTAACAATCTCAATAAATATCTTACAGATAAAAACTCAATTTTTTTTGAAGTGGTTTTTTTTAGATTATAAATTTTTAATTCTCTCTTGTTAAGAGAAAATTTAGAAAAAAAGAATTTTTCATCTTCAATTATCTGCCATATAATATGAGAGTAGATTTTATCATTATGAAAATAAATGAGAGGCATTTTCCTCTAAAGTTATAATCTTTTATAAAATTATGGATTTGGTACTATAGATACGAAAGATTTGTTGTCTTTCTTTTTTGTGAATTTAACAATTCCATCGACCTTGGCATGAAGGGTATGGTCTTTACCAAGATATACATTATCGCCAGGCTTATGTTTAGTACCTCTTTGCCTAACAATAATGTTACCAGCAATTGCAGATTGACCTCCAAATATCTTAACTCCAAGCCGTTTGGATTCTGATTCTCTTCCGTTTTTAGAACTACCTACACCTTTTTTATGAGCCATTTTATTTTATTTTTTAGATAATTTTGTTGTTTTTTTAACTGCAACTTTTTTCGCAGTTGGCTTTTTAACTTCAGCTTTCTTTGTATCCTTGGATTCAGTTTTTTTTGCTACAATTTTTTCAGAAACTTTTTCTATTAAAATTTCAGTAAGAGCTTGTCTATGACCATTTTTTACTTTATATCCTTTTCTTCTTTTCTTTTTAAACACAATAACTTTATCATCTTTCAAATGCTTTACAATTTTAGCTTGAACAGAAGCACCTATTACATTAGGGCTGCCAATTGTAATTTTAGACCCGTTGTCTAGCATTAAAACATTATCAAAAGTTATTTTATCACCCTCGTTACCTTGGACTCTGTGAACAAGCAATTTTGAATCCTTTTCAACTTTAAATTGTTTTCCTAAAATTTCTACTATTGCATTCATATTCTTAAAGCGGTTGCAAATATACAAGGATTACTAAAATATCCCAATAAAATTTAAAATTGTTGATTTATAAAAATGATTTTGTAGAATTAATTATAAATTCTTAATGAGTTCCCGCTTTTCTCAGTAAAATAGGCTACCATTGGAAAAGAATTATCAGTATTTATTTTCAATGGTTGTCCATTTGCTAGGCTGTAAAGATTAGAATTACACTTACATTCCGTTTGAAGTCCCTGAATTTCCATTGTACTACAATCGGAAGGTTTTTCATTTGGACAACTTGCTTCCCATGCAAGGTAATTGTTATTTAAATTAAAAAGAATGACTCCTTTTATACCAAGCCCAGCTATATAAGAAGATCCTCCGTTATATCTAAGATTATCATAAGCTGGTAAGTTTAAATTTATAATTTTTTCAAAATTTATGTCAATAATAAAAGGATTCTCATTATCCATATTTTTTTCACAAGAACACAAAAAGAATATTAGAAATAAATATTTAATAATATTTAACATTATTGAAAATTAGTAAAAATGTATAATTTGAAGAAATTTGTATATTTGAGAATCCCTAGAATTAGGGTTTTTTTTTTTAAATAGAAATGAGTTTTTCATATTATACAAGGGAAGGATTAAAAAAGTTAAGAACTGAGTTAAATCATCTTAAAGACGTTGAAAGACCTTTAGCATCAAAAGCCATTGCTGAAGCTAGAGATAAGGGTGATTTAAGTGAAAATGCAGAATATGATGCAGCTAAAGAAGCTCAAGGTTTATTAGAGCTTAAAATTTCTAAATTGGAAGAAACACTTGCTAATGCACGTCTTATAGACGAAACTCAATTAGATAGTTCTAAAGTGTTAGTTTTATCTAAAGTAAAAATAAAAAATATTGTCAATAATATGCTAATGGAGTATCAATTAGTTGCTGAGAGTGAGGCAAATTTGAGAGAAGGTAAAATATCTGTTAATTCGCCTATTGGAAAGGGATTGCTAGGTAAATCTGAAGGTGAAATTGCTGAAATTTCAGTTCCTAGTGGAAAATTAAAATTTGAAATTATTTCAATATCAAGATAAAAACTTTGGCTTCAATATTTACTAAAATAATAAACAACGAGATTCCAAGTTATAAGATACATGAAGATGATAATTGTATTGCATTTTTAGATGTAAATCCAAATACGATTGGTCATACATTATGTGTTTTAAAAAAAGAGATAGATTACTTATTTGATTTAAACTCTAAAGAGTACAGTGTTCTTATGGATTTTGCTAAAAAAATTGCTTGGGGACTTAAAAAATCAGTTGATTGTAAAAGAATTGGGTTAGCAGTAGTTGGTTTAGAAGTTCCACATGTACATATTCATCTCATTCCAATTAGTTCTGTTAATGATATGAATTTTTCAAAATCTCTAATTATGAATAAAGAAGATTTTGAAAAGCTATCGGTTAAAATAAAAAATAATATACAGTTATGAATATTTCAGGAAAAGTAAAATTAATTAATGAAACCAAAGAATACGGCTCAAATGGATTTAGAAAAAGAGAAATAGTATTAACAACTCAAGAGCAATACCCTCAGAATATATTAGTTGAGTTTATTCAGGATAGAACTAATCTTTTAGATGCATTTAATGTTGGGGATTTAGTAAAGATTGATATTAACTTAAGAGGAAGGGAATGGACAAACGACAAAGGTGAAATTAAATATTTTAATTCTATTCAAGGTTGGCGTATTGAAAAAGTAGAGGATGATTATGAATCTCAGTTGCCTCCTTTACCTACCAAAGAAGACCTAAACATTTCTGAAAGTTCAGAAAATGAGCCAGATGATCTTCCTTTTTAAAAAATATGTTTCAGCTAGGTAAAGATTATTTTTTTCCTAATCCTAATAATGCAGATAAAAATGGAATAGTTGCTTTTGGTGGTGATCTTAACCCGTTGCGAATTATAGAAGCTTACAAAAAAGGTATTTTCCCCTGGTTCGAATCAGATAAAAATTTGATATGGTGGAGCCCAGATCCAAGGATGATTTTGTATTGTGATAAATTTAATATTTCAAAAAGCTTTAAAGTTTTTCTAAAAAAATGTGATTTCAGAATTACTTTTAACAAAGAGTTTGAGGAAGTAATTAATTTATGTGCTAATATTAAAAGAATCAATCAAAAAGGAACATGGATTACAAAAGGTCTAATAAATTCATTTATAGAGTTACACAGAATGGGAAAAGCAATCTCTGTTGAGGTTTGGGAAGATGATGAAATTGTTGGAGGGCTTTATGGTTTAGATTTAGGCGATGTTTTTTGTGGAGAGAGTATGTTTTCAAAATCATCAAATGCAAGTAAGGTTGCATTATACTATTTAAATCTTGAGTTAAAAAAAAATAATTATAGATTTATCGATTGTCAAGTTCCATCTGAGCATTTGAAAAGTTTGGGTGGAGAAATCATAAAACGAGAAAATTTTATAAACTTATTAAGTAAATAGTTTATTTTCGAGTTGATCTAAATAATATGCATTTTTTATGTTATGCTCTCCAACTGAATATCTTTCCAAATATTTTAGATAAGCCCCTGAATTAAGATTTTTTCCAAAATCATGTGCAATTGATCTTATATATGTTCCCTTAGAACACTCTATTTTAAAATCTATTTCTAAGTTTTTATAAGCTAGTAATTCGAATTTTGATATAATTATTTTTCTAGAATTTAAATTTACATTTTTACCTTTCCTTGCTAAATTATAAGATCTATTCCCATTAACTTTTATAGCAGAAAATATTGGTGGAATTTGATCTATTTCACCAATAAAATTTTTGATACATTTTTTAATTTTATCAATATTTATATGAGAAGTTGAATATGTTTGATTTATTTTTGTTTCAAGATCATAAGATGCAGTTGTAGCACCAAGTTTGAAAGTTGCAAAATATATTTTCTTTTGATCCTGGTATTTATATATTTCTTTGGTTTTTTTTCCAATACAAATTATTAATAATCCAGTAGCCAGAGGATCTAATGTACCGGCGTGACCAACTTTTATTTTTTTAAATTGGGTATGTCTTTTAATTAATCCTCTAACATATTTCACTACATCAAAAGAAGTCCAATTTATTGGCTTAAAAATTGGAATAACCAACCCTTCTTTAGAGATTTTATCACTAATATTATCCATTTAAAATTGAATATATAATGGATAAAATACCTATCAATAGACAGTAGATTGAAAAGTAAATTAACTTGCTCTTCTTTACAAAAATTATCATCCATTTACATGCATAATATCCAGAAATTAATGCTGAGCTAAATCCAACTAAATAATTTGAAATATTGTTGTTATTGAATTCAATTTCATTATCTAATATAATTTTTAGAGATGATCCAAAAATTATTGGAACAACCATCAAAAAAGAAAATTTAGCAGCTACATCTCTATTTAATCCTAAAAAAATTGAGGTTCCTATAGTTGTTCCACTTCTAGAAATTCCAGGTAAGATAGCCAAAGCTTGAGTAAAACCTATGATTAGTGATGATTTAAAATTTAATCTTTTAGAAAAATTATTAAATCTATCGGAAAGGTAAAGTATTAGAGAAGTTAAAATTAACATAAAACCTACCAGAGTTAAATTCCCATTAAATAAGTAGTTGATCTCACTTTCAAAAAAATACCCAGCTAATCCAGCGGGAATCATAGAAATTAAAATATAAAATGCAAAAAAAGTATTTTTATCCTTTTTAAAATTGATTAGGCTTATAATTATTTCTTTAACGTCTTTCCAGAAATAAATGATAGCACTTATTGCAGTTGCAAGATGCACAATGAGAGTAAAAAATAAACTATTGGCCGAATCATATGAAAAATCTAAAAAAACTTTGAAAATTTCTAGATGACCACTAGAGGATACTGGCAAAAATTCAGTTAAACCTTGTATTATACCAAGTAATAAAGATTTTAATATATCCATATCTATTCAGGCTTTGTAAGTATAGCATAAATTTCAATTGCAAAACCTATAATTACAATCAATGGAGCAATTCTTATTCTTCTAAAACTATAAATTTCCTCATTAAAAATATTAGGATCATCACTACCACCACCAGACATTAGAATGAATCCTAAAGCGATAAATATAATTCCAATTATCATAAACCTATAATTTCTTTTTCCAAATACGAACTTTTTATTTTTCATTAGTATAGTTTTTCAATATTTGAGGAAATATATCTTCCGGTTATAATTGTAGTTGAAAAATATGATATAATTACACTAATGCCTAAAGAAAACACCAATGTTATAAAAATAGATTCTTTTATTTTTTCAAAATCAATTTCAAAAAAATTAATATTTAAGTAGTATAAAATTGCAACTAGTAAAAGTGAAGATATCATACTACTTAAGACACCAAGTTTTATGTGAGTAATGATAAAAGGTTTTTTTATAAAAAATTTTGTAGCTCCAACAAGCTGCATAGTTTTGATATTTAATCTGTTTGAATATACAGATAATCGGATGGTATTGTTGATTAAAATAATAGAAATAAGTAAAAAAATAGAACCAATGATTAGTGACCATTGCTTTATAATTTTAATATTAAAATTTATAAGTTCTATCAGAGGCGCATCATAAGTAACTTCTTCAACAAAACTTTCATTTTTGAATTCTTCAACTAATTGATTGATAAATAAATTATTAACATTTTCATATGTAAAAAAAATATCATACGAATCATAAAGAGGATTATATCCTAAATAGTCAATAAAGTCTTCTCCTATTTCTTCTAAAAGTTTATTTGCTGCATCTTTTTTAGAAACAAAATCAAACTTTTTTATAGTATTATTTATTTCAAGATTTTTTTCAAATTTTGAAAGTTCAATTTTATTACTTTGATCTTTAATAAATACAACAACAGGGATATTTTCTTTAAAATCATTTATAATTTTTTCAGAATTTAATGCAATTAAAGTAAATGAAGAAATTAAAAATAAAACAATTGATATACTTATAATAACAAGAAAATAATTTGAAAAAATTTTATTTGAATAATTTGATGACAAAATATATATATTGGTATAAAAATAATAAAGCTTTTTAGTTAATTCAATTCTTTTAATTTTTTTGCATTAAAACAATAACCTTATTTTTGCTTTATTCTCAAAATGACATACAACTTTAGGAAAATAGAAGAGAAGTGGCAAAAATATTGGAAAAAGAATAATACTTTTCATGTTTCTAATATCTCAAATAAGAAAAAATTTTATGTCTTGGATATGTTCCCATATCCATCTGGAGCTGGACTACATGTTGGTCACCCATTAGGTTATATAGCTAGTGATATTTATTCAAGATATAAAAGACATAAAGGTTTTAATGTATTACACCCACAAGGTTATGATTCATTTGGATTACCAGCAGAACAATATGCAATACAGACAGGACAACACCCGCAAAAAACAACCGACGAAAACATTAAAAGGTACCGAGAACAACTTGATAGAATGGGATTTTCTTTTGATTGGTCCAGAGAGATAAGAACGTCTGATAAAAGCTATTATAAGTGGACTCAGTGGATGTTTTTATTATTGTTTGATAGTTGGTATGATAGTAATTCTCGTAAGGCAAGACCAATTAAAGAACTTATTAGTCATTTTGAAAACAAAGGAACAGAAGAAATAAATAATACATCAATTAATTTTTCAGCGAATGAGTGGTTAAAATTTGATAGTTTACAAAAAGAAGAAATTCTTCAAGAATACAGAATAGCTTATTTATCCGAGGCATTTGTTAATTGGTGTCCAAAATTAGGAACAGTTTTGGCTAATGATGAAGTTATTGATGGATTATCCCAAAGAGGAGGATATGAAGTTGTCAGAAAAAAAATGAAGCAATGGAGTATTAGAATTTCTTCCTATTCTGAAAGGCTTCTACAAGGTTTGGATAAAATTGATTGGCCTGAACCTCTAAAAGACATGCAGAGAAACTGGATTGGAAAATCCAAAGGAGCAATGATTAAATTTAAGATTCATTCAAGCTCTAAATCTATTTCAGTTTTCTCAACAAGACCGGATACAATTTTTGGAGCAACATTTTTAACCCTAGCTCCAGAAAATGAATTAGTAAGAGAATTAACAACAAAAAAAAATCAAAAAGAAGTTGAAGATTATATTAATTCATCTTGTAAAAAAAGTGAAAGAGATAGGATTTCTGATGTCAAATCGATTTCAGGTGTATTCACAGGTTCATATGTAATTCATCCTTTCACAAAAAAATTATTACCAATATGGATTTCAGATTACGTAATTTCCACATATGGAACAGGTGCAGTTATGGCTGTTCCATGTGGAGATGCTAGGGACTATGCTTTTGCAAAACATTTTAATATTGAAATAGTAAATATTTTTAAAGGTGTCAATATAAATAACGAGGCTTTTGAATCAAAAGAAAAAGTCAAAATTACAAACTCTGACTTTCTAAATGATTTAGATTTTAATTCTGCTTTTGACATGGCTTGTTTAAAATTGAATGAGATTTCATCTGGAAATGAAACAATAAATTATAAGCTTAGAGATGCTGTTTTTAGCAGACAAAGATATTGGGGTGAACCAATACCTATATATTTCAAGAATGATATTCCACATCCAATTAATTTGAAATATTTACCATTAGAATTGCCTGACGTTAAAAATTACCTTCCTACTGAAAATGGAGATCCTCCATTAGGAAATGCTCAAAAATGGGGATGGGATATTGAAAAAAACAGGGTTGTTTCTAAATCAAAAATTGATGAAAAAAAAGTTTTTCGTATAGAATTAAATACTATGCCTGGCTGGGCGGGTAGTTCATGGTATTTTAATAGGTATATGGATCCTCATAATGATCAAAGTTTTGCTTCTAAAGATGTGCTTAAATATTGGAAAGAAGTTGATTTATATCTTGGAGGAAGTGAGCATGCAACAGGTCATTTATTATATTCTAGATTTTGGCAAATGTTTTTGTATGATATTAAATTGGTTAATACTGAAGTTTATGCTAAAAAGCTTGTAAATCAGGGTATGATATTGGGTAATTCTGCTTTAATATACAGAGAAATAGATTCTGGTATTTTTATTTCTTCCGACTCACTTGATGATGAAAAGATTCAAAAAATTAATGTCGATATAAATATTGTTAATAAAAATAATGAACTTGATTTAAAACAATTTAGTAATTGGCAACCTGAATATTCAGAGGCAAAATTTAAAATGAAAAATGATGTATTTAAAGTTGAGAGAGAGGTTCAGAAAATGTCAAAATCAAAATATAATGTAGTTAATCCTGATGATATTTGTGATAGTTATGGTGCTGATACATTAAGATTATACGAGATGTTTTTAGGCCCTATTGAGCAAGCAAAACCTTGGAATACAAATGGAATTTCTGGTGTATTTAATTTTTTAAATAAAGTATGGAAACTCTTTTATGATGAAAATAATTTAATTGTTGTTGATTCTGAACCTGATAATGAGTCCCTAAAAATTTTAAATCAAACGATCAAAAAGATAAACTACGATATTGAAAATTTTTCATTTAATACTTGTGTCAGTTCATTAATGATTCTTGTAAATAAATTAACTGAAAAAAAATGTTCCTCATCAAAAATATTAGAACCATTATCAATTTTATTATCTCCTTTTGCTCCACATATTGCAGAAGAATTGTGGAGTATTTTAGGCAATAAAGGTTCAATTGTTAACGAAGATTTTCCTATCCATGATCCTAAAACTTTATTTGAAAAAGAAAAAAAGTACCCTGTCTCATTTAACGGTAAGCTAAAGTTTCAAGTTTTATTATCAACTGATTTATCATCAGATGAGGTAGAGGAGATTATATCAAATCATGAATTAACTAAGAAAAATCTTAACGGAAAAAGTATTAAAAAAATAATTTTTGTTCCAAATAAAATAATAAATATTGTTTGTTAATTTTTAAAGATATGACTGGCTACTTTCTTACTTACGCCATGTGATCCAATTAATCGATTTAAAATCAGATAATCTTTTTTAATTTTTTCACTTTTACCATTAATAATACTATTTATTTCATTTTTTAGATTTAATTCATTTACATCATTTTGTATTAATTCTTTAATTACTTCCTTATTACAAACTAGATTAACAAGGGAAATGAATTTTACTTTTACAAAAAATCTAGCTAATAAAATATTTAAGTTACTTGATTTGTAACATACAATTTGAGGAGTGTTAAGTAATGCTGTTTCTAGGGTAGCTGTTCCACTTGTAACTATTGAAAGCTTTGAAGATGAAATAATGTCATAGGTTCTATTATAGATTACTTCAACATTACAGTTTTTCTTTGTAATAATTTTATTATAAGTTTCCTCTCCAACATGCTTTACACCTGCAATTATGAATTTAAAATCTGGATAGTACTTACAAATATTTAAAATTTCATTTAAAATTTTTGAGATTTCTTGTTTTCTACTTCCGGGTAAAATTGAAATAATTGGCTTTTTACATTCGATTTTTTTTAATTGAAACTTTTTTAAATCATCCATTAGCGGATGTCCAAAAAAATTTCCTTTAATATTGTGTTTAGTTGTAAAATAATCTTTTTCAAATGGAAGAACAACATATAATTGATCAATATATTTCTTGATAATTTCTGATCTTTTTTCCTTCCATGCCCAAACTTGAGGAGCTATGTAAAAATAATTTTTAAATTTCTTTTTTTTTGCCCATTTGCATATTCTTAAATTAAAGCCTGGGTAGTCTATGTAAATAATTTTATCTGGGTTAAAATTTAAAATGTCCTTTTTACATAGTTTAAAATTTTTTAAAATCTTAAAAATATTTGTAACAACTTCACTAAAACCCATAAAAGCTAGATTTTTATAATGCATAACAATTTCACCACCATTTTTTTTCATTAAGTCTCCTCCCCAAAATCTAATTTTTGCTTTTTTATCTAGTTTTAATATTTCTTTAATCAATTTTGATCCGTGAAGATCTCCCGAGGGTTCACCAGCAATAATATAGTATTTCATTTTACAGTTTCCAATCTTGAATTTTTACAATCGAATCATGGTCTGTAAAATCATGTTTAACTGGAACAATGGATATATAACCTGAATCTAGAGCAAACTCATCAGTTTGCTTTCCATTGTCTCTGTTAATAAATTCGCCTGTCATCCAGTAATATTCTTTTCCAAGAGGATTAGTTCTTTTATCAAATTTTTCTATCCAATACGCATTTGCTTGTCGACAAATTTTAATTCCTTTTATTTCCCCTTTTTCAATATTTGGAAAGTTTACATTTAAAGTTGTTTCTTTGGGGATACCTTTTTCCAAAGCTTTAAGTGTTATTAATTTAATATACTTTTTTATATGATTAAAATTTGCATTCCATCTATAATCTAATAATGAAAATCCAATTGCTGGAACTCCTTCTATTGTTGCTTCAATTGCAGCACTCATGGTCCCAGAATATATCACATTTATGGATGAGTTAGAACCGTGATTTATCCCTGACACACATAAATCTGGTTTTTGTTTGAGGATTTCATTAACTCCAAGCTTTACGCAATCAGCTGGAGTACCAGAGCATGAATATTCAATTTGTGGACCATCATTAATTTTAATTTTTTGACATTGTAACGTAGAGTTAATTGTTATAGCATGACCCATCGCTGATTGTGGACTGTCTGGTGCAACTACCACTACATCACCAATTTCATTCATGATACTAATAAGAATTCTTATTCCAGGAGCAGTAATTCCATCATCATTTGTGACTAGTATTAAAGGTTTTTTTGACATTCGTGGTCCAATTTTTGAACAAAAGTAATTAATTACATACACATATTATTAAAACGTAATTTTGAATCTTAATTTATAATTAATATTAATTACTTTTATAGTAAGCTAATGAATATGAAGCACAAATACTTATTTCTAATTATTCCATTAATATTTATTGGGTTTACATTTTCCGATAAAAAATTTTCTGATCCTAGTAAAGACAGATTATTAATTGAAATTGTTAAATATGTAGTTGAAAAAGGTCATTACAATAAAATTGAAATTAATGATGATGTTTCTGAAAAAATCTTTTCATCTTTCATAAACCAGTTTGATAGTCAAAAAAGATTTTTTTTAAAATCTGACATCAAAAATTTTGAAAAATATAAGTTTAAGTTGGATGACCAAATCAAAAACTATGATCTAACTTTTTTTAATCTTGTTTATGAAACTAGTAAATTAAGATTTGAAGAAATTAAAAAATATTATAATGAGATTATCGCTAATCCTTTTGATTTTAATTCTAAAGAAACTTTAGATCTTGATTTTGAAAGCAAGGATTATTCAAAAAATAAAAATGAAGTAAAACAAAGGTGGAGAAAACAACTTAAATTTTCAACACTTGATATAGCATTACTCAAGTTAGGTGATTCACTGGATTTTATTGATGATCGTGTTTACAATGAATCACTTGCCATCGTTAAGAAAAATACACAAGATTTTTTCGAATTTTATGCAGATATGGACAGAGACGATTGGTTTTCTACTTATATCAATTCTTTTTTAAATCAACTCGATCCGCATACATTTTATTTTCAGCCTGATGATAAAGAGAGATTTGAAATAAATATATCAGGAAAATTTAATGGAATTGGTGCAAGATTAACCAAAACAGAAGGTACCATTAAGATTGTAGAAATTATAATTGGTGGTCCAATTTGGAAAGATAAACTTCTTGATGTTGGAGATATTATCTTAAAAGTTTCACAAGAAGACGGAGAACCTGTTGATGTTGTGGGTGTAAAATTAGAGGATGCAATAAAGCTTATTAAAGGACCTGCTAAATCTTTCGTAACACTTAGTGTTAAAAAGATGGACGGCTCTATTAGAGACGTTAAAATAATGAGAGATGTAGTTGAACTTGAAGAAGTTTATGCTAAATCTACTTTGATTAGTAAGGAGGATGTCGATTATGGTTATATAAGTTTACCTAAATTTTATGTGGACTTCTCTGATTATAAAAATAGAAATTCTGCTGAGGATGTTAAAAACCATATCATTAAGTTAAAAAATAATGGCATGCAGGGTCTAATTCTTGATTTAAGGAATAACGGTGGTGGATCTTTGCAAACTGTAGTTGATATGACCGGCTTATTTATTGAAAAAGGACCGGTAGTGCAGGTTAAATCCATTGGAAATAGAAAAAAAGTTTTATATGATAGAAACCCTGAAATAGTTTGGGACGGACCTCTTGTGGTGCTAATCAATGAAATGTCAGCTTCTGCATCTGAAATTCTAGCAGCTGCTCTTCAAGACTACAAAAGAGCTGTAATAATAGGAAGTGAAAAATCTTTTGGAAAGGGTACTGTTCAAAATATTATAGATCTAAATAAGTTTATTTCAAATTCAAATTTTGATATGGGAGCTATAAAAATTACTACTGATAAATTTTACAGAATTAATGGTGAATCAGTACAATTAGAAGGTGTTAAAAGTGATGTTGTTATTCCAGATAGTTACATGCATATTTTTAATGGAGAAAGAGATGAAAAAAATCCACTTCAATGGGACAAAATTGATGCTGCCTACTACACTAAATGGAATGGATTCAAAAATATTAATTTTATAACTTCAAATGCACAAAGTAGGATCAATTCAAATGATTATCATAAGTTAATATCAAAAAGAGCTGAATGGATTAAGGAACAGAGAGATAATAAGATAATCCCACTAAATTTTTCGTCATATAAAGACTACACTAACAACAATAGTAAAAAAAATAAACTTTTTGAAAGTATTTCAGATTACTCCAATAATTTAAATTTTAAACTGCTTAAAACTGAAAAAGAGTTTATAATGTCAAATAAAGAACTTTTAAGTAACAGAAATCGTTGGCATAAAAATCTAAAAAGAGACATTTTTATAAGTGAAGGTATAAATGTTTTGGAGCAAATTTTTTCCAATAAAACTAAATCCGAAATGATTTTAGCTAATAAAGAATAATCAATTTTTTTAATTTGTTAAAGAATATTCCATTAAAATTATCATATCTATATATTTTAATTTGTTTGGTTATTTCAATCTTTGCTTTCTTAATAATTCCAGACAAAACTAAAAATGCAAATTCTATGAATTTGAATATTCAATCAAAAAAACCTGGTTTTGAAATATTGATATTAAAAGTTCCTTTAAATGAAAACAACTTTAAATTCTCTGATTTGTTTTTTGGTACTGAAAAGAAATTTAATGAATATGCAATTAGTTCAATAACTAGTGAAAGAAAACAAGTAGTTGTTAATATTTATTCAGATGGAGAAAATAAAATTTTAAAAAAATTTGATTTTACGTTATTTAAGGAAGATAATTTAGAAACTATAAAATCTAAGTATGTAACTACTAAAAAATTTTTATTTGGCACCGATATATACGGTAGAGATTTATTTAGTAGAGTTATATTAGGGACTAGAGTTTCATTATCTATTGGATTAATGGCCGTAATAATATCAACAATCATTGGATTGTTTTTTGGTATTTTAGGTGGATATTTTGGAGGTAAAATTGATTCATTAGTAGTTTGGTTAATCAATATTTTTTGGTCAATACCTACTTTGTTATTAGTTATTGCAATTTCATTGGCCATTGGTAAAGGATTTTGGCAAATATATATTGCAATTGGATGTTCAATCTGGGTTGAAGTTGCTAGATTAGTAAGAGGTAAAATTAAATCTGAAAAAGAAAAAAATTATATAGCTGCAGTAAAAGTACTTGGTATTAGTGATTTTAGAATTATTATAAATCATATTCTCCCTAATATTATGGGTCCTATTTTGATTATTTCTGCTGCCAATTTTGCATCGAGTATATTATTAGAAAGTGGCTTAAGTTTCCTAGGAATAGGCACTCAACCTCCTTTGCCTAGTTGGGGATATATGATAAAAGAGAATTATCAATATATTCTTTTAGGAAATGCATATTTAGCATTAATTCCAGGAGTTTTTCTAATGATTTTGGTAACAAGTTTTATATATATTTCAAATTATTATTCTGAAATAATTAGATAGATTTACCATTTTTCTTTCTTTACAGAATCAAGCTTTATATATCCTCCAAACAATATTACTGAGGCTAATAAACTTGAACCACCATAACTTACAAAAGGCAAAGTAATACCAACAGTTGGAAAAATACCTATCACCATACTTATATTAATAGCAAATTGAAAAAAAAAGATTGAAGCTACACTGTAAATAACTATTTTATTAAATAAATTTCTATTGGTATTAGCTTTATTAATCATTCTTAATATTAGAATTGTAAATAGAATTATTGTTAATATTGAACCAAAAAATCCCCATTCTTCGCCTATAGTCGCAAAAATATAGTCACTGTGCTGTTCTGGCACAAAATCTCCTTTAGTTTGAGCTCCTTTTAAAAAACCTTCACCAAAAAACCCACCAGATTTAAATGCAAGTTGAGATTGATTTGTATTATATCCAATTCCTCTTTTATCTTCTTTAATACCTAATACTATATCAAATCTATCACGGTGTCTTTGTTCAAAAACTTCATTAAAAATAAAATCAACACTTAAAATAAACACTAATGACAATATTCCAAATAATAAAATTTTTCCTACAAATAATTTTCTGTAGACATAGATGAGTATGGTTGAAATAAGTAGTATTGATATAATTAATAAAATATTTTCTTTTCCAAATACAATAGTAGAAATAAATAAAAGGGTAAGCCATATAAAAACATTCATGTATATACTTGGTAAACCAATTACATATAAAACAAAAAAGAAGCTAAAATATATTAATGCGGTACCTGGATCAGGCTGAATTATTACAAGAAAAATTGGTAGTAAAATAATTAAAAAACTATAAAATTGAATACTTTTTCTTTTCAGGTCAGAGTGTACATTACTCAGATATTTTGCTAAAGCTAAAGCAGTTATTGGCTTCATAAACTCAGAAGGTTGGAGACTAAACCCCATTAAAGAAAACCAAGATTTTGCTCCTTTTACTTCATTTCCAAAAATTAGTACAGCAACTAATAAAATAATACCAAGTAGATAAATTATACTTGAATATCTGAAAAAAAATCTATCATCTGAGACAAGAATAAATAAAAAAATGAATAATGATATTAAAGCAAAAATTAATTGTTTTCCAAAGGGAGTTTTAATTGAAAAAAAACTCATATTTTCAAAATAGGTGGATGAGTAAATATTAATTAATCCAATTATAACTAAAAAGCTTACAATTATTATTGAAACAAGATCAAATTTCTTAATACTTATTATACTATTCATTTATAGTAAAATTTTCATATAAGTATGGTTTCAAATATTCTTCCGTTAAATTGCCATTTAAAATATAGTCCTCAAGCCACTTTCTCTCAACATTTTTTTTAAGATATTTTTCAGCTATGAGACTAGATATTGGAGCTGCCCATCTCGTCCCCCAATACCCGTTTTCTATAAAAACACATATTGCAATCTTTGGATCTTCAGCAGGTGCAAAACCAATAAAAATTGAATGATCTGTGAGTTGTTTTCTCTGACCATTAATTTTTATAAAATTTTCAGCAGTTCCAGTTTTACCAGCAAAAGTTATTCCTTTAATTTTAGAATTTTGAGCTGTACCTTTTTTTACTACATCAATCATGCCTTTAATAATTGGATCAAAGTGTTTTTTTGAAATTAAAGTTTCTTTAATATTTTTATAATTTTTATCAATTGAATCATTGTCAATATTTTTAACAAAATGAGGCTGTATGAACCAACCTTTATTTGCGATAATAGCTGCAAAGTTTGCTAATTGAATGGGTGTTGTAAGGACTTCGCCCTGTCCAATAGAGTTCGAGATTGTAGTTGATGCTCTCCATGAATTATTGTACCTTCTGTTATAATAGTCTGAGCTGGGAATAAACCCTTTTTTCCCTGTTGGATGATCATACCCTAAAAAGTTTCCAAACCCAAATGACGTTACATAATCTTTCCATTTATCTAATCCAATTGATGAGTTTTCATAATTTTCAATAATTTCTTTATAAGTTTTTGCAAAATATGTGTTACAAGAGGTATATATAGCATTATTCAAATTAGTATATGTTTCTTCATTGGTATGACACTTCATAAAAGCATTTTTAGCATAAAAATGACCACCATTACATCTAAATAAAGTTTCTTCTTGAATTACATTTTCTTCCAATCCAATTAATGCATTAATTATTTTAAAAGTTGATCCAGGGGGGTATTGGCCTTGAAGTCCTCTCTCAAATAAAGGTTTACCAATACTATCTAAATTCAAATTATTATAATTTTCAGATCTATCTCTTCCTACCAATAAATTTGGATCGTAACCAGGAGAATTAACTAATGCCAAGATTTCTCCAGAACTTGGTTCAATAGCAATTATACTTCCAAATTTATTTTTCATTAATGAATCGCCATAAACTTGAAGATCAATATCTAAAGTAATATCAATATTTTTTGCTGGAATGAGTAAGCTATCATAGTTTCCATTATTATATTTTCCTATAATTCTATTGTATTTATCTTTTTGAAAATATTTTACGCCTTTTTTTCCTCTCAAAATTTTTTCATAAGATTTTTCTAAACCCTGTCTTCCAATCATTTCACCTGCTCTATAATATGGATTATTATCAATCTCAAAAGTATTTACTTCACTTACATATCCGAAAAGGTTTGATGCTGTTTGAAAATTGTATTTCCTTTTAGATTTTTTTTGAATAAAAAGACCAGTAAATTTCCATAGTTTCTCTTGAATAATAGCATACTCATTTTTTGTGATTCCAGATATAAATATTGATGGTTTTATTAAAGAATATGTTTTTGCCTTATTAAGTTTTCTCAGAAAATCTCTACTAGTTATATTAAGTTCTTTGGAAATTGATAAACTATCTGAAATCTCAATATCTTTTGGAATAACCATCAAGTCATAATATGGCTCATTATATACAATCAATTTTTTATTTCTGTCATATATATATCCTCTTTCAGGAAAATCATATACTTTTTGAACTGAGGCTCTTTCTAAAATTTGAGAAGAGTTATTATTAATAATTTGAAGGTCGAAGAGTTTAATTATCAGTAAACCCGATACAATTAAAACTATTATTTGAAAAAGTTTATCACGCATTTTTTCTAAAAAAAATTAATAATAAAAAATATGAAAATATTATTGAAATAATCGAACTAATTAAAGTCTTGTTAAAAATCACATCAAAATTTTGTAAAGAAAAAATTTCAATTGAGTTCATAATCAATTGGTGAATAAAAAACATTAGTATTAGGTAGCTGATTTGCTGATATAAACTTGTTCCGCTAATATATTCTGATGTTTTTCTCACCTTGTTAACGTCAAAGTTTCCAAAAGCAAATTTAAGAATGTAGGGTTTAATCAAAATTGATATTAACAGAGAAAATGTAATTATTCCAAATGAGTTAGAAAAAAAATCTATGACAAAACCATAAATAAATGTAATAATATAAGCAAGACTCTTATTAAAATTTAAAGGAAATACTATTATAAATATTAGATAAATATTTACCGTATTTCCAAAAATCAAAAAATTGTTAAATATTATAAATTGAGCTAATGATAAAATTATAAATCTAAAAAATAGCAGTTGATATATACTATTCATTTAAGTTTTTTAAATCGTTAAACTCTCCTTTAAAATCATTTTTTACCACATAAACATTTCTTAAGGAACCAAAATCTTCAAATAATTTTACAGAAATTTCATAATAATTTGTTGATTCTGGTAACTTAAAATCAGATATAACTCCAATAGGTATATTTCTAGGAAAAATAGAAGACATTCCACCTGATATTATTGTATCTCCAATAGAAATATTAGCACTTTTTGGAATATCCTCTAATTCCATTATTTGATGATTAATAACGGTCCAATATAATGATCCAAAATGTTGACTCTTTTTTAATACTGCATTGATTTTAAGTTGTGAATTTAAAATTGAAATTCCAGTTGCAAATCTATCAGATACATTATTGATAACACCAATAACTCCACGGTTGGTTATTATTCCATCGTCAATTTCAATATTGTGAAAGCTTCCTTTATCAATAGTAATAAAATTCTTTGAAAATTTTATACTATTAGAAATAACTTTCGATGGAATATAACTATAATTGTTTTCTGTAATAATTGAGTCATAGACATATTCATTGTTATAGTTATTTTTTAGAAATGAGTTTTCAATTACTAATTTTTGATTAATTTTAACCAGCTCAAAATATTCAAATATTTCTGTTTTAATTTCATTAATTGAATTAAGTAATGAGTTAGAAAATAAGTTTATTTTAGATCCATGGTAGTAGTTTCTGCTAAAAATTTGGGTTATAGAAATAGAAATTAAAATTAAAAAAATTATAGAGTTTATATTTTTAATTATAAAATCAACAAAGTTTCGCATTAAATTATTTTACTAAAACACTTTTGTAGCGTTCAATATTTTTCAAAGTAATACCAGTCCCTCTAACAACAGCTCTCAGAGGATCTTCAGCAATAAAGACGGGAAGATCAGTCTTTTTTGAAATTCTTTTATCAAGTCCGCGTAACATAGATCCGCCACCAGCTAAATAAATACCTGTGTTATAAATATCTGCCGCTAGCTCTGGGGGTGTTTGAGATAGTGTTTCCATGACAGATTCTTCAATTCTAATAATTGATTTATCTAAGGCTTTTGCTATTTCTCTGTAACCAATAGAAATTTCTTTAGGTTTTCCTGAAAGCAGGTCTCTACCCTGGACTAACATATCATCAGGTGGATTATCTAATTCATCTAAAGCTGAGCCAATATTAATTTTAATTTTTTCTGCAGTTCGATCACCAATTGACAGATTATGTTGAGTTCTCATGTAATAGACAATATCTTCAGTAAAAACATCACCTGCAATTTTAACACTTTTATCACAAACAATTCCTGCTAATGCAATAACTGCAATTTCTGTTGTTCCACCACCAATATCAATTATCATGTTTCCCTTTGGCTGCATAATATCAACGCCAATTCCAATAGCAGCTGCCATTGGTTCATGAATAAGATAAACTTCCTTTCCATTCACTCTTTCAGCAGATTCTTTTACAGCTCTCATTTCAACCTCAGTTATTCCTGAGGGGATACAAATAACCATTTTTAAGGAAGGTGAATAGAATTTTTTATTTAGATTAGGTATACTTTTGATTAATTGACCAATCATTTGTTCAGATGCGTTAAAATCAGCTATGACACCATCTTTTAATGGACGAATTGTTTTTATATTTTCATGAGTTTTTCCGTGCATTAAATTTGCTTCTTTTCCAACAGCAATTATCTTGCTTGACTTTTGATCAATAGCAACTATAGATGGACTATCAACAACAACTTTATCATTGTGAATGATTAAGGTATTTGCAGTCCCTAAGTCAATAGCAATTGATTCAGTCCAAAAGTCAAAAAAACTCATACATTAATGCTTGTCAGTAAAGTTAGTAAATTAATGTTTAAAGTGTCTATTTCCAGTAAAAACCATAGATATGTCATTTTCATTACAATAATCTATAGATAAGTTGTCTTTAATTGATCCACCAGGCTGAATGATAGAGCGTATTCCTTCCTTCGATGCAATTTCTACACAATCAGGGAAAGGGAAGAAAGCATCACTTGCCATGACACAATTATTTAAATCAAATTTAAATTTTTTTGCTTTTTTAATAGCTTGATTCAATGCATCGATTCTAGATGTTTGACCTGTCCCAGAGGAAATTAATTGACTATTTTTTGCTAGAACAATTGTATTTGATTTTGTATGTTTGGAGACTTTGGATGCAAATAATAAATCTTGAATTTCTTGATTACTAGGTTTTTTTTTAGTAACATAGTATAGATCATCTTCCAAATCAGTAATATTATCTCTATCCTGAACTAGCATACCATTTAAACATGATCTTACTGTCTTATTATCAAATTCAATATTTTTAATTTTTAGAATAATTCTATTTTTCTTGCTTTTTAGAATATTTAATGCATTAATTGAGTAAGATGGAGCCATAATAACTTCAAAGAATAAGCTATTCATTTCATTTGCAGCGCTATCATCAATCTCCATGTTTGTAATAAGAACTCCTCCAAAAGCTGAAATAGGATCACCAGCTAAAGCAAATTTATATGCCTCTAAAACTGAATTTCTTTTAGCCAAACCACATGCATTGTTATGCTTAAGTATTGCAAAGGTCGTATCATTATCCCAAAATTCCTTTATTAAATTATATGCTGCATCAATATCAAGTAAATTATTATATGACAATTCTTTGCCATTTAATTTTTCAAAAATTGAATCAAATTCACCAATAAAACTTCCTTCTTGGTGAGGGTTCTCACCATATCTTAATTCATAACTTTTTTCAATTGAACCTTTTTCAAAGTATTGATTAATAAAATTGTCATATTTGGATGATATTTTAAAAGCTTTAGCAGCATATTTTTTCCTTTGTTCTAAAGAAAATAAACCACTATTTGCTCTAAGATCTTCTAGAAATTCATCATACTGATTTATTGAAGAAACACAAACTACATTTTTGAAATTTTTTGCTGCAGCGCGAATTAATGAAATACCACCAATATCAATTTTTTCAATAATTTCATCATGAGATTTAGCATCGTTTACAGTATTTTCAAAAGGATACAAATCAACGATTACAAAATCTATTGATTTTATATTGTATTTCTTTTTTTCATTTGTGTCGCTTTCATTTTCTCTCCTATATAATATTCCGCCAAAAATTTTTGGGTGAAGGGTTTTTACCCTTCCTCCAAAAATTGAAGGATAATCAGTTAAATTTTCAACTTTTTCTATTTCAAAACCCAATTCAGAAAGATATTTCTCTGTTCCACCTGTTGAAATAATTTGAATATTAAAATGTTTAAATTTTTTAGCAATTTTTTCGATATTCTTTTTATTGTAAACAGAAATTAGTGCTGATTTCACCAAATTATTTTTCATACAATGTTTAAAAAGTAAATGTAAAATATTTAAAAAAAAAAGCTGCAGTTATGCAGCTTTTTTTTTAAATAATCAATTAAAAAACAATTACATCATTCCTGGCATTCCACCACCACCCATTGGGGGCGCAGCAGGAGGGTTTTCTTCTTTAATATCAACAAGAGCACACTCAGTCGTTAAAATCATTCCAGCAACAGAAGCAGCATTTTCTAGAGCAACTCTCGTTACCTTTTTAGGATCAATAATTCCTGATTCAAATAAATCAACATAATTTTCTGATTTAGCATCATAACCAAACCCACCTTTTCCCTCAATTATTTTAGCAACAACTACAGAACCTTCACCACCAGCATTTTCAACTATTGTTCTTACAGGAGCTTCAAGAGCTCTAGAAATAATTTGTATGCCAGTTAGCTCATCGTCATTTGAAGCTTTGATTTTATCTAATTCTTTTCTTGATCTTATCAAGGCTACTCCTCCTCCAGCTACAATTCCTTCTTCAACAGCAGCTCTAGTTGCATGTAATGCATCATCTACTCTATCCTTCTTTTCTTTCATTTCTACTTCAGATGCAGCACCAACATACAAAACAGCAACACCACCAGCTAATTTTGCAAGTCTTTCTTGAAGCTTTTCTTTGTCATAATCAGAGGTTGTAGTCTCAATTTGAGATTTAATTTGGTTAACTCTTTCATCAATGGATTTTTTTTCTCCAGCACCATTAACAATAGTTGTATTATCTTTATCAATGGTAACTCTTTCTGCAGTTCCAAGCATTTCAATTGTAGTATTTTCAATGTTAAAACCTCGTTCTTCTGAAATCACTGTTCCACCAGTAAGTATTGCAATATCTTCAAGCATTGCTTTTCTTCGGTCTCCAAAACCAGGGGCTTTTACAGCAGCTATTTTTAGAGCTCCTCTTAATTTATTAACTACTAGAGTTGCTAATGCCTCACCATCAACATCCTCTGCAATTACTAACAACGGTTTTCCACTTTGTGCAACAGGTTCTAAAATTGGTAGAAGATCTTTCATTGCAGATATCTTTTTATCATATAAAAGGATGTAAGGATTTTCAAGATCTGATTCCATTTTTTCACTGTTAGTAACAAAATAAGGAGAAAGATAGCCTCTGTCAAACTGCATACCTTCAACAACATCTACATAAGTATCTGTACCCTTAGCTTCTTCCACTGTAATTACACCTTCTTTACCAACTTTTTCGAAGGCTTCGGTTATTAAATTTCCAATTGAGTTATCATTATTGGCCGAAATTGAGGCAATTTGTTGAATTTTGTCAGAGGAATTTCCAACAGTCTTTGCAGATTTATTTAAATCTTCAACTATTTTTTCTACAGCCTTGTCTAAGCCTCTTTTAAGATCCATTGGGTTTGCGCCAGCAGTAACATTTTTAAGCCCTTCTGTAACAATTGATTGTGCCAAAATTGTTGCAGTAGTTGTACCATCTCCTGCTAAATCGTTTGTTTTTGATGCAACCTCTTTTACCATCTGAGCTCCCATATTTTCTAATGCATCTTCTAATTCAATTTCCTTTGCAACTGTTACACCATCTTTGGTGACTTGTGGACCACCAAAAGATTTTCCAATAATTACGTTTCTGCCTTTAGGTCCAAGAGTAACCTTAACTGCGTTAGCAAGCGCATCCACTCCCCTTTTTAAACCTTCTCTTGCTTGAATATCAAATTGTATTTTTTTTGTCATTTTATAAATTTTTAAATATTAAACTATTGCTAGAATGTCACTTTCTTTCATTATCAAATAGTCTTTGCCTTCGTACTTCAACTCAGTTCCAGAATATTTACCATATAATACAGTCTCCCCAACTTTAACAGACACAGGGTTTTCTTTTGTTCCAGCACCTACAGCAACCACATTACCTTTTTGAGGTTTTTCTTTTGCTGTATCAGGAATAATGATTCCGGAGGCTGTTTTAGTTTCAGCTTCAAGAGGTTCAACTAGAACTCTGTCTGCTAATGGTTTGATGTTCAATTTACTCATATTTTTAATTTTTATTTTTTATAAGATTCATCAATCATGCCAAAAGAAAATTTATGTCAAATTGTAATTATATTAGAAAATTTAAATGACATCATGGCATAAAATTAGTTTTACTCAGATTCATTTTGAGAATTATCATTTTCTAGAATTTCTTCAATTTCAAAATCACTACTATTGTTTAAAAGTTCAGAATCAGAGTTTTGATTATCGGAATTTAATGTAATATTTGAAAACAAAATTAATATAAGAAGAGCTCCAGCAAGAAACCAAGTACTATTATCGAGGAAGTCTGTAGTTTTTTTAACACCGCCCATTTGCTGAGAATCACCCCCAAAACTTGAAGACAACCCACCACCTTTTGGATTTTGAACCATTATCACTAATATTAAAAGAAATGATAAAAAAATTATCGAAAACAATATTATTGTAAAAATACTATTCATTGTTCAGCCTATTTTTAATAAATTTTATTTGGTCTGCAAATAAACTGATTTTTTCTGGATATTTCAAACTTAAAATTTTATAAGCTTTCAATGCTTTTTTTAATTTATTTTGTTTCAAATATATTTTTGCTAAAGTTTCTGTCATAAAATCTTCTTCATTTATAGAACTTTCATCATTTCTAGTCTTAAATTTTAAATCATTAATAAATTTTTTATCTAATCCTAGAAAAGTAGAATTTTTATTATTTTCCGTAGATTTAGTTTTCAAAACCCATTCAACAAATGAGTGTTTTCTATTCGATTTTAATTTATTGATATCGTTGACTATTTCTTTAATTTCTTGGTCATTAATTTTTTTTTGATTATTTAAAATATTGTAAATGTATTCTCTGTCAATAAAGTTTAATGAAAATAATTTTAAACTTCTTTCATAATTAACTGTATTATGATTCTTTGAAATTAATATGTTGATGACATGTGGAGCAATAAAGTAAGGGTACTTTTTTGATAATTTTAAAAAATATTTGTGACTATTTTTTTTTATTTTATATGGGTTAATCAGTCCATTCAAAAGAATTTTTTTATCAATTTCTACCATTTTGCTAAGGATGCATTAAAAATATCTTGTGTTAATCTTTCAAAAATAATTTCGTGAGCTTCATTTTTAATTGATATCAATTGTTGTTCAGCTGGAAAATCAAAGAAAAAAGAAAATCTTCTTTCAAAATTATCTTCTTCTTTTTTAAAGTTTGTATAGTTAATATTGACAGAGATTGTTAATCTATTTTGTGCAGCATTTAAATCTGCAGTTGAAGTCATAGGACTTACTCTATATTCAATTATTTCTCCTTCATATAGTAAATCTCCATTACTTTGAACAAGTTGTAGATTTGTTTGATTTTCTAAAATATTTTGAAGAGCTAATGTTAGATCTCTGTCTAAGCCAGGTTCAAAAATAGAACCTACATTATTACCTGAATTATTTTCAAATAAATTCACTTGAAATGTTTCAGTTCCTTCAGGGATGGATGCACCAGTAAAAGAATAGTTTCCGCAAGAATGAAAACTAACTAAAAATAAAAAAAAAATAAGTCTTTTACAGTTTAATATCATATTGTTTAATCTTCCTATATAAAGTACGTTCAGAAATACCAAGTTCATTTGCAGCAGCTTTTCTCCTACCATTATTTCTTTCAAGTGATTTAATTATTAATTCTAACTCTTTAACTTGAATAGATAGAGTTTCTTCTTCCTGAATTTCTTCTGCATAGTCATATTTATCATTAATAGTATCAGCAATTTTATTTTCATTAACTGGAATTAAACTATTTTCAAGTTCAGCCTTTTCAATTAATTCATCACTGCAATTTTTATTTGAATTTTTAAAACTGGAAATATCAAAATCAGGATTATCACTTTTTATCATACCAATATCCTTTTTGAGTTCATTAAGGTCTTTTTTCATATCAAATAAAATTTTATATAAAATTTCTCTTTCACTTGAAAAATCATTTGAATGAGACTCATTGTCAATCAAAGCTGGTAAATTATAAATTGGATTTGGTAAATAGTTAGAAAGTATAGATTTTGTTATTGCTCTGCTTTGTTCAAGAACAGATAATTGTTCAGTTATGTTTTTTAATTGTCTAATATTTCCATTCCATCTGTAATTTTTTAGTAATAATTGTGCCTCTTCATCTAATCTAACAGTTGGCATTTTATATTTTTTTGCAAAATCGGATGCAAATTTTCTAAATAATAAAAAAATATCATTTTTCCTCTTTCTCAAGGGTGGAATATTAATTTCAACAGTGCTTAATCTGTAATATAAATCTTCTCTAAATTTATTTTTTTTAATGGCATTATCCATTTTTATATTTGTTGCAGCTACAATTCTAACATCAGTTTTTTGAACTTTGGAGGATCCTACTTTCATAAATTCCCCATTTTCTAATATTCTTAATAATCTTACTTGAGTTGTTAATGGTAATTCACCAACCTCATCTAAAAAAATTGTTCCACCGTCCGTAACTTCAAAATATCCTGCTCTAGTTGATGTTGCACCTGTAAAAGCACCTTTTTCATGACCAAATAATTCAGAATCAATAGTTCCTTCAGGTATTGCACCACAATTTACAGCAATAAATTTATTATGTTTTCTATGTGATAGTTGGTGAATAATTTTAGGAAATATTTCTTTTCCGACTCCACTTTCCCCAGTTATTAGTACTGAGATATCAGTGGGGGAGACTCTTATTGATTTTTCAATTGCTCTATCTAAAAAAATATCATTACCAATTATCTCAAACCTTTGCTTTATATTTTGAATATTTAAGTTCATTTAATCTTTTTTTTTGCAAACCCAATTAAGGTTGTGGAAGTATTATTTTCAATTAAAACCTCGACAAAATCTCCAGGTAAATAATTTTCTTTTGGTATAACAACCATAATATTTTGTTCATTTCTTCCACACCAAAATTTAGTAGATTTTTTTGATTCTTTTTCTATTAAAATTTCAGTTAATTTATTTTTATAATTTGATAAATTTTTATAGCTGTGTTGGAATTGTAAATCAATTATTTCAGATAATCTTCTTTGCTTTACTTTTTCTGTGATGTTGTCTTTCATTTTTCTTGCTGCTAATGTGCCTGGTCTTTCAGAATATTTAAACATAAAACCAAAGTCATATTTAACTAATTCCATTAAACTCAAAGTATCTAAATGATCCTTTTCCGTCTCATTAGGAAATCCAGTAATAATATCTTGAGATATACCACAATTTGGAAGAATTTTTTTAATGTTAGAAATTAAATTTAAATACTCTTCTCTTGAATGTTGTCTATTCATAGCTTTTAATATTTTATTACTTCCAGATTGAACAGGTAGATGAATGTGATTACATATATTACTATGAGTTTGCATTGTAGTTAAAACTTCAATATCCATATCCTGAGGATTAGATGTTGTAAATCTTATTCTAAAATCAGGATAGCATTTTGCAACTAAATCAAGAAGTTTTGCAAAATTAATAGCAGTCTTTTTTTGAATATAATTAGCTTTTTTAAAATCTTTTTTTAATCCACCTCCGTACCACAAATAACTATCAACATTTTGACCAAGTAGAGTTATTTCTTTGTAACCATTTTCTTTTAATTTATTTATTTCATTTAAAATACTTTTTGGATCTCTGCTTCTTTCTCTCCCCCTAGTAAAAGGAACTACACAAAATGTACACATATTGTCACAACCACGAGTTATCGAAACAAAAGCCGAAATACCATTTGAGTTAAATCTCTGTGGATTAATATCAGCGTAAGTTTCATCTTTTGAAAGAAGAACATTTACCGCATCATTTCCAAACTCAATCTCTTGTAATAAATTTGGTAAATCACGATATGCGTCAGGCCCTACAACAAGATCTACTATTTTTTCTTCATGTAAAAATTTTTCCTTCAGTCTTTCAGCCATACATCCAAGCACGCCTATTTTTAAATTAGAATTTTTCTTCTTTAAAAAATTAATACTTGATAATTTTTTTCTAATTGTTTGTTCCGCTTTTTCTCTTATAGAACAGGTGTTAAGTAAAATTAGGTTAGATTTTTCTATGTCATCAGTATAATTGTAACCAATATTTTCAAGAATAGATGCTACAATTTCAGAATCAGCAAAATTCATTTGACATCCATAGGAAATTATGTGATATTTCTTTAAGGATTTAATTTTAGTTTTGTTAGACAATTTCGCGTCAACTAGTATCATTTAAAATAAATTTTCAGTTACAAATATAGAAAAACTGTCAAATTGTCGTGTTTTTAAATCTCCTTATTTTTAATTAATGGAATAAAAATTGATGTTAACATATTGTTTAAATTCAAAAAAAAAATTGAGTTTTAAAAAAACATATACTTTTGTGAACCTAAAACCATTACATGTCAAAGAATCTTGTTATAGTTGAATCACCAGCAAAAGCTAAGACAATTGAAAAATTTTTGGGTAAAGACTTCAAGGTGGTTTCAAGTAATGGGCATATTTCTGATTTACCCTCGAGTGAGTTAGGTATAAATGTAGATGAAAATTATAAACCAAAATACATCATTTCAAAAGAAAAAAAAGATATTGTAAAAAGATTAAAGAGTGAGGTTAAAAATGTTGAAACTGTATGGTTAGCCAGTGATGAGGACAGAGAAGGTGAGGCAATAGCTTGGCATTTGCAAGAATCTTTAAATTTAAATGAAGAAAAAACAAAAAGAATAGTTTTTAGAGAAATAACTGAGGATGCAATAAAAAAAGCTATTACAAATCCTAGAAAAATCAACAAATCCTTAGTGGATGCTCAACAGGCAAGAAGAGTACTAGATAGACTTGTAGGATATAAAATATCCCCAATTCTTTGGAGAAAAGTTAAGGGTGGGCTTTCTGCTGGACGTGTTCAGTCGGTAGCTCTGAGATTAATTGCAGAGAGGGAGAAGGAAATAAATGATCACGTACCTAACGAATCATTTAAAATATCTGCTTTTTTTAATACAGTTAATGGTAAAATTTTTAAGGCAAAATACTCAAAGAATATTTTCAAAGATGAAAATTTTGAATCTTTTATAAATGAATTTTTAAGCTCAAAATATAAAGTAATTTCTGTAACAAAAAATCCCACTGAAAAGAAACCAACACCTCCCTTTACTACATCTACTTTACAACAAGAAGCGTCTAGGAAGTTAGGTTTTTCTGTTTCAAGAACCATGTCTGCAGCTCAGAAATTGTATGAGAAAGGCCACATTACATATATGAGAACTGACAGTGTGAATTTATCAAACCAAGCTGTTAAATCAATTAAGAAAACTATAATTGATAGATTTGGTGTAAATTACTTCTTTGAAAGGTCATTTAAAAATAAGAGTAAAAGTGCTCAGCAAGCACATGAAGCAGTTAGGCCAACCAATTTTTCAAATGATAATTTAATGCTTGATTCAGATCAATCTAATTTATATAAACTAATTTGGAAAAGAGCTGTATCGTCTCAAATGGCAAATGCCAAATTAAATAAGACTATCATAAAAGTAAAGGCCTCTAAACATAATGATTTTTTCCAATCTGAGGGTGAAGTTTTAGTTTTTGATGGTTTTTTAAAATTATATATTGAGTCTAAAGATAATATTGATGAAAATGACAATAATGATTTACTTCCAAAATTAAATGCTGGTGATACTATTGAAAAAAACAAGATTTTAATAACGCAGGTTTTCTCAAAACCACCTTTTAGATTTTCTGAGGCGACTCTTGTCAAAAAATTAGAGGAACTAGGTATTGGAAGACCATCAACATATGCTCCAACAATTTCAACTATTATAAATAGAAAATATGTTTTTAAAGGTGATAATGTTGGGCAAAAGAGAGATTTATTACAATATGTTGTTACAGACAAAATAAGTAAGTTAATAGTCTCTGAAAATTTTGGATCAAATAAAGGAAAACTAGTTCCCAGTGAAGTCGGTCTTTTAGTAAATGAATTTTTAACCAATAACTTTAGTAATATAATTGATTATAATTTTACTGCTTCTGTTGAGGATGATTTTGATTCCATTGCAAGTGGAAAAAAAGAATGGCAATCTATTATTGATAATTTTTATAATCCTTTTAACCTTAAAGTTGATGATGTCATTAAAAATGCAAAAAGAGAAACTGGAGAAAGAGTTTTAGGTGATGATCCAAAAACTGGAAGACAATTAAGTGTTAAACTGGGCAAATTTGGTCCAATAGCTCAAATAGGAAAAAATGAGGATGAAGAAAAACCTATTTTTGCAAGTCTTCTTCCAGAACAACAAATCAGTAAAATCACTTTTAATGAAGCAATAAAACTGTTTGATCTGCCAATATATTTAGGAGATTTTCAGTCTGAAAGAGTTGAAGCTAATATAGGTCGATATGGGCCGTATGTTAAACATGGAAAAAAATTTATTTCAATTCCTGACGTTTCTCCTTTTGATATAAGCTATGAAATTGCAGTAGAATTAATTAAAAAGAAAATTGAAAGTGAGAAACCAATTATTACTTATAAAGGCCATGGTGTTACCAAAGGTAAAGGACGATTTGGTCCCTTTATCAAATGGAATGGGATGTTTATAAATGTCAATAAAACATATGATTTTGATAACCTTTCAGATTCAGACTATACTGATTTAATTGAGGAAAAAATAAAAAAGGAAAAAGAAAAAATTATTAAAAACTGGTCTGAGGATAAAATTACTCTTGAAAAAGGAAGATGGGGAAAAATTTTTGTCATTAAGGGTAAGAAAAAAATTCAAATTCCAAAGACAGTCGACCCTCAAAGTATTGACTTAGAACAAGCAAAAAAGCTTCTAAAAAAATAATGTAAATTGTTTCTTCAATATTTTACAATACCAAATAAAAAAAATCTAGATCTAAGAAAAAAGCTAGATCCTAGTTGTATTTGTAATAATATAAAAATTTTTGGTGTTGATGAATTTGACATCACCTCATCATACAATATCGCTTTGTTTACAATTAATGATGATTTAGAATCCGAAAAATTTAGAAGTAGATTTTACTCATTACATTATGGTGATTGGAAAAAAAAAATTATCGATTTAGGAAAATTTAAACATGGTCATAGTGTTGAAGATAGCAATTTTGCATTAAAAGAAATTACTAAAAATCTTTCAGGATTAGGTATATTAATGATTTGTCTTGGAGGCAATTCGAGTTTACTAAATGTTTTGTCAGAGTCTTTAAGTAAAAATAATAGTTATCTGAATATTGTTTCCGTTGATAAAATTTTAGGGATTGATGTTTTAACAAATGAAATTAACAATTATAATTATATTTCACATTTAATACAAAGTGATAGTTTAAAACTTAATTTTTTTTGTAATCTTGGTTATTTAAGGCACTTGAATTCATTTTCTAAAATTGAATTGCTGAAAAAAATAAAATTTGATATGCTTAGTCTTGGAGATTTAAGGTTTGATTTTTCTGAAGCTGAACCAGTAATGAGAGATTCTCATATTGTAAATTTTAATTTAGAATCATTAAAATCTAATACAATAAACTTTAAATTAACATCTCCTAATGGTTTGACAGCATTTGAGGCCTGCAACTTATCCAGGTATGCTGGAATTAGTTCCAGCATGAAAATTGTTTGTTATAATAATGTGAAAAGTACTATTGAGTGTAATTCTGTTTTATCTGAAATGGTCTGGTATTTTATTGAAGGCTGTAATAATAGATATATTGAAGATTTTTTAAAAGATTCGGATTTCAACTATTATTATATTGAAGTTGATGGTCATAATTTTAAATTTTATAAAAATAAAATTAGTAACAGATGGTGGGTTGAATATATTGATCAAGGCATCATATCCATTGATAAAGATATAATCCCGTGCTCTGAAAATGATTATAAATTGTCTCAAAATTCAATTATTTCAGAAAGAATTATTAAAAGATTAAAGAGCAAGATTATATGAAATTAAACCAAAAGTGTTATTTTAGGGTCCAACTTTTTGATTTAAGAAAAGATATTTGCATGAAAAAACTATTGTTCTTTTTTATTTTTACATTACTTTTTATATCATGTTCTAATAATGACAGAGGCGAATTAATAGGTGTAAAGTCTAATAAGTTTTTTCCTACACAACCTAATGGTATGGTTCTAGTACCTTCAGGAGCATTTACCATGGGCCCTTCAAATCCAAATGCATCTTTAGATCAAAACCCTAAGTTAAAAACAGTATCCGTCAAGTCTTTTTACATGGACGAAACAGAAATTACTAACAGTGAATATAGACAATTTGTTCATTGGGTTAGAGACTCGATTGTTAGACATGAAATTGCCAAAGCTGCATATGAAAAAATTGGTGAAGATATTAGTGAGGATGACCCATTGTGGAACTTTATGCCTATATATAAGAGAATTGATGATGGTGAAGAAAAAACCGCATATCAAGAATATCTTGAAGAAAATGGATTAGGGTTTTTAGATATTGAAGATAAATCTACTTATCGACTAAATTGGGATAATAAAATTTCATGGCAAAGATCTGATTATCTTGATGCCAATTATGCTGCAATTTTAGAGGGTGGTATTGGTCCAGATTTGTTAGAAGATTATGAAGGTTTTTTTATTCCTGCCGACTCTACACCTAATGGATTACGAGCATTCAAAACAAAAAGAATCAAGTATAGCTTTCGTGAATTTGATGTTGAAAAAAATAAATGGAGTGATTACAAGGAAATCCAAGTTTATCCTGACACCACAGTTTGGTACAAAGATTTTAATTATAGTTACAACGAACCCATGCACAATGATTATTTTTGGCACGATGCTTATTCTGAGTATCCAGTTGTTGGAGTTTCTTGGGAACAAGCAAAAGCTTTTGCTGATTGGAGAACTTTTTACAAAAATCAACACAATAGAAAAAAGAAAAAAGACATTCAACTTGTAAGTCGCTTTAGATTACCAACCGAGTCTGAGTGGGAGTATGCTGCCAGAGGAGGAATTGAAAGAGCCGAATATCCTTGGGGAGGTCCTTACACATATGATGACAAGGGTTGTTTCTTAGCTAATTTTAAGCCAGAGAGGGGTGATTATGCAGCAGATCAAATTTTATATACAGCTGAAGCCGAATCTTATTGGCCAAATGATTATGGTCTTTATAATATGTCTGGCAATGTCTCTGAGTGGACAGACTCTAATTATGAAAGGTCTGCTAATGATTTTGTTTCTGGTTTAAATCCAAATATAGAAGGCAATGATTTAAATTCAAGAAAGGTTGTGAGAGGTGGATCTTGGAAAGATGTTGCTCATTTTCTAAAGGTTTCAACCAGAGACTATGAATATCAAGATAAGAAACGATCATATATTGGATTCAGAACTGTTCAGAGTTATTTAGGGGAAGATGTTGGGTTTCAAGAAAATCCTAATAAAATATTTTAATTTATTTATATGAAAAAAGCAAAAACTAAAAAGAAATTTCTTCCAGAGAATGTTATAGAGTTAATGTTTGGACTTGGTGCATCAATTGTTATTATTGGTGCTCTACTTAAGATTACTCATCAGGATCTTGGACCAATAACTGGAGATCTAATGTTATCTGTGGGATTAATAACTGAAGCTGTTATTTTTGGTATTTCTGGTGTACAAGGTTATTTTACTGGAGATTCATCCGTTGAAGACAAAGGTTTACAAACTATTGAAGCAGAAACACAAAATCTTCAAAGTGCCGTTGACGAAACAGTTGCAGGATTATCTGCATTAAACAATAATTTATCTAGTGCAGCTAAAGCAACATCTGCATTTGTGATTCCAAAAGATATTAGTGAAAATATGAGTAGTTATAACACAAATTTAGCAAGCGCTGCATCTAAAGTTAAAGAAATTAACTCATTATATGACTCGCTCAGTTCTAATTTATCTGAGATCAATTCATCAACAGGTTCCATGAATATTCCAGAAGGTTTAGGAGAAGAGTTAAGTAAAATGAAACAAACTATCAATGAGCTTAATGCAAAATATGCAGCTATGCTTCAAGGTATGAAGAGCTAATATATGGCAGGAGAAAAGACTAATACTAGACAAAAAATGATAAACATGATGTATCTCGTGTTTATTGCAATGTTAGCATTGAATATAGATAAAGAAGTTCTTGCAACTATCGGAGTTATCAATGAAGATTTAGAAACTAGTGTTGAACAACTTTCTGATGATAACATAATTAAGTATGCAACTATCGATAACTTGCAGTCACAGCCTGAATATCAAGTTGTTTACCCATTTGTTCAAGATTTAAAGGAAATATCTAACAATTATGTCAATTATATTAAAGATTTAAAAAATGTTATTCTGGAAAGTGACAAAGAGGGGACTAGCTATGTTAGAGATATAAAAAATAAATCAAACTCAGATAAACCTAATCAAGTAATGGTAGATTACCAGGTAATGGATAAATCAGGTCCTCTTGATGAACTTTTTTTTGAAAGGTCAATACTTTTGCCAGAAGGTGAAACTTATAAAAATAATTATATAGGTTTTAGAAATGATATAATATCAATTATTGACAGTATTAAAATTAATGATCCAAAGTATATTTCAGATGAAGTAGCATTAACAAATCTTGAAAGTGTAGTTAATGATTTAGATTCAAGATTTGAGTATCCGGATGATGGCAAAAAATTAAATAGTAATGGTAAAGAATTGGATTTTATGGATTATGAATTTAAAGGTTTTCCTCTTGTTGCATCTTTATCAAAAATGACTAAGACTCAAAATAACACGAGATATATTGAGAATAAATTACTTTCAGTAATTCTTGGTGAGATTGCTGTTGCAACAACTGGTGGAGGTGTTTTACAGGCTTATTTAAAAACACCAAAAGCGCAATATTTTTCAGGTGAAGTTTTTGACGGTAGTATTATAATGGGTCAAAAATCCTCATCTTTTGCATTTGAAGATAAAGATATAAAATTAACCTTTCCAGGGTCTAGTCAAGCTAGAGATCTAATTGAAGGCTCAGATTATGAGATTTTTGAGGGTCAAATTGTATTTAAGAAAAGATTAACTCAAACAGGCAGTTATAAGTTATCAGGGTCTGTAACTAAATTGGATGATAGAAATATTACAACGATCCCTATTAATGAAGAGTTTTCAATCATTGAAAAACCATCTACTGCAACTGTTGAAGCTATCAGAATGAACATATTATACGAGAAATTAAACAATCCAGTAAATATTGTTTTACCCGGTGCAGTTTCTCTTCAGCAGGGTTCAGGATCAAAAAATGTAAAGTTAAATCCTAATGTCAGGCCAAAGGATAAAGCTGAGGGTGCTAATTTTTATGCAATTCCTGATAGCGGTGTCGAAGAAGTTTTAATTCAGGTCACTGGTTTGGTAAATGGTAAAAGAGAGTCTAGTGAGCCTAAGATTTTTAGGGTTAAAAAAGCTCCTGACGGAGTTGGTGCAATAGAGAATGTTCAATCATATCCCTCTGGATCAACGGTTACTCAACTTAATATATTGAATGGACAAATTGCTGGTTATAAACCTGAAGATTTCGATTATGATTTTAATGTAGAGGTTACAAGTTTTATTATAAGCGTTGGAATTAACCAAGCTCTTACAATTGAAGGTAATTATATTGAAGGACTAGCGGCAGATTACATCAGACAATCTCCTTCAGGAACACCTATTCTTTTCTCGAGCATCGAAGCTATTGGTTGGGAAGGAACAGATAAAAGCCAAGCTTTTAATTATAAAGTAAATGATTTTACGATTAAAAAACAATAATTTATAATGAGATCTCTAGCTGTTTTTTTTATTTTATTTTCAAATTTAATTTTTTCACAAGTAGATTTAATTAATGCAAAAAAACCTATTGATGCTGAAAATAAGTCAATAAATGAGATTACTCCACTGGAGTACACCAATATTGATGAAAATGATATTTTGTGGTCAAGAGTAGTATATGAATTTATTGATTTAAATGAGAAGTTAAATTTCCCATTACTTTTTCCAACTAATGATGAACAAAATAAAATTGGAAGAAAGTCGATATGGAGAGTTTTAAAAGAACATATTGTTAATAAGATTGAAGAAGATCCATCAGGTACAAATCTTGAAATTTATAAATTCGATGAATTTTCATCTTCAGATAAATTGTCCACAACTGAAATTAAAGATTTGATGAGTTATGAATTTTTCTCAAGAAAAACTGGTGGTAATCAAACCATATATGTTAAATCAAATGAAATTGGGGGATATAATATAAAGGGTATTTGGTATTTCGATAAAAAAGCATCTGAATTAAAATATAGATTATTAGGTATTCAACCCGTTGGGGCTAATACTGAGGATTTAAAAAATGGTGTTCAGAATCCTAATTTAGGGTCTCCATATTTTTGGATTTGGTATCCATCTATTAGGGAGGAATTAAATAATCATTTGGTATTTAATGATAGAAATACTAACAACAGAATATCCTTCGATGATTTATTAATAAATAGAAGATTTAGTTCTTTTATTTACAAATATGATAACATATACGGTGATAGAGAAATCAAGGATTACATCATACAACGACCAGGAGAATCTAAACAACAACATCAACTGAGAATTATATTAGAGTCTGAAAGAATAAAAAAAGAAATTCTTGATTTTGAATTAGATATGTGGGGATACTAGTTTTAACTATTAATCTCCAAAAATATTTTTAAAATTTGACTTTTATTTTGATAATTACAAAATGAAATTTTATAGAGAATTTTTTTTAATAATATACACTCTAACTTCCGGGTATATTTTTTCTCAATGTAAGCAAGAAACCATTAATTACGATAATGGTAATTATTTTGGTTGTGTTAATTATGAAGGTGAAAAAGATGGTGAAGGAACACTCACATTAAAACTTGATTCTCAAACACAAATTAAACAAGGTTTTTTTGAAAATGATGATTTCGTTAGAGGGAAATTATTAATTAATTTTTTAGAGGGGGATATAAAAATAATTCATTATCAAAACTATCAAACTGATTTAATTGAATTTGAGTCATATGAGTGGGACAATGGTGATAAAAAGAATACATATTATAGCGATGGGAAAAAAGTAAAAGAAATTTCTACCTATGGACCAGGTGAATCAAAAGGATTAGTGATTGAAAAGTTTTTTGAAAAAAATAAAACAAAAATTATTAGAAATATTGATAATAATAGAGTGCCAACTGACATAATTGGTGATAAAGAATATTCTGATATCAGTCTAAGTGAAAGAGATAATCAATATAGAATCAATGTTGGTTTCCCAACGATTAATGGTGAAGTTATGAATGTGCCAATTCAGTTTGATTCTGGCGCAACTTCCTTTTTTATTGGAAATAGATTATATAAAGATTTACTTTCTAATTGCGAAATTGAAGATATGAATGTAAAAAGTGTCTCTGGTGGTGTTGGATCTGAATTTGAAACTAAATATGTTAAAATAAAAGAAATTTTGATAGGGGACTATTTAGTTAAAAATGTTGTTGCTGTAGTCCCATTAAGAGAAGACATAAATGATCTTTTAATTGGGATAGGATTTTTAAAAAAATTTAAAGAAGTTCTTTGGTCTTTAAATTCAAACTTGATGAGATTTTACAAGTAATATGTTCAAGAGATTTATAATATTAATTTTTTTTTTTTTTTCTACAAATCTCAAATCACAAGATCCAATATTCACACAGTTCTATAATGTACCTGAATATCTAAATCCATCATTTACTGGAGGAGGAGAAGGTTCTCAAATTGGAATAATTAATAGAAGTCAGTGGTTTGGATTAAATTATGGTCTTAATTCCCAATTTTTTTATTTTGATGGGTATTTAGAAAATATTAACAGTGGAATTGGATTAAGTATTTTAAACCACCACGAGAGTGTAACTCGTTATAATTTCACTCAAATAAATTTAAATTATTCTTATCAAGTTCAAATTTCCAATGACTGGTTTTTTTTTCCAAGTTTAAGTGTAGGATTTGGATTTAAAGATTATTCATTTAAGAATCTTTTACTAGAAGATCAAATTTTAATTTCTCAGGGAATAATAAATATTAACACAGATGATCCATTTGTGTTTTATGATAATGTTTCTTTTTTTGACGCATCAGCTGGTTTTTTAATTTTTAATGACAATCTATGGTTTGGAGGTACTATGAAACATTTAACAAGTCCAAATATTTCTTTTCAAAATGAAGGTGGTCAAGTTAAACTAGAAAAATTTTTCTCAATACACGGTGGCTATAAACTTCCAATGAGAACAAGATATGCGCGTGATGATTTTAATTTATATTTTAATTTTAATTTCATGAAACAATCTAGTTTTGATAGACTAGATATTGGTTCACTTGTTGAATTTAATGCTATTTCTCTCGGTGCTTTTGCATCAATTACTCCAACTGATATCACAGGTAATTCGCATAGATTTACATCAATAAATCTTTTAGCTAATATAGATTTGAGAAGATTTACATTTGGTTATTCTTATGACTTAAATATTTCATCTTTAAAAAATACCAAGGGTATTTTTGAAATATCTATCTCTTATGACTTTGATTCTATTTTTGGTAATGGTAATTCAATTCCTTGTGGATGTAAATAGATGAAAAATTTTTATCAAAATATCATTTTAACAATTTCGGTAATTTTATTACATATAAACTTTATATATGGACAAACTTTTAATTCTCAAAGTCAAAATAGATCATGGAGCGCTAACAACAACATAAATACTGTTTTCTTCAAAACATCTGGAGTTGATCTTTCAATTACACCAAACTTGAATATGATTCAGTTTGTAGATTCTAATGGTGCTACATATGGATATAATGGTGATAATGACATACCAACTGATTGGACTTACGAAATTTTAGATGGAAATGCAGATCTTCCAGCTAATACTACTGTTTCTGGAGATAAAAAGACAATTACATTTACCGCGGATCCTGATGAGGATTTAGATATATATCTCAAAATAAGTGATACTAATGGAAATGTAATTGATAATTTATCAAGAGTACAATTAAGACTTTATATAAGAGGAAATTTAACTGTTTCAACTGCTAGCTGGAATGCTTGTGAACAAGCATTCATACTTTCAGTTAATGAGCAAACTAGAGATGGAAATAAACTTTGTGCACCTTATAGAATAATTGTTTATAGCGTTGTTAATGGCTCAATTGACACGAATACTGTAATTTATGATTCAAATAATGATAATAACCATAATGTTAATAGTAATAAATTCTCTCTAAGTCTTGGAGTTGGGAGTTATGCTGCTGTTATAACAAACAGTTGTAATGAAAGAGTTAATAGCTCATCCGATGGTTATTATTATTTTTCAGTAACTGAAGCATATACTTTTGGTGCTTCTTCAGTTTTTAGTGGCTATCAATGCATAACAGATAATATTGGGACTACTGTAATAAAAATTGAGGGAGCTGCTAAAGAAATTACATGGGAATTAAAAAATTCAAGTGGTCAAGTAATTCTCACTAATAGTGATTCAAATCAATACAATCTTGAAAATTATAATGACCAGTTTGATACTCAAAATTTCACAATTACAATTCCAAATCTCGCTGAAGGTACATACACATTTACCTTTACTGATGGTAATTCATGCACAGAGGATTTAACATTTAAGATTGAAAAACCGGAAGAAATTGAAGCAAGTTTAGATCAAGATAATTCAAAACTTCAACTAGCCTGTTATGGTGATTCTGATGGAAAAATAACTTTTTTTGCTAATGGTGGATGGACAGAACCATGGGATGGAAATTATATAAACCCAAATGGTTGGGGAGACCCATACACATTTACCCTCTCAAAGTCAGGATCAACTTATACTTCAGGAGATGTTGTCAGACACTTCGTTAATGGTAGTCAAACAGCATACAAGACCTCTTTTACTGGTTTGTCTGCTGGTACTTATACATTAACTGTAAGAGAAAACGTTGCAACCAACCCTTACAATTCTAATACCATATACTATTGTGCTAAAGTCTTTGAACAAACCTTTACAATCACAGAACCAGCTCAGTTAGTTGCATCAGGTTCAATATCTGATAATAATGGTTTTGGTATTTCTTGTAATGGTGCAGATGATGGCTCAATAGATTTGAGTGTTAGTGGTGGAACAGCAAATTATACTTATGCTTGGACAAAAACAGGGGATAATTCATACAGTGCAACTTCTCAAGATTTAAGTAGTTTATCGCCAGGAACATATAATGTTACTGTAACAGATGCTAATAATTGTACAACTACAAACAGTTTTACAATTACTGAGCCTGATGAATTAACAATTGCTGATGCTGGTTTGTCTACAGAAATTGCTTGTTTTGGGGACAACGGTCAAATTAGAGTTAATATAACTCAAGGATCCGTAGCTGGTTATACATATGCTCTATACCAAGGAAATAGTGTAGTTCAGACTATTACAAATAGTAATTTGAATCATACTTTTAGCGCCGCAGCTGGAACATATAAGGTTAGAGTGACTGATGCTAATGGTTGTTTTAAAGAAACAAGTAATATTACATTGACTCAACCAGATGCTGGATTGACTATAAGTTCGGAAACAGTAAATAATATTGATTGTAAAGATGATGATAATGGATCCATTTCAATTACAACAACTGGTGGAACAGCAAATTATACTTTTCAGTGGATAAAAATTGGTGATGGAAATTATTCAGCTACAAGTAAAGATATAAGTAACCTTTCCCCTGGTGTTTATGCTGTTACAATAACAGATGCTAATGGATGTACGCTAAGTAAGTCTTTTTCAGTAACAGAACCCGAAACATTAACATCTTCTGCTTCAGTTACAAATATTGATTGTAATGGTAATGACAATGGCTCAATAGATTTGAGTGTTAGTGGTGGAACAGCAAATTATACTTATGCTTGGACAAAAACAGGGGATAATTCATACAGTGCAACTTCTCAAGATTTAAGTAGTTTATCGCCAGGAACATATAATGTTACTGTAACAGATGCTAATAATTGTACAACTACAAACAGTTTTACAATTACTGAGCCTGATGAATTAACAATTGCTGATGCTGGTTTGTCTACAGAAATTGCTTGTTTTGGGGACAACGGTCAAATTAGAGTTAATATAACTCAAGGATCCGTAGCTGGTTATACATATGCTCTATACCAAGGAAATAGTGTAGTTCAGACTATTACAAATAGTAATTTGAATCATACTTTTAGCGCCGCAGCTGGAACATATAAGGTTAGAGTGACTGATGCTAATGGTTGTTTTAAAGAAACAAGTAATATTACATTGACTCAGCCAGATGCTGGATTATCAATTTCAAATAATAGCACGAACAATGTAAGTTGTAATGGTGCAGATGATGGCTCAATAGATATATCAGTTTCTGGAGGGTCAGCTGGTTTAATTGGTTATGGTTCAATGACAGATGGTTTATATAAAACATTAAATGGAGGATATACCTGGAATAAAATTCATGATATACAGCACTCTGCAACTAATTTTTTTAATAACAGAGTGGGCTATTCAAATTTTACAACAAATTCAAATACAAATAAAACGACTAATTCAGGTATTGATTGGACACAATTAAGTCAACCTAGTTTAGATGATTTTTCATTTGTTAGCGAGGAAATTGGATATGCTCATGATTCATCTAAGACATATAAAACAAGTGATGGAGGCCAGTCTTGGCAAGTTGTTAATGATGTTGCTTACTATGATCTGAGTTTTGTTAATGAAAGCATTGGATATGGAAGAAACTTTGCAGAAAATAGAGGCACATATAAAACTATTGACGGAGGAGTTACTTGGTCAAAGGTTAATGAAATTGCGTATATCGAATATGAGTTTACATCAGAGTTAATTGGTTATGCTAGAAGTCAGAAAACGCCTGGTTCACAGTTAGAGTCTGTTCACGAATGTCAATGTGAAGATGGAACTTACAAAACTATAGATGGAGGAAAATCATGGAATAAAATTTCTTCAACTGTTTATACATTTTTATCATTTGTCGATGATAATTTAGGTTATGGTATAGAATGGCCTGTAGGAGGTGGTGAGGGAGGTAAAATTCATAAGACGAACGATGGTGGAATAAATTGGACCTTAATTAATTCAGATCTAGATGCAAATGGAGAAAACTACTCACATCTAAGTTTTCCAAAGGGGCAAGCATCATATACAATTCAGTGGACAAAATCTGTAGACTCAAATTTTTCTGCAAATACGGAAGATATAAGTAATTTATCACCAGGAACATACACAGTAACAATTACTGATTCAAATGGTTGTTCTGTTTCAAATACTTATACCATTACTCAACCCGATGAATTAACATCTTCTGCTTCATTTACCAATATTGATTGTAATGGAAATGACAATGGGTCAATTGATTTAAGTGTTGCTGGAGGTACCGCTAATTACACTTATGCTTGGACTAAGACTGGGGATAACTCATATAGTGCAACTACTCAGGATTTAAACGATTTATCACCTGGAACATATAATGTTACTATAACAGATGCTAATGATTGTACAGCCACTAATAGTTTTACAATAATTGAGAATGCCGAGCTTTCATTGACCTCATCTGTTCCAAAAACCAATGGTTTTGAGATTAGTTGTTTTGGAGGAACTGATGGATCAATATCAGTTACAATGACAGGTGGAACAGGAAATTATACTTATAATTGGTCAACTAACAATGGTAGTGGTTTGGTACAAGGGCAAGAAGATCAATCTGGTCTTTCTAAAGGAGATTACTCACTTACCGTAACTGATTCAAATGGATGCTCTGTTGTTTCAAATTTTACATTAAACTCACCTGATGAAATAGTTTTAACGTCAACAAAATCAAATTTCAATGGTTTTAATGTAAGTTGTAATGGAGACAATAATGGATCAATAGATATTACAGTTAACGGAGGATATTTAGATTCAAATACTAATTATACTTATTCTTGGACAACAAATAATGGTTCTGGTCTAAATCCAAATAACGAAGATCAAACAGGTTTGACAGCAGGCACTTACACAGTTGTAGCCACAGATACAAATGGATGTTCAATAACCCAGAATATTGAAATAACTGAACCTGATTCTTTAGCTATCACTGAAATTATTTCTGATTATAACGGCTTTCAAATTAGTGAAGCTGGTGAGAATGATGGGTCAATTGATATTACAATTTCAGGAGGTTCCTCCAATTATTCTTATCAGTGGTCAACAAATAATGGCTCTGGTCTAAATTCAAGCAGCGAAGATCAAACCGGTTTGATAGCGGGCACTTATACTGTTACGGCTACAGATACAAATGGATGTCAAATTATAAAGGATTATACATTAAGCGAACCAAAAGAACTTATTATAGCTATAGATCATAATGCAAATGGAAACAGTGTCTTATGTTACGGTGATACTACCGCATCAATCAAAATAGATGTTACCCAAGAGTCAATTTCACCATATGATTATTCAATTAGTGGAACAACTTATTTAAACCAACAGTATAATGAAACTGCTTCAAATATTAGTGCATCTACGTATTCATTTATTAACTTACCAGCGGGTCAATATACTATATCAGTCGTTGATGCTAATGGTGTTTCAAAATCAACAAACAAAGAAATATTTGGACCTGAATCACCTCTTACAATGACTAGTAATATCTCCGCTTTTGGAAACTTTAACATTAGTTGCCCTGGCGCAAATGATGCTACAATTGATTTATCAATTAGTGGAGGTGGTGGATCCTCAAACCAAGCAACATATTTTTATAGCTGGTCAACTTTTGATGGATCTGGTCTAAATTCTTCAGCTGAAGATCAATCAGGTCTAGGACCAGGAACATATACGGTTGTAGTTAAAGATATTAATGATTGTTCAATAACAGAAACATTTACTATCACCCAAGCGCCACCACTTACATATAATTTGGACTCAACAAAAAATATCACCTGTTTTGGAGACAATGATGGTGAAATAAACATTACAGTTGGTGGTGGAACAGGAAATTATACTTATGAGTGGTCAACTGAAAATGGAAGTGGATTAATTCAAGGACAAGAAGATCAGAGTGGTTTAGGGCCAGGGGATTATAAACTACTTTTAAGGGATGGATGTAATACTTTTGAGTACATATACACCATTTCAACACCAGATACTTTAGAAATTGTGCAAGATGAAAAAGTTAATATACTTTGTCATGATGATAGCACAGGTAAAATCTACATTACTGTTACTGGTGGTACTGCACCATATAATTATGTATGGAAAGATAACTTTGGAAATGTTTATGATCGTAATGTCGGAAATGTATTCAATGATGGTGATTTATCCAATATACCATCCGGAGTTTATGATTTAACAGTTACGGATGCTAACGGTTGTATTGATACTTTCAGCACCGAACTTACTCAACCAGAAGATTTAGTTATAGATGTTCAAAAAACAGATTTGAATTGTTATAATTCTAATAACGGGACTATAACTATTACACCATCCGGCGGAATTGCACCTTACTCATATAGCTGGAGTGATTTTGGAAATGGAAATGAGAGAACTGGTCTTGCAGCTGGTATATATACTGTAATTATAACAGACTCTAACGGATGTGCTGAGACAAGAACTATAGAGGTTGAAAATGCTGATTTATTTGATGTTAATCCTGTTGTAACACCAATTTCATGTTTTGGAGCTGATGATGGTTCGATTGAGTTAAACTTTGAGGGTGGCGTCTTACCAATTACTTTTAGATGGAATGATGATACTACAGCAGGTCAAAATAGATATAATTTATCACCAGGTGTTTATTCAGTATTAATTCAAGATTCATCTGGGTGTGAAATTCAAAGAGATTTTACAATTATTGAGCCTCAAGAAATCTCAATTGCAGGTGTAATTACAAATGCTATAGATTGTGATAACCCAGCTAGTGGGAGTATTGACTTACAAATTTCAGGCGGAAATCCACCTTATACATTCCAATGGTCAAATGGAGCAACAACTGAAGATATTTCAGGATTAATTGCTAATAATTATTTGGTTATAGTAACAGACTCTAAAGGATGTTCCACAGAAAAAGAATTCGTTATTAATCGACAAGAGGATTTAGAAATAGATTTATCAACTGACCTATATGCTATTTGTGAAACCAGAGAAGTATATCAGAAAAATATTGTATCCGTATCAGGCGGTGTAGCTCCTTATGTTATCCAATGGTCCAATGGAATAGTTACGGGAAATAATAATGAAATAATGGATACTAAAATTGAAGGTTCATACCAAGTTACAGTAACAGATGCTTTAGGCTGTTCAGAATCAATTATATTTCAAGTTTCAACTCCAGAAATTGGTTTTCCTGATTTTAGTTATGACTCATTCTATTTATCAACTTATGGTGCACTCGCTGTGAATGACGTAATTACTTTTACTAATTTATCCACAGAACAATACTTTAATGTTTTATGGGAATTTGGAGATGGTAATAATTCTCAAGAAATAAATCCATCTCACACATATACTAAAAGAGGTGTTTATGATGTAACACTAACAGTTGAATTTATATTAGGATGCTCTTATTCAATTACTAAGACAATTTATGTTGGTGACACATATGAAATTGTAATACCCAATGCTTTTACTCCAAACAATGATGGTTATAATGACACATTTAGACCTGTTTATTATGGATTTAAGTATCTAAAAATGCAAATATTTGATACATGGGGTAATTTGATTTATAATGAGGAATCTACATCTAACGAATTAAATGGATGGAACGGAAGAATTAATGGTAAAGATGGAGAAAACGGAAATTATTTTTATCAAGTTTCAGGAAACACACATACAAACGAAAAATTCTCTCAAAACGGAGCTTTCACTTTAATTAAATAATATAATCTAAGCTCAAAAAATTTTCTTAAATTAATAGAATCTTAAAATAAACTATGAAAAATATATTCGTATTATTTGTACTAACATTATTTATTGCATGTCAGTCACCTGCACCCAATGCTGTAAGTGAAGAAAATCAAGCAAAATTTGAACAACAAGTAGAATCCTTTAGAACTTTTGCTGAAGGATTTGCCGCTGAAGATTTGGAAATGACTTTAAGTGTTGTTTCAGAATCAGTACAATGGAGTCCACCGTACTACAATGGAGGCCAATTGGTAGGATATGATGGATTTAAGTCTGCCGTTGAAGGATATTTTGATAATTTTGATGACATTAAATTTATGGAAGGTGAGGGACCAAACATGAATCCAGATGCAGATCCGAATGCAAATTCAGCCTATTGGTCTGGATCTTTATATTCAAGTGCAACTCCAACTGTTGATCCGAGTGGGCTGAGGGTTTATGGAGTTTGGAAATGGAAACATACAGAAACTGGAGCTGAGGGTGGTAACAAATGGTATGGACTAATAACATTTGGAGATGATGGAAAAATATCTGGTTTTAGTGACTGGATGGATGTAAATGGAATGAATGTTCAAATTGAACAATATTTAGAAACAAGTAAAAATTAAATTATGAAAAATTATATATTATTATTTTTTGCAGCTTTATTAGTAAGCTGCTCAACAACAGGTGTTCAAGTCACATTTGATGATGAAAAATCAAATGCTATTAGAGCTCACTATCAAAATTATTTAAATAATGACATGGAGGGTTTAAAATCTCTATGGTCACCAGATATTGAGATGTTTCTAAATAGCACCGAACCTGTCTCGCAAGATGAACTTATTCCATTACTTGAGGCTCAACATGCAACTTATGATATTACTATGACCTGGTCACAAAACGGTGAAGAAGATCTGGGTCAATGGGTAGAGACTGCAAGTTATCCAGCTGGCGCTGCGAACGAAGCAGTAACAGTAACTCAAACATGGTTTAACTGGAATGCTACAAGTAAATTAACTGGTGAAACTATAAATCTACCTGCGCACATAAGTTTTTTGTGGGGGGAAGACGGTAAAATCATTCAAGAATATCATAATTATGACACAACAGAAATGGTTGCTGGAATTGAAGCTGCACAAGCTGCTATGATAGCTGAATAATAATTGTTATAAACTAATTTTAAAAAAGGGGCTTTATGCCCCTTTTTTTATGAGGTTTAGTGCTGAACCTTCCCTGTACCAATCAATTTGTTGAGAATTATAAGTATGATTAGTTTTTATAATATCAATAGAACCGTCAGAATGAATTAATTCAACAGTAATTTTCTTACTTGGGCTAAAGTTTTTTAGATCAATAAAATTGAATGTATCGTCTTCTTGAATTAAATCATAATCAGATTCGTTATCAAACGTTAACGCTAGCATTCCCTGTTTCTTTAAGTTTGTTTCGTGAATTCGTGCGAAAGATTTTACAATTACAACTCTAACACCAAGGTGTCTAGGTTCCATTGCGGCATGTTCTCTTGAGGATCCTTCACCATAGTTGTGATCACCCACAACAACAGTTGGAATATTATTTTTTTTATAATCACGTTGCGTTTCAGGAACTCCACCATATTCACCATTTAATTGATTCTTAATAAAGTTTGTTTTTTTATTAAAAGCATTAACAGCTCCAATCAAACAATTATTAGAAATATTATCTAAGTGTCCTCTATACCTTAACCAAGGTCCAGCCATTGATATATGATCTGTAGTACATTTTCCAAAGGCTTTAATTAAAAGCTTTGCCTTATTAATGTTATTTCCATCCCAAGGTGAAAAGGGTTCCAGCTTTTCCAGCCTTTTTGAATCGGGATTGATTTTAACTTCAACATTTGAACCATCTTGGTCAGGTTCAATGTAACCCCTATCATCAACTTCAAAACCTTTTGGAGGTAATTCCCATCCAGTAGGTTCTTCAAGTTTAACTTCTTGACCTAATTCATTTAATAATGAATCAGTTTTTGGATTAAATCCTAAGTCACCAGATATAGCTATAGCAGCAACAATTTCAGGTGAGGCAACAAATGCATGGGTGTTTGGATTACCATCAGCTCTTTTAGCAAAATTCCTATTAAAGGAATGAATAATTGAGTTTTTTTCTTGTTTATCAGCTCCATCTCTGGCCCATTGACCAATACAAGGTCCACATGCGTTTGTAAATACTTTTGCATCTAGCTTTTCAAAAATATCTAAAAATCCATCTCTTTCAGCCGTATATCTAACTTGTTCAGACCCAGGATTAATTCCAAAAAAAGCTTTCGTGGACAAATTTTTGTTAAGAGCTTGATCTGCAATTGAAGAAGCACGTGATAAGTCTTCATATGACGAATTAGTACATGAACCAATTAATCCCCATTCTATTTTTCTGGGCCAATTATTTTTTTCAAGTGTTTTTGTCATTTCACTAATTGGAGTTGCAATGTCAGGTGAAAATGGACCATTTATATGAGGCTCAAGTTCAGATAAGTTAATTTCAATAACTTCATCAAAGTATTTTTCTGGGTTTTCATATACCTCTTTGTCACCTGTTAAGTAGCTTTTAATTTTATTTGCTTCATCTGCTATTTCATCTCTTCCTGTTGCTCTTAAATATTTTTCCATTGATTCATCATATCCAAATGTTGATGTTGTAGCACCAACTTCAGCGCCCATATTACAGATAGTACCTTTGCCTGTACATGATAAATTTTGAGCACCAGGCCCAAAGTATTCAATTATAGCACCAGTTCCACCTTTTACTGTTAAAATTCCTGCAACTTTTAAAATAACATCCTTCGCTGCAGTCCAGCCAGATAATTTTCCAGTTAATTTTACTCCAATTAATTTTGGGAATTTTAATTCCCATGCCATTCCTGCCATAACATCTACTGCATCTGCACCACCAACACCAATTGCAACCATTCCTAAACCACCTGCATTAACAGTGTGGGAATCAGTACCTATCATCATTCCACCGGGGAAAGCATAATTTTCTAACACAACTTGATGTATAATTCCAGCTCCTGGTTTCCAAAACCCAATTCCATATTTATTTGATACAGATTCTAAAAAATTAAAAACCTCATTACTTGAATTAATAGCCTCTTGTAAATCAGGACCAGCACCAATTTTAGCTTGTATTAAATGATCGCAATGGACAGTTGTTGGAACTGCTACTTTTGATTTTCCAGCTTGCATAAATTGAAGCAAAGCCATCTGAGCAGTCGCGTCCTGACATGCGATTCTATCAGGTGCAAAATCTACATAATCAGCTCCTCTTTCAAAAGGTTTATTTAAACTATTCCAAAGATGGGAGTAGAGAATTTTTTCGGATAAAGTAAGAGGATGATTACACACCCTTTTAGCATTATCAACTTTATCCTTCATTGAAGAATAAACTTTTTTAATCATTTCAATATCAAAAACCATATTGTGATTTTAGTTTTATAAAATTAATAAATAAAATTTGTTTTGGCTGATATATAAGCCTTCTTTTCAAATTACAGATTATTTAAAATAATTAATTATAAGCTTAAGCCTCATAATATTAAATTTTAGATTTTTTTTTTAATGAATAAACATCAAAATTTTTGTATTTTATTAACATGAAAACAACTAGCAAAATACTTTTTCTTATTTTTTTTATTTTTTCATGTAATACAAAAAATCAAAAAATAAATGATAAAAAATTAAATGTTCTCTTCATTGTTGCTGATGATTTAAATTGTGCAATTGGAGCTTATGGTGACTCACAAGCAATAACCCCAAATATTGATAAGCTAGCTGAAAAAGGACTAATTTTTAATGATGCTCATAATCAATATCCTCATTGCGGGCCTTCAAGAGTATCATTTATGACTGGTCTTTACCCTGATCAAACAAAATCAAAGGGACTTAGACTTTATGTCAGACAAACCATACCTGATGTGGTTACACTTGGAGAAAAATTAATTTCTGAGAATTATCATTCGGCTCGAGTTGGTAAAATTTACCACTACCATAATCCAAGAGATATTGGAACTTCAGGACATGATGATCCATTTACTTGGAACAGAACTGTGAATCCTTGGGGGAGAGATAAAAGAGAGGAATATAAAATAAATACTTTACAAGAAGGGGAATATGGTGGTACATTAAGTTGGCTTCAGGCTGATGGTAAAGATGAAGAACAAACAGACGGTATAGGTGCAACTGAAACAATTCGTTTTTTAGATGAGTTCGCTAAGAGCGGAGAAAATTTCTTTTTAGCATACGGTTTATTTAGACCGCACACACCTTATGTTGCTCCAAAAAAATATTTTGACATGTATAATATGGATGATTTTGACATACCTGAAAGTGATGAAGAATATTTAAAAACCATCCCAATACCAGCAGCCAGGTCAATTAGAGAAAAAAAAGCACAAAATAATTTAGATAAAGACTTGGCTAAAGAAATTAAGCACGCATACTATGCGACAACATCCTTTGTTGATGCACAAATCGGACGAGTTTTGGATAAGCTTGAAGAAACAGGACTTGATAAAAATACAATAGTCATATTAACATCTGATCACGGATATCATCTTGGTGAACATGGGCATTGGCAAAAAAGAACCCTGTTTAATCATGCAACTAGAGTCCCATTAATTTTTTCAGGCCCAGGTATTAACAATGATAAAGGAGATGTTGATGATCCAGTGGAACTTATTGATATTTATCCAACAATTATGGATTTGTTAGATATGGAAGCTCCAAAATTTCTCAGTGGAAAAAGTTTAAAACCTTACTTTTTAGGTGACAGAAATCAAATTAGAAATGAGGCTTTGACTGAACTTCGTGTATGGACACCTACAGGACATGCTCAAGGATACTCAATTAAAAGTAAAGATTATAGATTTACAAAGTGGCTTCATAATGGATTTCTTGATTCTGAGCTGTATGATTTAAAATTTGATTCAGCTGAATTAAATAATTTATCAAAAGATATTTCTTATCAAAAAATTAAAGATTCATTATTAGAAGTTATAAATAAACGTATAGCAGAAGCTAATTCATATCCTAAAAGTTTGGGTAGACAAATTGAAAATGCTGCACCTATAAACTAAAATAAAATGAAAACAACTAGCAAAATATTATTTTTTACTTTCATTATTCTCTCTTGTAAAATAAACAATCAGAATATTTACAATGAAAATTTAAATGTTTTATTTATCATGGCAGATGATTTAAATTGTGACTTAGGATCTTATGGGCATCCTCAAGTAATTAGTCCAAATATCGATCAATTAGCAAATCAAGGTGTATTATTTGAAAATGCTCACAATCAGTTTCCTTTATGCAGTCCATCAAGAATTTCACTTATGACAGGAATGTATTCTGATCAAACTAAAAGCACAATGTTACAAGTTCATTTAAGACAGACTGTTCCTGATGTTGTGACATTAGGACAAAGATTTAAGCAAAGAGGGTATACTTCAGTTCGTATTGGTAAAATATATCATTACGGAAACCCAAGCACAATTGGAACATCAAGCACTGATGATGTTTCAACATGGACTTATACAATTAATCCTTATGGAAGGGATAAAGAAGAAGAATATAAGATAAATACCTTAAGACCTCGACAATATGGCGGAACTTTGAGTTGGTTAGCAGCTGAAGGAAAGGATGAGGAACAAACTGATGGAATTGGTGCAACGGAAGCAATCGAACAATTAGAAAAATTTTCTAAAAATGGAAAAAATTTCTTCCTTGCAGTTGGGATGTTCAGACCTCACACACCGTACGTAGCACCAAAAAAATATTTTGATATGTATGAAATGGATGAAATTAAAATACCATATACAGGTATAAGTAATGAGTACTTAAAAACGATTCCCGAACCAGCAGCAAAAACAATAAGATGGAAACAAGACCAATTAATTTTAAATGATAAATCAAATGAAAAGTTGGCACAGGAAATAAAAGAAGCATACTACGCAACAACAACTTTTGTTGACGCACAAATTGGTAGAATACTTAAAAAACTTAAAAAAACAGGTTTAGATAAAAATACAATAATAGTTTTCACATCTGACCACGGCTATCATTTAGGAGAACACGGTCATTGGCAAAAACAAACTTTATTTGATGATTCTACGAGAGTTCCATTAATTTTTTCTGGTCCTGGAATTCAAAAAGGCGTTAGATCTAATTCGCCTGTTGAGCTGATTGATATTTATCCAACTTTAATGGATTTAACGGAAATTGAAACTCCATCTAATGTGGTTGGGAAAAGTCTTAAGCCAATCTTTCAAGATCCAGTTTATAAGGTAAGGGAAAGTGCTCTCACTAGATGGAGAGCTTCTCAACATGGAAGTTTTAATTTTTCTGAATCAGGTATTCAGGGTTATTCAATTAAAACAGATAGGTATAGATTGACAAAATGGGGAGAGAAGGGAGAGTTTGGTTATGAACTTTATGATCACAAAAATGATAGTCAAGAATTAAATAATCTTGTAAACAATGATAATTATTACTTAGTTCTTGATTCATTAAAAAAACATATAGATTTAAGAATAGCAGATGCAAGAAAAATTCCAGAAGGAATTGGAAGACAACTACAAGAGATCCAATTGCGTAAAGAAAGCTATACACCAGGCGATATTCATGATATTAATGGTAAAAGAATTTATATGAAACCTGCTGATGATTAGTAAAAAATTAAATTTATTCTAATATTAATTCTTTTATTTCAATTGACTCATCACCAATGATTTTACCATATATTTTAATCATTTCCTTAAGTTTTTCAGGATCAGATTTAGCAAGATTATTTTTTTGAGAAAGGTCATTTTCAAGATTAAATAATTTGTATTCTTTAGAATTACCAAGTTCAATATTAACATTAGTATTTTTCTCAGCACCATCATATGGTGGAATCATAGCCCAATTACCACTTCTCAATGCTGTCCTTTTGATAGCCTCAATCACTAGATGATTACGGCCATTACCTTTATTATTGAAAAAAACATCAGACAGGTCAACTCCATCTCTAGATTTAATATCTGAACCTAATAGGGAAGAAAATGAATTAAGAAAATCTATTTGTGAGACAATCTCATCAGAAACTTCTGGCTTTGTTTTCCCTTTCCAATAAGTAATAAATGGTACTCGGGTACCTGCCTCAAATAAGCTATATTTTCCGCCTCTTAGTTTTCCAGCAGGTGTGTGATCACCTAATTTTTCCACAGCATCATCAAAGTAGCCATCATTTAAAACAGGTCCATTGTCACTAGAAATAATTATGATAGTATTTTCTAGAATATTATTTTCCTCCAAATGATCATATAACTCTCCAATACACCAATCAGCTTCTTTAATCACGTCTCCTCTTGGTCCCATTCCAGATGATCCTTCAAATCTAGGGTGAGGAGTTCTAGGGACGTGGGGTTGTTGTAGAGTGTAAAACAAAAAGAAAGGCTTGTCTTTAACTTTATTTATATATTTTTTAGCTTCATCTAAAAATTTATCAGCCATATCGATATCACTCCATTTAGCTTTTTCACCACCTTTCATATATCCTATTCTTGGTACACCATTTACAATTGCACTATTGTGTCCGTGGTGCCACATCATACTTAATAATTCTGGGTTCTTTTTTCCGCTTGGTAAGCCATAATCATTGTCTCCAAAATTAACTTCAATGGGATCATTTGGATCAAGATTAACTACATATCCATTTTCAATATAAACAGTTGGAACTCTGTCTTGCGTATCAGCCATTATAAAACTATGATCGAATCCAACTTCATTAGGACCGGGAGTTATTTTTTCATTATAATTAATTTTTGAATCACCAAGTCCAAGGTGCCACTTTCCAACAATACCCGTTTCATATCCTTTGGTTTTTAGCATCTTTGGAATGGTCATTTCAAGAGTATCAATAATTAAATTTGCACCAGTTAGAATTTTAGCTTTTTTATTTCTAAATGGATATATTCCAGTCATTAAAGCATATCTGCTAGGACTACAAGTAGCAGAACTTGCATAGCCATTTGTGAATCTAACTCCATTATTAGCAATTTTATCAATGTTGGGTGTTTCTAATGTTCCAACACCGTAGGAACTTACATCCCCGTAACCTAAATCATCTGCATATATGATTATGATATTTGGTTTTATTTGATCAGTATTATTATTGCAGGAAAATAGAACAAAAATTAGCAGTATAAGAAGATTGTATTTCATTAGTGATTGATTTTATAAAGTTAGTTTCGAGCTAAATTTAATTGAATATTGATTAAAATACAATTTTTTAAATATTATGTTAAAAACTGATTTTAATTAGTTAATAGCTGTTTGTTCTAATATTATCTAAAAAAAACAACAAATTAAATTTTATAGTTTTGTCAATAGACTAATTAACTTATCATGAAAAAAATATTTTGTATTCTTCTGATTCTTTGTTTTTCCTGTAATGAAAATAATCAACTTCCTAATGTAGTTTTGATCCTTACGGATGATTTGGGTTACAATGATGTTGGGTTTAATGGCTCGACTGAAATTTTCACACCTAATATTGATGGTATTGCTAGTAATGGTGTATTGTTTAAGGAAGGGTATGTTTCTTATCCAGTTTGCGGTCCGAGCAGGGCAGGTCTAATTACTGGTAGATATCAAGATACATTTGGTTTTGGTAAAAATCCATTATTTACTCCCAAAGACCCAAATATGGGTTTACCATTAACTGAACAAACAATGGCAGATATGCTTAAATTATCAGATTATAGAACTTTTGCAGTTGGTAAGTGGCATTTGGGGGCACATGAAAGTTTAAGGCCATTAAAAAGAGGTTTTGATGAGTTTTTTGGTTTTTTGACTGGAGGTCACAGATATTTCCCTGAAGATTGGACTTTAGCTAATGAGACAGAAGTTAAAAGTCAAGGCCAAGCTTATAGAACTAAACTTTTAAGAAATGATGAAAGAATAGAAGAAAAAGAATATTTAACAGATGCACTTTCAAGAGAAAGTGTTGATTTTATCGATAGAAATTCAGAAAAACCATTTTTTATTTACTTAGCTTACAATGCACCACATGGTCCACTTCAAGCCACAAAAGAATATTTAGACAGGTACGACCACATCGATGATGAAAATAGAAAAACTTATGCAGCGATGGTAAGTGCTGTTGACGATGGAGTAGGGGATATAATTTCTAAGTTAAAAGAAAAAGGAATTTATGATAATACAATTATATATTTTCTGTCGGATAATGGAGGGAGGCTAAAAGGTGATTCTGATAATGGTGAATTGAGAGGAAAAAAAGGTAATTTATTTGAGGGAGGAATAAGAGTTCCTTTCGCTATGCAGTGGCCAAAAGAAATCAAAGGTGGACAAGTTTTTGAAAGTCCAATAATTTCGCTTGATATTTTTGCAACGCTAAAAGAATTAACATCACCTGAAATTAAATCTAAAAATGAAATACATGGTGTGAATCTAATCCCATTTCTAAAGGGTGAAAATAAAAATGATCCTCACGAGTTTTTGTTTTGGAGAAATAATTTCATGCAAAATGATCCTAAATTAAGAATTGAAGGATCTGCTGTAAGAAATGGTGACTTCAAGTTTATTAAAAATAAAGAAACTGATGCGTTGTATAATCTGAAAGAAGAAATTTCAGAGCAAACAAATCTTAAATTTGATAAAAAAAATATTTATGATACTTTGAATATTGAATTTAAAAAATGGACTAGTACATTAATGGATCCAATCTTTTTAGGTTTATTAGCTTATGATGAATACAACAAATTAAACCCTGATAGATTTACTTACTAATTAAATTTTGATTTAATCTTCCGCTTATTTTTTTTTCTTTAATTAAAATGATTAAGCTGTCAACAAATTTTTGATTGTATTTTGGGTTTTTTTCAGTGGGAATAGGTGCATTATTAGATAATCTCCAATTATCTAAATCATTGTAGAGATTATTTGTTATGTCTTTGTTTACAATACTTAAATTTTCAGCTTCACTAGTGTCATTAGATAAATTGTACAGTTCTAATTCATTGTCTTCAAAATAATGGTGAAGTTTCCAATTTCCTTTAATTACAACTGAACCTGGCCTGGTTCTAAATAAAGGATCCTTACCATCGTCTTTTTGTACATTATATGCTTGTAAGTAGACAGGAAAATGAAAAAATAAAGCTCTTTCCTTCAACTTTTTTCCTCTGAAAATTGGATTAAGATCGAATCCGTCTAAGTTTAAGTTATTATTTTTATAATCCACAATTTTTTTAATTGTTGGATAGAAATCAATATTACTAACTCTTTCATACGATTTTTTGTTAGCTTCCAACTTACCTTTCCAAGAAAAAATTAATGGAACTCTAATTCCACCTTCATAGTAAGACCCTTTACCAGCTCTTAGTGGATATTGATTTGAAATAGTTCTTATTCCTCCATTATCTGATGTAAAAATAATTAGAGTATTTTCTGTTAAATTTAATTCTTCAATTTTAGACAAAACCTTTCCGACATTTTCATCGAGAGAACTAATCATCCCTGCATAATCGGCTCTATTATGATTTTTATCTGAGGATTTATTTTTAAAATAATTTGAATATTCTTTTTTTGACTGTATCGGAGTGTGAACTGAATAATAGGCTAAGTGAAGAAAAAATTTACTATCCTTATTATCATCAATAAAATTTATTGCCTCCTCAGTTAACCTGTCTGTAAGGTATTCGCCCTTTGGACCATTTTCTAAATTAGGATTGGAATAAGGTGAGAAATAACCTCCTCTAGGCCCACCAGATTCCCATCCACCAATATTAACATCAAAGCCCTGATCTTTTGGGTAGTGTCCTTTCTCACCTAAGTGCCATTTACCTACGTGGGCGTTTAAATATCCTTTACTTTTAAGCATTTCAGCTATTGTAAAAAAATCAAGACTTAAATTTTCAGTATTTTTTATAGGTATAATTTTTCTAGTATTATCTAATCCTCTATCAGATGGACTGACTGTATAGATTCCGTGACTAGGATGATATTTTCCTGACATCATAGTAGCTCGACTTGGAGCACAATTTGCTGAAGATGCATAACCATTTAAAAAAGTTATTCCACTTTTAGATAGTTTATCAATGTTGGGGGTTTCATAATATTTTGATCCCATGTAAGATAAATCTGTCCAACCCAAATCATCAGCAACAATTAAAATAATATTAGGATTGTCTAATTTTTTTTTATTACACGAGAAAATAAAAAATATTAAAAGGATCAAATAAATGAATTTTTTCATTTTTTTATTCACTTTCGGTAAGATAATTCATTCTCCTGTTAACTAATGCATTTTCTTCTCTTAGAGGTGGGAGCCAATTCTCTGGAAAAACTCTTTTATTTAGATTTAGTTTATAATTAGGATTAGAAGTTTTTATATTAGCCAAGGTATTTAACATTAGGTTTGTCTCTGCCTCGGAATTTGATTTTTTTAATAATGAATTAATTTTTGAATCACTGATTTCAAGATTATTCAAAAGCATAAACTCTGCAGCTCTCATTCTCACTAAATTTTCAGGGTCATTTTCAAAAATAGAATTTATTTGTTCTTTATTTTCTAATGCTTTGCTACCAAATGATGAACTTACTATTAATCCCCAATATCTAACCCATGGGTTAATATCATTTAGCGCATCTTGTATTTTAGATGACACTTGTTTATAATCATTCAGCGAGAGGTCTGAAATTTTGATTAATCTTGAAATTAAATCTTTATTTTTTTCTGAATAACTAACGATATCATCAAGACCATTTTCTAATAAATGTGGTTCAGGAATAAAACTTAAATCATTAATTGAAACTAAATGATCATTCAATTTTGTCCTTAAGTCTAGTAATATTTCAATGTAATTTTTATCCTTAGCTAAGTTTTTTATTTCATGAGGATCTTCATCGATATTGTATAGTGCCTCAGGTGCTCTTGGTTTAAAAAACTGACTTTGAACCTCATTTAATTTTCCATCCTGAAACAATTTATACCATTCTTTGTAAGCTAACATTTTATACCTGTAAAAATTATATAATCCATCAACATTAAATGGTTGGTAATTTCTGATGTATTTATATTTTCCAATCCTAATTGATCTCACCAAATCATATTTTTCATCAAATCTATCAGCATAACCAAATGTTGTGTTTTGTTTTTCTAGCTTAGATTTTTTTAATTTTTTACCTAGAAATGGTTTACCGTCAATTGATCTTGGAATTTCAATTCCAGCAAGTGATAGAACAGTTGGTACTAAATCAACAAATTCTACAAAAGTGGAAGTTCTAGAACCAGCTTTGAATGGAGATAATTTTTTAAATTTCTCAGGAACACGGACCACTAAAGGTACATTTAAACCACTTTCATAAATATAGCCCTTACTTCTAGGCAATACTCCACCATGATCTGCGTAGTAAAATATTATGGTATTATCAAGTAGATTTTCATCTTCAAGTTTTTTTATAAATTTCCCTATCTCTTTATCAACATCTTTGTGATGGTTGTGATAAAGAGATTGCGTATATCTAAAAGTTGGAGTATCTGGATGGTAAGGGAAAAGTTTAACACTATCTAAATTATTGGTCTTCAATGCATTTTCTAAATGTTCTTGATCAAAGTGTAATTGTCCTTCGTGGGTATTATGAAAATTTTGTACATGAAAAAATGGTTGCTCTTTTTTTCTGTTTTTATAAGAAGCTTTACCTGATGATTCATCCCAGATTTCACCATCTTTAATAAAATTGTAATCTTCTTTTGAGTTATTACTTGTGTAGTATCCAGCTTCTTTCAAATAAACAGGAAGAGGCTTAACATCATCCGGTAATTTAACTAATGACATTCTTCTGTGATATTGGGTGCCTATTCTTGGTGAATAAACGCCAGTAATTATAGTGCTTCTAGCAACGGAACAAACAGGTGCATTTGAAAAAGCATTGTTAAATACAATACCTTCGGATGCTAAAGAATAAACATTAGGCATTTCAGCTCCACCTTTAGTATATAAGTTCATGTAGTGTAGTGAATTATCTTCCGTTACTATCCAAAGGATGTTAGGTTTTGGATCTAATTCGTCATTGCATGATGAAATAATGAAAACGAAAATTAATAGTAAATATTTTTTCATAAATTTTACCAAAATAAAGCATACAATAGTGCTGTAATAAGCAGAACTGCAAAAGCTGCTAAATTAAATGTTTTGTCAGTTTGAAAAAGTTTTTTACTTAACGTAATTCCTTTAGGATCATCACCTTTGTTTTCTATACCACTAATGATATATATAACAAATAGAGTTCCTAGGCATGTCAACATCATTTGATGCATGAATGGAAGATTTAGGAAAATAATTGAATCACTCCAACCATTTGGGGCAACTTTGAAATACATTGCAATAGGAATTGATAATATTACACCCCAAATAGATGCATTATTTGTTGCTTTTTTGTAAAACAAGCCCATTAAAAATACAGCTAAAATACCCGGGCTAACTACACCAGTATATTCCTGAATAAATTGAAAAACTTGACCTAAGCTTCCCAGTTGAGGTGCAATTATAGTTGCTGTAATTAAAGCAATTAGACCAGTTAATCTACCAACTTTAACCATTTTTATATCATTTGCTTTTTTATTAATTAAAGATTTATAGATATCCATAGTAAATATTGTTGAAGTTGAATTCACCATTGAAGCAAGTGATGATACTATTGCTGCTGCTAATGCAGCTAAAATCAGCCCTTTTAAACCAACAGGAACAAAATTCTTTATTAGCCAAGGTGCAGCATTATCATTTGCAATATTCCCTGAATTACCTAAAAAACCTTCAGCCCCTAAGAGATCAATATTTAAAGAACCAGCCGATGGATCTAAATTCATAACATAAGCAATAATACCTGGCAATACAACAATAACTGGAATAATTAATTTAAGAAATGCAGCAAATACAATTCCTTTTTGTCCTTCTCTAAGGTTTTTTGCAGCCAACGTTCTTTGAATAATGTATTGATTAAAGCCCCAATAATATAAGTTTGCAACCCACATTCCACCTATTAAAACAGCCAGGCCTGGTAAGTCCCACCAAGCATCGCGACCATTTGGGGTAATAATTTCTCCTTTAGAAAGAATCATCGAAAAACGTTCTGGAGCAGTATTATAAACATGAGCAATTCCATCAATGAAATTACCACTTTCCGTAACATTAGATAAAGCAAAATAGGTCATTAATAATCCTCCAATAATAAGTAGAACAACTTGTACAACATCTGTCCAAGCAACAGCAGCTAGGCCGCCCCACAGAGAATAAGCCGCGGCAAACAATGCTAATCCAATTATACTGTTAATCAAAATACTTCCATCACCACTTCCTATTATTGTATCTAGTGCTTTTCCGCCTAGAAAAAGAACGGTTGTAAGGTTTACAAACACAAATAATGCAATCCAAAACATTGCTAAAATTGTTTTTAGATTTGAGCTAAACCTTTTTTCAATAAATTCAGGGATTGTGTAAAGTTTTTTTTCAATAAAAATTGGTAGAAAATATTTAGCAACCACCAATAAAGTAATTGCTGCCATCCATTCATATGAAGCGATAGCAAGTCCCAAAGCAAATCCAGATCCTGACATACCAATAAATTGCTCGGCTGATATATTGGCAGCTATTAAGGACGCTCCAATAGCCCACCAAGGTAATGACTTGCCAGCCAAAAAGTAATCTTCAGCACTTTTTGCTTTTCCATCCTTAGTCCTTGAAACGTACAAACCAATTGAAAGAATTATTATTGCATACAAAGAAAAAACTACAAAATCTACAGTAGAAAAATCCATAAATATTATTTTTAGTATTATTATTATTTCAATTTTTAAGCTAAAAAGTTACGTATCTATCAAAATTTAGCTTTTTAATTATAAAGATGATAAAATTAGGCCTTAATTTTTATCAAATACATATCTAAAGAACCTCTATTACTTCCATCTATTACCATAAAGCCATCAAAAATTATCATTACATTAACTTTTTACTGATGGCAATATAATCATTTACATATAATTATATACTTTTAAAAATCAACTAAACAAATATGTATACAATGAAAAACACACGCATTAATGTATTAAGTCTGCTATTGTCTTTTGCTTTTCTATTTGTTTCAATTAATGTCTTTTCTCAACAAATGGTATCAGGAACAGTTTCTGATGCTGAGGGAAATCCACTTCCAGGAGTTAGTATTGTAGAAATGAATACTACTAACGGAGTTGTAAGTGATTTTGATGGAAACTTTCAGTTAAGTGTTGATAGCAATGCAGTTTTAGTATTTAGTTATTTAGGATTTATAACTCAGGAGGTTAGTGATTTATCATCCTCCATGTCAGTTACACTTGAAGAGGATGTATCCAAACTTGAAGAGGTAGTTGTTGTTGGTTATGGATCTCAAACAAAGAAAACATTAACTGGAGCTGTTGGTACAGTATCGTCCGAGTCACTAACACTTAGGCCTGCTACAAATACTAGTGAGCTTATGATGGGTCAAGTTGCTGGATTATCCACAAGACAAACTGGAGCTCTTCCTGGAGCATCTTTCGCAACATTAAGAATTAGAAACTTTGAAGCTCCTTTAATCTTGGTAGATGGTATAGTTGCTACTTTTGGTCAAGTTGACCCAAATGATATTGAATCTATATCTGTACTGAAAGATGGTGCTGCGTCAATATATGGTGCACGAGCTGGTAATGGTGTAATATTAGTTACGACCAAAAGGGGAACGGATAGAGGCGAAGGTGCAAAATTTGCCTATCATGGTACTACTACTTGGTCATCCCTAACGGTACAACCTAATACTTTAGGAGTACATGATTATGGTCAACTTTTAGAGGAAAATGGATTAGGTTTTGAAAATGAGGCACCTGGATATTTATCCTGGGATGCTACAAGAAAGAAGGTTTATAATAATTTAACTGGTGAAGATTTTGCTGGATTTGACTGGTATGAATCTATTTATAAAGACTGGACTCCTCAAACACAGCATAACCTAAGCGCAAGAGGAAGAAGTAAAGGAATTGGTTATTTTGTTTCAATAGGATTTACAGATACTGAAAGTGCATTTCGTGATGCTGATTATACACACGAGAGATACAATATTAGATCTAATTTAGATATGGAGTTTACAGATAATTTATCTGCTCAATTAGACATATCATATTTTCAAACAACTCTTGATAGAGCAAACTTTGGATTAACAGAGATGTATAACAGGCTTAGTACGGGTAAACCTACTCACATGCCAATTTATCCAGATCCTAGTTATCCATCCCATTCTGGAGCAGCAACACCATATTCCCCGATATACATGCTCAAAAAGGAATTTGCTGGTACTAGAGTAGATCGTGATAATAACTTAAGAGGTGCAATCAGTTTGACATATGATGTTCCTTTTATTGATGGTTTAGAAGCAACAGCTAGTATTAATATGGAGGCTCAAAATGAGTGGAATAAAAATATCGTAAAGCAGTTCATGATGTATACTTATGATCCTTCATATGGTGAAGGTGATGCAGCATATATTCCATTTGGAACATTTCAAAGGGATAACATCAGTGTTAATGCTGATAGAGATATGGAATTACTTCCAAGATTTTCTTTAAGCTATGAAAAAGAATTTGAGGATAGTGAATTAAAAGCTCTCTTTGTTGCTGAATCTACAACATTTAAAAGAGACTATTTAATGGGATCTAGAACCGATCCTTTATCTTTTGAGGCACCTTATCTAAATTATTCTTCAGAAGCTGAGAAAGACAATGCTGAAATTTTTTCAGAAAGTGCTAGATCTAGTTATGTTACTAGGGTAAACTATAGTTTAAAGGACAAGTATTTATTTGAAGCCATTGTAAGAGCTGATGCAACTGCCAGATATTCTGTAGAAGGAAGATGGGGTGTGTTTCCTGCTTTTAGCTTTGGATGGAGAATTTCTGAAGAAGATTTCATGAAAGACAGCTCTTCTTGGAATAACTTAAAACTTAGACTTTCTCATGGTATAATGGGTAATGATGCTGTTTCGAATTTTGATTTTTTAACAGGATATAATATTTCCAATGGATTCTATTTATTTGGAGGACAGCCTTATCCAATTATCGCATCTGCTGGTCTTGCTAATGCTTTAGTTACGTGGGAAACAATGTCCATCTCAAATATTGGTCTTGAGGGAACATTGTGGGATGGAGCGCTTGGTTTTGAGTTAGATATCTTCTACAGATTGAGAGAAGATATGTTGGCATTACCTGACGCAGATATACCATTTCACTTTGGAGCAGAACTGCCAAGAACTAACCTAAATTCTAAAGATAATCGAGGATTTGATTTAATGATAAAACACAATGGTAAAGTAGGTAATAAATTTTCTTATGAAATTAATCCAATGATTTCTTATTCTAGAGGAAAATTTGTGAAATTGGAAGAAAATATTCTACCTACCACTGGCGTCGATGAAGCTACTTTACAAGCTAATTTGGATTATAATAATAGATATGTCCGAACTGGAAGATGGGATGATTTACAATGGGGATATACATCCAATGGATTCTTCACTACCCAAGCTCAAATTGATGCTCACCCAGTTGATCAGGATACGGCTGGAAATTCAACGTTAATAGTTGGAGACTTAATTTATACTGATCAAAATGGTGATGGAATAATCGACTGGAGAGATCAAGTCATTATTGGTCAAGGAGGTATGCCTAAATGGAATTTTAGTGCTTGGACAAGTGCAAGGTGGGGTAACTGGAGTATTGACGCTTTATGGCAAGGTGCATCTGGATACTCTATCAATTTCACTGGTAGTGGTAGTTGGCAAGGATTAAATAGTCATCAAGGAATTCCAAAGCAATTTGTTTTTGATAACAGATCATTGGTAGATGCTAATGGAGATATTTCAGTACTTAGAGCTTTCCCACCTACAAATAATACTGGAGGTGCAACACCTAATAATAACTTTTCTAACGACTTTTCCAGGCTACCTACAACTTACTTAAGGCTAAAAACTTTAAATGTAAGTTTCAATGTGCCTAAAAGTCTAACAAATAGATTAGGTATCGATAATGCTCAAATATATGTAGGTGGATCAAACCTTCTTACATTTGATAATCTGGGATTATTTTCAGGTGAACACGACCCAGAAATTCTTGGTGCAAACGATAGAGATTATCCAAACGTTAAAACTGTGACAACAGGTATTAAAATTGGATTTTAATTTAAAAAATAAGTAAATTTATATTATGAAAAACATTGAAAAAATATTAATATTTATTCTTCCACTATTTATCTTAATTGGTTGTGCAGATTTAGATTTGCAACCAACAGATATGATTGCTGAAGATGCTGTAAAAAAAGATCCGAAACTAGTTGAAGCTTTTTTAACTAAAATATATGCTAATGCAAATTTTGAACCTAATGAAGGACGAGGTTATCCTAATCAGGATAGGCTTACTGATGCAGTTCTTGGAGGAGAATATACTTTAATGGCTCCGTGGCAACAAGGTATTCAGGCGTCCACACATGTTCCTACTGCTTCTGGTGCACATTCCAGGATTGCGAAATTTCAATATGGAAACATAAGGTCAGCTAATGAAATCATTGAAATTTTAAGTGAAGCTTCTTTTGATCCTCAGATGGTGAAACAACAAATAGCTGAGGCTAAATTTCTACGAGCTTGGATGTATTTTGAAATGGTTAAAAGGTATGGTGGTGTTCCTCTAGAATTGGAACCAAAACAAGTTGATGATCCTGTAGAGGAATTAATGATTCCTAGATCTAGTTTAAAAGATTGTTATGATCAAATTATTGCTGATTTGGATGCTGGTATTGCAGATCTGCCACCCACAGCTATTGGTGGTAAAGCTACAAGTATGGCAGCTAGAGCTTTAAAAAGTAGAGCAGCTTTATTTGCAGGTAGAATTGCGAAATATCATCCTCAATCTGCAAATGGATTAACATCAATCCCTGCAAGTAGTGCACAAGCTTACTATCAAATGGCCCACGGCGCTGCTAGTGCTGTTATTGAAAGTGGAAGACATCCTTTATATAAAGGTGGCGCTAACTTGGTTGATAACTTCTCAGAGATATTTTATAAAGATGTTGCTGAACATATTTTTGTTGAGGAATATAGTCTATCCTTGGGAAAAACACACACTTGGAGTGGTTACGGAATGCCTGATGGATTTAAAGCTGGTTGGGGTTCTAACATGCATATGTATCTTTCATCTGATGCGCGTTTTGAACATGTTGATGGAAGTCCTGGAAACAAACATCATGGAAAATTTAATAACCGCGTATGGTTTGATATTGAAGAAGTTATTTACACAAAGGATCCAAGATATTTAGCAACACTTTTCACACCGGAAGAAATATTCCAAGGTAGAGAAGTTTGGTTTCACAATTTAAGTGCAGGTAATGCAGCTAATGGAGTGAAAGGTAGAGCAGGTAATGTTGTTCCACAAAGAGCACCTGTAAGAAACAGAAACAGAGGAGGAAGGCTAGTTCAAAAAAGAATTGATCCAGCTATTGAATTTCCACCATTTGGTACGGACGAAACACCTTACGTAGTTCTTAGAACTGGTGAAATGTATCTAAATGCTGCTGAAGCTGCTTTTGAAATGAATAAACCTGTGAGAGCTAAACAACTTATCAATACGTTAAGAGCTAGATCAGGAATGCCAGCAAAGACTCAAATAACTCTTGATTTAATTAAGAATGAAAGATTTGTAGAATTGTTCGCTGAAAATCACAGATATTGGGATTTGAGAGCTTGGAGAGATGCTGAAGCTGAACTACACTTTAAACTTAAGCAAGGAAGTAAGTGGACAAGGAGAGCATCAGACGGTAAGTATAAAGCAAATAAATGGAGATGGAATTTTTCTCAAAATACTCCATTCTTGCCTAAAATGTACTGGTTACCATTTGGAACTGGCAGGTTGGCCGATAATCCAAATATTGTTGAGAATCCAGGATATTAATTGTTTACAATTATTAATTGATAAAAAAAGGATCCAAATTTTGGGTCCTTTTTTATTTTTCAAATAGTTTGTTTAACAAAAAGGCAAGAATTCCTCCTAAAACTGGTCCAACTAAATAATACCAAGTAAAATACTGTGAAACTCCCTCACTAGTCAGCATATCAATTATTGAAGGACCTATGGATACAGCGGGATTAAAGACAGCGCCTGAAACAGGAGCAGCAGAAAATATTCCTACAATTAATGGTAACCCAACTACTAAACCATAGAATGAATTTTTCTTTAAATCATTGCTAGTCACTCTTAAATAAGCAAGTATTATAAAGAACGTAAATATAGCTTCCATAAATATTACAGAATAAACTGAATCAGCGAGTACTGGTTGAATTTGCATGTTAGATTTCATCATGGCTATTGAAGTTGCAGCTAAACAAGCACCTATTATTTGAAAAATTATATAAAATATTAAATCTTTTATACCTATTTTTTTCTTTAAAAACATTACAAGTGAAATAACTGGATTGTAGTGTGCTCCTGAAATATTAAAGCCTATATATATCATTGCAATGTAGGCGAATCCAACAGACAAAGGATTAGAACCTAAACCTACAGTAAAAACAATAAAAAATGTTCCTATTAATTCTAAAACATACTTCTTCATAATGTATTGTATTTAAAGTTTTAATAAATTTAACTAATGTTAAATAAATTCAAAATATATTTCATTATTCTTGTAACGAATTTATCTGTTTATCAAATTTTTTCTCAAGAGCCAGTAATGGACAGATTTAATGCTACTAACCATACTTGGTTACAAAAACTAAGTCTTTACGATATCAATATTGAAGGCTCGCCCTATGTGAATGAAAGTTTTGTGAATGGTGTAGTTGTTCTAGACTCAATAAATTCTTTTAGTGGAAGACTTAGAATTGATGCTTATGCCCAAAAGTTTCAAACCTTAAATAAAAGTGGACAGATTTTTGAAATTTTAATCGATAATAACGACTATGTTAAAATTGGTGAAATGAAATATAGTCTTCACAAATTTGAAAATGAAGAGTTGGGAGATTACGGAATTTTAAGAGAATGTATATCTCTTGATAATATTACATTGTATTTTTTTCCTCGAAAAAGATTAAAAAAACCAATTGAAGCTTCAAGAACAGTTGCTAACTCGGGTTATGGCAAAACAGCCACTCCAGAGTGGATTGATGACAGCACTTACTTAATATTTTATCAAGGTAAATACACTAAATTTTCACAAAATCACAAAAAGTTCTTACAATTAGGTTTAGTAAATGAAGCTTCATACAAGTCATTTAGAAAGAAAAGTAAAATTAATCTCAAAAACGAAAAGGATTTAATAGAACTAGTACGTTTTATTAACTCCGAAGTTTAGTTTACTTATCTCTTTTTCAATAAATTATTGTAATTAATAAAACTATATTTCTAATAATAATTTTGCTCTTCTTTCTATTTCTTTCCAGTTTGAATCATTTATCAAAGTTTCATTTGCAATCCAACTGCTTCCAATTCCAATGATTTTTTCATGGTTTAAATACGGAGAGATATTTATATTATTTATACCACCCATAGCTATAAAATTTAAACTTATTTTTTTAAAAGCTTTCGTGATTGAGTTAAGATAATTTATTCCACCTAATTTTTCGGCAGGAAAATATTTTAAATAATTGCATCCACAATTTATAGATTTTCTAATATCATCTTCGTTCGAAACACCTGGGATAAAATTCACTTTTAATTTGTTTGATAAATTTATAATACTTTCATCAGTGTGTGGTGAAAATGCATATTTGATTCCCAAAGAACTTACAAAATTTAAATCTTCAGAATTAAGTACAGTGCCAACTCCAATATTAAAATTGTAATCAGAATTAGTAATTTTTTCGATTGCGTTTTTAGATTCTTTAGTCCTTAGTCTAATATCTAAATTGATAATTCCACTATTGTATAAACATTTTGTAAGATCCAATATTTTATTAGAATCATTGATTGTTAATACTGCAATTATTTTGTTTTGTATTAACATACTTAAAATGATTTATCGATTTTAAAATTTTCAATTTCATCATCATTTAAATAATTTAAATCACCTGAGATTAGGTGTGAGCTAGCAAATGTTGATGTTGCAAATGAAACTATCTTACTCATATCCCATTTATTAATTATTCCATGTAAACAAGCTCCTAAAAATGAATCTCCGGCACCAACCCTGTCAATATGCTTTAATTTATATATTTCGCCTTTGTATATTTTACTTTTATCAAATACTAAACCACTAAGACTCTTACCATTTCTAACGGTCATTCCTATAAATTTTATATCAAATTCATTATACAGATAATTTACAGAATTTTCAGTCTCTGAATAAAATGAATTATTTTTTTCATTTTCTTCAAACCTAAATATTTGTTTAATTGAGCCTGAACTAGTAAATAAATAATCAACTTTTGGAAGTATTTTTAAATTAAAATTTCTACACTCTTCAATTGACCATAGATTTTTTCTGTAATTAACATCATATACTATTTTTATTCCATCTTGTTTGGCCTTTTCAATTAATCTTAAAATATTATTAAAACATATTTTTGAAAGTGCTGGGCTAATTCCAGATAAAATCAGAAAAGATTTATCAAAAAGTATTTTATCGATTAAATGATCTTTTAAGTCATATTTTGAAAAGCTACTATTTTTTCTATCGTATAATATTTTTGTAAGATTATTGTTTTTTCCAGGTTCGGTAAAATAAATACCAAGTCTATTGTCATCTAGATTCTCCAAACATTTTACCTTATTAAAATCTAAAAATTGTTTAGCCATCATACCTAATTCATTTTTAGGAAATGCAGATAAGAATTCACAATCATGTCCTCTTTTAGCTAAAAAAATTAATGAATTAGCTTCACAGCCTGCAAAAGTACTTGAGTAATTAGTTATATTTCTATTTGATGAATTATTTGTTACAGGTGTTAACCGTAGCATCAACTCACCATAGCCAAGAATTTTATTCATCTAAACAGAATTCCCTAAACCTAAAACAACTGCAGATCCAATTAAAACAATAAGACCATAAATTAATGTATTAAATGGTTTTTTTGCATTTTTCCATTCTCCAGCTCTGTATGCCCAAAAATTACTTATTATTAGAGAAAGTCCTAATAAAATTGGCCACCCAATAACAGGTCCAATTTCACCAAGTAATGCTGCACCTTGACCATATACTCCAAGAGCGGCAAACCAGTATAAACCAGCTATAATTGACCATCTGTATGCTTTTGATGAATTTAATGATGAAAATGAAGACCAAGAATTATTTTTAATGAGTAAATAAACACAATAAAGTAGATTCATTAAAAAAGCACCCCACAATACGACAACCCAAGCTGCTAAACTTGAATTTCTTGTTATTACTCCAAAATCTTCTGCAGTTGCTGCTATAGGAGCAGCATTAGCAAAACCAACATTTAATAATGATGATAATAATCCACATGTAACTGCAATTAGAATGCCCTTAGTAATATTATTTACTTTAGATTTGGAACTATTTAATTTGTCTCGATCAATTCCCGCTTTTGCTGTAAGAAATACCCCAACTAACGAAATTATTATACCACCAATAACGTACGGAAATGCCGGCTGGGAAAATGCATCTTCAATTTGAAAAAAAGGAATTAAACTTCCAGCTGACCCTGCAAGGCCCATAACAATTCCCATTGTTAAAGAAAGTCCAATATAAGGTACACTCACTCCAAACATTATTCCGCCAACTCCCCATAAAAAACCTAAAAGCATTGCGTAAAAAATTGAATCACTTGGAGATGAGCTGATAATACTAAATAAATCAGGCATTACAATTAATGCCCATGTCATTGGAAAGATAATCATAGCAATCGTTACATGCACTAACCACCACGCTTCCCAAGAAAGTGGGTTCATATATTTCATACCTAAGCCAAAAGTTCCTTGAAAAAAACTTGCAAATATTAATAGTAAAAAGGGTAAAAATAATTCCATAATTTTAATTTTTGTTTTTTATAATGCTATGCTAATTCGTTTTTTTGTCAGATAATCGTGCAGTGCTAAATGTGAGCAATCGTGTCCAATTCCACTTTCTTTAATGCCCCCGTGAGGCAAGTAGATTGCATATTTGATTCCATTTACTTGAACCTCGCCAAATTCTAAGTTTTCTGAGAAAAAATTTATTCTTTCTTCATTTGTTGTAAAAATATATGAAGCTAATCCATAGTCTGTTTTATTGGCAAGGGTTAAAACCTCCTCATCACTGCTAAATTTCATAATTGAAGCAACTGGTCCAAAAATTTCTTCATTGAATATCCTCATTTTATCATTAATATTTGTAATAACAGTTGGTTCAATCCAATTTCCAATTGGAAGGTTTTTAGGAATTTTCCCACCGTATTCAAGTTTTCCACCATTTTTTAATGTATCATCAATTAAGTCTAAAATTCTATCTCTCGATTTAGATGTAATTAGCGGACCCATATCAGGATTTTGATTTTCACCAAAACCAAGCTTTAAATTTTTTACTCTGTTCAAATAATCTTCAAGAAATCTATTATATATTTTTTCGTGTATAAAAAATCTATTTGCTGCTACACATATTTGACCAGAGTTTCCAAACTTGATTCCAATTGCTAAATCAATTGCAGATTTTAAATCAGCATCTTCAAAAACGATAAATGGGGCGTTTCCGCCTAACTCCATACTTAATCTTTTGATGCTTGAAGAAGAATCTGAAAAAACTTTTTTTGCTGTATTTGTTGATCCAATTATTGTAATAAGTCTCGGAATCTTGCTTTTAGATAAAGTTGCAGCTACTATTTCTGGTTCACCACAAATTATATTTACAACCCCTGCAGGAAAATTAATTTCTTTTAAAAGCTTACCAATTAAATAAGCTGAAACTGGCGAAACTTCAGAGGGTTTAATGATTATGCTGCAACCTGAAGCTAAAGCAGGACCAATTTTAAAAGCCAAGTTTAAAAGTGGGAAATTCCAGGCTAAATAAGCAACAACAACACCTACTGGATAATTTTTTAAAGTATGTGTGTGCGTATTTTCTTTATCATCAATACTTGAGTCAGAAAAATATTTTTCCATTGCATCAGGATAAAAATCTAAGCTACTTGTAAGTGAATCGATATCTTCTTTAGATCCCTCATAAGTTTTACCCATTTCATAAATAATGGCTTTCCTTAATAATTTTTCATTGTTAATAACAGCATTTTTAAATTTTGTCATCCAAACCTTTCTTTCTTCAAGACTTAATTTAGACCATGTTTTAAAACCTAATTTTGCTGCTTCTAAGGCATGTTCTGCATCATTTTTATTAGCCCATGACAATTGTGCAATGGAATTATTATTTGCTGGGCATTGAATTATTTTTTCAGATCCATCAATTGAGTCAATTAACTCTCCACCAACATACATTTTTAGTTTACCAAAATCCATTTTTAGTTAATTTCAATTGCACCAAGATCAGGCATATTTTTTATTGGATTTCCAAGGATGTCCATATCAACTTTTAACCCAATTCTTAATCCAATACTATCATTAACGATATTTGTAATATCGATTCCTTTATCTTTTATTAAATCAATATTTAAAGGAAAATAGTCGGATATTAATTCCCCACCAGCATTTTTGAAAAAAGGATCACCAATGACTGATTTGCTGGGTTGAATTAGAACCTCTTTTGGCCAATGGTCTTTAAGAAATAAATTGTTTTCAAAAAATACATTTTCAATAGATCCATCTCCACCTGTATCAGGCTTGTATTGATCACCTAAAACCATGGCTGTTTCACCCTTATAATAAAATATGTTATTAGCTACTAAAACTCCTTTTGAATTTTTGTCAACTGCAATTTTTGAAACAATATCTTTATGAACATATATAGTATTATTATAAACATAGCTATTATATGGTCCATGTCTTTTATTTCTATTACCAACAAAACCACTTAACCAAAACGACTTTCCTTCTTGGAAATTATTTCCTTTACCCTTTGTTCTATAACCATCATTAATACTAACATTATATCTGTATGAACAATTATAATTATTACCTAGAATCTCAACAAAACCACCAGCATTATTTTTACTTAGATTATATTGAACAACAATATCTTTACAATTAAAATCAATATGGCAACCTGCAGAATCAGCTGGGCCATTTGCATTTTGAAACTTATTTTTTTCAATTAAGCCTAGTGTACTTCCCCATGTCCACAAACCACTTCCTCGTCCCCATTTTCTTGAATCATCTGGTGAGCCTGAAAAATTTATATCATTTGAATATGCATGTAAATTATAGGTACTATTGAAAACCATACCAGGACCACCGGTTTTAAATAGCTTATTGTTGAAAACATTAACATTTTTAAATTTATTATCTAGTCTTCCTTTTACTCTAATTCCGGAATGAGATATATTTTCAATGATTGAGTTTTTTATTGTTAGATTTTCTAAGTTTCCAGAGTCACTTAAATTTAAAATTCTAATTCCCCAGCCATAACTTCCATTTCCGTTTGGAGTTCTAACTTCATTACTATTTCTCTTAAAACCTTCATCATAAAAGAAAATATCATTAATAATTACATTGTCTATTGAAAAATTTTTGTGAGTATTTTTATCAGAAACTATATATAAAATACCAGCTCTTAAATCACGATTTATAAGTTTATGAGGTTTAGAACTTTCATTTCCTCCATTTGCAGTGATTTGTATATTTGAAATATTTGTAAAAGATGAATTTTCAACTAAAATACCAGCTAAATTTCCTTTTGAATCTATGATTGGTTTATTTTCATATTTTTCCTTATTATAATTTGTTATCACAATGTTTCTTTTGTTTAAAAGGTTTATAGAGCCTTTAAACAATGATCCATTTGAAAGGTATATATGAGAGTTGTTTTTTAAATTAATATCATTAATTTTTTCTAAAGAACGAAAAGGGAGTTCTTTGGATCCTGGATTTTGATCATTTCCATTTATTGAATCAAAGTAAAAGCTATCATTTTCTTCACAGGATAAAAGAAAAAAAATGAAAAAAGAAAAAAATAAAAATCTAATTTCCATTATAAGCTCCTATGTTTGGTTTTTCTGAATTTGAAACGTTATTACCAAAATAATCTTTGCCTCCATTGTTCTCTATAAAGTTTTTTGGATTTGAACTACCGCTTATTAAAATTCCAGTTTTTAACGCAGGGCTATCCGACTTAAGTTTATAATCATTAGCACTTGTCCCGCCCGGATTACTTAGAAGGGGATCAGTATTAAAAATTTCGCTTGTGTCATGTTTAAATTCATAACTAGGATTAATTGCAACAGTCCCATAATAAAGATTGTTTTTAAAACTATTGTATTCACTTTCGTTTCTTATGTCAAATGTAATTTTAGCTTGATTACTAATGTATATTAAATTATTATAAACATAAGTCTCTTCAGACATTTCTCGAAAAAGAATTCCTAGGTGATCCATCGGGTCATTATTTACAGAGTTAATACTAGGAACAAAGATCGTATTGTTATAGTAAAAGTTGTTTTTAGAAGCTATTCGTCTGTTATCTGAGCCTGCATAGTCAGAAACCCAAAATATTAATCCATCATGTTGACCGGTTCTAGTTCCATCCCCAATACTTATGTTATATCTATATCCGCACATCTCATTTTCACCAAGAATTTCTCCAAATCCTCCAAAATTATTCTTACTTAAATTGTATTGAATAACAACTCTTTTACATCCCCAATCAATATGAGCTCCGAAAGAATCCTGAGGTCCGTAGGCATTTTCAAAAATATTATTTTGAATTGTAGTATCATTACAAGTATAGGTCCACATACCACTTCCTCTGTTCCACATTCTTCCATCCTTACTGGATCCAGTTCCATCAAAATGAGAGTTTTCAACAATAACATCCTTACATCTAGCAAGTACAATTCCTGATCCTCCAGTATCTTTAAATTTTGAGTTGGTAATACGGATATTTCTATGATAATAATCTTCATTAGCTGGTGACATTCTGTTCACTATATGAACACCATAATGACCAGTGAGTGAGATATCTACGTTATCAATTTCAACATTGTCATAATAATTTATATCTGAATTATTATATGATTCAAATCTAATACCGTATCCTTGATGTTTTTTACTATAATCAGACGGCGTAGGATATATATCATATATTAATAAATCTTTTAATGAAATATTAGAAATATTTCTACCGCCTCCGTATCTGAGAACTAATAATCCATATCTCTCCTCCTCACCAGATCTTTCAGAAGCATTCATTAGCTTGGTCTCACCATTTGATAATTTATGAGATGCTTGGTTAGTTAATTGTAGACCAGAAACGCTTATATTTTCAACATTTTCAAGAAAAATACTTGCTTGGTACCCATTTCCATCAATTTTAGGCTTTGAGCCGGTTCCATAAGCTCCAATTTCAATTTTATTAAATGCCTCACCAGAACCAAGTATTTTGAAATAGCCTCTCCAACTATCACCACTTTTAAACATTATCTTATCGCCAGGCTTATATGTTATGCTATTAATTTTTCCTAAATTTTTGAAAGCACTATCTTCACTCTTACCATCATTATCATCGTTTCCAGATGTAAAACTTATATAATATGTAGTGTTTCCTGACGAAGTTGTAGATGAAAAATCATCCGGATCTGTAGTTTCACCTGAGTTATTACTACCACCACTATTATTTCCACCACTATTATTGTTGTTACCGTTATTATTTCCATTATTCTCCGAGCCAGTACCTTCAGATCCACCATCTGATGAACAAGATATAGCTAAGGCAGAAAATATTAGGATAATTATATTTTTATATTTCATGTTTAACTAATCTAAAGAAAATATTGTGAATATGAAAAAATACTTTTTTCATATTTTATCTTAAAGTCTTCAATTATTATCACTTCTTAAATTATTAAAATACAGTTTATTAAATTTATCTAAATCAAAATCATGAAATTTTTTTTCAATCTTTTAAAAGTTCTTTTTTCATTTTCTTTAGTGATTAATTTAATGTCTTGTGTTAAAAACACTCAACCAAATATTGTTTTGATCATGGTTGATGATATGAATGATTATCCAGAGGTTTTTAATGGCCATCCTCAAGCAAAAACACCCAATATTAAAAAATTAGCTAATTCAGGTACTTCTTTTTTAAATGCATATACTAATGATCCAATGTGTGGACCTTCAAGAGCTAGTATGATTACTGGCGTGTATCCTCATAATTCATCAAACTTTTGGCAAGACTCTTGGCTTAAAAACAAGGTTTTGTCCAATACAAAAACTATTATGGAAAAATTCAAAGAGAATGGTTACAATGTTGTTGGTAGTGGTAAAATTTTACATCACCACTCAAGTAATTTGTGGAGCGAATTTAATCATAGAGCAGACTATGGACCGGTCGCTTACAAAGGAAAGAAAGAAAAAGGAAAAAAAGGGATAGCTCATCCTGATGTGCCAAAACCTTTTTCTTCAATTGGTCAAATCGATGGATCATTCGGAGCTTTAAAAAACATTTCTAATTTAGAAATTGATGGAGAAAAAATTTCTTGGGCTTATGGTGGATCTACGGGATACAAAGAGTTTAAATACAATAATGAAGTAGATAGAGATTTAACGCCAGATGAAATTAATGCCAAATGGGCTGAAGATAAGCTTAATGAGTTTGCAAGTTCTGATAATGAGCAACCATTTTTTTTAGCTGTTGGCTTTTTGAGACCACACACACCATTGA
>CABYWQ010000004.1:0-172463 GCA_902522775.1 uncultured Bacteroidota bacterium | reverse complement strand
CAGATGAAGTAGAATTGTATATGGACAGTGGAGGTACTTATGCATCCATTAGTTATGGTGGATATTCTAACTCTTTGAAAAGAAAAAAGTATAGATCAGAACTTAATAAAATAATTTCAAAAATGAATCTTGATAAAATTGGTGATTTTATTTACCTTTCATACGACAGCCCTTACAAGTTTTACAATAGAAAAAATGAGGTGATTGTGAAAGTAAATTATTAATGTTTTGAGAGTTATTTTTTTTAAATTATTGGTTTTATCATTTGTATTACTTAGTCATGAAATTTCTTCACAAGAAAAGGAACTTTTTGATTTAATTATTACTGATGAAAATGCAACGCCTGATTTGTTACCTGAAAGGATGATTATCACTCAAAGACTTTTTTGGGGAGAAAAAGGGCTTTTAAGAAAAACAGGAATTGCTCCACTAAATTTAGAAAATAGAGAAAAAGAATTAAAAATTAGAAGAAAAATGCTCAAAGCTCACCAAATAATTGGATATACCACACTTGCTGCAATGGTAGCGCAAGGATTTATTGGTGGTAAATTATATAATGGTGATTATAGTTTGTATAAAACACACAAAAATATGGCTAAAGTTGTTAATGCTACATATTTCACAGGCGCAGCGTTATCGTTATTTTCACCTCCTCCACTTACAAATAAAAAAACTAAAGGATTTAGTTCAATCAAAGCACACAGATTCTTGTCAAATATTCATTTTTCTGCAATGATCATAACAAACATGGTTTCTGATAGTAATAAAAAAGCTCACAAGGCTGCAGCATATACCGCTTTTGCAAGTTATGCTACTGCAGTTGTAGTATTTAAATTTTAATTAATGATGAGAATTCTGTTTTTTTTATTTTTTTCAATTACTGCTAGTTCTCAAGCCACATTGATGATTGATGCTGAGAAGTCTTATTTAAATTATGATGCTAAGCATTTTTTGCATGCGTGGTCTGGAAAAAATAATAATGTAAGTGGTGTTATTGTTTATGAGAATAAAATAACGAAAATTGCAATTGCCGCTAAAGTGGTAGATTTTGATAGCGGAAACTCAAATCGAGATTCTCATTCACTTGAAGTTTTAGAAGCTTTAAAATTTCCAATTATTAAATTTTATTCTGATAACATAAAATATTTTGATGAATCAATTGAGATTAATGGAAAGTTAGAATTTCATGGTAATGAAAAAAACATAACTGTCTCCTCAACTTTAGAAGAAGATGATAGCTATCTAAACCTTAAAGGGACATTTCAAGTTATACCAACAGAGTTTCTAATTAAGCTTCCATCATTTATGCTAGCCGAAATTAATGATCTTCTAACTATCGATTTTGATTTATTTTTCAAAAAGTAGTATTAATCGAAATTGAAAAGCCTTTAAATTCAGGGACATATCTGCAAATTCCTCCGTAACAAATTAAACCTCCTCTTTGTTTTCCATAAGATGCAATGATTTTTGAAGCTTTTTTTGAATAAGAAATTCCAGCAGAATAATATGATGGATTACCTTTTTCACTGTTCTGATAATTTTTGATATTTGAATAATAAAGAGATAAATTATAATTTAAATTGTATTCAAGACCATAGCCAAACCAATTTTTATCATAATCATTATTAAATAAGTGTTGAATATCAAATTTGATAGAATTTTTATTATTAAACTTTAATGTATTATCAATTACAATAATTTGTGAATTTATTTGCCCAGTACTTTCCTCCACTAATCTTTTATTGTAATACCTATTAACAAGTAATAATAAATAATTGTAGTTTTTTGAAACCTTTTTACTTAATTCTATACTTTGCTCAGAAAAATATTTTTCCCCAAAATCAAAAAACGATGCAGAATAGTTTTGATCTGAGTATGAGAAGTCCCCACTCAAGTTGTTCCATATGGAAGTATTAAAGGATAATTTAGTTCCATATTTCCCTCCTAAAGTAGTATTCTTTTTGAAAGTATAATATAAATCAACTTGAAAACCTATTTCTCCAGCCTTCATCAACTTTGGATCTTGGAAGGAAACATAGGGTTGAGCCTCATAAACATTTATATTACTAAGTAGATAGTCATGTTGTTTGGTAAGCGCTGGCAAATAATTTATACTTGTTTCTAAAAAATCTCCATTTGCTTCAAATCTATCAGAAAAATAACCCATATTCTCTAGTCTTCTGAAAGTCACATCTAAACCAAATCCAGATTTATAAATACCAAAATTCAAAGAATGTGCACTGCCTGGTTTTACGAAATTTTCTGAGACATTTCCAAATTGAACTATTCCGTCTTTTGATTTGCTTATATATTCGTAATTCATATAAAATGAATCTGAATTATAATCTAGTCTGCTCGAAAATAGATTGGTAAAATCACCAAAATCATATGTTATATTTTCTAATCTACCTACATAGCTAAGCCCAAATTGAAAATTTTCAGTAAATAAAATTTCAGAATCTATACCAATAATTTTTCCAGTAGATATTTCTCTACCTTTTTTTTGATAACCTGCTAAAACTTTAAAATTAATATTATCTGACTCATACTTTGTTCTAAAACCCCATATTGAATTATTTATTCCTAATTGCCTGTCTTCCCATGTTCTTAGTATTAATCCACTTCCAAACTGTTCATAAATAGAGCCTACTGAAAAATCAAACTTATTAAACTTATAGTTGATACTAATAGTAGATAAATAAGTGTCCTGTAAATTTTCTGAAAAATTTTGTAGCCTTCCAGGCAAATAAGATTCAAGTTGTAAGTCAAATTTCCATTTATTTCCAATCAAATAGTTTATGTTGAGATAATTATTGGACTTAAATTTCTTTTCAAAATCTTTAGATTCATTTTGACTGTAGTAAACACCACTAGACTCAAAAGCTCCATAAAAACTATTATTTTGAGAAAAACCTATACAAACAAAAAAAAGCAAGATAAAATAGGACAGTCTATTCATATTCTCTTATAAAATCAAATAAATCAACTTCTTCACCTGGTGAATAGCCTATTCTTCTATAAATTATTTTTGTGCCCTTCGTTATAATAGTGTGAGGAATCCCAACAATATTTAATGCTCTTTTTAAATCATGATTTTCATCCAAAAGAATTTTAAAATTCCAATCTTTACCATTAATCATTGGTCTGACTCTTTTTTTTGTCCTCGCGTCATCAGTTGAAATAGCAATTACTTCTACATTATCTTTTTCCAACTCTTCATAAATATCAACGATTGCATCCAACTCATTAATGCAAGGTATACACCAAGTAGCCCAAAAAGAAACAATGTAAAAGTTGTTTTCATTTAGTACATCATTAGTATAAATAAACTCACTTTCTAAATTTTTTAATTTTGTGTTTGGAACAATATTTTGAGATAAGCTACTAATACTTAACAGAATAAATAATATTGAAAGAGATGTTTTAACATATTTCACCATTCAAAATTAATCACATTTTATTAATTTCGCATCGGTGTTAAAAAAATATTCTAGTTTTTTCTATTTATTCTTACTTGCTTTATTGTCATGTAGTGGTGACGATAATGGAAGTGATGATACAACATCATCAAGTAAATTGACTAGCTTAACTATTTCTTCGTCTGTTGATAAAGCTATTGTTGGCGAGTCTATATTTTTTAGTGCACTTGATAATACTGGGGCTGTGAGAACATATGAAGCAAAGTTTTATGTAAACAATAATGAAATTTCAGGAAATACTTATTTGTTCGATGAAATTGGAACATTTGAAGTTTATGCAACATATGAAAATCTAACTAGCTCAAAAATTGAAATTACCATTACACCCATTCCAATTGAATTTAAAAAAAGAGTCCTAGTTGAAGATTATACAGGTACTTGGTGTGGTTGGTGCCCTAGAATTTCTTACGCTATTGAAAAATTGGAGGAACAGACAGATGATGCCGTTATAGTTGCTGCCCATCAAGGTGATCCCATGCAGTTTAGCCAAATCACAGCTTTAATGAACGCTTTTGGAGTAACAGGATTTCCTACTGGTATCATTAATAGAACAGCTAATTGGAATTATCCTCAACCTAACAATATTTCACAAGTAACGCTACAATTATATGAACCTGCTAATGTTGGATTAGCAATTAATTCTTCAATGGACGGTAATAATTTATCAATAAATATGAAAGTGAAGATTGGATCAAATTATAATTCTTTAAGACTAGTAGTTTATATTGTCGAGGATAATTTGATTTATGACCAACAAAATTATACGTCGTACTATGGCGGCGCTAGTGTTTTAAGAAATTTTAAGCATCATAATGTTCTAAGAGCCTCTTTAACAAATATTTTGGGTGATCAAATTCCAAACGGAAATTTAGGCTTTGGTAATGTCTACGAGAGAGAGTTTTCATATTCAATTCCTTCAAATTATAAAAAATCAAATATTAAGATTGTATCATTTGTAACGACTGGTGAATCAACAGAAGTTATTAATATTAGAGGTGCTAAAGTTGGGGATCAGCAATCAATCGAACAGAATTGATGAAAAATAAAATAGATTTGCATGGCTTAAGCCATGAAAATGCTTTGATTCAAGTTGAAGAGTTTTTACTAATGAATTCTTTCAGGAACGATTTAGAGTTGGAATTGATAACTGGAAATTCTCCAAAATTGCAGGAAAAAATTATAAATAGAATCTTAAATAAACATAATTATACTTATTACATTCCCGAATATAATCGTGGTATGATGTATATCACTGACTCTAAAATAAAATAAATGAAATATATATCTATAATTTTAATTTTCTTGACTACACAGTCATACTCTCAGCGTTGGAATTCTGATGCTGAAAATAAATCAAATGATCCAATTGTTCAATCAATAGTTGACGAAGCTAACAATAATTCTCAATTGGAAATTTTAGCTCACGAGCTATTTGATGTGATAGGACCAAGATTAGTTGGAACACCACAAATGAAACAAGCACACGATTGGGCTATAAAAAAATATAATGAGTGGGGAATTGAGGCTTACAATCATGAGTGGGGAAAATGGAGAGGCTGGGAAAGAGGAATAACTCATATAGATATGATTGAACCAAGACTTAGAACCTTAGTTGGTAGACAGTTAGCTTGGAGTCCTTCTACAAAGAAAAATGGAATAAAGGGAGAAGCCGTTATTGTCCCTGAAATAAATAGTAAAGATGATTTTGAAAGATGGTTAAAAACAGTAAAAGGTAAATTTGTTTTGACAAGTCAGTATCAACCAACAGGTAGATCTGATTCTAATTGGAAAGAATTTGCATTACCTGAAACATTTGAAAAAATGAAAAATGAGAGGAGAGAAATTAGTAGAAAATGGTATTCTACAATAAGTTCAACTGGTTATGGTTACCGTGATATAAACAAGGCATATGAAAAAGCTGGTGCAATTGGATTGATTTCAAGTTATTGGTCAAGAGTGCCAGGATCAAATAAGATATTTTACACTGAAACTCAAAAAATACCTGAAATTGATGTTAATCTTGAAGATTATGGAATGCTATATAGACTTGCAAAAAACGGTAAAAAGCCAGTTGTAAAATTAATTGCTACATCAAATGAATTAGGAGATGTACCAACCTTTAACACAATTGCTCAGATTAATGGAGTTGAAAAACCAAATGAATATGTTATTCTTTCTGCACATTTTGATTCATGGGATGGTGGACAAGGAACTACTGATAATGGTACTGGGACATTAGTAATGTTAGAGGCAATGAGAATTTTAAAGAAAATTTATCCAAATCCAAAAAGAACAATTTTAGTTGGTCATTGGGGAAGTGAAGAACAAGGACTTAATGGATCTAGAGCTTTTGTTGAAGACTATCCTGAAATTATAAAAAATACTCAATCACTATTTAATCAAGATAATGGGACTGGAAGAGTAGTTAGTTTAAGTGGACAAGGATTTTTATATTCTTATGAATTTCTATCACGCTGGTTATCATTTGTTCCAAAATATATTACAGACCATATTGAAACTGATTTTCCTGGAGAACCAAGTTATGGATCAACCGATCATGCCTCCTTCATTGCAGCTGGAGTTCCTGCTTTTGATTTAGACGCTATTAGTTGGGATTACAGGAATCTTACATGGCATACTAATTTAGACACATATGATAAAATTGTTTTTGATGATGTTAAAAGAAATGTAATTACTACTGCAATTTTAGCATATAAAGCAAGTGAAGAGGAGGAACTTGTTTCTCGTGAAAAAAGAGTTATGCCTATAAGTCCAAGAACAGGAAGAAAAATGGATTGGCCATCTGTTAGAAAACCTAATCGTGATGGTACTAGTGCTAAATAATTAGGCCAAGTAATGAGTAAGTAATCTAAATGCAAAGTATACAAATACAACAGTGTATATCAGAACTCTATTTTCTTTAAACCATTCGAACATAATATTAGTTTAATCTTTCTTCTAATTTATGAATTATCTTTTTATGGTGGTCAAAATGGAATTTAAAGAAGTGAAGTGTCATATATATATCCATTCTACCGACTATACCGTGATTGAAAATACCTTTATTTAATATTTTTTCATCAAGTTTATTAATAAATTCTCTAAACGATTTTCTAGATTTTTCCCAATCTTTTTTCAAATCATGGAGTTTAAATGTTTCAGGAAAATTCTCACATACAATAGCTGGACCTTTATATGAAAAACCTAACTTTAGGCTAAGTTCCAATAAAAAAGCTTTTATTCTAGATGTTATTTTTACATTTATTAGTGTTTCGGGATATTTGGTTTTTATTCTAATATATTTCTCTACTCCTTCTTCAGCTAAAATTAAGTGATAAATATTTTGATTAATTGACCATTTATTCTTTTTTATTCTATTATTTAATTTATCATCGGAATATTTGGATAATCTCTCAAAAAGTTTTGCCAGCTTATTATTTAATATTTCAATTTCTAAATTTATTTTATTCACAATGTTTTAGAATATTCAATTAATATATTTTCAAGAACTCGGTGATCACCATCATATTCAATTAGATTATAATTTAACCCATAGTTATCTACGGTTTTTTTAAATTTTATTCTGTATTCGATGGGAATAATGTGATCTTTTTTACCAATTATAATACTTGTTTTAAATCTACCCCATTTTTCTTTGTAAGATTCTGTTAAATATTCTTCGGGAATATCAGAACCCCAAAATCCAATGGAATTAATAGTAATATCTTCATCCATAATCCACCTGCAAGCCATAGGGCCTCCCTGAGAAAAACCAATAATATTAAGCTGAAAATTATTATGTCCAATTTTTTCAACAATATTTTTATAAATAAGGTTTATATAATTTATATTATCAATTATATCATCTTCTTTTTCAACTTTAGTTATCCAACTTGAACCAACTCTTTCATAATTTCCATCAAGGTAAAACCGACTTGTAGCTTCAGGTGCAATTACTACTGTTTCTTTATCAACTAAATATTGAAATTTCTTAATAAAAAATTCGGCAAGCATGCCATATCCGTGAAAAACAAACCATAAATTTTTTGTTTTATTTGAAATTAATCCAGATTGATAATACCTTGCTGTTCTAGAGATAGAAATTTTTTTTTTCTCCATTTAGAATTCTAAATATAAAAAAGAAATAGAAATTGTAATTTTAAATTTTAAATATTTACTATGATAAAAGTTGAAGAGGTTAATAAAGCACAGGAATTGTGGGGTTCTGGAATCGTAAAAATTGGGGAATTAATAAGTTCCTTTAAAGAGTGTAGAATGTATGCTTTAGATTTTATTAATAAAATGTACAACTTTGATAAAGGATCTGTTCAATTTAAACCAACTAAGGCAGCGGATACACAGTTTAGAAATGATTTGACAGGTGCACTTTCTTATTTTATTGGCTCTGATTCGAATTATATTGAAGATGGAGGTTTTGCTATTAATCCATGGATTAAAGTTGAATTCCAAAACAATTCAATAAATATTTATGAAGATTTAGCAATTGCTATGGGAAATTATTTTTTTACAGATTTAGATGGTGAAAAAACAAAGGTTGAATATTCTTTTGTTTATAAAAAAAATGATTTGGGAGAGCTTAAAATTATATTACATCACTCCTCTCTACCTTACTCAAAATGAAAAAAATAAGTTTTTTTAATTAAAAAATTACCATTTAAATAGAGAATTAGGATTAGGAAAATATTCTTCAACTATTGGGAGAAGTTTCTTTGAAATATACCCCCACTCTGAATATCCTTCATTCATGGCTTTTTGAGTTATTATCTGTAAATGTAGATGACAAAACCATCCACCACTATCACTTTCTTTACCGATTATTGCTAGTTCTTGCCCTGCTAACACTTCTTGTCCTAATTGTACTTTATGGGGTGTTTTAAGATGTCCATATAATGAATAAAATATTTCATTTTTTATTTTATGTTTTAGTACTAAATAACCACCATAATTTCCTTTTTGAGTTTCCTTACCAAGTTTGTGAACGTAACCATCCAAAGGACAAAATACTACTGAGTTATAGGGTACTATAATATCTAATCCAAGATGATAGTTTCTTTTTTCATTAATTATGTTAATGGATTCTCTTAGGATATTTTTTCTTTCCTCTAGATATTTTCCAATCCCCCATTTTTTTCCTGAATGTTTTAATTCATTAAAAATATCCTCGTTAAATTCTTGAAAATTATTGAGATTATAATCAAGAGTTTTAGGATTTTTTGATGAAAAATCAAAAACATATGGCTCTCCCTTTAATAAGTCACCAAAAAGAGGATAAACATTAATTTCTTCACTTTTATAATTGAAATTCATTATAAAGTATTTAAAACAAAAAAGCCCATATTTCTATGAGCTTAATTTTTATGATAATTAGAGATTTATTTAACAGGGTCAGCTTTGGCCGAGATCCAATTAATTAATTTTCCATTTTCAATTTGATACCACTCAATCCAAACCTCATCTCTTGGTGAAGTAAATTGTGCACTGACCCATTCACCCCTTTCGTTAGGAGCTCCTTCTTCAGTTGCTGTTGGTTTAGCAGTAAAGGCATAGTTAATAACCCAAGCCCATTCTTCATCGTTTGCTAAAGATTCTTGATAATCACTTTCTACCTTAGCGATAAATTCATCACCATTAGTTGCAAATGTTCCGTCTTCAAACCTTAGTGTGGCTTCGTCAGCGATTAAACTTTTAAGTGTTTCATAATCTCTACTTTGCCATGATTCATCGATACTTTTAAATATTTCAATTGTTTCATCTGAACCCAACATTACAGATTGATCAGATCCTGTAATGAATCCACTTGTAGCTTTTTCGCATTCACAAGGAGCAGTTTGACATGCAGTCATTATAAATAATCCTGCAATTGTGTATAATAATTTTTTCATAATAATTTTTTTTCAAATTTAATAAACCTTAAACCTTAATAAAAATTTTTCTTTTATATAGTTGATAGATTAAAAAATAAATAATAAGAGTATAGAATATCGCCCAATCTAAAGACACAAATTTTGGAGATAGACCAAGTTCAATTCCAGTATCCATCCAAAATTTTTGAAAACCAATTCCATTAATTACTGGAAATTGAAAAAGTCTCCAAACTATCCCATGCAAAACATACGCAGTTATTGCATTAGAGCCGAATACCAATCCAAATTTTATATTATTGGTATATTTTTTTTCATCAATTATCCACATGCAAATTGCTAAAACTATCATTGCTAGACCTGAGCTGTAAAGAACATAGGAACTAGTCCATATATGTTTATTGATTGGAAATATATAATCCCAAAAAGACCCAATCACTAAAATAATTGCTCCCCAATTGAAAAGCTTAATTATTTTATCTTTTAAAGAATTAGATTGGTCTAAAATTATTCTGCCAGAAAGCATTCCACTAATCCCTGTTGCTATTGCTGGTATTGTACTGTAGAATCCTTCAGGATCCCACGTTTTTTCATATAATCTCCCTGGAACAATAAAGCTATCTAGCCATGCAGCAAAGTTATTTCCAGGTTCAATTGTTCCTGCAATATTTCCATTGAATGGGAAGAACATCATACTAATCCAGTAAAAAATTAAAAGACCAATACCAATTTTTAATTGATTTCTAAAGCTGCTATTTAGATAAATCAAAGCACAGATTAAATATACGATTGCAATTCTCTGCAATACACCTACAACTCTTAGATTTTCAAAATCAAATTTTGGAAAAAGAGCTAAAAAAATACCCAACAAAAATATTATAGCAGATCTTTTAAATATTTTGATATATAAGTTTGAAGACTTTTTTCTTTTTGAAAGGGAGAGTGAAATTGAAACACCTACAATAAATAGAAAAAAGGGAAAAACTAAATCCGTTGGTGTTGCGCCATTCCATTCAGCATGTCTAAGTGGAGCATAAACATATGACCAGCTTCCAGGATCATTAACTATTATCATTGCGGCAATTGTTAATCCGCGAAAAAAATCTAATGATAATAACCTTTTCATTTTCCTATCCCCAAAAGATCATTTATATCATTCTCATCACTTTCAGATTCATCAGGTAGAATTTTTGAACAATCTAATTCAATTGAAAGGGTTTCAGGTTCTTCAAAATCTTCCTTTGAAACTTGTAATTCTTCATCCTCGTAACATTTATTCATAAATAGTCCCCATATCGGTAAAGACATTGTTGCACCCTGGCCATAAGCAATTTCTTTAAAGTGGACTGACCTGTCTTCACCTCCAACCCACACACCTGTCACTAGGTTTGGAACCATTCCAATAAACCATCCATCGCTTTGATTTTGAGTAGTACCTGTTTTACCAGCAATTGCATTTTGAAATTTGTATGGATAGCCTGTTACTACATTTTTATATACATAGTTTCTTTCATCTTCAGGAATATCATGACGTAGCCTAGCTCCAGAACCAAATTTTGTTACACCTTCCAACAGTTTTAGTGTGACGTAAGAGGATTCCTCACTTAAAACATCCTTGGTTTCAGGTTTAGATTGAAAAATAATTGTACCATTTTTATCTTCAATTTTAGTAACCATTATGGGTTTAACATAAATTCCTTTGTTTGCAAAAGCCCCGTAAGCACCAACCATTTCATAAACACTTAAATCAGGTGTACCTAATGCTATCGCTGGTACATCTGGAATTCTTGAACTGACGCCTAAATTTCTAGCTAAATCAGCGACTGGCTTTGGGCCAACTTTGTCAATCAATTGAGCACTAATTGTATTTTTTGAATTAGCTAAAGCATTACTTAATGTTCTCATGCCTCCGTATTTATCACTTGAGTTAGTTGGGCACCAAGGTTCAGGATTTCCATATTTATATGGTTCAATACAATGAATTAGATCTGGGAGCATGTCACACGGAGAAAGTTTTAATTGATCAATAGCAGTAGCATATAAAAAAGGTTTAAATGTAGAACCAATTTGTCTTTTACTAAGCATTACGTGATCATATTGAAAATTTCTGTAATTAATACCACCTACCCATGCTTTAACATGTCCATTTTTTGGATTCATAGACATCATACCAGCTCTCAAAAAATGTTTATAATAACGAATTGAGTCAATAGGGGACATCAAAGTATCAATATCTCCTTCCCATGAAAATATACTCATGTTAGTTGGGATATTAAAAGACTCTTCAATTTCATCATTTGTTTTTCCGCTTAATTTTGATTTTCTCCATCTTTCAGATCTTCTCATAGCTCTTTTCATTATTATTTCTTCATCATCTTCATCTAAATCACTAAATGGCGCAGAGCTAACCGTATCATTTTGTATAAAAAATTCTTTTTGTAAGTTTTTCATGTGTTCAATAACTGATTCCTCAGCATATTGTTGCATTTTGGAATTAATTGTTGTGTAAATTTTTAAACCGTCTACATACAGATTATAACTAGATCCATCTTTTTTAAAGTTATTGTTAGTCCAATTTTTCATAAAACCTCTTAAATAAGATCTAAAATATGTTGCTAAACCTCTTCTATGAGATTGCGGAGTATAATTTAGTTCTAGTGGAATTTTTTGTAAAGAGTCTTTTTGTTTTTCACTTAAGTAATTATTTTTCGCCATCTGCATTAAAACTAAATCTCTCCTTTTTTTTGTTATCTCAGGTCTCTTTATTGGGTCATATAGTGATGAGTTTTGAAGCATACCAATTAGCATTGCAGATTCTTCAGTTTTCAAATTGATTGGATCTTTAGAAAAATAAATATTTGAAGCTGATTTAATACCATCACCATAATATCCAAAGTCATATATATTTAAATACATTGTAATTATTTCTTCTTTGGTATATTGTTTTTCAAGTTCAATTGCAATAACCCATTCTTTAATTTTTTGTCCAACTGCTTGAATAATATTTCTTGAACGTACACCAACAAAAAGCTGTCTTGCAAGTTGTTGTGAAATTGTACTAGCTCCACCTCTCGTATTTAAAAAAATAATAGCTCTTAAAGTTGCTTTTAAATCAATTCCAGGATGACTATAAAATCTCTCATCCTCTGTAGCAATTAATGCATCTACCGTTTCTTGATTAATTTCTTCATAATTTACAGGTGTTCTATTATCATTAAAATAGTATTTTCCTAATATCTGGTTATCGGATGAAATTATCTCTGAAGCAAAATTTGTTTTAGGATTTTCAAGTTGTCTAAAATCAGGCATTTCACCAAACTTACCTATTGAAGCCAAATAAAAAACCGAGTACAAGGCAATTATACCTACCGAAAAAATAAACCAAAAAATGAATATTTGAAATTTATATTTTTTCATTTTCAAAATTTTCTACTAGCAAACCTACGCTTAATATTCCAGCTAATTTTTCTTCAGCTTTTTTATTGTTTATAAACCTAGTCGCATGTTTAAATTCAACTTTTACATTACTATCATTTAGTATAATGTTTTCAGCAATAGAAAAAATATGATTATTTAATGATAGGCTATTGTTACTAAAAACATCTTTTTCTTCTTTGTTTAAATATAGATCAAGAGTATCTGAGATTATTTTCTCATGATTTATAATTTTATAAACAACAAATATATTTGAAAAAGGGTATGATTTATCTACTCTTAAAAGAAGTGAAATATTAACAGCTTCATTTGGTGCATTAAAATCAAATTCTATTGAATTTTTATGTTGCCATCCATCAGGTGTATCCTTGAATGAGAGAAATATATTTTCTGAACTGCAACCAAAAAATAATAGTAATAAAAATAATTTATATGAAAGCTTTTTCATCAATATTTTCTCTAATTATTGAATATTCCTGCAAATTTGCAATTGTATTTCCTTTTAAGTTAATATCTATTATTTTTTTAACATCCTCAACTTTTATTTCAAACCAATCAATGCTATAGTTTTTATATGAAAACCACATGGTTTTCTTAAAAATATCAAGTTTTTGACAAATAGCGATTCCTTTGTCAGTTATTAATTTGGTTTTTGACTTTGGAAAATCTTGTAAAGCTTCTTGATATTGATCAAGTTCAAAATTTAAACAACATTTTAGTTTTCCACATTGGCCAGCAATTTTTTGGGGATTCAAAGAAAGCTGTTGGTATCTAGCAGCAGAAGTGGTAACAACTCTAAAGTCAGTAAGCCAAGTTGAACAGCAAAGTTCTCTTCCACAAGACCCTATACCACCGAGTCTTCCAGCTTCTTCTCTCAATCTAATTTGCTTCATCTCAACTTTTGTATGAAACTCATGAGCAAATTCTAAAATTAATTTTCTAAAATCAACTCTTTCTTTCGCTGTATAGAAAAAAATTGCTTTTTTGCCATCTGCTTGAAATTCAACATCTGAGATTTTCATTTTAAGGCCTAGTTTTAAAGCAATATTTCTTGATTTAATCATTACCTCTTCCTCTTTATTTCTATTTTTAATCCATTGATCAATATCATCTTGATTGGCTTTTCTAATAATTTTTAAGATTTCTTTTTCTTTTGGATTAAACTTCTTCTTCTTCATCTGAACAGAAATTAAGCCACCTTTTAAAGTTACATGTCCCAAATCAAATCCAACGATAGATTCTACAACAACTGGATCACCAATATGTATATTATTTTCGTTTTTATTCTTGTAAAAATCTTTTCTTCCATTTTTAAATCTAACTTCAAAATAATTTGATTCAGAGTTTTTTGAAATAGGTTTTAGATTAGAGAGCCAATTGAAAACGTTCAGTTTATTGCAGCCGTCTGTTCCACAGGCTCCATTATTTTTACATCCATTTGGATTACTTGTTTTAGTTTTACAAGTCTTACAACTCATATTATGATAAATTAAACTTGATTAATTGTAGTTTTTTTAAATCTACCTTTTTTAAAAATTTTGTTACTACTTTTTTTCCCCTGTCTAAATTCTTTTTGTTTCTCTATGGGCATGGAATAAATTTCATTACATTTTTTGCTACAACATCCTTCATATTTTTTTTTACAATCTTCACATTGAATAAAAAGTAAATGACATGCTTCATTGTTACAATTTGTATGTTCATCACATTTTTCTCCACATTGGTGACAATTTGAAATAATATCATTTGAAATTCTCTCTCCTAATCTATTATCAAAAACAAAGTTTTTACCTACGAACTTATTTTCAATTTTATTTTCTTTTACTTGTCTAGCATATTCAATGATACCGCCATTTAATTGATATACATTTTTAAATCCATTCTTTAGTAAATATGCACTAGCTTTTTCACATCGTATTCCACCAGTACAGTACATTAAAATTTTTCTATTTTTTTTATAGCTTTTATATTTATTTTTAATTAAGGGAAGTGATTCTCTGAATGTATCAACATCAGGTAAGCTGGCTCCTTTAAAACGACCTACTTCGCTTTCATAGTGGTTTCTCATATCAATGGTTATGGTATTCTTGTTCTCTAATAGCTCATTAAATTCTTCAGCATTTACATGTTTACCATGAACATTTAAGTCATAATCATTAAGATTTAATCCATCAGCGACTATTTTTTCTTTAATTTTTATTTTCAACTTTAAAAAAGCTTCATTATTGTGCTCAATTGCAATATTTAATCTAACTCCATTTAAAAATGAAATACTATCAATTGAATTTTTAAATTCAAGTAATTTACTGGCAGGGACTGAAAGTTGTGCATTAATCCCCTCGCTTGCAATGTAAATTCTTCCAAGAACATTAAGTTTGTCTAAATGGACAAATAGAAAATTTCTAAAAATAAAGGTGTTTTTAATTTTGGAATATTTATAAAATGAAAGGGTAAGCCTCTTTTCACCAGCTTTATTAATCAGATCAAGCCTTTCTTTTTTGCTTAGCTTGTTATATAATTGCATTTTTAAATTATTTTACCAAAATTTAATACAAATGTAAGCTATTTATATTATCACTTTTTCTAAATAAAATCGTATTTTTATTAATATCAAATTTTTAAAATTCCTTATATGAGCTCAGAAAAAGATTCTAAATTAAAAGCCCTTCAACTTACATTAGACAGATTGGATAAAACATACGGAAAAGGTACTGTTATGAAGATGGGAGACTCAGTTCATGAGGATATTGAATTTATTCCTACAGGTTCAATTGGATTAGATTATTCACTAGGAATTGGTGGATATCCAAGAGGCAGAGTAGTTGAAATTTATGGGCCTGAATCTTCTGGTAAGACAACTTTAACTTTACATGCAATTGCTGAGTGTCAAAAAATTGGTGGAATTGCTGCCTTCATCGACGCTGAGCATGCATTTGACCGATTTTATGCACAAAATCTAGGAGTTAATATTGATGAATTAATTATATCTCAACCTGATCATGGTGAACAAGCCTTAGAAATAGCTGACAATTTGATTAGATCCGGTGCAATTGATGTAATTGTAATCGATTCCGTTGCTGCACTAACTCCCAAAAGTGAAATTGAGGGTGAGATGGGAGATTCAAAAATGGGATTACATGCAAGACTTATGTCACAAGCTTTAAGAAAATTAACTTCAACTATTAGTAAAACAAATTGTACTGTATTTTTTATAAATCAATTAAGAGAAAAAATTGGAGTAATGTTTGGTAATCCTGAAACAACCACAGGTGGTAATGCTCTAAAATTTTATGCTTCTGTAAGATTAGACATAAGAAGATCAACTCAGCTGAAAGATTCATCAGGAAATGCACAAGGGAATAAGACTAGAGTCAAGGTTGTAAAAAATAAAGTTGCTCCACCATTCAGGGTATGTGAGTTTGACATTATGTATGGTGAAGGGATTTCCAAAATTGGAGAAATACTGGATATAGGTACTAATGCGGGTATAATTGACAAGAGTGGATCCTGGTTTAGCTATGGTGAAACTAAACTTGGCCAAGGTAGAGATTCTGTCAAAAATTTACTCAAAGATAATCCAGAGCTTTGTGAAGAGTTAGAAAAGAAAATTTCAGAAGTTCTTAATTCTGAGAAGAGTTAGATAATAAATCTTTGTGCAGAATATCATAAACTTTTTCTTTTAAGAACTCTTTATTTTCATGATTTAGACCTTTAGTTTCAATAAATTCATGAACATTTGCACGAAGTTTTCCAGGCGAGCCATAAAAATGATTATATGCAAAAAAGTAGGGGAATTTTTTTTCACAGTCTAAAAAAGTTATAGGGACTATTGGAATTTGAAATTGAATTGCAAGACTGAAAGCACCATTTTTAAACTTGTCTAAAATTACGCTAGGATCAGGCACCCCTCCTTCAGGAAAAATACAAACAGAAATACCAGTATCCAGTCTTTTAATTGCTTTAGTATATACCTCTTTTCTACTTTCAGGACTTGACCTATCAACAAGAATACAGACTCTTCTATAGAAATATCCAAATAGTGGAATTTTTTCTAACTCTTTTTTCCCTACAAAAACAATTGGATCTTTACTTAGAGAGAGCATAAGCATTATGTCTATCATACTTTTATGGTTGGATACAAGCATATAACTTTTACCTTTTATGATACGTTGTTTAAAGTTTATTTCAGGATAGAAACCCATTCCATACATAATAATATTAGACCAAATATTTCTTGCAACCCAATAGAAATAAGGATAATAACTTTCTTTTACAGAAAAAATAAATAAAAATGGTAGACTAATAACAATACCAATAAATCCTAGAATGTAGAACCATACATTCCAAACAGCTATTAAAAAAACTTTGATTGCTTTAATCACGTTTCAAAAGTAAGTATTTGTAATTAATGTTTTTAAAACTATTACTTTTGTTAATAATGTCAAGGATATTAACTGGAATACAAAGCACTGGAACTCCACATTTGGGTAATATTTTAGGTGCAATTGTTCCTGCAATTGAGAAATCTAAAAATAATGAGTCATATCTTTTCATTGCAGATCTTCATTCTTTAACACAAATTAAAGATCCAGTTGAGCTTAAAGAAAACACATACTCTACTGCAGCTGCATGGTTATCTTTTGGTTTAGATACTGAAAAGACAATTTTTTATAAACAATCAGATGTTCCATTAACAACTGAACTTGCATGGATTCTTTCAACGTATTTTCCGTTTCAAAGATTGACTCTAGCTCATTCATTTAAAGATAAGTCTGAAAATTTAAAAGATGTTAATGTTGGATTATTTACTTACCCAATGCTTATGGCTGCTGATATTTTATTGTATGATTCAAATTATGTACCAGTTGGAAAAGATCAACTTCAGCATTTAGAAATAACAAGGGATGTTGCAGTAAAATTTAATAATAAGCATGGAGATACATTTGTTTTACCTGAGGCAATAATTAATGAATCCACAAAGTATATTACTGGGACAAATGGAGAGAAGATGAGTAAATCTAAGGGTAATATTATCGATATTTTCCTAAGTGAAAAGCAGCTTAAAAAACAAATAATGACAATTCAAACTGACAGTACGCCATTAGATTCTCCGAAAGATTTTGAAAATTGTAATGTGCATAAAATATTTAGACTTATTGCTGAAAAAGGTGATACGAAAATTGTTGAAAATAAGTATAAATCTGGTGGTTATGGTTATGGGCATGCAAAAATGGATCTTTTTGAATTGATTTTAGATAAATACAAAGATCAAAGAAATAGATATTCCTATCTCATGTCAAATAAAAATGAAATTGATAATGTACTCAGCAAAGGTGCTTCTAAAGCTTTAGACACAGCAAGTAGTGTATTAAAAAGAGTGAAAACAAAACTTGGTTATTAATTATTTTATTTTAATCAAAAAGCTTAAATTTAGTTAATGCAATTAGAAAACTTAATCAAAGAGCTTATCTACACAAATGATTGTGTAACAATTCCAGATTTTGGAAGTTTTATTGCTAATAGATTTCCTTCAATATATAAAAAAGAAGAATCTAAGTTCTATCCTCCATCTCGTCGAATTACTTTTAATTCTAAGATTAAAAATAATGATGGACTTTTGGCAAGTTTTATTTCAAAAGAAAACAATATTTCATACGATCAAGCAGTAAAAAAAATTCACGAAGAAGTTGTTAAATGGAAAAGAGTCATTAATAAAGAGCCATTACTTTTAAAAGATCTGGGTGAGCTAAGTTTTAATAAAGATGAAAATTTAGTTTTTAAACCAGATTTAGATTCTAATCATTTTATTGAATCTTTTGGTCTTTCTCCGATTTATGTCAGTAAAATTGAAAGAAAAATACATACATACAATAATGAGTCTTTAAGAAAATATAATGAATTAAATAAAGATAAATCAGGTGCTAAAATTTTACAACCTCTAAGATTAGCAGCCGTTTTTTTTGCAATGATTGCTGGTACATTTTTTATTGAAAACAGATACAATGATTTTATTTTTAACAATGAAATGTCTTTTCAAAACGAAGTTAGAAATAAGTCAATTAATAAACTAGATAAAGCAATTTTTGATTTTGGTGTTTTGCCCGCTGTTGAGTTTACAATTCCAAAACAAACATATAATAAATATCACATAATAGCTGGTGCATTTAGACTAGAATCCAATGCAGATAATCTAATAAATAGTTTAACTAACAAAGGATATAACCCATCAAAACTTCCAATTAATGAAAAGGGATTAATTCCTGTTTCATTTGATAATTTTTCTAACCGTAAGGATGCTGTAATTGCATTGAGAAAATTTCAAAATTCTGATAATAAAGATGCTTGGATTTTTGATTTAGAATAATATTATGAAAGCTAAATCTCCGGAAGATTCAAAAACAATTCAAACAGATTTTGTACTACCAGCTGACACAAACAGTTTAAACAACCTTTTTGGAGGTGAATTACTTGCAAGAATGGATAAAGTCGCAAGTATTGCAGCAATCAAACATTCTGGAAGTGTAGTTGTGACCGCTTCAATTAATAATGTCTCTTTTGGAGAGCCTGTACCCAACGGAAGCATTCTAACTATTGAGGCAAAAGTTTCAAGAGCTTTCACTACCTCAATGGAAGTATTTATTGATGTATGGAAACAAAATAAAATACATCCAGAAAAGTTTAAAGTAAATGAGGCAATTTATACATTTGTGGCGGTCAACAGACAAGGAAAGCCAGTCAAGGTTCCCAAATTAATTCCTCAGACTGATATAGAAATTAATAGATATGATGCTGCCTTAAGAAGAAGACAATTAAGTTTAGTTTTAGCAGGTAAAATGATACCGAGCGAAGCATCTGAACTCAAAGCAATTTTTGATTGATTTGAAATCCAAATTATACTTATTAATATTAATTTTTTTTATACCATTATCTGTATTTAATCAAACTAAACCAAACTTCAGTTTAAAGGTCCTCGGAGTTGTTCAGGATGGAGGTTTACCACATTTAGGATCAAATAAGTTATGCTGCGAAAATTATGAAAATAGAAGATATGTAACATCAATTATGTTAATTAACAACGAAAATAATGAATCATATCTATTTGATGCTTCTCCTGATATTAATGAACAGTTGAATTTTATGGGTGATAGAATTAAGAAAGACTTAAAAGGTATTTTTTTGACGCATGCACACATTGGACATTATACAGGTTTAATGTATTTTGGAAGAGAAGCTTTAAATTCTAAGTCAATAAATGTTTACGCAATGCCAAGGATGAAAAAATTTTTAGAAAATAATGGTCCATGGAGTCAATTAATTTCTTTAAAAAATATTTCAATTAAAGAAATAAATAATAATTCAAAGTTCTCAATTGATCCAAATGTTATTATTCAACCAATTGAAGTTCCTCACAGAGCGGAATTTTCTGAAACAGTTGGTTATAAAATTTATGGCCCCAACAAAACAGCTCTTTTCATCCCTGACATTGATAAGTGGTATTTGTGGGAAACTTCAATTGTGGATGAAATAATGAAAGTAGATTATGCTTTAATCGATGCTACTTTTTACAATTCAAAAGAAATTAATTACAGAGATATTTCCGAAATACCTCACCCTTTTGTAATTGAAAGCATGGAATTATTCGATGAGCTAGATACAAACGAAAAAAATAAAATATATTTTATACATCTAAACCATACAAATCCATTACTTGATAAAAACAGCGATGAATATAAATATGTTACAGCAAAGGGGTATAATATTGCTGAGGAGGGGATAAAATTAGAACTTTAAACTAAAGATGAATTTAGATTAATTTGACAGTTTAAAGCTCCTGATATTGGACAATTATCTTTCGCCTCTTGAGCTAATTCATTAAACTTTTCATCATTTATATCCGATATTTTTGCATTTAAATTTAAGTCAACTGAAATTATTTTTCCATCCTCAAAAGTTAACACTGCTTCTGTATTTAATTCATCAGGACTGTAATTAGACTCATTCAATACAAAACTTAATTTCATATTGAAACAGCCCGCTAAAGCGCCGGCAATTAATTCTTCTGGATTTGTTCCTAGTTCACCATTATCATTTTCAAATCTAGTTTTAAAACTATAGGGCATATTATTAAAAGCACCACTTTGTGCTGTTAAAAATCCATTACCGTCAGCACCATCACCTTTCCAAACTGCAATTATTTTTCTTTTCATAAATTAAAGTTATCGATTAAATTAAGTCTAATTTAATAAAAATTTACAATGGCATTAAGTTTGAATTTTAAATAATAAGATGAAGAAATTAACTTTATTTTTTTTATTGATATTTTTAAATAAATCCTATTCTCAAAAAGTATTTTCAACTGATTATGCTTCACAATCTGATATAAAAGTTTTTGTTGTAGATTATGAATCTCAGGCAGATTTAAAGGTCTTCAAAGTTGATTATCAATCTCATGCAAAAGGTAATGAAGGGTTGTGGTATTTTGTGGATTATTCATCGCAATCTGACAAAAAAATCTACTTTGTTGATTATAGTTCGCAAAGTGATTTAAAAATATATTTCGTTAAATACAAATCCCAAACTGGGTGGAAAAATAAAAGCAAAAAGTTTTTATTGTATTGATCAAAATCTTTTTCCTATAGAAAAACCTCCTCTTAAAAATAATTCAGGCCTTATTGAAGTAACTTCTCTTCCAGGCTCTTGGTTGTTTTTATCTTTATTTAGTAGAAACCGGCCTACTCCAAAAGAAATTTCGAATGTCCACCCTTTTTTATTAACCCATTTTTGACCGATTGCAGCTCCAGGTGCAATATCAAAAAAGTTCTCTTCAATTGTTTCCCAGCTATTTATACCAGAGCTATTTGGATCAGGGTTAAAGTTATAATATTCTACATCATGTTTACCAAATGAAAATTTAGTGAATACCTCAGCAAAAAATCCAGCACCACCATAATCTTTTTTATTAAAAAAATAAAATCGGTAGAAGGGAGTCAACGATAATTTATCAGTCCAATTTCTAGAAGCTGAATCGTTATCACTTACATTTAAAAAAAGGCTTAAGCCATACGAAGAATAAGGATCTTTAATTCTTTCATAGGTTATATCAAAAGCTGGTAAACTCAGAATATCAATTAAATCTAATTTTAATTCATTTTGACCTAATTCTTCAAAGAGGTCTGAGATTTGATTGTAATTTTTTACAACTTCAACTTTTTGTGTATTTTGTGATTTAGCGCAAATTGTTGTAACTAAAAGAAATGCAAATAGTATTTTTTTAATATAATTATTCCAAACAATACTCATCTCCAATATTAAAGGAATCATAGATCTCTTTTGTAACTTCAGCTTCACCACCAGCTCCTCCAATATTTGAACTTGTTTGCGTCCCAGTTCTGTTTATTAAAGTAAAATAATATTTCCCAGTAAGAGTATCATATTTGTCAATTATCTGACCACATTCATTGGAAGTATCGCACGAAATAAAAAATAAGTATGTAATTAATATAATTTTTTTCATGTACTCTAATTTACACAATATTGATCACCTATATCTAGGGATTCATAAATTTCTTTTGTTATTTCAACATCACCATAAACATCATCTGATTCATTATTCCCACCAAACGCTTTCATTGCAAAAAAATAATTATCATCTTGGATATACTTTCGAACTATTTCTCCACAACTTTTCTCATGGAGGCTACATGAGAAAAAGATTAAAAAATAAATACCCAAAAAAATTTTAATTGATTTCATATTTATAAAGTAAATTTAGATAAAATAAAATTTTATTTTGAGTTCAAATTTTAATCATTTTAAAAACAATTTACACCCTAAAGATTTACAAATTTCATTTAATAATGATGATCATGAATATTTTGTAAACAAAAAAAAAATTTCTTTTTCTGTTAGTGAAATAATTAATAATTTTTTTCCAAAATTCGATGCTGAACATTGGTCAAAAATTAAAGCAGTTGAGCAATTACAAGAAATTTCTGAACCTTATGATGATGAAATAATCAAAAATACACAAAATGAAATTCTAGATTCTTGGGATTCAAAAAGAAAAGAAGCTTCAAAAAATGGGTTAATCATCCATGAAACTATTGAAAAATTTTATAATCAAGAAAAAATTGATTTGATTCCTCATGAGTTTAATTATTTTCAACAATTTATTTCAAAGTATCCAAAGCTAAAGCCTTACAGGACTGAATGGAGAATTTACAATGATGAACTTACATTAGCAGGAACGGTTGATATGGTTTATAAAAAAGAAAATGGAGATTTATTTCTTTTTGATTGGAAAAGAAGTACAAGAATTGTTAATGATGCAGGAGTTTTAATGCTGAGTGATTTCAAGTATGCATATGATGAATTATCACATATTGCAGATAACAGTTTTAATAAATATGCATTACAACAAAACCTATATAAGTATATTTTGGAAAATTATTATGATAAAAAAATTAGCTCTATGAATTTATTGGTTTTACATCCCAGATATCATACATATTTTCACTTACAAGTACCTGAAATGAAAAAGGAAACAGAATTTTTAGTTAGACAGTCAATTGAAAAATCTCAAAAGAAATTTTGAAATTATGCCAATTAAAAATACTACTAACAGAAATGTGATAGCTAATTCAAAAATTAAAATAATTAGAATGATAAGACACATTCCTCTAACAATATTTTTTATTTTTTTTGGTAAGTATCCAAAAAAATATTTATCAAAAAAATTCAAGTTTTATTACTAAATTTTAATTTCTAAAGTTATTAACTACTTTTAAAATAACATATTTTAAATTTATCATTTATGAAAAAGATATTTTCTCTTATTGTGTTATCATTATCTCTTGAATTTTATTCACAGGATAGAATTACAGGTGAATCTTTTTCAACTAGATCAGAGGTTATTGCAGAAAATGGAATGATAGCAACTAGCCATCCATTAGCTACTCAGATTGGAATTGATATTTTAAAAAAAGGTGGTAATGCTGTAGATGCAGCGATCGCAGCAAATGCTGCAATTGGCTTGATGGAGCCTACAGGTAATGGAATTGGTGGCGATTTATTTGCAATTATTTGGATTGAAAATAATAAAAAACTTTATGGACTAAATGCTAGTGGAAGATCTCCAAAAAATCTAAAGTTGGAATATTTTAAGAATAATGGTTTCTCAAAAATTCCAGCATATGGCCCCCTTCCAGTGAGTGTTCCAGGATGTGTAGATGGATGGTTCGAAATGCATGAAAAATTTGGCAATTTAAATATGAAACAAATTTTAGAACCAGCTATTAGTTATGCAGAAAATGGATTTCCAGTCTCAGAGCTTGTCTCGTATTATTTAGGAATTTCAGCCAAAAATTTTGGTAAGTATCCGAACTTTAATGAAACGTATTTAATTAATGGTTTTTCCCCAAAAAAAGGACAAATTTTTAAAAACAAGCATCTTGCAAACACCCTAAGAATTATATCTGATAAAGGAAGATCCGGATTTTATGAGGGTAAAATAGCTAAAATTATGTCAGATTTTATTATTGACCAAGGGGGATTTTTGTCTTATGAAGATTTAAAAAATCATAAATCAGATTGGATTGAGCCAGTATCAACCAATTATAGAGGTTATGATGTATGGGAGCTTCCACCAAATGGTCAAGGAATTGCAGCTTTGCAAATGCTAAATCTATTAGAGAAATTTGACATTAAATCAATGGGATTTGGATCAGCAGAATACATTCATCATTTTGTTGAAGCAAAAAAAATTGCATTTGCAGACAGAGCAAAATATTATGCGGATATGGACTTTAATGATATACCAGTTGACTTTCTAATATCAAAAGAATATGCGGATAAAAGACGAGATGAAATAAACTCTACTAGAGCCGCAAGAAGTGTAAAAGCTGGTGAGATTGAAAATGGAGATACCATATATTTAACTGTAGCTGATAAAGATGGAAACATGGTATCCTTAATTCAAAGTAATTACAGAGGAATGGGCTCTGGAATGGTTCCACCAGGATTAGGATTTATGTTACAAGACAGAGGAGAGCTTTTTTCACTAGATGAGGATCATTATAATGTATATGAGCCTGAAAAAAGACCTTTTCATACAATTATTCCTGCCTTTATTACAAAAGATAATAAACCCTATATAAGTTTTGGTCTAATGGGTGGGGCGATGCAACCTCAGGGTCATGCTCAAATTGTAATTAATATTATTGATTTTGGAATGAACTTACAAGAGGCAGGTGATGCGCCAAGGATTAGACATGTTTCAAATCAACAACCAACTGGAGGTGAAATGTTTGATGGAGGAGAATTATCATTAGAATCAGGCTTTGACTACAAGGAAATAAGAAAACTTATGAAATTTGGACATAAAGTTATTTTTAGCCTTGGTTCATTTGGAGGATATCAAGCTATTATGTATGATGATGAATTAGGTGTCTATTTTGGTGCTTCAGAATCGAGAAAAGATGGTTCAGCAATGGGCTATTAGATAGGGGATGTAGCTCAGCTGGCTAGAGCGCTTGACTGGCAGTCAAGAGGTCGTGGGTTCGAGTCCCATCTTCTCCACTTTTTTTTAATTTTAAGTATTAAATCAATAACTATGAAAAAATTATTTCCAGTTTTACTAATTACTTTTTTTATCTCTTGTAATAGTAGTAATCTAACAAATCCAGAATTTCATGAAAATGAAATAGTTAGTATGGTTTACATGAAATCAAATGAAAAAAGCAGTATCGAAATCGATAAATTTTCAGATTATTATCAAAGTAGAATAAAAGAGTTAGAGCCTAATGTTTTATCATGGAAATTTTTTCGATCGCAAAATGGTAATATAATTTTAGTTGAAAGATATAAGAACGAGGCAGCAATATTTAATCACATTGATAATGTTTCAGAGGGAAATCCGATGGAAGATGACTTTACTGGTTTTATAGATCATTTTATAATAGATTCGATTGAATACTACGGAAGCACGAGCCAGGACTTTAAAACTACAATTGAATCCTTTGGGTTCCCAATTAGATACAAAGATTTAATTTCTGGATTTACTAAGTAGATGTTTTGATTTTATTGTAATTAACTTTAAAAATTCTATGAATTGTTGAATTAGGATCAGTATATTTTAAAATCTTGTCATATTTTTTTATATACTTATTTGCCTGATCAATAATCTCTTTAAGATGTGCGTCATTTTTTGCCACTATTCTAAAATATAAAATGTTATTATGACCAATAAACCATATAGAATTGTTGTTAGTAACGCCAGATGTTTGTCTCCATTCTTCATCAACTTGAGCGAAATGTTTAATTTTATTCCAACTCGTAAATCTAATAGTGTAGCCACCAAAAAAAGTAGTTCTTTTTAAACCATCTTGATTTATTATGTTGTATGTTAAACCATACAAAAGTGAAAAGATTATATAAAAAATTGGTGCTAAATAGTATTCTGTCATAAGTCTTAAATATTCTGAGTCTTTTTCAAAAACTAAAAAATATATAAATGAAATTACAATAAGTAATGCTACACCTAGAAGTGTATAATTTGCACTAAAGTATTTACCATGTGACATATTATTCTTTGATAACCATATCAATGCAGATAACAGCAGCTAGAATTAATAACCTGAGCGGACTGTCTTTTTCAACTTTTTCTTTTATTTCAAGAATGTAATTGTCTGCACTTGTAAACATTTCTTTTCCGATTCCTGCCCATTTTTTGGTAACTAGTCCGACTTCAGTATCTCCTTTCATAAATTTAAAATTCCAACCAATTAAATTTCCTTTGAGTTTACAGACAAGATTTTCTCTCTTGTCTAACATATCAAAATTAGCTCTAAATGAGAGTCGCTGTTTAAAAATTCCGACAAGATTATCATTTTCATCAAAAACCTGAATTTTTGAAAGAAACCATGAAAAACCCTTTTTAACTTTTAAAATTTTCTTACCACTTAATCCTCTAACTTCAATCTCAAAAGGAGTCATTCGTTTGAAATCTCTTCTAAACATTCTAATTATTTTATATAAAATGTTCAAGTTTTTTTCTCTGCAATGAAGAATCATTTCTTTGCTTTCAGGATCATAAATATCATAGTTGTTATGAGCCTTTAAAAAACCTACATGTTCTTTAAATAAGTACAAGTTTTTTTCTAAAATTGAATCCATATTTCAAAATTAAAAATTCTCAGTTTATTTTTCATTAATTTTGAAAACTAATGAGCATTATAACACTAACCATTCAATGTCCAGATCAAAAGGGAATTATTGCAGATGTAACTCAATTTATATATAGTAACAAGGGAAATATTTTATATATCGACCAGTACGTTGATAGAGAAAATAAAGCTTTTTTTATGAGACTTGAAAGTGAATTTCTTAATAATGAAAATGGAATAAGCTCAATTAATTTATCATTTGAAAATGGACCAGCTAAAAAATATAACATGAAGTGGTCATTGTTTCAAAAGGAACAAAAGCGTAGAATGGCATTATTTGTTTCAAAATATGATCATTGTTTATACGATTTGCTGGGTCGTTTTAAATCTGGAGAATTAGATGTTGAAATTCCTTTTATATATAGTAATCATCCAGATCTTAAAAATATTGCGGATTCTTTTGGAATACAATTTTATCACTTTCCAGTTTCAAAACTTAATAAATCTGAGGCTGAAGATTTTCAATTAAATCTATTAAAAAAATACAATATTTCTTTTATTGTGCTTGCCAGATATATGCAGATTATTTCCAATAAATTAATTAAAGAATATACTAATAGTATAATTAATATTCATCATTCTTTTTTACCTGCTTTTCCAGGTGCTAAACCTTATCATTCTGCTTTTGAACGTGGAGTTAAGATTATTGGAGCAACTAGCCATTATGTAACTGATGAGTTAGATGGTGGACCTATAATTGAACAAGATGTATCACATGTTTCACATTCTGACAGTATTGATCATTTACTTTCAATTGGCAGAGATTTAGAAAAAATAGTTCTTTCAAGAGCAGTAAAAAACCACATTAATCATAAGGTTATGGTTTATAAGAATAAAACAATTATTTTTTCTTGATACAAAAAGCTTAATGCAAAAATTAAACACCAATCCACTATTTAGACTTTTAGTACCAAAATCATTAAGAACTTTTTTTTGGAAAAAATATTTAGAGTCAAACATAATTAATACATATCATAACTCGGACGATGTTGAAATAAAAGACATAATTAATAATATTAAAAAAAATGGATTAAAAATAATTTCATCTTCACTTAAAAATGAATATAAATCCGAAAATATAAATGTTTTTTTTGATAAAATAAAAGGACTTAAGTATGTTAACTTCAATGGAAATAAAAAAATCTATTTTAAGAAAAGATGGTCAAAAAAAAGAATTCAAAGAGCATTAAATCAACTGTTAATAGAGCAGGATATTAATAGCCCACACAGATATTTGACAAATAAATTTAACGTTGATAAAAATACAATTGTAGCTGATATTGGTTGTGCTGAGGCAAACTTTTCATTAGATATTATTGACAAAGTTAAGCATATATACCTTTTCGAAACAAATAATGTTTGGGATGAACCCCTGAGGGCAACTTTTGAAAAATATAAACATAAAGTGACCATTGTAAATAAAATGTTTTCAAATATTGATTCTGAAAAAAGTATAGACGGAGGAAAGTTTTTAAAGGATAAGGGAATAAATTTTTTAAAGATTGATGTTGATGGATATGAAGATGAAGTTATGGCTTCCATTAACGAAATTCTTAAGATCTCCAATAAAATGAAAATTTTATTATGTACCTATCATGCTGACAATGATTTTAAAAAATACTCAAAAATTTTAAAAGCATACAAGTATAAAGTTTCTAACTCAAAAGGTTATATGATTTTCTATTGGGATAAAAGATTAAATTACCCTTTTTTAAGACGAGGTGTCCTAAGAGCTGAAAAATAAATTTACAATCAATTGAAATGCTTAAAAGTAAAACAAAAATCCAAAAGATGTTTGATACTATCTCTAATGAATATGATATCCTTAATAATATTATAACATTTGGTCAACATAAAAAGTGGAAATCTAAAGTTCAAAAATTAGCAGAGTCTCAAAACCCTAAATTAATTTTAGATGTAGCAACAGGTACAGCTGATATTGCAATTCTTTTATCTCAAATCAAAAATTGTAAAATTATTGGAATTGATATCTCAAAAAAAATGTTGTCATTTGGTCAAAAAAAAATTGAACAACTATATTTAAATGATAAAATAAAGCTTGAGACTGGAGATGTTGAAAGTTTAAAATATTCTGATAATTATTTTAATGTAGTTACAATTGGATATGGAGTTAGAAATTTTGAAAATTTAGAATTAGGTTTAATGGAATCCAATAGAGTTTTAAAAAAAAATGGGACTATAATTATTTTAGAAACATCCGTACCTCAAAATAGATTTATTAAGATAATTTATAATATTTTCAGCTCTACAATAATCCCTTTAATAGGAAAAATTTTTTCAAAGAATCCTTCAGCATACAAGTATTTAAATAAATCTGCTAGTATTTTTCCAAGTGGAAAAATGTTTGAAAAGATTCTTTTGAAAGTAGGTTTCAGACAAACTCAATCTATTGAATTATTTTTTGGTGCTTCAACCATTTACATAGCTAAAAAATAAATTTTATGGCAGTAATACTAAGCTTATTGTTATCTTTATTTTCATGAAAAAAATACTTATAACATTTGTCCTTTTAATATCATTTAATTTTGCTCAATCACAAGAAAACTATAAATCATTAGTTGTAGATTTTATGTCTGCTCAAGGACAGTTTGAAACTTTCAATGCTACAATTGATCAGATGGCTTCTATGATGGCTTTAACTTTAGATGATTCTGAAAAAGAATTACTTAGTAAAGAGGTTATGGGAAGCTTAGTTGATCTACTAGTTCCAATATATAAAAACCATTTTACCGAGCAAGATTTAAAGGAGGCAATAGAATTATACAAAACTCCAATTGGTAAAAAAATTAGTGAAAAAACCCCAATTATAGCACAAGAAACCATGCAAGCGAGTATGCAATGGGGAATGGAATTAGCTGAAAAAATGCAAAAGTATATGAAATAAAATTCATTTTAAGAATAAAAAAATTAGATGGGCTCTTTAATAATTTTATTTTTAATTTTTTGGTATTCACCATACGAATATCTTTTACCTCTGAAGTAGATAGATTGAACCGTTTTGGGGATGTCAATTCTAGTGAGAGCAATATCTCTTTTAGTTAGTCGCATAAATTTATAGGAAAATTTAATATAGTAAAAATAATTGAATGTCAAATCCTTAAGGTCAATCAATTATATATTTCAACTCCGTCAGCAAGAAATGAATATGTTAATTTTGGATTTTTGATTTCCGATATTTCTAACTTAGATTTTCCAGCATCTTCAGCATAATGACGTAATTCTTTTACACTAATTTTTTCAGAAGATAATATTCCATTTATTGAAGCTATTTTACCTTCTATTCCAGTCTTTGGGACAAAAAAGCTATAATCTTTAAATTTTACGAAAATTGTATCATTATCAAATTTCATTTCCATCCAGCATCCCTTTTTTGGACATGAACTTAGGACTTCTCCTTTTAACTGGACTGTGTTTTTATTTAAATTATATTTAATTTCAGAAAATTTGGATAAATCGCTAAAATCAACTTTTTCGCCATAGAATTTTTGGCTGTAAATTGTTGAAGAAAACAAGAATAAAATAAAAACAACTTTTTTCATTTATATAAAATTATATCAAAATTACTTTTTCTAAAAATATTAAAAAAAGAATTTATATTTAGTAAAAAAGAATTTATGAAAGTAATAATAACTGGATCGTCTGGAATGGTTGGAAAAGGAGTTTTAATTCAATGTTTATTAGACGATAGAATTGATAAAGTTTTACTACCCAACAGACAGCCAATTAATATCAAAAATGAAAAAATTAAAGAAATTATCTTTTCAGATCTCCACGATTTAAATAAATATGAAAAAGAATTTATTGGTTATGATGCATGTTTTCACTGCATAGGAATTTCAGTTGTAGGTGCTTCCAAGGAATATTATAAAGAAGTGATTTATGATATTACTGAACGATTCGTGGATTTAGTTTATTTAGGAAATAAGAACTCAGTATTTAATTTTATAACTGGTGAGGGAACAGATTCATCTGAAAAAGGCCCAATAATGTGGGCAAGGATAAAAGGGAAAGCAGAAAATTATATATTAAATAAGGGTTTTAAAGATTCTTATATGTTCAGAGCAGGAATTATAATACCAGAAAAGGGAATTAAATCAAGAACTAAAATTTATAATTTCTTTTATTTACTAATGCGTCCATTGTATCCCTTATTAAAAATATTTCCATTTATTACGACTACTACAAAGTTGGGAGACGCTATGATTAATACTTTATTTAGGACTTATAAAAAAAAGATTTTAAATAATTTTATGATAAATAAAATATCTAAAATCACATAATTAAGTTTTCTTAAATTTTGTTAAATTGTAGAAGAAAATAAAAACCAAAAAATGAATACAAAAAATATTTCAAAAATCAGAGCCCATGATGCAATTTGTGGATTTTTATATTTGATAAGTGTAGGTCTGACATTTTATACCTCAGAATTGAATTACTTATGGATTGCTGTTGGGGTTGGAGCTCTACAGGTAATAAGTCCAGTAACAAAGTTTTGCCCAGTATATTTTGTTTTAAACAAAATTATTCCAGATTCAGATCCAATTCAAAATGGTAATTAAATGAAAATAATTCTGAAACTATTAATTGTTTTAGTTTCATTAACTGTCATAACTGCTTGGACTTATAACCTAAATTTAGATACTACTTTTAGGGGAGGCGATGCAACAAACATGATAGATGAGTTTGAAGCTTACGGTTTAAATTATACAACAATGGTAGTCGTTGGAATATTTAAAGTTGCATGTGCATTGATGCTTTTATTTGGATTAAAGTATAAAAAATTAATTTTACCAGCATCTGGTGTTATGACTTTATTCATGATTGCTGCTGTTTACTTTCACATTAGTATTTCAGATCCCATCGTTCCAACATTACCTTCCTTATTAATGTTAGTTTCTTGTATTTCTATTGTTTATTTAGATAAAAGAGTTCAATAATTCCAATATGAAAAAAGTGTTAATTTTTTTATTCATTATTATTTATTCATGTAATAACTCTAATGAAATTGTTATTGAAAAAGATGAATTACTTGATAAGCTTGAAGGTTTTTGGCTTGGTCAAACTATTGCAAATTGGACAGGATTGATAACAGAAAATAATAAGATTGGTTTTGCAAATGATGGTACAGAAGAGCCCTTCTACACAAGAGATAATTGGGGAAAGATGAATGAACAAAGCTGGGGATCTAGTCAGATAATCGATTTTAAGTTTGCAGATAAAGATAGTATTTGGGGTTCAGATGATGATACCGATATTGAGTACATTTATCAAGAGCTTTTATTAGAAAATAAAACTACAATACTTACAGATAATCAAATTCGGGATGGTTGGTTAAAGCACATTAAAAAAGAAGAGCAAAATTATTTATGGGTATCAAATCAAAAGGCATTTGATTTGATGATAAATGGAATTCTACCACCCGAAACTAGTTCACCAAATTTAAACCCTCATTATGAAATGATTGATGCTCAATTAACTACAGAGGTTTTTGGTTTGTATTCGCCGCTTAATCCAGAATATGCTTTATTAATGTCGACTTTACCTGTAAGAACAGTTGCAAGGGAAAATGCCGAGTGGATATCTCAATTTTATATAATTATGCATTCACTTTCCTATTTTAATAAGGACGAGATTTCAGTAAAAGAAAAAATAAATTTAATAGCAGATGAAGCTAGAAAAATTTTACCTAATGATTCTTATTCTGCAAAAATGTATAACTATGTAAAAGAAAAACACCAATCAGGAATAACTTGGGAAGCTGCTAGAGACTCTTTAAACCTAAGATATCAAATCAATCAAATGGATAATTATATGTGGGCAACAAAAAGTGATTCTTGTTATGGCTGTTTTGCAGCGGGTATAAACTTTGGAGCAAGTATAATAAGTTTGTTATACGGAGAGGGAGATTATATAAAAACTGTAAAAATTGCAACATTGTGTGGATGGGATTCTGATAATCCAGCTGCAACTTGGGGAGGAATGCTGGGTTTCATATATGGTGCAGATGAAATAAAAAAAATGTTTGAGGTTGAAATGTCAGAAAAATATAATATTCATAGAACAAGAATTAATTTTAGTAATGATGGGATTGATGATTTTGAAAATATGGCTTTAAAATCAATGAAAATTATTGAAAAAGTGGTAACAGAAAAACTGAATGGAAAAAGTGACAATAATAAACTTGTTTTGAATAAAATATAATTTGAATTGGGTATGTAAAAACACTTGGAAAAAGGCATCAATGAATACTTTATGGTGCCTAATTGGTTGCTCAATTGGTGATTTTGGTACTATATATTATTTTCAGTTATATCCTAATGATTTCTCAGTAATTACTATTATGACATTTGCTGTCATAAACGGATTAATTACAAGTATAGTTTTAGAGACTATTATTCTATTAAAGCAAATGAATTTTAAAAATGCTATTTCTACTGCTTTAGGTATGTCATTGATATCGATGATAAGCATGGAAGCTGCAATGAACATTACAGACTATTTGATAACTGGAGGCGCCGTTATTAATCTAACGGTTATACCAATAATGCTCATAGTAGGCTTTATTACTCCACTTCCATACAACTATTGGAGGTTAAAAAAATTCAATAGAAGTTGTCATTAATTATACATGAAATAGAGAATTCTTCAAAAAATTATATTATTTGTTATTAAATCATTAAATCTTTTATTCTTACTGTATGATACATATTATAATTTCATATATTATAAGTTATGAAAAAATTATTATTACTATTGTTAATTCCACTTATTTCATGCGATATGAGTTCTACTGGTGTTGTTGGAATTTTAATGTCTGATGACGATGTTGAATATTATTCTGATACTGAAGCTGAAGACGAACTCACAGAGTCTATTTTAGAAATGGCTGAAGACTATGTTGAAGCAGATTTTGAAGAAATAAAAGAATATTATTCTGATTCTATTGTATCATTTTTTAACTCGAATGAAGTCAAAGGTTTAAGTAACTTAATAGATGGATGGACCTTTGAACATGAACTATTTTCAGATATTAAAATTTCTGATGAATACGCTCATACAAACTATTTTTCTGATGGTAGAATATGGACAAATTATTGGTTTACGTGGTCTGCTACTGGTAACTACACTGGACAAGAAATTATAACTAAAGCACACTTTGATTATGAGTGGAAAGATGGCAAAATTGTACAGGCTCTAGGTTTTTTTGCTGATGAACAGTTTAATAAGGAATTTGTGGCTGCAACAGAAGTCAATAAAGATTAATCTCAAATTATATAAAACTATAACTATGAAAAAAATACTATTACTTATATTAATTACAGCCTTTATTGGTTGTGAAACACAACCTAAGCTTGCTGGACAATTTCAGGCTGGTCAAGGTGGTGTGGAAAGGAAACTTGAATTAGGATCAGATGAGGATGCTATGTTTATAAAAGAGGCCGTTCTAGGATGGGCAGCAAAAGAGTATGAAAAAATTAGAGAAAAATTTGGCGATTCTTTGATTGTGAGAAGACCCTCAGGAAATTATACCAATGCTGTTAAAATTGAAAATTGGGAAAATTATGGAGCTACATATGATTCGATGACAAGAAATATTATTTCTATCATCCCTATGAAAATGAATCCAAATGGATACAGATTTGTGGATGTGTTTTTTAATCAAAATGTTTATTCAGATACAATTATTGATGAATCAAGAAGATTTGAAAGATATTGGATAAATAGTGAAACTGAAAAAATAGCAGCACTTTCCATAATAATGGAGGAAGAATAAATTAATACAACTATGAAAAAAATAATAACATTATTAATTGTAGCAACATTAATTAGTTGCGAAACAAAAACTGTTGAGGTAGATAAAGTTGCCGGACAATGGTTAATCGAGGGAAATAGATTGGGATTGGGATATTCTGCAGGTGATCAATCTGATGCTGATTTTGCGAAGAAATTTATGGATGCTTATGTTAATAAGGACCCGCAATCAATGATTGAGATGTCAGCAGACACAGTCAAATTTCATCCTGCTGATGTAGGTGGAGTTTTTGATGTTGATACATCTAATACTGATTTTATAGTTGAAAGACAAAAAAACTGGGATTCTCTTTCTAGAGATTATGTTTTCATAATGCCTATGAAACTTGAAAGTTCAAAAGCTAGAGTTGTTGCAACTGTCTTTAATGAAAAAAGATATGTAAACGATGGAACTGTAGAATCTATTAACTTTTATGAGAGGCTATATATCAATGCTGATGATAAAATTTTTAGAATAGTACAGTATAGTAGGCCACCAAACGAATAAATTATAACTGTGAAAAAAATAATAACACTATTAATTATTGCAACTTTAATTAGTTGTGAAACAAAGGTTGTAAAAGTTCCTGTAAAAGCAGGAGAAATTGCTCTAGGTCCAAACACCGGAAGTAAGTTTTATTTAACATCTGACGACAATGTAGATATTGTTAAAAAGTTACTTGAATCATGGAATAACATGGACCCTGATGGTATGTTTGAAGTACTTGAAGATACAATAACTTGGTATGTTGCTTCTGAGAAAAAACCTATTGTAGCGGATAAGAATTTTATAGTTGAATACATGTCAGCATATGATTCTATCAGTCAAGTTGTTCAGGGTTACATTCCTCATCAGTATGAGGGTCAAACATCAAATGTAGTGTCTGTTGCATCTAGAGAAACTAAGTTTAAAAAAGATGGAACAGTTGAGGATGATCGATTATTTGAGAGATTTTTTATACGTAATGGTAAGATTTTTCGAGTAATGGCATGGTCTGCTGTCTGGAACACAAATTAAAACTATAAATATGAAAAAAATAATAACATTACTAATTGTAGCAATATTATTTAGTTGCGAAACAAAAACTGTTGAGGTTAACACCCAGGCTGGGGAAGGACTACAGAATAATCAATATAAATTGTATGCTGGCTCAATGGATTATGCAAAAACTATAATTGACTTATTACAAGCATATTCTGATGGAGATTTTGATTTTATTATGGAAAAAATGGCTGATACTGTTGCTTTTTTTCCTGATAAAGGAGGCGAGATGGTCACATTGATTAACCCTTTTAGCGACTTTCTTGCAACAATGCAAGAGCCATATGATTCTATAGTTCGTAATCCTTATAATGTAACATCTATAAGCCCAGGATTAGAAGATAGTTTTACCATTATTTCAGTTCCATTTACAGAAATTAGGTATGCTAAAGACGGTACGGTTGAAAGAGAAAGAATTTTTGAAAGATTTATTTTTAATTCTGAAGGAAAAATTGGAAGAGTTAATAAATGGTCATCGGAACTAGATTAATTAAAAAATTTAAAATTATACAAATGAAAAAAATATTATTCTTATTATTTATTATATCAATTATTGGATGTGAAACTAAAACTGTTGAGGTTGAAAAGTCTGCAGGGATGACTTACTATGGTGAAAACAATGGTAAAAAATTTCAGTTTGGCTCAGATGAAATTGCACAATTGGCAGTTGATGCTATTTTAGCATATGCAGATGGTAATTTTGATTTTATGAATGAGATTTCTGCAGATACCGTAATGTTTTTTGAACCCTCTATGGGCAAACCAATTGCAGTAATAAATCCTGCTAATGAATTCTTAACTCAGATTCAATCGCCATACGATTCAATTACAAGGTTTATTTTCAATGCTATTCCTCTCAAAAGAGAAGGTGATAACTACGAAACTGTGACTGTATCCTTCAGAGAAAATAGATACAAAGATGGTGAAGTTGAAAAACTTAAGGTAGTTGATAAAATATGGTTTAGAGATGGTAAGTTTTTTAGAGTAAATCAGTGGAATGGAATTATTGATTAAATTTAGAAAATTTACAACCATAAAAAAGATTTAATCATTACATCACTGAATAGCTGAGATGGAATAAAATTAATTTAAAATCAATAATTAAAGCCTTGAATTTTCAAGGCTTTTTTATTTTATAAATTTTAATTTTTTAAGGAAATTATAAGACTTTTCCATTGTGTCTTTAAAAGCAATTCCTGAATTTCTTCCATAATTAAAAAACCCATGTTCTTCACCTTCATAAAGGTGCAACTCACAAATATTTTCATATTCCTTCATCTTCTTATCAAATAATACAACTGATTCATAAGGAACAGTTTTATCATTTTTTCCATGAAAAATTATCGTTGAGGCGACATTATTATTAAGGTGATAGTATGGAGATGCTTTTTTAGGATCATCACCAACCCTAATTCTAGCCCTATCTATCATCACCTCATCTCTATATAAACCCTGTGACGCGTATGTCATTAGACCTGGATTAAATAATACCATTGCATTTGGTTTAGAACTAATTGATTGATCTTCATTTTCTTCATCATAATTAGGAACTATCCCTGTTGATGCTGCTAAGTGTCCACCAGCGGAGCCTCCACTAGCTACTATTTTATTTGAATCAATTCCTAAACTTTTTGCATTTTTTCTAACCCATCTAATTGCAGACTTTGCATCACTAATACATTTTATTGCCCTAACGCTATCTCTTGAAAAAACTCTGTAATCAGCAATTATACTAACCATTCCCTTAGATGAGAAAAATTTTGCCTGCTCTATGAATTGTCTAGGACTTCCACCTATCCATCCACCTCCAAAGAAGAATACAATTGCAGAATTATTACCGGTCATAATTTCAGGATTAAAAATCCATAATTTAAGATCAATGGTTTCTGTTTTTTTAAAAGTTATAATATTATCAGAATCTATTTCAGGTGGATGATTACCGCTACCAAATTGAGCTTGAGCTTTAAAGCTAAAAAGACTTATAAATAAAATTAAGAAGGTTAGTTTTTTCATATTTTTATTTTAAATATATAATAAAATCATGAAAAAAATTTTACTAATAATGTGCGTTCTTGGTGTTATACTTCCTTATTATCATCTCATTAACTTTCTAATTTTAAATAATGGAAGTATGGATGGTTTTTGGTCAGAGCTATTTTCATCTCATCCAGTTTCTATGATATCAATGGACTTAACAGTTGCCGCAACAACTTTCTTAATATTTTTAATTTATAAAAAACAAAAGGATAAAATTAATATTACAAAGTATATATTCAGTATGTTTTTAGTAGGATTTTCACTTGCCTTACCGTTATACTTATATGATAATTATAATAAGATTTAACGATAATTTTTAGCATTTATCATGAGACATAATCCTGTATTTACTAATACTAATGCAATTGTTCCAATCACAAACCAATTGCCATCATTTACTTTTTGAATTATAGACTCGCCAAGAATACATAATCCTGAGCTAAAAATTAATATTCCTAAAATTGAAACCAATAGGAATAATGATTTTCCTTTTTTCAAAATTACGATTTTAAGTTATTTTCAAAATATAAAGAAGTGGAAGGGAAGGCAAAATCACTACCATGTTTTTTGACAATTTCAATTATCTTATAGTTAATTTCTTGCTTTGTATCCACTAATATTTTCCAGTCTGGACTGTTAGTAAAGTAAACTACCATTATATCCAAAGAGCTTGCTCCAAAATTCATAAATCTAACTAAACCGTCTTCATTAGTATTTGGGTGTCCATCGACTAATTCTTGAATATCTTTAACGATATTTTTAATTTGATCCACAGAGGTATTGTACGTTAGTCCAATATCAATTTTTACTTTTCTTACTGGTTTTAAGCTAAGATTGTCTAGCTCACTGTTAATGAGATTTTTATTAGGGATAGTAACCAAACTTTTGTCAAAAGTTCTAACTCTTGTACTTCTAAAACCTACTTTTTCAACAACACCAGTAATTGATCCAATTGTAATTATATCACCAACCTGAAATGGCTTATCAAAGAAAATAGTAAATGAGCCTAGTAAATTTTCAAGACTTTCTTTTGAAGCAAGAGCTACTGCAACACCACCAACACCAAGTCCAGCAGCAAGTGCTGTTACATCAACATCAAAAATGTTACTTAAAATAATTAAAGCACCAAAAATGAAAACTAAGACTTTACCTATTTCAATTGCAAATGGAATTAGTTGATCGTCAACTTTACTTTCAGTTATTGCAGCTCTTGCTTTTAATCTCAAACCTACGTAATCGATAACTTTTATAACAATCCAAAAAATTGTAATCAGGATTAGAAAGGAAACACCTTTATCCAAAATCATTTTTATACCTATTTCATCAGACCCAACTAGATTCCATGATTTTGGAAAGCTTAATTGATTAAAAGAAAAAAAGAGTATTAATATTAAAAGAAAATAATTTAATGGTTTTTTTAATAAATTATCAAATTCAGATTTTCCATCCGCATTAGATTTATCTCCTACTAACTTGTAAATAATTTTTCTTAAATAAGAGCTAATTAAAGATTTAAATAATAATCCTAATAAAAGTATAATCCCAAAAATTATATAGCTTTTAATTGAATTTTCTAAAAATTCTAATTGTAAAAATTCAAGTTGGTTCATTTTAACTTTTTTACAAAAATATATATTTAAATTAACTAACTTTTAATTTCCGCAGAGTTCCGTCGTTTTTACACCTAAATCTGTATAAGTTTTATGAATAGTTTGTAGGAGTGAATATTCAGTAAATGAATCTTGACCTAATTCCCATATCATTATCCCACTTAAATTTTGAGCTGCTAATTTTACTTTACTGGCAATAGTTGGTCTGCCATTGTAATATTTATTTCCAACCTGATCTCTTTCGGAGTTTGATGTGTTTGAAGCAACCATAGAGCCATATGTAAATGATTCAACAGTTGTGGAATTTAGAAAATTATACCCATAGAATGGAACACCAAGAGTTAACTTTTCTCCAGCTATTCCTACAATATTTTTCCAGTAATTTATTCCTCTTTCTGCATGATTGAAAGAACTATGTTGACCTGGCTCTGAGGGATTCCAAGAACCTGTATAATCGTATACCATTATATTAATGAAGTCAAAAACTGCTAATGCTTGATCTGAAATTTGAGAAAATTTAGTTTCCGAAGCAAAGGCTGCAGTCATGCCTTTACCATGAATAGAAAGTTCTTTTTTAAGTTCAATTACAAAATCACTGTATCCTTGTGTCACATGACTCCATTCCAAGTCCACATCAACACCGTCTAATTTATTTTCTAATACAAATTCAATTATTTTATCAATTAATTTTGGCCTATCTTGACTACTTGCAAGAAAAGTTTTCCAGGTATTTGCTACTTGGTCAGATAAAACACCACCAGCTAAAGAAATATAAAATTGAATACTACTGTTTTGTAATTTTGCAGTACTTATAACCTGTTCAAGATTTGAAATAGCAGATGGGTTAGATAGTTGTATTGTTCCATCGACCATTGGATTTCCAAATGCAATATTTACATGTGTTAACTTACAAAAATCTACTTTGTTAGTTAATGTAAACCTCCATGTTGGGAAATAACCAACTACTCTGGCTTGATCAGAAAATAAAATAATATTGTTTGGATCATCAATTATATCATCATCATCATTATTAGAACAAGAAAAAAATAGTTGACAAATTATTATAAAGTAGATTACTCTTTTCATTTACCTTAGCAAAATTACAGTTTTTTTATTGTCATTTATTTCAATAAAGGCCTTATCAAACTTTGGTTCACCAAATAAGCCTATTACGTTATTTGAAAAACCGTATTGTTCTTTTGGCAAACCAAAAAAATTAAAGTCCATTTCTCCATTTCCATTAACATCAACAAGCACTTTAATACCATAACTACCCTTTTCTAATAATATTTTCTTAACGTATATGCCTTGTGAAACTGGCTCAATTATATTGTATGCCATTATTTCTTGTGATATGTCACCGGAGTTAAAATCTATGGCATTGTTATAAATAGCTATGTATATATTACCATTTTCTTTAATATTAGGAATTTCTATTTCAAGAGAATAGTTTTGTATACTATCGCCGTTTGAATTTGAGATTAGAAGAAAAAAAAAATACAGATAAGATTTTTCAATTAATTTAATATTTAGATTGTAATTTAATTATTTTCAATTTTTAAATATGTGGTATTCATAAATTCAGACAATTCAAAATCTAATATAGAAATTCCATTTATATCATGCGTATTTAATTCCACTTCAATAGTGTTATAGATATTAGTCCATTTTGGATGATGATCTATTTCATTACACTTGACTGAGACAATATTTATGAATTGAATGGCATTATCAAAGCTTTTAAATTTAAAATTCTTTTTTAAAAATCCACCATCTAACTTCCAGCTCAGAGAAAGATTGGATAAGGATTCTATTATTTGATTATCATCTAATTTTTTTTTCACTTTATTTTTTTTAGTTTATTTTTTAGCTTGTCTAATTTCATTTTTCTCCACCAAACTTTGTTGTAATCATCTTGATCTTCAGCTCTATGAATTTTTTTATTCAACTTATTAATTTTTTTCTTTAAATATTGTTTGGAGATTTCCTTCATCCTTTTTTTGATTTACTAATTAACTATCTTTAAGTTAATGAAATTTATTAAACACTTATTTTTTATTACTATTATTTTCAGTTGTAAAACCAGTGTTGATAGTAATCCTAATTTTATTTTTATTTATACCGACGACCAAAGGTTTGATGCATTAGGAATAATGAGTAATGAGAATGTAATAACACCAAATTTAGATGAGTTGGCAAATAGTGGAGCAATTTTAACTAATGTCTATAATATGGGTGGTTATCATGGAGCTGTTTGTGTAGCTTCAAGATCAATGATGATTTCAGGAAAATCAATTTGGAAAGCAAAACAAGAAGTAGATTCTAACAATAAAGATGAAAATAACGCAATTTTAAATTCATGGCCTGTTATATTAAAGAATAATGGATATAGAACTTATATGACGGGTAAGTGGCATATTAATTTACCTGTTGATAAACTATTTGATGTTGTAAAAAATCCTAAACCTGGAATGCCAAAAGATAAAGGTTCAGAATATAATAAACAGTTAAAATTATGGGAAAATGAATCTAATCAATTAGAAGACTTAAGTGATTACATGCCGATTGGGTATAATAGACCTATTAATGAAAATGATAATTCATGGAGACCTGATGATTCCATTTTTGGAGGTTTTTGGGAAGGTGGCAAACATTGGAGTGAAGTAATTAAAGATGATGCTATTGAGTTTATAAATGATTCACAAAATTTTCAAAATCCATTTTTTATGTATTTGGCTTTTAATGCACCACACGACCCTAGGCAAGCTCCAAAAAAGTTTTTGAATTTATATCCAATTGAAAAGATTTCTATACCTGTAAATTATTCTCCTGCTCACCCTTACATGTATGAAATTGGTAATGGACCTGGATTAAGAGATGAGGCTCTTGCTCCATATCCAAGATCTAAGTATTCTGTTAAAAAACATATTCAAGAATATTATGCTATAATTAGTCATTTGGATGAGCAGGTTGGAAAGATTATATCTCATCTTGAGAACAAAAAACTTTTAGAAAATACTTATATAATTTTCACATCTGATCATGGATTATCGGTTGGACAACATGGTTTACTTGGAAAACAGAGCTTGTACGATCATAGCATTAGAGTTCCAATGATAATATCAGGCCCTAAAATAAAAGCAAATTCATCATATAATTCAGATGTTTATTTACAAGATATAGTACCAACAACTTTAGATTTGGCAAATATTTCTGTCCCTGATGAAATGGATTTTAGAAGTTTTTATAAACTTTTGATAAATGGAAAAAAAGAAAAAATTCACGATGCTATTTACGGAACTTATGGCTGCTGTGGTAATGAATATTTTGATTATCAAAGAATGATTAGAAAAGACGATTATAAATTGATATTTTTTCCACAAAACAAAAGGATGGAGTTTTATAATCTTAGATTAGATCCCTATGAGACTATTGATCTTATAGGTAAAAATGAAAATAATAAATTGATTGGGTTAATGTATGAAGAGCTAATAAAAATACAAGATGATCTAGGTGACACTTTAAATTTGAGAAGAATTTTTAATAAAAAGATTTATAAATAATTAGATTTATAAAAACTCGTATTTTGGAATATTTACAAGAATTAGGTTATTTAGGTTTGTTTATATCTAGCTTTTTGTCTGCTACACTAATTCCACTCAGTCCTGAAATTGTATTAAGTGTTTTAATCGCTAAAGGATTTAGTATACCAATAAGCATATTCATAGCTACAATGGGAAATTGGTTTGGAAGTATTTTAACATACTATATTGGAAAAATTGGTGATTGGAAAAAAATTGAAAAATATTTTAAAATTAAAAGAGAAAAAGTTCTTAATTTGAAATATAAAATCGATAAGTACGGAAGTTTTATTGCATTTTTTTCATGGATGCCTTTTCTTGGAGATTTACTAGCCTTAAGTTTGGGTTTTTTTAAAGTTAATTTTTTGAAAGTTGTAATTTGGATGCTAATTGGAAAGACGATTAGGTTTATTGTCGTTTCATTTTTTATATATTACGGACTTGAAATAATTTTTTAAAAAAATAATATGAATAATTTAGCTCTCCTTTTATTAAGAATTATCTTTTGCGGCGCAATGATTTATGGACATGGTTTAGGAAAATTAAATAAAATTATTGATGGAAATTTGAAATTTTCAGACCCAATCGGGATTGGTGAAGTTCCTACACTATATCTGGCAGTATTCTCTGAAATTATTGCTCCAATTTTCATACTTATTGGATTTAAAACAAAATTTTTTAGTTTTTTTCCAGCTGCTACTATGTTTGTAGTAGTTTTTATTGTTCATTTAGGTGATCCTTTTTCTAGGATTGAAAAAGCTGTTTTGTTTTTAGCTGTATTTATTTTTTTTATGATTACAGGACCGGGAAAATATTCAATTGATAAATTTAGATCTTACAATTAATCAAGTCTAAATGAAATAGGTATTTCATAAGTTATTTTAACATTTTTCCCATTATATGATGCTGGCTTTAATACTTTGAATGATGACATAATTCTAAATGCCTCGTCTTCTAGAACTCGATCAGGACCAATAGTTTTAAAATTTATTAAGTAGCCGTATTCATCTACTGAAAATTTTATAAACACATCACCTTCTATTTCTTTTTTAATTGCTCTTCTAGGATATTTAAATTTTTCACTAATATGCTTAGCTAAAGCTTCTTTGAAGCATATTTTTGATTCTTCCCCTGATTTTTCTTCACACCCTATAACAACTGGGGCATTTTCAATTTCATCAAAAGATAATTCTTTTGGAATTCTATAGACAATTGAAGTTTGGAATGTTTTCTTTGTTGGAATACCATCTACTTTAGCTGGAGTAAATAAAGGCAACTTTTCCATCATTTGAATTGCTGAAAGCTGAAATAATTGTTTAGCTGCCATAAATGCCTCCCTTTCAATAAATGAAACACCAACTATATTTGCTGTTGGAATTATGTTATCAATTTCTCCATTTTTATTAATATCAAATTTTACTTTCACTAATGCTTCAAGATTAAAGTCCCAAGCAGCTTTTGGATAAATAAAGTATTTTTCAATATGTTCTTGAAGAGTTTCGTTAAAACATTGTTCTTGTTTATCATTAGATAATAATTCACAAATTGGAAAAACTGGGAATACTTCATTTAAATCTTCACTTTTTTGGGCATAGTTATTGATACTAAATAAAAGTGTTAATAAAAAATATTTATTCATATCTCTAAGTTAATACAATATGCGTAGACATTTAAGTTTTAGATCTGGTAATCCTGCATTAAATAAAAATGCATTTAAAGTTTTGAATCGTAATGGGGTTACTGGGCCAATTTCCAAAAACGATTCCATGACCATCAAAGGAACTGTTGATAAAACAGCTATTTCTCTGTTTATAATGATTGCTTCAGGTTACTACATATACTCCGAGCAAATTGTATCGTTAATTCTTCCTGGTTGTATCTTGGGTTTTGTTGTTGCCATTTTTACAATTTTTAAAAAACAATATGCACCTATTACTGTTCCCATATACGCTCTTTTTCAAGGTTTATTTTTAGGAGGTATTTCTTTTATGTATGGTCAAATGTTTGAGGGAATTGTCTATAATGCAGTTTTATTAACTGTAACAATTCTTCTTTCACTTCTCTTAGCATATAGGTCTGGTGTAATAAAAGCAACAGAAAATTTTAAACTGGGTGTTTTTGCCGCTACTGGTGGTATTGCATTGTTTTATCTAATTTCTTTTATTGCAAGCTTCTTTGGCGGCGGTTTAGCAATTTTTGATCCCACTAATGGATCCATGACTAGTATACTCATTAGTTTATTCGTAGTTATAATTGCTTCCTTAAATTTAGTTCTAGATTTTGATTTTATTGAAGAAGCTTCAGAAAATGGTGCACCAAAATACATGGAATGGTATGGTGCTTTCGGTTTACTAGTAACTTTAGTTTGGCTTTATTTAGAAATATTGCGTCTTCTTGCTAAAATTAACTCTCGCGATTAAAGAATTAGATCTAATAGCTTTTCTCTAACTTTTAAATCCCCAAGTTTGTTATATTCCCTAGAAGGATAAATACTATTAGTTAATAAGACTAATATTAAGTCATTTTCAGGATCAATCCAATACATTGTTCCAGTAAAACCTGTGTGACCAAAACTATCTTTAGAAAGATTATGATGGGGGTATATTTTACTTCCATTTGAAACAAATCTAACTTTATCAAAACCTAAACCACGCTGATTTAATGTATCATTCTTTATTTGGTTTTGAGTAAAGTTCTTTAATATATTTGAGTTAATCAGAATTGAATTTTCAAGAGTTAAAAGAAATAAAAGGTTAGCTAAGCTTTCTGCACTTGAAAATAGGCCTGAGTTTGCTGATATACCACCCATTAATGCAGATGTTTCATCGTGAACATTTCCATGTACTAGATCTTGTCTAAAAAATTGATCAATTTCTGTGGGTACTATCTTTTTTAAAGTATGATTTTTATAAGGATTGAATGTAAGTTTATAGTTCAAAAATTTATAAAATGAATTATTTAAATAATTTTCAAAATCAGTTCCTGTAATACTTTTTACAAGTTCTGGAATTAAGCAGAAAAATAGTCCAGAATATTTATACTTACCAACTTTATTAAGTGTAGTTTTTTTTATTCTCTTTTTAATTTGATCATAAAAACTATTTTTTACATATAATTTTTTTGAGAGAGACATGTTATTAGATTTTTTTTCATCTGAAATAAATCTTTTTTTTAGGTTACCATTTTTCTTTATTAAAAATTTAGGGTGGTTTATATAAGGTTGCCAACCTGCAGTATGAGTTAACAGATCTATAATTTTGGATTCTCCAAGTTCACTTCTTTTAAAATCTTTGAAATATTTTTTAATTGGAGAATTAATATCAAAATCATAATCTTCTACTAATTTCATTATTGCTAAACTTCCTGCAATAGTTTTTGTTATTGATGCTAAATCATATAAGTGATCATTTTCTATTTTAATAATTGAATCGTATGTATGAAAACCATAGGATTTATTGTATACGAAATCATTTTTTTTAATATAAATTTGAGCTCCTGGAAATACTTTTAGTTTTATTGATTCAGTTATTAAACTATCAATAGAATCAATATTTTGGGAAAACCCAAAATGACAAGAAATTAGAATTATAACAGTAAGTATTTTAATTTTCATAGATTGGGAATTTCCAATTCAAAATCTTTAACTAATTCTTTTTCAAAAAGAAGCTGCTTGTGAAGTTTGTTTATAACATCTTCATAATTAGCACTATTTATTCTGTTTTTATTTTCCATTGGATCTATTGTTAAATCATAAAACTCCCAATATGGAGATGTTTTTTCAAAATTAACACCAGATTTATTAAGTCCATCTCCATAAATATAAATTAGCTTGTGGTTTTTTGATCTAATTCCTAGGTGAGCAGGTCTTTTAACTTCATGTTGCCAATATCTGTAGTAAATATATTCCCTAGAATAGGTATTATTGCCTATCAAAATATCTTTAAAGCTGGTGCCTTGGAAGCTTTTTGGATCTTCAATATTAGCTAGGTCTAAAAACAAAGAAGGAATATCAACATTTAATAATAGATCCTTTATTCTTTTATTTCGTGGAAATAATTTAGGATAAGAAATAACAAAAGGCATTCTCGCTGACTCTTCATAAAACCATCTTTTGTCCATGTAGCCATGCTCACCTAAAAAATAACCTTGATCGGAAGTATAAATAATTACTGTATTATCAATTAAACCTTCCTTTTCTAAATAATCTAAAATTTTTATAATATTATCATCAATTGCTGCTCCGCATCTAAGAAAATCGGTAATAAACTTTTGATATGTCTTAGAACGAATCTCTTTTCTTGTTAAATTTCGTGTATCAATAGCATTACCTGGGTATCTTCTGATTTCATTTTTTAAATCATTTTGCCACCTTTCAGTAAGATTTTCTACAATTTGTCCAAGATGATTTCTTCCTGACTCTTTAGAATCAAATTCATAAAGAGAAGTGGGTTCAGGAAACACAATATTTTCATTTAATGATTCATGTCTTTCAGGATAATCAAATGGTTCATGTGTAGCTTTAAAATGCGTCATCATAAAAAAGGGTTTATTTCTATCAATTTTTTTAAGCCATTCAATCGAGCTATCTCCAATTATATCAGACGAAAAGCCCTTCTCCCTTACACCGCCCTGATATCCATCTTTCCAGTTCTCTTTAGTCTTAAAATAAGGATTATTATACAGTCCCTGCCCTGGTAATACTTTATAATAATCAAATCCTGAAGGTTCTTTTTTCAAATGCCATTTTCCTATCAATGAGGTTTGATAACCATTTTTTTGAAGAATTTTGGAAACATTAAGCGAATCTGGATCCAATGCGTCTGGCAGGTTATATACACCATTTACATGGCTATATTGTCCAGTTAATATTGAGGCTCTGCTTGGGACACATATTGAATTAGTACAAAATAAATTTTCTAAAACAATTCCTGATTTTTCTAATCTTTTGATACCATCATTTTTCACATAATCAGCTAAAATTCCACCGTATATCCCCCAAGCCTGTGATGTATGATCATCAGACATAATAAATAGTATATTTGGTTTATCTAATTGTTTATTTTCACAGCTTAAAAAAAACAAGGATATTATTAGAAAAATTCTTTTCATTAATTAATGAACTTTAATATTCAATAGTAAATTAGAAATTAATTTTGAATAAATTAATTTAAGAATTTATAAATACGATTTATTAAATTTAGAATTTAAATAACTAAAATGATTTTAAATAAATTTTTTTACAAATCAATTATATTTTTTCTGCTAATGCTTTCATGTGATAATAATAACGATATTAAACCTAATATTGTTTTTATTTTGACAGATGATTTGGGTTATGCAGATCTTTCCTCATATGGGTCAGAATTTATCAATACCCCACATCTAGATGATATGGCTTTAGATGGAGCTAAATTAACTTCGTATTATTCCTCTCAAGCAGTATGTTCTGCTTCAAGGGCTGCCATTCTTACTGGTGCTTATTCAAACAGAATTGGTATCAATGGTGCTTTTGGACCAAAATCCAAGAGTGGAATTAATCAAAAAGAATTATTGATTTCAGAAATGTTAAAAGAAAATGGATATAAAACTGGGATATTTGGAAAGTGGCATTTAGGTGATGCAGATATATTTTTACCCACAAGACATGGTTTTGATGAATTTTTTGGCATCCTTTTCTCCAATGATATGTGGCCTTTTCATCCAGAAATTCCTCATGCATTCCCTGATGATCTTCTTTTGTATAAAAATGAAAATCCGATTGAAACTTTGATTGATCAATCTGATCTGACTAAAAGAATAACAGATGAAAGTATCCGATTTATTAATGAAAATAAAAATAATCCCTTTTTCATATATATACCTCACCCACAACCACATGTCCCACTGTTTGCCTCCAAAGAATTTAAAGGTAGTACAGGAAAAGGATTGTATGCTGATGTAATCACTGAAATTGATTTTTCAGTTGGAAGAGTTTTAAAGGCTTTAGATGACAATGGGTTATCAGAAAATACCATTGTTGTTTTCACATCTGATAATGGACCTTGGCTTTCTTATGGAGATCATGCTGGTTCATCAGGAATATTTAGAGAGGGCAAAGGCACAGCATGGGAAGGTGGACAAAGAGTACCATGTATTGTAAAGTATCCTAATAAAATTAATAGAGGTACTGTAATAGACGAACCTTTAATGGGTATTGATTGGTTGCCTACTTTTGCTAATGTTACAGGATCAAGAATGTCTTCTAATAAAATTGATGGAAAAAATATTTGGCCTTTATTGATATCTGAAACAAGAAAATCCCCTCACGAAGCACTTTATTTTTATTATAGGGCCAATGAGCTTCACGCTGTTAGATCAGGTGAGTGGAAATTATATTTTCCAAGGTCATATAGATCACTTAATGGAAGAAATGGAGGTAAAGATGGTGTCCCAGTAAAATATGAACAAAATGTTGTGAATGAAAAACAATTATATAATTTAAAAGAAGATCCGAGCGAGTTGAAAAATATCGTTAATGATCACCCTAATATTGTTAGTAAATTAGAGAAAATGGGTAATCTCGCAAGATATGATTTGGGAGATAAATTAACTAATGTTGAAGGAACAGGAACAAGAGATGTTGGAACAATAAAATTGTAATAATGATTAGAAGAAAATTTTTAAAAAATACACTATATAGTACTTTATCTGCCTCATCATTAGTGAATTTGTCTAATAAAAATAATTCTGTTTCAAAGGATGTTCCTAGAATTATATCGACTTGGAATCATGGAGTTAATGCTAATAAAGTAGCATGGAAAAAACTTAATAATGGAGAAGGCGGATTAACTGCAGTTGAATTTGGTGTAAGGGATTCTGAAAATGATCCCAATGAAAGATCTGTCGGTTATGGAGGATTACCTGACCGAGATGGTAAAGTAACTTTAGATGCGTGCATAATGGATTCAAATAATGATTGTGGGGCAGTAAGTTTTTTACAAAATATAAAAAATCCAATCTCTGTTGCTAGGTTAGTTATGGAAACAACTCCACACATTATGTTGTCTGGAAAAGGGGCATACGATTTTGCTATAAAAAATGGTTTTAAAAGTCAAAATTTGTTAACTGAGCAATCAAAAATAGATTGGGAGAATTGGTTAAAAAAATCTGACTATAAGCCAGTCATAAATATAGAAAATCACGATACAATAAGTATGCTTCTAATTGATTCAGATCATAATTTATTTGGAGCGTGTACGACCAGTGGAACAGCATGGAAAATACATGGAAGAGTCGGCGATTCTCCGATAATAGGTGCTGGTCTTTTTTTAGATAATGAGGTTGGAGCAGCAGCAGCAACTGGATTAGGTGAAGCAGTAATAAGAACTGCAGGCAGTGCAATGGTAGTAGAATGTATGAGAAACGGAATGTCACCTATTGATGCTTGTAAAGAAGTTGTTCATAGAATTTCTAAGTTACATAAGGACAGGCCGGAATGGGAATATTTACAAGTTGGATTTATTGCCATTAGTAAGAATGGGGATTATGCTGGATACAGTTTAAAAAAAGGATTTAATTATGCTTTAACTGACAACGAAAATGATTCGATTTTAGTAGATGCAAAATATAGTATTTAGTGGAAGAAATTATTAAATATTTAGGTAATTTTCATCCTGTTGTATTGCACTTACCCATAGGTGCTTTCTTATTTACTTTTTTATTATTTCTTTCCCAAAGATTTTTGAAATCAAATTTTGATCCTGCGATACGTCTAGGCCTTTTATTTTCATTTATAACCTCAATCATAACTTCAATATTTGGATATATACTTCGTTTATTTGGTGAATATGATGTTACTCTTGTTGATAGACATATGTGGTTGGCCTTAGCCACTACTCTTATGATTGGCATTGTTATGTATTTACACAAAAAACAGAGATCTTTTAACCAAATTCTTTCTTGTTTTATTTTATCTACAGTTTTTTTGACTATTACTGGTCATAACTCATTGAAAACTAATTTTTTAACTTTAATAAGTGTGATTTTAACAAAAAATTGCCTTGATTTTTATTAAGTTCTTAGTAGAAATCTTTATTTTTGTCGGACAATAAACTAATTATTAACAATTATTTAACAATTATTACTTAAAAAACAAACACTTATGAAAACAAAAATCTTTAAGATTTGTACTAGTTTTTTATTGTTCTTTGCTTTGACTTTGTCAGCATATGCTCAACAAATATCAGGTACAGTTTCAGATGAAAACGGAGTGCCTCTTCCTGGTGCAACCGTTGTAGTTGAAGGAACTTCTACAGGAGTTTCTACAGATTTTGATGGTAATTATTCAATTGATGCTTCACAAGGAGATATTCTTGTATTTAGCTATGTTGGATATCAATCTCAATCTGTTTCTGTTGGAGCTAGCTCAACAGTAGACGTAAGCCTAGAACCTGATAGTTTACTAGACGAAGTTGTAGTAACAGCTTTAGGTTTAACTAGAGCTAAAAAATCTTTAGGTTATTCTGTTTCTGAAATTTCTTCAGAACAAGTTAACACTATTAAAGACCACAACCTTGCCAATGCCTTAGTAGGTAAAGTTGCTGGTATTAACATTACTCAATCAGGTACTATTGGTGCTGGTTCAAGAATTGTTATTAGAGGTAATAACTCTCTTACTGGTCAAAATCAAGCCCTGGTTGTCGTTGATGGTATTCCTATTAACCAAGATGGAATTAATTCTGGTGGTAGTGAGTATAATAACATTATTACTGGTGGTGGTATTACGGACGTTAACCCTAATGATGTTGAATCCGTTTCTATACTAAAAGGTCCTAATGCAGCTGCATTATATGGCGCGAGAGCAGGTAATGGAGTAATTCTTATAACGACTAAAAAAGGAAACTCAGAATCGAAAATGGGAGTTACTGTTAACTCAAATACAGTATTTGAAGATCCAATGTTTTTACCGGATCGTCAAAATATTTATGGCCAAGGAACTAGAAATGCTGCAGCTACTGCTTCTGCTGATATGTCTCGAGGTTCATATGGTCAACTTGCTGATGGCAGTCTTCAATTGTACTATGATGGAACGTCTAAACCATACACTGCACAACCAAATAACGTAGCAGATTTTTATGAAACTGGAGTAAAATCCATTAATTCTGTATCTATTTCGAATGGAAATAGCAAATCAAATTTTAGATTTTCTTATACAAATAATTCTACCACGAGTATTTTACCTAACGCTTCACTTAATAGCCATAACTTCAATGTTAGAGCTATGAGCCAACTTACTGATAAGTTGTCTATTGATGCGAAGGCTACATATTTTACTCAGGAACTAAATCACAGAGCTAGGACAGGATCTGAGGGTATTACTCAGTTGATTCATAACATGCCTACAACTGTTAGAGTTTCTGATTTAAGAAAATATCAAATGGATAACCCTGCTACGGATGCCGATTATGCTGTAATAGCTTACGACAGACCAGGTACATCTACTGGTAACCCTTACTGGTTACTATATAATGATATTGATGACGAAAACAGAGGAAGATTCTTTGGTTTTGCAAAAATAAATTATGAATTTACTGACTGGCTTTCAGGATTTGTGAGAGTTGGTGCTGATGTTACTGACATGACTAGTTATTTTGTTAGACAGCCAGGACATCATTATTACCCACAGGGTCGACTAGAAAGAACTACTAGTAATAGCGGTGAATTAAACTCTGAATTTTTACTTACTGCTAAAGGTGATGTTGCTGATGATTTAAATGTTGTCTTTAATGTTGGTGGAAATTTATCTAAAAGAACTTATGAAGCAATGCGTAATTTTGGAGATGATTTCAAATTAAACAGTAAAGCTTTCTTGTCTAACACATTAGTTCAAGAGTTCACAGAAACACCACAACAAGTCAAAAAGGTAAATTCTTTGTATGCATCTGCAAATTTTGCATATGATAATTTTGCATACTTAGATGTAACAGCTAGAAATGATTGGTCATCAACTCTTGGTGCTGATAACAGATCATACATGTATACATCTGTTAACTTAGCATTACTATTACAAGATTTTATTGACCCAAACAAAGAGCTTTTTGATTTATTCAAAGTAAGAGCGAGTGTCGCAAATGTTGGTAATGATACAAGTCCTTACCAGTTAGTTCAAACATTTAGTGTTCCTGGTCAGGGATACCTTGGTTTAACTACTCTTAATTCTCCATCTACAAGATTAAATCCTGATTTAAAGCCTGAAAATATCGAATCAACAGAGGTTGGTTTAGAATTATCTTTGCTAGATAATAATTTGACTTTCGATTTTGCTTATTATAATATCACTACTACTGACATGATTTTTAGTGTTCCTGTTCCTGCAGCTACTGGATATTCATTTTTCCTAGAAAATGTAGGTGAGGTCACAAATCAAGGAGTTGAGTTATTATTAGGATACAATATTATTAATAATAGTGACATGAGATGGAATACTAGTTTATTTGCTTCTAAAAATGAAAATAAGTTAGTTTCATTAATCGACGATCTTGACACGCTAGTTTACTACCAAACAAATAGTGGTAACGTGAATTCTCAAGCTAAAGTTGGTGGTGGAATTGGTGATCTTTATGGTACTGTGTGGGAAAGAGATAGCAGTGGAAATAGATTGGTTGGAGCGGATGGTAAACCAACTCAATCTAACCCTGACAATTTCTTAGGAAATGCTCAACCAGATTGGTTAGCAGGTTGGAGTAATTCATTTTTCTACAAAAACTTTTCTTTAAATGTACTAATTGATGGTCGTTTCGGTGGTGTAGTTTATTCTGGAGATTCGTCAAGGTTAGACTCTTATGGAGTGTCAGAAAGATCTTTACAATACAGAGAATCTGGTGTTGTTTTAGACGCTGTTGATCCTAATGGAGCTGCTAATACTGTTAATATTACTGGACAAGAGTACTGGCAAAGAATAGCTGATATTGCTGAGCCATATGTTTACGCTCAAGATAATGTCAGACTAAGAGAACTTGCTATTGGATACTCTTTCCCAGATGTTAGTGCACTAGGAATGGAGAGTATTAATCTTCAGTTAATTGGAAGAAATTTATTCTTTATCAATAAAAAAGCTGAAGATATTGATCCAGAAGCTGCTCTTGGTACGAATCTTGGAGGTCAAGGTATAGCGTTAGGTAACCTTCCAACACTGAGAAGTATTGGTTTAAATGTAACTCTTAAATTTTAAAATATAAATATTAATAATTATGAAAAAATTCATCCTTTTAGCATTTAGTTTTTTATTTGTTTTATCATGTACATCTGATTTTGATGAAATTAATGAAAGACCTGATGCTCTTACTGCTGCAGATGTTAGTGCAAAGTTTTTTGTCACTGGTGTACAGCAAAAATTTTATGCTCCAGACAGATATCCCTATTGGAGAGGACCATTGATTCATTTTGATAGATTCTCTGGTATGCATCCATTTGGATATAAAGGTAACTGGTGGAATGACGGTATGGGTTATGTATACCATGCTGCATATACTAATGCTACTTGGGATTGGATGTCTGGCTACAACAGTGAGCTTACTGCCTTTACAAATTTTGTAAAACCTGGTGGAACACTTGAAAATGAGCAATATTATGCGATTGCATTAATTATGAAGGGCCTTTATTATCAAAGATTTTCAGATGTTTTTGGTATGGTTCCATTTAGTGAAGCCTCAGATCCTGATATTGTAACACCTATCTTTGATGATCAAAAGACAATTTATGATGGTATCATTGCTGCCCTTGATGAAGCAATTGGTATAATCGGAAGTGCTACAACGACTGGTGAAGGACCACAACTCCTTGGTGAGAATGACTTATTTTTTAATGGTAACATGCAAGACTGGAAAAAGTTAGCAAACAGCCTTAAATTAAAAGTTGCTTTAAGAGGTCATGGTGCTGGAGGTGCTGATTACAGCACTCAAGTATCGGAAGCTATTGCAGGTGGTGTTCTTGGAGACAAGGATGCAACCATTCCTAGAGATACTGAGATTTCACAGTGGTCTAGTGCTACATACGGTGATATCTGGCATAACTTTTATGGTGGTGGTAGATGGCATCTTGGAAGTTCACTTGTTGACTTGTTAAGAGACAACAATGATCCAAGGTTAACAAAATATGCTAAACCAATTAAAGGAGGTACATTTGCTTTTACCAAACCAACTACTGGATCTTTAGTATCTATGTATGACAAACATATAACATATATGAAAAATCACTTGACTGATTCAGGAGTTGATTATACAACATCTGTTGCCGGTGATGGTACAGTATCAATTACAACTGGAGCTGGTCCATATTATGTTGGACAGCCTAGTAGAACAAACGGAAATATTAAGAATATGTTATTCCCAGATCTATGGTGTGAGCCAGGAGAAGAAGTTACTCAAAAGAAAAATGAAGGAAAACCAATTTTCCCATTTTTAGTATTTACTGCTGCTGAGTCACATTTTCTACTTGCGCACGCCGCTACCCTTGGTATTGGATCAGGAGCTAATTCTCATTATCAAGCTGGAATCACACATGCTATGAGATTATGGGGAGTTACTGATGCTGATATTGCAACATATCTTGCTAATGAGCCAATGGGATCATTAACTGGCTCTGGGGATTTAGAAAAGATTTCTTCTCAGAGATACTTAGCTAACTATACTGATGGCTTAGAAGCTTGGGCTGTAATTAGAGATACAGGTTTCCCAAAAGTTTATAAGAACACTAACGGTACTGGTTACATTCAAAGTAATACTGTTAATGATACTGATATCTATGAAATGGGTAGTATGAATGGTGCTTATCCACAAAGATTAAGATACGGTTCAGGAGCCTACAATAAAAATGAAGCCAATGTTAATGCCGCTGCAACTGTACAAGGTGCAGATAAAATGGGAACAAAACTTTGGTGGGCTAAATAATAAGTTTTACTTATTAATAACATTAAAAAGAGGGGTTTTCCCCTCTTTTTTTTTTAATTTGAAAAAATCTAATATAAAAATTAGAAAAGCAGTTTTGTCTGATCTTCAAGAAATTATGAGAATCATTTCCTTGTGCACCAAACATATGATTTCTAAAAAAATTTTTCAGTGGGATGAAAATTATCCCTCGAAAAATATTTTTAAAGAAGATATTGATAATGGTTATTTAATGGTATTATTATTGAAAAGTGATATAATTGGATGTGTATCCGTTTCAAATATTATGGATGATTTTTATAAAAAAATAGAATGGAAAATAAAATCTAATGATAGTTTATATGTCCATAGGCTAGCAATTAATCCCACATTTCAAGGAAAAGGTTTTGCAAAATTTATAATGAAATATATTGAGGAAATTGGAATTAAAACTAAAGCTAAATCTATTAGATTGGATACATTTAGTCTGAATAAAAAAAATAATAAATTTTACTCAAATTTAGGTTATCTAAAACTAGGTCAAATTTATTTTAGAAACCAAAGTGATATGCCTTTTAATTGTTATGAAAAGGTGTTAAAATAGTTTGATTATTTTTGTAAAAAATTTAAATGTCTAAGAAAAAACCAGATCAAGTAGCAGATAACCCCAGCAAATTGCCATATGCATCTAATGTTGGTGCTCCTTCGATAAAACCATCGAATCTTACTTCTTTTAAACAAGAAAAGCTTTTAAAAACAAATAAGTATTTTTCTTCAAGATATGAGGAAATTAAAGAAGAATATAAAAAATTAATGGAGACATTTGAGTGGAATCAATTAATTTATAATTGTCACTTTAGTTTTAAACCTGAAAAAGGAGAAATTTACCATCTTTATCAAAGAAATGATCAAAAATTATTTTTATCAATAATAGCTCCTAGCGAGTGGAATGAAATTTATATTGGATCTTTTAGGCTTGATTCTAATGATAAATGGGAAAAAGTAGAAATATAGTTTTGTGATGATTCCAATTGAATTAAATTCTTCGAAAAAAATTTATTTTAGCTCTGATAATCATTTAGGTTCACCTAGTAAAGTTTCAAGTATAGAACGTGAAAAAAAGTTTATTTTGTGGCTTGATGAAATTAAAAGTGACGCGCAAGCAATTTTTTTTCTTGGAGATTTATTTGATTTTTGGTTTGAGTATAAAAAAGTAATTCCTAAGGGTTTTGTTAGACTTTTCGGAAAATTAGCAGAGCTATCTGATCATGGGATTGAACTATTTTTTTTTGTTGGAAATCATGATTGTTGGGTTGGAAATTATTTTCAGAATGAACTAGGTTTTAAAGTGTTCAAAAAACCAACTGATTTAAAAATTGATAATTATAATTTATTTATTGGTCATGGCGATGGCCTAGGACCGGGTGATGTTAAATACAAATTTTTAAAAATATTTTTTAGAAGTCATATTTTGAAAAAAATTTTTTCACTAATCCATCCTGATATTGGAGTTGCTATTGGTAGCTTTTTGTCTAAGAAGAATAAAATTCTTTCAGGTCAGAATATTAAATTTAAGTCTAATGAGAAAGAAATATTATTTAAATTTTGTAAAAATATTTTGAAAACTAAGTATTACCATTTTTTTATTTTTGGACATAGACATCTTCCACTTGAGCTTGACTTAGGTAATAATTCAAAGTACTTGAACACCGGAGATTGGATTACTCATTTTTCATATATAGTTTATGATGGGTCTTCATTTAGTCTTAAATATTTCAAAAAATAAATTTGATCGAGAATAAGAACATTGAATATGAAAATACCATAGTTGTTGGTGTTGTAAATAAAAATCAGACAGAGATTGTAGTAAAAGACTACTTAGATGAACTTTCTTTTTTATCTAACACTGCTGGTGGTATTGTAAAAAAGAGTTTTGTTCAAAAACTAGATACACCTAATCCCAAAACATTTATCGGAACTGGGAAAATATCTGAAATTCAAGTTTACAATAAGAAAAATGATATAAGCTCCGTAATTTTTGATGATGAATTGTCTCCAACTCAGCAAGTAAACTTAGAAAGAATTTTAAAGTGTAAAATTATTGATAGGACAGGCCTTATACTCGATATTTTTGCTCAAAGAGCAAAAACTAGCTATGCAAAAAATCAAGTTCAGTTAGCTCAATATCAGTATCTAATGCCAAGACTTAAGGGTTTATGGACTCATTTAGAAAGACAAAAAGGTGGAATAGGTATGAGAGGACCTGGTGAAACAGAGATTGAAACGGATAGAAGAATTGTTAGGGATAAAATTAGTCTATTAAAAAAGAAACTTAATAATATTGACAGACAAATGTCAGTACAAAGAGGTAACAGAGGAAGTTTAGTAAGAGTTGCTTTAGTTGGATATACAAATGTTGGAAAATCTACATTGATGAACATCATTTCAAAATCTAACGTTTTTGCTGAAGACAAACTTTTTGCAACCCTAGATACAACTGTGAGGAAAATTGTTGTTCAAAATCTTCCTTTTTTGATTACTGATACGGTTGGTTTTATTAGGAAATTACCAACTCAATTAGTAGAATCATTTAAAAGTACATTGAATGAAATAACAGAATCTGATTTTATTTTGCATATAGTTGATATTTCACATCCAAATTATGATGATCATATTGAGTCAGTCAATTTAATTTTGGAACAAATAAAATGTTCGAATAAACCAACTATGATTGTTTTTAACAAAATGGATATTTTAAGTAATGAGGAACTTGAAAACTTTAAATTTAAAGACAATAAAAAGAGTAATTTATTTATTTCGGCCCAAAAAAAAATAAATCTTGATAAACTTAAAATGAGACTTTATAATCAAGTAAGAAAAATTCATATCAAAAGATTCCCTTACAATAATTTCCTTTACCCAGACCTGAATTAAATTTTTAAATTTAAACCAATACCCATAACTTCTCTTACTTGGAGCCTTTTTACGGAGTTGTCATCATAAATAAATTGAATGATAAAATTTGTAGTTAAATACTTATTTATTTTCATTGATGTATTAATTGTATAATCCAAGTCTATATTACCTGAATTTTCTAGGTAATCTGAATATAAACTTAACCTGTTTGAAATTTCTACATTTTCAATAAGTTCAAATTTATAATAGGATCTTAATGACGCTCCCAGTTCAAACCTGCTATTTGAACCTTTATTAACTCCAAAGTATTGTTTTCCTTCTTGAAGATTTTCAGTAAAAAATTTATTGACTATAATTAATCTTCCAGTTACTGGAGCAAAGTTTACCCATAGATCTTTACTTTTTCGCCAGTATAAACCTACACCAATTTGTAAGTAGGCTGGTGAAAAAAATCTAGTTAGTTCTGACCGTTCCTCTTCTCCATTTGAATTTTTTCTATACCTATAACCTTTAGTCCATTGAGTTTTAAAATTTATAAATGAGGAGTAACTCCAATTTCCAATTAAGTTATTTGTAAACTTTTTACCTAGAAGGGAATTTATTTCAAATCTATCGTCAGTTTTTTTTATATACTTACTACCTCCAATGCTATTTAAGCCATACGCTGTAATTACTTTTGTGTCCCAATTCCAACCATTATTTTCAAAGTTAAAATCATAATCAATTTTAATTGTTCCAGAAATACTAGTTTGTCCACCTGCAGTCCAATAACTATAACTTGATTGATTCCCTAAAAAAGTAAAGTTTCCTGATTTAGTCCAATTATTTTTTACATTAGATGAGTCAACTGCTTTTTCTTGACTTAAAACATTCAATATTAAAAAAAGAAAAAAAATATTAAATGTTAATTTGCTCATTTCCTTTTAAATACCGGTACAGCTGAGCATGCCTCTCCAAACATAATTGATTTAACAAATGGTTGAAGTTTTTCAATAATCATAGAATAAAAATAATTGTTATTGGAAATATCTGAACACCCTTTAATAATTAAAGGTTTATCAATAAAATCTTTTTCATTTAAATCCTTTATTCTTTCAATTATTTGATAATTATAAAATTCATTTTTAGTTCCTATGAAATTTTTAATTCCTAGTTCAATCAGTTTAGAAGAAATTAGTAAATAAGCCCAGTGAGGAATTATTGCATTATTACTGCACTGAATCAATACATATTTATCTTTTAAATTTTTAAAATTATAATTCAGTAGTTTTTTTCTAAAATCAGATTCAATTAAAATTAAATCATTTTTAAGCCAGTCTTTTAGATCTATAATTTCATAATTATAAATTGTAATAAAATCATTAAAATCTATGGTCTTAATTTTACTTTTAGAAACCCTATTTAATATTTTATATTCCATTTATAAAAATCCTAACTCTAGCTTGGCTTCCTCACTCATTAAATCTCTGGTCCACGCAGGGTCAAATGTCATTTCAATTTCAGCACTTTTTACCCCTTTAATTTCTGCAACCTTATCTTTAACTTCTTGAGGCAAACTCTCGGCAACAGGACAATTTGGACTTGTTAGAGTCATGAGTATTTTAACATCATTTTCTTCGTTTAAAAAAACATCATATATAAGCCCAAGTTCATAAATATCAACTGGAATTTCCGGATCATATATCGTCTTTAAAACTTTAACTACTTTTTCTCCAAGTTCATTTGGATCAATCATTTTTTCAGACATTATTTCTAATTTAATTTACTATATGCCAAAGCATAAAATTTAATTTGTTTCAACATTGAGGATAATCCATTTGCTCTATTTGGAGACAAATGTTCTTTTAGTCCTATTTCATCTATAAAACTCAAATCTGCAGATAAAATTTCGTTAGGTGATCTATTATTTAGAACACTAAGTAAAATTGCAACAATTCCCTTACTAATTATAGCATCGCTATCAGCTTGAAAATGAATTTTTCCTTTATCGTAGCTAGAATATAGCCAAACTTTACTTTGACAACCTTTGATTAGATTTTCATCAGTTTTATAATTTAAATCCATTTCATTAAGAGATTTAGACAAATCTATCATATACTGATACTTTTCAGTCCAGTCCTCCATGAATGAAAAACTTTCAGCTAAATCTTTACCTTGTTCTGAAATAGTCATAAAATTCAAAGATACAAATTAGCTCAACATAGATTTAGCCATTTTTACAGCTTCAATTAGTTTATCAATTTCATTTTTTGTGTTAATAAAAGATAGGGATACTCTTACTGTTCCAGAAATATGAAAGTGATCCATAATTGGTTGAGCACAATGTTGACCAGTTCTTACTGCAATTCCGAACTTATCCAATATTGACCCAATATCATATGGGTGAATATTTTTAATATTAAATGAAATTACAGAGGTTCTATTAGCTCCTTCACCATAAATTTTTAATCCATCAATTGTTTTCAAACATTTAATTGCATAATCAAGTAGCTCATTTTCATATTTGAAAATATTATCCAATCCAATATTATTTAGGTAGTCAATAGCATGACCAAATGCTATTACTCCAGAAATATTTGGTGTACCGGCTTCAAATTTATGAGGAAGATCTGCATACGTAGTTTTTTCAAAACTTACATCTGAAATCATTTCACCACCGCCCATTAGTGGAGATAAATTTTCTAATAATTCTTTTTTGCCGTACAAAAAACCAATTCCTGTCGGCCCACATAATTTATGAGCCGATGCTGTAAAAAAATCTACATCGAGTTCTTGAACATCGATTTTGAAATGCGCAGAGCTTTGAGCTCCATCAATTAGAACTACAGCACCGTTCTTGTGAGAAATATCAATTATTTCTTTAATAGGATTAATTATTCCTAAAGCATTAGAAACATGATTAAGAAAAACAACTTTTGTTTTAATTGAAATTATGGATTTAAAATATTCAATATCTAATTCTCCATTATTTTTTAAAGGAATTACATTTAATTTAGCTTTATTTTTTTCTGTCATCATCTGCCATGGAACAATATTAGAATGATGTTCTAAACCCGAAACTATAATTTCATCATTTTTATTTAATAATTCAACATATCCATTAGCTACTATATTAATTGAGTGAGTTGTTCCAGATGTGAAAATTATTTCTTCACTATTCTTTGCATTGAAGTGTTTCTGAATTTTAACTCTGGATTTCTCATACGCATCGGTTGCTTCCTCACTAACAGAATGTACTCCTCTATGAATATTCGCGTTATAATTTTTATAATAATCTGAAATGGAATCAATGACACTTATAGGTGTTTGAGATGTGGCTGCATTATCAAAATAAATTAGTTTTTTTCCATTAATTTGTCTATTTAGTATTGGAAAATCTTTTCTAATATTTTCTACATTCAAACTCATTAAAGTTCAAAACCTAATTTAACTCCAATTTTATTAGCTATTATTTTCTTAACCTTTGTTTTTAGAGCTTGTATTTTTACATTTTCTAACACATTATTAGCAAATGCATAAGTCAATAAACCTTTAGCTTCATGTTCAGAAATTCCGCGTGTTTTTAAGTAAAATAATGCAGATTCATCAAGTTGCCCTATTGTACATCCATGCGAACATTTTACATCATCAGCAAATATTTCAAGCTGAGGTTTTGTATTCACAGAGGATTTATCTCCAACAAGTAAATTATTATTTTGTTGAAAAGCATTTATTTTTTGAGCTACTTTATCAACTAATACCCTACCATTAAATACACCTGTCGAATTTCCATTGTAGATACCTTTATATTCCTGATAACTTTCACAATTTGGATTAGCATGATGAACAAGTGTATGATGATCTGTATGTTGATTACTTCCCAAAATTGTAATTCCTTTCATTATTGAGTTTATATTTTTACCATTTTGATAGAAATTCAAATTATTTCTAACAATATTTCCTCCAAAGGAAAAAGTGTGACAACTAACTTCACTATCTTTCTTTTGATTTATGTATGTATTATCGATTAATGAAGTTGTCTCTAGATCATTTTGAATCTTATAATAATCAAGATTTGCACCATCATTAACGTGAATTTCCGTTAAAGTATTTGTAAGTGGATCAATAAAACCTGGAAATGAATATGGTGATTTATCATTTTTTCTAACTAGTGAATAGTGACTTTCAAAAATTTGAGCTGTAGAATTTTTTTCTAAAATTATTAAGCTGCGAGGCTGAAGCATAAGAGATGATTCTCCACCTGAATTAATGTGAATTATTTCAATTGGCTTATCAAGATCCATGTTTTTTGGTATATGCACAAAAGCCCCCTCTTTTGAAAAAGAAGTATTTAGAAGGCTAAAGGACTCATTTTTATCTATGAGGGTATTGTAGTATTTGCTTATTAAATCTTCATACTTCTTATTTTCCAAGATTGAAGACATAATGCATATATCAACTCCTTTGTGCGTAGTATCTGACCATAAAGGGTCAAAAACTCCATCTATAAAAACAATTTTGTATGATTCAATTCCACTTAAGAAAAAATCTTTTACTTTTTCAAATTCTATTAGATGTCTTTTCTTTTTAAAAATCGTTAATTTATCATCCAAGACTTTTTTTATTGGAGTATATTTCCAATATTCATTTTTTCTTGTTGGAAAACCAATTTTCTCAAAGTCCTTAATGGATTTAGTTCTAATATCATGAACTTTTGAATTTATATCAGTGTCTAGCTCAAAGGCTAGAAAAGAGGAAACCATTTTTTCTTTGAGTGACATAGTTATTTTTTATATCCAATCATATCCTTTTTCTTCAAGCTGCATAGCTAAATCTTTTTTACCAGATTTAGCAATGACACCGTCTTGAAGAACATGAACATAATCAGGGATTATGTGATCAAGAAGTCTTTGATAGTGAGTAATTATTACAATAGCATTATTTGTATTCTTAATTTTATTTACTCCACTGGCTACAATCCTTAAAGCATCAATATCAAGACCAGAATCTGTTTCATCTAATATAGCTAAGGAAGGTTCAAGCATTGCCATCTGAAAAATTTCATTTCTCTTTTTTTCGCCACCAGAAAATCCTTCATTTAAGGATCTTGAGAGAAACTTGGAATCAATTTCAAGTAGATTAGCTTTTTCTCTTATCTTTTTTAACATAACACTAGCAGACATTTCTTTCTCACCTCTAGCTTTTAAATTTGAGTTTATAGCAGTTTTGATAAAATTTGTAACTGTTATTCCAGGAATTTCAACTGGGTATTGAAAAGACATAAAAATCCCTTTGTTGGCTCTTTCTTCGGGAGATAAATCTTCAATATTTTCGTTTTTGTAAAAAATAGAGCCTTCTGTAACTTCATAATCTTCATTTCCAGCAATTACTGAAGATAATGTACTTTTACCTGAACCATTAGGCCCCATAATAGCGTGTATTTCACCAGGTTTAACATCTAAATTTAGACCTTTAAGGATTTTTTTTCCATCAATACTAACATGTAAATTTTTAATTTCTAACATAATTAATTTTTTAACCAACCGAACCCTCTAATGAAATTTCAAGTAATTTTTGAGCTTCGACTGCAAATTCCATGGGAAGTTTATTTAAAACTTCTTTACTAAATCCATTCACAATTAATGCAATTGCCTTTTCTGTATCTATTCCTCTTTGATTACAATAAAAAATTTGGTCTTCACCAATCTTACTTGTTGTAGCTTCATGTTCTATTTGAGCACTTTTATTTTTTGCTTCTATGTATGGAAATGTGTGAGCACCACAACTATTTCCCATTAATAATGAATCGCACTGAGAAAAGTTTCTAGCATTTTTTGCATTGTTTCCTATGCGAACGAGACCTCTGTAACTATTTTGAGATTTTCCAGCTGAAATACCTTTTGATATAATTGTGCTTTTTGTATTTTTTCCCAGGTGAATCATTTTTGTACCTGTATCGGCTTGTTGATAATTATTGGTAACGGCAATTGAATAAAATTCACCAACACTGTTATCACCTTTAAGAATACATGAAGGATATTTCCAAGTAACAGCTGATCCTGTTTCAACTTGTGTCCAGGAAATTTTAGAGTTTTTATTACATAGACCTCGTTTTGTAACAAAATTATAAACACCACCTTTCCCATGTTTATTTCCAGGGTACCAATTTTGTACAGTTGAGTACTTTATTTCAGCATTGTCATGTGCAACTAATTCAACAACGGCAGCATGTAGTTGATTTTCATCTCTTGAGGGAGCAGTACAACCTTCAAGATAACTCACGTAGCTTCCTTCATCAGCAATAACTAAAGTTCTTTCAAATTGGCCTGTGCCAGCTTGATTTATTCTGAAATATGTTGATAGCTCCATTGGGCATTTAACACCTTTGGGTATGTAGCAAAAAGATCCATCAGAAAATACTGCAGAGTTAAGTGCTGCATAATAATTATCCTTCTTTGGAATAACTGTACCTAGATACTTTTTAACTAAATCCGGATGATTTTGAATTGCTTCAGAAATTGAACAAAAAATAATACCTTTTTTTGATAAAGTTTCTTTAAAAGTTGTAGCAACAGAGACAGAATCCATAACGATGTCAACCGCAACACCAGAAAGTTTTTTTTGCTCATCAATAGAAATACCTAACTTATCAAATGTTTTTAAGAGTTCTGGATCAACTTCATCCAAACTATCGTATTTAGCACCTGTTTTTGGAGCAGAATAATAAGAAATACTTTGAAAATCAGGTTTCTTATATTTCACATTTGACCAATCAGGTTCTTCCATTTTTTCCCATGCTTCAAATGCGCTCAATCTCCAATCAGTCATCCACTCTGGTTCATTTTTCTTTTTAGATATTTTTCGAACAATATCTTTGTTTAAACCAATAGGAAATGTTTCAGACTCAATTTTTGTAGTAAATCCATATTGATACTCCTGTTGTTCTAATTCCTTTTTTAATTCTTCTTCTGTATATGCCATAATTTTATAATGAAAAACTTTCTCCACATCCGCAAGTTCTACTTGCATTAGGATTGACAAAAATAAACCCCTTACCATTCAATCCGCCAGAGAAATCTAAAGTTGTACCAACTAGGTATAAAAAGCTTTTATTATCAACTGCTATTTTAATACCATTATGCTCAAAAATCTTATCTGAATCTGAACATATTTTATCAAATTTAAGATCATAAGAAAGCCCAGAGCAGCCACCACTTTTTACTCCAACTCTTACAAAATCTGATAATGGATTATAGCCATCATCTTTCATTAATTTGGTAACTTCAACTTTGGCTTTGTCTGCTACTTTAATCATATTTTACAAATATAACTCTTTAATAAAGAATTATAATCTAAATTTGAAAATCATTATATTCAATTATCATACCAAAACCTCATTACGATATGGAAGGAAAAGATCAAAAATTTACAAATTTAGATCAAATAGGTGAGTTCGGATTAATAGATATTTTAACTAAAGATTTTGAATCAAATAATAAATCAACCGTTTTATCTATAGGCGATGATGCTGCTGTAATCGACAACTCAAAAGAAAAAACTCTTATTTCTACTGATATGTTAGTTGAAGGTGTACATTTTGATCTCTCCTATTTTCCATTAAAACACTTGGGATACAAAGCTGTAATTTCATCAATATCAGATATATATGCAATGAATGGTATTTGCAATCAGATTACTGTTTCAATTGCTGTATCAAATAGGTTTAAGTTAGAGTCTATTAATGAACTTTATTCAGGAATTAAAGTTGCTTGTAAAAACTATAAAGTTGACTTAATTGGTGGTGATACAACGTCTTCAAAAAAAGGGTTAATAATATCTGTTACAGCTCTTGGAATATCTCATAAAAATGGTTTTGTTGCTAGATCTGGAGCTTGTGATAATGATTTAATTGTTGTTTCTGGCAATTTGGGAGGAGCTTATTTGGGTTTGCAAGTATTAGAGAGAGAAAAACAGGTATTTCTTGTTAACCCGAATAGTAAACCTGATTTATCAAAATATAAAAATTTAGTTCAAAGACAATTAAGGCCAGAAGCCAGAATTGATATAATTCAGTTTCTTCACAATTCTAATGTTAAGCCTACATCGATGATTGATATCTCAGATGGTCTTTCTTCTGAAATAATTCATATTTGCAAAAGTTCAAAAAAAGGATGTGATATTTACGAAGAAAAAATCCCAATTAATAATGATACAATAAAAACTTGCAAAGAGTTTAATTTGGAGTCTACAACAATTGCTTTATCAGGCGGAGAAGATTATGAATTATTATTTACCATAAAACAAAAAGACTTAAAAAAAATTGACAAAAACCCCGACCTTTTTGTTATTGGTCATATAAATTCTAAAAAGGAAATGAATTTAGTAACAAAAACTGGTAAAAATATTGAAATCAAATCAATGGGATGGAAATCTTTTTGACAAAATTTAACTAGAATTCATTATTGATTCAATTTCATCAATAAGAATTGGGATATTTTCCATTAGGTTTGTTGGGTTGCCCTCAGAATTTATAACAACATCGTCCTCAAGTCGAATGCCAAATCCTTCTTCCATAATATAAATTCCAGGTTCAACTGTTAATACATTGTTTTTTTCAAAAGGAATTTTCAAATCACAGTAATCATGTGTATCTAACCCTAAATGGTGAGAAGTGCCATGACTAAAGTATTTTTTATAAGCAGGTTCTTGCTTGGTCTCATTTTGAATGTCTGACTTGTCAAGTAATTTAATTCTTAGAAGCTCTGAAGTCATGATTTTACCAACTTCTTTGTGATAATCAGCCCACAAGATACCTGGCCTTAATAGTTTTGTAACTTCATTTTTTACATTGAGAACAGCATTGTATATTGTCTTTTGTCTTTCAGTAAATCTTCCATTAACTGGAATAGTTCGTGTCATATCACTAGAATAATTCGCATATTCAGCACCAACATCCATCAGAATTATTTCTCCATTTAGGCATTGTTTATTATTTTTTATATAGTGCAGATAATTGGAATTTTTTCCAGATGCTATAATTGGGGTATAAGCAAATCTTTTTGATCTATTTTTTAAAAATTCGTGAGAGAATTCAGCTTCAATTTCATACTCCCAAACACCAGGCTCTACAAATCCTAAGACTCTTTCAAATCCTTTTTTAGTTATGTGACATGCCTTTTTAATAAGATTTAATTCAATTTCATCTTTGACAGATCTTTGATATTGAAGAATTGGATTACTCTTTTTAAAGTTTAAACCACCAAAATTTTTGAGTTTTTCGATAAAACGATCTTCTCTAGTTTGAGTTTGGACATTCTGTCTGTAATGTTCATTAGTGTTAATGTAAACGTTGTCAGCTTCTTTTAATACTTTGCTTAAAATCTCATCAAATTCACTTAGCCAATGAACATTTTTAATACCAGAAATTTCAAAAGCATCAGATTTGGTTAATTTCTCACCTTCCCAGTGAACAATATGATTATTGGTTTCTCTTATAAAAAGTATTTCTTTGTGATTTTCATTTACTGAATCAGGAAATAATACTAGAATACTTTCCTCTTGATCAATTCCGCTTAAGTAAAAGATATCTCTATGTTGTTCAAATGGTAATGTTGAATCAGCGCTAATTGGATAAATATCATTGGAATTAAAAAAAGCTACGCTGTTTGGTTCAAGTTTAGTTTTAAAATTATTACGGTTTTTAATGAATAGGTTTTTATCTATTTTTTTGTATTTCATTATTAGAAATATTAATATTTGGCTGGTTTTCCTTTTGTTAAAGAATTTGAAATAAATTTTCGTATATCATCATTTGATTTAGCTAAATCTGGAGCTCTAAGATACATCATATGGCCACTTTCATATGCATTAAAATAAAAGCGGTCTTTCATTCTTCCGCTCGGATCAATCTGCCACATTGTATATTTTGCCTGAAAATAGTTTGTAGCACCATCATAGTAACCTGATTGAATTAAAACTTTAAGAAATGGATTCTGAGCCATTGCCTTTCTTAAATTATCTCTTGTATTATCATTTTGCCTGTCCCATGGGTTTACTGGTCCAAAAACATAATATTTTAAATCTGTTTTAAAATTTAGTTCATTTCTTAAATAGTAATTAATGGCAGGAGTAAAAGAATGATTCCATGAATTAAGCTCAATATTATTTTCAGGTGTTGATCCTGCTACTTTTTTATCAAAACCTCTATATCTAGAATCTAATCTCCCAATTGTATATCCCCCTTTCTTTTTCAGAAGCTCTTTCCAAAAATAATTGCTGGGGACATCTAAATTATTATTCAATATAAATTTCTTATCAAGACCTGAAAAAAAAGAATACTTTTCAGCAATTGATATTTTATCATTTTCATTTATAAACCCACCTTTTGCTAATGCTGGCATCAAATAATTTATTGTAAAATTTTCAGCCTCAGGTAGTATATCTTCTAATTTTTTCTTTTGTAAATCTTCATCAAGTGTGTTATGGTACCATGCCGTTGCAGTGTAATATGGTAAATTTAATGCCGAGTATACTGTATTACCAGTATTATATAGCTTATAATCAGCAGGAGAAACCATTATTACACCGTTTAAATACATCCAATGTTTATTTTGTAATTCATATGATAATCCCATTACACGAGTTCCACCATAGCTTTCACCAATTAAGTACTTTGGAGATTCCCATCGGTTTTTTCTTGATACAAATGAATTAATCCAATTAGCCAAATATTTTATATCAGAATTAATCCCAAAAAATAATTCTCTATTTGGATATTCACCTTTTTTGTTTTTTACCATTCTTGAGAATCCTGTATTTACAGGGTTAACAAAAACAATATCAGCCACATCAATTATAGAATGAGGGTTGTCTTTGATGCCATATGGTTGAATAGGAAATCCTTCATCATCAATTTTCAAAATTTTTGGTCCGGTGTATCCAATATGCATCCATAAAGAACCAGATCCAGGACCACCATTGAAAGATATTATTAATGGTCGTTCATTGGAATTATTTTTTGAACTTTCTTTAAATGATCTTTTGTAATAAGTATAAAATAAACTAGCTATAATATTTCCATCATCGTTCCAAACAGGTTGTGTTCCTGCTTCAGCTACATAATTAATTTTTTTATTTTTAATTACTGTCTCATGTAATGTTTTTACAATTGTGTCGGATGAAATTTTTATATCCTGTGAATTAACAAAAAAGGAAAATAAAAAAATACATTTGAAAATATTTTTCATACCAATTCATTTATTCTTCGAAAATATGAATTTAAAATTATAGTTTTTTTAGTTAAATATTATTTATTTCTTGTTTGTAAAAACTTTCTAAATTAATTTTGCCTTAGAATAATTTTAAATGAAACAAATGTTTAATTCTTCAATCGGAAGAAAAGTAGCCATGGCATTATCTGGTTTTTTTCTAATAGTTTTTTTAGCTCAACATTTTTTGATTAATATAACTTCTGTTTTCAGTGAAGAAATTTTCAATTTATTATCTCATTTTATGGGTAATAATCCTTTAGTGCAGTTTGTTTTACAGCCAATATTAATTGCTGGGGTTTTATTTCATTTTATAATGGGTTTTGTTTTGGATTGGCAAAATCGTAAAGCAAGACCAGTTTCTTATGCTATGTATAAGGGCTCTAAAAACTCTATGTTTGTTTCAAGAAATATGATTATCTCTGGAATTGTCGTTTTATCATTTTTAGGTCTACATTTTTATGATTTTTGGATTCCCGAAATGGATTATAAGTATATTAAATCGCTACCTGAAGATCCTAATAGGTATTTCAAGGAATTAGTTCATCGTTTTGAAAACCCTTTTAGAGTTGGATTATATTGCTTTTCTTTTGTTTTTCTTGCCCTTCACCTTGTACATGGATTATCATCATCAACTCAATCATTAGGAACAAATAATAAATATTCTGAAATAATTAAGAAGATTAGTTATATTTTTGGTATTTCAATTCCTTTGGGTTTTTGTTTTATTGCTTTATTTCATTTTATAACTTATTATAACACATGATTCATAATATTATAACACAACTAAAATTAATAAATGTGTTATAATTATTGTATTATTGTTCAGTTGTTATGTGTTACAAAAATATATTCTAACAATTTTTATTTTTATTAATTTATTATTAATTTTAACACGTGAACAAGAAAATAACTTATTCTTTAAACTATAGAAAGCCAAAGAATGAATATTCTAGCGATGATGAGCTAACTGTTTGTGTTCGATATTATCAAAAACTTGATAATGGTAAAAATAAAGTTGTTAAAAAAAGTACTGGTATTAAATGCAAATTAAAAGATTGGGATTCTGATTGGCATAAAGCCGATAACAGACACCCCATTAAAGCATCGGATTCTAATTATTTAGAGAAAAATAGAATACTAAAAAACAAGTCAGTTGATCTTCATTCACTTATTAAAGATCTCAATGTATCAAAAAATATTTCACCCTTAAATTCAAAAGTACCTAAAGGCCCTCTAGATCTTAAGTGGAGTACTCACAAGAATAATGTTAGATTGGTTAGTCCTGCAAACAAACGAAATATTGACATTATTGTTGTTGGAACAGGCTTAGCTGGTGGTTCCGCATGTGCCACATTAGCTGAGCAAGGATACAATGTAAAAGCATTTTGTTTTCAAGACTCATCAAGAAGAGCTCATTCCATTGCTGCACAAGGTGGAATTAATGCTGCAAAAAATTATCAAGGTGATGGAGATTCTGTTTACAGATTATTTTACGACACCATTAAAGGTGGAGATTATAGGTCCCGAGAAGCAAACGTTCATAGGCTAGCTGAAGTATCTTCCAGCATTATTGACCAATGTGTCGCTCAGGGTGTTCCTTTTGCTAGAGAGTATGGTGGTCTTTTAGATAATAGGTCTTTTGGAGGTGTTTTGGTTTCTAGAACTTTTTATGCTAAAGGACAAACTGGTCAGCAACTTTTATTAGGTGCATACTCAGCTATGAATAGACAAGTAGCCAGGGGGAAAATTCAGATGAATACTAGACATGAGATGATGGACATAGTTATTGTTGATGGAAAAGCTAGAGGAATTATAACTAGAAATTTAATTACAGGAGAAATTGAAAAACATTCTGCTCATGCAGTTGTATTAGCATCAGGTGGTTATGGAAATTTATTCTATTTATCAACTAATGCTATGGGAAGCAATGTATCAGCAGCCTGGAAGGTCCATAAAAAAGGGGCTTTATTTGCAAATCCATCTTTTACTCAAATTCATCCAACCTGCATTCCAGTTTCTGGGGATTATCAATCTAAATTAACACTTATGTCTGAGTCTCTTAGAAATGATGGGAGGATCTGGGTACCAAAAAAAATTGAAGATGCAAAAAAAATAAGAAATGGTGAATTACGTCCAGTTGACTTAAATGAAGATGATAGGGATTATTATTTAGAAAGAAGATATCCAGCTTTTGGAAATCTTGTCCCAAGAGATGTTGCATCAAGAGCCGCAAAAGAAAGATGTGATGCGGGTTATGGTGTTAATAAAACAGGTGAAGCAGTTTTTCTAGACTTTTCATCTGCAATAATACGTTATGGTAAAGAAAAAGCATTGGTAAAAGGGTTAGATATTGAAGATTTTGAATTGGTTAAATCATTAGGAAAAGGAGTTATTAAAGCCAAGTATGGAAATTTATTTCAGATGTATGAGAAAATTGTTGATGAAAATCCTTATGAAACTCCTATGATGATTTATCCTGCTGTTCATTATACTATGGGAGGTCTTTGGGTTGATTATAATTTGATGACTACTATCCCTGGATGTTATGCTATTGGAGAAGCAAACTTCTCTGATCATGGAGCTAATAGACTTGGTGCTTCTGCCTTAATGCAAGGTTTAGCTGATGGTTATTTTGTTTTACCAAATACGATTAATGATTACTTAGCTGACGATATAAAAACCGGACCTATTTCATCCGATAGCCCAGAATTTAACAAAGCAAAGAATAGAATTGAAGAAAAAATAAATAAAATCATGACTAACAAAGGCTCGAAATCTGTTGATTATTTTCATAAAATTTTGGGCAAAATTATTTGGAATAATTGTGGAATGTCTAGGAATAAAAAAGATTTAAATAGTGCAATTAAGGAAATTCAAAAATTGAGAAAAGAATTTTACAAATCTGTAAAAGTAACAGGTGATCAATTTTCTTTTAATGAATCATTAGCTAAAGCTTTAAGAGTAGCAGATTTTTTGGAACTTGGTGAGTTATTTGCAGTTGATGCATTGAATAGGAATGAATCATGTGGAGGTCATTTTAGAGAAGAATATCAAACAAAAGAGGGGGAAGCTCTAAGAAATGATGATGATTATCGATTTGTTTCTGCCTGGGAATATAATGAAAACATTGAACAATCTAAGTTACATAAAGAAAATCTCGACTTTGATAGTGTGGAATTAAAAAACAGATCATATAAATAGATGAAATTATTTTTAAAAATTTGGAGGCAAAAAAATAATCAGACAAAAGGTAAAATTGTTGATTATGAAATTGATGAAATTTCGCCTGACATGTCATTCCTTGAAATGATGGATGTTTTAAATGAAAAAATCATAGAAGAAGATGGTGATCCTGTAGCTTTTGATCACGACTGTCGAGAGGGTATTTGTGGCTCTTGTTCAATGTTTATTAATGGAGAACCTCATGGTCCTGATAAATTAATAACCACCTGTCAGTTGCATATGAGAAGATTCAAAGACGGTGATACTATCTACATTGAACCATTTAGAGCAAAAGCTTTTCCAATCATAAAAGATTTGGTCGTTGATAGATCAGCATTTGACAGAATACAACAATCTGGCGGATTTATTTCTATAAATACATCTGGAAATACATTAGATGCAAATACTATTCCTATTGAGAAAGAGCATGCTGATAAAGCTTTTGATGCTGCTACATGTATTGGTTGTGGGGCATGTGTTGCTAGTTGTAAAAATTCTTCAGCTATGTTATTTGTGTCTGCAAAAGTTTCTCAGTTTTCTCTACTTCCTCAAGGAAAAGTTGAAGCAACAGACAGGGTTATTAATATGGTAAATCAAATGGATGAAGAAGGATTTGGTAATTGTACTAATACCGGTGCTTGTCATGTTGAATGCCCAAAGGGAATTTCATTAGATTATATTGCAAAACTTAATAGGGAATATGTTAAAGCTAATTTAAAGAAGTAAGCTTAAATTTTTTCTCTTATTACCCAGTTAGCTCTGACTTTTATAGTATCATTATAGTGAATAACTTGTTCTGGTTTTCTTTTTTTTAGATAATTTCCAGTATCCCATTTCCTATTTTCATTTTTGTCATGAATTATACGTAAATTATATTCACCAGGAAGAACATTTTCAAATACACAAGCTTCAAAACTATCATTCAAGTTATTGGACATTATTATCTTTTCATTCATATCGATTAAATCAACAATAATTGGTTTAAATGAGATTTTAGATAAATTCACATAAATATTTCCATAGTCAGACCTTTTTTTAGTTGTAAATGAATAATTAAGAGTATCATTTGAATTTCCATAAAAATCAATAATTCCTTTTGGTAAAATTTTTATAAAATATTTATCATTTGGAAGAATCTCAAAATCAAAAATAACATCAATTCCATTTTTAATTTCACTTTTAAATTTTTGATATATAGAGTCTTTATTAAATATTTCAATTTTAGATGAATCTATATTTTTTAAAGGAATGGTACTATTTAAAATAAATTTATCCCCAAGATTTATGGAACTGCTTTTCTCTGAAATGATTAAAGTATCATTTTCAAAATATTTTTTAGGTAGGTTATAATAGCTAATATCATCATTATTATTAATAATAAAGCGTAATGAATCATATTCAAATTCTCTGAACCAATAATGTAGAGTGTCTTTATCTCTATCTCTAGTAACATAATTTTCTGCTAAATTGTTATTTAAGGATATTTTTAGAGAATCTATATTTCCCCTAAATCCAAAGCTAACTTTATTTGAAAACTCTTGATAAGGTTTAAAAATTTTATAGTTTGGAACTTCCTTGAACAGATTTAAATTAAAAGCTTTGTCAGTTGGTAAATTAATTATTGAATCATGATAAGCAATTTTATCATTAAGAGGGTCAAAAACATAATTATTATTAGAGTCTTTAACAGCAACTAATCGGTAAGAGCCTTTTTTTAAATTAGTGAAATTGAAAAATGTACTATCCAAGGTACTTGCTACATATAGTGGTTTCTCATTAAAAATTGTTGAATCGTTATATTTTTCATTTAATGGGTAAAGCATAGCAGTTATAAAGTCATCTTTTTTCCTTTGATAAGTTGTATTAATATTACCTTTTAATTCTAACGAATCTATATAAGATCCTGTTGAAAAAACATATTTAAAATAGGGCAATAAGTTACCTTCATTATTGTCTTTAATGCTTTCTCCAAAATTGAATACAAAAGTTGTATTTTCTTTGAATTTTTCATTAATCTCAATATCTATAAATTTTGAAGCACCACCTTGAGGAAATATGGAATAGTTAAACTTTTCAATTGGAGGTGAAACAACAAGCTGGGTTGTAAGTTTATCTAGTTTTATATATTCATCAAAATAAATTCTAATTTTTTTATCATTAAAAAAAATCGAATTATTTTCAGGTTGAGCTTTTAAATATTTAGGAGCTATTTCATCTTTTTCTCCACCCTCAGGAATTCCTCTTTTGGCACATGAAATATTCATAATAAGAAAAAGTATAATTAAATAATTTGATTTCATTTAAATGCAAAGTAAAATTTTATTTTTAAATCTGGTAAGTGTTTAGTTATGAAAGTGCTATTTTTGTTATATGTCTGACGAAAAGTTCAAAAAAATAATATCTCACGCTAAAGAATACGGATTTATATTTCAGTCAAGTGAGATTTATGATGGATTGAGTGCAGTATATGATTATGGCCAAAATGGTGTTTTATTGAAAAATAATATTAAAGAATATTGGTGGAAATCAATGGTACAACTAAATGATAATATTGTTGGTATTGATTCTGCTATTTTTTCTCATCCTACAACATGGAAAGCGAGTGGGCATGTGGATGCATTCAATGATCCGCTGATTGATAACAAAGATTCTAAAAAGAGATATAGAGCTGATAATCTAATTGAAGCTTATTTACAAAAATTAGAATTAAAAATTTTAAAAGAACAAAAAAATCAAGAAAAAAGATTTGGAGAAAGCTTCAATAAAAAAACTTTTCTAGAAACTAATCCTAGAGTTATAAATTATAAGTCAAAGATTGATCTTATTCAGAATAGATTTTCAAAAGCTTTGAATAATGATGATCTCAGTGAGCTAAAACAAATTATTGAGGACTGTGAAATAGTTTGTCCTATTTCAGGAACAAGGAATTGGACTGATGTAAAACAATTTAATTTGATGTTTAAAACACAATTAGGTGCAACAAAAACTAGTTCAATAGACCTTTTTTTAAGGCCTGAAACAGCTCAAGGAATTTTTTTAAATTATTTGAATGTTCAGAAAACTGGAAGAATGAAGATTCCATTTGGAATAGCTCAGATTGGAAAAGCTTTTAGAAATGAAATTGTTGCTAGACAATTCATATTTAGGATGAGAGAATTTGAACAAATGGAGATGCAGTTTTTTATAAAACCAGGTTCACAAAAACAGTGGTATGAATATTGGAAAAAAGAAAGATTAAATTGGCATTTATCTTTAGGTATCAATAAAAGTTTATTTAGATTTCATAATCATGAAAAATTAGCTCATTATGCAGATGCAGCTTGTGATATTGAATTTAATTTCCCATTTGGTTTCAAAGAACTTGAGGGAATACACTCAAGAACTGATTTTGACTTATCTAATCATGAAAAATATTCTTCAAAACAAATAAAATATTTTGATTCAGTTGATAATTCAAAATATACACCTTATGTTTTAGAGACATCTATTGGTCTAGATAGAATGTTCTTAGCTATTTTTACTTCATCTTTAACTTATGATAAATTAGAGGATAGTTCAGAAAGAGTTGTGTTGAAAATTCCATCAATTCTTGCACCTTATAAATGTGCTTTTTTACCATTACTTAAAAAAGATAGATTACCAGAGATATCAAAAAAAGTTCAAAAAAAACTCAGACTTAATTTTAGTACTGCTTATGATGATAAAGATGCTATTGGAAGAAGATATAGGAGACAAGATGCAATAGGAACACCATATTGTATAACTGTAGATCATCAGACTGTTACTGATAATACTGTAACTGTTAGAGAGAGGGACAATATGAATCAAGAAAGAATTCATATCGATAAATTAGAAGAGTTTTTGAGATCTTCCCTAAATATTAATAATTGGTTATTAAACAGTGCTTAATATAGTTTCTTACAATGTAAATGGTATTAGAGCAGCTTTGAGAAAAAATTTCTTAGGCTGGCTGGAAACTTTTAATCCTGATATAGTATGTCTACAAGAAATAAAAGCTAATCAAGATCAATTTGATTCATCAATATTCAATAAGTTGGGGTATTATAATTATTGGTTTTCAGCAGAAAAGAAAGGTTACAGTGGAGTTGCAATATTATCTAAAATTAAACCAAATAAAGTTGAATATGGTACTGGAATAGATTATATGGATTTTGAAGGAAGAAATATAAGATTAGATTTTGATAATTTCTCAATAATGAGTTTGTATTTACCCTCAGGAACCAATGTTGACAGATTAGATTTTAAATTTAAATTTATGGATGATTTTGCTAATTATGTAAATGGGTTAAAAAATTCTATTCCAAAACTTATTATTGGTGGAGATTATAATATTTGCCATAAAGAAATTGATATTCATGATCCAATTAGAAATGCTAAAATTTCAGGTTTTTTACCAGAGGAAAGAGAATGGTTAGATAAATTTATAAATAATGGGTTTATTGATACATACAGACACCTAAATTCATCGCCAAATAAATACTCATGGTGGAGCTACAGGGCAAACTCCAGAGCAAATAATAAAGGATGGAGAATAGATTATTTATTGGCAACTAATTCATTAAAAAGTAGTATTAAACAATCTTACATTCTTCCTGAAATTATACATTCTGATCATTGTCCAATTGGTGTTAAAATTAAATTATAATGGATTATAATATATTACCAAATTCGGATATAAAGGTTAGTAAAATTTGTTTGGGTACTATGACTTGGGGAAGACAAAATAGTCAAAAAGAAGCATTTGATCAAATGAATTATTCTTTAGAAAGAGGAATTAATTTTTTTGATACTGCAGAGTTATATCCTGTTCCTGCAACACCAGATAAATATGCTGTAACTGAGCAAATTATTGGAAACTGGTTTAATGAGACAAAAAAAAGAGATAAAGTTATTCTTGCTACAAAAATAGCAGGCCCTGGAGATTACACTGCACATATTAGAAAATCTGGTTTCAAAGGTGATTCAATTGAAAGAGCTTTAAACAGTAGTTTAAAAAGATTAAATACAGATTATATTGATTTGTACCAACTGCACTGGCCAGAAAGAATTACTAATACCTTTGGTAACAGAAACTACCAATATTTTAATGACTCCTGGGAAGATAACTTTGAATTTATATTATTAAAGTTTAAAGACTTAATTAAATCTGGAAAAATTAGAAAAATTGGTTTATCTAATGAAAATCCATGGGGAATTATGAAGTTTTTAGAATATTCAAAAAAAAATCTTCCAAAAATGGTTACAATACAAAATCCATATTCACTTTTAAATAGGTTATTTGAGATTGGATCATCTGAAATATGTAAAAGAGAAGAGGTTGGATTATTAGCTTATTCTCCACTTGCATTTGGTATTTTGACTGGAAAGTATTTTAATAAAAATATTCCGAAAAATAGTAGATTAGATCTTTTTCCAAGGCTAAAAAGATATAGTAATGAAAATTCATTTAAAGCTGCGAGCCTCTATAATGATATTTCAAAAAAATATAATATTTCTTTAACTCATTTATCACTTGCTTTTGTAAATGATAGGCCTTTTGTAACAAGTAATATTATTGGAGCAACAACTATTGAACAGTTAAAAGAAAATATTGATAGCTCAAAAATTAAACTGACAGATGAAATTATTTCTGAAATAAATGTAATTAATAATAGAATTCCTAATCCGTCTCCTTAAAAATTTGTTTAACAACTTGATTAAGGTTTTTTTGTTTTAAAATATTAATATTTTTTGCAGTGTAACCAATTTTAGAATTGTTTGAAACAATAATATTTTTATAACCTAAACGTTCTGCTTCAGAAATTCTTTTATCAATATTACTTACCCCACGTAATTCACCAGAAAGATCAATTTCAGCACAAAAACAGGTGTCTCCATTTATACTTATGTTAATATTTGAAGATAAAATAGCTGTAACTACAGCTAAATCGATAGCTGTATCTTCAATTTTAATTCCTCCAGTTATATTGATGAAGACATCTTTTATACCTATTTTGAAGCCCGCTTTTTTTTCTAGAATAGCTAAAAGCATATTTAATCTTTTAGCATTAAAACCATTAGAAATCCTTTGTGGTGTACCATATACAGCACTACTTACAAGAGCTTGAACTTCTATCATTATAGATCTATCACCATCTAATGTTACAGCAACAGATGTTCCTGGCTCAAGACTTTCTTTTTTAGAAATAAATAATTCACTTGGATTTAGAACCATTTGTAACCCTCTTTCATTCATTTCATAAATACCAATTTCATTTGTAGATCCAAATCTGTTTTTTTTAGATCTTAATATTCTAAACTGATGATGTTTATCACCTTCAAAATGTAAAACAACATCTACCATGTGTTCAAGAATTTTTGGTCCTGCAATATTTCCGTCTTTTGTAATATGTCCAACGATGATAATTGGGATTCCAATATTTTTAGCAAGCTTAATCAACATACTAGTACATTCTTTTATCTGAGTTGTACTGCCTTGGCTATTGTCAAACGTGTCAGTTTGGATTGTCTGAATTGAATCAACAACAATTAATTCAGGTTTGGTTTTTTCAACATTTTTTAAAATTATTTCAATATTTGTCTCTGTTAAAACAAAGCAATTTTTTGGATTATTTGAAATTCTTTTAGATCTCAAGTTTAATTGCTCTGCACTTTCTTCACCCGAAATATACAGAACTTTTTCGTTAGAATTTATTGAGTTTTGTAGTAAAATTGTAGATTTTCCTATCCCTGGTTCACCTGATATTAAAATAACCGAACCTTTAACTATTCCTCCTCCTAAAACCCTGTTAAATTCATTATCATTAAAGGCTATTCTATCCTTTTCACATGAGTTAATAGTAGTTATTTCTCTTACAGAATTTTCTTTAAAAAAAAATTCATTTGATTTTTTTTTTCTAATAACCTCTTCACTTATGGAGTTCCATTCACCACACTGAGTACATTGTCCCATCCATTTTGGAAATTTTGCACCACAATTAGAACAGCAATATATTATCTTTGATTTCGATAACATTAATTAATAGAATTATTTTTTGAAGGAAAAATTACAGTTGGTTTAAATTTATCAGATTTATCAAAATCAACTAAAGCATATGAAATAATAATAACTTCATCACCTTTTTGAACCTTCCTTGCAGCAGGTCCATTTAAAGTAATTTCTCCACTATTTTTTTTTCCATTGATGACATATGTAATTAATCTTTCACCATTATTAATATTTACTACATGAACTTTTTCTCCTGTCTTGATATTGGCTGCATTCATAAGTGCTTCGTCAATAGTTATACTACCAATGTAATTTAAATCTGCCCCTGTAACGGTAGCTCTATGAATCTTAGATTTTAATATCTCAATTTTCATTTTCTAAATATAATTATTTAAGCTCTATATTATCAATTAATCTTATTCCATTAACTTTTACGCATATAAATGCTCTAATATTTTTTTTAGAATTTATAGTTGAAATTTTTTTTAAGGAATTAGCATCTCTAAAATCTAAATACTCTAGTTCAAAACCAGAAATTTCATTAATATTTTTGGTAATTATATTTTCTAATAATCTAAAATTAATTTTATTAATGTTATTTCTTGCAAAAACTAACATCTTATAGATTATTGCAGATTCCATAAATTTTTTTTTACTCAAGAAACAATTTCTAGAGCTAATTGCTAAACCATTTTTTTCTCTGATTGTATCACAAATAATCATCTTAGTTTGCTTAAAATTTGTTTCGATAATTTTTTTTATAATTATAACTTGCTGATAATCTTTTTCTCCAAAAAAACAATAATCAGGCACAAATATTTCAAATAATTTAGTTATTATAGTTGCAACACCATTAAAGTGATTGGGTCTAAATTTACCTTCCATTACACTTTCTAGAAATCCAAAATCAAAATCATCAGACTCAACCTTATTTGTGTATATCTCTTTAGTTGATGGGGAGAAAATACATATTTTATGAGATAATTTTTTTAATTTTGAGATATCATCTTTTAAAGATCTTGGATATCTTTTATAATCATCTAATTCATTAAATTGAGTAGGATTTACAAATATGGATACCCACACCATCTCTCCCATTTTTAAGGCTTCTTGTACTAAAGAAATATGCCCTTTGTGAAGTGATCCCATAGTTGGGATTAAACAAATTTTATTTCCTAAAATTTTATTTTTTTTTATTATTTCTTCAACATTTTTTATTTTATTTTCAATAATCATTAATAAAACTTTAACAGCAAGCAAACTTAATACTTTAATGTCAATCTTATATAAATTTTGTAATTTTGTAGATCTTAAATACAAAAGGATTTATGAAAGGAAAAAAAATATTATTTATTTCTTCAGAGGTTGTTCCCTACATGCCTCAGACAGAAATTTCTACTTTAACATATGCTCTTCCAAAGCTTGTTAATGAGAATGGAGGTCAAACCAGAATTTTCATTCCAAAATATGGTAATATAAATGAAAGACGACACCAATTACATGAAGTTATAAGACTCTCTGGAATAAATTTAATAATTGATGACATGGACATGCCTTTAATTCTTAAAGTTGCTTCTATACCTAAAGAAAGAATGCAGGTATATTTTATTGACAGTGAAGATTACTTTAAAGGAAGAGAGGGTTATTCAAAAGATATAAATAGTAAACTGTACAAAGATAATGATGAACGTTCAATTTTTTATTGTAAAGGAGTTATTGAAACAATTAAAAAATTAAACTGGGCACCTGACCTAATCCATGTTCACGGTTGGATTGCTTCTCTACTACCATTATACATGAAATATTATTATAACAATGATCCAATTTTCGAGGGAACTAAAGTTATTGTTTCATTGTATGATAATTGCCTTGAAGGTCAAATGGATAAAAACTTCGTAAAAAAAATAAAATTTGATGAAATTGATGAGTCTAATGTGACTATTTTGAATGATTCATCATATCAAAATCTATATAAAATTTCACTTTTACATGCTGATGGAGCTATTTTTAACTCTGATATTAAGAAAAAGTTTTCTGATATTTTAAATGAGATAAACATTCCTGTTCTTGAGTGTTCTTCTGGTTCTGACGATTACAAAGAAAAGTGTTTGAATTTTTATAATAGTTTTTTACAAAATGAAAAATAAGTATTATAATTTTTTTATTTTAGTCATTATACTTTCGGAATTATCTTGTACAAAAGAATATAATTCTATTGGAACCGAAATTTTAAAATCAGACACATTCGAAACAAGCCTAGAAAATATCCCTGTATTTGCTAGTCAAAAACTTATCCAACCATTTAAATCTAATGGCTTAAATTCATACCAACTAGGGCAAATTAATGATAATATTTTTGGTAAAATTGAAGCTTCATTTATTACTCAATTAACTCTTTCACAACCCAACCCTTATTTTGGTAAGTGGGATTCTGAGTCTGAAATAAATGGAGATTCTAATAATATAAAAGTCATTGAAGAAAATGAAACTGTAAATAATGTTGTTTTAGAAATACCTTTTTTTAATAACACATTTGATTCTGACGGTGATGGAGTAATTGATTTATACGATGTTGATAGTAACGACATTTACAGCGATAGTGATGGTGATGGAGTTTCCGATATTGTTGAGAGGTCAAATGGGACAGACCCATTGAATCCAGATACTGATGGAGATGGAATTAATGATAATGAAGATACAGAATCAATTAACCCCAACAGTGGAGCAACTGTTTATGACGTCGACTCACTTATTGGAAATATAAATGCAAGTTTTAAAATTAAAATAGAAGAGTTAGATTATTATTTAAGAGACTATGACCCAACTAATAACTTTGAATCCTTTCAAAAGTATTATTCGGACGATCATTTTATTAAAAATTTTTCAAAAGAGACATTATTTGATGATAATATTGAAATTGACACAAACGAAGTTGTAATTTACAATGAAGATGATCCAGATACTAACGATGTTGATGAATCAACAACAGTTAAAGAAAGACTGTCGCCCAGATTAAAAATCCCTTTAGACAATGCTTTTTTTCAAGATAAAATTTTAAACAAAGAAGGTAGTATTGACTTATCGAATCCAGATAATTTTAATTTATTTTTTAAAGGATTAATTATAAGTTCCTATAATTTTTCTGATGATTTATTAATGATTCTCGATTATTCAAATTCAAAAATTAAAATTAATTATGATTATGATGTATATAATGATAATGGTACAGCTGATGACACTTCTGATGATTCTGTTGAAAAAGAAAATAAAGATTTTGAAATTCTTTTATCTGGTAATCAATTAAACTTGTTTAATAAAGATAGTTATAGTCAAGAAATATTAGATAATGTTAATAATTCTGAAAATTTAAGTAAAGGATATTTGAAGGGGGGAGAAGGTTTTATGTTAGAGCTTGACTTATTTACTGAAAATAATGGCGAAAATATACTTAATGAAATTAGAGCTAAAGGATGGTTAATTAATGAAGCTAATTTAACCGTTTATGTTGATCAAACTACAATAAATTCCTATGGTGGATTAATTGAGCCTGCACGTTTGTATTTGTATAATATTGAAAACCAAACTCCCTTAATTGATTATTTTATAGATAATTCAACTGGAAATAAGGAGTCAGATAAAAAAATAAATCATGATGGATTACTTGAATATCAATCAGATAAAAAAGGATTGAAATATAAGATTAGGATTTCAGAGCATATTAAAAATATTGTAAGAAATGATTCAATTTCTCCAAAACTTGGATTAGTTGTTACTTCTTCAATCGAAAATACACAAAACTTAGATTTAAGAGAAAATTATAGTCTTGGCACAATACCAATATCTTCAGCTATTAACCCACTTGGTACAGTAATTTATGGACCAAACCCCGAATCTGAAAACTTCGAAAAAAGGTTAAGATTAGAAATTTATTATACTGAAATAAATAATTAGATTTTTTTAAGTAAATAAAAAAGAACCCCTCTCTTTACTTTTGAAAATAAAGAAAGAATTAATAGTTCAAAAAAAACAGAAAAATATATAAATGAAATAAGTAATATCTTATTAAAACCTTCAAAATGTTTTTTAACATATTTTATTTTTGATATTAAGACCTCTGTTTTTGTTTTAATTTTAGTTTCGTAATTAATTCTTGAAGACAATCCATGAAAATGATAACAATATATGTCATTAATCATTAAAATATTGTTATTAAAATTCTTTGCTCTTTTACATAAGTCCATATCTTCATAGTACATCCAAAAATTTTCATCCCATTTTCCGATTTTATGAAATAATTTTTTTGAAATCATGATAAATGATCCCGAAATCCAGTCCGGACTAAATTGATTATATCTTTCTAATCTTTTTTTTGTTTTTTTATTCCTAAGTCTATACAAGTATCTTAGTGTTCCATTGAAAGTTAAGAGGTTTAAAAAATCTCCGTATGCATATGTATTCTTATTGTTATTATCAACTTGTTTAATACTAACTAGATTTGTATTAAAATCAATGTTTTTCTTGAAAATTAAGTCTAATACATCTGTATTCAAATTTGTATCCGGATTTAAAAATAAAAGAGTATCAAACTTAGATTGAACCTCACCGATATTACATGCTTTTGAAAAACCGTAATTTTTTTTATTCTCAATCCATTTTATAGTCCTGTATTTTTTTTTAAATAAATCAATTGTATTATCATTAGAATCATTATCAACTACAATTATATCAGTATTGACATTATTTTGATTAAGTAGACTGTTTAAACAATATTCTAATGGCTTCCATGATTTGAAGTTTACAATGATAATAGAAATATTATTCATTTATAATTCTTTTCTCAGTCTTGCAACAGGTGCTCCAATCATCTCACGGTATTTAGCAACTGTTCTTCTAGCTATTGGATATCCTTTTTTGTTCAGAATTTTAGTCAATTGATCATCAGTGTGTGGATCATTCTTGTTTTCATTCTCAATAATATTTTCAAGTGTTTTTTTTACTTCAATTGTAGAAATTTCAATTCCTTGAGAATTTTTAATTCCCTCTGAGAAAAATGACTTGATTAGTTTTGTGCCATAAGGAGTGTCAACATATTTACTATTAGCTACTCTAGATATGGTTGAAATATCCATATCTATTTTTTCAGCAATATCTTTCAAAATCATAGGTTTCATTTTACTTTCATCACCTGTCAAAAGGTATTCTTTTTGAAAGTTAATAATAGAAGTCATTGTCATTATTAAGGTTTGGTTTCTTTGCTTAATTGCATCAATAAACCACTTTGCTGAATCAAGTTTTTGTTTTATAAACATAACTGCATCCTTGTGAGATTTAGTTTTATTTTTAGACTCAGAATAGCCTGATAACATATTTTTATATTCTTCTGATACATAAAGATCTGGTGCATTTCTAGAATTTAATTCCAATTTTAATTCACCTTCAATTATTTTAATTGTGAAATCTGGGACAATTGATGAGTTGATTTTTGTATTTTCATTGAAAGCTCCACCTGGTTTAGGATTTAATTTTTCGATTTCTGAAACAACATCCTTTAATTCATCATTACTAATATTTAATTTTTGTTTTATTTTTTCAAAATGTTTTTTTGAAAATAAGTCAAAAAATTCTTCAATAATTTTTAACGATAAATCAATGGTTTTACTTTTATTTTTTCTTTTAAGTTGCAAGATTAAACATTGTTTAAGATCTCGAGCACCAACTCCTGGTGGTTCTAAAAGATATATTTTGTCTAAAATATTTTGAATTAATATTTCGTCAGCATCAATACCTAATGTAAATATCAAATCATCTGAAATATCTAAAATATCTCTTCTTAGATAACCGAAAGGGTCTAAACTTCCAATTATAAATTCTGCAATTTGTTGTTCTTTTTTATTTAGAGAAAATGAGTGCAATTGAGCTGTAAGATATTGGTTGAAAGATGTACCTGAAGCAAATGGGATACTTTTTTCAGATTCTTCACTGTAATTATTTGATTTTAATTTATAGTCAGGTGTGTCATCATCTGAAAGATAATCGTTAACATCAATCTCTTCATGAGGATTATCATCTTTTTCAAATTCACTATCATCTAAATTATCTGGTTCAATACTTTCATCTTTATTTGTATCAAGAGCAGGATTTTCTTCAATTTCCGTTGATAATCTCTGTTCAAATTCTTGTGTTGACAATTGAATTAATTTCATCAATTGAATTTGCTGGGGAGAAAGCTTTTGTGATAATTTTAATTTTAACTTTTGATTAAGCATATCAATTTAAAGCTTAAAATTACGAAATAACAAAGTATATAACCTAAAACTCGGCGTTTTTTGGAGTTCTTGGAAAAGGAATAACATCTCTAATATTACTCATTCCTGTAATAAATTGAATCAATCTTTCTAAACCAAGACCAAATCCACTATGTTTTACAGTTCCAAATTTTCTAAGATCTAGATACCACCAAAGCTCTTTTTTTTCAATTCCTAAAGCTTCAATTCTTTCATTTAAAACATCAAGTCTTTCTTCTCTTTGTGAACCACCAACAATTTCACCTATTCCAGGAAATAAAATATCCATTGCTCTAACAGTTTTAGAATCATCATTTAATCTCATATAAAACGCTTTTATTTTCGCAGGATAATCATAAACAATTACGGGACTTTTAAAATATTTCTCAACTAAAAAACGTTCGTGTTCGCTCTGAAAATCAATTCCCCATTCTTTAACAGGATATTTAAATTTTCCTTTTTTATTTGGTTTAGAATTCTTTAAAATTTCAAATGCATCAGAATATGTAACTCTTTTAAAATTGTTATTTATTACAAATTCAATCCTTTCAAGAAGTGAAAGCTCGCTTCTTTGGTCTTTTGGCTTGGACATTTCTTCTTTTTCAAGCCTATCACTTAAAAAAACTATATCATCCTTACATTTTTCAAAAATATTTTTAATTACATTCTGTATAAATTTTTCAGCCAAATCCATATTGTCATTTAAATCATAGAAAGCCATCTCAGGTTCAATCATCCAAAACTCAGACAAATGCCTAGAAGTATTTGAATTCTCAGCTCTAAAGGTTGGTCCAAAAGTATAAACATTTCCAAGACCCATTGCCATCGATTCAGCTTCCAGTTGTCCAGAGACAGTCAAATTTGTTTCTTTACCAAAAAAATCTTCAGAATAATCGAGATTATTTTTATTCGAATCTAGTGTTGTTACTTTAAACATTTCACCTGCTCCTTCAGCATCACTTCCTGTAATGATTGGAGTGTGGATGTAATAAAAATTATTTTTATTGAAAAAATTATGGATAGCAAATGAAACTTCAGATCTGATTCTAAATACTGAGCTTAAAGTTTTAGTTCTAACTCTGAGGTGAGCATTTTCTCTTAAAAATTCAAATGAATGTTTTTTTGGTTGAATTGGAAATTTTTCAGGGTCACTTTCTCCTAAAATATTAATATTATTTACAATTAATTCAACACTTTGTTCTCGACCTTTACTTTTTACTATTTCTCCCTCAACTTCTAAACAAGCACCTGTATTAATTTTTGATAATTTTGATTCATCAAGTTTCTCATAATCAACTACACATTGAAGGTCACTAAGACAAGAGCCGTCATTTAAATTTATAAATCTATTAGAACGAAATGTTTTAACCCAACCACAAACAACGATAACTTTTCCAACATAATCATTGTTCAATACAGATTTAATTTGTAATCTTTTTGGCATAATTAAACGGATAAAATTTCTTTTTCTTTGGTAGAAAAAATCGAATCAATTTTTGAAGTGTATTTATTAGTAATATTTTGAATATCTATTTCATAATTTGATTTCATATCTTCACTAGCATCAGATTTTCTTATTTCATTATTAGCCTCTTTTCTTACATTTCGAATACTCACTTTAGCATTTTCAACTTCAGATTTTGCAACTTTTACCAACTCAATTCTTCTTTCCTCTGTTAAAGGAGGGATGCTGATTATTATAGATTCGCCATTATTCATTGGATTAAACCCTAAATTACTAGATAAAATAGCTTTTTCTATATCTTCAAGCTTATCTTTTTCCCATGGTTGAATGGACAAAGTTTGTGAATCTGGGGTATTAATATTTGCAATTTGATTTAAAAAAGTTTGAGAACCATAATAATCAACTTTTACGCTCGATAACATATTAGGATTAGCTTTGCCAGCTCTTATATTTAAAAGTTCTTTTTCCAAAAAAGATATGGAATTAATCATTGATTCTTCACTTGCTTCAATAATAAAGTCTAATTCTTCCATTTAATTAACTATTGTACCAACTTGTTTTCCATCAATAACTTTCTTTAGATTTCCAGCTTTATTTATGTTAAAAACAATAATTGGTAAATTATTTTCTTTACTCAAAGTAAATGCTGTTGAATCCATTACTTTTAATTTTTTTTTGATCGCATCATCAAATGTTAGATATTCAAATTTAATAGCATCTTTACTTTTTTCTGGATCAAGATTATAAATACCATCTACTCTCGTTCCCTTTAAAATAACATCTGCATTAATTTCAATTGCTCTTAAAACTGCAGCAGAGTCTGTTGTGAAAAAAGGGTTTCCAGTTCCTGCACTAAAAATAACAACTCTTTTTTTTTCCAAATGTCTTACAGCTCTTCTTTTTATATATGGCTCAGCAATCGATTCCATTTTTAGTGCTGTTTGAAGCCTTGTTTGAACACCAATTTCCTCAAGAGTACTTTGTAAAGCAAGCCCATTTATTACAGTGGCTAACATTCCCATGTAGTCAGCTTCGACTCTATCCATACCATTACTTGCTGCAGATAATCCTCTAAAAATATTTCCACCGCCAATTACAATTGCTATTTCAACACCTGTTTTTACAAGTTCATTAATTTCTTTACAATATGCCTTAATTCTTAAAGGGTCTACACCATGAGTCCTGTCACCCATAAGAGCTTCACCACTTAATTTTAATAAAATTCTTTTGTAAGGCATTTTAATGATTATGTAAATATAATCATAGTATTTAAAAAGGGTGTATTAATTATACTAAGGAAACTCTTTTAAAGTTTGTTATGAAGCAATCTGAATTTACAGATTTAATGTAATCATTAACCGATATCTTATTGTCTTTGATAAATGCTTGATTAATTAGAGTGTTATCCTTGAAATATTTCTTCAATTTTCCTTTAGCTATATTATCAAGCATAGCTTCGGGTTTACCTTCAGATCTAAGTTGTTCTTTAGCAATCTCTATTTCTTTATCAATTATCTCTTTACTTACTCCATCTTCATTTAGAGCAACTGGGTTCATAGCAGCAACTTGCATACATACATTTTTTGCAACTTCATGTACTTGATCAAAATTAGTAGACAACCCAACAATTGTAGCAATTTTATTTCCAGCATGAATGTAAGATCCAACAAATTCTGAGTCAATTTTTTCAAATGAGCCTATTTCTAATTTTTCACCAATAACACCTGTTTGTTCAATTAATTTTTCGTGAACAGACATTGATTGAATTTTTGAATCTAAAAGATCTTCTTTTGAATTTGAACTTAATGCTAATTCAGCTATATGAGTAGCAAGAGAAATAAATGATTCATTTTTTGCAACAAAATCTGTTTCACAATTTAAAGATATTATGACTCCAGATTTTGAGTCAGAATTTACTTTTGCTATAACCGCACCTTCACTTGATTCTCTATCAGCTCTTTTTGCAGCAACCTTTTGACCTTTTTTTCTTAAATTTTCTATGGCTAAATCAAAATCACCATTAGCTTCAACTAATGCTTTTTTACAATCCATAATTCCAGCACCGGTACTTTTTCTTAACTTGTTTACATCAGCAGCAGTAATATTACTCATATTATAATTTTATTATTCAGATTTTACTTTTTTAATATTTTTAGTTTCTTCTTCATTACTTTTCTCTTTTATTGCATCCTTCTCAGCTTTCTCTTTTTCTCTAAGTTCAAGTCCTGATTTTATAGATTTAGTAATATTTTTTAATATAATTTCGATTGATTTAGATGCATCATCATTCGACGGAATACCAAAGTCAACTTTTTTAGGATCCGTATTTGTATCAACCATTGCAAATATTGGTATGTTTAACTTATTGGCTTCTCTAACAGCAATATGTTCTCTTCTAATATCAACCACAAATAGAGCACCTGGAAGTCTTGTCATTGTAGTAATAGAACCTAAATTTTTTTCTAGTTTTGCTCTGGTTCGATCAACTCTTAGTTTTTCTTTCTTGGAGAGAGTTTCAAATGTTCCATCTTCCTTAGTTCTGTCAATAGCTGACATTTTTTTTACAGCTTTTCTGATAGTTATAAAATTAGTTAACATTCCACCTGGCCATCTCTCTGTGATATAGGGCATATTTAGCTCAGAAGCACAATCAGAAATTATCTTTTTAGCTTGTTTTTTTGTTGCAACAAATAAAATTTTCCTGCCTGATAAAGCAATTTTTTCGAGGGCTATACAAGCCTCATTTAATTTATTAATCGTTTTATATAGATTAATAATATGAATTCCATTTTTTTCAGAATAAATAAATGGAGCCATATTAGGATTCCATTTTCTTGTCAAGTGTCCAAAATGAACACCAGCTTTTACTAGGTCTTTAATATCTATTTCTTTTGCCATTTTTATTTAGTTTACTTTCTTGTTTTTTAGCAACGTACCGTGTAAGGCAGTTTAGATGCTAAACTAAATTTCGATTTAACGAAATTCGACAATGTTATTATAATGAACTTAAATCCAAATACTCTATTATCTTTTAGAGAATTGGAATTTTTTTCTAGCCTTTTTCTGGCCAAACTTCTTTCTTTCTACCATTCTAGGATCCCTTGTAAGTAATCCTACACTCTTTAATGCTGATTTATTATCCTCCGATAATTCACACAAGGCTCTTGAAACTGCTAACCTGATAGCTTCAGCTTGTCCAGTGGTACCACCACCATAAACATTTACGGACAAATCATATTTACCAGTGTTACTTGTTAAATCAAAGGGTTGCATAATCTTATATTGTAATGTTGTAGTGGGAAAATATTCTTTATAATCCTTTCCATTAACAATAAATTTATCTTTTCCTTTAGACATGTAAACTCTAGCTACAGATGTTTTTCTTCTACCAATCTTATGAATAACTTCCAAATTATATTTTATTTAAATTTATAGGCTGAGGATTTTGAGCCTCCTGCTTATGTATTTCTTTGTTATAAACTTTCAAATTTTTGAAAATTGCAGCTCCCAATTTATTCTTAGGAAGCATACCCTTTATAGCTTTTTCAATAATAATTGAAGGGTTTTTATCATAAACTTGTTGAGCTGTTTTAATCCTTTGACCGCCCGGATATCCAGTGTAGCTAATATATTTTTTATCAGACCACTTATTACCTGTTAAATTAATTTTACTAGCATTTATCACAACTACATTATCTCCACAATCAACGTGAGGAGTAAAGCTTGCTTTGTGCTTACCTCTAAGTATTTTTGCTATTTTTGAACACATTCTACCCAGAGTTTGTTCACTTGCATCAACAAGAAACCATTTCTTTTGGACGTCTTCTTTTCTGATCGAAATTGTTTTAAAACTGTTAGATTCCAATTCAATTATTTTAATGGTCGACAAAACTACAATAATTAATCAAAATTGCAAATGATTTATAAAATAAATGTAACCTAGTGTGCCTCAAGCCAATTATAACCTTGACCAATGTCAACCTTCAGTGGAACTTTTAGTTTGTAGGCATTTTGCATACTGTCTGAAACAATTTTTTTAACATTATCTATCTCATCTATTAAACAATCAAAAATAAGTTCGTCGTGAACTTGTAAAATTAGTTTTGTTTTCATTGATTGAGATTGAAATTCTCTGTTAATTTTTACCATTGCAATCTTGATTATGTCTGCTGCACTTCCTTGAACAGGTGTGTTTATCGCATTCCTCTCAGCAGAGGATCTAATTATTGCATTTCTAGAATTTATATCATTTAAAAATCTTTTTCTACCAAGAATTGTTTTCACATATCCATTTTCTCTAGCAAACTCAACTTGTTCATTTGTAAAATCTTTAAGTTGTGGATATGATTTGTAGTAGTTTTCTATTATTGCTTTTGATTCAGCTCTGCTCAGATTCGTTTGATTACTAAGCCCAAAAGCAGAAACACCATAAATAATTCCAAAGTTTACAACTTTAGCATGACTTCTTTGTTCTTTACTCACATTTTCTTGTTTAACTCCAAAAACATTAGCTGCTGTTGCTCTGTGTATATCCTCATCATTATTGAAAGCTTTGATCATACTTTTGTCATTACTAAGCGATGCAATTACTCTTAATTCAATTTGTGAATAATCAGCTGAAATTATGATATGTTTATTATTCCGAGGTATAAAAGCTTTTCTGATCAATTTTCCATTTTTAGTTCTTATTGGAATATTTTGAAGATTAGGATTTAGACTACTTAGTCGTCCAGTGGCTGTGAGGGTCTGATTAAAAACACTATGAATTCTTTTGGTTTCATTATTTATCTGCTTTGGCAATGCTGAAACATATGTCGTAATGAGTTTTTGTAAGGATCTCCATTTAAGAATTTTTACTATTATTTCATGTTTGTTAGCTAGCTTTGATAAAGTTTCCTCACTTGTTGAGTATTGACCTGACTTCGTTTTCTTTGCTTTTGATATAATTTTTAACTTATCGAAAAGTATTTCACCTAATTGTTTAGGAGAAGCTAAATTAAATTCTTGATCACATATTAGATAAATTTCAGACTGTAGTTTTTTTAAAATATTTCCAAATTGAATGTTAATATCATTCAATAGTTTGGTATCAATATTGACTCCTTCATTTTCCATTTCAGTTAGTATTACTGAAAGAGGCATTTCTACATCTTCAAAAAGTGATTCTAAAGCATGTTCATTGATTTCTTTTATAATTGTTGTTGAAATTTTATTAATGTAATATGATCTTGTATCACTATCTAAAACTGAATTAAAACCATAAATTTTTAAAAATGATTCAAAGTCATCTCTTCTGTTTGAATCAATTAGATAGTTAGCAATTTTTAAATCAAAAAATACTTTGGTGTTGTTAGCTAAATTATGTTTTTTAAAAAAACGTAAAATTTTTTTTATGTCAAAAACAAAAATTCTAGAATTTGCATTAAATAATGGTTCAATTAGTTTAATAAATTTATTTGATTCACCTTGATTAATGTCAATTGAGTAAATTGAATTTTCTGTCCAACAAATCGACAAAATATTTTCCTTATTTACATCCAATGAAAATGTCTTTTCCTTATTTAATTTTTCATGTAGAATTCTAAAAGACGTTTCGCTAGAAACTTCTTGAATGAAAATTTGATTTGAAGATTTTGATACCTCTTCAACGTTAGAAAATAAGTCAAAATTTTTATCGATTTGCTCAATTTCGATATTATCTTTTATAAAAATTTTTTTAAATGTTTCAGTTAATCTTTTAAATTCAAGATCATTGAAAATCTTGGATATTTCTTTATTGTTTGGTGTTTTTAATTTTAAATCTTCAATTTTATATTTAACGGGAACATCAGTGATAATAGTTGCTAGTTTTTTGGATAAAATACCTAAATCTTTATTCTCTTCGATCTTTTCTTTTAACTTACCTTTTATGTGTTCTGTGTTTTGAATTAAACTCTCAAGAGATCCATATTCCTTTAAAAATTTTTTTGCAGTTTTATCTCCAACCCCAGGAAGTCCAGGAATATTATCTACAGAATCGCCCATCATACCTAAATAGTCAATAACTTTTGCTGGATGATCTATTTCAAATTTATTTTTAACTTCATCAACTCCCCAAATTTCAATTCCATTTCCAAATCTAGCAGGTTTATAGAGGAATATATTTTCAGTAACTAATTGAGCAAAATCTTTGTCAGGCGTTACCATGTATATTTGAAATCCTTCTTTTTCAGCATTAATTGCTATTGTTCCCATTATGTCATCAGCTTCATAACCTTCTTTATCGATTGTTTTAATACCCAAGTTTTTCAAAATATCATAAATAATAGGAACTGATTCAAGAATTGGTTCAGGTGTAGCATGTCTGTTAGCCTTATATTCTTGAAAAATTTTTTTCCTATCTTTCGAACCACCTTTATCAAATACAACCGAAAAATATTTAGGTTTTTCTCTATTTAAAATATCAAAAATGGAATTTAAAAATCCCATTATTGCACTTGTATCAAATCCTTTTGAATTTATTCTAGGGTTTTTTATAAACGCATAATATCCTCTAAAAATTAGAGCATAAGCATCAATCAAAAAAAGTTTTGGTTTATCCATTGACTTAAATTCTAAATTACAAACTAATGGCTAGAAATTTTAATATTTATTAAGCTAAATATTTTGACTTATAGTTTTATAATTTATTATTTATAAAAATTGTTATTTTTGCATTAAATTTTTGATATGTCAAAATTTGGTGAACTTATCGATTCAGAAATGCCAATTCTTCTTGATTTTTATACTGATTGGAATGAAGCATCAATCTCAATGCACCCCGTATTAAAAGATGTTGCTGCTGCAATTGGTGATAAGGGTAAAGTAATAAAGATTAATGTTGATAAAAATAATGAATTGGCACAAGCTTTACGAATTAAGGGTTTACCTACATTAATGATATACAAATCTGGTGAGATGGTTTGGAGGCAGAGCGGAGAACAAGATGCCAATACACTTATAAATTTACTGAGCGAGTTTCTTTAAGTTAAAATTGATTATAATATTTTTTATAATCAATAATTTCTGAATCTAGATATTTTTTATTTTCAAATTTTGAAATAATATTAATTAGATTTTCATATTTTTCTAGTTCTTGAGTAATTAAATCGTTTATATATTCTGAATTCGAATTATCATTTGCAGAAATTAAAGTATTTAATCTTGATATTATTAAACTTTTTATTTTTTCGTATAAATTTCTTGCATCTGTAACTTTTTCAGAAACATAAAGTGGCTTTATAAAACTATTCATGTAATTATAAAAGTCATATTCACCATATAAATCCTTAAATATATCTGTTGATTTCATGTATTTTATAATAAATTCACTAACAAATTTTTCTTCTCCAATATTTATTTGATTTTCTAAAAGACCTCTAAGTCTTTCATTATAAGTAAAAATATTTTCAGCGTGTATTTCTAAGTTAAATTTATTTGGATTTAATATCATTGATTTGGAGTAATAATTAATCTGCTCATGGTACTTTTCTTCAATCTTCTTAAATAAATTTCTTGACTTTTCCTTTTCACCAATTTTATGATAGCTATTTATGTATGGTTCACTTAAGCTATAATATCCAAAATATTCAATAGGTAACTTATCAAATGATAAATCTAAAATCTCAAGAGCTTTGAAATTATCTCCTAATGATATAAATTCTTCAGCTAGTCTATGTAAATTACTTCTAAATGTTATACTATTTTTTCTAGTTTCAGGGTCATGATATATTTTATCAGATTCAGAATTTCCCCACTTCCATTTTTTAACAATTTCATACATTGTATTTGCATCAATCCTACCCATTTGATAGGGATTTTCAGGATTTAGCGGTGTATCTATTGGTACAAGTTTATAAACCAAGCCATCTAATTGTAAGTAATTTTTCATCCACAAATATTCAGAATCTTTATAACTTCCACCTGTAAAATATATAGGCCTTTCCCAATCATTTTTTGATAATATATCAAGCATTAAAATTTGATTTTTATATAATCCTGATTCAGGTAAATCTATATCTATATAGTCAACAATTAAATTTTCATTTTCCTTTTTAACAACACCACTGTTCAAAACATTTTCTTTATTAACATAAAATCTAATTTTATTTGTTGGATAGAAAATCATGTTTTGAGTGAATTTTGGAATTTCACTTAGATCAGATTTTTCATATCCATATTGTTCAAGTAAAAATTTGTATTTAGTTCTTTCATTATCACTACTTATCCAATTCATAAAATCTTTTAGGTCCCATCTTACTGAATCAATAAGTTCTTCATATTTAATGTAATCTCTAACTCCATAAGCATATTGTTTATGTGTAAGTTGAGATTTTATAGGGTCACTTTTGTAAGCTTTCCTTTTCATTTGGTCCATATACCAATCAGTTGCTATCAAACTAGTATTTATGGTTCTGACATCCGTTCTATGCTCTTCTATTTCTTGAGCATACCAAAGAGCAAAGGTGTCATTATCTCCAATTGTAAATATTATAGATTGCTTATCTTCTTCAATTGAATCTAGATACGCTTTAGCAAGTGTTTGTGCAGTGTATCTATTTGATCTATCATGGTCATCCCAATTATTAAAACCTAAAAGTAAAGGGCAAGCTGAAACAATTATCAATGAAATTAAAGAACTGTAATTTTCATTTAGATAATTTTTCATTTTTTTGAAAAAAAATAAAAAACTCAAACCTATAAAAATTGAGTATGCATAGAAAGAACCAACAAGGGCATAATCCCTCTCCCTTGGTTCAAAAACTCTTTCATTAAGATAAAATTTTAGAGCTATTCCGGTAAAAATAAATAATAAAAAAACAGGCCAAAAAGTTTTAAAATCAGTTTTTAAAAGCATGAATAAGCCCAATATCCCTAAAATAAAGGGAATCATAAAATATATATTTCTTGATTTATTATTAACAGAGTCACTTGGAAGGTTTTCTTGAGAACCCAGACGAATCTCGTCAATATATTTAATTCCTGATAGCCAATTTCCATTTTCAACGTCAAATTTCCATTGATTATCATTTTGCCTTCCCGAAAAATTCCACATGAAATATCTAAAATACATGTAACCTAACTGAAATGATAAAAAATAATTAAGATTTGATAAAAAGCTGGGTTTTTCTATGTTAATATAACTGCTAAAATTCGATAAAAATTCATTAAATTCTTCAGCTGATACATCTCCATTGTTTATTTCATTTTTAAAATCATTAACTATTTCCTCAATCTGTGAATTATCTTTAAATTCTCTCTTGATCTCAAAATTTAGAAATCCATAATATTTAATATAGTTTAAAGCATTATTATCACTCCACATTCTAGGAAAAAAACCTCTATGATTTTTATTTGAATTGATCTTTCCATTTTTCCAGTCATTTACAATTACATACCTATTTAAAGTATAATCTTTTTCATATTTAGGTTTATCATCTTTATATGGCTCATCTAAATCTTGACCAGCATACGCATCAGTGAACATAGGACCATAAAACAAGTATGTTTCAGGATATTGTTCTAGATTATAGTAAGCTAATAATGATCTTGCATCTTTTGGTGAATTTTCATTTATGACAGTGTCAGCATTTGATCTGATGGGTATCATTAACCAAGATGAAAATCCAATGAATATAAAAGTTAAACAAAGCAGAATAGTGTTGAATAAATAAAGTCTATTTTTGATAGAGTAGTTAAATAAATAGTAAAGAGTTGATACTATTAAAAAACCTGTAAAAATTGTTCCAGAATTAAATGGTAGTCTAAGATCATTTACAAAAAAAACTTCGAGGTATCCAAATAGTTTTAATGTTGATGGTAGTAAAAGTTTAAAAATGAATAATAATATTGAAACAGAAATAATATTAGCAATCAAAAATTTTTTAAAATTAAATTCAGAATATTTTTTAAAATAGTAAATTAAGCCTATTGAAGGTAAGGCTAGAAGTCCCATAAAATGAACTCCAAAAGAAAGGCCTATTACAAATGAAATTAAAATTAACCACTTGTCAGATCTTTCATCGTAAAATTCAGACTCCCACTTTAACCCCAACCAAAATAAAACAGATAAAATTAATGTTGCCATTGCATAAACTTCAGCCTCTACAGCGTTGAACCAAAAACTATCTGTAAATGTAAAAGTCAATGCACCTAAAAAAGAGGATCCAAAAACTTTCATTAGTTCATTTTTCTTTATAGTTTTTCCAATTCCAAGAATTTTTTTAACCAAAAGAGAAATTGACCAAAAAAGAAATATAATTGTTAAGGCACTTGATGTCACAGACATCATGTTTATAGTATATGCTATTTGTTCATTATTTAGAGCTAGTATCGAAAAAATTGCACCAAGCATTTGAAACAGGGGTGCTCCAGGTGGATGACCAATTTGAAGCTTAGCTGATGTTGAAATGTATTCTGCACAATCCCAGTAGCTTGCTGTTGGTTCAACTGTAAGAGAATAAATTACGAACGCAATTAAACCGCAAAAAATCCCAAATATTTTATTATATTTTGAAAAGCTCAAAAAACTAAATTGAATATCTAAAATAAATAAACATTATCAATTATTATATTTTAATATTTAATAATATTTATTTACAATAAACTGGTGTATAATTGAAAGTTATTTTAAATTTGAACCCTCTTGGCCTATGGTGTAATTGGCAACACGTCTGGTTTTGGTCCAGAAGAGTCTAGGTTCGACCCCTAGTAGGCCAACTAGGTTTTGCAATATATTTATATATTTGCACAGCAGAATGAAATAACAGAGGGGACATCGTCCCCTCCTTTATTATATATAATTTAATAAATATGGATAATTTATCATTAATTGAATCTTTTTCAGAGTTTAAAGATGAAAAGTTTATAGACAGGGTTACATTAATGTCTATTCTTGAAGAAGTTTTTAGAAATACATTAAAAAGAAAATTTGGTGACGATGAAAATTTTGATGTTATTATTAATCCAGATAAAGGTGATTTGGAAATATGGAGAAATAGAGTAGTTGTTGCAGATGAAGATGTAGAAGACCATAATAGTCAGGTCTCTTTATCAGATGCAAGAAAAATTGAACCTGATTTTGAGGTTGGTGAAGATGTTTCAGAAGAAGTTAAACTTGTTGATTTAGGTAGAAGAGTTGTATTATCTCTTAGACAAAATTTAGTTGCTAAAATTCACGAACATGATAATGGAATTATATACAAACAGTTTATTGATCTTATTGGTGAAATTTATACAGCCGAAGTTCATCACATAAGACATAATGTAGTTATTCTTTTAGATGATGATGGTAACGAAATAATTATGCCGAAAGACAGGCAAATACCATCTGACTTTTATAGAAAAGGCGATTCAGTTCGTGGAATTATTGAGTCAGTTGAACTCAAGGGAACTAAACCTTCAATAATTATGTCAAGAACTTCCCCAAAATTCTTAGAAAAGCTTTTCGAACAAGATATTCCTGAGGTGTTTGATGGACTAATTAATATTAAAAAAGTTGTTAGAATACCTGGTGAAAAAGCAAAAGTATCAGTTGATTCATATGATGATAGAATTGATCCGGTAGGAGCCTGTGTGGGAATGAAAGGTTCTAGAATACATGGAATTGTTAGAGAACTTGGAAATGAGAATATTGATGTAGTTAATTTCACAAATAATGTTCAACTGTATATTACAAGATCTCTTAGTCCCGCAAAAATAACCTCATTGAAAATAGATGATGAAAATAAAACAGTTCAAGTTTATTTAGATTCAGATCAGGTTTCAAAAGCAATTGGTAGAGGTGGTTATAATATTAAATTGGCTGGACAGCTTACTGGATATGAAATTGATGTTTTTAGAGAAGGTTCTGAAGAAGATGTTGAACTTACTGAGTTTTCTGATGAAATTGATTCATGGATAATAGATGAATTTAAAAAAGCTGGACTGGACACTGCAAAAAGTATACTTGAGCAAGATATTGATGATTTAGCCAAAAGAACAGACTTAGAAGAAGAAACAATAATTGATGTAAGAAAAATACTTACTGAAGAGTTCGAAAAAAATTAATGAGCGAATTAAATAAAATTAGGTTAAATAAAGTTATTAGAGAATTTAATATTTCTTTAGAAAGAATTGTTGAATTCCTTTCATCTAATGGTCATGAAATAGAACCAAGACCAACAACTAAAATTTCTCAAAATCAATACGACTTATTGGTATCTGAGTTTAGTTCTGATAGATCTAGTAAAGTTGAATCTCATGATTTAACTGAAGAAAAGCAAAAAGAAAAAGAAGAGTTAAGGATTAAATTTGAGCAAGAAAAAGAGGAAAAAAGTAGGAACAGAACTATAACTTCAAAGTCATCTATTCATCAATTTAAGAAAGTAGGTGAAATAAATTTAAATGAAAAAACTATTGTTCAAGATGTTAAGGATGAAGTAAATGAAAATAATAATAAACTATTTATAAAAGATGAAAATCAAAGTCAATCTTCCGAAAATTTAGAAACTAAGATTCACACAAAATATGAGAAGCTTTCTGGGCTAAAAAAGACTGGTGAAAAAATTAATTTGGATCAATTCAAAAAATCAGAAGCTGATGATAATTCTCTAAAAAATAAGAGAAAAAGAAGAAGAATTGCTAAAGATATTCCATCAAAGAAAGATGTTTCAAAAACAGTTATTAGCAAACAAAAAAAAATAAAAAGTTCTGACTCTCAACTGAACGACGATGTTGTTCAAAAGCAGATTAAAGAAACCCTTGAAAAATTACAGACATCTTCAAAATCTAATGCTGCAAAATACAGAAAAGAAAAAAGAGATAGTCATAAAAAAAGATCTGAGGATCAAGAAAAAATCGATTCTGACAAGAAAATAATACAAGTTACTGAATTTATTACTGTTGGAGAAGTAGCTTCAATGATGGAAGTATCTGGAAATGATATTATTTCAGCATGTATGTCTTTGGGAATAATGGTTACAATGAACCAAAGATTAGATGCTGAAACTCTTTCTGTTGTTGCTGATGAGTTTGGATTTGAAGTAGATTTTGTTACTGCTGAAATTGAAGAATCAATACAAGAGGATACTGACTCCATTGATGACCTTTTACCTCGTCCACCAATAGTCACGGTAATGGGTCATGTTGATCATGGTAAAACATCATTATTGGATTTTATCAGAAAAGAAAATGTCATCGCTGGAGAGTCTGGTGGAATAACCCAGCATATTGGAGCATATAATGTGAAATTAAAGAATGGAAATAAAATAACATTCTTAGATACTCCGGGCCATGAAGCTTTTACAGCTATGAGGGCCAGAGGAACTCAACTTACAGATATTGTAGTAATAGTGATTGCAGCTGATGATGACATCATGCCTCAAACAAAAGAAGCAATTAGCCATGCTCAAGCAGCTGGGGTACCAATCGTTTTTGCAATTAATAAAATTGATAGAGATGTTTCAAATCCTGAAAAAATAAAAGAGAAGTTATCAGGCATGAATTTATTAGTTGAAGACTGGGGAGGTAAAATCCAGTCCCATGATATTTCAGCATTAAAGGGAATTGGTATAGATGAACTTATGGAAAAAATTATTTTGGAAGCTGAAATGTTAGAACTCAAAGCAAATCCAAATAAATCATCAAATGGTTCCGTTATCGAAGCTAGGCTTGATAAGGGTAAGGGTTATATATCTACTTTACTTGTACAATCTGGGACACTCAATATAGGAGATTATATTTTAGTTGGCCAATATAGTGGAAAAGTTAGAGCACTTTATGACGAGAGGGGACATCAAATTAAATCAGCAGGCCCATCCATGCCGGTATCAATTTTAGGTTTAGATGGAGCTCCTCAGGCGGGTGATAAGTTTAATGTTTTTAATGATGAAAAAGAAGCAAAGAGTATAGCAGCTAAGAGAACTCAGTTGGTAAGAGAACAAAGCGTTAGAACTCAAAAACATATAACACTGGATGAAATTGGAAGAAGAATTGCTATTGGAGACTTTAAAGAGTTAAACATTATATTAAAGGGTGATGTTGATGGTTCAGTAGAGGCACTATCTGATTCCTTTCAAAAATTATCTTCTGACGAAATAGTGGTAAATATTATTCATAAAGCTGTTGGTGCGATAACAGAATCTGATATTTTACTTGCCTCCGCATCAGAGGCTATTGTTATTGGTTTTAACGTACGACCAACAGGTAATGCAAGAAATATTGCAGACAAAGAGGAAGTTGACATTAGAAATTATTCTATTATATATGACGCAATTAATGATTTAAAAGACGCTATGGAGGGGCTACTATCTCCAGAGTTGAAGGAAGAGTTAACTGGTTCAGCTGAAATTCGTGAAACATTTAAAATATCAAAAGTTGGAACAATTGCGGGTTGTATGGTGATGAGCGGAAAAATTAATAGAAAATCTAAAGTTAGATTAATCAGAGACGGAATAGTTGTTACTACAACTGAACTTTCTTCTCTAAAAAGATTCCAGGATGATGTGAAAGAGGTAACTAAAGGTTATGATTGTGGAATTCAGTTGAAAAATTATAATGATATCAAAATTGGTGATACATTGGAATGCTTTAATGAGCTAAAGGTCAAGAAAAAGCTAAAAAATAAATAATTAGTTGACTTTTGGTTTAAATATAAATGCAGATTTAAATATTTTTTTAATCTCTCTTAATTTTTTTTCTGCAACAATTCTAGACTTAAATTTTCCAACCCGAACCTTGTAGTTTGGAGTTTCAAAATAAAAAAATGTACTGTCAACTGAGTATTTTTCAGTTACTAATGTTGAAATGGAGTCTGCCAAATTATAACTTCCACTAAAAACCTGTATCGAATAATAATTTTTGTCAAATAATTTTTTATCAACCTGTTTTTTAATACTGAGCAGGCTATCGAATTTAGAGTTTTTTATCAAATTAAATTGGTCAATTTGAGAGTGTGTTAAACAATAAAAAAACATCAAAAAAATGCTCAATATATTTTTATTCATTAACAACAAATATAGTCCTTTAGTATGAAAGAAATTATTGTTTTTTTTTAACATAGTATTATGATTATTTAGAAATGTTAAAAATTGAAAAATAGATTCAAAATATATTTTTTGTCTGATTATTGTTTATTATTTTTGTATTCTAAAATCAAGCAATTTTTTAATTGTTGGAAACTAATAAAAACAAAAACTTAAGTCAATCTTTTAAGAAACTTACTGTCTCTAGATTTTTTGCGCTTGTAATTCTTATTTTTTCTTTTTCATTTAATTCTTTTTCTCAAGAAGTAGATATTGCAAAAGGGAAATCTTTATTTAATGCAAATTGTGCTGCTTGTCATAAGTTAAATAAAAACCTAATAGGTCCTGCACTTGCTGGTGTTTCAGCTAAATACGAAAAGGAGTGGTTATATACTTGGATCAAGAATAGTAATGCAATGATTAAATCTGGTGATGAAAGGGCAGTTGCGATTTGGGAAGAATGGAATAAAGCTGCAATGAATGCTTTTCCACAACTTTCAAATATGGATATTGACAATATTTTGGCTTACACTGATTACGTCCCTGAACCTGTTGCTGTAGCTTCCACAGCAGTGCCATCAGCTCAAGCTCCAACAGCGGGGTCTGTCTCAACTGATATTGTTTTGGCTATTTTGATTTTAGTTCTTTGTATTCTTTTAACCATGCTGTTCATGGTTAATAAAACACTGAAAGCCATAGCAATAAAAAATGGTGTTAAGTTTGAAGATCCTAAACCATTATTTAAAGTTCCAGTATGGAAGCTTTTCATTAAAAATCAATTTTTGGTCTTTTGTTCAGTTATTGCGTTTCTTTTATCTAGTGCATATTTTGCATATGGTTGGATGATGCAAATAGGTATTGATCAGGGTTATATGCCAGTGCAACCAATTCATTACTCACACAAAATTCATTCTGGAGCTAATCAAATCGAATGTCAATATTGTCACTCATCGGTTAGATCATCGAAGCATTCAGGAATACCATCCTTAAATGTTTGTATGAATTGTCATCAAAATATTGCTGAGTACAATGGCGAAGAGGATCTCGAAAAAGGGTATACCAAAGAATTTTATACAAACGAGATAAAAAAATTATATAAAGCTGTCGGTTGGGATGAAGAAAGCAGAACTTACACTGGAGACACTGAACCTGTAAAGTGGGTTAGGATTCATAATCTTCCAGATTTTGTGTATTTCAATCACTCACAACATGTTAATGTTGGGGGTATTGATTGCAAAGAATGCCATGGTCCTATTGAGGAAATGGAAATTGTTTATCAGCACTCTTCTCTAACTATGGGTTGGTGTATTAATTGTCATAGGGAATCTGAGGTTAATGTAAAAAGTAATGAATATTATACAAAAATTCATGAAGAGCTTTCGAAAAAATATGGAGTTGAAAAATTAACTGTAGCACAAATGGGAGGACTGGAATGTGGTAAATGTCATTATTAAATTATTGATTAAATGAGTCAAGAAAAAAGATATTGGAAAAGCGAAATTGAATTAAAACCAAATAATGGTTTAGATGAAATCAGGAACAATGAGTTCGTTGATAAGCTCCCAGTTGATGAAAATATTTTCTCTAATGACTCTGTTAATAATTCTGAAACTAACAGGAGAGATTTTCTAAAATATTTAGGTTTTAGCACAACCGCGGCAGTACTTGCCAGTTGTGAAGGACCAGTTAATAGATCTGTACCATATGTAGTTCAGCCTGATAGAATCATACCAGGTATTTCAAACTACTATGCTACTACATTATTTGACGGGTATGATTCTGCTAATGTTCTTGTTAAAACTAGAGAAGGAAGACCAATAAAAATTGATAACAATAAGTTATCATCATATAATGGTTATGCAAATGCCAGATTAAATGCTTCTGTTCTCAGTTTATATGATAGTGGAAGAGTACAAGGTCCAACAATCAATAAAGAAGATGTAAGTTGGAATAACTTTAATAAAAATATTAAAGCTCAATTAAATTCATTAAAATCATTAAATCAGCAGGTTGTTCTTTTAACATCAACAGTTAACAGTCCAACAAGTAAAAAAATTATTTCTGAATTTTTAAATAAGTATCCAAATGTTGAGCATATTGAATATGACTCTATTTCAGAATCCTCAGTATTAGATGCTCATGAGTTAATGTATGGAACCAGAGCTTTACCATATTATGATTTTCAAAATGCAAAGTGTATTGTTTCAATTGGAGCAGATTTTTTAGGTGATTGGCAAGGCTCAAACTATGATCATGACTATGTAACGGGCAGAATTCCAAATAAAGAGAATGGAAAAGCTTCAATGTCTAAACACATACAAGTCGAATCAAATCTATCCATTACTGGCTCAAATGCAGATCTGAGAATTCCAATTTCAGTTGACGACCAAAAACTATTTTTGGCTTATTTATATCAAAAAGTCTCTGACAGCTCTATTTCATTAAAATCTGTACCCGAAAAACTTGCAAAAAAAATAGACTATGTTTATGATCAATTACTTTTAAGCCCTTCAAAATCTGTTGTATTGTGTGGATTAGATGATTTGAATGCTCACATAATCACAAATAGAATTAATGACTTATTAAAATCTAATGTTAAAAGTACATCGAAAGTTTCATTAGTTAGAAATGGAAGTGATTCTAAAATGAATAATTTCTTGACTAGAATTAATAAAGGAGAAATTAAGGGATTGATAATGAATGGTGTTAACCCTTGTTACACTTTATCTAATTCAAATGCTTTTTCCGAAGCATTAAAAAAATTAAATTTTAGTGTAAGTTTTTCAATGAAAATTGATGAAACAGCTAATTTTTGTTCTCACCTTGCTGCAACACCTCATCAACTAGAATCGTGGGGTGATTTTGAGTTCATAAATGGAGAATTTAGCTTAACTCAACCGACTATAAAGCCATTGTTTGATACTAAGCAGTTAGAAGATTGTCTACTGAACTGGTTGGATTCTGAAAATTCATTTTATGACAGAATAAAAGATAATTGGAAAAATAATATTCTTGACTCCTCAACATACTGGAATTCTTCACTTCATGATGGAGTATATTCTTCAAAAGTTAAAAAACGATTAGTTGATAAGAAAAGTAATTCAAATCTTACCAATTTAAAGTACAGTAAATATGCATCTGAACTTTCCTCATCTAAATCTGAAGGGTATGATTTAATTTTATACTCAAAAATTGGAATGGGCGATGGCCAGCAGGCAAATAATCCTTGGTTACAAGAGTTTCCTGATCCACTTACAAGAGTTTCTTGGGATAATTATATTACTGTTTCAAAATTTGATGCTGATGAAATTGGCTTAAAAAATTATAATGAATCCAATGGCGCATTAAATAGTAATTTTGCTCAAATCAATCTCGATAATACAGTTATTAAAGCCCCCGTAATCATCCAGCCCGGTCAAGCTAGGGGAACTGTAGGATTAGCCTTTGGCTATGGCAGAAGTGATGGGGTTAAAGAAGAGATGAGAACTGGAGTTAATGCTTTTAAGATATACAAAGGTTTTTCTAAACATCAAAAAGTTAAAATTTCTTCAGTTTATGAGATTCATGAATTTGCTTGTGTACAATTACACAATACTTTAATGGGTAGAGGTGATATTATCAAGGAGACAACTCTTGAGATATTTAATTCAAAGGATAAAGAATTTTGGAATCCAATACCGAAGGTTTCTAAAAATCACATTGAAACTGCTGTTAACAGTAGAGAAGTTGATATTTGGAATGAGTTTGATAGGTCTATAGGTCATCATTTTAATTTATCCATAGATTTAAATGCATGTACTGGTTGTGGTGCATGCGTAATTGCATGTCATGCAGAAAATAATGTTCCAGTAGTTGGTAAGGAAGAAGTTAGAAAATCTAGAGATATGCATTGGTTAAGAATTGACAGATATTATTCCTCTGAATCAGAATTTTCTTCTGATATCGAAAAGAAAGAAAATATATCTGGACTTGGTGAATCATTATCTGTTTTTGGAGAGATGGAAGAACCAAGTGAAAATCCTCAAGTTGTTTTTCAACCAGTTATGTGTCAACATTGTAATCACGCACCTTGTGAAACTGTTTGTCCAGTTGCAGCCTCTGCGCATGGTAGACAAGGTCAAAACCATATGACTTACAACAGATGTGTTGGAACAAGATACTGCGCTAATAATTGTCCTTACAAAGTAAGAAGATTTAACTGGTTTTTGTACAACAATAATGATGAGTTTGACTTTCATATGAACGATGACTTAGGGAAAATGGTATTAAATCCAGATGTAGTTGTCAGATCAAGAGGTGTAATGGAAAAATGTTCTTTTTGTATACAAGGAACTCAATCGGTTATACTAAAAGCTAAAAATGAGGGTAGGGAAGCTAATGCGAACGAGTTTAATGACGTTGTTGCATGCTCTGCCGCATGTTCTACAGGTGCTCTTAATTTTGGAGATATTAACAATAAAGAAAGCGAAGTTTACAAGAGAAAACAAGATGAAAGAGTATATCATCTTCTTGAATATGTAGGAACAAAACCTAATGTGTTTTATCACACAAAGGTTAGAAATATTGATAAAAATAAAAGTATATAAATGGCATCTCACTACGAAGCACCAATTCGAAAGCCTTTAATTACGGGTAATAAAACTTATCATCAGATCTCTGTTGATGTTGCTAGACCAATTGAAGGTAATGCCAATAAGCAGTGGTGGATTGTTTTCTCAATTGCTCTCATATTATTTATGTGGGGTATTGTATGTATTATTTATACAATATCAACTGGAATTGGTGTTTGGGGATTAAATAAAACTGTAGGTTGGGCATGGGATATTACAAACTTTGTATGGTGGGTAGGAATAGGCCATGCAGGGACTTTGATTTCAGCTGTATTGCTTTTATTTAGACAAAAGTGGAGAATGGGAATCAATCGCTCTGCTGAAGCTATGACTATATTTTCTGTCATTCAAGCTGGTCTGTTTCCACTTATTCACATGGGAAGACCATGGCTTGCATATTGGATTGTTCCAATTCCTAACACATTTGGATCATTGTGGGTTAATTTTAATTCACCATTATTGTGGGATGTATTTGCAATATCTACATATTTGACTGTTTCATTGGTTTTCTGGTGGACTGGACTTTTACCTGATTTTGCAATGATCAGAGATAGAGCTGTAAAACCTTTTCAAAAGAAAATTTACAGTCTTGTAAGTTTTGGATGGAGCGGAAGAGCTAAGGATTGGCAAAGATTTGAGGAAGTATCTTTGGTCCTAGCTGGGTTAGCTACACCATTAGTTCTATCTGTTCATACAATTGTATCTTTTGACTTTGCCACATCTATTATACCTGGTTGGCACACTACAATATTTCCTCCCTATTTTGTAGCTGGAGCTATTTTTTCAGGCTTTGCAATGGTTAATACATTACTTATCGTTATGAGGAAGGTTTGTAATCTTGAAGATTACATCACTCTTCAACATATTGAGTTGATGAATATAGTAATAATGATTACAGGTTCAATTGTAGGTTGTGCCTATATAACTGAATTATTTATTGCCTGGTATTCAGGCGTTGAGTATGAACAATATGCTTTTTTAAATAGGGCTACTGGCCCTTATTGGTGGGCATATTGGGCTATGATGACTTGTAATGTTTTTTCTCCTCAGTTAATGTGGTTTAAAAAACTTAGAACAAGTATTGTTTTTTCATTTGTGATTTCAATTGTAGTAAATATTGGAATGTGGTTTGAAAGATTTGTTATTATAGTAACTTCTTTACATAGAGACTACTTACCATCTTCATGGACAATGTTCTCACCATCATTTATTGATATTGGAATTTTCTTAGGAACTATTGGTTTTTTCTTTGTTTTATTTTTGTTATATGCTAGAACATTTCCTGTTATAGCTCAAGCTGAAGTTAAAACGATACTAAAATCCTCAGGTGATAATTATAAAAAAATAAGAGATAAAAATGGCAAATAAATTTTTACACGCTATATATGACGATGATGACAAGTTGATGGATGCTGTTAAGTATCTAAAGAAAGAGGGTGTATACATTGAAGATGTTTTTACTCCATTTCCTGTGCATGGTTTAGATCATATTTTAAAACTAGAACCAACAAGATTAGCAATTACAGCTTTTATTTATGGTTGTGTTGGTCTTGCCTTTGGAATACTAATGATTAATTATATTATGATTGTTGATTGGCCTCAAAATATTGGTGGAAAGCCAAGTTTCAGCTTGATTGAAAATATTCCAGCTTTTGTTCCAGTAATTTTTGAGTTAACCGTATTCTTTACTGCTCACCTAATGGTAATTACTTTTTATTTAAGAAGTAGATTATGGCCTTTTAAAAAAGCTGAAAACCCTATTCCGGAAACAACCGATGATAAGTTTTTAATTCAAATTCCCATTAGCAATAATGAAAAAGACTTAAAAGCAAAAATTAATAAAACAGATATTTTTAAAATTGATATTGTTGAAAATAAGAATGAATAAATTAAATTATTTATACATATTATCCTTGCTGACTATAGTCTCTTGCTTTGATCCATCTAAGCCAAATTATCAGTATTTCCCAAATATGTATGAATCTGTCGGTTATGGCACTTACGATGAATCAGACGCTTTTTCTAATGGAATTGAGGCTCAAAAACCAGTTGTAGGCACGATATCCAGAGGATGGGAACCTTATGAATATGAAGATTCTAATGAGGGATATGCTCTTGCCAAAGCTAATTTAAAATCTCCTTTGGATAAAACTGATGAAAATATTAAAAAAGGAAAAGAACTTTATGAGATTTATTGTTCTGTATGTCACGGATCAAAAGGTGATGGTCAAGGAATTTTGATGCAAAGAGAAAAGTTTCTAGGTATACCTAGCTATGCAGATAGAGATATTACAGAAGGAAGCATATATCATGTTTTAATGCATGGTATAAACTTGATGGGTTCACATGCATCCCAAGTTAATCAAGAAGAGAGATGGAAAATATCCCAATATGTTCTAGAATTAAGAAATGAATTAATAAAATAATTTAATGTTTAAACTAACAAAAAAAATTAAAATCTTTTCATTTTCTCTGATAATCATAGGATTGTTGGGAATAGCTTTTGGTTTCTATTCTGCACCAAGTAATATTGAAGAATCAAAAGAGATGGTTGCTAGCCATGATCATGATTATGAACACAGCTCAGATCATGATAAATCTTCTGAATATTATAATAAATATGAATCTAAGGAAGGCGGTGGACACATGTCACACGACGAGCATGTATATCATCAGTTAGCCAATAGACCTTGGGCAGCACTTTATGTTGCTGCATTTTTCTTTTTTATGATTTCACTAGGGACACTTGTATTTTATGCAATTCAAAGGGCTTCTCAGTCAGGATGGTCACCAGTACTATTTAGAGTTATGGAAGGAATAACTGCTTATTTATTACCTGGGGGTTTGATACTTCTACTAATTTTATTACTCTCTGTACTCCACTTAAATCATTTATTTATTTGGATGGATCCTGAGGTAGTTGAATATGATAAAATCATAAAAGCTAAAAGTGGATATTTAGAACCATATTTTTTCTTAATCCGAGCTGTTATTTATTTATCTGGATGGTATTTGTACAGATATTTATCACGAAAATTTTCACTTTTACAAGATAAATCAAATGACAATAATTATCACATAAAAAACTTCAAACTTGCAGCTGGATTTCTAGTTTTTTTCTTAGTTACCGAATCAATGATGTCTTGGGATTGGATAATGTCTATTGATCCACATTGGTTTAGCACGCTATTTGGTTGGTATGTATTTGCAAGTATGGCAGTATCTGGAATTACTACGATTGCTTTAATTTCAATTTATTTGAAATCCAATGGTTATTTACCAAATGTAAATGATAATCATCTTCATGATTTGGGTAAATTTATGTTTGGATTTAGTGTATTTTGGACTTATTTGTGGTTTTCACAATTTATGCTAATATGGTATTCCAATATCCCTGAAGAAGTAGTTTATTTTATTTCAAGAATAGAAGATTATACAATTCCTTTTTGGGGAATGGTTGTAATCAACTTTATTTTACCATTTTTATTGTTAGTAAGTAGTAGTTTAAAGCGTGTAAATTGGATATTAGTAATGGCTGGTATTGTGATTTTAGTGGGTCACTATATGGATGTATTTAACATGATAATGCCTTCTGCAGTTGGTGATCAATGGTTTATTGGTCTTCCTGAGATAAGCTCAATAATGTTCTTTGCAGGTTTGTTTATATATATTGTTTTCTCATCATTAGAAAAAGCTCCTCTTGAAGTCAAAGGAGATCCTTTTAATGAAGAAAGTAAAAAGTTTATTTACCCATTTTAATGTTTAAAGAATGACAACAATAATTTTCTCATTAATAACTGTAATCTTGATTTCAATATCAGTTTGGCAGATTGTAAAAATTTTTGAAGTCTCGAACTTAGGAAAGAAGAAAGATACTTCCCAAATTGCTAATTACAAGGATAATGACCTGCATGGAAAGTTGATGTTTGCTTTCTTAGTCTTCATATATCTTGTTACTATATATTCTTTTGTATCCTATACAAAAGTTCTTCTCCCCGAATCTGCATCGGAGCATGGATATACATATGACAGACTGTTAGTCATATCATTCATTGTAATATTTATAGTGCAGACAATTACTCAAGCACTATTACATTACTACACGTATAAGTTTAGAGGAATCAAAGGGAGAAAGGCATCATTTATAACACATAATAATAAACTTGAATTAGTTTGGACTGTAATACCTGCAATTGTTCTTTTTGTTTTAATTTTATATGGAATGAGTACTTGGTCTGATATTATGAATTTTGATGAGGATGAAGATGCCTTAGTTGTGGAATTATATGCAGCCCAATGGAACTGGAAGGCTAGATACTCAGGTGATGATAATGTTTTGGGTGATGCAAATGTTAGATTTCTAAACGATTTTGATGGAAGAAATATTGTCGGTATTGATTCATCAGATCCTAATGGATTAGATGATATTGTTGTTACCAATGAATTCCATTTGCCTGTTGACAGAAAAGTTATTTTTAAAATTAGATCTCAGGATGTATTACATTCAGCTTATATGCCTCATTTTAGAGCTCAGATGAATTGTGTTCCAGGAATGATAACTGAATTTTCTTTTACTCCAACAAAAACTACCGCTGATATGAGAATGAACCCCGATGTAGTAGATAAGGTTAATAGAATTAATAAAATTAGATACGATAATAGTCAAGAATTAATTGCTAAAGGTGAGGAGCCATTAGAACCATATCAATTTGACTATTTACTTCTTTGCGCAAAAATATGTGGATCTTCACATTACAACATGCAAATGAAGATTGTTGTAGAATCTGAAAAAGATTTTAATAAATGGTTGAATCAACAGAATACATTTTCTGAAATCATACAATAAATAATAATATGTCTGTAGCAGTAAATAATAACGTAGAAAATCACGATGAGCATCATCACAAAGAAACTTTTATAACTAAATGGATTTTTAGTCAAGACCACAAAATGATTGCCAAACAATACTTTGTTACTGGGGTAATTGTTATGGGTATAATTGGTGTATTAATGTCCTTATTGTTTAGAATTCAACTTGCATGGCCTGAAGAATCATTCTCTGTATTTGAAATATTTTTAGGAGATAGGTGGGCCCCTGATGGTGTTATGGATCCTAATATATATTTAGCATTAGTTACTATCCATGGTACAATCATGGTATTTTTTGTTTTAACTGCTGGATTAAGTGGGACATTTAGTAACCTGTTAATTCCTTTGCAAATAGGAGCAAGAGACATGGCCTCAGGATTTTTAAACATGGTAGCTTATTGGTTATTTTTTATTTCTAGTGTAATTATGGTAGCTTCACTTTTTGTTGAGGCTGGTCCCGCTGCTGCTGGTTGGACAATATACCCACCATTAAGTGCCCTTCCACAGGCCCAGCCTGGTTCTGGTGCAGGGATGACACTCTGGCTGGTATCAATGGCTTTCTTTATTGCTTCATCCCTTTTGGGTTCATTAAATTATATTGTTACCGTACTAAATTTAAGAACAAAAGGCATGAGTATGTTCAGATTGCCTTTGACTATTTGGGCGTTTTTTGTTACTGCAATAATTGGTGTAATTTCCTTTCCTGTTTTATTATCAGCTGCTTTACTTTTAATTATGGATAGAAGTTTTGGGACATCCTTCTTTTTGTCAGATATTTTCATTCAAGGCGAAGTTCTACATTATCAAGGTGGTTCACCTGTGCTCTTTGAACATTTATTTTGGTTTTTAGGGCATCCTGAAGTGTACATAGTTTTACTTCCAGCTTTAGGAATTACATCTGAAATAATTGCAACGAATTCAAGAAAACCAATATTTGGTTATAGAGCTATGGTTGCTTCAATTTTAGCAATTGCATTTCTTTCAACTATAGTATGGGGACATCATATGTTTGTGACTGGAATGAATCCATTTTTAGGTTCTGTCTTTACATTTACAACTCTTTTAATTGCTATTCCATCTGCAGTAAAAGCCTTTAATTATATAGCTACTTTGTGGAAAGGTAATCTACAATTAAACCCTGCTATGCTCTTCTCAATTGGTTTAGTTTCTACTTTTATAACAGGAGGATTAACAGGTATTATATTAGGAGATAGCGCTTTAGATATTAATGTTCACGATACTTATTTTGTTGTAGCTCACTTCCATTTAGTAATGGGGATATCTGCCCTTTATGGTTTATTTGCTGGAGTATATCATTGGTACCCTAGGTTGTATGGAAGAATGATGAATAAGTCATTAGGTTATGTACATTTTTGGATCACAGCTATCGGAGCTTACGGTATATTTTTTCCAATGCATTTTATTGGTATGGCTGGTCTCCCACGAAGATATTATACGAATACTGCTTTTCCATATTTTGATGATCTTGCGGATATAAACGTTTTAATAACTGTTTTTGCTTTAGTTACAGGTTTAGCTCAACTTATTTTCTTATATAATTTTATACACAGTATGTATTTTGGAAAAAAAGCTGAAAAAAACCCATGGAAATCAAATACTCTAGAATGGACAGCACCTGTTGAACATATTCATGGTAATTGGCCTGGAAAAATTCCTGAAGTATATAGATGGGCTTATGATTATAGTAAGCCTGGTAAAAAAGAAGATTATGTTCCTCAATCAATTCCTATTGCCAAGGAAGAAAAAATTACTGAACATTAAGTTATCTTTTTCAATTATTCTAAAGTCAACTTTTGACTATATTTGAATATGAATGAGAATCTTGATCCTACAAATGATAATTTTTCAAATGAGGATCTAGAGTTCGATAAAGCTTTAAGACCATTAAATTTTGAAGATTTTAATGGTCAAAATCAAGTACTAGATAATTTAAAAATTTTTGTTCAAGCTGCCAATCAAAGAGAGGATGCTTTAGACCACACTTTACTTCACGGGCCACCTGGTTTGGGAAAAACAACGCTGGCTCATATATTAGCTAATGAGCTTGGTGTTTCATTAAAAGTTTCATCAGGACCAGTCATCGATAAACCTGGTGATTTAGCTGGTCTTCTTACAAGTTTAGAAAGTAGAGATGTTTTATTTATCGATGAAATCCATAGACTCTCGCCTGTTGTCGAGGAATATTTGTATTCAGCTATGGAAGATTATAAAATTGATATAATGATAGAGTCCGGACCTAATGCAAGATCGGTTCAGATTAATTTGAATCAATTCACATTAATTGGCGCTACTACACGATCAGGGCTATTAACTGCTCCAATGAGAGCAAGGTTTGGAATAAATAATAGGTTGAAATATTATGACAATAATACATTATCTGAAATAATTAAAAGAAGTGCAAAAATTTTAAATATTAAAATCGACAATTTAGCCTCTGATGAAATTGCCAGTAGAAGTAGAGGAACACCTAGAATTAGTAATTCACTTTTAAGAAGGGTAAGAGATTTTGCTCAAATTAAAGGTGATGGAAATATTGATTTAGAAATTACAAAATATTCCTTAGAAGCACTCAATGTTGATAAGTATGGTTTAGATGAAATGGATAATAAATTACTTACAACATTAATTAAGAAGTTTAAAGGCGGGCCTGTTGGTATTACAACATTGGCTACTGCTGTTTCTGAAACTTCCGAAACCCTAGAGGAGGTATATGAGCCTTTTCTAATCCAACAAGGTTTTCTTGTCAGAACACCAAGAGGAAGACAAGTCACTGAAAAAGCCTATAACCATTTAAATATTTCATTTTCTTCAGATCAAAAAAACCTCTTTTAATAGTGATCCAACAAAAAATAAATAACACGGATTTAATAAAATCTATCTCCAATGAATTGGGCTTTCTTTCTTGTGGTATTTCTAAATCTGGTTTTTTAGATACTGAGGCTGACAGATTTGAAAATTGGTTAAAAAATAATTACCATGGTAAAATGAGCTACATGGAAAGAAATTTTGATAAAAGACTAGATACTTCAAAGTTAGTTGAAGGATCAAAAAGTGTTATATCACTTTTATATAATTATTTTCCAAAAGCAAAAAAAAATCCAAAATCTTTTAAAATTTCTAAATATGCATATGGAAAAGATTATCACTTTGTAATCAAGGAAAAACTAAAGCAATTCGTTCTAAAGATTAAAGATAAAGTTGGTGATGTAAATGCAAGAATTTTTGTTGATTCTGCTCCAATTTTAGAAAGAGCTTGGGCAAAAAAAAGTGGTTTAGGATGGGTTGGTAAAAACACCAATTTGATTAGTAAAAAAGTTGGATCATTTTTTTTTCTGGCAGAAATCATATTAGATCTTGATTTAGTGTATGATTCTGAAGTTACAGACCATTGTGGAAGTTGTACTGCTTGTATAGATTCGTGTCCAACGGCTGCTATTTATGAGCCATATAAAATAGATGCAACAAAATGTATTTCATATTTAACTATTGAGTTAAAGGATAAAATATCTAATGAATTTAAAGGACAATTAAATGATTGGATATTTGGTTGTGATATTTGCCAAGATGTATGTCCATGGAATAAGTTTTCAATAAACCATGAAGAACCTCTATTTAATCCACGAAGTGAGATTTTGGAGTATTCAAAAAATCAATGGAAAGAATTAACTAATGAAATTTATGATTCTATTTTTAAATTGAGTCCTGTCAAGAGAACTAAATTTAAAGGATTAAAAAGAAATATTGAGTTTTTACAGTGAATTTTAGAAACCTACCAAAAATAGAACTTCATGTTCATCTCGATTGTAGTTTGAGTTATGAGGTAGTAAAAAAAATAAACCCTAAAATTGACTATTTAGATTTTAACAAGAAATTTAAAGCAGGATTTAACTCAAATTCTTTACTTGATTATATTAAATGTGCAGAAAATGCGATTGATTTAATGCAAAGTAAAGTAAATATTGAAATTATAGTTGATGATTTTTTTGATCAATTGAAGTATGATAATGTAGTTTATTGTGAAATTAGATTTGCTCCATTACTACATTGTAAAAATAATTTAAGCCCTGAAGATGTAGTTAGAATTGTATGTAATGCCGTTTTAAAAAATACTAAAAGAACAGGTATAATTGCAGGTATAATTTTATGTACTCTAAGGAATTTTTCTGAAAAACAAAGTATAAAAACAGTAGAGCTAGCTCAAATGTTTAGTAAAGATGGGGTAGTAGGTTTTGATATTGCAGCTGATGAAGCTGGTTTTTCCCTAGATAATCATATTAGTTCTTTTAATTATGCAATAAATAATAATATTAATTGTACTGCACATGCTGGTGAGGCTAAGGGTGCTGGAAGTATATGGGAAACAATTAAAAAACTTAAATCAAAAAGAATTGGTCATGGAGTTAGATGTACTGAGGATAAAGAGTTGGTGAAATATTTAAAAGAAAATGATTATCACTTAGAAATATGTGTCTCTAGTAATATAAAAACAAAGACATTTAATAAAATAGAAGATCACCCAATATCAGACATTTTTAATTCATCAATTTCTTTAAGTATAAATACAGATGGACGGACCATTTCAGATACAAGTCTTACTAATGAATATGAAATTATTTCAAATAATTATAATTGGTCAATCAAAGATTTTAAACTATGTAATTTAGAAGCTATTAAACATTCTTTTACATCTGACAATGTTAAAAAATATTTATCAAATATTATAAATACTGAATACGTTTAGCCCTATAGTTCAATGGATAGAACAAAAGTTTCCTAAACTTTAGATCTAGGTTCGATTCCTAGTAGGGCTACTTTAATTTAATTCTCCCTCCTTTATATTATCTTTAAATAACTTTACCATTTTACCTGTAATTATGAAAAAATATATATTCTTAATTTGTTTATTATTTACTTTAAATATTTTATCTCAAAATTATGAGTTTGTTCAAGACATACAATATCAATCAAATATTAATGATACCTATCTGAACGAAAGATCAAAATTAGATATATATTATCCTAAGAATATTCAAAAATTTCCAACTGTTATTTTTTTTCATGGAGGTGGTTTACGAGGTGGAAATAAAAATATTCCTCAATTTTTAAAAGAAAAAAATATTGCAGTAGTTGCTCCAAACTATAGATTAAGTCCAAAAGTTAAAGCACCAATATATATTGAAGATGCAGCCGCATCTGTTGCTTGGGTGTTTAATAATATTGAAAAATATGGAGGTGATAAAAATTTAATTTTTGTTTCTGGAAGCTCAGCTGGTGGATATCTAACTAGTTTAATTGGTTTAGATAAAAAATATTTAGCAAAGCATAACATTGATGCAAATGATATAGCTGGATTAATTCCAGTCACGGGTCATGCAATAACTCATTTTACTGTAAGAGATGAAATGGGGATAGACGCACTTAAACCACTTATAGATGATTTTGCCCCTTTATATCATGTTAGACCTGATGCTCCTCCAATTTTACTTTTAACAGGGAATAGAGAATTAGAACTATTAGGTAGATATGAAGAAAATGCTTATTTGATGAGAATGTTAAAGCTTTCTGGACATAAAGAGGTTGAACATCTTGAATTTGATGGTTATGGACATGGAATTTCAATTCCAGCTATGCCAGTATTACTGAGAAAAGTCAACCAATTAACTGAAAGAATAAGATCTTCATATTAGTCATCAAATGCCTGTCTATTTGCGTTAGTATGTTTTTGTAGAATACGATTTGATTCTTCTTTAACCAATTTATTGTTTTTAAAACTCCATAATTTTGAAGCAGCATATTTATAAGTTTCTGAAATATCAATAATTGGTTTCGGATAATCTTTTCCTATTTTACAATCATATGCTACTTGATCAATAAGACTCATTTTCCATGGCTCAAACAATACAGGAGCTGGAATATCTTTTAATTCTGGAATCCATTTTTTTATAAACACTCCTTCTTTGTCATGTTCTTTTGCATTTTTAGTTGGATTATATATTCTAATCATATTTATTCCAGTTTCACCAGCTTGCATTTGAAATTGAGAATAATGTATACCGGGTTCAAAATCTAAAAAATTGTTTGCTAAGAAAACAACACCAGCTTTCCAAGGCTGCCATAGATGGTGAGTAAAAAAAGAAACTAACATAGCTCTCATTCTGAAATTTAAATAACCTGTTTCAATCAAACATTTCATTGATGCATCAACTAAAGGGTAGCCAGTTTCACCATTTTCCCATGCTCTTATATATGTTTTGTTAATATCTTTAACCAGTTTTTCATAACCCCTATTAACGCTTCGAAATTCCATATCACTTTCCATTTCAAATTTTTGAATGAAATGGGCTTCCCATCTAAGTCTAGATGTAAAACCATTTATCTGAAATTTTGATTGACCATGATTTAATTTTTCTTTAGCCCTTTGCCAAATATATCTAGTTGATAGATTCCCCCATGAAATATATGGTGATAGTCTTGAGCAATTAATTCTAGATAATTCTGGTTTACTAATATTATTTTGATATTTATTAATTCTAGTTTCAAGAAAAGTTTCTAAGTATTTCAGAGCATAAGTTGAACCTCCGCATTGAAATTTGGATTTTTTAGGTTTTATAATTTTTCTTTCAAATTTGGATTTTTTATTCAATGTTATAAAGTCTTCAACTTTAGGATTAAAAACTCTAATTTTTTCTTTCATATAATTATTCCAATTCAAAATCCAGTTTTTTCTCGATGGCAGTCCCCTAAAAACTCCATTGTTTATGTCTTCAATCCATTCAATATTGTTTTTTTTACAATAATTTTTAAATTTTAGATCTCTGTCATAGGAACTTTTAAGCCCTGTTTCCATATGTGAAAAAACTTTTTCAATATTAAATTTTGATTTTAACTCTTCAAATAAGGAAATAATATTCATCTCAAAAGAGTGAACTTTGCAACCAAATTTTTTAAAGAATAAGTTTAAATCGTATAATGATTCATTTATGAAATTATGATGCCTTGTAGTATAATGTTTGTCATTTAATAAAGCATCATCAAAGGTGAATATTAAGAGTAATTTATTGTTCTCTTTTATTGCTCTTTCTAAGGCAGAGTTATCTATGGTTCGAAGATCTCTTTTGAACCAAAAGATATTTATTGTTTGCTTCAACTATTTTACTTCGTAACAGTGAGTGTTGAACCGTCAAGTGAGGATGTATAGCAGTCAAGTTTTCCACCATTTCCAGCTGTTTGACAATCCGTAGCGTAAGAGTTACCATGAGCGCTACATCTAAATTGGTTATTGGTGTAGGACCAGCGGTCTCTAGTACCCGCGTGAGGACAAGCATTGGTGAAAGCTCTGTAATTTGAAGAGTCTATTTTTAATAACAACATATTTTGAGCTGAAAAATTCATCCATCCATTGGATTGTAGTGTACTAAACATAGAGTGGTCTAAATTTATTGTAATTGTATTACCACTTACCGTATATCCTTGATCAGTACTATTGTTACCACTACCGTTTCCACTGTTATTATTATTCGATCCAGTTCCATAATCTGAATCATCGTCACCGGATGAACATGAATCTAATACTGTGATTCCTAGAAAAGCCATTGCCACTGTTGGGCAGACATTCATTAAAAAATCTCTTCTCTTGTTGTTTTTAGTATTATCCATATTACTATTTTGTATAAAAATGACAAATCTTATGCCAACTTTCATTTATCAAAATAATTCAAAATTATTTTTAAACTTTTTTAACATCATAATTTAAATAGTTTAATTTTATTTTGTGAATAAATTTATATTATTGTTTGTTTTGTTAATAATCGCTTGCTCTGATAAGAAAAAATCAGATTCAGATGTAAATAAATTTAAAGTTTCAACTTTAAACGGATATGTAGAAGATGAAATTATTAATATTAAAAAATTGGATTCTTCATCTGCAGAAATATTTGATAGCTGGAATTTAATTTTAATTATTAGTTCTAAATTTAACAGTTTTAATAAAGACATCATAGATCATAAATCTGTAATAAATTCTATTAAACAAGATCTTGAAAAAATTACAATTGATAATATTCCTCCGTTATTTAACAGACCTGAAATAATTGGGAGGTTAAGAGTTTTAAAAACTTTTGTTTATAAGATAGATTCTTATAATTTAAATTATGAAAATATTGAAATGTACAAATCAGACTTAAAATTGATGTTTTCTAGTTATGATGCTTTAATTTCAAAAATGAATAGTATTAATTTTAATTAATTTTTCTTCAACTTTTTTAATTGTTTTTCTATTTCATCATCTTCTATCTTCCTAAAAATTAGCTCCGGGGCATTGATAACCTCTTTGGGACTAATTAAATACTTATTTTTCTCAATTTCATTCCATTTAATTTTTTTCAAATTCATTATACTATATATTTTTTCTGAAGATTTCGGAAGAAAAGGCTCACTCAAAACAGCTAACATAGCGCATATTTGTAAAGATATGAACATAATTTCGCTGACTCTTAAATCTTGATTTTGTTTTATTAATTTCCAAGGCTCTTTTTCAGCCAAATATTTATTACCCAATCTTGCTAAATTTATCAATGAATTAATTCCATCTCTAAATTTAAATTTATCCAAGGATTTTGAAATAATATCGGGGTATTCAAAAACCTCATTGAGAATATCACGATCTTCATTGTCTTTATTAATTTCATTTGGGACGACACCATTGTAATATTTATGAGTTAAGACTAAAACTCTATTTATAAAATTACCAAAAATTGCTACCAATTCATTGTTGTTTCTAGCTTGAAAATCTTTCCAAGTAAAATCATTATCTTTTGTTTCAGGTGAGTTGACAGTTAGTGTATATCTCAAGCTGTCTTGCATACCTGGGAAATCTATTAAATATTCATGCAACCAAATCGCCCAGTTTTTTGATGTTGAAATTTTTTCTCCCTCAAGGTTTAAAAACTCATTAGCGGGAACATTTTCAGGAAGTATATAATCTCCCTTTGCTTTTAGTATTATTGGAAAAATAATTGAATGAAATACAATATTATCTTTTCCAATAAAGTGAATTAATTTAGTTTTAGAATCTTTCCAATATGGTTCCCATTTTTTTCCATTTTTTTCTGCCCATTCTTTAGTGGAGGAGATATATCCAATTGGTGCATCAAACCAAACATAAAGAACTTTACCATTTCCATTTTTATGAGGAACAGAAATTCCCCAGTCTAAATCCCTAGTAATTGCTCTTGATTCAAGACCCAAATCAATCCAAGATTTTACCTGTCCGTAAACGTTTGCTTTCCATTTATTCTTCTTCCCATTAATAATCCATTCAGTTAAAAATTTTTCATAATTGCCTAAAGGTAAAAACCAGTGTGTAGTTTCTTTTTTAATTGGCTTTTCTCCACTTAATTTTGATTTAGGGTTTATTAAATCTGTAGGACTTAGAGAAGAACCACAATTTTCACATTGATCCCCGTAGGCATGTTCATGTTCACAATTAGGACAAGTGCCCTCCACAAATCTATCGGCTAAAAATTGCTTTTCTTTAGGATCAAAAAGTTGACTTGAAGATTTTATTTCCAGAGCATTCTTTTTTTCAAGATCAATAAAAAATTCAGAGGCAGTCTTATGATGAATTGGTAGAGATGTTCTAGAATAATTATCGAAGGATATCCCAAATGATTCAAAAGAATCTTTTATTATTTTATGGTATTTGTCGATGATTTCTTTTGGAGTCTTATTTTCTGATTTTGCTTTAATTGAAATAGCTACACCATGCTCATCACTTCCGCATATATAAACAACATCATTTCCTGAAAGTCTTTTGAATCTGGCAAAGATATCTGCGGGTATATAAGCTCCAGCAAGGTGGCCAATATGAAGGGGACCATTAGTATATGGAAGTGCAGAAGTTATAGTATACCTTAGGTTACTTTCCATGTGATCTCAAAAATATGGATTTTAATTATCAAGTGAGTATAATTTTATTATTTACTGAAATTAAATTGTTAATTTTATAATTAATTGTGTAATTTAAAACAATCTGAATTGAAAACTATTTCACAAGCAGTTACTGAATATATAAAGACAAAACCTTTTTTAAGTTCAGCATTATCTGACGGAATCATTAATCTAACTTCATTATCACGTCAAATAAAGCCTGAAATTGAAGAAATTTTAAGGAAAAATGTTAACCATGGAGCTATCGTAATGGCTCTAAATAGACTTTCCATAAATCTAGAGTTTCAAAATACTCACAGAATTATTAAGGTGTTAAAAAAAATAGGAGATATTACTGTAAGATCAAATCTCGTTGATTACAATTTTAGAGTTTCGGATTCGCTTTTAATGAATCAATCATTGTTACTTAAAAGTTTAGACATAAGTAAAAATAATTTCTATACTAGCTCAAGAGGAGTTGATGAATGTAATATTGTTGTTAGTAATAATATTTCCAAACTAGTTGAAGAAAAATTATCCTTGGAGTTTTGTACAAGTAAGACAGAAAATCTTTGTTCCATCTCATTTAAACTTCCTGAGGAAAATGTCTCTGTCCCCGGGATATATTATTTTGTTTTTCAAAAACTTTCATGGGATGGAATCAATGTCTCACAAATCATTTCTACTTCTAACGAATTTACAATCCTTGTAAATGAAGAAGAGGTTGATAAAGCATTTTCTATTATAAACAGACTAAAGTCCATTTAAACTATTTAAGGCTTTTTCTATAGAGTCAATTTTTTCAAAAACAACGTACAAGTTTTTTAATCCATTTTTTTCTAACTCTTTTATTTTACAATCATTAACCTTATTAATATTTTGCATTATACGAACAAAAGTTTTTTGTTTGAAAAAATGATTTTCTTGATCCTTAATAAAGTAGCAAAGCATTTTTTTATTCTTTAGAACAATTTTTCTAAACCCAAGCTCTTTACCCATCCATTTTAATTTTACGCTTTCAAGCAGATTTATAGTTTCGACGGGTAGATAACCAAATCGATCTATCAGTTGATTTTTAAATAATTCTAATTCTTGATTGTTTTCAATTATTGATAATTTTTGATAAAGATTCAATCTTTCAACACTACTTTGTATATATGTAGTTGGAAATAATATTTCAAGATCAGAGTCAATGATTGTTTCTTCTTTTGTTAATTCATCAATTTGATCATCTTTAAATAGTCTCTTAAATTCTGAGTTTTTAAGTTCATTAACAGCTTCACTCAATATTTTTTGATAAGTTTCAAATCCAATATCATTAATAAAACCGCTCTGCTCACCACCAAGAATATCACCAGCTCCTCTAATTTCTAAATCTTTCATGGAGATATTAAACCCAGACCCTAAGTCACTATATTGATTAATTGCTGTTATTCTTTTTTTTGCATCATTGGTAATGGTTGAAATTGGTGGTGTTATAAAAAAACAAAAAGCATTTTTATTACTCCTACCTACTCTTCCTCTCATTTGATGTAAATCACTTAGTCCAAAGTTTTGGGCATTATTAATAAAAATAGTATTGGCATTTGGAATATCAAGTCCGCTTTCAATTATTGTAGTAGATAACAATATATCAAATTCATTATTAATAAATTCAAGCATTATTTTTTCTAACTTTTTACCATCAATTCTTCCATGTGCAACCCCAATCTTTGCATATGGAACTAGTTCTTGTAGCCATATTCCAAATTCATTTATGTTATCGATTCTATTATGTACAAAAAATACTTGTCCTCCTCTTTGAATTTCAAATTGAATAGAATTTCTTATTAAATTATTATCAAATCTAATTACCTCACTCTGAATAGGAACTCTGTTAGGAGGTGGTGTATTAATAATAGATAGATCTCGAGCTGACATTAAACTATATTGTAACGTTCTTGGAATAGGGGTAGCCGTTAATGTTAAAACATCAATATTTTCTTTTAAGGATCTAATCTTTTCTTTAACATTAACTCCAAATTTTTGTTCTTCATCTACGATCAATAATCCTAATTTTGGATATTTAATTTTATCATTAACTACTTGATGAGTACCAATAATAATATCTAGTTTACCGGAATTAATATTACTAATGATTTTATTTTTATCTTTTTCGGATCTAAATCTGTTCAAATAGTCAAATGATATTGGAAAATCTTCAAATCTTTTAGTAAAAGTCTTGTAGTGTTGAAAAGCTAAAATAGTTGTAGGAACAAGTATAATAACTTGTTTGCCATTATCAACCGCTTTGAATGCTGCTCGAATTGCTATTTCAGTTTTACCAAAACCAACATCTCCGCAAATTAATCTATCCATTGGATAACTAGATTCCATATCCATTTTCACATCTTTATTTGCTTTGATTTGATCTTCAGTTTCTACATATAAAAAACTTGCTTCAAGTTCGTTTTGAATAGAACTATCCTTTTTATATACAAACCCTTCAGTTATTTTCCTTTTTGCGTAGGACTTAATTAAGTCAAAAGCTAATTTTTTAACTTTTATTTTTGCTTTATTTTTTAACTTCTCCCAAGCTCCAGATCCAAGCTTGTAAATCCTAGGCCTAGTTCCATCTTTACTATTGTATTTAGAAATTTTATGAAATAAGTGTACACTAAGATAAACTGTATCTCTCTCTCCATAGTTAAGTTTTATCGCTTCTTGTTTTGCACCATTTACTTCAATTTTAGTTAACCCTTTAAAGATCCCTACACCATGATCAATATGAGTGACATAATCTCCGGGTTCTAAATTTTTCAGTTCCGAAATTTTAATCCTTTTAGATTTAGAAAATCTTTTACTTAATTTAAATTTGTGAAATCTATTGAAAATCTCATGATCGCTTAAATATAGTTTTTTTTCATTCTCATTTATAAAACCTCTATATATTGGTTTAATTATAGATTTATATTCATATTCTCTTTCATATTTATCAAGAATTTGTTTGAATCTTTCAGATTGTTCAAATGTTGAAAAGAATAAATTTAGTTTATATCCTTTTTTGAAAAAGTCAGTTAAACTATCATTTAAAAGATTAAAATTTTTATTAAATGATGGTTGTGGTTTTATTTTAAAATCGTAAAATAATTTTTCAGTTCTATTGTTTAAAAAAAGAGTGATCTTATTCTTTACTTCTTCATTGAATTTTTTGTAATTATAATAATTTAAGTCATTTGATGGATTAAGCTTTTTGAGTTCTTCATTAATAAGATCCAATGAATTAATTACAATAATATAATCGTTATTAATTATATTAATAACACTGTCATTTTTTTCTAAAAACTCAGAATTAATATTTGGAGAAATTTTAATTTTTTTAATGTCATTGATTGAATATTGTGTATCAATATTAAATTCCCTTATTCTTTCAATTTTGTCATCATCAAACTGTATTCTTATAGGATTTTCATTTGAATAAGAGAATACATCTAAAATATTTCCTCTAAGGGCAAAATCACCCGGACTTTGAACAAAATCTTCCTTTGTATATTCAAGTGCAAATAACTTTTCATTAAGTTCATATAATGAGAATTGATCATTTTCGTTCAACAAGATTTCATAATTAGTATTACCATTTTTAGCCGGTATTTTTTCAATGATTCCCTCACAGTTTGAAATATAAACTCTAGGTTCATTTAAATAAATTTTTTCTAAAGTTTTTGTTCTACTTAATACTTGATCTTTATTTACTGTTTTTGTTGAAAATTTATTGAAAGAAGAAGGTAACATTGAACAATAATTTTCACCTAAATGTTCTACAATATCAGTATAAATATATGAGGATTCCTCTTTTTTATCAGTTATGAAAAAAATAGGTTTTTTAACATTAGAAAATAGATCAATTAAAAAAAACGTTATTGAAGAACCATAAAGCCCATTTAAATAAACATTTTCTTGATTTTTGGATATAAGTTTTCCCAGTTTCTGGAAGTTCAGAGACCTATTAAATTTTGTTTTTGAAGGATATATATCTTTTATCAAAATATTATTAATTCTATCCTAATCTGGCGCAATTTACTGGATAAAAGTTAAAATTTGAATTTTTTTTCAATATAGTTGTGAATGCAACAATTGTACTGTAATATATTTTAAATAATAAATTATTAATTATGATTTATAATAAAAATATAGATTTGTGTTGTTCTATGAATATTATAATAAGAGAAGCAATTTCTAAAGACATGTCAAAAGTTCTTGAACTAATAAAAGAATTAGCTCTTTTTGAAAAAGAGCCTAATGCTGTAATAATTACTGTAAAGCAATTAATTAATGATGGTTTTTCAAGTTCACCCAAATTTAAATGTTTTGTAGCCGAACTAAATCAAAAAATAGTAGGAATGGCACTCTTGTATCCTCGATATTCAACATGGAAAGGCGCAACAATTCATTTGGAAGATTTAATTGTAACCAAGAATGTGAGGGGAAAGGGAATTGGTTTTAAACTCTTTTCTAAAGTAATACACTATGCCTTTCAATTAAATGTAAAAAGAGTTGAATGGGCAGTACTTGAATGGAATAAAAATGCATTAGATTTTTATAAAAAAAATGGAGCACAAGTGTTAGATGATTGGAGAGTTGCTCAAATGGATTTAAATGCAATAAAAAAATTTGTAAGAAATGAAAATTTTTAAATTTGGTGGAGCATCTGTAAAGGATGCTATTGGAGTAAAGAATTTACTAAAAGTAATTCAGAGAAAAGCAGATTCTAATACAATAGTAATTGTTTCTGCAATGGGTAAAACCACAAATGCACTTGAAAATATTGTATCAACCTATTTTAGTAAAAAAAATAATTTAGATAGCGGTATTTCTGAATTATATGACTATCATAAAATTATTTTGGAAAATTTATTTCCGGACAAACATCAAATTTTTAATGAAATAAATATTTTATTTCAAAGAATTAAATTCTTTTTAGAAAATAATAAATCTCCAAATCATTCATTTGTTTATGATCAAGTTGTTACTTATGGTGAAATTATTTCAACAACCATAATTAATTCATTTTTGGTTCACAATAACATAGAATCTGTTTGGTTGGATGCTAGAGATTGTATTAAAACAGATTCTAATTACAGAGGAGGTAATATTCAATGGGCAGAAACTCAAAAAAATATTTTAAATAAAATTCAAAAAAAAAAAATAAATGTAACGCAAGGGTTTATTGGAAGTGATAAAAATAATTTTAACACTTCACTTGGAAGAGAAGGATCAGATTATTCTGCAGCTATTTTTGCCTATTCCCTCAACAGCGAATCTGTAACAATTTGGAAAGATGTTCCTGGAGTTTTGAATGGCGACCCTAAAGTTTTTAATAATTCTAAGTTATTAGATCAAATATCTTACTCAGAAGCCATAGAATTAGCTTTTTATGGGGCATCTGTAATTCACCCAAAGACTCTTCAGCCATTACAAAAAAAGGAAATACCACTTTATGTTAAATCTTTTCTTGATCCTGATGGAAATGGAACAAGGATTTCTAAGGGATTAGATCTTGTCCCTAAGGTTCCATGTTTTATTTTCAAAGGAAATTTAATTTTACTTAAGCTATCGTCATTAGACTTTTCATTTATAGTTGAGGATAATATTAGTAAGATATTTAAATCCCTACATGAGTTTAAAATGAAAGTAGACTTAATTCAAAATTCTGCAATTAGTTTTTCTGTTTGTATTTATGATAAATACAATAGAATTGATGATTTAATAAGTAAAATGGAAGGGAAGTTTGATATAAAAATTAATTATAATGTTTGTCTCTATACAATTAGGCATTTTGACGAAAACTCAATTAAAAAAATTTCCACGGGAAAGAAGTTGCTTTTAGAACAAAGAACTGAAAAAACTATTCAGCTAATTTTTCCAAATTAAAATATTTTTTACAAAAATTAATACAATATAATTTTATTTCATCTCTTGATTTTTGAAATAATTTTATCCAATTATTTTCAGTCTTATGGCTTGATGGATCAAAAAAATTTTGATGTAATCTTATAGCATTTTTAGAGTAAAAATTAGGACATGTTTCATTTGCATGATCACAGACAGTTATCACGAAGTCAAAGTCAATATTTTCATATTCTAAAATATGATTTGATGTTTGATTAGAAATATCAATATCATCCATTTTCATAATTTCAATTGCTTTTGAATTAATTTCATGGTTTTTAACTCCTGCACTATATACATTTGATTTTTGGTGTAAATATTTTTTTAAATAACCTTCAGCCATTTGACTTCTACATGAATTTCCAGTACATAATACTATAATATTTTTCATAATTCTTTAATTTTTTCAATTATAACTTTACTTAACTTTAATTTACTTTCAATTGTCCATCCTGCGATGTGGGGTGTTAAAATTATATTATTAGAATTCTTTAAATAATCAAAGTCTTTATTTTTTTTGATATTTTCAAAAGACATATCTTCGAAGTCTAGAACATCTAAACAGCAACCAGTAATTTTTTTATTTTTTAATCCAGTAACTAAGTCGTTACTATTAACGCATTTTCCTCTTGATGTATTAATTAAAATAAAATTCTTTTTACATGAATTAATAAAGTCTATGTTAATTAAGTTTAAAGAAGTTTTATTTAAGTCAGTATGTATACTAATTATATCAGATTTCATTTTTAACTCATCTAATGACACATATTGTGCAAATTGATTGGATTTCAATTTTTTAATATCATTAAAAATGACTTTACAATCAAAACCAGAAAGCTTTTTGGCAAAACTCTTACCAGTTTTACCATACCCAATTATTCCAATAACTTTTCCTTCCAATTCAATTCCTCTGTTTTTCCCTCTTTCCCAGATGCCATTCATTATTTCTGAATTAGAAATACTAATGTTATTTAATAAATTTAATAACATACCCACTGCATGCTCACCAACAGCATTTGAATTTGCTTCGCCAGCAGAGATTACTTTAACTTTATTTTTTTTAGCAGAAACTAAATCTATGTTTTCTAATCCTGAACCAACCCTTGCAATAAATTTTAGTTTTTTAGCAGTATTGATAATTTCCTTATCTATTGTCATTCTGCTTCTAATAATTATTCCGTGGTAATTACCAATTTTATTTAATATCTGATTTCTTGAAGATTTATAATCATATTGGTTTTCAAAGCCTAATTTTTCCAGCTCTAATGATAAATATTCGTGATTTTCATCAAGATGAAGAATCTTCATTTAAAATCCAAGGATAATTTTAGCTATATAGAAAAATAAAAGTATTCCTATAATATCATTACCAGTAGTAATAAATGGTCCTGTTGCAATTGCAGGGTCAATACCTAATCTGTCCAATATTATAGGAACAGAAGTTCCAATAAGAGCAGCTACAATAATTACGCAGATCATAGAGACTGAAATTGTTATGCTCATCTCAATCGGTTGATCGATTAGCAAACCGAACAGAATAATCAAAGCACCAAGAATTATTCCATTTAAAATTGTTAGACTTATTTCTTTGAACAATCGTGACAATAAACTGTCTTTGATAACATCATTTGCTAAACCTTGTACAACAATAGCTGATGATTGAACTCCGACATTTCCAGCCATTGCTGCTATAAGTGGAGTATAAAAAAACAAAGCTCTTAATGATTTTGTTGACATTATCGATTCATAGCTTTCTAAGATAAATACACTACCTAGACCACCAAATAAGCCTAATATTAACCATGGCAATCTTGCTTTTGTTAATTCAAAAATAGAATCATCAGCTTCGACATCGTTTGAAATACCAGCTGCTAGTAAATAATCTTCTTCTGCTTCATCTTTAATTAAATCAACAATGTCATCAATGGTAATTCTTCCTTGTAATTTTTTTTGATCATCAACCACGGGAATCGCTTCAAGATCATATTTTGACATTAATTTGGCTACTTCTTCTCCCTTTTCATTTACGTGAACAAAATCAACTTTTGGTATGTAAATTTCTTTAATTCTACTTTCAGATGGGGATGTAATTAAGTCTTTAAGTGATAATCTGCCAATTAACTCATCTTTTTTATTCAAAACATAGATAGAGTGGACTCTTGAAATATTTTCAGCTTGTTTTCTTATTTCCCTAAGACATTTTAGAACACTCCAGTTTTCATAGACACTAATTAATTCCTTTGCCATTAATCCACCAGCTGAATCTTCATCATAAGTTAATAATTCGCGAATATTTTCTGTAATATTATCATCTTTAATAAGAGAGATAACTTTTTCTTTTCTTTCCTCAGAAAGTTCATCCAGTATATCAACAGCATCGTCACTATCCATCTCCTTAATTTCACCAGCAATTTCTTCAGCTGATAAAGTTTTTAGGATTTTTTCTCTGACATCATCATCAAGCTCTGTAAGTATATCAGATGTTTTATCGCTATCAATAAGTTTTATAAGATATATTCTTTGATTTTCTTCTAAACTATCGATAATTTCTGCTAAATCAGCATAGTGATAATCATTAACTATTTTTTTTATTTCGTAATTTTTCCTTTGATAAATTAATTGAGAAATCTTTTCTATAAGTTCATCTGAAAGCTCAAATATTTCCATCGGATAATAGATTAGTTAGAAAAATATAATCATTTACATCAAGTTCCTCCGCACGTTTTTCAAAGATACTATGTTCTTTTAAATTTTCTATTTTTTTAAAACTCTTTAAGCTGTTTTTAAGTGTTTTTCTTCTTTGATTAAAAGCTGTTTTAATAATTTTTTTAAATAAAATCTCATCGCAATCAATTTTATCTCGGTACTTGATAATTTTAATAACAGCAGAATTTACTTTAGGAGCTGGATTAAAAGATTCAGGTTTAATTTTTATTAATAGTTTTACAGAAAAAAAAGCCTGAATTAAAACAGAAAGAATTCCATATTTTTTTGTCCCTTTTTTTGAACATATTCTTTCAGCAACCTCATGTTGAAACATACCTATCATTTCATGAATAATTTCCTTGTTTTCATAAACTTTAAATAAAATTTGAGAAGAAATATTGTATGGGAAATTTCCTATTATACTTATAGGTGCATTGAATTTTTTGATGTCAAACTTTAAAAAATTATCATTAACTAAATCCTTTTCAATTTCTGGAAAGTTAGTTAATAAGTAATCACAACATTCTTTATCTAATTCAATAAACTTTTTGTTGATATGATCAATTTTGAGAATTTCACGAGTTAAAATTCCCATTCCAGGTCCAACTTCAATTATATTTTTTGTTTTTTCAACAGAAAGTAAACTAACTATTTGATTAGCAATGGATATGTCTTTTAAAAAATTTTGAGCAAATTTTTTTTTTGGATTTACAGTTTTCAAACCAGATTATTATCTTTCTCAATTTAGTAATAATCAATCGATTATTTTAAACCCTGTATAATTATGAAGAGCTTTTGGAATTGTAATACCTTTATCTGTTTGATTATTTTCAATTAATGCGGCAATAATTCTTGGTAATGCAAGAGCACTCCCATTTAGAGTATGAGCCAATTTTTTTGTTTTGTCACCATAATCAATTCTTAACTTAAGTCTATTAGATTGATAACTTTCGAAATTAGAAACAGAGCTAACTTCCAGCCATTTATTTTGAGCTTTTGAAAAAACTTCAAAATCATAAGTAATTGCAGATGTAAAACCTAAATCACCTCCACACAAACGAAGTATTCTAAAAGGTAATTCTAATTCTATAAGTATAGATTTTACATGCTCAACCATCTCATCTAAGACCATGTAAGATTTGGTTGGACATTCTATTCTAACTATTTCAACTTTATCAAATTGATGAAGTCTATTCAATCCTCTTACATCAGATCCATAACTTCCAGCTTCTCTTCGAAAACAAGGGGTATAACCAGTTAATTTTATAGGTAATTCATGAATTTTTAGAATCGAATTTCTGTAAATATTAGTTATTGGAACTTCAGCAGTAGGAATCAAGTATAAGTTCTCATTTTGAATATGATACATTTGTCCTTCTTTATCAGGAAGTTGTCCAGTTCCAAAACCTGAATCTTCATTCACTAATAATGGAGGTTGTATTTCATTGTAACCTTGAGAAATATTTTTATCAAGAAAAAAATTGATTAGTGATCTTTGAAGTTTAGCACCTTTATTTTTATAAACTGGGAATCCTGATCCCGATATTTTATTTCCTAAATCAAAATCAATGATATTGTACTTTGATGAAAGATCCCAATGAGGAATTATTTTTTTATTGTCTTTTGAAATTTCAGTAGAAAATATTACTTCATTATCTTTTTCATTTTTACCTTTTACCACTAATTCATTAGGAATATTTGGTATTGAACACAATTTAATCTTAAGTTCTCTAGATATTTTATTAAGCTTTTCTTGTAATTCTTTAGCTTTTGGTTTGAGTGATATGGATTTACTTTTTAACTCTTCAGCTTCATTACTTTTTCCAGATTTATATAATATTCCTATTTCTTTTGCAATATTGTTAGATTCGTTTAATATTGAATCATATTCAAATTGAATTTTTTTTCTTGAATCATCCAGTTCAGTTATCTCTTTTAGTTCTTTTGAAAAATCAACATTCCTTTTGTTCAAATTACTAATAATACTTAAAAAATTTTCTTTAATGTAGCTGACCTGAAGCATATTGTTTTTTTAAAATTAATTATTAATAATTGAATTTATGTGTTTGAGACAGTAATCTCTATCGTTATTTAATTTTTCTATTAACTCATTTACACTATTAAATTCAATTTCTTCCCTTATATACTTAATGAATTCAATAGTTAAAGTTTTATTATAAAGGTTAGAGTTATAATCAAAATAATATACTTCTATGGATTTTTCTTGATTACCAAATGTTGGATTATAACCTATGTTCATCATTCCATAATAAAGTTTGTTATCAATTTTACTTGAAACTAGGTAAACTCCATTTTTAGGTATGATTTTATCTTTATTAGTAACTACAATATTAGCTGTAGGAAATCCTATTTTATTTCCTCTTGACATCCCTTTTACAACTTTTCCGGATAATTTAAAATTAAATCCCATATATTTTTTACAAATTTCAATTTTACCTTCATAAATAGAATTTCTGATCTTTGTAGAACTAACATTTATTTCCTCAATATCAAAAGCACTTATTTCTATAACTTCAAAACTGTATTTATTTCCAAATTTTTTAAGATCATTAATGTTAGCATTCCTGTCTTTTCCAAATCTGTGATCATATCCTACAATAAGCTTTTTTATATTCAATTTCTGAATAAGAATCTTTACAAACTCCTCAGCATCAATATTTGAAAAGCTTACACTGAATTCATGTATAATTAAATAATCAAGACCTAAATTTTTAAGGATATCAACTTTTTCATCAGTTGTATTTAGCAACTCTAACTTTGAATTAGGATTAATCACTTTTCTAGGATGAGGATCGAATGTTATTAAAACAGAGTTTAATTCAGTTTCCTTAGATTTAGATATTAATGATTTAATAATTTTTTGATGTCCCAAATGAACTCCATCAAAAGTTCCAATAGTTGCTACCGAAGGCTTATCTAACTTTACTTTGAATAAATCTCTTAAAACAATCATTAATTAAACTTGTTCATGGTATTTTCAGACCCGTGTTTTATATAGTGAAAAATTATATTAATATTATGATCGATAAGAGTAGGTAAAGATTTCAATTCTTTATCTGACCATCTTTCAAGAACAAAATCTGTTTGAGTACCTTTTTTAAAATTATTTCCAATTCCAAACCTTAGTCTACAATACTTATTGGATCCTAAATAATCATTAATACTTTTTAAACCATTATGACCTCCATCTTTTCCAAATTTTCTAAATCTTGATTTCCCAAAATCTAAGTTTAAATCATCTAAAACAACTAATAAATTATCATTATGTATGTTTTCTTTGTTTTTCCAATATTTGATGGCCTTTCCACTCATGTTCATAAAAGTATTTGGTTTTAGAAAAATAAGCGACTTTCCATTCGTTTTTGCCCTTAATATTTCACCATATCTTCTGGATTCATAATTATCTTCAAAATTTTCAGACATAAGATCAAGTATTTCAAAACCAATATTATGACGTGTCATAGCATAGTCTATCCCTATATTACCAAGACCTACAATTAGAAATTTGTTCATGTCAAATGATTTAGTTCTTTTTAAAAATTGAGATATTGAAAACAAGGTCAAAAATTTATACAAATATATAAGCTTTTTGACCGTGTTTATAAATTAAGCTAATTGGAATTCTATTCTTTATTTTCTGAATTATCTTCAGCTTTTGGAGCTTCTCCTCCTTCACCGGTTGAAGTCTCAGAACCTTCACTACTTTCTTCTCCATCTTCCTCTTCTTCAGTAGATAATGATAATGAAGCTCTTGACATTTTCACTTGACAAACTACCATGTTATCAGGGTGTAAAAACTTAAATGAGTCATCTGAAACATCAGAAATAGTTATGTTATCATTAAGATTCAAATTAGAAATATCAGCTTTTATATAGTCAGGTAGATCTTTGGGTAAAGCTCTAACACTTAATTTTCTTTTATTCTTGGAAAGAATTCCACCTTCATTTCTAACACCGGGTGCATTCCCTTCATATTTTACAGGGATTGTCATTGTAACTTCTTTACTCTCAAAAAGTTGAAGAAAGTCAATGTGCAGGATTTTTTCAGAAACTGGATGAAACTGAATATCTTGAATAATAGCATTTATTTCAGATTTTCCATCAAATGAAATTGCAACCATGTGAGCATTGGGTGTGTAAACTAATTTGGAAAAGCTGATTTCATCTGCAGAAAAATGAACTGGTTTTTCCCCACCGTAAACTACGCAAGGAACCTTACCAGCATTACGTAGGACTTTAGTCGATGACTTTCCCACGCTTTCTCTTTTAGATCCGTTGATTTTGATTGATTTCATAATTATTATTTTATAAAAAAAGGATTAATTGATTGATTAGTGTTAACGTTATGCATTACATCTGCAAATAAATTTGCACAGGTTAATACATTTACTTTTATTGATTCTTTTTTCTGAGGAATTGAGTCAGTAACAATAAGTTCTTCTAGTTTGGAATTTTCTATTTTTTCATATGCATTTCCTGAAAGAAGAGCATGAGTACATATAGCTCTAACAGATTTAGCTCCTCTTTCCATCATCAAATCAGCAGCTTTTGTTAGTGTACCAGCAGTATCAACCATATCATCTACAATTACAACATTTTTTCCTTTAACTTCTCCAATTAACTCCATATGATCAATAACATTTGCTTTTTTTCTCTGTTTGTAGCATACTACAACATTGCTTTCTAAAAACTTAGAATATGCATAAGCTCTTTTTGATCCTCCCATGTCTGGAGAAGCAATTGTTAATCCATCAAGATTTAAAGATTCAATATAAGGAATGAAAATTGTTGAAGCATAAAGATGATCAACTGGTTTTTCAAAAAAACCCTGAATCTGATCAGCGTGAAGATCCATGGTAATAATTCTAGTTGCTCCTGCTGTTTCCAAAAGTTTTGCAATTAATTTAGCTCCAATTGGAACTCTAGGTTTATCTTTTCTGTCTTGTCTAGCCCAACCAAAGTAAGGGATCACGGCAGTAATGTGGCGAGCAGATGCTCTTTTAGCTGCATCTATCATTAACAGTAATTCCATTAAATTTTCAGAACTTGGGTGTGTAGATCCAATTAAAAAGAGCCTGGCGCCTCTGACCGATTCTTCAAAAGATGGTTGATATTCACCATCACTATAATGTGAAAAATTAACTTTTCCAATTTCAGAGCCAAAAGATTTAGCAATTTTTTTTAGAAAGCACAGATGATTGGGTGCATGAAAATATTTTTGCGACAGGTATAATTTTACTCATTTTTCTTGGGGCGTCAAATTTAATAATTATTTAGTACAATTAAATATAAATGAAAAGTTTTTATAAATTTACACCCCTTGCTTCGGTGGCGGAACTGGTAGACGCGCTGGATTCAAAATCCAGTTTTGGTAACAAAGTGTGGGTTCGATTCCCACCCGAAGTACAAAATTTTTAGTTTTATTTAAAATAAGATCACAAATATTAATCTATTGTTAAATTTTATAAAAATTATATAAAAAAATAATTCATAATATTAACCTTTTAATAAATTAATTTAGTTTTGTCATAATGATTAAAAGCAGATTTAATACTTTTTTTCCATTATTATTTATTGTTTGTGAATTTATTATAATATACGTAGTCACTAAATGGATGCATTTCATAACCTTTGCTGAATGGACCGCATACAATACTATAATTATTACTTTCTGGATACTACTTATTATTTATTCAAAAGCTTATCACATTGGAAGAGGAGTGAGTTATTTAATAACTTTTAAATCTGCACTGAAATCTGTTTTAGTACTTTTTTCTAGTATTTCAATTGTAAGTTTATTTCTCAGTTTATATGAATTTACAATAACATCAATATCATTAGCATTATTAATCTTCACAATTTCAATTGTTTTTTTCAGATTACTTATCCACTTTATACTTGATAGATACAGATCATATGGTGGTAACATAAAAAATGTTGCTATAATTGGTTTCGATAAAAAAGGAGTTGAGTTTTACAATACCATAAATAATAATTTACATTTAGGTATCAGATCATCAGGAATATATAATAATAATTTTATCAAAAAAAAATCTATTCCCTATTTAGGAAAAATTAATGAATTTTATAAAAATTCATCAGGAATTAGCGAAGTGTATATCTCGGATGATATTAATAAAAAAGTTAAAAAAGAATTAATTGAATTTGCAGATTTAAATTTAATAAAAGTTAGAATTCTACCTGAGTTAATAAATTATCAATTTAAAAACTTTTTTATCAGTAAACTGATAAATATTCCAGTTATTGAAGTAAATCAATTACCTCTAGATTTTTGGTATAATAGTCTTTTTAAAAGGTTTTTTGATATAGTAATTTCTTCTTTTGTTATACTTTTCATTTTGTCATGGATGATTCCATTGTTTGGAGTTATTATAAAACTCCAGTCAAGGGGACCTGTATTCTTTATTCAGTCGAGACATGGTTTAGGTGGTAGAACATTTAGGTGCTATAAATTTAGGTCAATGGTTATTAATGATGATTTTGATAAAGTTTTTGCTGATAATAATGATAAAAGATTAACGTCATTTGGAAAAATTTTACGTATTTCAGCACTTGATGAAATGCCTCAATTTATCAATGTTCTTATCGGTGATATGTCAGTTGTAGGACCTAGACCTCACCCAATTTTATTAAATAATCAATTCTCAAAAAAAATTCAAAAATTTGATAAAAGACATCAATTTAAGCCAGGTATTACAGGCCTAGCTCAAATATCTGGTTTTAGAGGTAAAATAAAAAATTATCATGATATGTCATCCAGAGTTAAATTGGATAGATATTACTTTAAAAATTGGTCAATTTTCTTGGATCTAAGAATTTTTTTTCAAACAATTTTTAAACTTATTAGATTCAATCTTTCTTAACACTTTCATAAATTAATTTTTTATATTTTGTAGTTGACCAACCATGATCTCTATTAATAAAGTATAGTTTAATATTCAATTTATCACCTGTGAACTTTTTATCTATATAATCATCACCTAAAAATCTTAGATTAAAATTATTAGTTTCTAAAATTGAAACTAATTCTTTTTCAAATGTATAGGTTATTATATCATCTACATATTTTAAAGAAAATAACATTTCCTTCCTTTCAGATAAGGAAAGTATGGGTTTCAATTTATGTGGTCTTTCAATAGACGGATCGGAGTGAAGAAGAATAGTAAAGTGATCACAATTTTCTTTACATTCTTTAAATAATTTAATGTAACCCGGATGTATTACATCAAAATTACCAGCTATAAATCCTCTAATCATTCAAATACCAATTTACTGTTTTTTTTATACTATCATTAAAATTTGTTTTTGGTATCCAACCTAATTCATTTTTGATTTTTGAAATATCAACAGCATACCTGTAATCGTGACCAAGCCTATCTTTTACAAAACTTATTAAATCAACAGATGAATTCTTGTTTTGTTGTATTAAGTCATATTCTTTTATAATCATTTTAATTAAATCTATATTTTTAATTTCATTTTGACCACCAATACAGTAGGTCTCTCCAATAATTCCTTTGTGAAAAATTAAATCAATAGCTTCTACATGATCTTCAACATAAAGCCAATCTCTTACATTTAAACCATTTCCATAAACTGGAATTTTTGTTTTGTTAATCAATGAATTTATAACAGTAGGAATAAGTTTTTCCTTATGTTGATTTGGACCATAATTATTTGAACAATTAGATAAAATTACAGGTAATTTATGAGTGTCATAAAAAGCTCTAACAAAATGATCTGCAGAGGCCTTTGATGCTGAGTATGGTGAGTGTGGATCATATTTAGAATTTTCATTAAAAACTCCAGATTCATTTAAAGTTCCAAAAACTTCGTCTGTAGATATATGGTAAAATAAATTATTATTTTTTTTATTCCAGTTTTTTCTCGATTGCTCCAAAAGGTTTATGGTTCCAAGTATATTGGTATTTGCAAATTCTAAAGCATTTTCTATGGAATTATCGACATGAGATTCTGCTGCTAAGTGAATAACATTTGAAATTTTATACTTATTAAATATTTCTTGAATTTTTTGCATATCACAAATATCAACTTGAATAAAAAAGTAATTTTCAAAATTCTTTATTTCATCTAGAAAACCAATATTACTAGCATATGTTAACTTATCTAAATTTATAATATTATAGTTCTTATATTTTTTAACAAAATATTTTACAAGATGTGAACCTATAAACCCTGCTCCGCCAGTTATTAATATATTTTTCATTTTAAATCGTTAATTATATAATTGGTAAGGCTTGAATCCCAATTATTAATTTCTAAATTAAAAGTATCAATTATTTTTTTGTTTACTTGTGATCGAAAATTTAGGTCTTTTAACTTCATCTTTAAAATATTCTGAATCAACTGGTTCTATCTTGTTCTTAGAGCCATATAGCTTTAAAATTTTTTTTGCAAAATCAAACCAGTTTGTTGATTCAGTATTAGAATAATTAAAAATTTTAGCTTTTTTGTCTATTATATTATCACTTTCTAGGATTTGTATTACTGCTAGTGCGAGATCTTTGGCGTAAGTTGGACATCCAAATTGATCATTTATTACTTTTAAATTTTCCCCTGTTTTGGATTTATCAATAATTGCGTTCACAAAGTTATTGCCATATTTTGAGTAAAGCCATGATGTTCTAATAACTATTGATTCAACTTTAGAATTTTCAATATGTTTTTCACCCTCTCTTTTTGAATAACCATAATAATTCTGAGGATCTATTAATTCATCTTCGTTTATTGGTTTTTTATTTAATGAGTTATATACATAATCAGTAGAAAAATGTATTAGTCTTGTTTGAGTTTTTTCACAATAAACTACCAGATTTTTTACCCCACTTGAGTTAACATCAAACGCTTTTTTTCTCTCAACTTCGGCTTTTCTTACATCAGTGTAAGCAGCACAGTTTATTATGCAATCAACTTTTATATCACTCATGTATGAATTAATACTATCAATAGAACATATATTTAATTGATTTAAATCGGTAAATAAAAATTCATGTTTTGATGAACTTTTAAGTCTATTAAATTCTTGTCCGAGTTGTCCTTTAGAACCTGTAATAAGTATTCTCAAAACTAAAAGTCAAAAAAATGAATATTTTTAAAATAAGGATTATCTAAATCTTTACTGGAAATATGATAATTTTCTTTATTGATTTTCCAATCTATCGCAAGATCTTTATCCAATGGATTTATTCCGAATTCATTTTGTTTATCATAATAATTATCTACTTGATAATGTACTCTAGCTTCTTTACTTAGTACGGAAAATCCATGAGCAAAACCTCGGGGAATATATAATTGAAAGTTATTATTATCATTAAGAATTATAGAATAAAACTTACCATAAGTTTTAGAGTTTTTTCTAATATCAAGAGCAACATCTAATATTTGCCCTTTTGAAACTGAAACAAGTTTAGTTTGACTTGAGGGTGATGTTTGAAAATGCAACCCTCTAATTGTACCATATTTAGATTCAGATGTGTTTGATTGACAAAAATTAATTTTTTGTTTTAAAGTGTTTTCAAGTAAATCTTTTCTGAATAATTCTGAGAAAAATCCTCGGTCATCATTAATTAATTTAGGTTTACAAAGGATCAATCCTTCAATCTCAACTTTTTCAAACTCCATTTATAATTTTTTTAAGATATTCTCCATACTGATTTTCACCAATTGAATTAATAAGTTTCTCAAATTTAGATTTATTTATGTAACCTAATTTATAAGCAATCTCTTCGATACAAGCAATTTTTAAACCAGTTCTTTTTTCAATAGTATGAATATAATTTGACGCTTCAAGCATTGATTCGTGAGTGCCTGAATCTAGCCAAGTAAAATTTTTATCAAATAACTCAACTTTCAATTTTTTTTCTTTTAAGTATGAATTGTTAATAGTTGTTATTTCTAATTCACCCCTTTCACTGGGCAGTATGTATTTAGAAATTTTAATTACACTATTTGGGTATATATACAAACCTACTACTGCATAATTACTTTTTGGTTGAGCAGGTTTCTCTTCTAAACTAAGAACATTACCAAGTTTATCATTTTGAACAACTCCATATCTTGATGGATTGTTTACGTAATATCCAAAAACTTTAGCTTTATGATTTTTTTCAACAAATTCGACAGAATTTTTTAAAATTTTTGTAAAACCGCTACCATAAAAAATATTATCTCCCAATATTAAACAAACTGAATCATTTTGTATGAATTTTTCTCCAATAATAAATGCTTCAGCAATTCCATTAGGTTTTTCTTGTTTTTCATATGAAAAACTCATTCCAATTTGTGAACCGTCAGATAAAAGTCTTTTAAAATTTGGCAAATCTTGAGGTGTAGATATAATTAGAACATCTCTTATACCAGCCAACATGAGTACTGATAACGGATAATATATCATAGGCTTATCATGAATAGCAAGTAACTGTTTTGACTGACCCATTGTCAGAGGATAAAGTCGAGTCCCACTTCCGCCTGCTAAAATTATTCCCTTCATTATAATCTTAAAGTACTAATATTTTTTGGTAAAACTGATTTTACATCATATAGAACATGATTTATGTTCAATAATTTACTAAAGTCAATTTTTAAATAATTATCATGAGCTACAGCTAATACTGCTATGTCGTATTTATGATTTAGATTTCCTTTTAATTCAATACCGTAGTATTTTTTTAGTTCATCTTGATCAGCATAGTAGTCGTGAACCAGAACATGATCACAAATTTTTTTAAACTCTTTAATTAAATCTATAACTCTTGAATTTCTAATATCGGAGCAATTTTCTTTAAAAGTTACACCAAGAATTAGAATTTTTGAAGATTTAATATTTAAGTTTAATTCTTTAGATTTCTTAAGTACAGATTTAACAATTCTTTTTGGAATACTGTTATTAACCTTTCTTCCATTTAATAAAACCTTTGGGCTATATCCTTTTTTTAAAGCCTTATAAGCTAAATAATAAGGATCAACTCCAATACAGTGGCCACCTACTAAACCTGGTTTATAATTTAAGAAATTCCATTTTGTTGATGCAGCATCTAAAACTTCTTTAGTATCTATATTTAATTTTTCAAAAATTAATGCAAATTCGTTGACCAGTGAAATATTAACATCTCTTTGAACATTTTCTATGATTTTTGATGCTTCTGCAACTTTAATTGATTCAGCGACATATGTCCCTACTTTTATTATTGATTTGTAAAGATCATCAATAATTTTAGTTGCTTCCTTATTACTTCCTGAGACAACTTTTATTATATCAGTTAACTTTCTTTTTTTATCTCCAGGGTTTATTCTTTCAGGAGAATAACCACAAAAAAAATCTAAATTAAATTTTAAATTAGAATATTTTTCTAAAACCGGGATACAGTCTTCCTCTGTACAACCTGGATAAACGGTAGATTCATAAATTACTATCGAACCTTTTGATAAATATTTACCTACTGTCTTAGACGCAGAGATTAAGGGTTTTAAATTAGGTTTATTATTTTTTTTTAGTGGTGTAGGAACAGTTATTATATAAATATCTTGATTTATTAAATCTTTCTCATTATTACTTAAAAATAATTTTGAATCTAAAATTTGATTTTTTGAATACTCTTCAGTTTTGTCAATTCCATTTTTAAGCTCAGAAATTCTCTTTTTTGAAATATCAAACCCAGTTAAATCGTACTTTTTTGAAAATTCATATGCTAAAGGAAAACCAACATAACCTAGACCTATTACTGCAATTTTTTTCAATTATTATAGTTTATATATTAACATTAGTCCACCTCTATATGGTAATTCCTCACCACTTTTATTAAACTTTCTTTTATAATTAGTAATCGCAAATATTCTTTGTTCATTCTTATTATAATATTTATAATTGGATTGAGATGAACCTCCACCTAAAAATATTTCGAGTCCAAATCTTTCATTTTTTAATGGAATTTTTTTACCAATTGTAATTCCATAATACGCATTTCTTCCATATTGATAGCTTCCCTCTTCTTTGAATTCACTTCCAGAAATATTTGCTATCCATTTTGGCAATCGAATATTATACATTCCATATCCAACATGAGCTCCAATAAAAAAACTTCTTTTTTTATCAATGTAATATCTAAATTCATTGAAAATTTGAGTCATATGAAATGGAGATCCTTCAATATCATTATAAAAAGAGGCGCTAGTATCAAGTTGATAGCCAATTTTTTCAGAAAGTTTTACCTCAATTCCAATATTTGGAACTAGAAAGGGTACAGATGCTAGATTAAATTTTAATTCAGTTTGAGCATTACCATTGTAAGCAAAAAAAATAAAGATTAAAAAAAATTTTTTTAGCATTCTGCAATTTATTGATATTTGGATTTTAACTAAAAAAAAAACAGTATTATTTTCAATTTTAAGCATAAGAATTAGAATTTCTAAGATTTTAATTATCTTCGTCCTCCCTATAATCAAAAGTTTAAATGAAAAAAATTACAATTTTAATTGCTTTTTTAATATCACTAATTAGTGTAAGCAATATTAAAAGTCAAGATTTTTCCGATATATCACAATTAAATTTAAGAGAATTAACTGATCCCCAAATTGACCTTCTGCTTAGAAGAGCTGGTTCTCAGGGATACAATGAATTTGATATTTTAAAAATTGCTCAATCACAAGGATTTTCACTTGATGAAATTGAAAAATTGGATAAAAGATTTAAATCAGCTAAAAATATTAATAGAATTGCTGAAACTGCAACAGCTCCTCTGGAAGATACTAGGCTAAGAAAACAATGGCTTCAAGATATAGAAATTTTTAGAGAAACAGATAGCGATGTTTTTGGATATAATGTCTTCAGAGGGACAAGTTTTTTGAGTTTTCAATCAAATCTTAATTTACCAACACCAATTGATTATATTTTAGGCCCAGGCGATAAAATTTTTATTGATATTTATGGTGAGTCAGAAGCATATTATCAAGTTGAGGTCAATCCTGAAGGAGATGCACTACTTGAAAATATTGGACCAGTCAATCTTAATGGTCTAAAATTATCTGATGCTAAAAATAGGCTTAAGAGCAAATTAAATAATATTTATAGTGGAATTTCTACTGGGAAAACTTCAATCAATATTTCTGTAGGTATTCCAAGAGCTATTAGAATAAATATTGCTGGAGAAGTTCAGCTCCCTGGAACGTATAATTTTAGCGCTTTTAATACTTTGTATAATGCTCTATATGTTGCTGGTGGAATTACTGAAGATGCTTCATTGAGAGATATTAGATTATATAGAAATAATAAGCTTATCAGCTCAGTTGACGTTTATAATTTTTTAAAATCTGGTGACATGAGTACTAATGTTAGATTGGATAATGGAGATTTGATATTAGTTGGAACTTATAAGAATAGGGTTACTATTAAAGGAAATGTTATCACACCTGGTAGGTTTGAATTTAAAAAAGATGAATCTTTACAAGATTTGATTGATTATGCTGGTGGTTTTAAGGAAGACGCGTATAAAAAATCAATAAAAATTACTAGAATTTTTGATGATAAACTTAAAATTGTTGATGTAAATTCAAATCAGTTTGAATTCTTTAATCTTAAATCTGGAGATGTTATTGAAGTTGGTAAAATAATTAGTAAGTATGAAAATAAACTTGTTGTAAAGGGGTCTGTATATAGACCTGGAATTTATTCTTTTGAGGAAGGTATAACAGTAAAAAAATTGATAGAAAAATCTGAAGGTATTAAGCCAGACACTTATTTTGATAAAGCAATTATAACTCGGACCAATGTCGATTACTCAACAACAACAATTCCTTTCAACTTAATAGATCAGTTAAATGAAAATGAAGAACCAATTTTTCTCAAGCAAGATGATGTATTATCTATTAGCTCTTTAAATGATTTAAAAGAAGATGATTATGTAGAAATTTCAGGTGAAATAAATAATCCTGGTGTATACCCTTATTCAACAAATTTAAAGTTAAGTGATTTGTTAATAATAGCAGGAGGAGTAAAAAATAAAGCCACATTAAAAAATATTGAAATATCTAGAGAAAAATCGTCAGCAAACTCCGATTTCGATAAAAGTGCTGAGCTATTGTATGTTGATTTAGATGGAATTAATTCAAATTCAGTTGAATTAAAACCTTTTGATAATATAATTGTAAGAAAAGACCCAGCAATTGAAGTTATTAGCTACGCTAATATTGAAGGCGAGGTTAAATACCCTGGTAAATATGCTATATCATCAAGGAAAGAAAGGATCTCAGATTTTCTAAATAGAGCAGGCGGTATCAAAGAGTATGCTTATCTGAAAGGTGGAACTTTAATTAGAAAAACAGAATTTTTTGATAAGCAAAATGATTTGGATAAACAAATAGAAGATCTTGAAAAATTAAAACAAAAATTATCCTCAAATTCTAATCTTATAAGTGAATCTGAAAAGCTTTTAATGATTAGAGTTGATGAAAGCATAAATAGATTAAAAATTGAAAATATTTCCAATCAAGATTTTTCTAACTTTGTAAAAAAAGAAAGGGTTGCTGAAATTGTCCGAAGGAATTTATCCTCTGATGATGTACCGACATCTATGTCAGAATCAATTGGAATCGACTTAGAATCAATTATTAAAAACCCTGGTTCAAAGTCTGACTTATTGGTTCAAGAGGGAGATATAATTGTAGTTCCAAAAAAACTTGAAACTGTGAGGTTAAGAGGTGAACTATTATACCCAACTACTGTTCGACACTTGCCCTCAAGGGGATTAAAATACTATATAAATTCCTCAGGTGGTTTTGATTCGAAGGCAAAAAGAAGTGGAACATATGTTGTGTATGCAAACGGAGATGTTGCTAGAACAAAAAAGTTATTATTTTTTAACTTTTATCCTAAAGCAGAACCGGGATGTGAAGTTATTGTCCCTAGAAAGTCTGATAAAAACCCTCTTGCTGTATCCTCAATTTTGAACTTTACTACTGGACTAGCTGCTTTAATTATAGCAATTAATCAAATTAATTGATTTTATGAGTTTAAATCAAAGCACAAATAGTTATTCATTAAAAAATCTGATCGATAAAATCAATAGTTATTTTAAATATCTGATTAGTAACCTGAAGAAAATTATAATTCTTACTCTTTCTTGTCAATTAGTATTAATAACTTATAATTATGTAAAATCCCCTATTCATTATGCCAAAACCACTTTTGTTTTAGATAGTCAATCTTCTTCAAATCCAATAGGTGATGTTGCTTCATTAGCATCTCTTGCTGGAATTAACGCCTCATCATTTATTGATGCCAGTGGATTATTTCAAATTGATAATATTCAAGAATTATATAAATCAAATTCAATGATAATGAAGACATTGATGTCTGAATCAAAATTTGATGGAAAAGATATGCCTTTAATTAATAGGTTTGGACAAGTGGAAAAAATAGACCGTAAGTGGGGAAAGTTATCTGTAAATTTTGATAAAAGTTTAAGTTTTGAACAAAACAAAAGATTACACGATAGTATACTTATAGAAGCATCGGAAATCATTAAGGAAAAGTATTTGCTTGTTGATAAACCAAGTAGGAAAACAACGATTTTGGAGATAGGTTTTACGCATAAAGATGAATTGATGGCAAAATCTTTCAATGAAAATTTAGTCTCAATAGTAAATGATTTTTATTATAAAACAAAAACTCAAAAATCTGGAAAGAATCTAGAAATATTACAAAGACAAGCTGATAGCGTAAAAAAAGTTTTAGATAAATCAATTTTATTTTTAGCCAATGAAGATGAAAGAGTACCAAACCCAAATCCTTTAGCGAAAATTAATCTTGTTCCCTATCAAAAAGCTTTAATTGACGTTCAATCTAATGGTGTTATTTATCAACAAATTATTTCTCAGCTAGAACTTGCTAAAGTAACTCACAGAAATAAAACCCCTCTTATCCAAATTATTGATAAACCCACTTTACCACTTGAAAATTCCAGATTAAGATTTTTTGAATGCATATTTTACGGCTTTTTTGGAGGTTTTATTATCTCAATTATATATTTTTCTTTAATTAGATTTTATCAATCATTAATTAATTAGTTTATTTTTATATAAACTACATTATGCCATTTGATATTAAATCAATTTTTTCAAAAAACTTTATAAATCTTACACTTAACCAAGTTGTTAACATCATTGCAACTTTAATTTATACACCTATTTTATTTCAAATTTTAGGTGAAGAGAATTTTGGATTAATTCAATTGGCTTTCTCTATTGTGATAATACTATCAATTTTTGTGAGTTATGGATATAATTTAAATGGACCAATTAAAATAGTTCAATCACATGAGGAAAAAAAAGAAAATCTAATAACTAGTGAAATTTTAAATCTTAGGTTAACGCTTTCAGTTTTAGTCTTTGTTATAAGTATTCCATTTTTATATTTACAGTCAAATATTATCTATCAGAAAATTTTAATTTTTTCATATATAATACTTTTAGCCGAAGCATTAAATCCTTTATTTTATTTACAGGGAATAAATAAAATTTTACCACAATCGATTTTGAATTTTTTCTCAAAATCACTGTATGTTATTCTTATTATATTATTTATAAGCGATGCTGAAGATGCCTATCTGGCTAACTTTTTTTATGGTATTAGTATTTCCTTTTTGTTTTTGATTTTTTGGATGAAATTATTTTTAAGTTCAAGTACATTTAATTACAGTTTTTCATTAAAAAAAATTATAATAAACTTAAAAGAAAATTTACATCTTTTTTTATCATCAACTTCCACGCATTTTACAGTAAATGGAGCTCTTATAATATTATCTTTTTTTGTTAGTAACCAAGAATTGGGAAGATTCAGTTTAGCATATAAAGTTGCATTTATACTTAGAATGATCCCGGTATTTTTTATTCAATCAATATTACAGCATGCGACTAAAATAAAAGATAGATCAAAAGATGAGTTTCATAAATTTCTATCAAATTATTTTAAGTTGGGACTATTAACTACTCTAATAATTGCAATTATTACTTGTTTTTTTTCTGATTTTATTATTGAAATTTTTGCTGATGAAAGAATTGATTACAGTTCTAAAATTTTGTCTTTGTTATCATTTATTCCATTTCTTGCAATGCTTAATTTTAAAAATGTGGTTTATATGCTAGTAAATGATTTGAAGTCTAAATTAAATAAAGCAACTTTTTACACTCTGTTGTTGTTTTTAATTAATTCATTGATTTTAACAAATATATATGGTGGATATGGTTTAGCTTATTCATTATTATTGACGGAGATATTTTCTTTCTTAATTCATTACCTTTTAATTAATAGAAAATGATGATAAATTCTACAGTCGCTATAATTATAGTTAATTGGAAAAAATATGATATTACTTCAACTTGTATCGAATCAATTTTAAATTCTACAAATTCTAATTTTAAAATCATATTAGTTGATAATGAAAGTGATAATAAAAAAGTGAAAAAATTTAAATATAGAAACGAAATTGAAATAATTCAAAACAAAAAAAATGAAGGTTTTTCGAAAGCAAATAATATTGGAATAGATTACGCTTTAAAAAACAACTATGATTATACTCTTTTGATTAATAATGACACCATAGTTGAAAAAAACTTAATTGAAGTTTTATTGAAAACAACACTGGCAAAGAATTTTTCAGTTGTACAACCTTTAATATTAAACTATAATGGTAAAGAAATTTGGAATGCAGGAGGAAGAATCAATTATTTTTTTGGGAATTTTATCACATTAAAGAGATTAGGTAATTCTTTAAATTCATCACATGAATTAACAGAATGGTTTACAGGATGTTGTTGTTTATTTAAAACTAAAATTTTTAAGGATATTGGAAAATTAGATGAAAGGTTTTTCGCTTATTATGAAGATGTAGATTTTTCATTAAGATTAAAAAAATATGGATATAAAATTGGATTTACATCAAAAACACAGATTTACCATTATGAATCATTTTCCTCAATATCAAATAACTCTAAAGGCGGTAAATTAAGCCCTTATATTCATTACCTAAATATTCGCAATCATATCCTTATTTTAAAAAAGCATTCAGATTTATTTAATTCGTTTGGAGCAAGAATATATCAGATTTTTAAGATTATTTCTTATTCTATTTATTTTATTTTTAGACTAAGATTTATCAAATTGAATATGGTTTATAAAGGACTACTAGATTCATATAAAATAAAAATATGATCGTTTTAATTTCAATATTATTCTTAAGTATATACTTATTTGTTTTTTTTGAATCAATAAGAAAAATTTCTAGAGGAAATCTTGAATATATTTTATTTTATATATGCATTGGATTACCCTTTTATGCAACATTGCAAGCCCAAGTTTTTCAAATATTTGAAAATGAAATTATTGTTAATCTCATAAAAATTTCAAAGGATTTAATTTTCTTTTATGCATTTATAATTTTTATACTTGGAAATAAAATTTCACTAAGTAAAAGAACTTTTAGTTTTTCCTTATTAGATAAGTTATTTTTAATATTTACATTTTTCATATTAGTATATACTTTAACTCCATTAGGAGAAGCAGCTATATTTTCAAAAATAATTTATGCAAAGAATTTATTAATCATACCCATCACCTATTGTATAGGCAGAAACATAACATTTGAAAATAGATTTTTTAATAAAATTATTAGAATATTTTTTTTATTAATTATTACTTCTTCATCCTTAGTATTTTTGGAATTTTTGACATCAACTCATTTTCATACATTAATTGAATATTCAAATTATAATTCAGTAGTAAATGAGATTGATCCTCAAGGCAACTATGGATTAAGTTGGTCATTTGAGTCTCAGGAATCAAGTCCTCGATACGCCTCATTCTTTGCTGATCCTTTAGAGTTTTCAGCATCACTTATTTTGTTTTTTACAGTTATATTATTTTATTTTCATACTAGTTTTAAGAAGGTCCATTTTATATTTCTTTTTCTCATTTTTATTTCTCTTTTTCTTTCTTTTTCTAGAGGAGCAATTGTTGCGTGCCTAGGTGTGGTATTATTTTCATTATTAATTCATGAGAAATACAAAATCTTATTATATATATTCTTATCATCCATTGTCTTTTTATTGGTTTTATATAACTTCTCATCAGAAGAAATTCAATATATTATTATTGATACTATAAAATTTGAAAATACATCTAGTTTAGGTCATTTAATTGAATGGATTGAAGGTATACTTTCAATATTAGAGAATCCTTTAGGAATTGGATTGGCAATGAGTGGAAATGCAGCTGGAGTTGATCAAACAATTAAAGTTGGTGGAGAAAATCAATTTTTAATTTTGGGTGTTCAAATGGGAGTGATAGCTTTATTTGTTTACACATTAATTCTAGCTTGTGTTATAATTAGATCAATTAAAGCTTTTCAAAATAGTACAAATCAACAAAAACATATTTCATTTATTGTTGCTTGTACGAAGTTTGGTCTTATACTTCCTTTATTAAGTTCTAATGCAGAATTATACCTTTTTGTATCTTTATCTTCGTGGTTCTTGGCAGGTAATGTAGAATCAACTTATATAAAACAACTGGTTGAGAAAAAAAAGAGTTTATATTGATATATTTTATTACAAAACTGCATTATCAGGATTAAAAACTTATATTGAAGAATTAGTTAATGCAGCCAAAATTCATGGTTGTGAAGAGATCGAATATATTATTTCTCATGATATTGATAAACTAGTTAACAATCAGTTTTTTATAAATTCAAAATTCAGAATTATTAGATGGATTTTCCAGCTCAGATATTTTTTTTGGAAACAAGTTGTTTTACCAATTAAATTATTTATGTATAAAGCTGATGTTGTTATTTGTCCTGATTATGTCGCTCCAATATTTTGTTTTTCGAAAAAAGTAGTTGTAATACATGATAACTTGTTGTGGAAGTATCCAAGAAATTATAATAGTATTTGGAGAAAATATTTTAATAAACTCATTCATTTAGGGCTAAACTTTAACTCTATAATTGTTACTACAAGTAAATATTCAATGAATGGTTTAGAATCAATTTTTCCCAAAAATAAAATTGTACCTATTTATCAAAGTTCAGAAGCTTTCTCTGTAAAACACACTAATAAAAATGGTAAAAAATATATTTTGCATGTTGGAACATTTGAAAAGAGAAAAAATTTATTGACTTTGATAAAAGGTTTTAAAAAATTAAAGGAAGAATTAAAAGTTGATTATAAATTAGTTTTAGCAGGATCAACTTATATTAATGGAGACAATAAAGTACTATTAAAAATTCACAAATATATTACTGAGCATAATCTTTTTAGTTCTATTTTAATGCCTGGATATATAGATAAAAACAAAGCACTTTACTTTTACAGCAATTCATTAATGTATGTTTTCCCCTCACTTGATGAAGGTTTTGGTATACCATTAATTGAAGCTCTTAAACTTAAAGTTCCAGTTATATGTTCAGATATTCCAATATTTAGAGAAATTGCCAATGACTCCGTATTATTCTTTGAAAAACAAAATGAAATTAATTTATTTGAAATAATGAAAAAATTGATTCAAAGCAAAGAACTTTCAAAGAAATTAATTATAAAAGGTTCTGAAAGAGTAAAAATGTTTAATAGAAATAATTTCATTAAAGATTTTGAAAAAACCTTCTAAAAATATATTAATTGCACACAGCTCAAACGATATGTATGGTGCTAGCAAGGTATTAATTTCAACAATAGAAATATTAATATCAAATGGCTTTGTGGTGCATGTTATTCTTCCATGTAATGGTCCTTTAAATAATAATAAAATAATTAAAAAAGTTAATCTAAGTATAGTTAAATTAGGTGTCTTTAGAAAAAAATATTTTAATATTCTAGGTTTATTTAACAGGTTGTATTTTATTTTAAAGTCAATTATAATTTTAAAAAATTATATCAGGAAAAATAAAATAGAATTAGTTTATATAAATACTTCAACTTTAATTAGTCCATGTATTTCTGCTTTTATTTCAAAGATCCCTTCAGTATATCATATTCACGAAATTCCAACAAAATCTAAGATATATTTTAAATTTTTAATTTGGATAATTAATAAATTTTCTAATAAAGTTATAGTTGTTTCTAATGCAGTTAAAGAATTTTGGTTAAAAGGAGGATTAATTAAAAATAAGATAAATCTGATATATAACGGATATAATTTCAACTTCAGTTTAAAAAAAACAAGTAATGAAAATAATATAATTTTCACTAGTATTTCAAGAATTATACCTTACAAGGGTCACTTATTTTTAATAGAACTTTTTAGAGAAATTCTAAAATACAGAAATGATATTATTCTTCAAATTGTAGGTGATACGTTACCATCCTATCAATCTTATTTAAATTGTTTGAAATCTAAAGTAGTTGAGTATAAAATTGATAATAATATTTTATTTCTTGGTTTTATAAAAAGTGTAAAATCTGCTTTAAAAAAATCAAATTTTTTTATTCATGTGCCAATTGAACCGGATCCAGCTCCAGCTGTAATATTAGAAGCTATAGAGTCTAAAACCCCTGTAATTTATTCGAATAATGGAGGAGCAAGAGAAATATTGGATGACGGCAAAAATGGTCTTCAAATTGATTTAAATTCAGTTCAAAAATCAAGCAAAATAATTTTAAATTACTTGCCAAAATATGATATTCATAACAAAAAAATTGAAGATGCGGTTATTTTTGTTGCTAATAACTTTAATAAAGAATGTTATAAAAACAAAATTATAAAACTATTATCTGAATTTTGAAAAATAAAATTAAAGTAGCTATCATTGGCTCTAGAGGCTATCCTTATGTTTATTCAGGTTATGAAACCTTAGTGAAAGAACTCTCAGAGCGATTAGTGAGTAAAGGTCATGAAGTTAGAGTATATTGTCATAAACCATTATTCAAAAGAAAACCTCGATATGTCAATGGAATTGAATTAATATACATACCATCAATTGAGACGAAATTATTATCACAATTTGTTAACTCTTTTTTGTCATTCATCCACATTTGTTTTTCAAAAATTGATATAGTATTAGTTGTTAATACTGCAAATGGTCCATTTGGCTTAATTACTAAAATATTCAGAAAAAAAACTTTTATTAATGTAGATGGAATTGAATGGCTAAGACCAAAATGGAAAGGACTTGGATCATTATATTTTAAGATTTCTACAAAACTTTCAATTTTATTTTTTGATTCTATAATTACTGATTCTATTGAAATGAAAAAGTTGTATAAAAAAAATTTTAAAATGGATTCAATAAATATTGCATATGGATCAACGATGATCAAGAGTGTTGAAGATGATTTTATAAAAAAATTGAACTTAAGAAAAAATGACTATTATCTAATAGTTGGAAGACTTATTCCTGATAATAATTCGCTATTGATTATTAAAAGTTTTTTAAAAGCTAATTCTTCAAAAAAATTAGTTGTTGTTGGTGATGTTCCATACAAAGACAATTATTCAGAAAAAGTAAAATCAATTATAAATAAAAAAGTAATAAAGCTAGGTTATGTTAAATGTCAAAGACAACTTTCATCTTTATATAAAAATTGTTTTTGCTACGTTCATGGTCATGAATATGGCGGCACAAATCCTACTATGATAAACGCTTTAGATTTTAATTGTAATATAATCGCATTAAACACAAAATTTAACAGAGAAATGCTTGATGAAAAGTATGTTTTATTTTTTGAGAAGGATGAATTTTCTATTATAAATATTTTAAAAATATTTGAAAAAGATTTTTCTCAAATAAGTTTAAAAAATAAAAATTATAAATTACCAGAAAGGTATAATTGGGAAATTATTTCTAAAAAATATTTAAAAATATTTTTATCAAAAACTAGTCAAAAATAGGATATGTTATTCTAAAGTTAATATGAAAATTATCTACATCTGTACCACGGTGAAAATATGGTTCAACACTTGGATCTAATTCCCATTGATAGTTTAAAGATCTAGAATAAACTAAGTTAGTGCTTAATAAAAATTTTTTAATTTTGTTTCTATAAAAAACATGTAAATTATAATCCTTCCAATATCTTCTAAAATCTTGACCAGATTGAAAGGCCATATAATAGAAATCATTATCATTATCAATTATCTCAAACGATAAACCTATTTTTTTAAATCCATTTATTTTTGATAGTGATAAATAATGAGAGTTACTTCCAGGACCTATACTTGAACCCATTACTTCTCCAAAATTTGTATAACCGTGATATATGTAAGCATGCATATACCAAGAGCCAGCATTTCTGAGTAATCTACTTGCAGTTTGTTCCATTGTTGTCCACTCCCATGAAAAAAGAAATTTATTACCACTATTTTCAAAAATTTTCTGAACACCAATTGTAGCAGCTCTTGCATGATCTGAATCTAATAAAAGGTCTCTGAGATTTTGTTTTGCATCATTATAATGAAATTCACCATATATTTCAGCCTTTGATTCATTCCATATCCATCTAAAAAAAATTCCAGCAGCTTGATCTGTTTGTTCTTCATAGTCTGAGAATGAATCATTTTTTCTAAATAAATTAGAAAATATTGGAAAATAATTAGGATTGCCTTGCATCCATGTGTATTTTCCTTTGACTAATGCGCTGTACATTTGTACCCACCTGATAAAACCTAGTGATAAACCAGGAATAAACTTAGGACTATAGTTTAATATTAGACCTTGAAAATATCTCGGGTCATCTAACTCACCTAATTGATTGATTTTTGGGACATACAAATAAGTACCAGCATATACCTTATCAATAGGGGGATTATATCCTGAAGGTTCTAATAATCCACTAACTAATTGCCATTCAAAATTTCCAATTTTTGTTTTGATTGGTTTTTTTGTATTAAAGGTTATATGTTTGAATCCTCTTGAATGATTACTTAGCATAATACTATTTCTGATTGAGGGTCCCCACCACAAATTCTCATTAGAAATCCCTAAACTCAAAGATTTAAAATTTAAACGGATACTAGATTGGCCAATCAATTTCATATTATGTCTTTTATTTCCAAATCTTTCAGGAATATCTGTATGATTCCATAGATTAAATCTTTGAGACCAAACAATTGGAAAATGCGAGTCAGGAAATCCTGGAAAATCTTTATTCTCAGCATAAACATGTTCAGGTTTAAATTGTATAGACAACGGACCAAGCTCAAAAAAAACCCCAAAACTTAATAAATTTTGAAATCCTTTATTAGGAATCATACTACCGTTGTTTCTGTTATAGGGGTGGTGAGTGTTATACTCAAAGTTCAAGTCAATTGGTAATACTTTAAAAGAACCTTTATTATTTAACGATTTATAAAATGTAGGTAAAGAATTTTTAAAAAAATCTATTTTTTCTAAATCTAATCCATTTTCTCCTGTATGTATAGGTCTTATATTGAATGAAAAATCTGTTTTAAAATTTTTATCTAATTGGTTTATTCTTAAAAAATCAATAATATCAGCTTGATTTAGGTTTATAGTTTGACAATAACAATAAGATATTGACCATAAAAAAAACAATGAAATTTTACTAATTATATTCAATTACTCTAATTTTCAGGTTATCAAGAGACCAGCTTTCATCACATTTTTGCTGAGGAATACCATTTTTATCAATTGCATTAGGCTGATACAATTCATCGTAAAATCTGATTATAATTGCACCATTCGATGTTTTAAAACTCTTTTCAATTTTATAGAGTGATGATTTTCCTCCGAAAAAATTGTCATTACATGTCTTGGGTAATTCACTTGTATATGCACCTGTTTTTGGGTTATTTTCAAATGGATAATTATTAGGATATGATTGTCTTAAGCAGTAATTTGTCCAACATGGGCTGTTGGAAAATGTTGTAACAAATTTATCAAAATCTGGATCTTTAAATAAATCCATTCCTGGTTTGTATTCCATTATCCATTTATCTGCTTTATCATCTGTTGGGAAACCATTAAAATTTCCATCCCATGTTCCATGAATGTACAAATCAAAAGAGATAAAAACGTAATCATGAGATCCGGGATCTTCTAAATGAATAGTAAAGCCATCATTATTAAAATAACCTAATACTTTTGTACCATTAAAAACTTCTATTCCACCACCATCAATATTATTTAAAGTATTATCCTCAAAATCGTTTTCATATATTAATTCATCTCTTATTATTTCAGGATATGCACAAGAATTTGAAATTATCAATGTAAGGAAATAAAAAATAAAAAGTGAATAGTTTTTTTTGTAGTACATAATATGAAAAATTTAACTTTTTATTTGTTGACTAAAATATTCAAAAGTTTTTTTAATACCAATTTTTCTTGAAATTTGAGGTTTCCAATTCAGTTTATCAATTGCCATACTAATGTCTGGTTTTCTTCTTTTTGGATCATTTTGACCAATCGGAAAATATTTTTTATTAATTTTTTTTCCACTTAAATCAATAATTTCATCAGCAAGTTTTTCAATAGTTATTTCATCAGGATTTCCCAAGTTTATGGGCATTGTAGTATTTGATAAAAGCAGTTTGTAAAGTCCATCAACCATGTCATCAATATAGCAGAAAGATCTAGTTTGCTTTCCATCTCCATAAATATGTAATTCATTGGAATTAAGTGAGTTAATTATAAAATTAGGAACAACTCTACCATCCAAAATATCCATTCTTGGACCATACGTATTAAATATTCTAGCAATACTAATGTCTAAATTATTTTTTTTATAGTAGGAATAGACCAATGTTTCTTGAAATCTCTTTGATTCGTCATATACTGATCTTGGGCCAGTAGTATTTACATTTCCATAGTAGCTTTCTTTCTGAGGATGTTCCAATGGATCACCGTAAATTTCTGAAGTTGATGCAACAAGGATTTTAGCATTCTTTTCAATTGCTAATTCAATTAAATTTTTGGTACCAAAGGACCCAGAAAAAAGAGTTTCCAGAGGATATTTTATGAAAAATTTTGGGCTTGCTGGAGAAGCAAAATTTAAAATGTAATCTACACTACAATTGACATTTAAAGGATTAATTATATCATGGTTAATAAATTTAAAATTAGAATTTTTAAATGAATTTCTTAGATTATTTATATTGCCAGTAATCAAATTGTCAACTGCAATAACCAAATAATCCATTTTTAAAAAAAAATCGCAAAGATGCGATCCAATGAACCCTGCTCCACCAGCAATTAATACTGTCTTACTCACGAAACAAAATTAAACTTTTTTTTAAACTGTTTTTTTAAGTACTTTTATAACTTGAAATGCTAGAAACAATAATTACATCCAAAACGAGGCTAAGACTATTAATAAAGTTTTTTATTGATAAAAATAATAATGGCTATCTCAATGGTCTTGCTAATGAATTTGGAGAATCTACAAATTCAGTTAGAAAAGAATTAAACAAGCTTTTTGATGCAGGGTATTTATTAAAAGAATCAAAGGATAATAAAATTTATTACAGAGCAAACAAGAAGCATACACTATTTCAACCTCTTCAAAATATTGTTAAAAAACATCTTGGAATTGAAATTATTATAGAAAATATTTTTGAAAAAATTGGTAAAGATATAAGTATTTATTTGGTTGGAGAATATGCTTTGGGACTTGATACAGGTCATATTGAAATTATTGTTGTTGGTAAAAAAATTAATAAAATTTTTCTTGAAAAACTAACTAAGAAGCTAGAGCTTTTAATTAAAAGAAAAATCTCTATTGTTTTTTCAATTAATGAACCTTTAATTAAAAATTCAATCCAACTAGTATAACCTTTTATAAAAAGATTTTAAACATTAACAACTTGTTAATGTATTAGCGAAGCTGTGATTAATAATTTAATATCTAATAACAAGTTGTCTAAAAAACATTTAGTAATATTCATAATAATTGTTTACAGCACAAGTTTATTTAATTATAATTCAATCGTAAGTTTTGAGACTTATTCTGATTCATTAGTTTGGGGTAAGATAATCTCAAAAAAAATAAACCCTAACGATTCAAATTTTGGTTTGCATTCAGTAACATATAATGACGGAGAAAGTATTAAAATTATATTGAATAAAGATCCTGAAACAAATTTTTATTTAAATAATTATGAAAATATTGATAAATCAAAATATGAATTTGGAGTTTACAAATCTCAATATGGTATTCAGGGTTTTTTTTATTCTTATTTATATGAAAATATGGTTAAAAGAATTGAAAAATTATTTAATCAAGATTTTAGATTTTCAATTTTTGTTTTAAAATTTTTTCAAGTTATCATTTTATCATTTATTTTATTACTAATATGCCTAAATGTTAAAAAGCTTAAAGGGAACTTGTTTTTCTTTATATACTTACTTTCCTTTTTACTTTCACCTTGGATAATTAAATTTGCGTCAAATCTTTATTTTTTTACACCTTTTTTATTTTTACCAATGTTGATAAGTCTTATGGCGTTAAATAAAATTGAAAGATTTTATTATTTCTTACCTCTTTATTTTTTAGCTATTTTAATAAAGGCTTTGAGTGGATATGAATTTATTTCTACAATAATGCTTTCTGGAATAATTTTTCCTGTTATTAGTTTAATTGAAAACAATCACAATAGAGATTCCCTTATTAAATTAATTTTCTTCTCATCTATTTTTATGTTTTTAGGATTTGTAATAGCAATTATTCTACATTCTGGTATTAGAGGCGAAGATATTTTTTCAGGATTTGAAAGTATTTTTAATGAAGATATTTTGAGAAGAACTTGGCCAGTAAATTCTGACAATGACGGAAATTTAATTAGTACAATTCTGAGATATTTTTCAATAGGATGGCTACATGATAATTTGTTTGTTGGTATTAATGGAATTTTATTCTTTCCTATTATATTTTTTCTAACATTATATTTTGTTTTGAAAAATAATAACGATTTTTTAAAATTTATAGCATTTTTATCCTTGCCATTTTCGTGGTTTATCTTAGCTAAAAATCATTCTTTTATTCATTATCATATCAATACAGTTTTATGGTATTTTGGGTTCATTCAGTTCTGTCTATTTATAATTTTTAAAAAAATAATAGAAAATAAAAATTATTTGATTTCAATTTGGAAAAAGTTATAATTATAGGAGCAGGTCCTGCTGGATTAACAGCTGCTTTACATTTTTGTAATCATAATGATTATGATGTAACAGTAATAGAAATATCTGACTCTGTTGGAGGAATGTCTAAAACTATTAAATTATTTAATAGATATGTTGACTTAGGTCCACATAGATTTTTTTCTAAAAATTCAACTGTAAATAAAATTTGGAAGGATTCTTTAGATGGTGATTTTAAAACAGTTAATAGGTTAACTAGAATTTTTTATAATAAAAAATTATTTCAATATCCAATTAGACCTTTTAATGCTTTTTTTAAGCTTGGTGTTAAAGAAAGTTTAAGTTGTTTGTTGAGCTATATCACCTATCAAATTTTTCCAATAAAAAATGAAAAAATTTTTTCAAATTGGGTATCAAATAGATTTGGAAAAAAATTATATAATATTTTTTTTCATAACTATACAAAAAAAGTTTGGGGAATTAGTCCAAAAAAAATTTCCTCTGATTTTGCAGCTCAAAGAATTAAAAAATTTTCTTTAGCTGATGTAATTTTTAATTTTTTAAAATCAAAAAACTCTCATAAGACATTAGTTGATAAGTTTATGTATCCATTAAAAGGCAATGGATATACATATCAAAAAATGTATAAAAAAATATTGAAGCTTGGAGGTAAATTTTTGTTTAAATCAAAAATAGATAAGGTTGAGTATAAAGAAAACTTATTTAAAATAACATTAGATAATAATAAAAATTTAAAATGTAAATATTTGATAAGTTCCATGCCGATAGACTCTTTTTTATCAATATTTAAAAACTATAAGAATAATCAACTTAACTTAAAATTCAGAAATACAACATTGGTTTATATTCTTATAAATAAAGATAAAATTTTTGAAGATCAATGGTTATATATTCAAGATTCAAATATTAGTACGGGTAGAATAACAAACTTTAATAATTGGATTCCAGATATTATAAATTCTCAGGAAGGTACTGTTTTGGTTTGTGAGTATTGGTCGTTTGATAATGATAAATTATGGACTTATTGTGATAAAAAACTCTTAGAATTATGTTCTTCGGATTTAATTAAATGCAATTTTATAAAAAATAAAAATGAAATAATTGATTTTAAAGTAATTAAAGTTCCAAAATGTTATCCTATATATTACAATAATTATAAAAATGATATTGATAAAATTAAAAATGAATTAAAAAAATATAAAAATTTATTTTTAATTGGTCGTGGAGGATCATACAAGTACAATAATCAAGATCATTCAATTCTAATGGGTTATCTTGCATATAGTAATGTTCACTTAAATTGTAATTATGATTTATGGGAAGTTAATGAAGACTCTGAATATCAAGAATCTTGATTTAAAATATTGAAATAAGGCTCTGTAAATTACTTTGATTGATTAAATTTGTCAACTAAAAATTAGAAATGAATATTGGAATAATTGGACAAGGATTTGTTGGAAATGCTGTAAAAAATAAATTTGAAAAATTTTATAACATTCTCACATATGATATTGATAATTCATTGTGTAATTCCACTTTACTTGAAATTAAAAATAATTGTAAAGTAATTTTTCTTTGTTTACCTACGCCAATGAAAAAAAATGGTGAATGTGATATTAGTAGGATATACGATACAATTAAAATGCTTTCTGATAAAGATGAAATAATTGTTGTAAATAAATCAACAGTTGTACCTGGTACCACTGAGAAACTCAATACAGAATTTAAAAGGATTCAAATTGTTTTTAACCCTGAATTTTTAACTGAAAGAAATGCTATTGAAGATTATGAAAATCAAAATAGAATTATTTTGGGAGGTCCAAGATCTGCAACTACAATTTTGAAAACTGTTTTTTCAAGAGTTTTTCCTAATGTTTATTTAATAAAAACTGGTTCAAAACATGCTGAAATGATAAAATATTTTACAAATTCCTTTTTAGCAACCAAGGTTTCTTTTGCAAATGAAATGTACGATTTATGTAGAAAATTAGATATTGATTATGATAAAGTTATTGAGTACGCAACCCTAGATAAAAGAATAGGCTTTTCTCATTTAGCTGTGCCTGGTCCTGACGGTGATTTAGGATTTGGAGGACATTGTTTTCCTAAAGATTTAGCTGCTTTGATTTATTTATCTGAAAATTTAGGAAGTCTTAATAATGTTTTAAATGCTGTCAATAATACTAATGACAAAGTAAGATCTAATAGAGATTGGGAAAGAATGAAAGGAAGAGCAATAAATTAAAAATTAAAATATATGAGTTACATATTTACCTCAGAGTCTGTAAGTGAAGGACATCCAGATAAATTAGCTGATCAAATAAGTGATGCTATAATTGATTATTATTTAGCATTTGATGAAAATTCTAAAGTAGCATGTGAAACTTTAGTAACTACTAATCTTGCAATTGTTGCTGGTGAAATTAAATCAAAAGCCAAAATTGATGAAGAAAAAATTATAAGACAGATTATTAGAAAAGTTGGATATAATAACTCTGATTACCTATTTGATGATAAGTCCTGTGAAGTAAAGTCTTATCTTCATGACCAGTCTCCTGATATTAATCAGGGAGTTGATAGAGAAAAAAAAGAAGATCAAGGTGCTGGAGATCAGGGTATTATGTTTGGTTATGCATGTAATGAAACAGATAACTATATGCCATTAGCTTTAGATTTGTCACATAAAATACTTCAAGAATTAGCTTTATTAAGGAAAGAATTTAGAGAGATTAAATATCTTAGGCCTGATTCAAAATCACAAGTAACATTAGAATATTCTGACAATAATAAACCAATTAGAATTCGTTCCATAGTAATTTCAACTCAGCATGATGATTTTGATACAGAAAAAAACATGTTAAATAAAATCAAGGAAGATATTCTTAATATTTTAATTCCAAGAGTTATTGGAAATTACCCAAAGTATGCAAATCTTTTTGATAGTAGTATTGAATATCATATAAATCCCACTGGTAAATTTGTTATTGGAGGACCTCATGGTGATACGGGTTTGACTGGTAGAAAAATAATAGTAGACACATACGGAGGAAAAGGAGCACATGGCGGTGGCGCTTTTTCAGGAAAAGATCCAAGTAAAGTTGATAGAAGTGCTGCATACGCAGCAAGACATATTGCAAAAAATATTGTTGCTGCAGGCCTTGCTGATGAGTGTTTAGTACAGGTCGGATATGCTATTGGAGTTGCAAAACCCATGGGTTTATACATAAATACTTATGGTACATCAAAAATTAATTCTTCAGATTCAGAAATTGCAAATATTATTGAAGAAATATTTGATATGAGACCATATTTTATTGAGAAAAGACTAAAACTAAGACAACCAATATATTTTGAAACTTCTTCCTATGGTCATATGGGTAGATTTCCAACTTTTAAAACAAAAAATTTTTCTGATATTTCTGGAAAAATTATTGAAAAAGAAGTTGAATTATTTACATGGGAAAAACTAGATTACGTTAAACAAATAAGAGAAAAATTTAAATTAACAAAATAAAAATGAGCAATAAATATATACCTTATAAAGTAAAAGATATTTCTTTAGCAGAATGGGGAAGAAAAGAAATTAAATTAGCTGAATCGGAAATGCCTGGGCTAATGTCATTGAGAGAAGAATACAAAAACGATAAACCTTTAAAAAATTCAAGAATAGCAGGCTGTTTACACATGACTATACAAACAGCAGTATTAATTGAAACCTTGGTAGAACTGGGTGCTGATGTAACTTGGAGTTCTTGTAATATTTTTTCTACTCAAGATCATGCTGCAGCTGCAATCGCTGCTGCTGGTATACCAGTTTATGCTTGGAAAGGTATGAATGAAGAAGAGTTCAACTGGTGTATTGAACAAACATTATTTTTTGGTGAGGATAGAAAACCATTGAATATGATTTTAGATGACGGAGGAGATTTAACAAATTTAGTTTTAGATAATTTTCCTGAACTGGTTAAAGAAATTAGAGGATTATCTGAAGAAACAACTACAGGTGTCCACAGGCTCTATGAAAGGGTAAAGCAAGGAACTCTTCCATTACCAGCTATAAATGTTAATGATTCTGTTACTAAATCTAAGTTTGACAATAAATATGGTTGTCAAGAAAGTGCTGTTGATGCCGTTAGAAGAGCAACTGATATTATGATGGCTGGTAAAAGAGTAATTGTAGCAGGGTACGGTGATGTAGGTAAAGGAACTGTTGCATCATTCAGTGGAGCTGGCGCAATTGTTACCGTAGCAGAAATAGATCCAATATGTGCGCTTCAAGCTTCAATGGACGGTTATGAAGTTAAAAAAATTAAAACTGTTATAGCTAATGCAGACATTATAGTAACTGCTACAGGAAATAAAGATATTCTTAAAGATGAACATTTTAAGTTGATGAAAGATAAAGCTATTGTCTGTAACATAGGTCATTTTGACAATGAGATAGATATGGCATGGATAAATAAAAATTATGGTCATACTAAAATTGAAATAAAACCACAGGTTGACTTATATAATATTAATGGTAAAGAGATAATAATTTTAGCTGAAGGAAGATTAGTGAATTTAGGATGTGCTACAGGTCATCCAAGTTTTGTTATGAGCAATTCTTTTACAAATCAAACTTTAGCACAAATTGAACTTTGGAATAATTATAAATCTTATGAAAACAAAGTTTATATGTTGCCCAAACATTTAGATGAAAAAGTTGCTAAATTACATTTATATAAATTGGGAGTTGAGTTAGAAGAGTTGAATGAAGACCAAGCAAATTATATCGGAGTTAAAGTACAAGGACCTTATAAACCAGAATATTATAGATATTAATATGAAAAAAGCTTTAATTATTGGTGTTAATGGTCAAGACGGTGCATACTTGTCAAGATTGTTACTCTCAAAGCAATATGAAGTTCACGGCTTAAGAAGAAGATCATCGATTTTTAATACGAACAGAATAGATGATTTAATAAAAAATAATCAGGAAAACTTTTTTCTTCATTATGGTGATCTTTCTGATACATCAAATTTAGTTCGAATAATTCAACAAATTAAGCCAGATGAAATATATAATCTCGGAGCAATGAGCCATGTTCATATTAGTTTTGATATTCCTGAGTATACTGCTGATATCGATGGATTAGGTACTTTGAGGATTTTAGAAGCTGTTAGAATACTGGGCTTAAAAAAAATAAAAATATATCAAGCCTCAACTTCTGAACTATATGGTAAAGTAAAAGAAATTCCTCAAACAGAAAATACTCCTTTCTACCCCAGATCACCATATGGTGTTGCCAAACTTTATGGGTTTTGGATAACTGTAAATTACAGAGAGGCTTATGGGTTGTATGCTTGTAATGGGATTTTATTTAACCATGAGTCACCTATTCGTGGAGAAACTTTTGTAACAAGAAAGATAACAAGATCTATTGCTAGAATTTTAAAAGGAAAAGAAAATACTCTAGTTCTAGGAAATCTAGATGCTAAGAGAGACTGGGGTCATGCAAAAGATTATGTTGAGGGAATGTGGTTAATGTTACAACAAAAAATTGCAAAAGACTATGTTCTTGCTACTGGAGTAACAACTTCTGTTAGAGATTTTATAAAAAAATCATTTAATGTTTTTAACATTGATATACATTTTGAGGGTAAAGGAGAAGGAGAAAAAGGTATGATATCAAGAGATTATAAAAATTATAATTTAAAAAAAGGACAGGTAGTTGTTTCAGTATCAAAAAAATACTTTAGACCGTCTGAGGTTGACTTGTTAGTTGGTGATGCATCATTGGCAAAAAAAGAACTTAATTGGAAACCAAAATACGATTTAGATATGTTGATTGAAGAAATGATGCATTCAGAAATGAAAAATATTTAAATAGTTAAATTATGTATAAAGAAATTAAAAGATGTAGAATATCGGAAAGTAAAAACTTAATAAATATTTTGAGCTTAGGCAAACAGAGCATGACTGGCGTCTTTCCAAAATCAAAAAACGAAAGAGTATTTAAAGGACCTGTAGATCTAGTTTGGTGTCCAGATAGTGGTCTTTTACAAATGAAACAATCTTATTCCCTAGATGAAATGTATGGAGATAACTACGGATATAGGTCAGGATTAAATCAGTCAATGGTCAGACATCTACAGAACAAAATTAAATTTTTAGAGACTCTAATTTCATTAACTGATGACGATATAGTAATTGATATTGGAAGTAATGATGCAACATCATTAAAGTCATATTCTGGAAATCATGTAAAAGTTGGTATTGATCCAACAGGAAAGAAATTTAGTAAATATTACACTGATGATATAACTTTAATTCCAGATTTTTTTAGTGAGGCAGTTTTTAAGAAAAAATTTCCCGATAGAAAAGCAAAAATAATTACTTCAATTGCCATGTTTTACGATTTAGAAGATCCTGTTTCTTTTGTTCAACAAATATATAATTGTTTAGAAAATGATGGTATATGGCATTTTGAGCAAAGTTACATGCCATCAATGTTAAGAACAAATAGTTATGATACTATTTGTCATGAGCACTTAGAATTTTATTCTTTGGATGTTATAAAAGAAATATTAAACAAGTGTGATATGAAAGTTATTGATGTTCAGATGAATTCTATCAATGGAGGAAGTTTTGCTGTTACAGCTTCAAAAAAAAATTCAATTCATAAACCTAATTCAGCTATTATTTCTTGGCTTTTAAAGCAAGAAGAAAATATGGCTCTAAATACAATTAAACCATATGAAGAATTTAGTAAAAGAGTTGTTGAGCATAGAAAAAACCTGTTAGATCTTATTTATTCCATAAATGAAAGTGGCAAAACAATTTTTGGATATGGTGCTAGCACAAAAGGAAATGTTTTACTCCAATACTGTGGTTTGACATCCAAAGAAATTCCATTTATAGCGGAGGTTAATAGTGAAAAGTTTGGTTGTTATACACCAGGATCATTAATTCCAATAATCTCTGAGGAGGAAGCGAAAAAAATGAACCCTGATTATTATCTTGTATTACCCTGGCATTTTAAAAATAATATTTTAGAAAGAGAAAAAGATTTTATTGCAAGAGGTGGAAAATTTATTTTTCCCCTACCAGAAATTGAAATTATATAATAGATGTCATTCAAAAAAGCAATTATCTTTGGATCTAATGGTCAAGATGGATATTTTTTAAAAAAATTATTAGATTCAAAAAATATATTATCAATTTTAGTTTCAAGAAAAAATTCAGATATAGTTGGAAATGTATCAGACTTTAATTTTGTTAAAAAAATTATAAGAAAAAATAAGCCTAACTATATTTTTCATTTCGCTGCTAATTCTTCAATTAATCATGATTTAATTTTTTCAAACAACGATTCTATTGTTAATGGAACATTAAATATTTTAGAAGCATCAAGATTATACTCAAAAAATTGTAGAATTTTTATATCAGGAAGTGCAATACAATTTGTAAACAAGGGTTTTCCAATTTCAGAAAAAGATGAATTTGATATTTCAAATTCATATTCATTGATGAGGGTCCAATCTGTTTTAACAAGTAGATACTACAGAGATTTTTTTGGTTTAAATATATATATTGGTTATCTATTTAATCATGATAGCGAAATGAGATCAGAGTACTATATAAACCAAAAAATCGCTCAAACTGTTCTTAGAATTAAAAATGGAAGTAATGAAATGCTTCAAGTAGATGACCACGGCTATAGAAAGGAATTTAACTATGCTGCAGACATAGTTGAAGCAATATGGACTTTAGTAAATCAAGATAAAATTAATGAGAGTATCATTGGTTGTGGTAAAGTATATTCGATTTTAGATTGGATAAAAATATGCTTTAAAATAGCTAATTTAAATTATGAAGATCACACAATTTTCAAAAAGAAAAAAACTGAAAGTAAAATATTAATATCTAACCCAAAGACTATTCATTCAATTGGCTGGAAACCAAAGAAAACTTTTCAGGATTTAGCAAAAATTATGATGAGTCATCAACTTGATTAATGAGCAATTTAACCTTAGACACTGGAAGATCTGGTTGTGAAATACAATTAATTAAAGATGATTATGGTTTTATTAGAAAAATTTCGCCCTCTAATGAGTATAATTTAAGGTTAAAATCTCAATATTTAAAACAAAATGAATTTAAATTTAAAAGTTTTAAAATTCCAAAAATTTATAACAAAGGACTAAATTCAAAAGGGCTTTTCTTTTTTGATATGGAGTATGTTCATGGCTATAATGTTTGTGATTTTTTTTCATTTATTTCACCTAAGGATGTTTCTGAGGTTTATTTAAAATTGGAAAGTTTTTTGAAGTTAAATTTTAAAAGCTCAAAATATTGTAATGTAGAATCTCTTGTAAAAAAGAAAGTTTCTAACCTTTGTAATATCTTAAAATCAAATCTGAATTATTCTGAATCCTTAAAAAAAAAGATTTTGAATTATCTTAAAAATAATATTCCAAATTCCAAAATTCCAGTTGGATATTGCCATGGTGATCTTACTTTTTCAAACGTGTTATTTAAGGATAATAAAGAAATATATTTAATTGATTTCTTGGACTCTTTTATTGATTCACCAATAATTGATTTAGTAAAGATAAGACAAGACACCAGGTTTTTTTGGACTTTATTAATTAATACTCAATTGCCAGAGTATAAAATTCTTAGATTAAAACAAATATTTAATTATTTAGATTTGAGATTACAAAATTTCGTTAATAGTAATGAAGAAATTAAATTATGGTATAATTACTTAGAAATTTTGAACTTAGTAAGAATAATGCCTTATGTTACTAAAAAAAGTGAGATAAGATTTTTAAAAATAAACTTAAATAAATTATTAAAAAAAATATGAACTTAATTGTACCAATGGCGGGAAAATCTTCTAGATTTCCTGAAATGAGACCTAAGTGGATGCTAACACATCCGAACGGAAGATTTATGGGGATTCAAGCAATCTTAGGATTGAATTATGAAAAATTTAAATCTATAGTGTTTGTAATTCTTAAAGAACATGAAGAAAATTTCTCTTTTTTAAAAGGTTTCAAAGATGAGTTAAAAGATTTAGGACTTTTAAAGAAGACAAAATTTGTAATTCTTGATAAATCAACAAAAGATCAACCAGAGACAGTCGAAATGGGAATTAGGTTAGCTAATTTAAAAGGTCCATTTACTATAAAAGATTCAGATAATTTTTTTAGAGCGGATATAAAACCTGGAAATTCTGTAGCTTTTCAAGATTTAAATAATTCTGGTCTTATTAAGCCAATTAATAAATCATATATTCAGATAGACAAAAACTCTAAAATTTCAAATATTATTGAAAAAAATGTTATAAGCTCTTTTTTTTGTGTTGGTGCATATTCATTTGAATCAACAGAAACTTTTTTAGAAGTATTGAAGGAAATGCCTGAAAATAAAGAAAGATATATTAGTAATATTATTTTTCAGCTTATTTTAAAAGGTAAAATTTTTTCTCCACTTAAAGTGAAAGATTACCACGATTGGGGAACTATAGAAGATTGGAATCGTTACAAAAAAACTTATGGAACATTATTTGTTGATATTGATGGAACTTTAGTAATTAATTCATCTGCACATTTTCCTCCGTACATTGGAAACACACAACCGATAGTGGAAAATGTTAATATATTAAGAAATTTATATAATTCTAATAAATTCAAGATTATATTAACAACATCAAGACCAGAAAAATATAGAAAAGCAACAATTAATCAAATGAAAAAAATTGATATGCCATTTCACAGTTTGATTATGGATTTAAATCATTCAAAAAGAATTGTCATAAATGATTATTCTAAGTCTAACCCTTACAAAAGTTGTGATTCCATTAATTTAAAACGAAATTCATCAGATTTAAAAGATATTTTAAGAGACTCAATTGGAATTGACTTTGAACAAATTTAACTTATCATGAAAATAACTATAATCACAGAATCATTTATTGGCTATTTGGGAGCTCAAACCACTGGAGATTTTTTTGGAGGTCAAGAACAATTATTATACAGGACATGTAAATTATTATTAGATCAAAATCATGAAGTAGTAGTAATTCAATTTGGAAAAGAGAGAAAAAATTTCACTTTTGAAAAAATAAAAATAATTCAAGTCAAAGAAAGAAAATATAGATTTTTAGAAAAATTGGGTTTTGTAAGAAGATGGACTTGGGCAAGTTTTTTCCTTAATCCATACATAGAAAAAGATACAGATTGGGTTCATTTCCACAATCATCATATGTCATTTCCTCATACACTATGGCTCAATAATAAATATTATTTAACTGGAATGAACCATGGAGTAGAATGGGATGTTCCTTGGGTTTATCAGAAAATTACGTTAAGAAATTTAAAGGAAAGATTCTCTTTTTTTCTTCTAAGAAGTGTTACAAAATTTTCATCTAGAAAACTTAAAAGAATTATTACTAATGATTTATTTTTTATTCATTTCACAACCTTAAAAAAACCTCAATTACAAAATAAATTTCATTACATCCCAAATTTTGTTGATACAAATAAGTTCAATCCAAATGTTGAACCTGATCAAGAGATAAAATCCAAATTTTCCCATAAGAAAATTATTTTATTACCCAAAATGGCAATGAAGGAAAGAGGAACAGACATTATGATTGATATAATGAAAAATTTAAAGAGTGATAATTTTCAACTTATTATTACTGGAACCAGTACTGGAATAAAGTACTGGGAAAATTTAGTTCTTGAAAATAATTTACAAGATTGCATTTTCTTTACTGGCCATATAGATACTTTGAGGATTCCAAATATTTATGCAAGTGCAGATATAGTTGTTCTTCCAAGTCCATGTAGAGAGGCTACTGCAATCGCAATGTTAGAAACAATGGCTATGCAAAAACCACTAGTTTTATCTAATATTGGTGGTTTACCTGAAGTTGGTAGAGATAGATTTAATTGTTTATTAAGAAATGCTAATAAAGAAGAATTCATGGAAGCAATTATTGAACTTGATAACAATAAAGCTTTAGCAAATGAAATTTCGAATAATGGTCATAATTATGTTAAAAAAGCTTTTAACACCGAAATATGGGATAGATCTATGATTAAATTCTTTACAAAATAGATGATTACTTATTGTGTTGCTGTAGTAACAAAAAACAGACCCAAAATTTTATTCAAATGCCTCTCAAATATATTTAATCAAGATTTGATGCCTAATCAAATCATTGTTGTTGATGCTTCAGAAAATGATGAATCAAAGAAATTAATTAGAAAAAGCTTTCCATGTATTGATTATTTTAAATTAAAACTTGATAGTGGAAGTCAGCCACGACTTAGAAACTTAGCAATAAAAAATTGTAATACTGATATCTTAGCTTTTGTAGATGATGATGGATTTGCAAAAAAAAAATGGTTGAAGAAATTAGACGCCACATATAAAAAAAACCCAAATATTGTTGGCGTAGGAGGGAGAATAATACAAGGTAAACCCGTAAGATTAAATTCAAATAATATTAGTAAGGTATGTGGGTTATTTGATTTTTATCGATGGTCATCTGGCTCATCTAACATTATTGGAAATAAATTAATTGAGGTAAAACACTTTCAAGGAACAAACATGTCATTTAAACTTAAGGCTTTGAAAAGTATTGGAGGATGGGATGAAAAATTATGTCACGGCTATGCTTCTTTTGAAGAAACTGATGTTTGTTTAAGATTATATTTGAGTGGTAAAAAATTAATTTTCAATCCAAAAGCTGTTGTTGTTCATGGCTTAGCACCACGGGAAAAGGGTTATTCTAGAGATATGAGCACATCATCAAAATTTGTTTATTCATTTGCAAGAAATGGTGCTTATGTGACTGTAAAAAATTTTAAAAAAAATTTAAAAGCTCATTTTGCTGTACTTTTTTTATCACCAATTGTAAATTTTAAAAGAATTTTTTCGAACCCAGGTGAAAATCTAAAGATATCCAATTTAATGGAAGTTAATAGATATTTAATTTTTGTCAACTTTTGTTTAGGATTATTTCAGGGATATAAATTATCAATTAGTTCATGAAGAAAAATAAATTATCTATAGTTTTTCAAGGTCCAGTTATTTTTTTAAAAAAAGAAAATTTAACATTAAAAGCCATATCAAGTGCGATTAAATTTTTTCCAGATGCTGAAATAATTTTTAGCACATGGAAAGGACAAAATTTGGATTTCATAAAAAATTTCAATATCAAAATTATTGAAAGCATTGATCCTGGAAGTGAAATAAGAAAGGATTATCCTAAAACATATCACAATGCAAATAGAATAATATTATCTTCCTTAAAGGGTATAAGAATGACATCTAATGATATTGTCATCAAATGTAGAAGTGATATAATTTTTAACAATAATCATTGTTTGAGTTTTATCAAACTTTATAAAAAGTTTGATAAAAACTTTAAAATTTTCGGTAATAAAGTAGTTGTTTCAAATCAAACTACCATTAATACAAAATATGGACCTAAATTATTATATCATGTGTGTGACTGGTTTTTCATAGGTCATAAATCAGATTTATTAAAAATTTTTGATATAGAATTAATTAAGAATGAAGATGTAAGATATTATTCAATATCAACAAAGCCTGAAAACCAAATTGATAAAAACAATATAAGCAGGTTCATGGCAGAAGATTATATTACTCACAAATTTATCTCAAAATATATAAAAATTAGACATGATTTTTATTGTGATTATGATGATATAGAAAAAGAAAAATATGAAAGAGTGTTAGCATCTAATTTTATTGTTGTTGATAATTTTAGATTAGGTTTTAGAGCTGGTAAATATTTTAATTTATCATCTAAATATTTATGGAAATCATACACATTCAACGAGTGGTTATCAATTTACAGAAAATATACACTAAGCGACGATTCATTTAAATTTGATATTGACAGAGCTAAACTTTGCATACTAAATCCAATTAAATCACTTTTGTTTTTTATTAAAAAATGATAGGTTTTTTAACAAATACTGATAGTAAATCTAGAAATACAGGAAGTTACTTTTATGTAAATAATATAATAAATTTCTT
>CABYWQ010000003.1:0-181799 GCA_902522775.1 uncultured Bacteroidota bacterium | reverse complement strand
TTCAATAAATGCAGATATTTTTAATGTTTTAAAGTCTTCAATATTAGGTGATACTCAACAAGAAGCTGATTTTGATGTTTCGTTTTTCAGAAATAGTGAAAATGCTGAGTCGGGTGTTGACCCAATTGAATTTCCTTACACTACTCCAACCAAAGATTCCTCTGCATTACATTGGGAAAGTATTTCCACTGAAATTTTTGTAAGAGTAACAAATAAAGCTACTGGTTGTATTTCGTCTGGTAAAACATTTAATCTTGTAGTAAATACTTTACCAATTGTTTTTGAGGTTGATGATCTATTCTTGTGTGATGATGATTATGATGGAATAGTTGAAGGATTTAATTTAGAATCTAGAACAAATGAATTAAGATCAGGAAATGATTTAACAGATCCAAATGATTTAGACATTCAAAGTTCAGCAAATTTTCCTATCACTTATCATTTAAATTTAGAAGAAGCTAATGATTTAAATAATCCTGGGATAACATCACCATTTGAAAGTAGTAATGCGACTATTTTTTATAGAATTAAAAAATTAACTAATGATGGAGACTTAGTCTGTTACAAAACTGGAGAAGCATTCAGACTGGTTGTAGACCCTCTACCAATTGTAAAAACTGAATTTGTTAACATCGAACAATGTGATGATGGAAGAGGCTCAGATAATGACGGAATCACTTTACATGACTTGACTGATACAGAATCATTATTTTCAGATAATTATGAGTTGGAAACTTTTAAATATTATACCGATTTCAATCTCACTCAGGAAATTGAAGATCCAACTGCTTACTTAAATGTAGCCTTCAATGATATTGTTTACTTGAAAATTATTTCGCAAGATGGTTGTGAAATTAATTCTAAAACACCTGGTGGAGCTGATAGGTTGCTTATTAATATAACTGTTGGTGCAAGTGAAATTTCTGAAAACTTTGTTGAAGAAAACAATACAATATTCTCAGTTTGTGATGATTCTGATCCTCTTTCTCAAGACGGTAATTCTGTGTTTTCAAGTGATATACTTAAAGAAATAAATCAAAAAGTAATTAATTCAAATCCTAAATTTGATGATCAAAGAATTAGAGTAACTCTACACACTAACTCAAATGATGGATTGACTGGTAACAACCCAATCGATATAAACTCAGATTTCACCACAATATCACCAAATACTCAAGAGATTTGGGCAAGAGTAGTAAATGTTGATATAACTGAATTCACTTGTTTAGGATATGAAAAAGTAGGTATTTTATACGTTGAACCCAGACCAATAGCTAATCCTGTGACTATTAATAGACAATGTGATGGAGATAGTCCTCTTGATTTGGATTCTCAAGATGGTCTTTATCCTTTTAACGTATCGTTAATTGAAGATCAAGTTATAAATGGACAAACCGGTGTCACTGTAACGTACTTTAATGAAGATGGAACTCAAATTGAAAACTTCTCCCCTACATTTTCTACTGCTTCACAAACCATTACTATTAGAGTTGAAAGAGATCCTAGTTACCCTAATATTACTAACCCTGATGGATTATGCTATGACGAAACCACTCTAGAATTTATTGTTGATGATAGTCCGGAAATTTTTCCTATCACCATTGCTGCACAATGTGATGGTGACGATGGAGGAGACGATACAGACGGGTATGACATTTTTGACACGTCAAATGTACTTTCAAAACTAATTACAAACCCAGAAACTGGTATTTCACAAGATGCTTCAAAACTCAATATTCAATTTACTTACATTGATGAAAATGGCAATACCATAACATCAACAGAACTACCAAATCCATTTAACACGAAAACACAAAGTGTTATTGTAACTGTTGAAAACCCGTTAAATATTAATTGTATTGTTACAGATGAAATCGATTTTATTGTTAATCCACTGCCTACGTTTACTGTAGATGATGACACAATTGTTTGTTTAAATCTTCCCCCTATCCCAATTGGTGTTAGCTCTGCCGAAGCTGAGTACAGTTACGCATGGGAACATGAAGATCTAAATGGTAATCGATCTCCTTTTCCATCTTCTGGAAGTACTATTTTTATTGGCGTTGGTGGAACCTATTTTGTCACGGCAACTACTACGGATGGTACTAATTGTTCAAGAACCTTAAGTATTGATGTCGAAGAATCCATTATTGCTACTGTAACTCTTGATGATATCACTGTTGAAGATCTTACAAGTGACAATAACAATACCATCACTATTGACCCTACCAATCTAGGTATAGGCGATTATGAATATGCTATTGATGACCCTAATGGACCTTATCAAAACGAACCATTCTTTGACGGAGTTAGGCCTGGTATACATACTATCTACATTAGAGATAAAAATGATTGTGGTATTGCTCAAATAGATGTATCCGTTATTGGATATAAAAAGTTCTTTACTCCAAATGGAGATGGCATACACGATACCTGGAGAATACTGGGGATAAGACAAGACTTCCAGCCAAATAGTAAAGTATACATCTTTGATAGATATGGTAAATTACTCAAAGATCTTGACCCAGTTTCAGTGGGATGGGATGGGACTTTTATCGGAAGACCAATGCCACAAACAGACTACTGGTTTAGAGTTTTCCTAGAAGATGGAAGAGAGTTCAAAGGACACTTTAGTCTTATAAGAGGAACTGACTAAAAACAATCACAATCTATACTACCTCTCAAGAAATTAAATCCAATAGTGATTTGATGAAATCCTCCTGAACCAAAATTAATATCACCGAATTGATGTGAGTAATTATAAGAAAAAACAAAATCTTTAAAATCAATTCCAAATAAAGGAGTTACAAGCTGTAAAGATTGTTTTTTTATTTGCCCAGTCACAGAATCAATATATTCAGCACCTTCAAGGCTATTCCTAAAAGAGAATCCTGCCCAAAGTCTCCCATAATTTAATTTATAATATACCTTAAAATTAGTATCGATAGCTTTTTCTGTTGTTAGCTCAGAAACTTGAAATAGTACAGATGGTTCAAAAGACCATGGAGTATCAGTGTAAAATACATATCCTAGTGAAGCAACCAATCTTTTGAAAGAAGTTTTATCCCTCGGATAATCATATTCAAAATTACCATACATATTATGAGGACTAAAAAGAAGATTTTTTATTGTTAAATGAGCATAGTATTTAGAATTGACATACGACATTCCTACATCAATATTAAAATATCCTGTATTTTCTAATAAACCTGAAACTAAAGGATCTGGATCAAATAAATCAAAGGATGTTTGATCGAGGGAATTTTGAATACCTCCAACACTTATTCCGAATGATAGCTGGTCAATCTCATCATACTTTGAGGGATAAGGCCGTTTACTCAAAATAATATCATCATTAAAATTAATATGATGTGCATAAGTTAAGTACAAACCTTTCTGTGAGTGATATCCATTTTGATCATTAAAAACCGTAACACCAAGACCAGATCTTTCACTTAATCTTAAATCTGCAGTTAAAGTTTGTAATTCAGGAGCTTCTACTTGATCAAACCATTGCTTTCTGGCTGTCATTCTAAGTTTACCACCAACGAGATTTACCCCAGCCATTGATGGATGTACTAAATAATAATTCTCAGTTAAATAATCAAAATAGACAGGAACACCCTCTTGAGCTTTAATATTTAATATGAAGAATATGGATAGAAAAAATATGTAAAATCTCACTATATAATTATAAAAATAATTAGACCTTAAAAAAATTAAGATTTAAATTATGATCTAAAGATAAATTAATTTTTCTTTTTAAAGAGAAAACCCAACGGGATGAATAAAAATAAAGCAAAGAAATTAAATATATAAGCAACAACTGGGATCAATATCATTAATATGATCCACCAAAACAAATTATTAGTTTTCACTAGATATCATTTTGTAAAGTTCCTTTTCTGGTATTCGACCAAGATCATCAATTTCATCAATCCAACTATCTATTACAGCTGAGAGTTCTTTTAATTTATCGTGATATAAAGAATTATCTGAAAGATTATTTAGTTCAAATGGATCATTTTCTAAATCATACAATTCTTCAGCAAACTTTGGAACTCTGAACCAAAAATTATGATTTTCAGACAATTTATTTTGCAAATGAAGACTCGTTAAGTGTCTCATTAAAGCCATTTGAGTTCTGTAATCCACATCCAGAGCATGTGAATTTTCAGGAAAATAATTTCTAATGTATTTAAACTTTATATCTCTAACTGCTCTTATCCTATCTGGGTTTTCATCAAATCTGTCACTTGATGTAAAAAGATGTTCTCTATTTTTTTTAGAACTATATTTACCCAGGAAAGGAATACCTTGATATTCACTCGGAATATCAATTCCAGCTATGGACAAAACAGTAGGGGCAAAATCAATGAAACTTAAAAGTTGATTTTTATCAATTTTTTCTTTTTTTCCCTTCGGAAGCTTAACAAAGAATGGAACTTTTGTTCCAGTTTCATAAATAGCTCTTTTGTGTCTTGGAAATGGACCACCATGATCACTATAAAAAAATATGTAGGAATCCTCATATATACCCGAACTTTTTAAATTTTTAATCAATTCTCCTACCTGTCTGTCCATTTCAAAAAGATTTGAATAATTAACAGCTAGTGAATGTCTGACAATTGAATCATCTGGAAAAACTGGCGGAATAAATTTTATTTCATTTGGATTAACTATTAACTTTTCTCTATCTCTTGACCACATTCTGCTTTCGTGTGTTATATCGAAATTGTAAACAGCAAACAAAGGTTTATTTATTTCTTTTAAGTCAATTTCTGAACGATAACTTGTCCATGTAGAATCATTTATTATGAAATTGTAATCACCTTTAGACTGATTATGTGTATGATACCCATTTTCTCTTAAAATTTGTGGAAAAGTTTTGATAGATTCAGCTAATTTTGAAGAATATTTTGGAACGCCTAAAACCTTTTCATTTTCGTTCCTTTCCCCCAGTTCGCCAGTTCTAATATACGAATCATAAGACATAGTTCTCATATTATGAGTTCCTATGGAATTAGGATACATTCCAGTTATTATTGAGCTTCTTGCTGGAGCACAAACTGGATGAGTCGCATACATATTATTAAAAATTAAACTCTCATCAGCAATTTTCTGTAGATTAGGCAACTTAATATCATCATTTCCATTGAATGGTAATAAATATTGAGATTGATCCTCAATAGTAATCCATACTATGTTTGGTTTTAAGTCTTTATTGCAAGATATAATGAGATAAAAAAAAGTAAGAATTAAAAAAAACTTTTTCATTTTGTTAATTTAATGAAATTGTATTGTAAGATAAAGTAGTTTTTTTTTTTTACATTGAATTTAATTGTGAAAAAAAAATTTATTTCTTTTTTGATGATAAGCGTTGTAACACTGTTTACAACTTTAATTTGTTATTTTCATTACAATCAGTTGCCGATTTATAACTTAAATCTTGCATATAAGTTTATAAAAAACTCTACACATAAAGAAAACTTTGAATTGCTTTCTAGTAACTTAGGTTACAACCTAAATGATAAATTACTATTGATTCATGCTGATGACTTAGGGTTGTCTGAATCAGTTAATGAAACATCACTTAAATCTCTTTTAAAAAATACTGTTTCATCTGCCAGCGTTATCATGAACGCTGAAAAGGTTCAAGAAATTGCAGATTTTTCAATGAAAAATCCAAATATTGATATGGGTGTTCACTTAACAGTTACCAGTGAGTGGAAAATTCATAAATGGGGAGGTGTACTACCTAAAAATGACATACCTTCTTTATTAAACAATCAAAACAATTTTTATTGGAATAAGAGAAAGTTTACTAAATATTCTGATTTAGATCAGCTTCATAATGAGCTTCAAGCTCAAATTGATTTAGCCATTTCTATGGGGATGAATATTACACATATTGATAGTCACGAAGGAGCATTATTTTTTGATCCAGAAGTCTTCAAAACCTATTTAAAAGTTGCTGAAAATAATAACCTTCTTGCTTTTGTCCCAATTCAAGCGAGCGTTCATTTTGATGACAATTTCCCCAAACCAAAACATGCAATAATTTTTGATCAATTTTTTATGGCTGAAGCTGGAATAAAAAGTTATGAAATGGAAGAATATTATTTGAATATTTTAGATAATCTCAGGCCTGGTTTAAGTCAAATAATCGTTCATTTTGGATTGGACAATGAAAACATGAAAAATATTACAGTTGATAAGATCGATTATGGTTCTAAATGGAGAGAAACAGATTATAAGGTTTTTAATAGTGAAAAATTCCTTAGTACTATTAAAAAAAATAATATTAAGATTATAAATTACCGAGATTTGACACAATATATTAATTGATGAAAAAATTATTCTATTTAGTTTTTATATTCATATTCTCTTGTTCACCATTAAAAAAATATAACAGTACCTCACAAAAATGGGAAGTTGATATTGCTAAGCTTGAAAACTTAGATAATAATGAAAAGTATTCTGAAAATGCTTTATTATTTATTGGAAGTTCAAGTATAAGAAGGTGGATATCAATTAAAAAGGATATGGCCCCGTACGAAACCATTAAAAGAGGATATGGTGGTGCTCATTATTCTGATATAATTCATTTTTCCAAAAGATTAGTAAAAAACCACAAACCAAAAGCTATATTAATTTTTGTAGCAAATGATATTAAGGGTAACAATAAGAATGATCTTTATTCAAAAAACTTGAGTGATAGAAATCCCTTTGAAGTTAAAAGACTTTTTAAGTTTACCGTATCAGAAATCAGATCTATTCACAAAGAAATTCCAATAATTGCTATAGAAACAACACCCACACCAAGCAGATGGAGTGCATGGGACAAAATTTCTAAAGCAAATGATTTAATTAAGAATTTTTGTAGGAGTAAATCAAACCTTCATTTCATCCAGACACGAGGTGAGTTTATTGGAACCAATGGATTACCAATTGAAAATTATTTTGTAAAAGATATGCTTCATCTAAATGAGGCCGGTTATTCATTGTGGTCAAGAATAATTAAAGCTAATTTAAAAACCATACTCTAATTTTAAAATTAAATATTGTCCACATTCACTTTAAAATTTACCAATTTTTATATTATATGAGGTATAAAAAAATCCAACAGATAAGGATTTATATTTTTTTTCATATATTAGTGAATATTAAAAAAGTATACTAACTTAAAATTTAAAAAAAATGGGATACACTCACACTAACACTAAAGGTAAAACTTACCACCTGCATTCTAAGGATGTTACATTAAAAGGTGGTAGAAACCAAACTATTTATTATTTCGCTAAAGATTCAAGACCAAACGCTTGTGATCTTCCGTCTGGAATGAAAGTAGTAGAAAGTCCTAAAACTGGTTTACCATTCGTAAAAGGTGCTTAAACCTTCATCGAAATGAAAAAATAAATCCCATCATTTGATGGGATTTTTTTTTAATTATTTTGAGTGATAATCAGCTGCAGATGTTGCAATTTGATTAAATGGCTTAATGTTAACTTTAAAACCTAAAGAATTCGCCCAACCTTTAGCAACTGCTACTAATCTGTTTGAATAATATCTTTCATCAGAGTTATAATCCATATCAATTTCAATATTAATTTCTTTATTATTTAGTATCTGTGCAATTTCAATGCTTAATTCAGTCTCCTTCCAAAGCCTTTCCCATTTATCAATAATTTTTGGAAAATTATTTTTAGAATATATGTAGTGAACTCCGGATGAATTATACCTGTAGGCAATTGCAGTTATGTATCTTGTATTTTCGTTCAAAGAATGAGAATCAGTTCCAACATGTATTTTAACATTGGGATGTTTTTTGATAATACTTAATGTATAATCTAAAGGATCAATAGTTTGACCATTAATCTTTAAAAATTTTGTCATAAATTTCGGACATTACCATTTGTTAAGTTCTCTAAATAAGCAATCAATAGATAGTTCATAAATATCTCTATAATCCTCATCTTTCAATTCGTTATCACTATAATTAATTTTTTTCTTATTACAGTACTTATTAAAAGTGTCAAAAATTAAAGAATCTATTTTTGAATAAAGATCTTGATTGTTTATCAAACAAACTTTGTAATGTTCTTTATCAATTCTTTTCATATTGACTACTAGTTAATAAATCTATTAAAAAATCAAATTAATTTATTGTTAATTAAATTATTAATTTATCTACAGCTGTTAATATCTTTTATAAGATGGAATTTTAATTAATTTTGAGATTATAAACAATGGTATCAAAATTTTAAAGATTTAAATTGATCCTTAAATTTTAAATTAACATTAAGTTATATTTGTGCTGATTTGAAAGTTTTTATATACATAACACTATTATTATCGTTTTCTGTTTTTTCTCAGGAAGAAAAATTTGTACTAAGCACAGTTGCATTTTACAATGTTGAAAACCTGTTTGACGCTGTTGATGATCCAAAAAATTCATGGGACCAAAATTGGCTTAATGATGGAGTATGGAACGAAGAAATTTACCAACAAAAGCTAAATAATATTTCAAAAGTTATACCTGAAATTGGTCAAGATTACACTCAAAATCACCCAACAATCATCGGTTTATGTGAAGTGGAAAACAGAAAAGTTTTAATCGATTTAGTACAAAGTGAGCCAATGAAAAAATATAACTATGGGATAATTCATTTTGATTCACCTGATGAAAGAGGAATAGATGTAGCGCTTCTCTTTGATAGACTAAGATTTAAACCAAAAAAAGCAAAAAGTTATCCTTTAAAATTAAAAAGAAATGATGGACAAAGAGATTTTACAAGGGATCAGTTATTAGTTGAAGGATTTTTAGACCAAGAAAAAATCTATTTTATTGTGAATCATTGGCCTAGTAGATCTGGTGGACAAATAAAAAGTGAACCTTCAAGAATTAAAGCAGGACAGCTTAACAAAAGAATTATTGATTCTATACAAATTTTAGATAAACAAGCTAAAATTATTACAATGGGTGATTTTAATGATGACCCAAAAGATTTTAGTATTAAAAATACATTGAACACAAGTGGTAAAAAAAATAAATTATCAAAAAACCAACTTTTTAATCCTTTCGAAATTTTACATCGAAAAGGCTATGGCACTCTAAAATACAGAGGGAATTGGAATATGTTAGATCAACTAATAATAACCGAATCTTTAGTGAATGATACATCATTAAAATATATAAAAGCTGGTATTTACAATGAAAAATATCTTATTACTCCGGATGGAAATTACAAAGGATATCCTTTCAAGAGTTTCTATAAAGTTTGGCTTGGAGGATATAGCGATCACTTTCCAATTTTCTTAATCCTAGCTAAAAAAGTCAATTGATGATTTTTTTTGACTTGTAATACTGAAAAACTTCTCCAGTACAAGTAAAGAAATAATCTTTTCAGTTTTTGTATCTCTAAATTTAGATACATACTGGTTAGCATTTTTTGAAATAAACTTTAACTTATTTAAGTTATTTATATAATAATTTAATTTTTCTTCTAAATCAGAATAATCATCTTTTATTAAAACATAATGATAATCTGGAATTAATTTTCCTTCCATAAACCAAGACTCATATTTTGGTTTTGGCATTACTGCTACAGAGTTAGAAGACATTACCCACTTAAGGTTGGAAGCTACATCATATCCTTCAATACAGAGAATAAATTTATGTTTTAAATGATAATCAATAGTTACTTTTTTTTTATACCAATGGTCATATTTTGTGCCTTTATTAATTTGGCCCAAATCACAAAGTTTATTATCAAAATATTTTTTGTAAAAATCAATTCTTTGATTCTGATTAACTACAGCTCTTCCAAAAAGAATATTTTTCTTTTTAGCAATTGGTATTTTATCATTAACAAACACGAAGTGTCTTACTTTATTTAATTTAAGCAAAATAGAGTTTTGATTATTTTCTGAAATTGGCCTGGACTTAACGAATGAGGGTCTATTTGGAATATAATTAATGTCACCAAATAAAAAATTTGCTCTATGGTTTTTAAAAAATCTTGCTGAGTGATAAGCATCAAAAAAATATGTTTTACCTTTTTTACTAAGCTTTAAATCTGAAAGAAATTTCCAGTCATTTGAAGGCACAATTTTATTTTCAATTTTATTATAATAATTAACTCTTAATTTGATTTCTTTAAGTTTATTGTAAGGAATACTATCAAGTATTTTCTGAAGCGAAACTTTATTAAAATATTTAGGAATCAATAAGGATAAGTATCCTTTTAAATAAAATAAAAACTTATTATTTTTTTGGTATGAAAAAAGAAATCTCATTCATTTCTAAAATAAAGATAACTTTTCTTGAAGCCAAAGATTTTGAAATTTATTATTTGGATCGTATCGTTCCGCTTGAAACTTAATATTAAACTTTCTGTCTCTTGGATCATTACCAACACCAGAAACATACATCCAATTCCCATAATTACTATGAACATCATAATCAATAAGTTTAGACTCAAAATATTTAGCTCCCCATCTCCAATCAATTTTCTTTTCTTTAGCAAGGTAACTAGCCACATTCTGTCTTCCTCTGTTACTCATCCAACCAGTGTTTTTTAATTCAAGCATATTAGCATTAACAAATGGTTCAGGTGTTTTACCATTAATCCAATTTTCAAATATTCCTTTGTCTTGAATCCAATGATAGTTTTTTTCAAGAATTCCTCCAATTTTAAATATTTTATTACCATTTAACCTAGAAATATATTTAAAAAAATCTCTCCAAATTAATTCAAAAATCATCCAATATGTAGATTGGTTTTTTTCAATTTTAAATTCGTAATCTTTTATTGAGTGGTAAATAATTCTTGGTGACAATGATCCATTAGCTAACCAAGAAGAAAGTTTAGAGCTGTAATCTTTTCCGATTAAACCATTTCTTGTTTTTTTATAAAAACTAAGCTTTTTAGACTCCCACAAATAATAGTTAATTCTTTCAATGCCTGTATTGTATCCACCTTTAAATGGGAAAGCTGTTCGATCATCATTATTAATTTCATTTAAACCAAGATCTTTTAACGAAGGAATATTATAATCGATATCAATCATATTGGTTTTATCCATTTTAGTCTTCAAAACAAAACATTCTCTTACTTGTAACTTTTTTTCGCAATACTTTCTAAAGTTTGTGAAAACATTCGAAATATTTTTTAAATCCACATCTTCAGGGTGAAAAAGAAATTGATCATTGTACTTGTACAGATCAATATTTTTATTTTTTAAAAAATTATCTTCATTTTTTTCATCCTGAGTCCACTCATCCTGAAGGTATACTATATTTATATTATATCTATCAATAATTTTAGAAATTAGTTTTTCTGGGTTATCAATTCCAATTACAAGACTTATGTTTATCTTTTTAAGTTCTTCTTTTAGAGATTTTAAAGACTCTATTAAAAAATTTGCTCTAAACGAATCAGTTTTTGGAAAGCCAAGATCATTGATCTTAAAATTTTCTGGATTAAAACAAAAAACTCCTATTATTTTTTTTGAGTTTTTTAATGCGTCAAAAAGCCCAGAATGATCTTGAGTCCTTAAATCATTTCTAAACCAAATCAATGAATTATTTTTTTCTACATCTTTTGCTACAGTATTTAACATTTTCCCAATTTTTTTCCCATTTTTTTCTCCAACTAAATGGTAAATTACATTTTACACATATTTTAGAAGGAAGGTTAATTTTTTTCAAAATTAATTTTTATTAATCTCGTGATATGTTTCAAAAACTTTGCCATCATTTTAAAATACAAATCACTACTTAAAAATTTATTTTTAGCTTGTATAATACTAGGCGCTAAATTTGATATTATTATTTTCGTTCTAAATAATGGCTGACCTAATTAATAACCCTATTATAATAAAAAAAGCTTATGATCATCTGTCCAATGATCCAGTTCTAAAATATTTAATAGAAAAATTTGGAGATAAAATCAATCCCCTAGATAGGTATAATTCAAATTATGCATTATCAATATGTAATTTGATAATTGAGCAACAAATAAGTTTCAAAGCTGCTATTAGTATCAAGAATAAATTTTCAAAAATAATTTCAAAAAAATCAAATGACGAAATTTTGAAAATGAAAAATGAAAAAATTCAAAAAATTGGAATTTCTCACAGGAAAGTAGAATACATGAAGAATGTTTTACTTTTTTTTCGTGAAAATGAAATCAAAATCAATCATTTATCTGATAAGGAGATAATAAACAAACTAATTTCAATTAAAGGTGTTGGTATTTGGACTTGTGAAATGTTTTTGATGTTTGTATGTTTAAGAAAAGACATTTTTTCTTTTGGGGATTTAGCATTAGTAAATAGTATAAAAAAAAATTATTCCATTGACGATTTTAAAATTATAAAATCAATTACTGAAAATTGGAAACCATATAGAACCATTGCTGCACTTTTACTTTGGTATTCAATCGAAAATAAGATTTTTTTCAAGTAAATAATTCCTTGAAAAAAATTTTGTCAACTCTAAAATAATAACCGTCTTCTTCATGAATACTACCATCAGGTAAGCCATTATTTGTATGATATTTTATAATATGATGTTTGAATTCTTTTAAATTTAAGATTTCAAAATCTCTTCCATTCAAATCTTTAATAATCATTATTTAATTGGTATTTTAATTCTTGAGATATTAATTCATATCCTTTATCATTTAAGTGTAAACCATCCCTTAAAAAAAAGGTTTCATCTACATCTCCATTTATCATAATATCCTCAAAACATTTTAACTGAATTAGATTTTTTCGTTTTTTAAAATGATCTGATATTAGTTTATTTAATAAATTAATTTTATCCATTTTAGAAATTCTTTCAATGGAAGGTTTAAGTTGAATATTGATAATTTTAATTTTTTTATATTTTTCTTTAATCATTTTAATTAAAAAAATAAATTTTTTAAAAATCTCATCAGGATCAAGTCCAACTGCTAAATCATTTCCTCCGCAATAGAGTACTATTGTTTTAGGTGAGATTTCTTTAAATAAATCCTCAAAATTATCGATCATATTACTTATTTGTGATCCACCAAAACCTAGATTCAGTGTATTAAAATTTTCAAAATCTTCATCAAAGTTTTTCCATAATCTTAATGTTGAACTTCCATATAAAACAATTAGATCATTTTTATTTTTTTTTAACTTAATTTTCTTTTTTAATAATGAGATCTCATCTTTAAAATCAAGTTTAAAATCAATCAAACTCTTAATTTGTTTTACATACTTTTTATTTATAATATCTACGACATTCTTCAAATTAGGATCATATGGACTTGTAATTCCATAATCACTCATTTTGAAAGGTTTTAGAATTTCACATTTTAGGGTACTATTAGAAATTATTTTATCAAAATTTACCATTACTATGGGAACTATATAAGGTTCAATTCTTGACATAGTAGCCAATTTAAAAGCACCAGATTTAAATTTTCCTGGCGAATTTTCAGTTTCACACGAAACCCCCTCAGGACTAATTATTATACTATTGTTATTTTTTAATTCATTTAAAGATCTTTTAAAAAAATCATTGTTAGAATCTTTTAATTTTTTTTTAGTAATATTTTTTGGAAGAAAATCTCTAGAATATACTCTTATGTAATCAAATTTATTGTAATAGTTTGAGTGATTTTTTTCCGATGTTAATGAATTTCTTATAATTCTAATACCAGGATTTTTATAATATTTATTGAGAATAAAACTACTAATGAAATGACTATCGAGGGTAATTTGAAAATCCAAATCAATTTCATATTCAGGATTTGTATTTAAATGATTATAAATGAAAATTGATGAAGATTGGTATGGTAAGTTTTCAGAACCCTTTATAATCAGACTTGCATTTAAGAAAACTTTATAAAATTGCGTAGCAGCTAAATTTCTTGCATAATGAACTGATCTACTATTAGGAAGATTTTTAATTTTTGAATATAATTGAAAAAGTTCTTTTTTAAAATAATCTTCTTTAGATAAGTTATTTATCACTTTTTATAAAATTTGAAAGGATTGATTTAAGCTCCAAAGTTGATCTTACGTAATAACGTGCAGAAGTATTTTTTTCTCCAATTTTAATTGAAATTGAATTTTCAGGAAGAGCATTAAACATATACTCATCAGTAGTATCATCACCACAACAAAAAATAAAATCATAATCATTGTTAGCTAAGACTTCATTGACAATATTACCCTTATTAACAGAAACGTTAGTTACTTCCAATGCTTTATTACCATCAATAACACTAATCTTATCGGTTATTAGACTTGATAGTACTGTCTTTAATTCAATTATTCTTCTTTTAGCCAATTCAGGATCTGTTTTTCTGTAATGCCATACTAACGTATTTTTTTTATTTTCAATAAATGTACCTGGTGTATTATCAGTGAATGATTGAAAAATTGGTGATACGTCATTTTTCCATTTAATATCTTCATTAGTTTTTGATATCCATTTTTTGGAATTAGAATATTTTATAAAATTTCCATGCTCAGCTGCTAAATTAATATTCAATTTTCCAAAATTTTTATCTAAAAAATTCTGATCTCTTCCACTGACTATAAAAATATCTAGATTAATATTTTTATTGATTAATTTCAGTGATTTTATTAATTTTTTATCGGGAACAGCTAATGCAGGATCACTTTTAAATTCGACTAAAGTGCCATCATAATCCAAAAATAAAATTTGTTTATCAGAATTTTTGAATTTTTTACAAACATCTATTTCTAAATTTCTGTTTATCCTAGTGGTTTTATGATCAGAGCTTGGATCTGATTTTTTAGAGAGTGTTTTCATAAAATCTTCAGCCCACCTTTGAACTGTATACCGTGAAAGTCTTTTTTGCATAGTACGCATTCTTCTTGTTTGCTCTTTTTTGGACATTTCTAATGCTTCACAAATTCCATCAGCCATTTGATCTAAATCAAAAGGGTTTACTCTTACGGAATCAAATAGTTCAATGGAAGCACCTGCCATTTCACTTAAAATAAGTACACCATCAGAGTTGACTCTAGTTGAAACAAATTCCTTTGCAACTAAATTCATACCATCTCTTAAAGGAGTTATCATGGCAATATCAGAATTCATGTACAAGTCAATTAGATCGTCAAAATCCATTGCTCTATAATAATACCAAACAGGTGTCCAATTAACAGTTGCAAACTTTCCATTAATTCTTCCTACTAATTCATCTGTTTCCTTTTTAAGATTTTTATAATCTAAAACATCTGATCTGGAGGGAACAGTAAGCATTACAAGCCTAACTTTTTCTAAATACTGTGGATGTTTTTCTAAAAAAATTTCAAATGCTTTTACTCTATTGAGTATTCCTTTAGTATAATCTAGTCTGTCAATTGATAATATTAGTTTACTCTTTTGTGAGGACTTTTTGTGAAGATCTAATTGTTTCTTTAAATGCGATTCTTGTGATTTCTTTAATTTTTCATGAATTTTAGCAGCATTAAAAAATTTATCATAATCAATTCCCATTGGAAAAGTGTTCACAGTAACTTCACGAGATTCATGAGATACTCGGTTAAAATTCACATCTTTTCTTAATATTCTTTTTATTGAGCTTATAAAATGTCTTTCGTAATTGTATGTGTGAAAACCTACAAGGTCTGCTCCTAATATACCTTTCAAAAGTTCCTCTCTCCTTGGAAAAATTCTGAAAATTTCAAAAGAGGGGAATGGTATGTGAAGAAAAAAACCAATAGAAAGATCGGGTCTTTTGTCTCTTATCATCTTAGGGAGAAGCATAAGCTGATAATCATGGACCCAAACTGTTCCGTTGGTTGATACATTTGAAATAACTACATCGCAAAATTTTTTGTTTACTTCATAATAACTATTCCACTGATCTTCATTAAATTTTGAAAAATCAATAAAGTAATGAAAAAGAGGCCATAAGCTTTTGTTTGACAAGCCATAATAGTACTTCTCAATTTCATCTGAATTAAGATCAATTTGAATTAAATTTTGAGCTGCTAAAGCTTTATCAATTTCTAACTTAGAATCATCAGTAAAATCCTCGGACTTAATACCTGACCAACCAATCCAAACTGAACTTTCATCTCTAATTGAATTAACTCCAGTAGCTAATCCGCCGGAAGAGGGTGTTATTTGAAAAGAATTTTCTAATTTAGTTACCTGGATCGGAAGACGGTTCGATACAATTACATTTTTTACCATTTTCAATTCGCAAAAGTATGTATAGCAACAAACTCCATGCAAAAAAATCTCTACTTAATTATGGTATAGTAGGAAATTGTAAATCTTCAGCATTGATTTTTGAAGATTCCTCAATTAATTGGTGTTGTTTACCACAATTTGATTCTTCTTCAGTTTTTGGAAAAATTCTTGATAATGAGATTGGTGGATCTTTTAAAATAAATTGTGATGAATCATTTTCAATTAAACAAACTTATTATAAGAATACAGCTATTCTAGTAACTAATTTTAAAAATGATAATGAAGAATTTGAATTAATTGATTATATGCCAAGATTTAAAAATGATGATGGCACATTTTATTCATCACCTGAAATTCATAGAATTCTTTTACCAATTAAGGGTAATCCGAAAATAAAGGTTAATTATGATCCAAAATTGGAATATTCTTCTGGAAAAACAAAAAAATACATTAAAAAAAACTTCATAGTAAGTATAGTTGAAGATAAAAACTATGAAACACTTTTTTTATATACAAATGTTAATAAAAAAGACATTTTAGATTATAATGAAATTACTATTGATGAAAAAATATTTTTTTGTGTTTCTTACAACGAAAAAATAAATATTCCAAGTTTTGAAAGTATCTATTTTGAATTTGAAAAAACAAAAGTTTATTGGCTTAATTGGACAAATAAGAATCCATATTTTAAAAATTACGGTGATCAAATCAACAGAAGTGCGATCACTCTGAAACTTCTTACTTTTGAAAAAACAGGAGCCGTTCTAGCTGCTGCAACTACATCAATACCTGAAACAATTGGTGAAGTTAGGAATTGGGATTATAGATTTTGTTGGATTAGGGATGCTTCAATGGTTATAAAAATAATTACGAAACTAGGGCATGTAAATATTGTAAATAATTTCATAAACTTTATCGTAAATCTGATTCCTAATAAAAATGAAAAGCTTCAAATAATGTATGGAATCAACGGTGAGAAAATTTTGACAGAAAGAAAATTAGATCATTTGTCGGGCTTTATGGACTCAAAGCCAGTAAGAGTTGGAAATGCAGCGTACTTTCAAAAACAAAATGATATATATGGAATTTTAATGGATGCTATTCATTTTCAAATTTTAAAGTTTCAAGATGATAACTATAAACATGAACAACTTTGGTCAATTGTAAAGTCAATTGTATGGTCGGTTAATAAAAATTGGAAAAATGCCGATAAGGGTATTTGGGAATTTAGAAATAAAGATATGCATTTTACCTTTTCAAAACTTTTGTGTTGGGTAGCTGTTGATAGAGCAATTAAAATATCGGAATTAATTCAAAGAGGTGAAAAAGCAAAAAAATGGGAATCATTAAGATATGAAATTCATGATGATATTATTAAAAATGCCTGGTCTGAAAAAAAGCAAGCTTTCACTCAATCATATGGCTCTCTAGATTTAGACTCATCTGTTCTGCTAATGGAGAGTTATGGATTTATTGAAGCTTCTGATTCTAAGTTTATCAAAACAGTAAAATCAATTGAAAAAGAACTCATGTTTGATGGGCTTCTATTTAGATATAAAAACAAAGATGATTTTGGTGAACCTAAATCATCTTTCACAGTTTGTACTTTTTGGTTTATTGATAGTCTTTATAAAATAGGTGAAAAGAAAAAAGCTAAAAAAATGTTTGATGAACTATTATCCTATAGTAATCACCTAGGATTATTTAGTGAGGATATCGATTTTAAATCCAAAGAATTACTTGGAAACTTTCCTCAGGCTTATTCTCATTTAGCTCTAATTGAAACTGCTTTTAATTTTAATTCTTAATAATTATAATCATTTTATTCATGTGTAAAATATTTTATTTATGCTTAAAGTAGCTTACAGTAAAATATATAAACACCCTCTACCAATAAATCATAGATTTCCAATGGAAAAATATGATTTAATTCCAAAAAAATTAATTTCCGAAAATACACTCTCTAAAGAAAATTTTTTTGAGCCAGGCTTAATAAAAGAAGAAGATATCACTTTAACTCATAGTAAAAAATATTATGAGAAATTAATATCTCAATCTCTTTCTGCAAAAGAAATTCGGCCAATTGGATTTCCAATGAGTGAGCTTCTAATTGAAAGAGAAAGAAAAATAGCTCAAGGAACTATAGAATGCACAAAGTTTTCTTTTAAAAATGGGATTTCTATGAATATAGCAGGAGGAACACATCATGCTTTTTATGATAAAGCAGAAGGTTTTTGTATGCTTAATGACCAAGCGATTGCTGCAAACTACCTATTAAATAATGATTTAGCAAAAAAAATTTTGATTATTGATTTAGATGTTCATCAAGGAAATGGAACTGCTTCCATTTTTAATGATAATGAAAATGTTTTTACTTTATCTTTTCATGGAAAAAAAAATTATCCTTTTAAAAAAGAAAAAAGTGATTTAGATGTTGAGTTTGATGATGAAACTAATGACAGCGAATACTTAAAAAAGCTAGAAAATGTTATTCCTAATTTAATTCATAATCTAAAACCTGATTTTATATTTTATTTATCTGGTGTTGATATTCTTAAAACTGATAAATTAGGAAGATTAGGTCTTAGTATTGAAGGTTGTAAAAAAAGAGATCTTTTTATATTGAGTATATGTAAATTATATAACATTCCTGTACAAATTAGCATGGGTGGAGGATACTCAGAAAACATTCAAGATATCATAGAGGCCCACTGCAATACATTCAGATTAGGAAAAGAAATTTATTTTTAAAAATTATTTTTTACCAGCACAACATTCCTCATCGTCACACTGGCAATATTTTAAATTATAAATGTGTAAAAATGCAAGGTTTGATGCTGCAATGTAAGTAGCTAGCTCAGGTAGATGTAATGTTCCATATTCCTCATTCAAGATTAAAAATGAAAGAACTAAAAAACCAAACCAAAACAATGGTTTCATGATTTTTTTTGAAGTTTTTCTGGCGGAGGAGTAAACTGCAAAAAGGGAAACTAAAATAAAAGCAAAATTTAACCCAGACCACCAAAACGGAACAAAAAATAGAAATGGGGTAACTACACAATGGAACAGGCACAATGTTGAAGATATAGCACCAAATATGTCAGAATTTTTTAAAATTTTCCTCATTAACTTTATTTAGTTTGCAAAAAAACAAATATTATTCAGTTTATCAAAGCTATAATATAAATTTTATGTTGGTTTTCAGTTAAATTTATTGATATTTAAAACTATTTTTGATGAGAAAACTTTCTTTGATTTTTACACTAAATTGTCTTATATCTTGTAATATGAATTTGGAAACTCCGTCTGCAAAAAAAATTAAAAAAGAATTAGTAGTTCATAATGATGTAAGAGTTGACAACTATTTCTGGTTGAATAATAAGAACGATGAAAATGTCATTAATTATTTAAACACTGAAAATAACTATACAAAGCATGTTCTAAAAAAAACAGAGGATCTACAAAAAGAATTATTTGGTGAAATGAAATCAAGAATTAAGAAAGATGATATTTCAGTTCCTTATTTTTTTAATGAATATTGGTATATTAAGCGATTTGAAAAAGGTAAGGATTATCCAATTTATACTAGAAAATATAAAAGCTTAGAAAATGAAGAGGAGATATTAATTGATGTTAACAAACTTGCGAAAAAATACAAATATTATAGCATTGGTGGATTAAGTATAAGTCCAGACAATAAGATTTTAGCTTTTAGTTTTGACACTCTTTCTAGACGACTGTATAGCATAAAATTTTTAAATCTTAAATCAAGAAAATATTATAAAGAAACTATTCAAAATACAACTGGGTCAATTACATGGGCTAACGATAATAAAACAGTATTTTATTCTAAAAAAGAAGACATAACTCTTAGAGTGAATAAAATTTTTAGACATGAAATAAATTCAGAAACTAAAAAAGATATTTTGGTTTATGAAGAAAAAGATGATGAATTTAGTACAGGGATTAGTAAAACAAAATCACAAGATTATTTAATAATTTATTCAAGAAGTACCTTATCTTCAGAAATTAGATATTTAAATTCTAATAAACCAAAAGAAAAGTTTATGTTGTTTTTAAAAAGAGAAGACAATCATGAATATAGCATTAGTCATTTTAGTGACAACTTTTATATAATGACAAATTCAAAGAATTCTAAAAACTTTAGAATAATGAAATGCTCAATTAATAATACTTCCGTTTCAAATTGGGAAGAGATTGTACCACACAGGGATGATGTATTAATTGAGGACATAGAATTATTTAATGAATATTTTGTTATTGTCGAAAGACATAAAGGGTTGCTCAAAATCAGAATAAAAAACTGGAAAAACAATAATGATTACTATCTCCCGATAGAAGGTGAAACCTACAGTGCATCATTAGGGACTAATTTAGATTTTAATACACAAAAGCTTAGATATAACTTCTCATCATTGATCAATCCTAGTTCTGTAATTGAATTTGACATGAAAACTGAATTAAAAAAAGTTTTAAAAAATCAAGAGGTTATTGACAAAAATTTTGATCCAAACAATTATGTCTCTGAAAGAATATGGGCTAAATCTCACGATGGTATTAAAATACCTATTTCTATTGTAAAAAGGAAAGAAACAGTTGTACAAAAGGATACTCCATTATTGTTGTATGGTTATGGATCATATGGGATAACTATTGATCCTTACTTTTCAACAACTAGATTAAGTCTATTGGATAGAGGTTTTGTATATGCTATCGCACATATTAGGGGAAGTGAATACTTGGGAAGAGATTGGTATGAAAATGGAAAATTATTGAATAAAAAAAATACATTTTTGGATTTTATTTACTCTGCTAAACATTTGATTAAAAAACAATATTCCTCTAGTAAAAATCTTTATGCGATGGGTGGATCAGCTGGTGGATTACTAATAGGAGCTGTAATCAATATGGAACCTGAATTATTTAATGGTGTAATTGCCTCAGTTCCTTTTGTTGATGTTATGACTACAATGCTGGATGATTCAATTCCTTTGACTACATTGGAGTATGATGAATGGGGAAACCCAAATGAAATTGAATACTATAAGTATATGTTATCATACTCCCCGTACGACAATGTAGATAAATTAAATTATCCTAATTTAATGATAACAACCGGTTTACACGACTCACAAGTACAGTATTGGGAACCGGCAAAATGGATAGCTAAACTTCGTGATCATAATAAATCTAAAAATCATTTACTTCTACATACAAACATGGATACTGGGCATGGCGGAGCATCTGGAAGATTTAATGCGCTTAAAGAAATTGCTATGGAATATGCATTCCTAATTGGATTACAAAAAAATATTTTATGAAAAAACTGAAATTACTTCTTTTAATTATTTTAACATATCTTTCATATAATAGTATTGAAAAACCCAGAATAGGAATTGCAGGTATTTGGATAGAATCTAGTAGTTTTTCCCCATCCAGAACTACAATAAATGATTTTGAAATCAAAAAAAATAATGAAATATTCTCAAGCTATACTTTTTTTGATGACAATTACATGGATAAAGCAAACTGGTTTCCAACCATGAGAGCTAGAGCTTTACCAGGTGGCGTTGTTACTAAAGAATCATATGAATTAATGGTAAATGAAATAATTGAAAGAACAAAAAAAACTTTGCCTCTAGACGGATTATTTTTTGATATTCATGGAGCAATGAATGTTGAAGGAATGGATGATCCTGAGGGTGATTTTATAGAAAGAATTAGAGAAGTAATTGGTTCTAGAACTCTAATATCTACATCCATGGATTCTCATGGAAATGTTTCTAAAAAATTAGCTACTAATTCAGATTTGATTACTTGTTACAGGATGGCACCTCATGAGGATGCAATGGAATCTAAACAAAGAGCTTTGGATAATTTAATTGAAAGACTTGTTTCGGGAAAAGGTAAACCTAAATATAAAGCGTGGATTCCTGTTCCAATTTTACTTCCCGGTGAAAAAACTAGCACAAGAGTTAATCCAGGAAAAAAACTATATAGCAAAGTTGACCCAATGACAATAAAAAATGGGGTTATTGATGCGGCAATATGGGTTGGATATGCCTGGGGAGATGCACCAAGGAATCATGCCGTAGTGATGACGTATGGTGATGACAAAAGAGAAGTTATTGAAAGTGCTGAGGAGTTAGCAAATGATTTTTGGAACTTTAGACATGAATTTGAATTTGTTGCACCAACAACAACTTTAGATATAGCATTTGATAATGCTTTTGATTATATCAAAAGTAGGTCAGACAGCAGACCATTTATAATAAGTGATATGGGTGACAATCCTACCGCTGGTGGTGCAGGTGACGTAACCTGGACTTTAGATAAAATATTAAAAATGGATCAATTAAAAAAGAACGATAGTCCAGAATTAATTTATGCTTCAATTCCTGGTCCTGATTTGATATCAAAAGCATTTGAGGCAGGTATTGGAAATAATGTTAGTGGTTTTGTGGGAGCAATGATTGATGATAGGTATTCTCCACCAATCGAAATTAACGGGATTGTTCATTCTTTAAAACGAGGTGACTTAAATGCTGAATTAGAAGCTGTTATTAAGGTTAATAACAATTATATAATTGTCACAAATAAAAGAAAACCATATCATTATATTTCCGATTTTACTGAACTAAATTTAGAACCTGATTCAACTGGAATACTCGTAGTTAAAATTGGATATCTTGTGCCTGAATTATACGATATTAGAGGAGATTGGATCATGGCGCTTACTCCTGGAGGAGTAGATCAGGATTTGGATAGACTGGGTTATAAAAATATCAGAAGGCCAATGTATCCTTTAGACAAGAATATGGAAGATCCTGATTTATCAGCAAGATTAATTAATTAAAATATAAACATGAAAGTAAAGTTGAAAAATATTTCTAATTCACATTCAACTATTGAAAATGAAAATGGAAATTTTATTTCAATTGATAATAAGTCTGTCAAAAACCCAAAGGGAGTATCGCCAATGGAACTTCTGCTAATGGGAGTTGCTGGATGCAGTAGCATTGACATTATTTCAATATTAAAAAAACAAAAACAAAAATTTAATGAATTAACAATAGAAGTTTCAGGTGAAAGAAAAAAAGGAGAACTACCTTCACTATTTAAAAAAATTCATGCTGATGTAAAATTTGTTGGAGATATTGATTATAATAAAGCTTCAAGAGCATGTAAACTTTCCTTCACAAAATATTGTTCAGTTTCTAAAACATTAGAAGCAACAGCAAAGATTACTTATTCTGTATACATTAATGATAAAAAGGTTTTGGTAAAATAAATTTAAGTTTTGTAAATTAACTTTTAATCTCTAAAAATGAATTTAAGTAAAATTAAAATAAGAGAAATATTTCCTGGTTTTGAAGGAAAGTTTATTCACGGTGAAAAAATTAGTTGTGTATTTTGGGATGTAAAAAAAAATGCTAAAGTAAATTCCCACAAACATCACCACGAGCAAATAATGCATGTAATTAATGGTAAATTCGAGTTTACACTGGCGGGTGTAAAAAAAATTTACAATGATGGAGATCTAGTTATAATACCTTCGAATATTGAGCACTCTGGATTAGCACTAACTGATTGTAAACTTATGGATATTTTTAGTCCTGTAAGAGAAGAATATAAATGAATATATCGCTTAAAGGAAAAAGAGCTTTAATTGGTGGAAGTTCACGTGGACTTGGACTTGCTGTAGCTAAACAATTAGCATATTCTGGAGCTTCTGTGACGTTAATGTCAAGAAATGAAAATAAATTAAAAGATATTGTTTATTCATTAGAGAAGGAAACTAATAATAATCACAGTTATCTTGTTGTTGATTTTAATAATTTCAATTCATTTAAAAAAACTATTTCATCATTTCTAAAAAAAAATGAGATTGATATTTTAGTTAACAACACTCAGGGTCCTAAATCTGGTGATATAGAAAGTTTATTAATCCAAGATTATCAAAATGCATTTGATTTATTATTTAAATCTTTTGTATTCACAACTATATCAGCCTTACCGTACATGAAAAAAAATAATTGGGGAAGGATATTAAACATGGTTTCGATCTCTGTAAGAGAACCATTAAGCTACCTGGCATTATCAAATTCGATTAGAGGATCAGTAGTAACATGGGCTAAAACATTAGCAAATGATGTAGCTGACTGCAATATAACTGTCAATAATATTTTAACTGGATATTTCCAAACTGAAAGAATTGAAGAACTTAATTTAGAAAAAGCAAAAAAATTAGATATTCCAGTTAATCATATTTATGAATCTATGAAAAATCAGGTACCCATGAAGAGAATTGGGCAACCTGAGGAGTTTGCATATTTGGCTTCTTTTTTGTGTTCTGATAAAGCTAATTATATAACTGGTATAAATATTCCTATAGATGGAGGATTAATTAAGTCTCTTTAGTCATGATAGTAACAAAATCTTTAGAATTTAGCTACGATAATAATTTTATTTTTAAGTTTCCTAATATTAATCTAAAATCAACTGAAAATTTATTAATTCTCGGCAATTCAGGTATTGGTAAATCTACATTATTACATAATCTTGCTGGAATTCTACGTCCAAGGTCAGGAATAATTAAAATTTTTAATAATGATATTTCTAAATTTTCTGAGTATGAACTAGATAAGTTTCGTGGGGAAAATATTGGTATTATCTTTCAAAAACCACATTTCGTTAATTCTCTAACTGTTGGTGAGAATCTTGAGTTGGCTCAATTTCTGGGTAGTAACAAAAGAGGAGATATAAAATTAATTTTAGAAAGTCTGAAGATTCTAGATAAAATAAATAAAAAACCAAAAGAATTAAGCCATGGTGAAAAACAAAGAGTATCAATTGCTATTGCGATAATTAACTCTCCAAAATTAATTCTTGCAGATGAACCCACCTCCAGTCTTGATGATAGTAATTGTGCTAATGTTATTAATATTTTAAAAGAACAAGCCCTAAAATATGCAGCTCAGCTAGTTGTTATAACTCATGATAGCAGATTAAAAAAACATTTTAAAAAGTCCCTTGAGCTATGAGCATTTTTAAACTTAGTTTAAAAAATATTTTTAGTAGACCTATGAGTTCTATTCTAAGCATTATGCTATTATCATTAGGTGTGAGTATGATTTCTTTATTGATATTAATCAATACCGTTCTAAAAGAACAAATGGACAATAATTTAAAAGGGATTGACATGGTTGTTGGAGCAAAGGGAAGTCCACTTCAGCTAATATTGTCTAGTGTTTATCATGTAGATTCACCTACTGGGAATATTCCTTTGAAAGAAGCTAAAGCAATTGAAAACAATAAAATGGTTGGATATAGTGTTCCATTACTTTATGGAGATAACTACAATGGATATAGAATAGTAGGTACAAACTCTAAATTTTTTGAACTATATGACTTAAATATTATTTCAGGTAATTTTTTTAGTAAAGATTTTGAAGTGGTTATTGGTAGCAAGATTGCTGAAAGATTAAATTTAAATCTGGAAGATGAATTTATTAGTTCTCATGGACTTAGAGAAACTGGTGAAGCTCACGCAAATAGCCCATTTATTGTAAAAGGTATTTTGGAGTTTTCGAATTCTGTTGCTGATCAATTAATTTTAACATCACCTGAAAGTATTTGGGAAATTCACTCTGAACATGACCACGATGAAGAACATGACCACGATGAAGAACACGATCACGATGAAGAACATGACCATGATGAAGAGCACGACCATGATGAAGAGCACGATCACGATGATGATGAAAAGGAAATTACTGCAATGCTTATTAAGTTTAAAAGCCCTATGAATATCATACAATTTCCCAGATATATAAATGAGCAAACTAATCTGCAATCTGCAGTTCCATCTTATGAAATTTCTAGATTATTTAAACTCTTTGGATTTGGGATAGAAACTATCTCATTACTTGCTTACTTGATTATTATTGTTTCAGGTATAAGTATCTTTATTACATTATTTAACTCAATGAAAGAAAGAAAGTATGATTTAGCTCTTATTAGAACACTCGGTGGAACAAGATTTCAGCTGTCCTTAATGTTGATTTATGAATCATTATTGTTAACAATAATTGGATTTTTTATCGGAATCGGATTAAGTAGATTAAGCCTTATTTTTATTTCAAAAATTATGGATGCAAATTTCAATTACAGTTTAAATAATATAGGTGTTTTAACTGATGAATGGTGGCTACTAATAGTTTCCATTATAATTGGTTTAGTTGCGTGTTTAATTCCAAGCATCCAGGTATACAGAATGGATATTTCTAAAACTCTATCCGATGAATAAAATTTTTTCTTTATTATTTATATTATCTTCTATGTCAATTTTTTCTCAGATCAAAACCGACTGGTTAGAGCTTAGAGATGTGCATTACAAATCTCAGTACAGTGAAGAATATGATAGTTATTTTCAAGTACCTTTTTTTGGGAAAAATGTTGAATATTTAAATAATAAAGAGATTACAATAACTGGTTATATGTTAACATTAGCTCCAGACGAAGGAGTATATGTTTTATCTCAAAATCCATATGCAGATTGTTTTTTTTGTGGTTATGGTGGTCCAGAGACTGCTATTGAATTAATTCTTAAACCAGGTCATGAGAATTTTTTGATGGATGAACTTGTTACTGTCACAGGCAGGCTGCAACTTATATATGATGATATTACAAGTGGGGTTTACAGGTTAAACGATGCTACTGCTATCAAAGATTGAAAATTTTTTTTCTAAAGGAATAAATCTATTAATTTTGTAATATTATTAATATGAGTAAAAATCTAAAAATAACTATTTTTCTGAGCTCCATATTACTTGGACTTTTGCTTATTCCTCTTGATGGTAGGGTTGACAATACTTTTGTGTTTTTTGTTGGAAGATTTCATCCAATATTATTACATCTTCCAATTGGTGGATTAATAGCTCTTTTTGTTATGGAAATGATTAATAGCTATAGGCCAAAGTTAAAACTAGACTCTGCATGTAGAATTTTACTTTGGTTTTCTATTATTACTATTATTCCAACAACCATTCTTGGTTTTCTTCTTGCATCAAATGCTACTTATGATGATGAATTATTAAATATTCATAAATGGTTGGGGTTATTGACTGCTTTTACATGTATTTGGCTATATTTTCTAAGGAACAGAGATAATAAAAAAAATATTTTTAAATATCGTTATGTCCTTTATTCAAATGTTATTTTTCTCTCCCTAGCAGGACATTTTGGAGGAATGTTAACACATGGTGAGGACTATTTAACTAAATATATGCCTGAAGGTATTAAAAGCGTTTTAAATATTGATAAAGAAGAAAATTATTTAGTAGTTGATACAAAAATAGATTCGAGTTCTGTTGAGTCTACGTATTATATAAATCATATACAACCAGTCATTGAAAATTATTGCTATAAGTGTCATGGTGAAGAAAAACAAAAGGGTGAAATGAGATTTGACAATTTGAATTGGGATATGGTTAATGGATTTGATGGTGAAAAATGGAATTTGATGCTCAATGAAATTAATTTAGGTGAAATGCCACCTGAAGATCAAGATCAACTTACTGATCAAGAAAGAAGAATGTTAGTTGACTGGATTTCAAAAAACTTAGAGATAGCTGCTGAAGCGAAGCAAAAAGACAATAAGATAGTTATGAGAAGAATGACTAAGTCTCAGTACACTAATTCTTTAAATGAACTTTTAGATATATATATAGATTTTGGAGATGTTTTACCAAATGATGGAAAATCTAAAATGGGATTTACCAATAATGGAAATATACTTCAAACTTCAACACTACATATTGATTATTATCAAAAATTAGCAAGGGAAGCTCTAAATAAAGCAATTGTTAATGGAATGAAACCTGAATCAAAAAAGTACAAGGTAATATTAGGTAAAAATAAGGGTGATGGAATTTCAGGTGCTGAATTTGGAGGATACCAAACCGCACCTATCAGTAATAAAGATTTTTTAGTTCAAATATTTGGAAAAAATGATTCTGTACAAAAAATCAAAAATAAAATTGGAATTGGCATGAGAGGATCAGCTAGCAATAGATATTATGTGGTTGACGATGGTATGATTCTAAATTCTGCTCTACCAGCGAAAGAAGTTACTCCAAAATCGTGGCAAGGACCCTCACCAAATTTAAAACTTCTCATTAGACAGGACTTTCCAAGAGAAGGTAAATATGCTTTTAGAGTTGAAGCATCAAAAGGTTATAATTCTTTGTCTAATGAAAGGTTAATTGATTTAAGAAAAGAAGATCTTTTAATGGATTTATCTAATGCTGTAACAATTCACGCAAAAAATTTAAAAAAGAATGAAAAATTTATTTTAAAAGATAAAAAATGGCTTATGCCAAAAGAATTTGCAAGTTGGTCAGAAATCGAATTTTCGTATGACATTCCTAAAGATGGAATTTATAAAATTGATTTAATTCATCCTTATGTTGATTCTGATGTAATGCCTTCTTACAGAGTCAGTTTATTTGGAAGAAAAGAACACGGAATTGTAAGTAAGAGATTAGATGCAATGAAAAAAACAAGTAATAATGAAATTACTACACCAGTTACATTAGCATATTTTTCTAAAGGAAAACATAAAGGTTTAGTAGGTGGTAAGTTTTTTGTTGGTTTTAGTAAACTAGTATTCACGCCAATAAGTAACGATGATCCATTACCAAAAATTTTAGAAGAAGAGGAAAAGAAAAATAATTCTGAATATTTAAATTCCAACCCATCAATATTGGCATTCGCTGGGTCAAGAACTGATGATGGAATGGATTACAAAGCACTTGATAATCCAATAGAGGTTGAAACACCTCTAGGTAAAAGTGAAATATTTGAATTTACAGGAATGCTTGAAAACCTTCCAATTCCAATGGGGGATAGTGAAGTAAGTGGTGAACTCGCTAATATTCTAACCTTCGGATTATGGAATAATCACCTTGTAAAAGAAAGTAACTTAAAAGGCCCTCCTTTATTAATTAAATCCGTTGAGTTTGAAGCTCCATATTTTCCAATTTGGCCGCCTGAATCACACACTAAAATATTTTTTGAGTCAATTAATAAAAGTGATGATAAAAAATATGCTGAAGAGGTAATTGAAAAATTTATGATTAGAGCATTTAGAAGACCTCTTAACGAAGGTGAATTAAATAGATATTTAGATTTTTGGAATAATATAAAAGATGAATTTGTTTTTTTTGAGGATAGCGTTAAGGAAGTTTTAATTGCTGTTTTGTGTTCACCAAACTTTATTTATTTAAATCAACCAAAAGAGTATGATAACGAGAGCATTAATGATGAATTCTATTTAGCTTCTCAATTATCATATTTTTTATGGAATTCGCCGCCTGATGAAAGATTAATTGAATTAGCTTCAAAAGATAAGCTATATAACAATCTATCAAAAGAAATTGACAGAATGATTGACAATCCAAAAATTAAAAATTTCATTGATGGATTTACTTTTGAATGGCTTAGGTTAGATAGACATAAAAATATGGATGTTGATGTTAACAAATATGTAGATTATACAAGATTTATTAAAGAAGATATGTTTAATGAAACATATGAGTTCATGAAACATGTTTTAAAAAATGATCTAAGTATATTAAGTTTTATTGACTCAGATTTTGCTATGCTAAACCAAAATCTAGCTGAATTTTATGGAATTAATGGTGTTTTAGGAAATGAATTCCGACCTGTAAAATTAGATAAAGATCAAAATAGAGGTGGACTCCTTTCACAGGGCTCTTTTTTAACAGGGCATTCAGATGGTGTTCAGCCCCATGCAATCAAGAGAGCTGTTTGGTTAAAAGAAAAAATACTGGGAGATCACCCTCCGCCACCTCCACCCAATGTTCCCGAGCTCAACCCTGAAACTCCAGGATTTGAAAATTTAACTCTAAAAGAACAACTGTTTTTACATAGAAATAAAGCCTCCTGTATTGATTGTCACATGAAAATAGATCCTTATGGCGTGGTGTTTGAGAATTATGATGCTACCGGAAGATTTCAACAAAAATTTAATGGTAATATGATCGATTCGAAATCTATATTGCCTGATGGAAATGAGGTCGACGGGATTCAAGGTATTAAAGACTATATCTTAAATTTTAAAACTGATGAATTTACAAACTCCCTAGTTTCAAATATATTTGCTTATGCAAATGGGCGTGATGTTGGTTTTGCAGATAAAAATGAAATTAATTATATTGTGAATCAAGTAATTAAAGATAAATATAGTTTTAGGACCCTGATTAAGGAGATCATATTCAGCTCCTCTTTCTATAAAACAGATAAAAATTGGTTTAGTAAACTATTTGCATTAAAATGAGTAAAAAATCTTGGCATTTAGATAGACGTACTTTTTTAAAAGGATTAGGGGTAACATGTATGTTACCTTACTTTGAAGCAATGTCCATGACAAATTTTTCTAATTTGTCAGAACCAGCTGCTACTAAAAGACTTTGTTTTCTTTATTTCCCAAACGGCGTAGGTTTACCACCTGTTGATAGCGAATATTATAATAACTGGCATTGGTTTCCAATTGGTGAAGGAAAAAATTATAAACTAACTAAATCACTATCTCATTTGGAAAGACATAGAAATAGTATGTCTATAATTGGTGGACTAAGTCACCCTAACAGCAGAAGTGTTTTAGGTCACATGGCTGGGGATTCATTTTTAACTGGTGGTGATTTAAGAGGATTATACAAAAACAGTGTTTCTGTAGACCAAATTGCCGCTGAGAAATTAAGTCAATACACTAGGTTTCCTTACTTATCATTATCAACCGATGGAGGAGTAGGTTACAAGTCGAGAACTTCAACATTATCATTTAATTCATCAGGTAAACCTATTCCATCTGAGCATAGATTAAGAGATATTTTTGAACGCTATTTTTCACCAAGTGGTGGAGCATCAACACAAGAGAGGAAAAAGAGTCTCAATCAAGGTAAAAAAATTGTTGATTTAGTTTTAGAGGATAGTAAAAGTTTAAAAAATAAACTTGGATCTAGTGACCAATCAAAACTTGATGAATATATGACCTCACTAAATCAAGTAGAAATGCAACTTGTCCGAAATGAAAAATGGCTTGATGTTCCTATGAAAGAATTTGATGCTAGTTTAATAAATTTAGATGTAGATCCAGTTTCTGCTCCTCAAGATTATGTTCGTTCAATGATGGACCTTATTGTTTTAGGATTCCAGACAGATTGTACAAGAGTAATAAATTATATGATGGCACGTGAGGATGGAATGGGATTTGGTGATAATTTCCCTAAAATTGCATTAGGACTAGCAGGACATCATACAATTTCTCATGATGTTACCACAGGTCATTGGGAAGAATGGGGACGTCTTGATAGGTGGTATTCAAAACAATTTGCTTACTTCTTAGATAAAATGAAAAACACAAAAGATATTAACGGATCGTTATTGGATAATACTATAATTCTATATGGAAGTGCATGTAGTACAACTCACAATGCAAGAAATTATCCTCTAATCTTGGCAGGTGGATCTAAACTTGGACTCAATCACGGAAAATATACTGTTTTTGAAGAAAAACATGAAAGATTATCAAATTTATATCTTAGTATGCTCCATAAACTTGATATTGAAAAAGAAAGTTTTTCTGACAGTACAGGTAAATTACACACTTCTATAATTTAGACCCATTTAATTTAAAGTTTATTTTTTAAATGTTGTGAATTTGAAAGATGTTCGTGAAGCAAATTTCATACCCGGTTCCAAAATTGTTGATGGAAAGCTTCGATTGTTAGGGGAGTTAGGAAAGAATTGAGTCTCTAAGCATAGTCCTGATCTATTAATATACTTTTTTCCATTTTTTGAGTTCAAAGATCCATCAAGAAAATTCCCTGTATATAATTGTATTCCAGGTAGATCGGTATATACCTCCATTTTAATGCTAGTTTGATTGCTGTACAGCTCACTAACTTTTCTCAATTTCTTGTTATAATTATTTAGTACCCAACAATGATCATAACCATTTCCAAGTTTTAACTGAGTATTTTCATGATATATATCTCTACCGATTTTTTTTCCTTTTCTGAAATCGAAAGGAGTGTTATTTACATTTTTTATTTCACCCGTTGGAATTATTTTTTCATTAACTGGTAAAAATGCATCAGCATTTAACTGTAACTCATGATCAAGTATATCCCCTGAACTCTCACCAGAAAGATTAAAATAAGAATGTTGAGTCAGATTTATCACAGTTGATTTATCAGTCTCGGCTTCATAGTCAATTACAAGCTCATTGTTTTCATTTAAAGTATATGTTACATAAATATTTAAGTTACCAGGAAAGCCCTCTTCCATGTGTTGAGATAAATAATTAAGTTTAATATAACTATAGTTAATTGAATCATAGCTTACAACATTCCAATTAACTTTATCAAAACCTTTAAGTCCTCCATGAAGTGATGTTCCATTATTATTTAATGCGAGATTATAGTCTACATTATTAATTGAAAAACTTCCATGATCAATTCTATTAGCAAATCTTCCGACAATAGCTCCAAAATACGGGTGCCCTTCTAAATATGATTCAAGGTCATTAAATCCAAGTACAATATCAATTAAATTATTATTGAAATCAGGAACCTTGATACTAGTTATTATACCCCCATAAGTAATTATTTCAACCTGACAATTATTATTTTTTAATAAATACTTGTATACATTATCACCATTTTCCAATTTACCAAATATCATATGATTTTCTTTTTGATAATAACATGAATTTAAAATTAAAATTGGGATAATTAAAAGCGATAGAAAAAATTTTAATCCTTTTTTCATTAATTAGGTCTAAATTTTGTTAAACTAAATATAAATATAATATGAAGTTTATTTTCAGCTTATTATTATTGCTTTTTTCAAATTTGTTTTTCAGTCAAGAAAATCAATTAAAAGTTTATTTAGATTGTAATTGCGATAAAAACTTTCTAAAACAGAACACTTCTTTCTTAGAATATGTTAGGGACCAAGATTTAGCAGATGTTGAAATTTTTATACTTGATGTATACACACCAACTGGCTCAAGGTCTTTTGAAATAAGGGCTGATGGAAACGGAATTTATAAAGAAATAAACACCATAACAAAAGTTGTTGGATATTCAAATGATACATCTAGTACGGTAAGAGATAAATTACTTAACAAAGTTAAATTGGCATTGGTTCCTTTTTTAGACATGGGAGGATATAATCTAAATGTTGATATAGAATCAAATAAAGAAGATTACACTCTTAGTAATGATAAATGGAAAAATTGGGTTTTTGAGTTATCTGGATCCTACAATAATGACAAAGAGGAAAGCAGAAAAACCAATAGATATGAAATTGAATTTGAAATTGACAAACTTACACCAGAATGGAGAATCGGAATAGATTTTAGCAGAAGTGAATCCAACAGAAATTTTTTCAGCGATGATAATGTATACACCAGCAATAGAAAAACAACTAGTTTAAGAGCAAGGGTTGTTAGAAGCATATCGAACCATTTTTCAATTGGAGCATTTGTTGGTGGATTTCAAAATACTTATGAAAATGTAGATTTTCAACGATACATTATGCCTGCAATTGAATACAGTTTATTTTCCTATGAAGATGTATTGAGTAAAGAAGTTACACTTGCTTACAGAATTGGTACTGGTAAAAGAAACTATATTGAGAAAACAATTTATGGGTATACAGAACAAGTGGTTTATCCACACGGACTAACTTTAAATGTGAAGTTTAGAAAAAAATGGGGGAATATAAGCTCATATATCCGCGGAGATCAATTTTTAAACGACGGTACAAAAAAAAGGTTATCATTGCGAAGCAGTTTAGACATAAGAGTTTTTGAGGGTCTGGCAGTTAGATTTTCAAGTAATATAAATTTAATTAGAGACCAATACAATTTGGCTGCAAGTAGCACTTCAACAATTGAAGACTTACTTCTTCAACAAAGACAAATCGCCACAGATTATAAAACAAGTTTTTCAATTGGTCTTAGTTACACCTTTGGATCTATCTATAATAGTGTTATAAATACAAGACTATAAAAAGTATTTAATTAAATTAGATAATCATTTGATATGAAAAAAAAAGGCTATTTAATATTCATAATTTTTTTATTTATATCATGCTCAAAATCTGTTACTCATTTAGATGTTAGTTTATATGAAAATGCTGTAAAGCATTTACCACAGAACCTAGATAAATTTGTAGATAATAAAATTATTTCTCAAGAATGGATTGGTGAAACTTTTTATTTTAAAGTAAAAAATGATACAATTTTTAAATCATTTAAAATAGAAATTAATGATTTAGAAATTGTTGAAGAAAGTTATCCTGTAGTAAGCAATGATAAATTTAGTTTTAATGAATTTATTTCACCTGACGGTAAAAAAAGTATTTATATTAAAAATTACAATCTGTGGGTAAAAGATTTAGAAACAAATATTAGCAAGCAACTTACTTTTGATGGATTTAAAGATTATGGATATGCAACAAATAATGCTGGTTGGATAAAAAATGATCGACCCGTCTTAAAATGGTCTCCAAATTCTGAAGTAATAGCAACATTCAGACAGGATGCAAGAGATGTAGGAGAAATGTATTTAGCTACCACGAATGTTGGACATCCCAAACTTAAAAAATGGAAATATGCACTACCAGGTGATGAAAAAATATTTGAAATTGAAAGAATATTTGTAAATGTTAACTCAGGTAAAATAACTGCTTTCAAAATGGGAAGAGATTTCCAAAGATCTACTACAACTGACCATATTGCAGATACTGATGGTACTCTACTTGACAGTGAATTTAGTAGTGATAATAAAAGATTAGCATTCATTTCATCTTCAAGAGATCATAAAGAAGCTCATTTAAAAATTGCAGATATTAATTCTGGAAATATTAGTCCTATTTACAAAGAAAAAACTGAAACCTATTACGAATCTGGTGTTAGTGGAGAAAATTGGAAGGTTTTTTTTGATTCGAATGAGTTTTTGTGGTATTCTGAAAAAGATAATTGGGGTCACCTTTATCTACACGATTTAAAAACCGGAAAATTAAAAAATAAAGTTACCACAGGAAAATGGTTAGTAAGAGATGTTTTGTACGTTGATGAATTATCAAGAGAAATATTTTTTACAGCTGGAGGAAGAGAAGAAGGCAATCCGTATCATGTTTACTTATACAAAGTTAATTTTGACGGATCGGACTTAGTATGTTTAACACCTGAGAAGGGATCACACAATATTTATCCGTCTGATAATTGGAAATATTTTGTTACAACATTTTCTTCAACAAAAAACCCACCAATAACTCTATTAAAAAATAGGAATGGAGAAACATTAAAAGAAATAAATAGAGTAGATATTTCAAAACTAATTGAAAATAACTGGGAAAAACCAATTGAATTTTCTGTTAAAGCTCGAGACAATGAAACAGATATTTATGGACTAATACATTTACCAAGTTTCTATAATGAAAAAGATAAATATCCAGTATTAAATTATATTTATCCAGGACCACAAGCAGGTAGTATTAGAGATTATTCTTTCAAATCCAGTACGCGTGATTTTCAATCATTGGCAGAATTAGGCTTTGTAGTTATTGCCGTAAATGCAATGGGAACACCTGGAAGATCTAAGTCATTTCACGATGCTTACTATAAAAATATGGGTGACAACGGATTGCCTGACAATATCAAAGCAATTAAAGATTTGTCAAAAAAATATAAGGCTATGGATATTGAAAGAGTTGGTATTTGGGGCCATTCTGGTGGTGGATTCGCATCAACTAGAGCTGTGTTTGAATACCCTGACTTTTATGATGTTGCTGTTTCAAGTGGAGGTAACCACGATAATAGAAATTATGCAGCAGACTGGGGAGAAAAATGGCAAGGGCTTTTAAAAAATATGGAAGATAAAGGATTGAATGAGAGTAATCTAAACAAATCAAATTATGATAATCAAGCAAATCAACTTTTAGCAAAAAATCTTAAAGGAAAATTATTATTAGCACACGGAAATATTGATAATAACGTGCCCCCATACAATACTTATCTTGTTGTCGATGAATTAATTAAAGCTAATAAAGATTTTGATTTAATTATTCTTCCAAACCAAAAACATGGATTTGGTAATCAAAACAATTACTTTATGAGAAGAAAATGGGATTATTTTGTAAAACATTTAAAAGAATTAGAGCCTCCTAAAAATTTCTTTTTGACCTTTTAGATTTTTTTCTTTTTTTCCCCTTATTGAATTTTCTTTCCTTGTGATATTTTGAGGACTCATCTTTTTGCCCTCTTTTATGGGTTATATTAATATTAATTTTTCTGTTTTCAACTTGAAAATTTTCAAAAACTTTAAAAATTAAGTCCTTTTGATAAGGTTTTGTGTTAAAAAAAGATTTTGTTTTTTGAACATCAACATTGTAAATATCTCCAGGATTTAATGAACATAACTCAGTTAAAAAATCCTTAAGATTTTGCCAATTATAATAATCTTTTGTGCCTAAATTTATCTGATATCTTAAATCTTTATCTTTTTTACCCTTTACTATTTTAATTTCCTCCTCTTTTAGGGAATTCAATTTTCTTTCAAATTCTAGAGAAGCTATTTTTTTAATTAATTCTTCCTTTGTGATAATATCTAAATTCTGATTAATTATGGACAAAAAAGGATTTAACTCTTCATTTATATTTGTATTTATTATTTTGTTGAAATATTCTTTGATTTGATTTGCAAAAACTTCATTTTTTGATGGTAAATCATTTAAATGAATTTTAATCTTCAGTTTATTTTCAATAGATTTTAATTTTCTTTTTTCAGATTCATTCATAAATAAAACAGAAAGTCCTTTATTGGATGCTCTTCCAGTCCTTCCGCTTCTGTGATTATATATTTCAACCTCATCAGGTATCTTGTAATGAATAATGTGAGTAATATTTTCAACATCAATTCCTCTGGAGGCAACATCCGTGGCTACTAAAATTTTAATTTGTTTAATTCTAAAAGACTTCATGACCGAATCACGCTGATTTTGACTTAAATCTCCATGCAATGCACCGGCGCTATATCCATCCTCAATTAGCTTTTCACATATTTTTTGTGTTTCTCTCCTAGTTCTACAAAAGATTATTGAAAAAATTTCTGTACAAGAATCAATATATAATTTTAATGAATTATACTTATTTCGAGAGTTAACATTAAACCGAATATGGGAAACATTTATTGAACTTGAATTTTTTTGACCAACTGTAATTTTATATGGGTTGTTCATAAACTCATCTGCAATTTTGGAAACCTCATTAGGCATAGTAGCAGAAAAAAGCCAAGTTTTTTTTGACTTAGGGGTTTTAGCTAGAATTGATTTAATATCATTGTAAAAACCCATATTCAACATTTCATCAGCTTCGTCAAGTACACAAAAATCAATCTTTGATATATTTACATATTTTCTTTTTAACATATCAAGCATTCTACCTGGAGTTGCAACTACTATTTGAGCTCCTTTTTTTATTGATCTTGATTGTTCTTGAATACTACTTCCACCATATATAGAAACAATATTCAATCCGCTTAAATTAATAGAATATTTTTCTAATTCTGATGTAATTTGTAAACATAATTCTCTTGTTGGAGCAATTATGAGAGCCTGAGTATTTTTGGATTTAATTTCTAAATGGTGAAGAATAGGTAATCCAAAAGCTGCTGTCTTACCTGTTCCTGTTTGAGCTAATGAAATAATATCTTTTGGTTTATCAATTAGAAGTGGAATTGATTTTAATTGAACTTCTGTTGGGTTTTTGAAGCCTAATTTTGTTATTGCAGAAATAATAGGCTCATTTAAACCCATTGATGAAAAGTCTCTCATTTGCGGCAAAAGTAACTTATTATAGTAATATTACACTATAAAGGTTTTATTTAATAATTTTTCTGATTGTTTTAGAAGTTACAACCCAAAGTAAAAAACCACTCATAACAGTTACTAGACCCAAAATAGAAAAAGCTCTAATTAATTTATTATTAAAATCATCCCTACTTTCATAATCCATTGTATGAGTCATCCATAAAAAATCAAACCATCTCCAACTTCTGTGTCTAACAGTTTGAAACTGACCATCTTTAATGGATATATATGATTTTAATTTATCACTACCCTCATAAGAAATCACATATGCAGGTAATGGTCTTCCTCTATATTCATGGTGATTTCCAACCTCATTGATAATTTCAATATCACTAATTTTATATTCATCAAGAATATTATTTTTCGAAATTATTATAGCCTCTTGTTTTGTAATGGAATCTTTTACATCTCCATCGTAGGCATTTATCAATTTATTTCCATTAATCCAATAATAAGGAATATCAGCAATTTCTTTTAGTTCTAAAGAATTAATAGCAGCTCCAAAATTAAATTCGGATGGACTTAATAAATTTTTAAACTGATTTTTAACTTTAGGTTTTTTAAAATGGTCCCCATGAATTTCATCTAATTCAGTCCATGAAAAATATAAACCACTAATTGTCCAGAAAAGAAATTGAATGCCCAGAAACAAACCTAGATAACGATGAGCAGTTCTAATTTTTTGTGATGTTTTCCCCTTTATTAAAGCCAATTAATCTAATGTTTTCCTGTAGCTTTGTATTTACAACAATCAGGCAGTTTATTATATGCTTCAGTTGTAGTTACATATTCCCCATTATCGTGTCCTGATTGGGCAATTTTACTTCTAATTTCTTGAATATTCACTTTGTCATTATTATAAATAATTGAAAAATCACCTGATTTCTTATTCCATTTGGCATATTTTACACCATTTAAAGACAATGCAGCTTTTTCTATTCTTTTTTTACACATTGAACAGTTTCCCTCAACTGAAAAAGTCTCCTTGGTATTTTTGTCATTCGATTGACTAAATGTGAAAAAAGGAACAATTAAAAATAATACAATATATTTTTTCATTTTTACTAATTTAATATTTTAAATCTTAACCCCAAATAATAAATAGATCCAAAAATTGGGCCATGTACAATTGATGCGTCAAACATTTGATCGAAAGGATTATCTGCCATTATTATTGGATTTTCTTGTTTATAATTATTTAAGTTTTCTCCTCCGAAATATACTTCAAATTTTGAGTTAAAAACTCTTGTAATTTGAGAATTGATTGAAAAATGTGGATCTGTGAACTCAAAATTATCTCTAGAATTACTTACAAGTCTTTGTTTTCCTAGTCTATTGTAAGTAATATCAAATTTCCAATATTTATTATTGGTTTTATTGGATTCTATACCATAATTAAAAAATACAATATTTCTAGGTTGAATTGGTTTTTCTTTTAGGCCAGAATTATAAAAAGATTTTACGTCATATTTTTTATATGCTGCTGTTATATTCCAATTATTTTTTGAAAATAAAAACTCAACTTGAAAACTATTCGATTTTGATTTTCCTAATGTTGAATTATAAAAATTAAATTCACCTGGTGTTTCGAAATCAATAATAACTCTATTATCAAAAGTTGTATTGTAATAATCAAAAATTATATTTCCTTGACCTCCTAATAGAAATACTTTATGATCTAAACTAAACCCTAAGTTAGTAGCTTTTTCTGGATTAACACCGTATAAATTATTATTAAAAGATTTATTTATGTTTATTCTATTACTCAAAAATATAGATTGATTTTCAGCAAAAACATTCGCTATTTTTCTTCCTGTACCAATGGAACCTTTAATTGAAAAATTATCATTTAATAAGTATCTAAAGTGAAGTCTTGGTGTAAAAAATGAGCCAATGTTATTATGATTGTCATACCTTAAACCAAATACCAAATTAAAGTCGTCAAAGTTATCGAAACTATATTCAAAAAAACCTCCAAATGATCTATCAGTTCTTTCAATATTTGATTTAAATACATATTCATCGTATGAATCACTTGAAAAATTCAAACCTGCTTTAATTTTATTCTTAGTATTATAAATTATTGAGTTATAGATCAAATTAATAAACATACTTTTTTGAGAAATATTATAATCATTTAATCCATAATAAGATTCTTGATCATGAAAATTATATGCTACTTGAAAACCTAAAGTTTGATAAGGAATATTTGGGTTTACATAACCAAGTTTTAATGAAGAATCAAATCTGTTTGTCAAAATTTCACCTCCCCAAAATTTAGATAAATCTATTTTTTCATTAAAATCAATACTTCCTATTCTCTTATTGTCTTCTAAATACCTGATATTTAAAAAACTTACAATACCTTTTGTAAGGTCAGTATACTGCCATTTACTAAGCAGGTTTAACTGATCTTGAATAGGTTTATCTAGAAACTTATCTCCATTTTTATCATTAACTTTTTTTCTTTCATTGTAATGAATAAAAGAAGTAGTATGAATTTTTTTACTTAAGGTTGATTTTACATGGGCATTAGCTTCTACTCTTCCATCAAAACCATTGAATAGGTTAAAAAAGAATGGTATATCATTGAAAGGTTTTTTAATCTCTGTATTAATTTGTCCCACTATACTCTCGAATCCATTGGTTACACTACCCATTCCTTTTGTAACTTGAATACTTTCTATCCAAGTTCCTGGTGTAAAACCTAAACCAAAAGTCTGTGAAGCACCTCTAACCATTGGAATATTTTCTTCAGTTATTAAGATATATGGGCTCTTTAAGCCGAGCATTTCAATTTGTTTAGTTCCAGTTATTGCATCATTGTGGTTTACATCCACTGATGGATTAGTTTCAAAACTCTCAGAAAGATTACAGCATGCCGCTTTTAGTAATTCTTCCTCTGATATTTTCACCACATTTTGTGGCATTAAATATGTCCTTTGAATTGTCTTTCTTTTTTTTGTAACAGTTACTTCATCTAATTCATTATCATCCGAAAAGGTTAAATAATGGGTTATAAATTTTTTATCATCAATATCAATTGTATCTGTTTTAAAACCTATATAACTAATCACTAGACTTTTTACATCTTTAATTTTTTGAATATTGAACTCCCCTGCAGCTTTTGTTATAGTTCCTTGATTGGTATTTAGCCAAAAAACATTAGCTCCTTCAATTGGAAAATCAATACCATTATCATTAAAAAAAACTTTTCCTGAAACTAATTCCTGAGAAAAGGAAATATTTATTAATAAAATAAATGATATATATGTAATCTTTTTCAATTTTATATTGTGAATTGAAATTATATTATTTGAAACAAAAATAAAACAGTTTAATTTCATTTAACTTATTTTTGAATTTTATTTTAATATGAGTACTCTAGAGTTAATAGGCTGGATTGGAAATACATTTGTAATTATATCATTCTTACATAATGATACCTTAAAACTTAGGTCTTACAACTTAGTAGGAGCATCTGCATGGCTCATTTATGGAATTGTCGCAAATTCATATTCAATCATTTTTCTAAATATTGTAGTTATTTCAATTCAAGCAGTAAAAATTACTCAGATAATGAGAGATAGGAAAAAATCATAATCTATTGATTTCTACCCAAAAAGGAAAAATATTTTTACCATTGTTATTGTAAAAAGGTGTAAAGTCAAACTCACCTTGTTCAGTGTAAATATTTTTCATCAAAACAAAACCATCTTTATCAACTTGAATATTTTTACTAAGAATTCTCTCTCCAAGTTCAATAAACATTTTACCGTTTGATAATTCTAAATTGTTGAACTTAAATTTGAAGTCATAGTTCCCTTTTTTAATATTTATTCTCCAAAAACCAAAAACTTCATCATTTGTCCATATATGACGCTGACCACTGGCATCATTTCTATTTAAAAATGTAGGATTTTCAAATTTACTACCCACTACGATTCTTGGCTTACTTTTTATATTTTTTGAATTAATTAATTCATTGTAAATATTATCCATTTCTTTTTTCATTGCATTTGCAATTTTACCCTTATTACTAATTAAGTTTTCTCTTTCATTAGGATCTGAATCAATATCATAAAGCTCAAAATTATTAATTGAAGAATCATATCCTGTATTTCCAACAAGTTTATAATTTCCTTTATTTAATGAAATATTATGGTACAGTTCAGGAAATTTTCTGGTCCAATATGAAAAGAATGATCTATTTATTATATCTCTATTAGTTTTATTAAATAAATTAATGCCATCAAGTTTTCTGTCATTAGGTAATTTAATATCGCATAGGCTTAGAATTGATGGAAGGACATCAATATGTGCTGAAAAGGAATTAATATCTAACCCATTTTCATGAATTTTTGGATAGTGTAAATAAAAAGGAACTCTAATCCCACCATTGTATACTCTACCTTTTCTTCCCTTTAAATTTGAATTAAATCTTAATTGTTGTGGACCATTGTCAGTCATAAAAATTAATATTGTGTTATCATCAATCTCTAGCTCCTTCAATTTTGAAATGAGCTTTCCGATATTATCATCAATATTAGTTATCATTCCGTAAATTTTTTTGGCATCATTAATATCCTTTTTACTCATTTTTATTGTTTCTGATTCAGAAATTAATGATGGGTCAATATTTTTATAGAGATTATAATATTTTTCAGGAAGTTGTAATGGAGTATGAGGAGCATTAAATGATAAGTAACAGAAGAACTGATCAGATTTGTTTTTTTCAATGAATTTTATTGCTTCATCTGTAAAAATATCCGAACAATATCCATCATATTTTTTTTGTTGATTATTATGCCATAAAACTGGGTCAAAATAACTACGATTTCCCGCATAATAATTTGTAAAATCCCCAACTTGACCAATACCTCCTGAAAGATGAATCAAAGATTCATTAAAGCCTTGATCAGTTGGTCTAAAAGGATAATTATCCCCTAAATGCCACTTTCCAAAAATACCTGTTTCATAATTATTTTCTTTAAGAATTTCAGCTAACGTAATTTCATCATTTGACATCATTGCACCACCGTTATACGTGTCTGTAACACCTGTTCTTAAAGAATATCTCCCAGTTAATAAGCTAGATCTTGTAGGTGCACATACTGGCGAAACATGAAAGTTATTAAATCTCATGCTATTACTTGCAAGTTCATCTAAAACAGGTGTCATAATATGAGGATTACCATTAAATCCTAAATCACCAAATCCTTGATCATCTGTAATTATTAAAATTACGTTAGGCTTGCTGTCCTGTTTTTTAAAAACCTGTGAATTAGTCTTAAAAAAAAATAAAAACGTACATAATAGAAAAAAATATCTCATTGATTTAATTTATTTGATAGTTCTATAAAAATCTTTTGTTGTTCTTTATTTAATCCATCAGCAGTAAATATTGAAATCCCTTTTGCTCCATTTTCTTTTGATATTAAAATTGCTCTTTCTAAATCCTTTGGGTTTTTAAGAGCAGGACTGTATAGTCCAGATATAACTGGAAAATCAACATCTGAAACTCCTTGTTTAGTAGCAAAACCAATCCAATTAATATTTTCTTTATAAAAATTTTGATAAAGCATAGGATAAACCTTATCAAGATTCCAATCATTCCAAGCTTGTCTTACCATCTGTCTTGACATTTCCGGAAAAGGAAAAACTGCTGCAGTTACTTTTTTATTATTAGAGTGAGCAATTGAAATTATTTCATTAACTAAAGTTGAGATTGAATTTAATCTAAATTGTCTCCACTCAGTTGAAAGCTCAGGGTAATCAAAATCAATCGGATCTTTATCAAAAATTTTTTTAAATTCTTTCCGAGCTATTGGGTGATATCCATAATCATATTCTGGAAGTTCCCTGTCTTGAATTATATTGTATTTAGGTTGAAGATCTGCACCAAGAATTACATCAGGAAATCTTACATAATCCAAATGAACAGATTCAAGACCTTCTACTTCGATTAGTTTTTTAGCATTATTTATTATATGCTCTCTAGCATCTGGATGAAAAGGCGATAACCATTGATAGTAATCAACATATGCTCTAAATTCTAAAGAGTTTTGACCCTTTCTATTAACAGCATACCAATCAGGATTTTTATTAGCAATTGTATCCCCAGGTCTATTAAGTGTCCACATCCAACCATGTACTTTAATATTTTTTTTATTAGCCAGTGGAATAATTTTTTTTAAAATATCAGGCGATCCTCCAACTAATATTTCGGAAATGCCTAAAGAATCATAATAGTTTATTTTTTTTGTCCATGTATTTTTATCAAATTTACTTCCTGCACCGACCCAAGTACTAAAGGTAAACTTATCCAAATTAGTTTCAGAACATGAAACAACAATAAAGAAGGAAAATATAATTTTTAGTTTTTTCATAAAATACCTCTATTTATAAGTCCAGTTTGATCAATAGAATAATTTAAAATTCCATCTTTATATTTTGAATTAATATTAAAACCTTTATCCGTTTTTTTAAAATAACTTAAAATTATTTTACCATTTATTTTTTCAGGTTTAAATTTTACTATACTACCTTCCTTTAATTCCTTAATGTAATCATAATCTCCAAATTTAATCTCTCTGAAAATTGCATATAATGTATGTTCAAGCTCTAAATCCGTTTTTGACGAAAGCTTTGAATTTAAATAACTATCGTTAAATAATAAATATCCCCAATTTTCAGGAATATGCATATTTATTTCTCCTTGATTTGACCACACCCAATTATATTCAGGTAAAAATTTACCATCTATTTTTTTTCTAAAATATTTATTATCAATAAGATCAAAATCCCAATTTACTCTCGAAAAATTTATTCTCCAAACAATACCTTTTTTGATTTTATCAAATTTTAGAGGATACTTCAATTGACTTATTTGATCAATTGGAATTGCCATTTCAACTGTCCAGTACTTATCTTCATCCTCAGGATTATTTAAAGTTCCATTAATCGATACAGCTGATTTCAAACCTTTAATATCCCAACTACTGTCTGCTTTTCCTCCAAGCCTGTAAGGTTTATCTAAAAACAAATCCCATTCAGTACCAAGGGCATTTATTTCGATTTCACCGTAATTAAAAACATTATCATTTGGATTTATAAATACTTCAAAGTCATTGTTCAAATAAATAACTTCGTCTCGCTTTTTTATATCAGCCCATATATGTTTTTCAAAAAGCTTAGCAAAAACATATAAGTTATTATCATCCCAAAGCATTTTAATATTTGTCTTTTGACTCGGTATTTTAAATCCCTCAATATCTATGAAATCTTGTGAATAAATTGCATTTTTCCATTCATCATCATTGCCATCAATAACGATTATATTCTCTGATCTGTTAACTACATAAGTTTTGGGAATTATAATCTTGTCCGTAAGATTAATATCTACGTTATAAACATTAGAGCATGATATAACGAATACAAAAAAAGTAATCCAAAATAATTTCACTAGTTAGATAAATAAGGATAATATATAATAGTTAGTATAATTAAAGAAGATATTACTGCAAATGAAACAGCTCCAGCACCAATATCTTTAATTAAACCTATTTTTTTATTGAAATTAGGATTTATAAAATCACATATTTTTTCAATTGAAGTATTTAAAGCTTCCATTGATAAAATAAATCCAGATAAAAAAATTTGAACAATCCAATCGTCTAAAGATACTCTTAAATAAAATCCAAGAAAAGTAAATATTAAAATTACAACTAGCTGGATTTGGATTGAAGATTCAGATAAGATTAAAAAAAACATACCACTCAGCGCAGTAAATATTCTTTTTATCCTTATAGTAAAGTAATGAATCACTACAATTTCTTAATCTTTATATTCCTAAATGATACAGGATGACCCTCAGATTGTAATGATATGTAGCCATCTTTTAAAGGCATACCTATTTTTTCAATAAAATTTTCAGGAACTTTATTCCCTCCAACTTTAAGGTTTGTATATGTTAAGACTTTTTCACCCTCTACAATATGATGTATCAAAGAGTCCGAATAAACAATAACTTCCACATTTACCCAATCATCATTGTGATAAGTTTTAGAAGTTGAATTAATGCAATGTTTTTTGACCAGTGAATTATCAATATCAACATCAGTACCTGGCGTACAAATATTGGCTGTTGGTCTTGAACCCTCTCCTAAACCTCCTAAAAGTTGAGTTTCAGCACTTACTGGAAACTCTTGGTCAATTAACATGGTTTTTGGATTTTGACAATGAAGCATAATTCCACTATTTTTTAAAGACCAATCGGGAGCACCTTTCAAATGTTGACCACTAAATTTATATTCCAAACTTAAATGATAGTTATCAAATTTTTCTTTCATGTAAAAAATATGTCCAAATTTTTCCTCAAACTCATCATATCCTTCATAAGAAACAACTATTTTACCATCCTTTGCTTTAAAAGTGTTGTTGTAGTTATCGCCAAAATCGTGGTATCTTATCTTCATATCCCAACCATCAAGTGATTTACCATCAAATAAATTTTGCCACCCATCATTTTGATTACAGGAACAAAAAATAACTACTAAAAGAAAGATTAATTTTTTCATAATATAAAAGTCTTAATTTAAAGTTAAGAAAAACATTTAACCTCTCAACCCAATAATTTTTAGAATAAATTCATAAAAATTATCCCCAAACCATTTTCTAATGAATAACATTGATCTAGCACCATATCCAACTAAATATCTTTTTTTTGGTTTTTTTGAGTTAATTATTTTTTCTACACATTTTGCTACAATAATTGGATGAGACCCAATAGGATTTTTAATATTTTTTTTAATTGCATTCAACATAGCTGAATTCAGCTTTTTATAAGCTGAATTTTTTGAATTTTTATGTAAATTTTCCAACATCACATTACCAAATTCTGACTTAATGATACCTGGTTGTATCAGACATACATTAATACCAAATTTTTTTAATTCGTAAGCTAAACAATCAGACCAACCTTCAATAGCATGTTTTGTAGAATGATACCAAGCCCCTAATGGAGTATATGTTTTTCCACCAACAGATGAAGTATTAATAATTAAACCATTTTTTTCATTTCTCATATATGGCAATACTTTTTTGGTAATTAAAGCTAATCCAAATAAATTAACATCAAACTGATATTTAGCTCTTTTGATTGAAATATCTTCGACTGCTCCCCATAATCCAAATCCGGCATTATTCCACAAAACATCAATCTTTTTCTCTTTTTGGATTACATAATTTACAACCTTATTTATATCCTTTTCTAAAGTGATATCAAGTTTTAAAATAAACCCGCCAGCTTTTTTAATAGGATTCATTTTTTCTAATCTCCTGGCGCATCCGTAAACAATAAATTTTTTATTTGCTAGGTATACTGCAGTTTCTAATCCAATTCCGGAAGAGGCACCCGTGATTAATACAACCTTAGACATAATTTACATCCAACTTTTATTTGAAACTTCAACTTTAAATAAAAAATTATCTGCAATTTTTCTTAAAATAAAATAATCCATATAACTAAATCTTATCATTCCTCCTGCAGTACATAATGTTAAATTTGCTAAGTTCAACTTCTTATACCAAATCTCTTGATCAATCACAATTGATTGAATTTTATGAATCTCAATTATTTTAGTTGTAATATCCCAAAAACCTGACTGGACTTTTATAAAATTTTTTGATACACTCATGATATTATTTTTATATAGTCTATATGAAACAAATAATATAACAGCTAAATAAATTGTCTGGATCATTATATAATTTAATGAGCTTAACAATTCGAAAAAGTGATTAATTCCAAAAAATAATATTGATGGAATAACTCCAATTAAAAAGAAATTGACTGAAAATTTTCTAATATTTGGTTTTAATATTAATTCATTATCATCAAATGATTTATAAATAAATTCAAAAATTGTTTTTTTATCCGATGAATTAGCTCCTGGAATATTTACTTTAGAACCTTCTTTAGATTTATCACTAGAAATATTCATATTACTAGAGGCTTGATATATAATTATATTACATAAGTCAATTTTTTTTTGAATCCAATTTTGGGTGAATGAAAAAACTTGAACTTTATTAGGGTTCATTAAAATTGTTTTCGTAGATATTAAACCATAACTAACACTTAAATTATTATTTGTTTTTGAAGCTGAAAATTTATAAAATTTTATAATTGTCGAAATCAGGTTTGAAGCAAAGACGGCTAAAAAAATTAATATTATGTAAACTAAAATTGCAATAAAACCAAAATTTCCATTTTTAATAAAAGATGAAAAGCTAGGGATAAAATTAATTCCCAAGGCATCTAAATATTCAAGCGCTCCAAAAAATAAGGCAATGATAAAACCTAATGTTTGAAAATATCTTGATGTTAGACCGGTTTTTATTAGTGTATAAAAGTCAATCTCTAAACTTTTACTTTCGGTTTTTTTCTGTACATAACTTTGTACATTATTGTTCTCCTTTAATATGTTTGTAAATTCTTTTATTTCATCGGCAATATTCTTTGTTACAGCCTTTATACTAACTTCTTTAGAATCAGATCCAGCGGTATCCATTTGAATTTCGTAGAGGTTTAGAAATTTATGTATGAAATTTTGGTTAAGATTAATTTGCTGGATTTTACTTAGTGGTACACTCAATTTGGTTTTTTTTAAAAATCCTTTTTTTACTATAAAATCATTCTTATTAAAATCGAATTGAAAAGTAAAATACCTAAACTCTATTAAAGTTAATGCTGCAGTAAATAAAGCAATAAGTAGAATTAAAATCATTAATAAAACTAAATCAAAATCTTTCCACATCGGAATTATTAGAAAGATTGCATAGTTTTTAACTATGGAAATAAATTTGTCAAAAAATATAACAACCATACCCACCTTTGATTGTTTTTGTTCAACAGAGAATTTTTGAATAATAGATTTATTTAGTTTTGACAAGAATTTATTTTTTTATTTTTTCAATTTTTGCTGAGACAAATTCTTTCCACATTTCAGCATCCATCTTTGTTAAACCTTTAATGCTAATATCAGTATATGATCCACCTGCTGTATAAAACTGCAATGAGGCTAAATCAAAAACTCTCGAAAGAAATCCTTGATGAATCGCAAGATGTTGAATTCTATTGTAGGGAATTAGAACAGTAGAGGTAAAAATTACACCAGATGAGTACATTAAGTCATGATCTCTAAAAACATACTTTTTTCTTTTAAAACTAATCCCTGTTAATGAAAAAATAACAGCCCATAATATTAATGTTGATATATAAATTATATAAGAAAATTGTTCAACGAACCCAATATATTTTATTGAAATTAGACAGGCAATTAAGCTTATGATACACCACAAAAATCTATTTAATATCATAATGTTTAGATATTTTTTTTCAATTCCAGTCATGATTATATTCTCTGCAGAAGGAATATTTTCAATCAATATTTTATTATTTGAAAAGTTTTTACTCACCTTTTTTATCATAAATTCATTATAAATTCCATTCTGTTTTTTCAATAATGGATTTTCGCAACTTACTTTCAGTATTTACATGATCATATTTACCCATGTAGAAAAAACCTAGACATCTTTCGTTTTTTTTAAGTTTAAAAAAATCGTTCATTTTTGTGATATATTTTGGTGTACTCCAATAACACCCAATTTTTAAATCAACACAACTAAGCCACATATTTTGTACCGCCATTGCAGTTGCAGCAATTTCCTCCCATTCAGGTATAGATTCTTTAATATCTCTTTTCATAAAAATCGCAATAATACAATTTGATTTACTGCATTTTTCATGAATTTTTTTTTTCTTTAAATCAGATTTTTTATTAAAAAATGCTTCAAAAGCATTTACCATTTCAGTTGCAAGTTTATTTTTATGTTCAGTTTTAAATACTTTAAAAAACCAAGGTTGAGTAAGTTTATGCGATGGTGCTGTATTAGCATTTTCTAAAATTTTATATATCTGATCTTTATTTATATCACCAGTTTCAAACTGACTGGGATAAATCGCTCTCCTACTTTGAATTATTTTTGTGATATTCATCTAAGATTTTATTTGTTAAATATAAAATTATTTTAAAACTGAAGAATAAAAAAACCCCTTCAATTAAAGGGGCCTCAAAAATCTTAATGTGTTAAAAATATTGTTAATTAACTACTGATTTTAACGTTAAATGCATTCATCCCTTTCTTTCCCTCTTTCAATTCATATTCAACATCATCGTCTTCTTTGATTCTGTCAATTAACCCTGTTGAGTGAACAAAATATTCCTCCCCAGATTCATTGTCTTTAATAAAACCAAAACCTTTGGTTACATTAAAAAATTTTACTTTTCCTGTGTTCATAAAAATTATAATTAAAACGCGAATCTAGTTTAAATTATTCATTTTAGGAAAATTTAATATAAATAATTAACTTTTATTTAGTTTATATGTAAATAATAAAATTATGTCTAGTAAGTTTTTTGGTAATCGAACTCAAAAGATTGAATCTAAAAGAAAAGGTTTTAAACAAAAATTTAAAAGCAAAAATAATAATTCAAAATCTTCTGGAGTTAGAAAGGTTGGAAGAGGAGGATAATTGTGAAAAAGCTAGCTCAATTTCTTTTTTCATCTGCGTTTATTGTTTATCTAGTTATTGCAATTGATCTCTTTCCTTTTGAAATGCACTTTAATATTCTTGACTGGGATGGTAAACGACTAGCAAAATTTATAATGGTTTTTCTTATAGCTTTATTCTTTTGTAGAGGGGATGAGTTTGAACAATTATTTAACAAAAAGAAAAAATGAAAACTTATAAAGAAAAAACCCACTTTATAGTGGGCTTTAAGAATATGTGATGTAGCAGTAGCTTGCTCCCCCTCTTGGGCTCGAACCAAGGACCCTCTGATTAACAGTCAGATGCTCTAACCAACTGAGCTAAGGAGGAATTTAAGTGTGGGCAAATATAATTATATTTTATTTCAAATATTAAGTATCAATTAATTTTTAGGAAAACGCTCTAAAAATATCCATACCATTTGCATAAAGTACTAATCCTATTAAAAGAATAACTCCTGTCATTGTAGCATATTCCATAAACTTATCATTAGGTTTTTTACCTGTAACCATCTCGTAAAGTAAAAATATTACATGACCACCATCAAGTGCAGGTATTGGTAGCACATTCATAAATCCTAGAATTATTGAAAGTAAAGCCGTCATTTCCCAAAATCTTTTCCAGTTCCATTGAGCTGGAAAAAGACCTCCTATAGTACCAAAACCACCTAGCTGAGAAGCTCCCTCAGAACTTGCAAGGTATTTCAAAGAATTCATGTAATCAGTTAGTGTGTAATATGCTTTTTCAGCACCTTTTGTCATACTCTCAAAAAAACCATAATTCAAAGTTGTTCCCTCTAGGTTATATCGCGTATAAATACCGATTTTTTTATCATCGGAATAAAAAGGAATTACTGTAGTTATTTTATCTTCTCCCCTTATTAATTCTAACTCAACATAATCAGCATTAATTTTTTTAGCTTCTTCTAAATCATCAAGATTATAAATCTTATATCCATTTGCTTTATCAATTATATCACCAACCATTATATTACTAGACGATGAAGGTGAAAGATTTTGAATAGAGTCAACTTCAAAATTAGGTAGAGGTGTAAAAGCAGAAGTATTTGAAGCAATAATTTTTAAACCTATATCGTCAGGAATATCAATTAAATCTCTAGTTCCATCATCATGCAAGACTTCAATATTATCTACATCTCTTGTCACAATCATCATAGGAATTTCTAATTGATTTTCAACTTCCTTTCCATCAACTTTTAAAATTTTATCACCATCTTTAAACCCAATTTCTTTCATTGTTTCTGAAACTTTAAATCCAGAATTTAAATCATCATAAGTATAGATGGTCTTCCCCCACACAAAAGTTACCATCATGTAAATGAGAAATCCTAAAATAAAATTTATAATTACCCCTCCAAGCATTATAATTAATCTTTGCCAAGTGGGCTTTGATCTAAATTCCCAATCCTTTGGTTCAGTTTCCAGCTGTTTAGTATCAAAACTTTCATCAACCATACCTGAAATTTTAACATATCCGCCCAATGGCAATGCTCCAATACCAAACTCAGTATCTCCAACTTTTTTCTTAAATACAGAAAATGGCCAATCAAAAAATAAATAAAACTTTTCTACTCTAGTTCCAAATAGTTTCGCTGGAATATAATGTCCTAACTCATGTAGAAAAACAAGAATTGATAAACTTAAAATTAATTGAAATCCTTTAATTAAAATTACTTCCATAATAAATTTTGGTCTCCAAAAATAACCTTTTTTATCTTTTGAAAAAAATGGTGTGATAATTGAATTGTTTTTATTTTAAATTAATTTTACATTAATGAATAATAAAGAATTTTGGAATAGATATAAGTATCTAATTTTGTTTATAGTAATTTTTACTATTTCCGGGGTTTCAATTTTTAACATAGCGCTAACACCTGAAAAAAAATTACCAATTTACAGTCCATCAATGGTAAGTTCTGACCTAGTAGATGATGATCTTAAGCATGTTAAAAAATATCATAAAATTTCTGATTTTAATTTAGTTAATCAAAATGGAGAAGAAACAACTCAAAATAATTATGATAAAAAAATATATGTTGCGGACTTTTTCTTTACCACTTGTCCAACTATTTGCCCCATTATGACTGGAAATATGGTTTTTTTGCAAAATGAATTGAGCGAGCAAGATGTCATGTTTGCTTCATTTTCTGTAACACCTGAAATTGATTCAGTTGAAGTTTTGAAAAAATATGCTATAGAAAAAGGAGTTAATGATAGTAAATGGAACTTAATGACAGGTGATAAAAAACAAATTTATAATCTGGCTAGAAAATCTTTTTTAGTTGTTAAGAATAATCCACAAATGGGTTCTCATGACATGATACACACAGAAAATTTTGTTTTAGTTGACAAAGAAAAAAGAATTAGGGGATTTTATGATGGAACAAAAATGGAAGAAATGAATAAAATAATTTCGGATATAAAAATTTTACAAGATTCCTACAATAAATCTCAGTTATGAAAAAATACACATTATATATTTTTCTTTTTTTTCTAACTGTTAACATATTTAGCCAAGAATTGATAATTGGAGAGGAAAGAATTGAGCCTGGAATAGTTTTAATTTTTGAAGGAGCCATTAAAGACGAAGTTTTTCCAAAAAATAATAATTTAAAAATCAATGAAACCAATATTCATATTGAGGCTAGAGTAAATTGGGACACAACCAATATCCCGGTGGGAACTCCAGCTGGTGGATTTATTCCTTACATGAGATTAAATTCAAAAATTATTAACTCGTCGACAGGACTAAGTACATTCATTGATTTGTTACCTCACATAAATCTTATTGATAATTTTCACTACGCCAGAAATATTTCACTTCCTGGAAATATTGATGATAAATATGATGTAATTTTCAATGTGATTCCCCCATCTGACTATGAATTAAATCTTCACAAGGATTGGAGTCAACAATATGGAAATGGTCTTTTTGAAAGTAAAACTTTTCAATATTTAAACATTGATTTTAAGAAAATTGCTGAAGCCGAAAGAAATTGATTATTTTAACAATCAATTCAAATGAATAAGTGTCTAATTCTTTTTTACCTACTTTTTATTTCTTTAAACTATTCAAATAATAATTTTGAAAACTCTTTGGTTTTTAATTTTATTAAATCAGACACAACTAAGTATTTATTTTTAGATGACAGAATAATAAAGCATACTTTTAATGTTAAACTTGAAGTTGGAAAAGTTGAAAAACATCCGAATAATCCACTTTTTACAGAAGATAAAGAATGGGAAATGCGCTTTGACAATTTATATGGTAATGTCATTTTTGATAAAGATGAAAAAATATATAAACTATGGTATAGTCCATTTATTGTAGACTCTAAAAATGTAATCAAAGAAATTGATACAATTACTAGTAATTATGCACCTCCCCCAATTAGAGAAATGGGGATCTGTTATGCTACCTCAGAAGACGGAATAAATTGGAAAAAATCTAATTTGGGACTTGTAAGGTATAATGGAAATAAAAACAATAATATAGTTTGGAGAAGACCACACGGCTCAGGAATTTTTAAAGACTATTCTGAAAAAGATCCTGAAAAGTTATATAAAGTAATTTATAAACACAATCAAGAGTGGAATTGGGGACTTGGAAATGGAAATGAGGGAAATAGTTTAGCTGTTGCTTTCTCTGCGGATGGTCTTAACTGGTCTGACAAAATAAATATTATGGATCTTCCTGGTGATACACACAATAATGCAAATTGGATACCTAATTTGGATAAATATGTCGCAATGACAAGAGACTGGGTTGATGTTGATGGAAAAGAAAAGAAACAACGTGCTGTTATAAGAATTGAAAGTAATGATTTTATAAAATGGGAAAACCCCAAGCAGGTTCTTGTTGGACAAAATTTTAATCTTCAAACCTATGCTATGCCCTACTTTTTTTATGAAGGTGTCTATTTGGGCTTAGTTGCAATACACGATCAAAAATCGGATAGAGTTTGGACAGAGCTAGCATGGAGTCCTGATACAATTAATTGGACAAGAATTGATGTTGGAAATCCACTAATACCAAATTCAGAAATAAAATTGGATTATGATTATGGTTGCGTGTATGCATGCGCAGCTCCAATTATCAAAAAGGATAAAATTGAAATTTTTTATGGTAGTAGTGATTATCGACATAGCGGTTGGCGAAATGGATCCTTTAGCATGGCAACACTAAGAACTGATGGATTTGCTGGTTATAAACAAATTAATGCGAAAAAAGAAGGTATAATCATAACACAAAATATTAAATACAATAACGGTCTTTTAAAAATTAATGCTGATTTTAATGACAAAGGTTCATTAAAGGTTACTGTTTTAAATAAAAAAGGTAAAGAAATAGCGATTTCAAAAACCATTAAAAAAACATCAATGAATCAAATAGTTCAATTTGATAGAAAAATTACCGAAAATAATATTTCTCTTAAATTCACTATTAATGATGCAAAACTATACTCTTTTTTGATTGGGAAATAAACCTCAACTTTTATTAAATTTATATAAACCAAAAAATTATGAAAAAAATATTTTTACTACTAGCCGCATTAATTGTTGGATGTGAAACTAATCAAAACAGAGATAATGCAAATTGGGATTTTGACTCATCAACAGGTGACTACATTCAGTGGCAAAGTGATAATGATTTTGCAAATGAAATGACAAATGCAGCTATGGTTCATTTATATAATGTTGAATATGAGAAAGCGAAGGTATTTTTTGAAAAAGCACTTGAATACGATCCATCTCTTTTTGGTCCTCATGTAGTATTAGCTGGGTTATCTCCAGAAGGCTCTGAAAAATCTGATATGCATATACAAAAAGCTAAAGAAAATGTTGCTGATAAAAATGAAACCTCAAAGATTTTTGTTTCACTGTTAGATCTTCCTAGACAATCAAGATGGTGGCCATTACTAGGTCCAGATGTACATGAAAAGTGGTCAGAAATGAGATCAGTTGAACCTAAAGGTAAATTAATTCATTATTATTATTCATTCACAATTCCTGGTATTGAGAACAAAATTAAAGAAACTGAATCATTATTGTCTGAACTTAAAGATGGTGAAGGTGATAGTGAATCTCTTCCAGTTAGTGGTGACCACTCTTACATGATAGCTCCTGCTACAAATTTATTAGGATATTTTTATTATAATATTGGGGATAAGGAAAAATCAAAATCTCTTTTTGAAGAGTATATTGAACTTTATCCAAATGGATATAATTCTTATGATTCAATGGGAGAATTTTACTATAATGAAGGTGATTTTGAAAGTGCTAAAGATTATTATGCTAAAGCTGTAGAAAACTTTTTTGCTGCATCATCAGCAAACGGGAAATTGAGAGAGTTAAATCAAAATTGATTTTTTAATTTATCCCAAAGCAACATCTAAACTCATCATAATAATAAAGCCTGCTACTAAGCCCATTGTAGCCAAATCTGTATTCCCACCTCTTTGGCTTTCAGGGATAACCTCCTCAACAACTATAAAAATCATTGCCCCCGCCGCAAAAGATAGTGCATATGGTAATATTGGCCATACAAGTATTACCAGGGCTGCTCCAATGACAGCAAAAATGGGTTCAACAATTGCGGATAATTGACCCCAAAACCAAGACTTTTTTCTACTAGCCCCTGCTCTTCTAAGTGGCATTGATACAGCAAATCCCTCTGGAAAATTTTGGATTCCTATTCCAATTCCAAGTGCAACAGCAGCGCCAAGTGAATATACATTAGCAAATTCTGGAATAACAAGTGCTCCAAAAGCAACACCTACTGCTAGTCCCTCAGGTATATTATGAATTGCAATAGCAAGGACTAATAATGAAGTTTTTTTTAGATCAGACCTTGGACCCTCTGCTTCCTTCATTTTTCCAAAAATATGTAAGTGAGGTATTGACTTGTCTAAAAAAAACATAAAAAGTGCACCAAGAAAAAAACCTATAGCTGGTGGTAAAAAAGATGGTAAGCTAGATTGGCCTAATTCATTTTGAACCTCGACCGCATGAATAGCTGGCGCAATTAGTGACCAAAAACTAGCCGCTATCATAACACCTCCAGTAAAACCTAAAGCTGCATCTAACATTTTTCTGTTTGAAGATTTGAAAAGAAAAACTAATGCAGCACCAATTGATGTTAATGCCCAAGTAAATAATCCAGCATATAATGCTTGCAATATTGGACTTGATTCCGATTTAAAAAATTCTAAAACTGATTCCATTTATAAAACATGAAAGTTCACCAGTGTAAAACTATAAAATTATTTTAATTTTTTAATTAAAATTTTCTCTTTAATAGCAATTTTGATAAGTTTTCTAATTCTAACTTTTTAGATGAATCTATTTCTAAATCGTTTATTTGTGAAATAGCAAGTTCGGAGTATTTCTTAACCAAATTTCTAGATTCTAAATCTGCTTTGGTTTCTGAAAATAATTTTCTTGCATTGTGAATTTTATTTTTGTTTGATGAATTATAAATTTCATTCAATAATAATTTTTGACTTTTATTTGCATTCGCAAAACACAAATGATAGAGAATTGTTTTTTTATTTTCAACTACATCCCCTCCAATTTTTTTACCAATAATTTTTTCATCTCCAAATAAATCAAGATAGTCATCCTGAATCTGAAATGCTAGACCAAGGTTAATTCCACATTTGTATAAAAGATCAGATGTCGAATTATCAGTACTATTTATTAGTGCTCCCATTTTCAATGAAGACCCTAATAATACAGCAGTTTTATATTTAATCATATTTATATAATTTAAATACTCAACCTCATTTTGACTTTCAAAATCAATATCTAACTGTTGACCCTCGCATATTAGTAATGCTGTATCATTAAATAATTTTAATAAAAGTTTATGAATTTCATTAGGATATTTTTCCAATAACTTATAAGATAATATTAGCATTGAATCCCCAGAAAGTATTGCTTGATTCAAATTCCATTTTGTATGTACTGTTTCATTTCCTCTTCTAATTTTTGATGAATCCATTATGTCATCATGTATTAAAGTAAAATTGTGAAAGACCTCATTTGCAAGAGCAGCAGGAAGTGCATAATCTATATTATTATTAAATAATTTATTAGAAATAATTGTAGCAATGGGACGAATTCTTTTTGATGGTAGTCTTAAAAAATATTTGATTGGATCATATATTTTTGAATCATTCAGATCATTGATAAGTAATTCTATTGAATTATTTATTTTGATAAAATAGTTGTCAAACATCAATGCTAATTTACATTTTATGATTATTAAAATACAGGAAATCGATTAAGAAACTTTGGAAACTAATTTGGTTTTTTTAGTTTCCTTAATTATATTTGCGCTCAAATTTTCATAATTGAGGGAAAAATTAATTAAGAAAGCTCAGTATCTATTCATATCATTTGGATTTAAATCAGTGACTATGGATGACATAGCAAACGATCTTGCAATATCAAAAAAAACAATCTACAACTTTTTTCAAAATAAGACTGAATTAGTTGATGCTACAGCAAATAATTTACATGATCAATTGGTAATTGGCATGTCTCAAATTAGAAAAAACTCGAATGACCCAATAAATGAGTTTTTTGAGGTCAAGGATCTTGTTATGGAACATTTACACGACCAAAAGAATCACTCGATTTATCAACTTGAGAAATTCTACCCAGACATTTATTCAAAAGTGAAAAGAAAACACCTGAACTTTATGATAAAATCTTTTGGAGAAGTTTTAAGTAATGGTATAGAATTTGGTTTATTTCGTGAAAACATTGATGTAGATTTTATCTCAAGAGTTTACTTTAATAGTATAAGCGGACTAATGAACCCTGAAATATATCCTTCAAAAATTTATACTCTAGACAATTGTCTCGAAAGTTACCGTGAGTATTTTTTGAGATCAATTGTAACTAACAAAGGATTAAAAAAACTCGATTCAATTTTAAAAAATGACTAAGAAGAATTTATTTACAATTATCTGTTTTATTTTTTGTAATTGTTTACTTGCGCAAAATCAGTATTCATTTACTGTTGATGAAGCCGTTGTATTTGCGCTAGAAAATAATAAAAACTCTATATACGCTGAAAAAAATGTTTTAATATCTCAGAAAGAGAAATGGGAAACAATCGCTGTAGGACTTCCTCAAATATCATCTTTTTTTGAATTTAACAACAGAATAAAAGATCCAATCTCACTTATTCCAGCTGAGTTTTTTGGAGGAAATGAAGGTGAATTTGCTGAGATAAGTTTTGGAACTAAGCAAAGTATTAGTGGTGAATTAATTTTAAATCAATTACTTTTTGATGGGTCTTATTTGATAGGATTACAATCTATTGAACTATTTTTACAACTTTCTAGTCAAGCTAAAATTAAGACTGATCTTGAAGTTAAAAGACAAGTTATAAATGCTTATGGAAATGCTCTGGTTAGCGCTGAGAGAGTTAAAATACTTGCTAATAATTTAAATAATATTAAAAAGACCTTAATAGAAACAAAAAAAATATATGAAAATGGATTAACTGAAATAGAAAATGTTGAGCAACTTACAATAACAACAAGTTCAATTGAAAATTCACTTAATTATGCTGAGAAATTTGAATTATTATCATTGAATATTTTAAAACTTTTATTGGGTATTGAACTAAGTGATATTTTAATTTTAAATGATAATATTGAAACAATAGCAATTAAAAATATTAATCCATCACTTGTTAATCAAGAGTTTGAAATATCAGAGAATATTGATTATAAAATTGCTCTTAACGCAAGTGAAGGAAATAAGAAAAGATTACAACTCGAAAAATTTAAGTCCTTACCAACCATTAGTGCTTATATTTCTGGGTCCTACAATGGATACAACGAATCATTTAGAATCACTAATCCAAAACAAAATTGGTATGGTTCCTCCCAATTAGGAATTAATATGTCCTTGCCGATCTTTAGCTCGCTTAAAAGAACTGCTTCAACTCAAAAAGCAAAAATAGAATTGGATAAAGCTCTTTTAAATTTAAAAGAAACTGAAAACACATTAAATCTTGAAGTTGAAAAAGCTAAAAGTGATTATACATATTCAATTAATAACTATGAGACAGCGTTAAAAAACTTAACTCTGGCGGAAAGTATTGAAAAGAAAAATCAAATAAAATTTTATGAGGGTTTAGCATCAAGTTTTGATTTAAGACAAGCACAAAATCAGCTTTACTCTATTCAAAATGAATATTTAGAAGCAACTCTTAAAATTATTGAGAATAAAATTAACCTTGAAATCCTATTAAATAAGTCATGAAAAAATATTTTTATCTTATAATCTTACTAATAATAAGTTGCGATAGCGACAATAAAAAAACGATTGATGATTTAATAAAGGAGGGAAATCTTGAAGAATTACAAGAAAGAAGATCCAGCCTGATTATTCAAAAAGGTCAAATTAATAGAGAGCTTGATGAAATAACTGAAGGAGTTTCAATACTCGATACTGCTAAGAGTTTTGTTTTAGTTAACACTGTTACTACCAAGAAAGAAATGATTAATCACTATTCTAAATTTCAAGGCATAATAAAAACTGATCAAAATATGATACTGTATCCTGAGTTCAGTGGAAGAATTATAAAAGTATATGTTAATGAAGGAGACAGGGTAAATAAAGGACAAGCTTTGGCTAAAATTGATGACGGAGGTCTTTTCAATGAGCTTAAATTAGTTGAAAGTCAAACTAAGCTTACTAAAACAATTTTCGATAGACAATCTAAACTGTGGAATGATAAAATTGGTTCAGAAATTCAGTATTTAGAGTCAAAAACTAATTATGAAATACAAAAAAATAGATTAGAAAGTCTAAAACAATCCCTTGCTAAAACAACAATTGATGCACCCTTCAGTGGTACTATTGATGAAATTTTTATAGAGGAAGGAAACTTAGTCTCACCTCCAATGATGCCTGATCAAGGAAATGCTTTTAGAATTGTAAACCTTAATGAATTATATGTTGAGGCTGTTATTCCGGAAAATTTTATTGGTAAAATAAAGAAAGGTGCACAGGTATTAGTTGAAATACCAGTCCTGAATAAAACTTTTAATTCTACAATCAAACACTCTGTTAGTTCAATTAATAAATTATCTAGAACATTCAAAATTGAAGTCTCAGTCCCTGAAAATGAATTAGACTTAATTCCAAATTTAAACGTTGAGATCAATATATTGGATTATACAAATTCAGAAGCAATTTTAGTCCCAGAATCTATAGTTTCTGAAGACTCTGAAAACAATAAATTCCTTTACACTATTGAAAATAATAAAGCCAAGAAAACCATTGTAGAAACTGGTTATACTCAAAACGGAATGATTGAAATTGTTAATGGTTTAAATGTAAATCAAACAGTTATTAATGAAGGTGGAAGGATTGTTAAAGGGGGTCAGAATGTAAAAATCTACAATAATAATGAGTAAGGTAGATAAAGAGTTTAAACCCTCTGTTTGGGCTATTAGTAAATCTAACATCATTTATTTTTTGATGTTTATCTTTTTGGCATTTGGTATTAATGCTTACAATAATCTACCCAGAGAAGACTTTCCGGAAATAATCACTAGTGATGTTTTTATCAGTACTATTAATCCTGGAAACACGCCTGAAGACATTGAGAGATTTATTACAGTCCCATTGGAAGAAGCAGTAAAAGGTGTAAGTAACCTGGTTGATATAAAATCTACATCGCTTGAAAATTATTCAATAATAAGTTTAGAATTTGATGAGGAAATTGATATTGAGCTTGCCAAACAAAAAGTTAGAGATGAAATTGATTCAGTAATTTCTGGTGAGGACTGGCCAACATTTAATAATGTAAAGGTTGAACCTGATATATTAAGCATGAGTTTGGCAGAGGAAATGCCAATATTAAACGTAAATATTCAAGGTGACTACCCAACAGAACAACTAAAAAAGTATGCTGAAATTATTGAAGACAGAATTGAAAAACTTGATGAAATCAAAGAGGTTGATATTCTTGGAGCTCAAGATGAAGAAATTGAAGTTGCAGTTGATATAAAAAAAATGACTGCTGCAAAAGTAAGTTTTGAAGACATATTAAGTGCTATTGCGTTCGGAAATAGAACTATTGCTGCTGGCAATATTGTTTCTGATGGACAAAGAAGAACACTTAGAATTGTAGGTGAAATTGAAAATCCAAACGATTTAAAAAACTTTGTTATTAAAAACGAATTTGGTCCAGTTTACCTCAACGACGTTGCAGAAATAAATTTTAAAGAGAGTGAAAAGAAAAGTTATGCTCGTGAATTTGCAAAAAATTTAGTTTCACTTGCAGTTAAAAAAAGATCTGGTAAAAATTTAATAAATGCTGCTGACAAAATTGATTTAATTGTTAATGAAGTTGTCAAAAATGAGTTTCCAAATGATCTTAAAGTTGTAATTACCAATGATATGTCCAACAGAATAATAAGTCAAGTTGATGATTTAGTTAATAATATTTTGTTTGGAATTTTTCTAGTTACTACTGTACTTATGTTTTTTCTTGGTTTTAGAAATGCATTGTTTGTAGGGTTTGCAATTCCTATGTCAATGTTTATGTCTTTAATGATAATATCGGCGTTAGGTTACAGCTTAAACACAATGATTTTATTTGCCTTGGTTATGGGTCTTGGGATGCTAGTTGATAATGGAATTGTAGTCGTTGAAAATGTATACAGACTGATGGAGAAAGAAGGCATGTCAAAGGTTGAAGCTGCTAAACTTGGTATCAGCGAAATTGCTTACCCTATTATAGTTTCAACGGCAACTACAGTACTGGCTTTTGTACCACTTGGTTTGTGGCCTGGCACGATTGGTCAATTCATGATCTATCTACCAATAACACTTTCCATTGTATTAGGCTCGTCCTTATTTGTTGCTATATTTTTTAACTCAATGTTAGTTTCAAAATTTATGAGCATTGACGAAAAAAATCTTTCAAAGAAAGATTTAATAAGATTAACGTACTTTTTATCAAGTATTGGATTAGTTCTTTTCATAATTGGCGGCGTTTCCAGAGGTTTTGGAACATTATTTATTGTAATAAATATTTTCTTTTGGCTATACTCGTATTACATAAAAGCATTAGCGCTAAAATTTAGAACAATATTTTTAGGGTGGCTTGAAGATAGATACGAAAGATTTTTGAGATTTGCGCTTCGCGGATGGAGAGCATTTGCTTTTCTTTTTGGAACAATTGCTTTATTATTTCTAACAATGATTATTGTTGGAATTGCTGGTCCAAAAATAGAATTTTTCCCAGACAATCAACCAAATCAAATAATCGTATACGCAGAATATCCTCAAGGTACTGATATCGAAAAGACCAATTCAATAACAAAAAAACTTGAAAATGAAATTTTAGATGTAATCAATAATAAAATATATTTTGAGGGAACTTATAACTTCATGGTTGAATCTATGCTTGCACAAGTTGGAGAAGGAGCTGGTAATCAACAAAATGATTTTGGATCTCAGGCAGATATGCCTCAAAAAGCCAAAATTACAGTTACTCTTCGTGAATTTAAATATAGAAATGGATATTCTAGTGAAAATTTAAGAAGTGATGTCCAAAAAAAATTGAGTGGTAAATACCCTGGTCTAGCTGTTTCTGTTGAGAAAGATGAAAATGGACCTCCAGCTGGTTACCCAGTTAATATTGAAATTACTGGCAAGGACTATCTGGAACTAATACGTACAGCTGAGGAGATGAGAATTTTTATTAACGATCAAAAAATTGCTGGAATTGAGGAATTAAAAATTGATGTAAATAAAAATAAACCTTCAATTCAAATTGAAGTTGACAGACAAAAAGCAGGAGAACTTGGTATAAATCCTAGTCAAATTGGGCTTGTTCTTCGAAGGTCTCTATTTGGAGAGAAAGCTGGTATTTACAAAAAAGACGGTGAAGATTATGACATTAATGTTAGATTTAATAAGGAGGATAGATACGATAAATCATTACTATTTAATCAAAATGTAATTTTCAAGAATATGAATAATGGACAATTAGTAGAGGTACCTATTGCTTCCCTAGTTAAGTCTGAAAATATTGAAACCTACAGCGCTATTAAGCATAGAAATTTAACCAGAGTTGTTACTTTATATTCATCCATTTTTGCAGGATACAATGCTAAAGAAATAGTAGATCAAATTAAATTTCAGCTGGATGGATTTGAAACTTCAAATGATGTTAAATATAAATTTACTGGTGAAATTGAAGAGCAAGACAAAAACCAAGATTTTTTAAATACAGCTCTTATCATGGCATTAATGTTAATTTTATTATTACTTGTCTTTCAGTTTAACTCCATCGTAAAACCACTTATAATAATATTGTCCATTTTCCTAAGTTTCATTGGTGTGTTTTTAGGTCTAATTATTTTTGATATGACTTTTGTTATAATCATGACAATGTTAGGAATAATTTCTCTTGCTGGTATTGTTGTTAACAATAGCGTAGTACTAATTGACTACACACAACTTTTACTGGACAGAAAAAAAGCTAAACTTAATTTAGAAAAAGACAATATGTTGCCAAAAAACGAAATCTATGAATCAATTGTCAAAGGAGGAAAAGCAAGATTAAGACCAGTTATTTTAACAGCCATCACTACAATTTTAGGCTTAATTCCACTTGCAATTGGATTAAATATAGATTTAATGAATTTATTTGTTAATGGTAATCCAAATGTTTATATCGGAGGTGATAATGTGATTTTTTGGGGACCTTTAGCCTGGACTGTTATTTTTGGGTTAACATTTGCTACTTTCTTAACTCTTATTATTGTTCCAGTAACATTTTACCTAAGTAAAAGACTCGCTCTAAAAATTCGTAGCTTTAAGCTATACTAATTGATTATTAATTTTTGTTAGATATTTGCATATATGTATCGAACTCATAACTGCGGTGAATTAAGAAAATCCGATATTAATTCAAAGGTTAAACTTTCTGGATGGGTACAAAGAATCAGAAATAAAGGGTTTTTAATTTGGATTGACCTTAGAGATCGATACGGAATTACACAACTTTTTATTAATTCTGAAAATGTTTCCGATGATGTAATTAAAACAACAAAGTTATTGGGTAGAGAATTTGTCATTTCTATTGATGGTAAAGTTATTGAAAGGGAAGCTTACAATAATAAAATAGCTACAGGTGAAATTGAAATTTCTGTTGAAAGTATTGAGATTCTGAACAAATCTGAAATTCCTCCCTTTACAATTGAAGATGAATCTGATGGCGGTGATGAACTTAGAATGAAATATAGATATTTAGACCTTAGAAGAAATCCTATTAAGAACAATTTAATTTTTAGAAACGATTTAAGTTTTGAAATTAGAAAATATTTAAAGGATAATGGATTTATTGATATTGAAACACCTTATTTAATAAAATCCACGCCTGAAGGAGCTAGAGATTTCGTTGTTCCATCAAGAATTAATCCTGGTGAATTTTATGCTTTACCACAATCTCCACAAACATTTAAACAACTTCTAATGATCAGTGGTTTTGATAAATATTTTCAAATAGTAAAATGCTTTCGTGATGAAGATTTAAGGGCTGACAGACAACCAGAATTTACCCAGATTGATTGTGAAATGTCATTTGTTAATCAGGATGATGTTATCTCAACTTTTGAAGGTTTAATAAAATATTTATTTAAAAACTGCTTGAATATAAATCTTAAAGATTTTAAAAGGATTTCGTATGGTGAAGCAATTGAAAAATATGGTACTGATAAACCTGATACAAGATTTGAAATGGATTTTTTCAACTTGAGTGAAAAAGCGAAAGGGACTGGATTTAAAATTTTTGATGAAAGTGAGGCTATTTATGGATTCAATGTAAAATCTGGTGCCGAACTTTCCAGAAAAGAAATTGATTCTTATGTAGACTGGGTAAAAAGACCACAAATTGGGGCACTTGGACTTATTTGGATTAAACATAATATGGATGGATCAATTAAATCTTCAATTGATAAATTCTTTGATGCTGATCAATTAAAAAATTTGACCAACTCAAGTCCTGGCGATATAAGTTTCATAATCTCTGGAAATAAGAAAAAAACACTCACTCAATTAGGAGCATTAAGAATTGAAGTGGCTGAAAGATTTGGATTAAGAAATAATAAAGAATTTGAGGCTCTTTGGGTAACTGATTTTCCATTATTTGAGTGGGATGAAGAATCAAAAAGCTATCACTCAATGCATCATCCTTTTACCTCACCAGTTGATGGTGTAATTAATAAAGATCCGTCTAAAACATTTGCTAATGCTTACGATTTAGTAATTAATGGAAATGAAATTGGAGGAGGATCGATAAGAATTCACGATAAAGAATTACAACAAAAAGTTTTTTCAATTTTAGGTTTTTCTGAAAAAGAAGCTGATGATCAATTTGGATTTTTATTAAATGCTTTTAAATATGGTGCGCCTCCGCATGGTGGTATTGCCTTTGGACTAGATAGGCTTGTCGCTGTAATGAATAATGATGAGACTATTAGAGATTTCATTGCATTTCCAAAAAATAATAGTGGAAGAGATATTATGATTGATAGCCCATCAAAAATTGACAATCAGCAATTAGATGATTTGAATATAAAATTAAATTAAGTTTTGTTTCTTAAAGTTTGTCTATACTTAATTTTTATATGTGATATGATAATCCTTTTTTATGGATTGTATATAAAAAGCTCCGATATAATTTTTGGAGAAAAATTAATAGGTATTAGTGTTCTTGTTTTTTGCTTTTTGTTCATGCCCATATTTCTGTATTATAGGTACAGAAATAAAAAATTAGATGATTATTTATACAAAGATTAATTTCCTTTTTCTTTTCTTTTTTTTATAAAAAAAGCATCGATCAAAAGCTTACATTCCTTAGACATAACTCCGGAAGTTACCTTTGTTTTTGGATGTATTTTTGTTCCAAGAAGTTTATATCCTCTGTGAGGGTCACTAGCTCCGTATACTAATCTAAACAACTGAGCCCAATACATCGCTCCAGCACACATCTGACAAGGTTCTAATGTAACATACATGGTGCAATCATTTAAATATTTGCCGCCAATGTGATTAGAAGCTGAAGTTATTGCTTGCATCTCAGCGTGAGCGGTAACATCATTAAGAGTTTCAGTTAAGTTGTGACATCTAGCAATAATTTTATCGTTAGAAACAACAATTGCTCCAACTGGAACTTCATTTTTTTCAAACGCAAACTTAGCCTCTTGTAAAGCTTTTTGCATAAAATATTGATCTTTTTGTTCCTGATTCATTAATTGAGTTTTTTATACCACTCCAAAGCCAAACCATCAGTTAGACTTGCTATAAAACAACTAACATCTAATAAGCTTGAATACAAATCTGTGTTTTTATTTAGATATTCTTTTGGTATACATTCTAAAGCTAATTCATCAAACGCGCTAACCTTATCTTCCCTCCAATTGATCACAGAACTTGTAAAAGTTTTCAATAAAAAATTAAGAACCTTATAACCAGTTAACTCTTTTTCAATAACCTCTTTGGATTTGTAAACTTTATCGATACTAATCTCGATGATACTATCCATTTGAACTTTATATTTAGAAAGAGCCATAAGAGAGGTTTCCAATTCTCCTTCAAGAATTTTTTCTTCATTTTCAATAAAAATTGTAACCGCCTCATTAATTAAAGTATTAATGGCAAGCGCCCTTAAGTATGAAATTCTTTGAGATTTTAAACCCATAGAATTATATTTTTTTTTGTCAATAGATTCACTTACAAGTTTGACTAAATATTCTAATGCAAATTCTTCTGGTATCCAATCTAAATTAATACCATCTTCAAAATCAATCAATGTGTAACAGATATCATCTGCAGCTTCAACTAAATATGTTAAAGGATGCCTGTGATAAAGATTATTCATTGTTTTTAGACCGAGTTCCATTGCAACCTCATCAAAAAAATTAAACTGACTTGAAAAATAACCATATTTTTTATCCTTAATATGTTTTGTAGGTCTGTGAGGGAGTGAACTCTTTGGATATTTAGTGAATGCTCCAAGAGTTGCATAGCTCAACCTTAGTCCCCCAGGTGAACCAGGTTTACTTTCTGTTAAAATCTTAAATCCATTGGCATTACCTTCAAACGTACAAAGGTCCTTATATTGAACATCTGTTAATTTATCCTTGTATTTTAAACCATCTCCAATTTTATAAAAATCTCCAATTGATGATTCACCACTATGTCCAAAAGGAGGATTTCCAATATCGTGAGCCAAGCTTGCAGCAGCAACTATGCTTCCAAAATCATTTATTTGATAACCATGAATTTGATTTAAGTATGGATATTTTTTTAAAATGTGCTTTCCTACTATTCTTCCTAAACTTCTTCCAACTACTGAAACCTCTAGACTATGAGTTAGTCGTGTATGTACAAAACTTGTTTTTGAAAATGGAATTACTTGAGTCTTATCTTGAAGTGATCTAAAAAAAGATGAAAAAACTATTCGGTCATAATCAACATCAAATCCAACTCTTGTATTGTCTTGTTCAGCTCTTAATCGTTTTAAATTATCCCCCTGTCTTTTTAAGGACAATAGATTTTCCCATTTCATGAATGCAATTTAATATTTTTAAAGGGGAAAAATAATACTACAGTTAAAATACTACAGCCTAATTTTCATTAGCCTTGCAGCAGAACTACTTTTTTCATCTTCAGATGTAATCCAAAATGTATTAGAATCTATTATTTTAACTGCTTCAACCTGTGTTTTACCAATTGGAATTTCATACATTTCAATTTTATAATCCTTTTTATTTTTTAATGAAAAATCTTTAATTTTTAAAATATAGTATTCGTCAAAAGATATTGTACTAGTTAAAATTAAAAGTTCATTTTCTTGGTCATAATCACCTCCTGTTATAATTGATTGTGTATTTAAACTTCCAATTTTTTTTGCTTCATACTCGCCACCATTTTTTGGTAACGAATAAATATCTGTCATTTTAGTAGCTCTATTTTTTGTGAAAATTATAAGAAATTCATTTATGGAAATAAGTGCTTCAGCATCAAACTGAGAAAGTTTTTTATATCTAAAATCATTTTGTTCGGGATAATTAAATTTTATAAGCTTTGGGTCAATAACTGAATTTTTATCTTTTGGTATTTTAATTACAGATAAATTTTTTCTGGTGTCGTAGTTATTTCCCATGTCAGCAACATAAATAAACTCGTCATCTTGAGTAATATCTTCCCAATCATTATTTTTAACTCCAGTTATTTTTCTCTCAGAAATAATCTTTCCTTTTTTATTTAAATAATATAGTTTAGGTTCTCCACCTGAGTCATTGTGTGTGATAAATTGGTTGTCTATAATTTCTAAACCAGAGGTTTCATCAATCAATTTCGATAAGCTAATATCCTTGATGATTTTCTGAGAAAATGAAAAGTTAAAAATCAGTAGATTTAATAATACTATTTTCTTCATTTAATAATTTTGTTCCAATCTACTAATTTAAAATTTTGATTCAAACCATCATTATCATCGTCTTGTGCAATAAAAAAACCATTCGGAAATTTTGAAGTACGTATTGATGAAACATCTATTCCATCGGTTTCAGTTGTGCCATCAATTAACTCATTTGAAACTATTCTAAAAAAAGATTTCGCTTGTAATGATTTTTTATCAATAAGTAAATAACCATTAGAACCTTGAACCGAAGCAATTAAATAACCATTACCATCGCCATCATCTCTTATTGTCAAACCTTCAAAATCAGGCTTAAAATATTTGTTTTTTTTAAAAATTAATTTTCTATCATCACTTAAATTAGGATTAGCATTCAGTTCCCAAATTCCTCTTCTTTCTTGACCTATATAAACTTTTTCTTTAGTTTCATCGGCAACTATACCTTCAACTAAAGAGGAAAATCTTAATTTTCTTTCAAATTTGATTTTGGGGCGGCTTGATTCATCATTATTAAAACTCCACTGCTCTACATTTCCTTTTTTATCACTTACAAAGACATATGTATTATACTTATCGTCATAAAAAGTAATTCCATATACATCTTTTAAACTTGGAACTACTTCACGAACTATATTTTTTTCTAATTCTCCATTCGAATTAAAAATATAAATATCTATACTATTGTATGTTCTATTTGTTCCGGCAACTAAGTATTTATCTTGACTGAACTTTGATTGAATTATATCCACATTATTTATCCTCCCAACTTCATAATCATACAGCTTATTACCTTCTAAGTCATAAACAATTATACCGTACTTCTTATCCGAAGAAATGATCAAGCTACTTTCAGGACTATTGAAGTTTTCAAGAACACACATATCATCTGCTGCATCATCACCAGCAAATACTGGTTCAGTTTCAACATCTGCAGTAACCTCCAAATAAAACAAAGAGCCCAATAAATTGGGCTCTTGTGCGCATAAGCTTAAACAAAAAAGAAAGCTTATTAATGTATTAAATTTTTGCATTAGAAGTCATATTTCAAACCTACATTCCAGCTTATATCATAATACTCAAGTTGCATAGTTCTTGCTTGAATGCCTTGATAATATCTCAATGGCTGATTTGTTAGGTTTTTACCCTCCGCGAATATACTAAGTTTATCATTAATTTTATAGTTAGCATTAACATCTAAAAAAGAATGTTCATCATAATATCTATCTTCAAATGCCTTATCACTTAATTCATCAAGTGAAGCATCTGCAAAATTAAATGATCCTCTAACAAAGAATTTTTCTGTTTCAAAAGCTAATGATAAATTATACATGTTATCAATTTGACCAACTAACGGAACATCATCTCTACCTTCAACTCTATCAGTCGATGAATCAGTACTTGTGTAGTTCCCCATAAACGTGAAATACTTTAAGAATTTAGTTTGAAATGTTAGCTCAATACCATTAACTGTTGCTTCCTCACCATTTCTTAATTGTTGCATTTCATATCCAGAAACACCATTATATGTATAATCATTTGTACTATATTGATAAATCCAATCCTCAATATTTTTATTAAAATATCCTACAGACAATAATCCTACCCCTTTGAAATAATATTCAACCATTGCATCGATATTAGTAGACAAAGAAGCTTCAAGATCTGGATTACCTAAAGCTAACTCTTTATCATCAGAATTTGAATATTCATATGGGACCAAGTCGTAATAAGCTGGTCTTGCAAGAGATTGAGTAAATGCTAAATTTAAATTCCATTTATCACTTAAGTCCCACTGTAAAGTAACATTGGGTAAAACATTTGAGTAATCTGAACCACCTTCAACAGTTTCAAGATCTGCAGGTACATCCATTGTTTCTTCATCAAATTTATACCCAGTATAATCAATCGTAGTACTTTCAACTCTCGCACCAGCAATAAGGGTTAAATTATCTCCAAGTTTATCTTCAATCATTGCATAAAATGCGGTAACCTGCTCGTCTGCATCATAATTTCCAGCGGCAAACTCATCCATAACATAGCTATCAAAGTTTGGATCGCTAGGTCCGCTAAGATTTAAATTACCTAAAGCTTCTGCAGTCATAAACATTCCACTTTGATATTTTTCTCCAGCTTCATATGATGTGATGGTTGCATTGAAATTAGCAACACCGTCCATATTTGGTAAATCATTATCATACTCATGCCATATATCATCTCTCATCTTTGATTTGTCTTTGTGTTTAAAACCAAATTTAAATTTATCATTCACGCTGTACGGTAAATCAAAATCTAAAGAGAAGGAGGTATTATCTTCTTCCGTAGATTTAAATGCTTCCTCAGTTTTTCTATACCTAAATTTTCCTGGCTCAGTCCAATTATCACCTACATATAAAAATGTTGGATATTCTGGATTACTAATATCTAATGCAGCAATTGGAACATCTCTTGCCTCATATCTTACATATCTTTCATCGGGTCTCTCTTCACTAGCTTTAGATGAACTGATCTTCCAATCCATTCCTAATTTACCGAACTGGTGATCACCACCTAAAGTGAATTTCTGAGTTTTTTGATCCTCCAATCTTGTTGCATCATTCCTATCATTATTTATACCACCTTTGGTTTGACGTCTAATTCTAACTGTCATATCATCCATATCAATACTACCCACTCTCATTCTAAATCTATTTTCCCAATCATCTCTGTGGTTGTATATTGACTTAAAATAAATTTGATTGTTCTGATTTATATTCCAATCTAAATTTAAACTTACACTTCTTCTTGTTCTTTTGACATCATATCTTCTAATATCCATTTCTCCAATTGCACCATCATCCGCCCAATCATCAGGATCATTCCATTCAAATTCAATATTATCAGAACCATAATCTTTAGTTTGAATAGTGCTTGATAATGTATAACTAAATCTATCAGATACTTTGTCAGCAATTACTAATGCAAAATTTGAATTATATCCATCAGTTCTAATTGGTTGTCCACCTGCAGCTGCGGTAATTGATGCTCTAAAACCACTTGGGTTTGATCTTGTAATAAGGTTTACAGAGCCTCCAATTGCATCGGCTTCCATATCAGGTGTTAGAGTTTTGTTAACTTCAATAGTTGAAATCATTGCTGATGGAATTAGATCTAACTGAACATTTCTATTATCACCTTCAGCAGATGGAATTCTTTCACCATTAAGAGTTACTGAATTCAGTCCCGGACCTAAACCTCTCATTACAATGTTTCTAGCTTCACCTTGATCCCCTTGCATACTGACTCCTGCAATTCTTTTTAGAACATCACCAACATTATCGTCTGGAAATTTTCCTATTTGATCTGCAGAAACAACATTTGTTATATTAAGGTCAGATTTTTGCTTGTTTAATCCCTTAACTATACCACTTTGATATCCTGAGACAACAACCTCAGCTAATTCACTAATGGCCGTATCTAAAGTAAAATCTAAAGTAGATGTTTTTCCAGCTTCAACTGTCACTGACTCTTCAACTGTTTCAAAGCCAATGTATGAAACCTTGATAGTTTGTTCTCCTTCTATACTTAATATAGAGTAAAAACCATTAAAATCTGTAACAACTGCTTTTCCAGATGGAGAAGCTTGAATTGTAGCACCAGGAAGAGCAAATCCATTGTTGTCTAATACTCTCCCTTTCAGAGAAGATGTTTGAGAAAATGATAGCGATATTGTAAGTAAAGCAATCAATGATAAAAAGTAATTTTTCATAATTATTGTCTAAGGGACAAAATTATTTCAATACAATTTCTCGTGTATTAACTAAATGTTAAATTATTATTTAAAAATTAAGAAGTCAAAAACTATTTAGAAGCAATACCTGAGTCAGATGAATTATTCCACGAGTAATGACTTAAGACTTTATTATTTTTGAAATTAACTTCTCTCAAGTTATTTTCATTCCAGAAAAACCATTTTCCTCTTTTCTTGCCGTTTTTGAATTCTCCAACTACAACTAAATTACCATTGTTATCAAATGATTCCCACCTACCATGCAACTTATTATTTTTTAAAAAACCTTTTTGATAAATTTTTCCATTATCATGATACAATACAACTTCACTAATTGGGTCTAACCTGTTATACAAATGTTCAAGATCTTCAGTACCTAAATTTTTAATATTAATATTGTTTTGAGAATAAGAGAAAATTCCTACTAAAATTATGATTATTGTATAAATATCTTTCATATTAAGAAGTTTAAAATTTAATTAAAGATAGTAAATTTTTACATATAATTAACATTTATATAACATTTAATTAACATTAATCTTATAAGCATATGATAATGAATATATTAAGATTATAAAAATCTTTTTAATTTAATTAACATAAAAGTAACTTTCACATAAGATTTTATTAAAACTGTATTAATGATGAGATAACAGTGTTAATAGATATTTGTGACTAATTAAATAAAATTAAATAAATAACAATGAAAAAAAATCTAAAATTAATAACATTCTTCATAATGGCGGCTTTTCTTGTCGTCTCTTGCTCTGAAGATGATGATGCTGGTACAATAACACCTGTTAATGTACCCCCAACTGCTGTTGACTTGAGTATGGCAATAAAAGTTTCCGATGGTAATACAGCTACTATCACTCTTGCTGCGACTGATGCTGATGGCGATGCTTTAACATATAAAGTGGTTACTCAAGCAACCAAGGGTACAGTTACTATCAGTAATAATGTAGCTACATATACTGTTAATGAAAATGCTGATGGTTCTGATTCATTTACTTACGCAGCTAATGATGGTACTGCTGATAGTGCTCCAGCAACAGTATCAGTTTCAATTACAGGAGATTTCGTTCTTTCTGGTGAAATTTCTAGTAAAAGAACGCTTACATCTGACAAGGTGTGGACAATTTCAGGACGAGTGTTTGTTGTTGATGGTGGAGAATTAGTAATTCCAGCTGGAACCATTTTAAAAGCTAAAGGTGGTACTGATACAAACGCTTCTTTCATTTGTGTTGCAAGAGGTGGAAAAATTGATGCTCAAGGTACTGCTGCTAAACCAATTGTAATGACTTCTGAAGCTGATGATATTCAGCCAGGTCAAGCATTTGGATCAAACTTAGGTGTTGATCAAAGAGGACTCTGGGGTGGATTATTAGTGTTAGGAAAAGCTCCAAGTTCATTTAAAGGAGATGTTTCAGAATATCAAATAGAAGGTATTCCTGCTGATGATACAAGAGGATTATATGGTGGCTCTAATGCTGCAGATAATTCTGGTACGATGAAATACATCTCAATTAGACATGGAGGTGCTTTAATTGGACAAGACAATGAAATTAATGGATTAACCCTTGGCGGTGTAGGTACTGGAACTGTCATTGAAAATATTGAAGTTGTTGCTAATGTAGACGACGGAATTGAGTGGTTTGGAGGAACTGCTAACGCAAAAAACTTACTAGTATGGGGTCAAGGTGATGATGGTTTAGACATAGACCAAGCATTTGCTGGAACAGTCGATAATGCTGTTGTTATTGCTGAAGCTGCTTCTGATCACGGGATGGAAATTGATGGACCTGAAGGATCTGCTAAAGGTAAATTTACACTCAAAAACATTACTTTAATAGGATCTGCTACTGCATCTGACGGCGAATATAATGATAACAGAAAAGGTGCTACTGGATCTATCAATGGTCTATACGCATACGGATTCCAAAAAGATAAAGATTTCGAACTAGATGCTGATGCTGATAGTAAAACTTATACAGATGGTGATCTAGTATTCACAAATTTTGAAATAGTAGTTCCTGATGGAGATTCCCTTACTGGAGGTAAAATCTTTGATGATAAATCAAGTACTCCAAATGCAAATTATGAAGAAGCTAAAACTATTGGTGGTGCATCATTTGCAAAAGCTGTAACTAAAGGTAATCAAACTGTAGGTGCTGATATGTCAAAGTTCGGATGGACAATGGCTAAAGCAAAAGGAAAATTTTAGGTTTTGTTTTATTCTACTTAGATTTAGTTGTTTAAAACCCTGCTTATTTTAAGCAGGGTTTTTTATTAACATTAAGTTAACTTATTTTATAATTTCATAACTGATATTTGTGGAAATCACAACATACCAAAATGAGACATCTTATAAATTATCTTTTTTTTACTCTTTTTCTTTTTACTTCAAATATTTTTTCACAATCAGGTATTGTCAGAGGAACAATAATAGACTCTGATTTTCAAGATCCGGTCCCTTTTGCAAATATTTTAGTTAAAGAAACTGGAACAGGTACAACAAGTGATTTTGATGGTAATTATGAAATTATTCTTGAAGAAGGATCTTACACATTACAATTTAGTTACTTAGGCTACAAAACCATTGAAATTTCCGAAGTTATTGTTAACGGAATTGAACCTGCAATTATTAATGTAACTATGGAAGTGATGGCTGAAGGACTTGAAGAAGTTGTTGTTTCAGTCAGTGCAAGACAGAATACAGAATCAGCAGTATTAGCATTTCAAAAAAAATCTGCAAGTTTAGTTGACGGTCTCTCTTCCCAAAGAATTAAAAGTACAGGAGCGTCAGATATTGCCTCAGCTGTAAAATCAGTGCCGGGCGTTTCAGTTGAAGGAGGTAAATATGTTTTTGTAAGAGGCTTGGGTGACAGATACACAAAATCTATTTTAAATGGAATTGACATTCCAGGGCTTGATCCTGACAGAAATACAGTACAAATGGATTTATTTCCAACCAGTATTTTAGATAATATAATTGTAATTAAATCATCAACTGCAGAAAACCCAGCTGATTTTACTGGAGGTATTGTTAATGTAGTAACAAAAGAATTTCCAACTAGTAAACAATTAAATATTTCAGTTGGAACATCATTTAATCCAAATATGCATTATAAAAATGATTTTATTTCTTACAATGGTGGTGGCACAGATTTTCTCGGATTTGATGATGGAACTAGAAAACTTCCAGTAGACCCCCACAAAAACTACTCATTTCAAGAAGTATTTAATCAACCTTTACAAACAGAAATAACTAATAAGTATAATAAAGAGATGGGTGGGACAAGAAATTCAAATCTTGGAGATTATAGTTTTTCAATTTCTGGTGGTAATCAAAAGAATGTAGGTAATGCTGAAAATAAACTTGGATGGTTTGGGTCCCTTTCATACAAAAACGAATCTGAATATTATGAAAAGGCTCAAAACAATGAATACCTAAGAAATGAAAATAAATCAATATTTGAATTGGACCCTTCAGTAACTCAGTCAGGTGATATTGGTAAAGCAATAGCAACTTTAAGTGGAATGGGTGGATTATCTTTTAAAACAAAAAGCTCAAAGTATAAGTTTAATGTTCTTCATATTCAAAATGGTGAGTCAACTGCAGGTGTTTTTGATAATGAAAGGTCAGATACTGATTTTAATGTATACTTAAAGCACATACTACAATACACTGAGAGATCAATAACAAATATTCTTTTTTCAGGAACTCATTCATTAAATGAAGGAAATTTTAAGGTTGAGTGGAAATTATCTCCTACAAGGTCATCTATTCAAGACAAGGATGATAGAACTACTTCATTTAAAATTACAGATGAAGGCAAATATGTTATTAATTTAAATACAAAACCCAGAAGAATTTGGAGAGATTTAGAAGAGTTTAATTATGTTGCTAAGGTTGATTTTACAAATAAAATATCAATGTTCAACAATGATGCTTTAATTAAGTATGGATTATTCGGCTCTTATAAGGAAAGAGATTATGATATTTACAGAACCCAAGTTAATGTACCTACTAACATGGGAACTCTTAATAATGGTGATGCTAACAATATTTTGAAAGATGGAAACATATGGACACCCACAAATACAGGAGGTAATTCAATTGATTTATTATTTAATTTAATTTCTAGAGGTAAAAGCTATGAAGCTGATCAAAATAATCTTGCAAGCTATATTTCCTTTGAGTTTAAACTGAATCCCAACTTTAGATCAATTATAGGTCTTAGAGGAGAAAAATATTTTACACACTACACTGGACAAGACGGTTCAGGTGACAGAGAATTTAATGGTGAAAAAGTTACTGATACATTTGATTTATTTCCATCATCAAACTTTATACTTTCTGTAACTGAAAATTCTAATATAAGATTTTCATACTCAAAAACTACAGCTAGACCTTCCTTCAAAGAAGCTTCAATTGCTCAAATATTCGATCCTCTATCAAACATTACTTACATAGGAAATATAGATTTGAAACCAACTTACATTGATAACCTTGATCTTAGGTTTGAAAACTTTGGAGAAAACAATCAAATGTTTGCAGTTAGTGCTTTTTATAAAAATTTTAAAGATCCAATTGAGCTTAGTTATTTTGAATCAGCTAGAGAAAATTTTCAACCGAGGAATCTGGGTAATGCTACAGTTTATGGAGCTGAAATTGAAGCTAGAAAAAATATTTCAGATTACTTTAGTATTAATGTTAATGCTTCAATAATTGAGTCCAAACAAAAGTATGGAGAGGCAGAAAACAATTTAAGAACTTTAGGATTAAGAAGTGGAGAAACTTTAAGTGGTTCAAGGCAGCTTCAAGGTCAATCACCCTATTTAATTAATGCTAGTATTGACTATAAAGATGATAGAACAAGAGCAGGTTTATATTTTAATATGCAAGGGAAAACTTTAGAAGTTGTTGGTAACGGTATAAGTCCAGATATCTATACTTACCCATTTGAAAGTTTAAATTTTACTTTCTCAAAATCCTTTGGAAAAGAAAGTAAAAAATCCATAAATATTAAGGCTGAAAATTTATTAAACAGTAAAAAAGAAAGTTATGCTGAGAGTTATAATGCTTTAAATAGAATATACAGTTACAGAGATCAGGGTTTAAAATTTTCAATTGGATATTCTATTAATCTATAAAATCAAAATAATTAAATAACTTTCAGGATTAATGCAAGACTATTACTTAATATTAGTTATAATCCTAGGAATACTTGCAATTGCTGATTTAATGGTTGGTGTTAGTAACGATGCTGTTAACTTTTTAAACTCAGCAATTGGATCAAAAGTAGTTTCATTTAAGACATTAATGATAATTGCAAGCTTGGGTGTTGCCTTTGGGGCAGTGTCTTCAAGTGGAATGATGGAAGTTGCAAGGAAAGGGATTTTCAACCCCGAAATGTTTATTTTCTCTGAAATCATGATAATATTTCTTGCCGTCATGATTACCGATATTTTACTACTAGATGTTTTTAATTCATACGGACTTCCGACGTCAACTACCGTTTCAATTGTATTTGAGTTGTTGGGTGCGGCAGTAATTATTTCATTAATTAAAATTTCAAATATTGATGATAACATAATTGATTTAGCCAACTACATTAATACTACAAAAGCTACTCAAATAATTCTGGGTATTTTTCTCTCTGTTATTGTAGCATTTTCTATTGGTGCTCTAGTCCAATTTATTTCGAGGTTAATTTTGTCTTTTAATTTTCAAAATAAAAATAAATGGCTGGGATCCTTTTTTGGAGGTATTGCAATAACTTCAATTTTTTATTTTATTATAATAAAAGGATTAAAGGGCAGTCCATACTCATCTTCTGAATTTGAACTTTTAGGAAATGAAACATTATCAAACTTTTTAGATAATAATCTTATACTTATTATTTTGATTTCTTCAATTTTTTGGATTCTTATTTCACATTTGATAAATACTATACTAAAATTTAGTATTTATACTGTTGTCATTTGTGCTGGAACTTTTGCTCTAGCCTTGGCTTTTGCTGGAAATGACTTAGTTAACTTTATTGGAGTTCCAATTGCTGGCTATCAATCTTTTACAGCATGGGTTGATTCAGGATTAGGACCTGATAATTATACAATGGAAATATTGTCTGAAAAAGTTGCCGCACCAACTGAAATATTACTAGGTGCAGGTGCCATTATGATTGTTACACTCTGGACATCAAGTAAAGCAAAATCAGTAATTAAAACCTCTATTGATTTATCAAATCAAGAAGAAACTATCGAAAGATTTAAGCCAAATTTCATTTCTAGATTTTTAGTTAAATCTTTTTCAAATATTCAATCAAGAATTTTAAAAATAATTCCTGAGTACAGTCAAAGATTCATTTCTGAACAATACATAAAACCAAAGCCAAACACATTAATTTTAAAGAAAAATAGACCTGCATTTGATGAAATCAGAGCATCAGTTAATTTAGTTGTTGCAGCAATTTTAATTTCAATTGCAACATCATATAAATTGCCTTTGTCAACCACCTATGTCACATTTATGGTTGCTATGGGTACTTCATTAGCTGATAAAGCTTGGGGAAGTGACAGTGCAGTATATAGAGTTGCTGGTGTTATAAATGTAATCGGGGGATGGCTTCTAACAGCGTTTATTGCTTTTATAGCATCTGGATTTATTGCTGCCCTTCTTTATTATTTAGGCCAATATGGACTTTATACGTTAGTCATTATAGTTAGTGTGATCTTAACTAAGAATTATTTTGCGCACAAAAGCAGAAGACAGAAAGAATTGCAGGAAGAAAAATTTGAAATAATTGAAAGTAAATCAATTAAAGGTGTAATTTATGAGAGTTCAAAAAATATTTCAAAGTTTTCAAAGCGAACAAACAAATTAATTTTAAAAATTCTAGAAGGAACTAGCTCTCAAAATTTAGCCATTCTAAATGAAAGTAAAAATTTTGTTGAAAAAATAAATACTGATTTAGAAGTTCTAAAGAATGATGTTTTTTATTTTATTAAAAATTTAGATGAGTTATCAATTAATTCAGCATCACAATTTCACATGAGCGTACTTGAGGAGCTTGAGAATATAACAAGTTCCATTTCATCATTATCAAAATTAACATTCAAACATTTTAATAATAATCATAGGAATTTAACTTTTAATCAAACACGTGAACTTAAAGAACTTGAAGATGAATTAAAGAGATTTTTTGATCTTATTATTAAAACCTTTAATTCAAAAAACTATTCTGATATTAAACTAATTTTTAATATTAAAGAAGTATTAATTTCATCATTAAATAGTAAAATTAAATCTCAAATAGCTAGGACGCGGGAAGAAAGTTCAAGTCCAAAAAACACAAGGTTATATTTTGAAATTCTTAAAAAGACTGAAACAATAATAACTCATTATGTTCAATTACTAGAGTTATATTCCGATAAATATGTTGAAAAAGTAACTCCTCCTCAAATTGATGAACAAGACTAAAAAGATAAAAAATAATTTAAAGAAAATTAACAACTTATAATTGAAGTACTTAATAGAATTTTTAGGAACTTTTTTTTTAGTTTTTATAATTGGATTATCTAGTAATCCTTTAGTTATTGGCTTAGGTCTTTCTATTCTAATTTATTTAGGTGCTAAATTTTCAGGGGCTCACTATAACCCCGCAGTAAGCATCTCTTTCTACTTAAAAAAGACAATATCTATTTCTGTTTGTTTTTTATATGTGGTATGTCAAATTTTTGGTGCTATTTGTGCTGCACTTTTAATTTCAATTCTTACTGAAAGGCTTGTATTAGAACCTAATTTAAATGAGCCTTATTTCTTAATAATTCTGTCAGAATTATTTTTTACTTTTTTAATGATCTTGGTAATTTTTTTAGTTGCTATTTATCCTAAAACAAAAGGAAATAAATACTATGGAATAGTCATTGGATTAACTGTTTCATTAGGAATATTTTTTGTTGGAAATATTTCGTCAGCCGTTTTTAATCCAGCTGTTTTTATTGGTCCTGCTTTTGTTGATTATTTAAATAACGGCGATGCTATACAACACATATATTTATACTCAACAGTAACTACAGCTGGAGGATTATTAGCAATAATTATTTATAATTTATTTTTTGAAAAAAATAAAAATTAGGAACCACACATTAAACAGTCATCATCTTGATCCCCCTCTTTTGATTTAGCAATCATTTCTTTTAACTCTTCTGGAGTTAGAGGTTCAACTGGAATCTGAGCAGTTTCTTCAGCTGAAGGCGGTGGTGTAATCGCAGCAGCAGCTGGGGCTGAGGCAACAGCTTCAACTTTTTCCTTAACAACTTCTTCTTTTTTGGTATTATCAATCGTAAACTTGATAGCATCAACGGCTGATTTTGTTCTTAAATAATACATTCCTGTTTTAAGACCAGATTTCCAAGCATAAAAATGCATTGAGGTTAGTTTAGCCATTGTTGCACCTTCCATAAATAAGTTGAGAGACTGAGACTGATCGATAAAATATCCTCTGTGTCTAGCCATATCAATAATATCTTTCATACTTAATTCCCAAACAGTTTTATAAAGATCCTTAATGTCTTGCGGAATATTTTCAATATGCTGAATTGAACCATTTGCTTTCATTAGTTCTTGTTTAAGCTCTTCATTCCATAATCCAAGCTTAACAAGATCTTCTAATAGGTGCTTGTTAACTACAATAAATTCTCCTGAGAGTACTCTTCTAGTGTAAATATTAGAGGTGTAAGGCTCAAAACATTCATTATTTCCTAAGATCTGTGAAGTTGATGCTGTTGGCATTGGGGCAACTAGTAATGAATTTCTTACTCCATTCTTTTTAACATCGTTTCTTAATTTATCCCAATCCCATCTTCCACTTAGCTCTTCATCTTTAACACCCCACATATTGTGTTGAAACTCTCCTTTTGAAACAGGAGATCCTTTGTAAGATTTATAAGTACCATCTTTTTTTGCTTCTTCCATTGAAGCTGTCGTCGCAGCAAAATATATTGTCTCAAAAATTTCTTGATTTAAAACCTTTGCTTCATCAGATGTAAATGGCATACGTAATTTAATAAATGTATCAGCCAGTCCTTGGACTCCAAGTCCAATAGGTCTGTGTCTAAAGTTTGAATTTTCTGCTTCTTTGACAGGGTAGTAATTTCTGTCAATTACCTTATTTAAATTTTTTGTTACTCTTTTTGTAACATTAAATAATTCTTTATGATCAAATGAATTTTTCTTGACAAACATTGGCAAGGCGATGGATGCAAGATTACAAACAGCAATTTCATCTTTAGAAGTGTATTCTAAAATTTCAGTGCATAAATTTGAAGATCGTATTGTGCCTAAATTCTTTTGGTTTGATTTTCTATTACAAGCATCTTTATAAAGCATGTACGGTGTACCAGTTTCAATTTGAGATTCCAATATTTTTTCCCAAAGTTCTCTAGCCTTGATTGTTTTTCTACCCTTTCCATCACTCTCGTATTTCAAATATAATTTTTCGAACTCTTCACTGTGACAATCATATAATCCTGGACATTCATTTGGGCACATTAGCGTCCAGTCTCCGTTGCTCTCAACCCTTTTCATAAACAAATCTGGAATCCACATAGCATAAAATAAATCTCTCGCTCTCATTTCTTCTTTACCATGATTTTTCTTTAAATCAAGAAAATCAAAAATATCAGAATGCCATGGTTCGATATAAATAGCAAAAGAGCCTTTTCTTTTTCCTCCACCTTGATCAACATAACGAGCAGTATCGTTAAAAACTCTCAGCATTGGAACAATTCCATTTGAGGTTCCATTAGTTCCTGCAATGTAGGAGCCTGTAGATCTAATATTGTGAATAGACAAACCAATTCCACCAGCTGATTGAGATATTTTTGCAGTTTGCTTTAGAGTATCATATATTCCATCAATACTGTCATCTTTCATGGTAAGTAGAAAACACGAGGAAAGCTGAGGTTTGGGTGTGCCAGAATTAAACAATGTTGGTGTAGCATGAGTAAAGAACTTTTTCGACATTAAGTTATAAGTTTCAATAGCCGAATCTAAATCATCATAATGAATACCTACCGACACTCTCATAAGCATATGCTGGGGTCTTTCAACAACTACACCATTCAACTTTAGTAAATAAGATCTTTCCAGAGTTTTATAACCGAAATAATCATAATTATAATCTCTATTATATATTATAGTTGAGTCGAGTTTTTCCGAATTTTTTTTAATTACCTTATAAACTTCATCAGAAAGCAATGGGGCTTTTTTACCCGTCCGTGGATTTACATAATTATATAAATCTGCCATTGTTTCTGAGAATGATTTCTTTGTATTTTTGTGAAGATTTGAAACAGAAATTCTAGATGCTAAGTTTGTATAATCTGGGTGACTAGTAGTCATTGTAGCTGCAACTTCAGCAGCTAAATTGTCGAGCTCGGAAGTTGTTACACCGTCATATAGGCCTTCAATAACTCTCATTGAAACTCGGACAGGATCCACTAAAGGGTTTAAACCGTAACAGAGTTTTCTGATTCTAGCGGTTATTTTATCAAACATGACAGGCTCCTTGTGCCCATCTCTTTTTACTACAAACATTATTTAATTAGTTGTTATGTTGTTATTAAAAATCTTCATCAAAGCTGATCTCTTCTGATCTTGTATCATTATTTAAAACACCAGCTTTTTGATATTCTGAAACTCTTTTTTCAAAAAAGTTTGTTTTTCCTTGTAATGAAATCATGTCCATAAATTCAAAAGGATTTGTAGCATTATATACTTTATCACAATTAAGCTCAACCAGAAGTCTATCGGTAACAAACTCTAAATACTGAGTCATCAGCTTAGCATTCATACCAATTAAACTCACTGGTAGTGATTCTGTGATAAATTCTTTTTCGATATCTAATGCATCTGTTAAAATCTGTGTAATTCTTTCTTTGGGAACTTTATTTACTAGATGGTTATTATGTAAATGAACTGCATAATCACAATGCACTCCCTCATCTCTTGAAATAAGCTCATTTGAGAAAGTTAAGCCTGGCATAAGACCTCTTTTCTTAAGCCAAAAAATTGAGCAAAATGCGCCCGAAAAAAAGATTCCTTCAACGCCTGCAAAAGCGATTAATCTCTCTGCAAATGAATCAGATTCAATCCACTTCAATGCCCAATCTGCTTTCTTTTTAATTGCTGGGAAAGTTTCGATTGCATTAAATAATTTGTCTTTTTCAGCATCATCTTTGACATAAGTATCAATCAACAATGAATAAGTTTCTGAATGAATATTTTCCATCATGATTTGAAAACCATAAAAGAACTTTGCTTCAGAATACTGAACTTCATTTACAAAGTTTTCTGCAAGATTTTCATTAACAATCCCGTCAGATGCAGCGAAAAAAGCTAGGATATGTTTGATGAAAAATTTTTCATCATCATTTAATTTTGTAGACCAGTCTGTCAAATCCTGGTGAAGATCTATCTCTTCAGCAGTCCAAAAACTTGCTTCACATTTTTTATACCACTCCCATAAATCGTGGTGTTTAATTGGAAAGATGACAAATCTATCTTTATTTTCTTTTAAAATTGGTTCAACCATAACAGTAATGTAATAAGATTATTTGCAAACAAATGCTTCACAAAGATTCTAAAATGTTGTCAGAAAAAAAAGGAATAATTATTCACAAATTGGCTTAGTTTTTAACAATTTGTGTTTGAAAAAAAATCTATGAATTATTTTTTTTTGCTAATAATAATTTATTATACCAAGAGGTTCCAAACTTTCTAATTAGAGCTGATTTTAAAAATTCAAATAAATAAATATTGTCTTTTTCTCCCTTTGAACATGCGCTTTTACATATATCCCAGTTATGATAATTAACAGCTGTATAATTACGAAGTTTAGTAATTCTTACAGGATATAAGTGACATGAAATTGGTTTATTAAAACTAATTGCCCCATCGTTGTATGCATTTTCAATTCCACATGAAACCACATTATTTTTATCTCTTTTAATATAAGCACATTCCCTATTTTCAATTAAGGGTGTGTGAAAAGTATCATTATCATCTTTTACAAAATTTGATTTTTTCTTTAGTATTTCAATCCCTTTTTTTGAAATGTACTTTTTTAATTTTTCAAAATTATTTTTTAGTTTTTTTACTTCATCATTTTCTAAAGGAGCACCAATATCACCCTTTACACAACAACCACCTTTGCAACTGGATATTTCACAAGTGAATTTTTTTTCAATTATGTCATTTGATATTAAAGTTTTGTCAATTATGATCATTTCAATTCTTAACTTTATAAAATGTTAAAAAAAATAGGTCTTGTAATAAGTGTCATAATTTTAATCATCAATATTTTAAATTATAATTTTGAATTTGAATTTAATGATGTTGATAACAAAGTTTCACTAATTGGAATATTAGCATCATTGTGTGCAATCTTGGTGATTTTAATATTAATTATTTCAGAAAAAATTGAAAAAAAAATCAAAGAGTAGAGATTTGCGTTACTTCCACACCTCCCTCAATTAAAAAATCAAGTCCAGATCTGTCTTTATATTCTTCATAATATACAACCCTAATAATTCCTGCTTGGAAAATTAATTTACTGCAGTCTCTACAAGGTGATAACGTAACATAAAGTGTTGCCCCCTCACTTGATTGAGTTGATGAGGAAACTTTAGTTATTGCATTAGCTTCTGCATGAAGTACGTACCATTTAGTATAGTTTTCATCATCTTCACAATTATTATCGAAACCTGTAGGTGTTCCATTATAGCCATCTGAAATTATCATTTTATCCTTGACAATTAATGCTCCTACTTGTCTCCTTTTACAATGGGAAAGTTTACCCCATTCTAAAGCCATTTTTAAATAAGCTTTATCATACCTTAATTGTTTTTCACTTTTCACAATCTATACAAATAATAAAAAAGTTAATATACAAACTATGATCGAGCTTATTTTAATGTAATAACTATATTTTTTATTTATGAAATACTCTAAAATTGAATTTAATATAAGTATTGATATAACAATTAAAATTTGAGCAAGCTCAACACCTATTGAAAAACCTAGTAAAGCAATGAAATCAAAAGTATCATCAAAAGTTATTTGGTTAAAATAATTAGCAAAACCAAATCCATGTATCAATCCAAAAAATAATGAAATTAATAATATTTTAATATCAATTTTTTTATCAATATTTAGGAAAAAAATATTTGATAAAGCGGAAAAGATAATTGTAACAGGAATTAAAAACTCAATCATTGAAATATTAGGTTTTATAAATCCAAAAGTTGATAAAACAATTGACATTGTATGCCCAATTGTAAACAAAGTAACAATCCAAAACAGCTTTTTAAAATATTTTAAAGTAAATGGAATTGTTATAGAAATTAAAAATAAAAAATGATCATATGCGTTTAAGTCCAAAATATGACTATATCCAATCTCTAGATAAAAAAATAATTGATCAATCACGCGATTCCTCTTTGTTTTTTTACGTTTTCATATGCCGCTTGTATTCTTGAAAATTTTTCTTTAGCAGACTTTATGTAAGCTTCTCCAAGGTGCTGAACCTTATCTGGATGATGTTTTTTAGCTAAATCTCTGTACGCTTTTTTTAATTCAGAATCTGTACAACTCTTATCAACTTCTAATATTTTGTAATCAGAATTAGTAGATTTAATAAACATAGCTTTCAGACTTTCAAAATCAACTCTTGAAATTTTCATAAGATTTGAAAATTCAAGTAACTTTTTTAATTCATAATTTGATACATTACCGTCTGATTTTGCAACATTAAATAAAAGATTCATTATTTGAAGTCTTGTTTCGTATGTTGTTCTTGATCTGTAAAAAAAACATATTTTTTCAGCTGATATATTTGATTTATCAACTTCATTATTAAATCTTTTAAACAATAAGTTGGCTTTATCTGAGCCATAAATTGAAATAAAGTAATTTCGAACAAATTGGAGTTCAGATGAAGAAATTTTACCATCTGACTTAATTAATATGGATGTAAGAGAAAGTAAATTAATTTCAAATTCTTTGATAACATTCGAATTGACTCTTCTTATTCCACCGTTATCTATAAAGGATCCAATAAAAAATCCAATAAAAAATCCAGGAATTCTATATATAAAAAAACCAAATAAACCTAAAAACCATTTATACACATTACAAAATTACAAATGGAATTTAATAGTTCTTAGTATATTTGAAAAAAAAAAATTATGTATCCAGAACATATTGTAAAACCAATGAAAGAAGAACTAACAAGTAATGGTTTTTCTGAACTTAAAAATGATGATGATATTAAAGATTTAATTAAATCTGGCACTTCCATTATTGCAGTAAATTCAGTTTGTGGATGTGCTGCTGCAAATGCAAGACCAGGTGTATTAGCATCATTACAAAATGAAAAGATCCCTAACAATTTATTTACAGTTTTTGCTGGAGTTGATAAAGAAGCTACTGCAAGCGTAAGAGATTTAATGTTCCCATTCCCTCCATCATCGCCTTGTATTGCGATATTCAAAGATGGAACATTGGTTCATATGTTAGAGCGTCATCATATTGAAGGAAGAGATGCAAAAATAATAGCTGATAACCTTAAAGAAGCATACAATGAGTATTGCTAATTTAATGGTAGTTTTATCTTAAAAACTGTTTCACCTTTTTTTGATTTGAAAGAAATTTTTCCTTTATAGTTATTAATTAAGTTTTTAATAATACTAAGTCCTAATCCCATACCCTTAGTCTTAGTGGTAAAACTGGGCTCAAATATTTTTTCTTTTAAATTGTTTGGAATTCCTGTACCATTATCACTAATTTCAATTATTGCATCTTTAGTAGTTTTTTTTAGCGAAACAATAATTTCAGGATTATTTATTTCACTAGTTGCTTGAATTGAATTTTTAACCAAATTGTTGATAATTCTGATTAAGTTAGTCCTGTCAAATAAAATCTCCAGTTTGACTAGATCACTTTGAAAAATAACATTTCTTTCATTAAAAATTTCTAAGCATAATTTAATAGTAGAAATAAGATCAATTTTTTCATTTTTTTGAGCTGGCAATTCTGCAAAACTAGAAAAAGCAGTAGCTATCGAACTTAAAACATCTATTTGTTGAACTAAAGTTTTACTGTATTCATCCAATTTTTTATTAATGTCCGGATCTTTAGGATCAAATTTTATTTTAAAATTTTGAACGCTTAATTTCATTGGAGTTAATGGATTTTTTATTTCATGAGCTACTTGTTTAGCCATTTCCCTCCATGCTAATTCTCTTTGTGATTTAGAAAGTTGTTTTACATTTTGATCAATTTGATCAACCATATCATTGTATGAACTTACCAAAGTAAACATCTCTCTACTAGTAACATCTAAATTGATTTTTTTATTTAATTTATCAATTTTCATTTGTTTCATTTTATATACTATTTCAGAGATTGGATTTGTAATATAACTAGAAACGAAATATGATATAATTATTGCTAAAACAAATAATAAAATATATACCTGAACAATATTTAGAATAAAAGATCTTAATTCATAAACATTCAATTTATCATCATCAACATATGGAAAATTAAGTATCCATATCGGTTCATTGTTAGAATCGAAAATAATAGAATAAGATTCTCTAATCTGCTTTTCTTGAATTTTTTTTATTTTAACTACTTTATTTTTTTCGGAGGAGTTTATATCATTTATTAGTTCATTACTTATACTATTTAATGCATTTTCTCCAAAAGTTGACTGAATTAAATTTCCTTTTAAATCATAAATACTAAAACTTATATTTTGAATATCTGATATCTTAAAGATTTGATCTCTAAATTTTTGACTATCATTTGAACCTTCTTTATTATTTATAAATTCATATGAAATTGCTCTTTGTAGTTGAGATTCTTTTCTATCTAATCTAAGCTCATGATAATAGTATGAACTTTCTGATATTTGAAAGTTTGTAGAAATTCCAATAAGTAAAAAAGATATAAATACGAGAATTATCATTGATAAAAAAATTCTTGTTCTTAAATAAAAAAATGGCTTTTTCATGTTTGGGATTATCTAAAATAATCAATAAGAATTAAATATATATATTTATAAAATTCATAATGAGATTATCCAGAAAAATATTTATTCGTTTTGGAATTTTAGTAAGCATAATTCTTTTTACAACTATCTTATTTCAACATGAAGATTTTAGTGACTACAAAAACATGATCTCTCTTGTTTTAAAAACAAAAAGTACAAAAGCATCAATTGATGATTTTAAGTTTTTCGACAATGTTAAAGTTAGAAGAAGTTCCAATCCAAAATCATGGCCGAAACATAAATTATACAATCAATTGGAAAGTACAAAAGAATTAGATTCTATTCACACCCAATTGGGTAGTATTGCTTTTTTATTAATTAAAAATGATTCTATAATACAAGAAAAATATTTTTTAGGATATAATGAGAGTTCCATGACTAACTCTTTCTCTATGTCAAAAAGTATAATTTCTTTTTTATTATTTAAAAGTATTGAATCAAAAACAATAAAAAGCTTAGATGAAAAACTTATAAAGTATTATCCAGAATTTGAATCTGTTGGAGGTGATAATGTAACTCTTGGCGATTTAGCTTCAATGTCATCTGGTTTAAAATGGGAAGAAAATTATAAAAATTTACTAGGAATAACAGCACGTTCATATGTAAGCAAAGACTTAAAAAGATTAATGCTAAAATCTTTTTTTATTGATTTACCAGGAAAAAGTTTTGATTATCAAAGCGGAAGTACCCAACTTTTATCAATGGTAATTGAAAAAGCAAATAATAAAAAAATTAATGACTTAGTAAGTGAATGGTTGTGGGATCCTATTGGTGCTGAAAATGATGCTCTTTGGATGGTTGATAGCAAAGAAAATAATCAATTAAAAGCATATTGTTGTTTAAATTCTAATGCTCGTGATTTTTCAAAAGTAGGTAAACTTTATAAAGATTTTGGTGTAATGAATGGCATTCAAATAATGAATAGTTCTTACATCAAAATATCTATAACACCAAGATTCGAGAATAATCCAATATATGGATATGGATTTTGGATTGGTAAATTTCAAAATCAAAAATTTTTTTCTATGAGAGGACATCAAGGTCAATACGTAATTGTTTTCCCAAAAATTAATTTGATAATTACTAGACTTGGAAAAAGAAAAGCAAAAGGTCAAAGTTTAAACGGATTTCCAAAAGACTTTACAAAATACATTTCAGAAAGTTTTAAAATTTTAAAAGCAAACAATCTAATAAATGAATGATAATTTATTTGAAATAAAAAATCTAAATGTCTACTCAAAAGGAAATAAAATCGTAGACAATTTAAATTTTAAAATTAAAAAAAATACTATACTTGGTATTGTTGGTGAATCTGGAAGTGGAAAATCTATTACTGCATTGAGTATTCTCAAACTTTCTGGATTTAGAGGTTTAAATCAATCAGGTGATATTTATTTTAGTAATTCTAACTTAAATAAATTCTCAAGTAATAATTATAAGAACTTTTTAAAAAATGATGTTGGAATTATTTTTCAAGATCCCTCAAGCTATCTAAATCCAAGCATAAAATGTGGAAATCAATTGATAGAGTGTTTTCAAAAAAATTATTCATCAAATAAAGAAAATATCAACATTGCAATTGAATTACTTGAAAAAGTTAAAATTAACGACCCTATTTCAACACTAAAAAAATATCCTCACCAACTTAGTGGAGGGCAACAGCAAAGACTTATGATTGCAATGATGATTTCAAAAAAACCTAAAATTTTAATTTGTGATGAAGCTACATCATCTCTTGATTCATTGGTCAAAAAAGAAATTATTTCATTAATAATGAAACTCAAAAATGAATATCAAATGAGTTTAGTATTAATTACCCATAATCTTAATATTGTTTATAAAATTTCAGATAACATAATTTTTCTCAAAGATGGAAAAATAATTGAAAAAGGTGAAACAAAAAAAGTTTTTAAAAATCCAAAGATGATATATACAAAAAATTTAATATCATTGAATAAGAGGTTTAAAATTGATAAAATTAATTTTGAAAAAAATAAATTAGAAATTCTTAAGGTTAATAATTTAAATTTAAAGCTTACAGGGAAACAAATTTTAAATAATATAAATTTTAGTTTATTCAAAAATGATTTTTTGGGTATAATTGGAGAATCAGGATCAGGAAAAACTACAATTTCTAAATGTATACTTAAAATTTACAAAGACTACTCTGGTGATATTTTTTACAATTCAAAAAATTTAAAAACTCTTAATAGAGTATCTATAAGTAAAGAAATTCAAACTATTTTTCAAGACCCTTATTCTTCTTTGGATCCATCAATTAGTATTGTTAATCAAATAATTGAACCTCTTAAATTTCATAATTTAATTTCAAAAAAAAATTTACATTCTGAGGCAGTTAATATTTTAAGGAGTGTTAAATTGAAAAATAAATTATACAATAAATTGCCCTCAGAATTGTCAGGCGGAGAGAGACAACGCGTAGTTATTGCAAGAGCACTTACAATGAAACCAAAAATTCTAATTTGTGATGAGTGTGTATCTGCCTTAGATAAAAATATTCAAAATTCTATTCTTAATTTATTGATTGAATTAAAAAATAAATTTTCCCTTTCAATAATATTTATTTCTCATGATATAAGAATTGTTAAAAGTATTTGCAATCGAATTATGGTATTAAAAAGCGGTGAGGTTGTTGATTTAAATAATTCTAAAAAATTATTTAAAAACTCAAGTTCTTATACAAGAAGTTTAATTAATGCCATAATTTAAAATGAATATAAATCTTATTATTATTCATAACTTATTAGAAATAATATGTTTTTTATTTTTAGGTTTTAATATTTTAAACTCCTCTTATAAATTTATAATAAAAAAAAAATATACTTTTTTTGATTTTAGAATTTCACTATTTACATTAATATTTTTATTAATCAATCTATCATTTTCCTTTTTGTTAATTTATAAGTTAGAATTAAATATATACATTTCAAACGCAGTAACTTTATTTTTATGTTTTTTTGGTTGGTATTTACATAACAGATCTGTAGACACTAGAAAAAAACATTTTAGAATATTATTTTTTTTCGTTTTAGGACTGATTACTTTTGTTATTGTAAAGTAACATAAACAAAAAACACTCTTTTACGAGTGTTTTTTGTTAAAACTTATGAAAAACAATGAATTAAAATTAAATTAAATTTGTTTCCATCTATATTAAAGAATTGTTAAAAATGAAAAACAAAAGTTATGGTGTTATTGGGGCAGGAAGTTGGGGAACTGCATTAGTAAAAATATTTTCTGAAAATCTTGATGAACTTAACTGGTATGTTAGAACAAAAAAAATCATTGATGGAATATATGAAAATAAGAGAAATCCAAAATATTTAAGAAATGTTCAATTAAAAACTAAAAAATTGAATATATCTAATGATCTACAAAAAATTATTAAACTTTCAGATATTTTAATTATTGCCATACCTTCTCCATTTATCGATTTAACATTTGAAAATTCTGAGGATCTACTAAAAGATAAATATATAATATCTGCATCAAAGGGAGTTATACCAAAATCACAACTTGTAATCAGTGAACATTTTCATTTAAATTATGGGATTAATAAAAATCATATTGGAATTATAAGTGGACCATGTCATGCTGAAGAAGTTGCTCTAGAAAAACTTTCCTATTTAACTGTTGGAGTAAGAAGTAAAACTTTAGGAAATTATATTTCAAAAAACTTAAAATCAAAATATATAAAACCATCTGTTTCAACTGACATTATTGGTATAGAATATTCAGCTACCCTAAAAAATATTTATTCAATTCTTGTAGGTATTTGTCATGGATTAGGATATGGCGATAATTTTTTAAGTGTTGTAATAAGTCACTGTGCTAAAGAATTAAAATTATTTATTAGAACAATTCATCAAATAAAAAGGGACATTAATCATTCTGCTTATATAGGAGATTTACTTGTAACTACATATTCCGTATTTAGCAGAAACAGAACATTTGGGAATATGATTGGTAAAGGTAATTCTGTTAAATCAGCCTTATCAGAAATGTCTATGGTTGTTGAGGGCTACTATGCTTCCAAAAATGCATATGAAATAACTAAAAATAATAAAAATGAATTTTTATTCATTCAGTCAGTGTACAAAATTCTATATAAAGGGATTAGTCCAAAAAAAATAGTTAAAGAAATTTCTGAAAAGCTATATTGACTTACTGAACTGATTTAAAAACCTAACATCATTTTCATATAATGTTCTAATATCATCAATTTGATAAAGAAGCATAGTAATTCTTTCAAGACCCAGTCCGAATGCATATCCAGAATATTCTTTTGGGTCAATTCCACAATTATTTAAAACACTTGGATCAACCATACCACACCCTAAAATTTCAAGCCATCCAGTTCCTTTGGTTATTCTATAATCAGTTTCTGAATCTAATCCCCAGTATATATCTAGTTCAGCACTGGGTTCGGTAAATGGAAAATAGGAAGGTCTTAATCTTATTTTACTCTTTCCAAAAAGTTGCTTTGTAAAATAAAGTAGGGTTTGTTTTAAATCAACAAAAGAAACATTCTTATCAATATATAAACCTTCAATTTGGTGAAAGAAACAATGTGATCTAGCAGAAATATCTTCATTTCTGTAAACTCGACCTGGTGAAATTGTTCTAATTGGAGGTTTATTATTTTCCATATGTCTTATTTGAACAGATGAGGTGTGAGTCCTTAAAAGCCAATCGGGGTCTTTCTCTATATAAAATGTATCTTGCATATCTCTTGCTGGATGGTGTTTAGGTAAATTTAACGCAGTAAAATTATGCCAATCATCCTCAATTTCAGGACCCTCAGAAATATCAAAACCAATTTTTTGAAAAATATCTATAATTTTATTTTTTACAATAGATATTGGATGACGTGATCCTAATTTTAATATTTGAGAAGGTTTAGAAAAATCTTCATATTTATGAGTTACTGATTTATAGGAAAACTTATCTTTTAAAGAATCGTAAATCTCATTGGCAAGAATTTTTAAATTATTTATTTTTTGGCCTAAATGTCTTTTTTTATCATTTGGGACATTCTTTAGTTCAAGAAACAACTTTTGAATTAAACCCTTTTTTGATAAATATTTAAGTCTAAATTGGTTGAGTTGTTTTTCATCTTTTATCTCAACTGAGTTTAGTTCTTCTAAATATTTCTTTATGTCATTTACCATCACAAGCGAAAGTATTCTAATTATTTAATTAATGAAACCCTTTTCTAAAAAATAATTAATAATTGCTTCTTTTATTAATATAGATTGTTCACCTGACTTTAAATATGGTAGCTTGGATTTAAGACTGTAGTGGGGCCATCCTTCATTATCAACAAAATCAAATTTATAATAACCATATGGTTCAAGAAGTTTACAAATGGCTATATGCATTAAATTTACTTTTTCTTCTTTTTTAAATTTTTTTTCAAATAATCCTAATTCTTGTATACCAATTAAATAAATTACACCTTCTAAATCAATCAATTGTCCATCATTAAAATCAATACTTATCTTCTCAATTAAATTATCCCACCTTTTTATTTTTTTTGTAGAGGCTTTCATTATATTTTTATAATTAAATACTAATTTATAATTTCAAATTGAATTTTTTTGATGTTATTGTAATATGTCTACTGACTTTTAGTTTTATTAGAGGATTTTTAAAAGGATTTTTTAATGAGATATCCTCTTTTTTAGGTTTCTTTATTGGCTTAATAGGATCTACAATTTTCTCTGAAGATTTATCTAGAGTTATCTCAAAATTTGTTGAAATTGATATAAAGATTATAAATATTATATCCTTTATTACTTTATTCATACTAATCACCATTTTATTTTCAATAATTGGAAAATCACTAACTAAGCTTGTAAAATTTGCATCTTTAGGAATGATTAATAGAATTCTTGGCGGTGTTTTCAGTTTGAGTAAATACTTAGTAATTTTTTCATTTTTAGTTTTGGTTATAAATTATTTAAATAACCTCTTTAGTATAAATATACTTTCAAAATCAATATTAAATGACTCTCTAATTTTTAATATTTTAATTTCAGTTGGTGATGGGATTCTATTTTTATTTGATAACCGAATGATGTTCAATTAAATTTACTTTGATAATTTATTTAATTTGGTCTCTTTACAAGCTGATATGAAGAACTCAATATCCAGCCCTTTGATCCATTTAAAAGTTCGACTTGACTCCATTCATTTAATTTTTCTAAAACATTAATTTTAGTACCCTCATTTAATATAAATATTTCTTCAGATCTTTCATTAGGTTCAGACTTAAATGATATCCTGTTCTCAAATAAAATAGCAGGATTATTTTTATCATAAATTGATTTAGAATTAACACCAACAATTAAAAATATTATAAAACAAATAAGGAATATCGAACCAATACTAAAGTAAAGCTTTTTAGTATAGGTATTTTTATTAAATGCATAAACTGAAAAAACTGTAAAGGCTAAAAATTCAAATATAATTGATATTAAAAGCCAGGTATTATAATCTACTAAATTTATAAAGCTTAAAATGAATTTGGATAATTGATTGATAGGAATGGTCTCAATTCTGTCAATAGTCATGTTTTGAGAAAAGGATAAATTATTTTTTGTTTCATTATTATTTGGATCAAGTAATAAAGATTTTTCAAAATAAAAAATTGAGTTTGCTATATCATTAATTTTATAATAAGCATTACCTAGATTATAGTATAATTCTGCAGATTCGGAACCACTATTTATGATACTAGTATACTTTTCAATAGCTCCATTATAATTACCTTGATTGTATAATGCATTCCCCTCATCAAAAATAACATCAACTTGAAATTGGGTATTTAAAAAAAATAAAATTAAAAATAGTTTAAACATGTTATACATTTTCAAAGTTTGTTAATATCTGAACGGCTTTTTCATAATCTTTATCCATGTCCTCTGCACTTGCAGGAGTGTATCTTGCGATTTCACAACTTTCAATTAATTCAATTACATCATTAATTACCTTCTCAGAAATATTTTCCTTAATCAAAATTGATTTGATTTTATATTTAGAAAAATCTTCTTTTTTTATCATATATTTTGATTTAAAAAAGTTGAATAATGCTTGATCTAATAAGGTATAAAAAGATTCTTTGTTAGAAATATCAATTTTTGCATTTTCCAAATACTTTCTAGCTAATTTCTCAGCATTTTTGGTTATTAGATCAGAATCTGAGATTGATTTTCTGGCAACTTTTAATAAAAGTATTGTAACAATGAAAATTAAAAAAGGGATAGATAAAAGAGTATATAACCAAAGTTTTGAGTCCAATAATTTTTTAGAATTAATATTGTAGAATTTAGAACTTAATTTTATGTAATTAAACTGTCCTATTGTCTGGATAGTATTATTTTGATTGGAACTCAATCCAGAGTTATTAGTAAAACCTGAATTCATTGGGCCTTCAGTTACATCTATAATACTTTCATTTGTTTTTATTGTTACGTACTTTTTGGCTTCTGGGTCAAAGTAACTGAACTCAACTGCAGGAATAGGATACTTACCTTGGAATTGAGGGACAATAGTATAAGTATTAGAAATTTGACCATTCATTCCTGAGATTGATGATTTTATATCTTCTTTAAATTCAGGATCATACTTTTCTAAAGATGATGGCACTTTTATTTCCGGAAGAGAGAATAATTTAAGATTACCTCTCCCATTAACTTTTAATTCTAGTTGAAATGACTCAGTTGCTTTTAATTCAGACTTAGATGAAAATAAAGAAACATCAAATTTCCCAACAGCACCATTAAAACTTTCAGGTTTACCTTGAGAGGGAAATTCTTTTACTTTTATATTTTTCTTTTTTGAAGAAACTTTTTTTGAAGTTTGCGAATAAATAACATTTCCAAAAAAATCTCGTCTGTTAGTTGGTACATCTACCGTTACATCTAAGGTCAATGGTAATAGCTCTAAATTACCTGACTTTTGTGGAAAGAGTAAAGCTCTTTTCCAAGTAACATAATTATATCTTTGTCCTTTATAGGAAGTGCTTTTTATTTCTAAGCGCGGAATTTTTATATTTTGAGACCAAAAATTATTAAATTCTGGGCTATCTATTTCGCCCAAATTCGTAACATTAATTTTAGGGTTAAAAAGTAATTTAAACTCAACTGAGATTGGCTCATTCAAATAAGTCTCACTTTTAGAAACTTCAATATTTAATTCAATATCATCATTTAATTTGGATGATGGGCTGCCAGGTGATAAAGAAGATTGTACTGCCTCACTAACTAGAATTTGAACTGGTAAAGTCTTATAAATATTTCCATCAATTTCAATAGATGCTTGACCTATGGTAAATTTTCCTTTTTTAATTGGAGTTAAAAAATAAGAATAGGTTTTAGTAAAACTTCTGACTCCATTAATCCAACTATTACTAACAGATTGGTTTGGTCCACCTACAACTCTAAAGTCATTAAATGAGGGTGGAGTGAAATTATCTCCATCCTTATTCATTTTAAAATCAACTCTTAAATTCTCGTTAACACCTAAATTGTTTTTACTAACCTCAGCCTCAAACTTGATTTGAGAAAAACTAAAATTAATAACCAATAAACAAATTAGTGTTAAAATTCTTTTCATAACTACCAATCTTTTTTATTTGATTTTGGTGTCCCTTTAAGTTTTTTCTTATTAACTTTTTCCTGCACCTTTTTTTCTTCTTTATTCATGGCCTCTAATAGATTTTTTAACTGCTGAGGAGAAATTTGATATTGTTTTGGTTTCTGTGGCTGTTTTGAATCATCTTTTTTATCCTGATTTTTATCATCCTGTTCTCCCTTATCATCCTTCTCATCTTTTTTATTATCACTTTTATTGTCCTTATCCTGATTATCTTTATTATCCTTATCATCGTTTTTATTATTCTGATTCTGTTTTTTTAAAAGTTCCTTGGCAAGAACATAATTATACCTTGTTTCTTCATCATCAGGATTATTCAGCAAAGCTTGTTTAAAAGAATTAACTGCGTTTTGATAATCCTCTTTCTGCATGTATGTGTTTCCAAGATTATGAAAACCTTTGTGTTTATTTTCTTTACTAGAATTTTTTTTCAAAGCACTTTTGTACATAATTTGAGCATCAGTCCCCAAATTATTTTTATAAAGAGAATTTCCAAGATTATATGGTGCATTGTAATTTAAAGAGTCTATTGATTTGGCTATTCTATAATTGTATTCGGCGATTTCAAAATCTTTATTGTCGAATTTAATATTACCATCAAAAACTAGGTTATTTGATTTTTTTTCTGTCTCATTTTGAGAGAAAGAAAATGAAACCATTAAAACAAAAAATATGCTAATTCTTATTCCCATTTTCATTAAATAAATTTAACCTTTCTATCCAAAAAGTTTTCTTGTCATACACAACCAAATCTAAGAATAAGAAAAATAAACCAAATCCTAAAAACCATTGAAATTGGTCTTTAAAAGCAACAAATTGTTTTGATTCAAATTCTTTCTTATCCATTTCTTTTAATTCATCTATTATAAGATTTACTACTGTATTAGTGTTATCCCCTTTAAAATATTTTCCATTACTTTCAAGAGCCATCTCACTTAATATTTTTTCATTTAATTTGGTAATTACAACCTCACCATTTTCATCCTTTTTATAAGATTTAACTATGTTATTTTCCTTTATTGGTATGGGTGCTCCACTAATAGAGCCAACACCAATTGTGAAAATTGTTATTCCGGTGTCACCAACAATTGATGATACATTAATATTCTGTGATTCATGATCTTCACCATCAGAAATTATACATAAAACTCTGTTTGTTTGATTATCATCATCATAATAATTTTTTGAAAGCCTTATTGCTTCTCCAATTGAAGTTCCTTGAGAAGATAGCATATCAGTATTTAAACTTTCCAAAAACATACGTGCAGAAGAAAAATCAGTAGTTATAGGAAGTACTGGAATTGCCGTTGATGCATAAGCAATTATACCAACCCTATCAGATCCAAGTTTGTCAAAAATCTCTGAAACAATTCTTTTTGATTTGATTATTCTATTAGGAGCAATATCCTCAGCTAGCATACTTTTAGAAACATCAACAGCAAAAACCAAATCTACACCCTCTCTCTTTACGGTTTTTAGTTCAGTACCAATTTTAGGATTGACCAATGCAAAGACTAATAAAATAATTGCAATGGATTTAATTAAAAATTTAAGAAATGGTTTTCTATTTGAAATTTCAGGACTTAAAAACTCAATAGTATTTGAATCAAAATATTTCTTTTTTATAGTCCTTTGCCAATTTTTATTAAAAATAAAAATCAAAAATAAAATTGGTAACAAAACCAAAAAATACATAAATGATATTTCTTCTAATTGATACATTATATTATTGACCTAAATACTATATATTTTAAAATTAACTCGACAAAAATTAAGCCAATTGCAGCTACAATTAGTAGCCTATATTTTTCCTCTGAATCAGAATATTTAATCTCCTCCAGTTCAGTTTTTTCTAGCTTGTTTATCTCATTATAAATTTCCTCTAATTTCTTATTGTCAGTTGCTCTAAAATATAAGCCCCCTGTTTTATTTGCTACATTTTTTAGTAATTCTTCATCAATTTCAACCTTGGTCATTCCAAATCTAAATGAACCATTTGGGTTTAAAGCAACTGGTGCTCTTGCATTCCCATTAGTTCCTAAACCTATAGTGTATGTTTTTATTTCAAAATTTGCTGCTAAATCAGCAGCTGTTGAAGGATCAATGAATCCAGAATTATTGACTCCATCTGTTAATAAGATAATTACTTTACTTTTTGCCTTACTCTCTTTTAATCTATTTACTGAAGTTGCTAAACCCATTCCAATTGCAGTTCCATCCTCAATTATACCATCAAAAGTAATGTCAGAAAGAGATTTAATCACTACATCCTTGTCCGATGTTACTGGTGTTTTAGTATAACTCTCGCCAGCATATATAACGAGTCCAATTCTATCATTTATCCTATCATTAATAAATTGGGATGCTACTGTTTTTAAAGCTTCTAGCCGGTTAGGTTTTAAGTCTTGTGCTAACATACTAGATGAAATATCAACTGCAATAACTATATCTATACCGCTACTTGTTTTTGTCCTAATACTATTACTAATTTCTTGAGGTCTAGCTAGTGCAACAATTACTAATAATAACGTTATGATTCTAAAAATATTAATTAGAGGATACAGTTTAGATTTTAGAGTTTTAAAATCAAAACTTTCAAGATTTGAAAATTTAAAATTATTTAATCTTACAAACTTGAATTTGTAAAGCATATAAGCTATTACTGGCAATAAAATTAAAAGCCATAAAAACTCAGGGTTTTTAAAAACAATATTATCCATTAACAAAATCTATAGAGTTTTCAATTCTTTTTACAATCTGCTCAACAATGTCATTTTTTTGTTCATAAACAGTTATTATTTCGATTAAATTTTGATCGCTAACAAAAATTATAGTCGAATAATTAAATTTCTTATCTTTTTTTGAATCATCAAATGAACCATAAATTTTAACTCCTTTTTTATCACTTTGGGTTATAAATTCTTCTTCTTTGGTTAAAATATTAATGTATCCTTTGTCTTTAAAATTATCTAACATGTCACCAACTATATCCTGATTTTCTGTGTAAGAATTTACATTAATTTGAACTTGATAACCACTTTCTAAAAGTTCATAATAGTTTTTGCTATTTATAGTGTCACTAACCCTTAGCAATGCATCTGGAGATTCAAGCTTCAAATTAAATTGAGTATAATTGCTATTAATCCAATCACTTTTTAAAGTTTTTTTATTGGAGTCAAAAACTAATATGTTTTTAAAACTTTCAGGAAAAATGATGTATGATGAAATAGAAAAAGAAAATAACACGATAAGTGATGAAATAATAATAAAATTATTTTTTCTCCTTTTTTTAATTGTTTCTATTTCCTTTTCTTTCTTTTTTCTTTCTTCCAACTCCTTTTCAATATCATTTGGAATAGCATTTTTTGTATTTACTAAAACAGATTGTAATAGCTTTTTATCATCAATAATTACCTTTTTTTCTGGAGTATATTTAGCAAACTTTACTAAGTCTGCATTTTCTAAAACTTTCCTGAAATTATCAATAGTCTCGTTGGATAATTTTAATTTCTTTAATTTTTTTAATAAAATTATTTTTTCAATAAGTTCATTTGAAGTACTTTCAAAAGCACTAATTTCAACATCCTTTTCAAAATAATTTTTAATAATATCCGTCATCTGAGTATAGTATATTTTATACTCTATTTGAGAATTAATTTTTTTCTCATCAAGCTCATTTAAAGAATTAATTGCAATTTCGAAAGGAGTGTTATATTCATCTATAATCACTTCTGAAAGTATAAACTTTTTATATAAAAAATAAATAATAATTGCAGCTACAATAAGAATAAGTAAAGAAGAAAAAATTATAAAAGTAGAATTCTTTGACTCTTTGGTTTGATTAATATCTTTAATATCAAAGAATTTTTTTGAGACAGTGTCAACTTCAACAGTTAATACTTCAATTAATAACGAATCTGAATACAACTTCTTATTACCAAAAATTATCTCTTGAGGCTTAATCACAAAATTACCTTCATCAAAGTTTGTTAATCGAAATCTTTTAGTAATCGATTTTTTTCTTTGAAAATCTATTGTATCGAGTGGAAATTCTTCAGCAATTACAAAAGGGCTAAATTGATATTTTTCAGGAAAAAAAACATCTCCAATATCATTTGATTCAATTTTTATCTCGTAAGAAATTTGTTCACCAACTTTTATAGTAGTTGTATCTATTTTAGTACTGATAATTAAGTCATTACTTTGTGAAAAAATTGATCCAAAAGAAAAAGACAGGAAAAGGAAAAAAAAATTATAAAACTTATCCACGATTTTTAAAATACCCTAACAAAAGTTTAACATAATCTCTATCTGTTCTACAATTAATTGTTCCAGATCCATTTTTTTTGAAAATAGTTTCAAAATTCCCTTTCCTTTCAAGAGATTTAATTTTAAAAGAATCTCTCACATATTTTGAGGACGTATCAATAAACCTGGTTTCATTGGTCTCTTGATCTACCATAGGAATAAAACCTAAGTTTGGAATTTCTTCCTCGAACTTATCAAATATTCTTATACCAGTTATATCATGCTTTTTACTTGCTACTGAAAGAGATTTATTATAATCAAGAGAAACAAAATCTGATAATATAAAGGCAATAGATTTTTTAGATATTACGTTTGAAAAAAACTCTAAAGCAACTGAAAGATTAGTTTTTTTACTCTTTGGCTTAAATTCAATTAACTCTCTAATAATCCTAAGTATATGTATTTTTCCTTTACTTGGTGGAATATATAGTTCGACCTGATCTGTAAACAGTATCAACCCAACTTTATCATTGTTTTGAATAGCTGAAAAAGCAAGAGTAGCTGAAATTTCAGTCACAATATTTTTTTTCAATTCACTTTCAGTACCGAAAAATTTTGATCCACTAATGTCAACCATTAACATTAATGTTAATTCTCTCTCTTCTTCAAAAACCTTTACAAAAGGGTGATTATATCTGGCTGTAACATTCCAATCTATAGTTCTCACATCATCTCCAAATTCATAGCCTCTTACTTCACTGAATGTCATACCTCTTCCCTTAAAAGCACTGTGATATTCACCTCCAAAAATATTATTTGAAAGTCTTTTGGTTTTAATCTCAACCTTTCTAACCTTTTTTAATAGTTCTTTTGTATCCAAAATAATACTACTATGGTACTTCTACAGAATTAACAATTTTTGAAATCACGTCCTGAGTAGTTACGTTTTCTGCTTCAGCTTCATATGTAAGACCTATTCTATGTCTCAAAACATCATATATTACTTCACGAATATCTTCAGGGATTACATATCCTCTTCTATTTATGAAAGCATTACATTTAGCTGCTTTAGCCAAATTGATACTTCCTCTTGGTGATGATCCAAAACCAATCAAAGGTTTCAATTCCTGCAAATTATTTTTTTCAGGAAATCTTGTAGCAAAAATTAATTTTAAAATATACTTTTCAATTTTATCATCCATGTAGACATCTTTAACTGCATCTTGTGCTTTTATTATATCTTTTGTTGTGATAACAGGTTTTATTTTTTCAAATGATTCGTCGATATTAGATCTAATTATTTGTTGCTCATCCTCAAATTCAGGATAAGTTATAACACATTTAAGCATAAATCTATCCATCTGCGCTTCGGGTAATGGATATGTTCCCTCCTGTTCGATTGGGTTTTGTGTAGCCATTACCAAAAAAGGTAGTTGTAATTTAAAAGTCTTGTCGCCAATGGTAACTTGTTTCTCTTGCATTGATTCTAGCAAAGCAGATTGAACTTTAGCTGGGGCTCTGTTAATCTCATCTGCCAAAACAAAATTTGCGAATACTGGACCTTTTTTAATTGAAAAGTCATTTTCTTTCATATTGTATATCATTGTTCCTACAACATCAGCTGGTAAAAGATCTGGGGTGAACTGAATTCTACTAAAAGAGCCTTTGACTGCTTGGCTTAAACTATTAATTGCAAGTGTTTTAGCTAGTCCAGGGACACCTTCAAGTAAAATATGCCCTTTTCCAAGAAGACCTGTAAGCAACCGTTGAATCATATATTTTTGACCAACAATTACTTTGTTAACTTCAAGCATCAGCAAATCAATAAATGCACTTTCTTTCTGGATTTTCTCATTCAGAGCTTTAATATCTACATTCTTATTTTCCATAATTACATAATTTGGGGTAGCAATAGTATTAAAAATAATAATTAAATACTGTTAAATATTGGTTAAATCAATATCGATTTAAGAATACAATCCTCTAGAGATAATAAACTTTTTGATGTTTTCACTAATTAGCGATTCATACTCATCATTATTTCTAATTTTTTCTCTTATTGATGAAGAAGAAATATTCATCATAGGAGCATCACTAAGTATTACATTTTGGTGATTAATCAAATCTGCATCTTTTGAATGGTTTAATAATCTAGGATAAACATAAATTTTTTGATTTAAAATATTCAAGTAATTTTTCCAGTTATGTAAAGTGAATAGGTTGTCTTCACCCATAATTATAGAAAATTCAAAACCTTGATATTCCTTTTTAATTTCGTCTAAAGTATCAGCAGTGTAATTTGGTTTTGGAAGACCAAATTCAATGTCACAACATTTAAAATTGGTATTCAATTCACAAAAACCTTGAATCATCTCAAGTCTAATATTTTCGTCACTAGTACCCTTTTCTATTTTATCAGGGTTCATTGGTGTTAGAACAAACCAAACTTCATCAAAAAAATTCTTAAGAAAAAAGTCTGCAATAGCCTCATGGCCTTTATGTATTGGATCAAAAGTCCCAAAAAATAAACCTACACTTTTCATAAGTTTAAAAAACTTTTAACAACACTTAAAATTTCATTTTTTGATTTATTTAAATCATTATTGATAATAATGTGATCAAATTTATCTTTCATTTCCATTTCTTTTTCTGCTTTATTTAGTCTCTCATTTAAATCCTTCTCTAAATTATTTTTTCTTAGTCTCAATCTGTTTTCAAGCTCACCAATACTAGGTGGATTAATAAATAATGTTAAAGAATTTGAAGAAAAATATCGCTTTAGACTTAGAGCCCCAACAACATCCACATCAAAAATTATATTGTGATTAATAATTACAGAATCAATTTCAGACTTTAATGTTCCATAAAAGATGTTATCATACACTTCTTCATACTCAATAAACTCATTATTTTGAATTCTATTTTTAAATTCATCTATGAATAAGAAATTATAATCTAATCCATCGATTTCTCCATCTCTTTTTTTTCTTGTAGTTGCCGAGACTGAAAATTTTAAGTCTAATTCTTTAATTGAAAGTAGATGTTTTGCAAGGGTTGTTTTTCCACTTCCAGATGGTGCACATAAAATTATTACTTTACCAGCCATTAAAGAATATTTAAAGTTTGTTCTCTGATTTTTTCAAGAGAAGATTTCATTTCAACCACACTATTCTGAATCTTAGAGTTACTTGATTTAGAACCAATAGTATTAATTTCTCTTCCAATTTCTTGGCAAATAAAGCCTAACTTTTTTCCTTTTTCTATTACGTCATTATCTAATATTTCAATAAAAAAATCCATATGACTTTTTAACCTGACTAATTCTTCATTAATATCCATTTTTTCTAAATAATAAAAAACCTCCTGCTCAAATCTGCCATTATCAAAATTAACTTCTAAATTTTGAGATTTTATCTCTAATTCTTCTTTTATATTTTTTTTATGTAGGTGACTTATTTTTTCAATTGCCATAGAATATTCACTAATTATATTTAAGTTTTGTCTTAAATCTTTTAAAGTATTTTTTCCTTCATTTTTTCTAAACTCAATAACATGTTCAATAACAGAATTTAGACAATCAATTATTTTTTTTATTTGGAATTCTGAAAAAGAGAACTCTCCCTTTGAGATAGAATTTGGAAGAGATAATACTGATTTTAAAATATGAGAATCATCAAAATCCGATATTTCTTTTAAATCATCTATATAATTTTTAATTATACTTTTATTAAAAGAAATCGAGTCATTTGAAGATCCCATTAATTTTATTCTGAGATCTACTTTTCCTCTTTTTAGATTTTCCTTTAAAAGATTATTAAAGATTAATTCTTGGCTTGACAATGTAGATGGTATTGATATTTTTGAATCAAAATATCTACTGTTTAAAGTTTTTATCTCAACGTAAATCTCTAATTCATTAATTTGCAAAGAAGTTGACCCATAACCGGTCATTGATTGAAGCATGTACAAATTTATGAAAGAATTTCTATAGATTAAAAATGTAATTAAATTTTGGACTGGTTAATTATAATTTTCTCAACCAAATATTTCTAAATGAAACTTTAGAACAACAATGGCTTTGAAGAAATAGAGGCCCATCTCCATGAGCAATATTTTTGGGGGGTCCAACATTTTCTGTTGTTCCTAATATTTCTACATGATTTTGAATTAAAACACCATTGTGAAATACAGTGAAATAACCTGATTTAACTTTTTCACCTTTAGCATTGAATTCAGGTGCTTTAAAAACAATATCATAAGATTGCCATTCTCCAGGTTTTCTAGATGAATTTACAAGTGGAATATATTGCTTGTAAACTGAACCTGCTTGTCCATTTACATAGGTTTGGTTTTCATAACTATCTAAAATTTGGATTTCATATCGACTTTGTAAGAAAACTCCGCTATTGGATCTACTTTGATTTTTATGAGACAAATCTTCACTAGTTTTCCACTCAATGTGTAGTTGGACTGAACCAAAGTTTTCTTTTGTTTGAATTCTTGGACCATCATTTCCATTATTAACCAGAAAGCCATCATCATTTATCATCCATTCACTTTCTTTATCATCCCAATTTCCTTCCCACTTTGACATGTCTGTTCCATCAAACAAAACTATTGCATCGTTAGGTGGAGCTGAGTCAGAAATCGAATAAACTTTTTTAGGGATGGGCTCCCAAATCTCTGTATCCTTTGAAGATTGAGCAATTGAGATGTTAAAGAAAAAAGCTATATAAATCGCTACGTAAAATTTCATAAGCCAAGTATTTTCTTAATTTGTTCTTTATCAATATCAGCACCAGCAAAATCGTCAAAAGATTTCTCAGTTACTTCAATTATATGATCAGAAATAAATTTTGAACCTTCTCTAGCACCTTGTTCCGGACTCTTGATACAGCATTCCCATTCCAGAACAGCCCATCCATCAAAACCATATTGGCTTAATTTTGAAAAAATTGATTTAAAATCAACTTGACCATCCCCTAAGGATCTAAATCTTCCTGGTCTATCCTTCCAATCCAAATATCCACCATAAACACCAGCTTTACCTGTTGGATTAAATTCTGCATCTTTAACATGAAACATTTTAATATGATCTTTATAAAAGTCAATAAATTGTAAATAATCTAGTTGTTGTAAAACAAAATGACTAGGGTCATAAAGTATTTTTGCTCTACTGTGATTATTAGTTTCTTCCAAGAATTTTTCAAATGTTACTCCATCATGAAGGTCTTCCCCTGGGTGAATTTCATAACAAATGTCAACTCCCCTTGAATCAGCGTGATCTAATATAGGCTTCCATCTTTTTGCCAATTCCTTGAATCCTTCATCAACTAGACCAGCAGGTCTTTGTGGCCAAGGATAAAAAGTATGAAATAATAGTGAACCAGAAAATGACGCCATAGGCTCAATTCCTAAATGATTACTGGCATTTATTGCATTCATCATTTGATCGACCGCCCATTTTGTCCTATCCTTAACATTTCCATGTAAATTTTCAGGAGCAAAAACATCAAACATTAAATCATATGCTGGATGACTAGCAACTAGTTGACCTTGTAAATGAGTAGACAATTCACTAATTTCTAAGCCCTGCTCATTCAAAATTCCCTTGATCTCATCGCAATAATTCTTGCTAGAACCTGCTTTTTCGAGATCAAAAATTCTTTTATCCCAGGTTGGTATTTGAACAGCTTTATAACCTAAATTACTTGCCCACTTTCCAATATCATTTAGATTATTAAATGGTTTGTCATCACCACAAAACTGAGCTAGAAAAATTCCAGGACCTTTAATAGTCTTCATATTTAAATAAACTTTTCTAGCAACTTTTTTGTTGCAATTATTCCATCATCTTCTCCAAGTCTATTACCTTCATATTCAATCCCCACATATCCTTGATAACCAGATCTTTTAACAATTTCCATCATCCTCTTGTAGTCAATACTTGTTTCGTTACCTTCATCATCAAAGTCATATGATTTAGCACTTACAGCATGAGCATAAGGCATTAATTCTTCAGTACCTAAATATCTATCGTACATTTGAGTACAATTTCCCCAAGGGCTTCCATTCATACAAAAGTTTCCAAAGTCAGGTAAAGTTCCACAATTTTCTAATTTAACCTTTGACATCACATTTGACAAATATTTTCCACTTGATGACAATCCTCCATGGTTCTCTACAACAACGTTTATGTTTTCATTATACTTGTTTAAAGCTGTTAATGATTTTACTGAATTTTTTGTCCATTTATTTAAATCTTTTTCGCCGTTAAGATTTACTCTCATTGTTTTACATCCAATTTCAGCGGATAAATCAATCCACCTTTTGTGATTATCAATAGCTTGAAATCTTTCATTTTTATTACTTGAAGCCAAATCACCTTGGTTGTCAATCATAAATAATACATTATCAATTCCATAGTCATCAGATCTTTTTATTAATTCTTTAGCTAAAGAATTCATTGACATTCTCTCTAAAATATCAGTATCGCGAGTATACAAACCTGAAACGAATTCAATACCTTCAATGTCAAAAGATCTTGCCTTTTTTGCAAAGTCAAGAATTGGTAGCTTTCCATTTTTTATAGACTTATTCAAGGACCACTGAGCTAGAGAAATTTTTAAGTTTTCTATTGAATTAAATTTTACAAAATTTGTACTTGGGAAAACAGATGATGCAATTCCAGCTGTTAAGGTAACTGATAGAAAATTTCTTCTTTTCATAATTGTTGTTTAATTATTAAATATAAATTTAATTTTGAAGCTATAAAAAAATTGCTTATTAATAAATTAAGTAAATCTTTTTTTAATATTGAAATAATGAATTGTAAATTTGCATACTAAATATTATATAAATGAAAAAAATTATAACTTTTTTATTTACAGCAATAATTCTTGTAGGATGCAAGAATGAACCAAAAAAAGAAAAGTTCTCTTATAAAAGAGTTCAGGAAGCTACTGAAAATACTATCGCAAAATCAATGAATGATGTGACTATTAATTCCAATGATCAAATGTTATTTGACAGGTCAATTATTAGAGTAAAAGCAGGTGAAACTGTTACTTTAAAATTAAATCATACAGGAAAAATAGCAAAGGAATTTATGGGACATAATTTTGTGTTGGTAAAAGAAGGAGTTGATATAGATGATTTTGCACAAAGAGCAATGAATGCAAAAGAGACTGATTATATTCCTGAAGGAGACGAGACATATGCTTATACTAAGATGCTTGGCGGAGGAGAAAGTGATATAATTACTTTCGATAGTCCAGAGCCTGGAACTTATACATATTTATGTACTTTCCCTGGGCACTATCAGATTATGAGGGGAGACTTTATTGTTGAGTGATGAAGTTTAATACTAAAACAATTCATGGTGGACAGATCAAGGAAAAGGGTTACGGAGCTGTCATGCCACCTATATATCAAACTTCTACATATTCTCAGACCAAACCTGGTGAACACCAAGGCTATGAATATAGTAGAACTCATAATCCAACCCGAACTGCTCTTGAAAATTCATTAGCAAGTATCGAAAATGGTAATTTTGGTTTAGCATTCAGTTCAGGTCTATCTGCTATTGATGCAATTTTAAAACTTTTTGAGCCTGGAGATGAAATTATATCTACAAATGATCTTTATGGTGGATCATACAGATTGTTTGATAAAGTTTTCAAAAAATTCGGATTAAAATTTATTTTTTCTGATTTACAAAATACAGAGAAAATTAAAGATTTGATTAGCGATAGGACTAAAATGATTTGGGTTGAGACCCCAACAAACCCAATGATGAATCTTATAGACATAAATTCAATTTCAAGGCTTTGTAAAAAAAATGAAATTCTTTTAGCAGTTGATAACACTTTTGCAACTCCATATTTACAAAAACCACTAGACTTAGGAGCAGATATTGTCATGCACTCAGCAACAAAATATTTAGCCGGCCACAGCGATGTTATTTTAGGAGCTTTAATTGTTAAGGATGATATCCTTGCTGAACAATTGTATTTTTTACAAAATTCATCCGGTGCAATTTGTGGTCCTATGGATTCTTTTTTAACTCTTAGGGGTATAAAAACTCTACATGTGAGAATGGAAAGACATTGCTTTAACGCTGAAAAAATTATTGAATTCCTGTCTAATCACAAAAAAATTGACAAACTTTATTGGCCCGGTATTTCAACTCATCCTAATCATGAGTTAGCTAAAACTCAAATGTCTGGATTTGGTGGAATGATATCATTTACAACAAAAAATGGTGATTTTAAATCAGTTCAAGAAATTACTAGTAAGCTTAAGGTTTTTACACTAGCTGAGTCTCTTGGCGGGGTTGAAAGTTTAGCAAATCATCCTGCATCAATGACTCATGCTTCCATACCTAAAGACCTTAGAGAAAAAACAGGTGTTGTTGACTCTTTAATTCGCCTAAGTGTTGGTATTGAAGATCATGAAGATTTAATTAATGATTTAAATCAAGCCATTAATTAATTATAATTGCATTTAATTGTTTTAAAACAATTAACATGGTATATTCAACTGAATCAATTGTTCTAGGTCATATTAATTATTCTGAAACTAGTATTATTGTTAGATGTTTTACAAAAAAATTTGGAGTTAAATCTTATTTAATTAGAGGTTTAAGGTCAAAGAAAAAAAGTAAACTTCAATTAGGTCAATTTCATAGACTTAATATCATTGATATTGAAAGTAGCAATAATAAAAAGGGTAATATTTCGTATATAAAAAATGCTAAATCTTTGGTTTTGTTTAATTCAATTAATTCAAATGTGATCAAATACAATATAGCTCTTTTTATTTCAGAGGTTCTAATGTCAATTATAAGGCACGAAGAATCTGATGTCAAAATTTTTAACTTTATAAAAGAAAGCTTAATATGGTTTGAAAAATCAGAAAAATTTTCAAATTTTCATATTCTTTTTTTAATTTATTTGACAAATTTCCTTGGAATTCTGCCTGAAAAAAATACTAATAACTATCCATTCTTTGATATTGAAAATGGTAATTTTACCTCTACAAATAATTCATCCAATTGTTTTAATGGCAAAGTAATTGAAGATTTTTCTCTGATTTTGGGCACAAAATTTGATTATAATAATGATGTTTTAACAAATGTTAATCAAAGAAGAAACATGATTGATTTAATTTTAAAATATTACCAAATTCATGTTCCTGGGTTTAAAATCCCAAAATCGATTGGAATATTGAATGACTTATTTTCTTAAAAAATTTTTGCCCCTTATATTTCTATTTTTTTTGGCAACTCTAAACTGTCAGAAAATCACTGTTATTGATTCCGAAAGTAAGTCTGGTATTTCTTCAGTACTTCTTTATAATAATGATAAATCTATTTCTAGATTAACTAATTTAAAAGGAGAGGTATCTATCGATATTTTTAAAAATCAAGATACAATAACTTTTAGTCATGTTTCATATGATGAGGAAAGAATTTCAATAGATAAATTAAAATCACTTAAAAAGATAATATTAACAACTAATTCAAGAGGTTTAGATGAGGTTGTTCTATCGGTAGCAAGAAATAAACAAAACATTAAAACCCTTTCAAAAAAGGTGTCTATTATTAATGCTAAATCAGTGGAACTTGAGAATCTTAAAACATCTGCTGAAATGTTGTATCATGCTGGTGGAATTCATATTCAAAAATCACAAGCTGGAGGCGGAAGTCCTGTGATCAGGGGATTTGAAGCAAATAGAGTCCTTTTAGTAATTGATGGAGTAAGAATGAATAACGCAATATATCGATCCGGTCATTTACAAAACTCTATCACAATTGATCCTAATTCTTTAGAAAGAATTGAAGTTATTTATGGTCCATCATCTGTTGGGTATGGATCTGATGCACTTGGTGGGGTAGTACATTTTTATACAAAAACACCGAGAATTAATAATTCAAAATTTTTTAATTACTACAAATCAGTTTCTTATAATTTAAATAACAAAACCAAAATAAATAACTATAGTTTAGAATTATCAACAAGAAAATGGGCAAGTTACACAAGCTACACGAAATCATATTTTGGTGATATAATTATGGGCAAGAATAGAAGACATGGGCATAAAAACTGGGGATTGGTTGATTATTACTCTAGAAATAGAGGAGATAATTATTTTAAAAATTCTACTAAAAATTCTAATCCTAATATTCAACGAAATACCTCCTACAGACAAAAAGATTTAATTCAAAAATTTAATATTATTACTGGTGAAAACTCAAATCTAATTTTAAATTTTCAATACTCTAAATCATCTAATATTTCAAGATTTGACAAAATGAGTGAAATAACCGAAAATGGAGAATTAAAATATGCTCAATGGTACTATGGACCTCAACAAAGATTATTAAGTTCATTAAAATTAAACTTAGGTAAGAAAAAAATATTCGATAATGCATCACTTATTTTATCATTTCAAAAAATTAAAGAGTCCCGAAATAGTAGGCGCTTCAATTCTTTGAATTTAAAATCACAAGCTGAAGATTTAAATATTTTCTCAATAAATACAGATTTTATAAAAAAACTAAATCAAATTAACTCACTTGCATACGGTTTCGAGCTAACAAATAATAAGCTTAATTCAGAAGGTAAAAATTTTGAAATTATAACAAATAATAATTTAATAATTGAAAGAAATATTAATGATGGTTTAAGCAGATATCCAGGGAATGGAAGTAAATATAATTCAGTTGCAGCTTATTTTGAATTAAGAAAAGAATTTAATGAAAAAACTAATTTAAATATTGGAAGCAGATATTCTTTTGTTGATATATCCGCTGAGTGGGATACGGACTTTCTTTTGGAGAATCAAGAATCATTTATTTTTTTTAAACAATTTCACAATTTTAAATTAACAAATTATGCTATAACTTCAAGTTTAGGGCTTTCATATTTAATAAATAAGTTTAATAAAATATCATTAAATATTTCCAGTGGATTTCGGGCTCCAAATATAGACGATATTGGTAAAATAAGAGAAAATTCTGGGATTCTTACTGTTCCAAATACTAGTTTAAAGCCTGAAAATGCATATACTATTGATTTGGGTTATAACAGTTATGACAAAGCATTGTCTTACAATATGAATCTCTATTATACTATTTTAAACCGTACCATTGCACGAAATTTTTTTTATGACTACAATGATGACTCTACAGAAAACCCTATCACAATAATTTATGATGATGAGGAAGTATTAACAATGAGTAATTTTAATTTAGGTAATTCTAATATATATGGTTTTAATTTTGATTTTAAATACATCTTAAATGATTCATTTAATTTATATGGCTTTATTAATTATACAAAAGGTGATATTGTGTATAATGATTATCCAATGCCATCAATTCCACCGATATATGGTTCTGTAAAACTTAGGTTTAAAAAAAATAATTTTAACATACAATTGACTTATAAATTTTCACAATCAAAATCTGCTGATGAGTATAGTTTTGGGGGTGAAGATAGCCTTGAAGAAACTCCACATGTTTATGAAAATGGTGAAATTAAATATTTGGGTATGCCCAAGTGGGGAATTTTTAAGTTATCATCGTTGTTTCGAGTTACAAAAAAAATTAAAGCTCAATTATTATTGGATAATATATTCGACATACATTACAGAGAATTTGCTTCCGGAATTTCTTCACCTGGGAGATCTTTAAACTTAATGTTGATTTTTGATTAAGTATACCTTATAATCAATAAATTAGAGTAAAATTAAGTAAATTCGCATTTTTTAAATTTAATGTCATTTAAAGAATATAAAACATTAGATCTTATAGAGATTTCAAATAAGATTTCTGAATATTGGGACAAAGATAAAACCTTTGAAAAAAGTATATCTTCAAGAAACAAGTCTAAAGATTTTGTTTTTTTTGAAGGTCCGCCATCTGCAAATGGAATGCCTGGGATTCACCATGTAATGGCTAGAGCAATCAAAGATATATTTTGCAGATATAAAACCTTAAAAGGTTTCAAAGTTAATAGAAAAGCAGGATGGGACACTCATGGACTTCCTGTAGAATTAGGTGTAGAAAAAGAATTAAACATTTCAAAAGAAGATATAGGAACTAAAATCAGTATTGAAGAGTATAATGAAGCATGTAAAAAAGCTGTCATGAAATATACTGATGTCTGGAACAATTTAACTAAAAGAATAGGATATTGGGTTGATATGGATAACCCTTACATAACTTATAAATCTAAATACATTGAGTCAGTTTGGTGGCTTCTTAAAAAACTTTACAACGATAATTTAATTTATAAAGGTTACAGCATTCAACCTTATTCTCCAAAGGCTGGAACTGGGTTAAGCTCGCATGAATTAAATCAACCTGGTACTTATCAAGATGTAACTGATACGACTGTAACTGCGCAATTTGAATGTATCTCAAAATCATTGCCAGATTTTTTAAAAAAATATTCAAAAATTTATGTTTTAGCATGGACAACCACCCCTTGGACTCTTCCATCAAACACCGCACTTACAGTAGGTGTAAAAATTAACTACGCTTTAATTAAAACCTATAATCTGTACACTCACAAAGCTATTAATGTAATTGTAGCTAAGGACTTAATAGAAAAGGTTTTTAAATCTAATTTTATTGAGGTTAAAAGTGAAAAAGAATTAACCTTTGATTCAATAAAAAATATCCCCTATTTAATTTGTGAAAATTTTACCGGCAAAGATATTTTAGAAGTTAAGTATAATCAACTTTGGGATGATGCTCCTTTACCGGAAAATAATCCTCAAAATGCCTTTAGAATTATATCAGGTGATTTTGTAACAACAGATGAAGGTACAGGTATAGTTCATACAGCTCCTACATTTGGAGCTGATGATTCATTGGCAGCTAAGAATGCTAGTCCAGAAGTTCCCCCAATGTTAGTTTACAATGAATTAAAAGAACTTGTTCCCCTTGTTGATTTACAGGGAAAGTTTTTGAATACTTTAAAAGGAATTGGTGGAAAATATGTTAAAAATGAATACTACGAAAGTGGTTTTGAACCTGATAAATCAGTAGATGTTGAAATTGCAATTAAACTTAAAGAAGAAAATAAAGCTTTTAGAGTAGAAAAATATACCCATAGTTATCCAAATTGTTGGAGAACTGATAAACCTGTATTGTATTACCCTTTAAACTCTTGGTTCATAAAAGTAACAGATAAAAGAGAAGAATTAATAAAAAATAATTCCAAAATAAATTGGAAACCAAAAGCAACTGGTGATGGAAGATTTGGTAATTGGTTAAATAATGCAAATGATTGGAATTTATCAAGATCAAGATTTTGGGGAATACCTCTTCCCATTTGGATTAGCGAAGATGGATCTGAGACTAAAATTATAGGATCGGTTAAAGAGCTTTACAATGAGATAGAAATCTCAATTGCTAGGGGTTTTATGAAAACAAACCCATTAAGCAAATTTAAAATTGGAGATTTATCTGACAAAAATTATGAAAAAATAGATCTTCACAAACATATTGTTGATAAAATAATTTTGTGCTCGGCTAGCAATAATAAAATGTTAAGGGAAAGTGACTTAATTGATGTTTGGTTTGATTCTGGAGCTATGCCTTATGCACAATGGCACTATCCCTTTGAAAATAAAGAATTAATAGATAAAAAAAAGTTTTTTCCTGCGGATTATATTGCTGAGGGTGTTGATCAAACACGTGGTTGGTTTTACACATTACATGTAATTGGTACTTTAATATTTAAATCCAATAGCTATCGTAATGTAATATCTAACGGTCTTGTTCTAGATAAAAATGGTCATAAAATGTCTAAAAGACTTGGAAATACAGTTGACCCTTTTGAAACTTTAGATAAATATGGTCCAGACGCTACTAGATGGTATATGATCTCAAACTCTAATCCATGGGATAATTTAAAATTTGATATCAATGGAATTGAAGAAGTTAAAAGAAAATTTTTTGGTACTATTCATAACATTTACTCATTTTTCAGTCTTTACTCTAATATCGATGGATTTAATATAAATAGTAACCATATCAAATATGGTAATAGACATGAGCTAGATAGATGGATTATTTCAGAGCTTAACACGCTAATTAAAGAAGTTGAAGAAGCTTACAATAATTATGAGCCTACAAAATCCGCAAGATTAATTTCGAGTTTTGTTCAAGATAATTTAAGCAATTGGTATGTTAGATTATCAAGGAGAAGATTTTGGAAAGGAGAATTTAATCAAGATAAAATTTCTGCATTTCAAACTTTACATGAATGTCTTAAAAAGATTTCCATAATTTCATCACCAATTAGCCCATTTTATATGGACAACTTATTTCAGGATTTAAATAACTCCAACAAATCTGTTCATCTGTCTAATTTTCCTGATTATGATCTAAAATTAGTTGATAATAATCTTGAAAATAAGATTAGACTCTCTCAAAAAATTTGCTCATTAGCCTTATCACTTAGAAAAAAAGAAAAAATTAAAGTTAGACAACCTCTACCAAAGATTTTAATTCCCTTTAAAAATCAAAATGAAAAAAACTCTTTAATTGAAATATCAGAATTTATTAAATCAGAAATAAATGTAAAAGAAATTGAGTTAATATCAGATTCATCTGAAATACTTGTTAAGAAAGCTAAGCCAAATTTTAAACTCTTAGGACCTAAGTATGGTAAAGATATTCAGGAAATAGTTCAATTAATTAATTCTTTAAAAATGGATGAAATTAATAATCTAGAAAATGGAAAAAATTTAAATATTGAAGGTAATAATAGAAAATATGTATTAAATTCTGAAGATGTTGAAATTTATTATGAAGATATTGAAGGTTGGTTGGTTGCATCTGAAGGTGGAAACACTATAGCTTTAGATACAAATATTGATGAATTTTTAAAAAATGAAGGGATTTCAAGAGAAATTGTAAATAAAATTCAAAATTTGAGGAAAGAATCCAATTTTAACGTTAGTGATAAAATTATTATTGAAATGGAAAGCAATAATTTGATTGAAAAAGCTATTTTTGCGAACATTGAATATGTGAAAAATGAAACATTAGCTAAAGAATTAAATTTTTTAGATAATTTAGATTCGATAACTAAAATTCAGTTTGACAATTTTAGTTTAAATGTTAAAATTTATAAAATAAATTAAAAAATGAAAGATGATAATTTAATCGTGAGATACTCTGATAAAGACTTGACTTTTTTCAGAAAAATTATTGAAGAAAAAATTTTAAAAGCTCAACATGATTTAGAGTTAATTAAGAGTGCTTACATGAACGATGGTAACAATGGGACGGACGATACTGCTCCAACATTTAAAGCTTTTGAGGAAGGTTCTCAAACCATGTCCAAAGAAGCTAATACTCAATTAGCTATTAGACAAGAAAAGTTTATAAGAGACTTAAAGAATGCTATTATAAGAATAGAAAATAAAACCTATGGATTATGCAGGGTTACAGGTAAGCTTATTTCTAAAAAAAGATTAGAATTAGTTCCTCACGCCACATTAAGCATAGAAGCTAAAAATAAAATGTCATAAAAGCTCTTGGAAAACAAGAAAATTAGTTTAAAAACTTGTCTTTTAATTGTTATTGGAATTTTAATTTTAGATCAAATTCTTAAAATTTACATCAAACTTAACTTTCCTCTAACATTTTATGGTGAACAAGCAATTATTGACTGGGGGTGGTTTAAGCTTTTATTTATTGAAAATAGAGGAATGGCTTGGGGAGCAAAAATAAATGACTTTATACCTTTTTTTGACGATAAATCAGCTAAACTTTTCCTCACTCTTTTCAGAATTTTTGCCATTGGATTTATTTTTTATTGGTTGAAAAATATAATTAAAGAAAACTCTAATAAACTTCTAGCAATATGCCTATCATTGATCTTGGCTGGTGCAATTGGAAATGTTATTGATTCAGTATTTTATGGATATTTATTTACTGAAAGTTATTTTCAAATTGCTGAATTTTCGCCTGGTAATGGATATGAAGGAATATTTTATGGTAATGTTGTTGATATGTTTCAATTTCCACTATTTAGTTGGATCTGGCCAGATTGGTTTCCATTTGTTGGAGGAAAAGAATTTACTTTTTTTGAACCTGTTTTTAATATTGCCGATTCAGTAATAACTATTGGTATAACAATGATGATAATATTCAATAAAAGTTTTTTTCCTAAAAACTAAAAATTCTATTCGGCGTAATACAAAAATCTAAATTTTCGTCATGCTCATCGATTTTAATTCTCTTTTCTGGATTAAAAAATGATAGACCTATCCTTAATATTTTATTATTTTGATTTCTGAGAAACTTATCGTAAAATCCTTTTCCATATCCTACTCTATTACCAATTAAGTCATATGCAACCAAAGGAATAAAAATCACATCAATTCTACCTAAAAATTCTTCATTGTTAATTGGTTCGGTAATACCGTAATTATTTTTTTTTAAAACTGTATTATCATTTAATAAAAAAGATTTCATAGTAGTATTGTTAAAATCAGACTTCGGAATTAATACTTTCTTTTTTTTATTATTTAAAATATTAATAATTGGCATAGTGTCTACTTCATTTTTTTCTTTAATTGATAAGTATATGTGATAAAAATTGTAATCCCATATAGGAAGATCTTGGAGATTATTGGATATCGAAATACTTTTAGATATTATTTGGACATTATCTAATTTTTTTCTTAAATCTAAGTATTTCTTTCTGGCTTCAATTTTGTTCATCAATAAAGTACAAATAAATAATTATTTTAGTTAAGTGGCGATGTCTACTAAAATTATTTTAAAAACAATTCCTGAAGATCCTGGCGTCTACCAATTTTTGACTGAGGATAAAAAAATAATTTATGTTGGAAAAGCTAAAAATCTAAAGAAACGAGTAAGTAGTTATTTTCAAAAAAATATAAAATCAAGAAAGACCATAAACCTAGTAAAAAATACAAAGTTTGTTGAACATGTTGTTGTTAAATCGGAATCAGATGCACTTTTACTTGAAAATTCATTAATTAAAGAAAATCAACCTAGGTACAATATACTTTTACGCGATGATAAGACGTACCCTTGGATATGTATTAAAAAAGAAAGGTTTCCAAGAGTTTTCTTAACAAGAAAATTTATAAAAGATGGATCTGAATATTTTGGACCATATACTAATGTGAAAGTCATAAATATTTTATTAAATATCATTCGAACATTATACCCAATTCGAACAAGCAATTATAATTTTTCACAAAAAAAAATTAATAACCCAAAAAATAAAATTTTTCTTAATGTTCATAGAAATGGCGGACACAGTTTAATTCTTGGCTTTAAAGAATTCGATAAAAGCTTAATTGATAATTTAATTTCTGAAAAACAATACAATCAAAATATTAAACATACAAGAGATATTCTTAACGGAAAGTTTAGCGATATAAAATCTGTCTTAAAGAAAAAAATGCTAAACTATTCTGAAAATTTAGAGTATGAGAATGCTCAAAATATAAAGGAAAAATTAGTTCTCTTGGAAAATTATCAATCAAAATCAGCGGTAGTTAGTCAAAGACTAAGTAATATTGATGTTTTCAGTATCATTTCTGATTTAGATTTTGCTTTTATTAATTACTTACAAATTGTAAATGGAAGAATTATAAGATTTCACAATCAAGAGGTAAGAAAACGGATGAATGAAAGTGATGAAAAAATTTTAAGTCATATAGTTCTTAGTTTAAGGGAAAGATTCAATTCTAAATCAACAATAATTATTTCACCATATGACTTTAAAAAATTAATTGATTTGAAATTTATTGTCCCAAAAACTGGTGACAAAAAGAAACTACTTGATTTATCTTATAAAAATGCTAAAATTTTTCGACTGGAAAGAAATAAACAGATTCAATTAGTTGATCCGGAAAAACATATTAATAGAATTATGGAGCAAATGAAAATTGATCTTAAATTAGAATTTGAACCTAGACACATAGAATGTTTTGATATTTCTAATATTCAAGGCTCAAATAATGTAGCTTCATGTGTAGTTTTTAAAAATGGAAAACCTGCAAAAAAACTTTACAGAAAATTTAATATTAAAACGATTGAGGGCCAAAATGATTTTGGATCTATGCAAGAAGTTGTATTTAGAAGGTATAGTAGACTACTAAATGAAGAAAAGGAATTACCAAATTTAATAGTAATTGATGGTGGAAAAGGTCAATTAAGTTCTGCTTTAAATAGCCTTAAAGAACTTAATTTATTAAATAAAATACCCATACTAGGTATAGCTAAAAGATTAGAAGAGTTATATTTTCCCAATGATCCAATTCCACTTTATCTTAATAAGAAATCTGAAACATTAAAAATAATTCAGCAACTTCGAAATGAAGCTCACAGATTTGGAATAAGCTTTCATAGAGATAAAAGATCAAAATCATCATTTATATCAGGGTTAGATGGAATTAAAGGAATTGGAGAAAATACAAAAAATAAAATTTTAAAAAAGTTTAAATCATTGTCAAGATTGAAAAATACCAGTGATAATGAAATTATAAATGAAATAGGAAAATCAAAAGCTCAAAAAATTATAAACTATTTGAAAGATAATAACTAGAATTTTTAATTTTACTAAGTTGAAAAAAGATTTATTTACTTTATCATTTTGCATATTATTTTATTCAACACTTTCTTACACTCAAAATTTAAACTCAGATTTAATCGATGATAATTTATATGAAAAAACATTCAATGCTTTTAGTTCAGGTGAATTACTTGAGTACAAGCTTTATTATGGTTTTTTAAATGCAAGTTATGCATCACTAGAACTAAGAAAAGAAGAACTTAATAATAACATAGTTTATAGGGCAACAGCAATAGGAAAAACAACAGGTCTTGCAAGATTGTTTTTCAAAGTTGATGATTTATATGAAGCTTTCTTTCCATTGGACAAAGTGAAACCCATAAAGTCCATACGAGATATATATGAGGGAGGATATGTAAGAAAAGCCGAAACATTTTACGATGATAATAACAAAACAGCAACATTAATAAATAAGATAACTGATGAGAGTAAAATAATTAATCTTGAGAATGATTACCAAGATATAGTTTCCACTTTTTATTTTTTAAGAAAGCATTTAGATATTTCAAAATTAAAAGAAGGAGATTTAATAGGTCTTAATATTTTTTTTGATCAAAGAAACTATCCTTTCAAAATGAAATTTCTTGGGATAGAAAACTTAAAGACTAGATTTGGATTAATTGAATGTATGAAATTAAATCCTTACATGGAAGCTGGAAGGGTTTTCAGAAGTAACAAAGGCTTGGAATTATGGGTTACAAATGATAAAAATAGAATTCCTATAAAAGTTAGAGCAAATCTAAGGGTTGGTACAATAGTAGCTGAATTGACCTCATTTAGAGGAATCACAAATCCATTTAAAATAATTGTAAATGATTAACGAATTAATTAAAGTTATATTTTTTACAATTTTAATATGTTCTTGTGAAAAAAGTGAAAAAAAAGTAATTGAAATTTTAGTACCTAAAAAAGAAAAAATCATCAAAGAATTTGGTTTTACTTTAAACGATTTTAATGTTAAAAAATATACGGTCAAAAGAGGTGAATCTTTTGGATTGATTCTTGAAAATGAAAATCTTTTTTATCCAAAAATTTATAATATTGTTAATGAAGTAAAAAAAGTTTTTGATATTCGAAAGATTAATACTGGAAGGCCCTATGTAATTTTGTCATCTAAAGATTCTCTAAATATTCCTCAATATTTTATATATCAACCTAGCTCTATAGATTATGTTGTTGTTTCATTAAATGATTCACTTTGGGCTCAAAAAAAACAAAAAGAAGTTAAACTAATTGAGAAAGAAGCTTCTGGAGTAATAAAAAGTTCATTAGCTGAAACGTTGCAAGAATTGAAATTAAGCCCTCTATTAACAAATGAACTTTCTGAAATTTATGCATGGAATATTGACTTTTTTAGGCTTGAAAAAGGTGATAATTTTAAAGTATTATATACTTCAAAATACATAGATGACTCTACATATATTGGATTAAACAGAGTTCACAATGCATATTTTGAACACAGAGGCAAACCTTTTTATGCAATTGAATTTCAGACAGATAGTATCAGAAAAATGTATGAATATTTTGATGAAAATGGAAAAAACCTGAGAAGAGCTTTCTTGTTATCCCCTGTACAATTTAGCAGAATTTCGTCAAGATATAACTTGAGAAGGAAGATCGCTTACTACGGTAAAATTAAGCCTCATTATGGTACTGATTTTGCCGCGCCAGTGGGAACACCTATTAGAGCTACTGCCGATGGAACAGTAATTAAATCTGGATACACAAGAGGAAATGGATATTATGTTACTGTTAGTCATAATTCTACGTATTCAACTCAATATCTACACATGAACAAAAAAGGATTGAAAGTAGGTTCAAAAGTAAAACAAGGAGATAAAATCGGAGAGGTTGGAATGACAGGCTATACATCGGGTCCTCACGTTTGTTATAGATTTTGGAAAAATGGAAAGCAAGTAGATCCTTTAAAGCAAAAACTTCCAGAAGCAAAACCTATTTCAAATCAATTAAAAGAAATCTATCTTTCACATATGTATCCAATTAAAAATAAACTTGACAATATTGAATCAAGTATTACCTTTGAACAAAACACTATTCCTTAAAATGACTTTAGATAAGATTAATCCTACCAAAACAAAATCTTGGAAAAAACTTAAAAGTTTGAAGTCAACAGTTGATTTAAAAACTTTATTTAAAAATGATAATGATCGCTTAAAAAAATATTCAATCTCAATTGATGAATTATATGTTGATTATTCAAAAAACTTAATTGATGATGAAATATTGAATCTACTAATTAATCTTTCTAAAGAATGTAAACTTCATGATGCAATAGACAAGCAATTTACCGGAGAAAAAATAAATGAAACGGAAGATAGAGCTGTTCTGCATACTGCTTTAAGAAGCTTTGATAAAAAAAGCCCTTTCTTCAAAATATTTCAAAAGGATAGAAAAAAAATAAAAGTTTTTAGTGATGGAATTATTGATGGTACCTTTTCAAGCAGCACTGGTAAAAAATTCACCGATATTGTTAATATCGGAATAGGAGGATCTGACTTAGGACCTGTAATGGTTGTAGAAGCATTAAAATATTATAAAACTGATTTAAATATTCACTTTGTTTCCAATATAGACGGAGATCATGTGAATGAGATTTTAAAAAATTTAAATCCTGAAACCACATTTTTTATTATTGTTTCTAAAACTTTTACAACTCAGGAAACCATTACTAATGCTCTTACAATTAAAGAATGGTTCTGTGAAAAGCTAAATGAAAAAGCCATAAAGTCCCATTTTGCCGCTGTATCTACAAATTTAAATGCAATTAAAGATTTTGGAATTGATCCAAAATTTGTTTTTCCTATGTATGATTTTATTGGTGGAAGATTTTCATTGTGGGGAACTGTAGGTCTTTCAATTTCTTTAGCTATTGGATATCAGAATTTTGAAAAATTATTGAAAGGTGCTGATTCAATGGATTCACATTTTAAAAATGAACCTTTTGAAAAAAATATACCGGTTATTTTAGCATTAATAAGTATTTGGTACAACAATTTTTTAGATGCTGAATCTGAAGCGATAATTCCATACAATGAATATCTAAAATATTTGCCATCTTATCTTCAGCAAGCAGTAATGGAAAGTAATGGTAAAAGTGTGGATAGAAATGGTAATATTATTAAATATCAAACTGGAAATATAATTTGGGGAGGAAGTGGAACTAACTCACAACATGCTTTTTTTCAATTAATACACCAAGGCACAAAATTAATACCATGTGATTTCATTGGTTTTAAAAAGTCTCTATATGGAAATGATGATCATCATAATAAACTTCTTTCAAATTTTATTGGTCAAACTGAAGCCTTACTAAATGGAATAGGATTGGATGATGTTAAAACTGAAATGCTAAAATCGCAGGTATCACATGAAAAAATGGATATGATTGCCCCTTTTAAAGTTTTTGATGGTAATAAGCCAACTACAACAATTTTATTTAATAATCTTACACCAAAATCTCTTGGAATGTTAATTTCTATGTATGAACACAAAATATATACACAAGGAATTATTTGGAATATTTTTAGCTACGATCAGTGGGGTGTTGAATTAGGTAAAAAACTTGCTGCTAAGTTATTAACAGAAATTCAAACTGGTAAAATCAAAAAACATGATGATTCCTCAACTTTTCTCTTGAAAAAAACTAAGATTACTAAAAATTAGTTTAAAAATTATCAATTTGAGAATTAATAATCAGTGTTGAAAAAAATTAACTTTTGGATAACAAAAGCTGTTAAAATTTTGTTAATATTTGCTAAATAAAACCATTCAAAAAAATGAAAAAATTTTCTTTACTAATTATAGCATTTTTCTTATCGGGATTAATGTTAGCTCAAAATTCTGTAACTGGAATTGTTGTTGATGCAGAAACTGGAACTGCACTTCCTGGAGCTTCAATAATAATTCAAGGTACAACGACTGGAGTTTCAAGTGATTTCAATGGACGTTTTACCATTAACACTGACTCAGGCTCTACGATTGAAATTTCATACATCGGTTATGAATCTGCTGAAATTTCTGTTAGTGAAAGCTTTGATTTAGGTTTAATTAAATTAAACCCAGGCGAAAATATCTTATCAGGGGTTACTGTATTTGGAGGTTTATCCCTTGCTACTGACAGAGAGACACCTGTAGCTGTTTCAACTCTATCCACTACTGAGATTGAGGAAAGAATTGGTAATTTAGAATTTCCTGAATTATTAAATTCAACTCCTGGAGTTTATGCTACTAAAAGGGGTGGTGCATTTGGTGATAGTTACATTAGCGTAAGAGGTTTTAAACAAGAAAATATTGCTGTATTAATTAATGGTATGCCAGTAAATGATATGGAAAATGGTAAAGTATATTGGAGTAATTGGGCAGGGCTAACAGATGTTGTTTCAGCAATGCAGGTTCAAAGAGGTTTAGGCTCTTCTCCGCTTCCAATTTCATCAGTTGGTGGAACGGTTAACATTGTTACTAAATCTACAGAACTTACCCAAGGTGGAAAAGTTGCTGCTACTGTTGGTAACGATGGATATTTAAAAACTGTTCTTAATTACAATACTGGAATTATGGATGGTGGTCATGCTCTATCTTTTGTCTTTAGTAGAACTGCCGGTGATGGTGTAGTTGATTTTACTGAATTTGAATCATATGCATATTTCTTAGGGTATGGATGGAAAAGTGATGATGATAAAAATAATGTGCAATTTATTGTAACTGGTGCCCCTCAATACCACCAACAAAGATATTATAGCTACTATAATCAAGCTACTCTCCAGCAATATGTGGATCATGGTATATATTATAATTATACTGGAGGGATGTATAAAGGTGAAGGATTTAATATGAGAAGAAATTTTTATCATAAACCTATTGCATCGGTCAACTGGGAAAGTAAATTAAATTCAAAATCTACCTTGTCTGTGACTGCTTATGCTTCTGTTGGTAGAGGTGGTGGAACAGGAGATCTTGGAAGAATTTATGGATTCCACTATTTTAGTGGTGATTTAAATTATGGATCACAACCTGGAAAATATGCGCTTAGAAATCCAAGTAATGGATATTTTGATTTCGACAAACTTGCAGCATCCAATGGTGGTATTCCAACTACTTTTTACAGTGGAAGAACTTATTCTAATGTTATAGATCCAACTACTGGTTTATATATTGTCAATGATCCTGATGAAAGAGTAAATGGTGTTAAAAGAAATGGAATTATTAGAAGAGCTTCTGTTAATTCACATAACTGGGTTGGAGGTTTAATAAATTTCAAAACACAATCCAATGAAAATTTTGCTTACCAAGTCGGAGCTGACTTGAGATATTATAAAGGTATTCACTACAGAAGATTAGATAATTTACTTGGTGCAGATGGATATAGAGATTTTGATAATGTAAATTATCCAGGAGGATTTATTGCTAAAAAAGAACATCCATCAACAATGGAAAATATTTGGAATGTATTTAAATCTACTGATGATGATGAGAAAATTGATTATCATAATGATGGTCTTGTTTCTTGGCAAGGTTTATTTGGTCAAGCTGAATATGTTACTGATAAATATTCTGTTTTTATTCAAGGCTCTGTTGCGAATCAAGGATTCCAAAGAGTTGACTTTTTTAGATATAAAGTAAATGATCCTATGCACAAAAGTGCTACTAAAAATATACTAGGTGGTACAATTAAAGGTGGAGCAAATTTTAATATTGATGCTAAGAATAATGTATATGTTAATACTGGGTATTATTCTAAAGCACCAAATTTTGATGCAGTATTTCTAGATTATGACAACTACGTAACACCTGATGCTGATTTAAATAATGAAAAAGTTTTTGGATTAGAAGTTGGTTACGGATATAGATCTAGTAATCTTAATATGAACTTAAACCTTTTTAGAACATCATGGAAAGACAGATTCCTTTCAGATGGCATTAGAATAGATGGTGTGAGTGGAACTGCTAACTATACTGGTGTAGAGCAATTACATACTGGTATAGAATTCGATGGTGTTTGGAATATTAGCAATTATGTAAAACTTGAAGCTATGGCAACTTTAGGAAATTATAAGTACCAGAAAGATGTTACCGATAATACTGTTACAAACAATGACGGCCAAGTAATTGGTTCATCGACTCTATACTTAGGTGGACTTAGAATTGAAGATAGTGCACAAACTACTGCGAGAGCTAACTTGGTAATTGCTCCAACTGATAATTTTTATTTTAATGTATCATTATTTCATGCCGATGATATTTTTGGTGGAATTCATGAGGATGAAACTTTTGCTGATGAATATGGTTTCTTAGATGAAAATTTAACTGATATGAGATTGCCAGATTATCAAATTTTTGATGCTGGAGCAACATTTAGATTCAAAATTGGTGATGATAGTGTTAGGCTTAGATTAAATGTAAATAATGTATTTGATGAAGAATATTATCCTATGTCTACTACGAACTATCCTGTAACTCCAACTAGTACCAATCATATGGGTATTAATGTTGATAATAAAGTTTTTCCTGGGTGGGGTAGAACTTGGAATTTAGGTTTTACTTATCAATTCTAAATCTAACTTACAATTTAAAAAACCCTCTTCGGAGGGTTTTTTTATTTCTTTCCTCTAACTATAATCACAAACTCCCCTTTAATCTTAGGTTTAGTTATTTGGCTTAATACATCTATAACTTTACCTCTATAAGTAGTTTCATAAACTTTAGAAATTTCCTTTGTAACTGAAATTTCTCTTTCACTTCCAAAAGTATTGGAGAAATCTTTCAAAGTTTTAATTAATTTGTGAGGAGATTCATAAAAAATCATAGTTCTTTTTTCAATTGATAATTCCTCCAGTCTGGTTTTTCTGCCTTTCTTAATAGGCAAAAAACCCTCAAACGTAAATCTCTCGCACGGTAATCCACTTATTACTAAGGCAGGGATCAAAGCAGTTGGACCTGGCAAACATTCAACCTCAATATTATGTTTGATACATTTTTTAACAATTAAATATCCAGGGTCAGAAATTCCTGGAGTGCCAGCGTCAGAAATCAATCCAACTCTATAGCCATTCTTTAATTTATTTATAATTGATTCAACTATTTTATGTTCGTTAAACTTGTGATAAGATTTAAGAGTTTTTTTTATTTCCAAATGATTTAGAAGTTTCACAGTATGACGAGTATCCTCACAAAAGATTAAGTCAGAATTTTCTATTTCTTCAATTGCTCGTTTTGTTATATCTAAAAGATTTCCAATGGGAGATGGTATTAAAACTAACTTTGACATTTAAAATTATCTTTGTATTAAATTACAAATAAAATAAAGGAATTTAATAGTGGGGCGAATTGAAGTAATATGTGGATCCATGTTTTCAGGAAAAACTGAGGAATTGATCAGAAGAATAGGCAAACTTGAAAAAACCAATTTTAAATATATGGTTTTTAAACCTGAAATTGATACTAGAAATAAAAAAAACTCCATTAAATCTCACAATAATATTGAAATTCCAGCACAGTCAGTGAATAATGTTATAGATATTCTTAATTATAAAAATAAATTTGATGTTATTGCAATTGATGAAGCTCAATTTTTTTCCAATGATATTGTTAGCGTTTGTAATGAATTAGCTGATAGCGGTATTAGAGTAATTATAGCTGGTTTAGACATGGATTATTCTGGTAAACCATTCGGACCAATGCCATATTTGATGGCGATTGCTGAGGAAGTAATTAAGGTTCATGCAATTTGTTCAGATACTGGAAATCCGGCATTGTACAGTTATAGAAAATTAAAAAATAAGGATGTTGTTATGTTAGGAAAGAAAGATGAATATGAGCCTTTATCAAGAGAAGCTTTTATTTTAAAAATGAAAAAAAAATAAGTTGAATAATACATACATTAAAATCAACCTAAAAAATTTAATTCAAAATTTTAATTTTCTTAAAAGTAAAATTTCAAAGAAAACTAAGTTTATGGCTATAGTTAAAGCCTCAGGATACGGGTCAGATGCTATAGAAATTGCTAAATGTTTAGAAAAAAATAAGGTTGATTACCTATCAGTTGCATATTTAAGTGAAGCAATTCAATTAAGAAAAAATGGGATTAATAATCCTATTTTAGTATTACATCCACAATTAGATGATTTCAATGAAATAATTGAATATAATTTGGAGCCAAATATATATTCATTCAAGGTTCTAAACGAATTCTTAAATTGTAGAGGCCAAATTTTTAATTATCCAATACATGTTAAATTTAACACCGGATTAAATAGACTTGGATTTTTATACTCTGATATAAATGATTTAACTAAAATTATCATTTCAAAAAAAATTAATGTTAAGTATATCTTTTCACATCTTGCTGCCTCTGAGGATAAATTAGAAACCGAATTTACCAATAATCAGATTAAATTATTTGAAAAAATAGATAAAAAGATTGAAGAAAATTTAAATAGGAAAGTTGATAAACACCTGCTTAATACCTCTGGAATTTTAAATTTTCCTGAACAAGAATATAATATGGTTAGAAGTGGAATTGGTATCTATGGCTATGGAAATGATTTAGTCTTTCAAAAACATCTGCTACCTGTTGTAAGCCTAATATCTACTATTTCACAAATACATAAAATAAAAAAAGGTGAATCTGTTGGTTATAACAGAGGATTTATAGCATCAGATGATACAAGAATTGGTATTGTTCCAATTGGACACGCAGATGGAATTTCAAGGATTTTAGGAAACAGGAAAGGAAAATTATTAGTAAATAATATTAAATGTGATATAATCGGAAATGTATGTATGGATATGTTAATGATTGATATAAGTAACTTGGATTGCAACGAGGGTGACGAGGTTATTATTTTTGATGAAAATAATCAGACAGCAGAAGATTTTTCAAAATACTCAAATACAATTTCATATGAAATTCTCACATCTGTTTCAAGTAGAATAAAAAGAGTTTATATTGATGATTAGTTTTAAATAAAACATTTTGATTTTAATCTGATATAAAATAAATGATATAAAAAATTGGTTTGAATTTTAAGTAAGTTTGTCCTCAAATATTTAAAAATGAAATTAGCAGTAGTTGGTGTAACAGGCATGGTTGGTCAAGAAATGTTAAAAGTTCTTGAGGAAATGAAATTTAAAATTGATGATTTTATCCCTGTTGCATCTGAAAGGTCTATTGGAAAAAATGTATTATTTAACGGAAATTCTTACAAGGTTATTAGTTTGCAAGATGCTATTTATTTAAAGCCTGATATTGCTATTTTTTCAGCCGGTGGAAATATATCAACGGAGTGGGCTCCAAAATTTGCTGAAGTTAGAACTACAGTTATTGATAATTCTTCGGCATGGAGAATGGATAAAACAAAAAAACTCATAATTCCTGAAATTAATGGTAATATTTTGTCAAAAGAGGATAAGATTATTGCTAATCCAAACTGTTCAACTATCCAAATGTTAATGGCATTATACCCTATTCATAAAAAATATGGAATAACTAGAATTGTTGTATCTACATATCAGTCAATCACTGGAACTGGTATGAAAGCGATGAAACAACTAGAAAATGAGTATGAAGGTAAGTCTGATGTAATGGCATATAATTACCAGATACATCAAAATGCAATACCCCATTGTGATGATTTTCTAGAAAATGGATATACTAAAGAAGAAATGAAGTTAGTTAATGAAACTAATAAGATTTTTAATTCAGATATTTCAATAACTGCCACAGCTGTCAGAATACCTGTTATGGGTGGCCATAGTGAATCAATAAACATTACACTTGAAAATCCTTTTGATCTTAATGAATTGATTAGTGAACTCAACTCTTTTAATGGCCTTGAAATAAAAGATGATATTACCAATAATATTTATCCTATGCCTTTCTATTCAAGAGGATCAAATAATGTTTATGTAGGTAGAATTAGAAAAGATTTTTCATGTGAAAATAGTTTGAACTTATGGGTAGTAGCAGATAATTTAAGGAAAGGGGCTGCTACAAATGCTGTTCAAATTGCAAAACTTATTGTGGAAAATAATCTTTTTAATTAAACACTATAATCTTCCATAAATTTTGTAGTGTAAACTCCTTTTATATAATAAGGATCATCCATTAATTTTCTATGGAACGGAATTGTAGTTTTTATTCCTTCTATAATAAATTCATCTAATGCCCTTCTCATTTTATTAATAGCTTCATCTCTTTTTCTATCAGTTGTAATTATCTTCGCAATCATAGAATCGTAATTTGGCGAAATAGTATAACCTCCATAAACATGGGTATCAACTCTAACTCCATGACCACCTGGTAAATGTAAATTTGTTATTTTTCCTGGCGAAGGCCTAAAGTTATTTGATGGATCTTCTGCATTAATTCTGCACTCGATTGAATGTAATTTTGGATAATAGTCATTTCCAGAAACCTTAGCTCCTGAAGCAACTTTAATTTGTTCTTTTATTAAATCATAATCTATTACTTGTTCAGTTATGGGGTGCTCAACCTGAATTCGAGTGTTCATTTCCATAAAATAAAAATTTCTTTTATTGTCAACTAGAAACTCAATTGTTCCAACACCCTCGTAGTTTATAAATTTAGCAGCTTTAACTGCAGCTTTCCCCATCTTTTTTCTCAGTGCAGAGGTCATAAATGGTGATGGTGTTTCTTCCGTTAATTTTTGATGTCTTCTTTGTATAGAACAATCTCTTTCGGATAAATGAGATACATTTCCATATTGATCAGCAATAATTTGGATTTCAATATGACGAGGCTCTTCAATTAACTTTTCGATATACATATCGTCATTTCCAAAAGCAGCAGAAGCTTCTTGCTTAGCACTAGCCCAATTTTTAGAAAATTCAACTTTATTCCATACTGCCCTCATTCCTTTACCACCACCACCAGCTGAAGCTTTGATCATAACAGGAAATCCAATTCTATTTGAGATTTTTAGGGCTTCATCCTCCAACTCTATAACACCACCTGAACCTGGTATAGTCGGAACTTTTGCTTGATTCATAGTTGATACAGCAGTTGCTTTATCCCCCATTTTTTCAATCATTTCAGGTGAAGGACCAATAAATTTTATCTTGTGTTCGGAGCATATTTTTGAAAACTTTGAATTTTCTGAAAGAAATCCATATCCAGGATGTATAGCATCAGCATTAGTAATTTCAGCTGCAGCAATAATATTTGAAATTTTTAAATATGATTCCGAGCTTGGTGCTGGGCCGATACAAACTGCTTCATCTGCAAATATTACGTGAAGACTATCTTCATCAGCTTTTGAATAAACAGCAACTGTTTTTATACCCATCTCTTTACAAGTACGTATTACACGCATTGCAATTTCACCCCTGTTAGCAATTAAAATTTTTTTAAACATAAAAGATTTTAGGGTTCAATTAAAAAAAGCGGTTGATCAAATTCAACAGGGGATGAATCATCAACTAAAATTTTTACAATTTTTCCAGAAACATCAGACTCAATTTCATTGAATAGTTTCATTGCCTCAATTACACAAAGAGTCTGTCCTTCCGAAATTTGATCGCCAACCTGTACAAAATTATCTTTGTCAGGTGATGGTTTTCTATAAAAGGTTCCAATAATTGGAGACTTAATTGTAATGAGATTTGACTCATCATTAGCTGTAACAACAGAGTTATCGTTAGGAGTAGTAGTTGAATTTACAGGTGACTGAACAGATTCAACAGCTTGAACTGGCTGAACTTGAGAAATAACTGGTTGTTGTACAACTTGAGGATTATCGCCTTTTGTGTTTCCCTTAATATTAATTTTAATATTGCTATTTTCAATATTAACTTCACTTACACCTGTTCTAGCTACGAACTTAATTAATTGTTGTATCTGCTTAAAATTCATAAGTATTTATTAATTAGATGAGCAAAAATGATAAAAAAAAGAATAAAAACACAAAAAAAACCTTAAAAATTAAAAAAAACAATCAAAATCTAAAAAATATTAAAAAAAAGTTTAAAAAAGATTAAAAAATGATATAAAACGTCAAAAATTACTATAAAAACTTTAATTTGTATTGTTTTTTGATTAAAAAAGTGTTAAAATGTATATAAAAATGATGAAATTATACAAAATTAGTCGTGAATTATCAAAATAAGTCTAATATTTTATAAATTTTTTAATATAATTAATATAAAATTGTTAAAATTGATTCAAAAAAGACATAAAAACACGATAATTGGGTTTATAAACAAAAAAAAGCCCTAAAATGGGCTTATATTTTTGAAAAATAGTTAAAAATATTACAATTTTAACTTGTTTCTTCAGCTGAATCAATTAACACTTTACCGCGGTAATAAAGCTTCCCTTCATGCCAGTGGGCACGATGATACAAATGATCTTGACCAGTTGTTTTATCTGTTGCTATTTGCGCATAAGGAGCCTTGTAGTGAGTTCTCCTTTTATCTCTTCTTGTTTTTGATGTTTTTCGCTTTGGATGAGCCATGATTTACTTTTTTAATTCTTTCAATTTATTCCAACGAGGGTCGAAATTAATACTTTTTTCTTGATTAATATCAAATTCTTTTAATCTATTTATTATTTCCGAGTCAAGAGTGCCATCTTTAACACCTGGATGGACAAGCTTTAACGGGACAGAAAGAACTATCATCTCATAAAAATACTGGTCTAAATCAATTGAATGTGATCCAAAAGGTAAAATTAATAACTCATCATTCGTGTCATCATAATCTTCTCCAAAATTAACAACTAAGTCTAGTTTAGACAGCAAATCATGGTTAAAAGATTCATTTGAGATTGAACAGTTTACATTAATTAAACCTGTACTTGTAAAGTTTAACTCCAAAATAGTTGGTTTTTTTGACAACTTAACAGAAATATTAAATTTTCCTGAATTAAACTCAGAATAATTAAAGTTTTTGAAAAATTCTTCATTTAAAGAATAAGAAAATTCATGCAATCCATCTTTTAGACCAGAAAACTTTAGAATATGTTTATCACTTCGCTTCACCAGATTAATTAAGCAAACGAATATAATAAATTTAAATACTGAAATTATTTTTTTACTGATTTTAAATCAGATACTTTAAGTGGGTTAGAATTATTTTTTTCATAAGAAATTCTATTATTATATATTTTACATGCAGTGTAAATTGCAGATCTAAAAGAAGAAGGATCAGCTTTATTTTTTCCAGCTATATCATATCCAGTTCCGTGATCAGGTGAAGTTCTAATTACATCTAATCCAGCAGTAAAATTAACTCCACTTCCAAAAGATATTGTTTTAAATGGAATTAGACCCTGATCGTGATATATTGCCAATACAGCATCAAATGATTTATACTTATTTGAACCAAAAAAACTATCACTGGGAAAAGGTCCAAAAATTAGATTATTATCTTCAGAAATTTCTTCAAGAGATGGTATTAAAATTTTTTGATCATCATCACCAATAATACCTTCATCACCAGCATGTGGATTAATAGATAAAACAGCTATTTTAGGAGATGAAATTCCAAAATCTTTAATCAATGATTTTTTAATCACAGATATTTTATTAAAAATAAGTTCTTTTGAAATTACACTTGAAACATTTTTTATAGCAATATGTTCAGTTAATAGTGCAACTTTTAAATCCTCCGAAACCATAAACATCAATGCATCACCATCAAAATACTTATTTAAAAAATCTGTATGCCCCATAAAATCAAAATCATTATTAATAATATTTTTTTTATTTATGGGAGCAGTCACTAAAATATTAATTTTATTATCCTTTAGGGATCTAGTAGCTTCTGTCAAAGACTTTCTTGAAAAATCACCACCTTGAGAATTTATTTTCCCAAAACTTAAATCAAAATTAGAATTCGAAACTTCAAGTATGTTTAATTTATTTGGCTTAGCTTTTTCAATTTCATCTATCTTTTTTAATTCAACATTAAGATTTAAATGATTTATTTGTGTTTTTAGTAAATCATAATTTGAAAAAACAATTGGAATACCAAAGTGAAAAATTCTTTTATCTTGGTAGCATTTAAGAATAACCTCTATACCAATTCCATTTGGATCTCCGGTCGAAATTCCTATTAATGGCTTTGTTTTTGACATTTCTTTCCTAATAATATGTATTTTTGAGATTCCAAAGATATAGAAATAAATGTTTACAGGAATTATAGAAAATATTGCAATTATAACTGAAATTGAGAAAAGTGGAGATAATTTGATTTTGACATTTGATTCTAAATTAACTAAAGAACTAAAGATAGATCAAAGTATATCTCATAATGGTATCTGTTTAACTGTAATTAATATTTTAAATAATTCATATTCTGTTGTTGCTATCAAAGAAACCATTTTAAAAAGTTCAATAAAAAAATGGAGGATTGGCGATCAAATTAACTTAGAAAGAGCAATGAAAATTGGGAATAGATTGGATGGACACATAGTGCAGGGCCATGTAGATCAAATTGGTATTTGTAAAAAAATTATTGAAGAGAATGGTAGTTGGTATTTTTCATTTGAATACAAAAAATCTGAAAATATAACTATTGAAAAAGGTTCAATTGCAATTAATGGGGTAAGCTTGACTGTTGTTAATTCTAAAAGAAATGCATTCTCAGTTGCAATTATTCCCTATACATACAACCACACTAACTTTAAAAATTTAAATATTGAAGACGAAGTTAATCTTGAGTTTGATATGGTTGGAAAATATATATCAAAATTAGTTAATACTCAATCTTAAAATGCAAAGAAAGATTATTGCATTGCTTGCAGCTACAGTAGCAACTAGTATTTATGGAATTAATCATACTATTGCTAAATCAGTCATGCCAATTTATATCGGTTCTCTAGGTCTTGTGTTATTAAGAGTACTAGGTGCTACAATTTTGTTTTGGATTATAAGCTTATTTAAAAAAAGTAAAAAAATTGAAAAGAAAGATAGAATAACAATTCTAAAATGCGGTCTTTTTGGAATGGGCTTTAACATAGCTGCTTTCATTACTGGACTTGATTTTTCAACTCCAATTAATAGCTCTATATTGATAATTATAACTCCTATTTTTGTAGTTATTTTATCTTTTTTCTTATTCAAAAAGAAACCCAATTTTTCTAAAACTACTGGGATTTTTCTAGGTTTTATTGGGGCTACTATTTTGATTTTAAATGCTGACTCGAACAGTTCTGTTGGCAGAAATATCCCTTTAGGTAATTTTTTATTCATAATAAATAGTATTAGCTATGCTTATTACTTAATAATTGTAAAGCCAATGACAGAAAAGTACGACCTAATAACTTTATTTAAATGGCTTTTTTTAATTGGTCTAATATTTAATTTTCCAATAGGTATTAAACAATTTAATCAGGTTGATTGGAATAACTTGCCATTTTATGAGGCTACTTTACCTTTAATGTATGTTGTTATTTGTACCACATTTATGACATATTTCTTAAATGGTTTCGCATTAAGTAGATTGACATCTGCTGAGGTGGCTGTTTTTGTCTATTTACAGCCAATAATAGGTGTTGTATTTGCTTTACTATCAAAATCTGATTCGTTAAGTATAACTATAATAATTTCATCTATCTTAATTTTCACTGGACTATACTTAACAACTAAAAAAAAACTTCAAACAAATAGTAAAAATTAAATAAATATTTCATCTTCAGAATAAGTTTTAGCTTTTCCAGAAATTAATACTCTATCTTTTAAATTTTCACAAATTAATTCACCTCCTTCATTAGAAAGTTGCTTCGCAATCATTCTATCTTTTTTTAAAATCGAGCTCCAATATGGAATTAAAGTGCAATGAGATGATCCAGTAACAGGATCCTCAAAATACGTTGATTGAGGAGTAAAATATCTTGAAATAAAATCACAATCAATTCCTTTTGAAGTTAAAATAACACCTCCAGGATCAATATTTATTTTATCAAAAATATTTCTATTGATTTTGATATCAATAATATCATCTATGTTATTATAAACTAATACATAATCTCTAGATTTGAGGACTTGATCTGGCTTAAAGCTTAATGAATTATAAATTTCTTCAGGCAATTCAGACTCAATTGGCACACGCTTTGGAAAATCTAATTGATACAAATCATTTAAAATATTAACCGATAATTTGCCAATATTTGAATTAAATAATATTGTTTCAAAATTAAAATTTAAGTGTTTATTAATACAATGTGCTGCAGCAAGAGTGGCATGCCCACATAGATCCATTTCAATATCTGGTGTAAACCATCTTATACTAAATTTTGAGTTTTCATTTATAAAAAAAGCTGTTTCTGAAACATTGTTCTTTTTAGCAATTTTTAATAATATTTCATCACTTAACCATTTTTTTAGTGGAACAACGCACGCCGGATTACCTAATAATTTTCTCGTTGTAAATGCATTTATTCTAAAATTTTTAAGAATCATATAAAACAGCTATAACAATTAGTTTAAATCGAAAATAATAAATAGTTACTAGGTTTTTTATAAATTAATGGCTCAATTCTATTAAGCCATTTTTTATGTCTTTTAATAATTATGTTATAATATGGATCCTATTTGGATTAATGACTTTTCTATATTTAATAATAAGTAAAGTAAGAGCTCCATATGGAAGACACTCCACTAAAGGTTGGGGTTTAATGATTAGTAATTCTTGGGGGTGGTTTTGGATGGAACTTCCTGCATTATTATTGGTGCCTACAATAAGTTTTGTTGGAAGTAATGAAATGAATTCCCTTTCAATACTACTTGTCAGCTTGTGGTTTATACATTATTTCAATAGAGTAATCATATTTCCATTAAGAATAAAAACAAAAAATAAAAAAATGCCAATATCTATTGCTATTAGTGCATTCTTTTTCAATTGTATTAATGGTATTATAAACGGTATATATATTGGATATTTTTTAGACTCCGATTTAAATTTTAATATCACTTTTATTTTAGGAATGGGCTTGTTTATTACAGGGATGTTTATTAATATAAACTCAGATAATAAACTAATCTCATTAAGAAATAAAGGAGATGGATATAAAATACCAAAAGGAGGAATGTTTAGATTAATTTCATGTCCAAATCATTTTGGTGAAATTATTGAATGGACTGGTTTTTTCTTTATTGCACTTAACCTACCAGCATTAAGTTTTACACTTTGGACTTTTTTCAATTTGGTTCCAAGAGCATTAAATCATCACGAATGGTATAAAGAATATTTTGATAATTACCCAAAAAACCGAAAAGCAGTAATACCTTACATTTTGTAATACCCAATTAATATCATAATTTTAAAAAAAAAACTATGGAGGCATCTAAAGCAAATTTTATAAATTCAATTAGTTTAATAGCTATAGGCGGATGGGGTTATTTTTCTGGCTCATCAATGACAGCATTAATTCCAGTAGTATTTGGTGTTATTCTTTTACTTTGTAATAATGGAATTAAAAAAGAAAATAAAATAATAGCTCATGTCGCAGTTTTAGCAACTTTTATTTGCCTTTTAGGTTTATTTATGCCATTAAAAGGTGCTATTGAAAGAGCTGATAACTTAGGAATTATTAGGGTTACAATAATGACATTGACTTGTGCTATGGCTATTGTAACTTTTGTTAAATCTTTTATAAAAGCAAGAAGAAAAAATTAATTTTTCTTAGTTGGAAATCTACCATAATTGCCCATACCATCATAATCAACTTCATTAGTCTTATCTAAATCTTTGTATTTATCTTTTTCTTCAGAGTTTATAAGAAAAATACTTGCTATTACTAAACAAGTAACTAAGAATCCTACAAAAAATAAATAGATCTCCATTTGCCTTTCAATTTTATGTAATATCTAAATCCCTGTATTTATCTTTTTCTTCTGAGTTAATTAAAAAAATACTTGCTATAACTAAGCATGCTAATAAAAAACCAACAAAAAATAGATATATTTCCATTCCTTACTTATAATTTTGTTTTACAAAAGAGCCTAACGCTAATATTGATGGCACCCACAAGCCGACATACATTCCCTCATCTTTAAATCCAGAAAACCATAATGTAACAGACAATAAAAATGAAATAAAAGCTGCAGATATTAATAAAACTGTAGATTTCTTAAAATTTTTAAACATAATTAAGTCTTGAAATTAATTGATAAAAAGTTAATTAGTTATTGTTGTTACATCGAAATTATATAAAAAAAAATTAAAATCATACATTAGCGACATGAATAGTAGAATCGAAAAACTTTTTTTAAAAGTTTTTTCAGAAAATAATCTTAAAAAATTTGAAAAGTTTATACTGTTTTTTGCAACAGTTGGTTTTATAATTCACCTTGGACTAATACTGTTGAATAATAATGGTTTATTAAATCTTTCGATTGGAGATGATAATTTATTACAAAATCCAATCTCAGCAATATATACTCCATTTTCATTTATTTTAGTTTATGAAGCTTTTCTGCTTATCTACTATTTACCAAGATCATTCACGACATCTGTTGGTAAACAATATGAAATCATTTCATTAATTCTAATAAGAAAAATATTTAAAGACATACCTGATGTTAATTTGGATGACAACTGGTTTCTTAATGAGAATAACATCCAGCTTATATATGATTTATCTGGGATTTTAATAGTATTTTTTCTGATTTTCATTTTTAGAAAATTAAAAGAAAACTTGCCAAACTTATCTGTTAATAAAAATTTAGAAAGATTTATAAATTATAAAAGACTTATAAGTTTGATTTTGGTACCAGTCCTAACTACTTTATGTTTAATTAGTTTCTTTGATTGGTTTAATGGTGTTTTTTCTAATGAACCTTTTGACGATAATTTAAATTATCTATTTTTTGTAGATTTCTTTACAATTTTAATTTTAGTTGATGTCTTTATTTTGCTTATATCCTTTCAGTATACGGAAAGATATTCTCAACTAATTAGAAATACAGGATTTATAATATCAACAATATTACTACGACTTTCCTTTAGTGCAACTGGGCTTGTAAGTATAATTCTGCTAGTAAGCGGAATTATTTTTGGTATAATTATTTTGGCTATTTATAATCAGATGGAAAAACAATCCATAAAGGTTTAATTACAAGGCCCTTCTTTAAAAACCACAACTCCATCACATTCTGCTTCATAACGATTGCTGTAAGTAAAACCATTACAAGCACAAACAGGCTCATAAACCGAAGGTGTTACACAACTTCCATTTATTTTAGATAAATCGATACATCCTTCAAAGTACTTATTTACGAATTCTCTATACTCAACAGAGCCAAATGACATTCCACTAATGACAGAAATTACATTTCTGACTAAATTAATACCATCTGTATTTTCTGGAATATCAAATGATGATTGATCCATGCTTATTAAAACATTTTCTTCACTTTCTAGATCTATTGCTGTGTAAAAGTAATACCTTAAAACATATCCAATACTCAAATCAGTATTTCCATACTTTACATCAAAAGCTGATTCATCTTTGATTGTTGTTTTTAAAACTCTATATGGTGTTGTAAAAGAATTATTTATCCTCAAAGCTGGAAGTTCAATTGACTCTACCTGAAAATCAGCTTCAAATGAAATAGAGTCATTTTTACTATTACATGATATTAATAAAAAATAGACAAGAGAAAGTAATATACTATTCATGATTTTTAAATTTATTATTTTTTGAAAGGTTAAATTAGCTTGCATAAGTTTTGTATTTTGGTTTCAACGGAGAGATTATTTCAAATATTTTTAAATCCTTTTTAGTTCTAAAATCAAAAACAGGTTCACCTTCAATACACAAAAAGGTTCCTTGAGACAGGTTTTTTTTATTGTTTTCAAGATTACCTTCAAGAATAAAAATTGAATGAATAAAACCCTTTTTAATTTTTAGACTGTGAGTCCCAGATGAAAACACATATTCATTAATAGAAACACCCTCGCTGTCCATTTGTAGCGGTGATCCATCACCTTTGATAATTTTTTTTGTAAAATTTTTTTTTCTAAAAATCTTAAAATCAGATGATCTAAAGTCATCATAACTAGCTTCTTTCTTTAAGGATTGAGATAAATCAGGATCAAACCAAATTTGAAAAATTTCCGACTCATCATTTATTTCTTCAGCATGAGAAATCCCATTTCCTGACCTTATAATTTGAACATCACCCTTTGATAGAGGGATCCACTTATTTTGTTTGGTATCAAAATGGTTAATATTTCCTTTTAAAATAAAACTACAAATTTCAAAACCTTGATGAGGATGTAAACCGATAGTACTTTTATTGTTTGGCGTCCAGGCATGTGCCCAATAAAATAGATTAGAATAAGGTTTAAGTTTTCCTCTATCTTGTGGAAAACCAATAGGTTTTTTTTCTAGAATTTCTCCATAATTAAAATTCCCACTTGCCTGATCTTGTTTTTTATAAATATTAACTGCCATTTACATTTAAAATAAATTTTTCTAAACCTTGCATAAATTTAATTTTTAGATTTTCATTTAAAATACCCTTATCCTTATTGAAATTTTCATAAAAGTTTGGTAAAGAGAAGGTTGGAATTTCATATGGGTTTCCTCTAGAAATTCTTGAATGAGCAATTTCCAAAACTAATTTTGCTCCTCTACTTCCATCAGAAGTTGCTAATAAAAACATAGGCTTATTATACCAAACAATTTTTTCAATTCTAGATATCCAATCAAAAATATTTTTAAAAGCGGCGGTGTAAACACCATTGTGCTCAGCAAAAGAGATTATGATTCCGTCAGAATTTTTTAATTCTTCTTTAAATTTATATGCTAATTCAGGAATACCACTTTCTTTGTCTCTATCAATACTGTATATAGGCATTTCATAATCAATTAAGTCAATGATATTAACGTGAGACTTAGGAACTAAAGATGCAGCATATGAGGCTAGCTCTTTATTTATTGAAGTTTTAGATGAACTAGCACCAAAAGCAACAATATTTTTCATCTAACTATTGTTGTGAGACCCATCACAAAATCCATTTGGATTGGATGTATTACCACAACTACATATCGGTTTATCTTTTAATTTCATTTACTTCTCGACTAAAGTTACTTCAAGTTTAATGTCATCAAGAATTAGCTTATCTCCTAAATTTTCAAAAAAGGAGCCAGATCTAAATCTTACATTATAATCTGATCTATCGAAAGTTAAGTCTGCTTTGTAACTATTTCCAACAGGCTTAAGAATAAATGTGATAGGATGTGTTATATCTTTTATAGTAAGGTCGCCAATAATTTCAAAACTCTTTTCATCAGGTGTAATTCTAGAAAATTCTGCAGGCACTACTTCATTTATTTTTAGAAAAGAGGTTTTGTATTTATCCACAGAGAAAAAATCATCGGATCTTAAATGACCTTCAAGTCTTTGTTTACCTCCACCAGATAAATCCTGAACATCAAGTGTTGTCATATCAACTGTAAATTCGCCACCGGTCAATACATCACCGTTGAACCCAAGTTGAGCTTTAGAAAACTTCAAGGCTCCAAAATGTTCTTTTGTCGTAATTTCTTTTCCTATCCATTTGATACTACTTTTACTTAAATCCATCTGAACTTGAGAACTTAAATTCAGACAAGTAATCAATATAATTAATAATAAAAAATTTTTCATGTTATTTGTTTTTAAAAGTACTCCAAAAATCTTACCAAAGTTTGGGGAGCTAAGATGGCTATTATTTATTGTTCATATTTTTTGAATTAAAGATTGTTATGAAAAATAAATATTATTCCTTTGTAAAATAAGACTCTAATTCTTTAAGTGTCTTTTCACTGGTCTTTATATCTTTTATTATTTTTCCTTTCTCTAATAAAACAATTCTTTCTGAAACTTCAGTGACATCTTGCAAATCATGACTCGAAATCAAGACTGTAACACGGTTATAAGTGGATAGTTTTTTTATAATTTTTTTAAGCCTAATTTGGGTTGTTGGATCAAGATTAGCAAAAGGTTCGTCTAATATAATAACAGAGGGTGACCCTATTAATGCAGCAACAATTCCTACTTTTTTCTGATTGCCTTTTGAAAGGTCTCTTATGTATTTTTTTCCACCTAAGATTTCTCCATTAAAAAGATCTTCAAACTGTTTTAAAAATTCATTTACTTCTTTTTCTTTAACATTCCTTAATTCACCAATAAAATAGAAATATTCCTCCGGCATTAAATAACCAATTAGAAAAGATTCATCTAAGTATGCAGATGAAAAAGTTTTCCAGTCTTCACTTTCTCTTACATTAATTTCATTGTTAGTAACAATTCCTTTAGTTGGTTTTATTAAATCTAATAAACAACTAAACATAGTAGTTTTTCCAGCTCCATTATTTCCAACTAGACCAAATGCTTGACCTTTAGGAATCTCTAACAGATCAATATCTAACACAACATTTTTTGCATAAGATTTTTTTAAATTTTTAAAAATTATCATAATTAATTAGTTTGTTTATAAGCTGAAAGTGCCGAATATTTTTGAGATTTGTATGTCTTTAAAATTATTTTGAAAAAAATATTTCTTAGAAATATTCCAAATATTCCAATTATTCCTACACAATAAGCTGCTATGTATTTATCATATCCGACAGAGACAAAATAAAATATTAACATTGGAAAAACCAGCTGAGGAATAGTAAGTAGTAATGTTTTAGAGTTAAAAGATTTTTTATCTCCAAATGCATTTTTATTTGATTCCAAATCAATAGCAGTTCGGTTAAAAGCACCTGACCAAAGTGTCATGTAAGAGTTTATACCTAAATTGTACAAAGAACAACAAATCAACACAATTATATAATACAATCCAAAGTAGGAGTAAATAATTAAAGCCAAAGTAGTTGTAAAAAGAGTTCCGATAATTCCTAAATACCATTTAGATTTTAGATAATCTAAATATGTAATATTTTGACACATCATTAAAGAATAATGTTTGCTATCCCAACTTGGAACCATACCACAAAAAGTGAACATAAATCCGGCAGTTGAAAAAAACAATCCAAAAAACTCACCCATTTCACCATAAATATCAGCGAAAGCCATAAAAATTAGTCCATATAACACAAATAAGGTCCCCATAATTGTAGTAGATCTCGCTCTTTTTGCTCTTAATATTAATCTTAGATCATTTTTAAGAAAAATTGCAGCACTGCCAAATCGGTTAAGCCAATCAAAATTATTCGTTTTACCTTCTTTTACTTTCATACTTAAGCCTGTATCTATCGAAAGATTATTTCTAAAAAACATAATAACATAATAATATGTATAAAAAAGTATTATTAAAGGAACAAAAACAAGTATTGGAGTATCATAAAAAGAATAAAATATCATTTCTGAATAAACTGAAAGATCTACAATCATATTGTACTCTAAAATTTTTAATACTGTCAATAAAACAAACAAAACAAAAACTAGCTTGTCTTTTTTGTTAAGTAAAATATTTAAAAAGTTTGTTATGTATATTATTAATATTATAGACACATTCCATAGAAATAAATTACCCGAGTCCGTTTCTAAATTTACAAATGCTGAAAACGTTAATAAATAAATAATTAATGCCAAATTAAAAATTGAAAAAATCGTTTGATGCATTGCATAGCGGATAACCCTTGATTTTTTTAAGGGTGTAAGTAGTAATGATCTAATATTTATTATGGGGATTTTTTGAAATAGATACCTAATGACTATTAAATAACCAATTATGTAAATTATCTCTTTGTTTATCCATGAAAAAGGATCAGCTATATTTTCACCTTCAGGATTGGTTAGACTTGCGCCAAAAGCATGAATTACACCTATTAATATGCTCATGAGAATAGACCAGAAAATCCAGAAGAACATCACTATTTTAGAAAAAAGATTTCCTGCTAAAGATGCTGATCTAAAAAATGACTTCCACTGTAAATTGCTTAATTGAAACATCTTTATTTAATATTTTTCATCTTCAAACTCAAATAAATATTTATGTTGATTTAAATTAAGTCCTGATAATTTATTTTTATTTGACAGTTCATACACAACAGTCTTCATTATTTTTTTATTACAACCTTCATTTTTTTTAAAATTATAAAGAAGCTCCGTTATTCTTTTTTCATCATTGTATGCTACTGACTTTTCAATAATATCATTCAACTCATTAATAAAAAAATCATACTGATCATTATAACATTCTTTAATTAACTCTAATGTTTTTAAACTTTTTCCTCTTCTTCTAAAATTTTTAAAGTAAAATTTTTTTAGTTCTTCACTTACTGTACTTATTAATGTTTCAGTCATTATTTAAATCAATGGCAATTATAAGATTAATTTAATTAATTAACTGTTTTTTTAAATTATTTAAAATAAAAACTAGCTAAAATTATAATGATCATAATTTAACATTAACTTAATTATCATTTTAAAAAATTATAATTAAATTTTTATACATTCCGAAACTCAAAAACAACAATTATGAAAAAAATTATTTATTTATTGCTTTTTGCAATACCTTTTTTAAACCTAAATGCACAGGATGATACACCTTCACCATACCTGATTAGAATGCATGTTTTAGAAGTTGAAGGAAACCTTGGGGCTTTTATCCAAGCAAATAGAAATTTTTACAAACCACTAGCTAAGCAAGGTGTTAAGGACGGTAAATGGGCCGGATGGGGAATGTTTAGATCTTTTTCCAACGGTAATATTTTTGTGTTCTTTCACCATTACAACAGCCCAGAACAATATGCTAATAGCGGAAATGTTTTCTCAACTGAAATAGCTGAAGAACTTGGCCTTGAAATGCCTGATTCAAGTAAATGGACTTGGAAATCATTAGGTAGAAATGAATTATGGCAATTGAATGGATTTGTTATGGGCAAAAGTAGATCTAACTTTTTCGTATTTAATAAATTTAAATTTGCATTTCCTGACAAACAAAAATTCATTGAAAATAATAGGGCTTGGGGTGAATTGGTTGTAAAACCACAATTAGATGAAATTAAAGGTTCTAGTTGGGCAGTTGCAACTTTAGTCACATCAGCATCATATGAAGATCAAGAATCAACTAAATATAATGGAATATCATTTGATGGTTTTGATTCTCTTGAACAAATCTTACACAGAAGATCCTACAAAGAAAGTGGTGGAATGGCTGCTAATATTAATTGGCAGAACTTTCAAAAATACATTAATGAAAATGATTTAACTGAGTTTAACTCTGCAGTTTCAAGTTCAATTTACAGACATTTAGATTCCACTTGGGACGAATAAAAAATTTAAACTATGAAAAAAATTATAATATTATTATTTACTATAGTTTTTAGCTTTTCGCTAAACTCTCAAAGAAATCCAAATGCTGAATATTGGATAAGTTTTACTTACCAACCACAAAAAGGGATGGTTCAAAAATTTGAAGAAGCTGTTGCTGATAAAACTAAAAAGTATAATACTAGTGAAGAAACAGCCATATTTGCTTTTCAAATAATGACAGGTTCATCTCAAGGTGCTTATCAAAGATGGATGGTTAGAAAAGACGTTTCATACTTTGATCAAGACACTAGCGATGAGCTGAAATATTGGAATGAAAACGTAGACCCATACATTGCAAATAAAAGTGGCCAAAGAATATGGCAAATAATTAAGGGAGCTAGTCATGGCTGGGATGAGCCAAGATCACCCCTTAAATATTACACTCAACAGGTTTATGTAGTGAAAAGAGGAAAAAATCAAGATTTTTTAACTCCTCACAGAAAATTAAAACAACTTTTTACTGACAACGAATTTTCAGGAAATCGTGCTGTCTTTAGGTTAGTCAGCGGTGGAAATAATCAAACATTTATGATTGTTTCTGGTTTTGATAATCACGATAACAGTTTAACATCTTCCAATCTTCCAGATGGCACAAGTTGGAGAGATGCCTACATAACAAAATTTGGTGAAGATGCTTTTTCTGCGGATTGGGGTACTCAATATGATGCAATTGAAATGTGGGGGTCAAATTCTGTAAAAATGCAATTTCGACCAGATTTATCAACTGAATTAAATTAAATATTATGAAAAAGTTATTATCAATATCACTCTTATTTTTTATACAATTTTCTATCTCTCAAACGCAGATTTCATATGAAGCCGTTTGGCTTAATGAAGGAATGGAAGAGCAATACATGGAAGTTGAAAAATTTTGGTCAGAAATTAAAAAAGAAGCTATTTCAAAAGATCTACAAAGTGGCTGGGTTGTTTGGAAAGTAATTAAAAATCCTGACAATGAAGAACATCAAAAAAAACCTGATTATATTGTTATGAATGCCTATAAAGATGCAGATCAAAGAAAAAAACAAGTAGATTGGGAAGAATTAGGAAGGGAAGCTTATAAAGGAAAATTGTCAAAATCTAAATACAAAAAAGAATTCGGCAAATGGCAGGGTGTAAGAAAGAAAACAAGCAGATTTTTAGTTGAAAGATTAGACAATACTGAATGGAAAATACCTCCTGGAAGTGAAACAAAAGTTTATTTTAATGGTTTTCAAGCTCTTAATGATGATTATGAAAATTATGAAATGAAATACTTTAAAAAATGGCATGAAAAAAGAATGGATGCGGGCGATTTAGGCTGGTGGGAATTCAATAAAGTAATTTCTAGAAGCGATAATGAAAATAAGGATGTTACTCATTTCACAATGGATATTGCGCTCATTGATAATTATATGGGAACATATCCTGAAGCAACTGAATTTTCAGATCAAATGTTAAGAAAACATGGAGCAGCCAGCAGAAAAAGAATAATCGGAGATGAACTTGAGCTCAAATTTGTTCAATTTGCTCAAAATTAAAAATTAAGACTAATTAATAAACCCCGATTATTCGGGGTTTATTATTTTAAACTTCTTATAATAATTATTTAGGAAGTATATAATTATTAATGTAAAAATTATAGACAGATACGATCCTTCAAAACCAAAATCTCCACCATTTAAATTATTTGGTTCTAAAATTTCAAATTCTATCAATGAGTATGTGTCCATTCCACTAACATTAAAACCAAAGATTACTTGAAAGAAATTCCAGCTGAAATGCCAAGCAAAAGGAAACCATAGATTTTTAGTGTATATATAAGAAACTCCTAAGGCAATTCCTCCAATAAATAATTCGACAAGCGCAAGATAATTTACATTAGGATTAAAAAAATGTAATAGAGAAAAAAGTGCAGAAGATATCACTAATGAAATTACAGGATTAAATGATTTTAATAAATTTTTCAGAACATATCCTCTAACAAAAGTTTCTTCTAAGACTGATACTCCTATAAATAATATAATTAACCATACTATACTAGACAAATCGTAGTTGATTCTAGAAAATTGAATTTCACCTAATGATTGTAATATTGCATACCCCAAAGCCATCATAAATAAGCCTAGAGTTGTTCCTAAAATAATATCATTTCTCTTCCCTTTGATTTCAAAACCCAAATTTTTAAATGGTTCTTTATCAACATATTTCATAAAAATCCACAAAAGAAGGAAAATACCTGCCATGTCAAAATATTGTATAATTGTCATTGCTGGAAGATTATCGAAAGTTTCAAGATCAGCTAGAGAAAAATCTATTATTCCAAGTGCGGAAAATAATGCTGAAACACCAATTCCAAATAACTGAAATATTACTGCAAATAAAAAAAATGCAGGTATAATTATAACGGTTCTAAACCAACCCTTTTCTATTAGACTTTTACTCATTTTATATTAAATATACATTTTTGAAAGAAAAATATTTTTGGAATAGCTAATTTAATTTAATTCATATTATTAATTTTAACAGATGAAAGAAGTCTTTTTTAAAATAAAATCCATCTTTTTTATTTTAATTCTACTATTTGCGTGTGAGGAAAATGAAGATAGAAACGATATAAATAGTGATGCTGTTCAAATAGGTCTTTTTAACAGCGTATTGAGCCATGATGGCTTAACGAGACAATTCATAGTTTATGTTCCAACAAATTATGATTCTAATTCAAATTATCCTTTGATGATTAATTTTCATGGATTTGGTGGTTCAGCATCTGATTTTGTTGAAACTGCTGACATGAGAAATTTAGCTGAATCTGAAGGTTTTATAATTGTTTATCCTCAAGGGACCAATCTTGGTGGATACCCTCATTGGAATTCATCTGCCCCCTCAAGCGATAATAAAAGTTCTGTAGATGATTTTGGATTTGTTGAGGCTATGATTGATAATATTTCTTCAACGTATTCCATTGACGAAAATAGAGTTTACGCAGCTGGTTACTCAAATGGTGGATTCATGTCATACTATCTTGCATGTAATTCTAAAAAATTTGCAGCAATTGGTTCTGTTGCTGGTACCATGATAGATGACAGTTACCAAAATTGTAATGCTTTAGTCCCTACTGCAATGATAAACATTCATGGGACAGCTGATAGTGTAGTTCTTTACGATGGTGATTCATACGGATCAACAGCTATTACAAATGTTGTCAATTGGTGGAAAAATTTTAACAGTTGTTTTAACGAAGATGTTATTACAAATCAGGATGAATCTATAGAACAACAAATTTATTATGACAACTCTGGAAATCCCTATGTTCAACATATAAAGATTTACAATGGAGGGCATTATTGGAGTGATAAATTAGATTTTAATGGAAAAAATACAAGTCAATTAATTTGGGATTTTGTTTCTCAATTTAATCTGGACGGAACAATTAATTAGTTACCACAGCAGGACTTATCTCTTCATTACTTTTTAAAACTACAAATGTTGAAATTGCATAATAAGCGTGTTTGTTATTAGCCGTTGTTTGTAGATCATTTATCCAAGGTTTAAAAGCATATTTAAACTTTAGAGTTTTGCCGTTTAAATCTTCATCAAAATTGTCCAATCTTAATGGTACTGCCATTCCTGGACACCATCCAGCTCTATCAGGTGTCCAATTACCAGCCTGATTATTAATTGGATTAGAACTACAACCTATTCCTTTCATTTCGTGTTGAAACCTATTTGCATCATTAATCTTTATATCATGGGTTCGATAGCACCACTCTGCGCATCTTCTTCCATCAGAATCTGCGGGTGTGGCATGACCCCAACCAGTAATGATTGTTCTTAAATGGGCGCTTTGAATATTATCACCAAAGGAAATTGTTTTATCAAGGTCAAATTCAGATTGATCTTCACCATAAATTACTCCTTCCAAAGAGTTTTTATTGTACTGCATGATTCGAGATATTTGGTAGTATTTATAATCAGGCTCACCCTCAGTATAATCAAAATCAACAGATAAATTCCAGCCATCTGATCCCCAAACCTCTATATAAGCTTTTAACTCTACAGTACCTGACAAAAGAGATTTAAAATCCGTAACATCTATTTCAATTCCTCTTTCTAAAGCACTAGTATCAACGCCATATGGTGTTATGTATCTTCCAATTTCCAACCATTCATTACTTACAGACTCTTTGACTAATATATTGGCAAATACATCCCATGCATTACATCCTGCATTCGGGCACTCCAATTGAACATACATTTTAATACTTTCTATTTTTTCCATATCATTATGTAAATCAAATGACTTAACAGATGATTGGCTTAAGCCAGATCCAAATGCTAGATGCTCTTTTATATAGGTTTTATAATTATGTCTTAATTTGATTGCAATACCAGAAAGATTAATTGTCTTTTGTGATACATTCGAACTAGTTATAGTAATCAGACCTGTAAGCGTCCCCAATTCAGATGGTGAAAATCTAACATAAAGGGTTTTATTTTGGTTAGGTTGTACTGTTAAACTTTTTTTGAAATCAGAATTATCATTAGAAATTTCAAAATTATCACCAACAGAAAAAGAAATCTCACTATTTAAATTTTGACTTTGAACAGAAAATGTTGCAGCCATAGAAGATTTACTAATCATTGTATTATCAAACTGAATTAATGACTTATCAATATTTAAAGTTGGTGATTGATTATCAATTACATTATCATTGTCTGCTGAGTCACTTTTTGAACAGGCAATAACCGTTAGTAAAACAAATAAAATAATGTTCAGTTTATTTTTTGAATTATTTTTTGTCATTCTCTATCTTTTTATAATATGTTACTTTTGTCCATCCACTTCGCATGAAATAAGGGTAGGGAATTTCTAAATTATCAACATACTTATCTTCAAATTTAGCAATAACATCTAAAACCTTCTTTAAGTTTTTTCGTTTCGACTTTTTTAACCGCAAACAAACACGATCATTGAAGTCTATGAACCAAATTACTTTTTCAATAGAGTTTTTTCCACCATATTTTTCATCTACATCTGCATAATATTTTATTTGACTCCAGCTTCTTTTTTTACTAACAAAAGGCATAAAGTATAACTCTTTAATTATTCCATAACTACTAACTCTTACTTTATTTACACTAAAGGAAATTAAAACAATAACTATTAATGAAAATAAAATAATATTAGTTTCTGACATACTGCTGAGGAAGCTCCTGATAGAGTTGTCGTCTAAAACTATAATATTAAACATATTAATAGCAGGGAAAATTAGTGAAACAAGAAAAAGTAAATAGCCTGTATTAAGGCCAACTGATGAAAATTCACGCATTATTTTCTTCCAATAAATTTAAAAACTAATACAGATAAAGTTAAAAAAAATAGTCCTAAATATAAATAAGGATAATCTATAAAAGATAAATTATAATACATTAAAAAAACAACTGCAAAACATAAAATCGTAGAAATTATAAAAATTGAAAAAAGAATCCATTTTAAAAGTTTCATATTTTACAAAAATTTACTTTTTCCATGACATAAGCCATTTAATATTTTTTGGATTTCCATATATCTTATTCCAACCATAGTGGCCAGAATTTCCTATATCAAATACAAGATTTTCATTAATTTTTTTCAATTTTTCAAACATATCATTTGCTACAGAAAACTTAGAAGTTCTATCGTTAGTACTGTGATGTAAGAATGTAGGTATATGAGACACTTTGTCAGCAAGAGGGAGATAAGAATAAGGAGTATGATGAGGGCTTAATGGCATAATTGCTGCAAAAGTATCTGGTAATTCTGACGCAACTATAAATGTACCTCTTCCTCCCATACTTAACCCTGTTAAATAAATTCTATCTAAGTCAATTTTAAGATTTGATTTAATATCTTCTAGCATATCTTGAATCTTTTTTGGGCTCCAATCATATCCTAATTTAATTGGAGATGCTATTATATATTGATCATTTTCAGGAACAAAAAAACTATTAACAGTCCGAATTCTACTATTTAAACGACGAATATCTGAATTTACTCCTCCATGCAAAAAAATAACTAAAGGGTATTTTTTGTTTTTTTTAAAATTTTCTGGAAACCTTAATACATAAGAATACCCACACTTCCATCTTAAATTATCATTTACACAAGAATTAAAATTATGATCAGGCTTAATATATCCTTTACCCCAAATTGGGTCTTTAGTCCACGGGTCTAGGCCTTCTTTCATCCACCAAGAAGACATGTAAAACTTCTCCCAATAATCATCTTCATTTTCATAAATGATTTTTGTTAAAGAATTTATTTTAACAATACTTTTATTTTTGATATTTGGCCAGCTCGATTCTATGGTTGTAATTTCCATATTGGAATTTGCTGAAACATTACAAGGAGCACAATCATTTTGAGCAAGTAATAGTAAAGGCAAAAATAATATGGAGAAAAGTAATTTCTGCATATAATAAATATAATTAGATCTGAAATTAATTTTAAATAAGCATGTATTACTTCTTAATTTCTTTTATGAAATAATACATGATTACAAGCACAATCAAACTAGTGAGAAAAGTTACTAAACCAAAATCGAAAAGATTCACACTGATAAAACGCAAAAAACGTACCTAACTAATTATGGAGACCAAGCTCTTCCACCAGTAGCCTCTTGTAAATCTACACATCCAACTTGTCTACCTGGAATTGGATTGTATGCTAATACTGTTTCACCAATAGTTTCAGACCATTTAAATGAGGTTATTGTTAAGCTTCTTATAGTGTTGAGAAATCTATAAGAAAGTGCTTTAACCGGAGGGGTTAGATCATTATCTAATTCTCTTGAAAATTTATTATACTCAGTATTCCAACTTCTTTGCATAGATAGTTGATCCTTATAGAAATATTTTAATGAAGATTCTAGATCAGATTCTGTGATATCTTCCATTTTTGAATAATTATTTTCTTTTAAACAATCTTCAATAAATGAATCTAAAGATGTTTTTAATAATCTTTTTTCTTTATCGTTCATCATATTTAAAATATACAAGTCAATAAATTTTATCAGATTCAATTCTTTTGCACCAGGAATTTTATCATCCGAAGGAATTATTTGTTCTGTTAAATTTAAAAGTAATTTAATTTGACTTTTATTAAAAAAAACAGGATTCCAACTTGTCCCGTCGCTACAACTATGTAATAAACTTGAAACTGCAGGAGTTAATGTTATTGCACCTACGCCTATACCTAAATTTTTAAGTAATTGTCTCCTTTTCATTTTATAAATTTCTTTTATTAAGTTCCTTAACTGCATGATCAACTGCTCTAGCAGTTAATGCCATGTATGTTAATGAAGGGTTGACATTACCTGCAGAGGTCATGGAAGCACCATCAGTAACAAAGACATTCTTAGCTGAATGAATTTGATTGAATTTATTCAATACTGATGTTTTTGGATCACGACCCATCCTAGCAGTTCCCATTTCATGTATACCATTTCCAAAATTGTAATCTCTATCACTACCTTTTACATCTTTAAATCCTGCAGATTCAAGCATTTCAACTGCTTGTTGCAACATATCTTTTCTCATGTTTAACTCATTTTCCTTTAAAGAGGCGTCGAAAGTAACTGTTGGAAGACCCCACTTATCTTTTTTATCGTAGTTCAAATACATTTTATTTTCATGATAAGGAAGTATTTCACCAAATCCAGTAAGACCCATTGTCCATCCACCAGGTGCCAATATGGCTTCTTTAAGTTCTTTTCCATAAGACAACTCAGCTATCATTTTTGTCCAGTCTCCTCTAGAAGCACCACCTTGGTATCCATAACCTCTTAAAAAATCTTTTCTATTTGTTTTACCTCCAATATTTCTAAATTTTGGTAAATAAACTCCAGTAGGTCTATTCCCAATATAATACCTATCTTCCAAACCTTCAAATTTTCCTCTTGCCCCAACTTGAAAATGATGATCCATTAAATTATGGCCTAATTCACCGGAATCATTACCTAGTCCGTTTGGGAATCTGTTTGATTTTGATTGAAGTAAAATTGAGGTTGAGCCTACAGCTGATGCACACACAAAAATAATTTTAGCTTTAAATTCATAGGTCATCATTGTTTCAGCATCAATTATTTTAACCCCAGTTGCTCTTTGCTGATCCTCATCATATGAAATTTCATGAACAACTGAATTAGTTCTTAATGTCATATTTCCAGAATCCTCTGCAGCAGGTAAGGTAGATGAATTACTGCTAAAATATGCACCATATGGACATCCTCTTCTGCATCGATTTCTATATTGGCAACTTACTCTTCCTCTGCCAGGCTTAGTTCCTTCAGTTATGTGAGCTACTCTCCCTAAAGTTAACACTCTATTATCATATTTTCTTGATAGCGTTTCTTTTAAAACCTTTTCAACACAATTCATTTCCATTGGCTTTAAAAGCTTTCCACTAGGGAACTGTGGTAAACCTAAATTTTCTCCACTCACACCAATATAATCTTCAACATAATCATACCAAGGGGCTAAATCTCCATATCTAATTGGCCAATCTACAGCAATTCCTTCTTTTGCATTTCCCTCAAAGTCAAATTTTGTTAATCGGTGGCTTTGCCTTCCCCAAGTTAATGATCTACCACCGACATGATAACCTCTAATCCAATTAAAAGGCTTATCCTCATTGTAAGGGTGCTTTAAATCATCAACAAATAAATGCTTAGTTGACTCTGTATTAACATAACCTGTTCTACTTTGCTTTGGTTGATTTTTTTTAATCTCATTAGTTATTCTATCACCAGATGGAAAATCCCAGTGATCCATATTTGCAGTAGTATAATCCTGAGGATGAGATAACATCCTTCCTCTTTCGAGAACAAGCGTTTTCAATCCTTTTTCACATAATTCTTTAGCAGCCCAACCACCACTAACACCAGTACCAATGACTATAGCGTCGTATTCTGTTTTCATTTTCCTTGTCACTAATTTATAAAATTAGTATCATTTTTATATACATATTTTATCATCTTGTTGTCACTTACACTTAATTTGTAAATTAGTTGTAAATAACAATGGATGAGAATTCTCAAAATTATAAGAAATTTTGGAAAAATAAATAAGGATTATTACAAGTATGCCTTAATTGAAATTGTATTAATAATAGCTGGTATTTTAATAGCACTAGAGGTTAATAATTCAAATGAAGAAAGAAAATTTAGAAAAGAAGAAAAAAAATTATTGCTTTCATTTCATAATGAACTTTCGTCTAGTTTATTAAACCTCAATTTCGTTGTTGAAAAAAAAAGAGAAATTATTGATGTAGGTAACGAGTTTTTAAAATATACTGGTCCAAATGGAAAATGGGAATCTGAAAAAAATTTTGATAGTTTACTTGTTTACTCAAATTTTTCAGGATGGAGACATGTTCCTCAGGAGGGGGTTTTGAATGAAATTATATATTCTGGTAAATTATCTATAATAACAGACACTAATTTAAAAGTATTAATATCATCTTTACCAAAAACATTTTCCCAAATATTTGAGCAAGATCAAGCACTTCGAACTGGTGTTTGGCAATATTGGAATCCATTTTTTAATAAAATTGCACCTGTTAGAAATTCTACTAATTATATTGATTTTACTGAGTTCTCAAAACTTGGTTTAGGCTTTTCAAGTTTTAAATATGATTATAATTCTATACTTCGAAATAAAGAATTTGAGAATTTAATTTCAATGCAGTCTAGTTATTTGAAATTTAATATTGAAATGCTTGAAAAACTAAAGATCAAATATTTGGAAATGCAAAAATTAATAGAATCAAAATATACTGATGTTGATTATAAAGAATTACTTTTAAATATTGACAGAGGTGTTTGGAATTAATTAGCCCCAAAAACCTTCCTCTAAATCTTGATTAAGTCTATCATAGTCAACATCATCGTACTTAAACTCAATTAATTCTTGAATTTTTGAAAACTTAATTTGTAGATTTTCACACATTTCAATTGAGAACTTAATCCATATTGATTGTATTGTTAAGATATTCTCAAATTCTAAATTGTTGATTAACTTGTTATCGAATAATTTAAACTTGGATTTTCCCAAATCAGACTTACTAAACTTGTAAAGTTCTCTATACTCAGTAAAATTTCTAAGTTTATAATTTTTACTTATGAATGGTAAAAAATATTGATGTAGGTCATCCCTATAAACCCTGTCCTCTTCAACTATCTGTGAAATTTGCTGAGGTAAGGAAGAAACAAGATTTTTAATTTTAACATCGTCAATAATTGAAAGCTTACCAGAATTAATAATTTCATTTAATACACCATTATCAGCAACATAATTCCAACCTGAAACAGAAAAATAATACATCAAGCTATCTAGTTTAGATTCTGATTTCCACTCTGATTCTGGACCTGTATATTTTAAAAACTCATTATTAATATCAATTATTTTTTTTTTTTCCAAAAGTGCAGTCTCCAAACTATTTAAATTATTAGAAATTTCACTGTGTAGAGATAATAATATTTTTTTCTCTTCTTTTCTAAGTTTTCTTTCCTCATTAGCATTGTTTACGGAGAGAGCAATTAAAATACCAATAACTACTAGAAAAACTTCACCAACAGCATACTTAATATAATCTTTAGTGTTTGTAGATTGACTTCTAAATAATCTTAAAAATTTCATCGAATTATTAAATAGAATGTTAAGTTAATAAATTAAATAGACAAGATAATTTTGGTGTATATTTAAATCACACTCATTAATAACTTTGCATAATGATCAAGTATTTTCTACAATTATTATTACTCATTTTTATCTCATGTGGTGGAGAAGAAAGTGAAGAAGAAGCTATATCAACAGATGAGCAAAATAATAGTTTAGAATCAGGTTATATACCGACAGATTATGAATTAATTAAAAGTGATGAGTTTGATAGCTTTGATAATAGCAATTGGTCTAAAGGACTAACTCACAGTACAAATTCGTCTATTAGAATGATTTGGAATAAAAATACAGGAGGCGAAAATTTACTTAACAATAATTATGCTGGATATCTTTTGGATGACAACGTTTACGTTAATAATGGTTTACTTTATTTAGACAATCGAAAACAATCAATTACTGGAACTGATCCTGTAGGCCAATTTAACTATTCAACTGGCTGGATAAACTCACTACAAAAAATAAATTTTAATGGTACAGCTAAAAATATCTACCTTGAAATTAAAGCTAAATTTCCTAAAGGTGATAAAGTATGGCCAGCCATATGGTTAATTGATGATTCTGAAAATAGAAGGTGGCCACCTGAAATTGATATATGGGAATACTTTGGAAAATTTTTTAATACTAATAGAAGCGATGAAATGTATATGCGTTTTATATATGGTTTGTGGAACGATAAGAAGGATCATAGTTATGCACTTAAGAATTTTCAATCGACATATAATTCCTCATCTAAGTTTCATATTTTTGGATTCAACTGGACTGAAAATGATATGAAATGGTATATAGATGGAGAATTGGTTCATATTAAAAATAAAGGTATTGAAGTTCCTAGCGAAAACTGGCCAAACAAAACAATGTGTATTGTTATGAATAATGGTCTAATGAGAGTTGTTGATGAAGGCAACACTATTTTTCCAAATTCACTTATAATAGACTATTTGAAAGTTTATGAAAAAAATTGAAGTAATTATTAATAAAATATTTATGAGATCTATTTTAATGATTTTAGTTTTCTTAAGTCTAAGTTTTAGTTGTAGTAAATCTGATTCAATTGATAACTCAGGTAATAACTCTAATGACAACTCTAATGATAGTTCTAACGACAACTCTAATAATAACGAAAGTGGCGAAAGAACAACTTATTATATAAGTAGTTCATCAGGAAATGATAATAATCAAGGAAGTGAGAGTAGCCCTTGGAATTCAATATCAAAAATTTCAAATATTGAATTATCACCTGGAGACAGTATATTCTTTAAAAAGGGGGATACTTTTGTTGGTCAATTTAAGGTTAACGGTTCGGGCTCTGAGGATAAACCAATTGTAATTACATCTTATGGCTCTTCAAACAATAAACCTATTATAAGTGGAAGTGGGGAAAATATAAGTGGAGGTGATTTTCAAGAGGCCATATATGTTAATAACAATGATAATATGATTTTTGATGGTCTTGAAATTCAAAACAATAGAACTAAAAAAAGAAATGATATTGATGATTCTGATAGTTTTGGTATTTATATTCATAATACTAATGATGATGTTATGAATAATTTCACTTTTCGAAACATGACATTTAAAAATATTTATGCCATCACACAGGTTGATCCTTCAAATCAAGAGGCATTTAATCAATTTGAGGTAGCAGGAGTGAGATTTTTTACAGATTGGGCAAAGGCACATATAAACAACGTCTTATTTGAGTATAATTTCTTCACCGATTTACAAAGATTTGGAGTTCACGTCAAACATTCAAATGCAAATAATGGGCTTGACAACAGACATACAGATTTTGTTTTTAGAAATAATGAATTTAAACAAATTGGAGGTACATGTATATTGCCTTCAAGAGCTAGAAATATTTTAATTGAAGATAATATTTTTGATAGACCAGGAGCAAAAACTAATTCTAGAATGATTGGTCGAGGAAGTGCTGTTTGGAATTGGAATAGCGTAAATACTATTATTCAAAGAAATAAAGCAATTGGCATAAGAGGAATACTTGATTCCCACGGAATTCATGTTGATCATAAAAACATTAATACGTTTATCCAATATAACTACATGGAAGATTGTGAAGGTGGATTTGTTGAAATATTAGGTGGCAATGAAACTGCAGTTTATAGATTTAATATAAGTGTAAATGATGGATGGAGAGATAATCCGAACTGGAAAAATAGTAATCATACTATTTGGCTAAATGATAAAATCGGGGGTGATGAGGGATATACATCTAATAATAGTTATATATACAATAATACAATTGTTATTAATAGAACTAATAATCCTTATGCAACTGCAATTGATCTCAAAGCTAATAGCACACGAGTTTTTAATAACATTTTTTATTCTGTAAATGGATCTTCAATTGGGACAAAGCAAGTGAATGTAAGAGACGATAATCTTTACATGACCAATAATTTATTTTATGGAAGTATTGATAACAGATTTATAAATATTGATGATGACCCAGTAAATCTAAACCCAAATTTTTATAATGAAGATCTAGGAAATGAAAAAGGATTTCAATTACTTAAAGGGAGTAATGCAATTAATGCAGGTAAAGAATTTACTGGAAATTTTTCACATCCTCCAATTCCAACTAGCGAATCAGATATTTTTGCTAATCTTGAATCAATACCAACAAAGGATTTTTTTGGTCACAGTTTAAATATTAATTCAACTCCAAATATAGGTGCAAGTAATGCCAAGAATGGAGAAATTTTAAACTAATCTATTTTATTTAAAGAGAAAGGTCTAAAGGTTTGTCTAAATTAATTTCTCTGTAAATTATTTTCCAAATTCCATTAAGTTTTATCAACTTAAAAACATAGTTAATGGGCGATAGAATTTCTGTTTTCTCTTTTTTGTTGGTTGTCATTAAAATCATGTACTGTCTCAGATGAGCATAATCATTAGTTAATTCAATAAAAAATGAATTGGCCATCATATGTCTCCTTTGCATTTGATTTTTAATGAAATAATCCATCCTGTTTTTATTGTTTTCAATTTGCTCGGCGGATTTAATATAATAGTTGTCTACACTACCATCAATATTAATTACAACACCTTTTGCTGAATCTGTAAATAGAGATAAATATCCATCTAAATTATTTGAGTCCCAATAGAAACCATAAGCATCAATGACATCTTTAATAGCAATTCTGTCTGCTGTATTAAAACTTGTTTTACCAATATCTATTGGTGAAAAGAAAAAATCTTTATTTTCTTTTTTCTTATTATCTAAAGCTAAATCTTTAGCTAATTTTTCAGCTTGTTTTAAAAGATTTTTTAATCCATTTCCTTTTTTTTCTTCCTGAGCCGATATAAAGGACGATATTAAGAAAAATAATAAAATTATTAATCTCATATTAGCTGTGACTATAAAACATTAAAAGGTAATTCAAATCTCATGTATTCCCATCCAAAATGAACTTTAGGCTGACTATTTTCATTAGAAAAAGCAATTGAAAGTGCTTCCAAAGACTCATCGCTTTTAACTAATGGAACTTTTACTCTAATAATGTCTTTTTCAGACTTATAGCTATAAGCTCCCCAAATATTTGTAGCACTATTAATTATAACTGTAATTTGATTTTCTTCAGGAATAGTAAATAATGTATATGTTCCGGCAGGAATTTTTTTATCATCTATTGTTATATCACTGAATAATCTAATCTGTGTCGCTTCATTAGCACCTGTTCTCCAAACTTTATTTAAAGGAACAATATCCCCAAATGAACGATTATTTAATTGAGGTCTGCTGTATGTAACGATGGCAACTTTGTCTGTAACTCTATTACTAATGGGAAATTTTGCTTGGTCCATTGGACTTTTATCAAGACCACGAAAATTTTGAGACTGTAGTAAAAAAGGAATAATTAGAAATAATGTTAAAATATATTTTTTCATTCGTGTTTATTTTATGTTTTTATTTAAAATTTAATAAAAAATATTTATGCATTCAACTTTTTAAGATTTATTAACATATAATAAATTTTAAAATTATATTTTAGGTTTAAATTTTTATAAAATGAAAAAATATTTATTATTAATTACTATTCTATTCTCATCTTATTCTTTTTCTCAATATTGTGCTTTTTTTGATTTTAAAGCTGATGAACCTGAAATGGTTGTTTCCGCTTTAAAAGGCATGATGGAAACTGAATGGGCAAAGAATATTGAAGGGTCTAAATCTTTATTTGCATACCAATTTAACGGTACTAATCAAGCGACTCATACTGTTCAGTTTTGTTTTCCAAATGAGGCTGCATTTGCTAACTTTTCAAACTCTTGGTTTGCATCGTCTGTAGCTCAAGTGTTTGGTGAAAAACTCAATCGCTATATTACTCCTGTAAATAGCGCACTAAACACACCTGTTTGGTACAGAAATGATTGGACTCCAGATCAAGTGTTTTTTATCTATGAAATGGAAGTATCTAATCCTTCTGCTTATGTCAAGGAATTTGCAGAATTTTCTCAAAAATTAGCTGCATCTCAAGGCTATGAAAACAACTCCTATGGTGTTGGCTATCCAATAAGTGGAAAAAAAGCAGACTTTTCTCATTTCGTTTGGATTGGATCGCCAGATCTTGAAACTGCACTTTCCAGAACTAAGGAAATGCAGTCAACTCCAGAATTTGCTAAATTTTCTGCTAAAGTAAGTGGAATTAGAAAAGTTATTAATACCTACATGATGGTAAGAGTAGCTGATTTCTAACAATCTATTACTATTGACAAAAAAACCCTTCGATTTGAAGGGTTTTTTTATTGTAGTAAAAAATTTTATTCTTCTTTAAACGCAAAAATTATTGGTTCAAAAATATCTCTAGATGCCCAAAAAGTTGGATTATATGCTGGTCCATCTGGATTGACATTTACCATTTCAGGGTATCCAACTCTATACTTCATCAGACTTTCAATTGAGTCAAACATATCCCATGTAGAAACATTAGGCCAATTTGCACCTTGTGGTGAAATCATTCTTGCAACTCCCCAGTTAAGCATTCCCATTTTTGGCATATTCTCTTGAAAAAATGGTTTCCATTTTTCAATATTATCTTGAATAAATTTATTTGGATTAGCAGCTTGGGCAAAATTAAATTGAATAACTGAACCCAAACCTAAAACTATACTAACTTGATCCTCTAAAATAATATTAGTTGTTTTAACTCTTTTAAACTTTTTGTTAAGCTCTTGTGCTCTTTTGAATTCATCTTCACTTAAAACTCTTTTAATATTTCCTCCTCCCCACCAAGAATTTTTATCACTCATAACTGCTGAAATATCAGTGTTGGATTGAACCCAAACATAATTAGATTGGTTTTCAGTCGTTGTACCATAACCAGTTCCTGTATACCTTTTGAGAAAAGCCCAAAAAGATATATCTCCTCTGTCAACTGCATCTTGAGCAACTTTTTGCATAAGTTTTTCGCGTTCCTCAAAAGCGTTTAGATCACCCTCCACCTGGACAAAATGCATTGTATAAGTTTGGTAAGCTTGAGAATATGAAAAAGTTAAAGTGAATAATGTGATTAATGTAAATATATATTTCATAGTTTGATTTTTGGTTAATTTTCAAGTTATGAAATTCTAAATTATATTTTATATAAAGCTTGTAAGATTTAATGATTTAATAAGAAGCAGTAATATATAGTTTAATATTTTAAAATTAATTGCAAATTAATTTATACTTCTCTTTTTACTTTTTGAATTGGCCAATTATCTGTCGTTTTAAACTGATCATTTTTCCAATCAATTAACTCTTTTTCATTTAACAGACATTTTTCTAACTGGTTAGTAATTGAATCTACATCTAATTGTTGACCAATAAATACAAGTTCAATTTTTCTATCCCCAAAATCTGGCTCCCATTCAGACTCAATTTGTTGTTGGTTATTAACAAAATTACCATATTTGATTCTTTCAGAGAAAGGCATGGAAGCCCACCAAACACCAGCTGGATCTGATTTTATTGACCCACCTGCGGAGCTCCATATGAGTGCTTGATCAGATCTTGAAGCAATCCAAAATAAACCTTTACTTCTAATGATATTTTTTGGGAATTTGTTTTGTATAAAATCAAGAAATCTTTCCGGATGAAATGGAACTTTTTTTCTAAAAACAAATGACCCTATTCCATATTCTTCTGTTTCAGGGACGTGCTCATTTTCTAATTCTCTAATCCATCCTGCTGATGCCTCTGCTTTTTCGAAATCAAAGATTCCTGTATTTATAACTTCCCTTAAATTAATTTTTGAGTGATTAGTTGGAATAATCTTAGCTTCAGGATTTAACTTATGAATTATGTCATATAGGTTTCGTAAATCTTCTTCAGAAACCAAATCAATTTTATTTAAGAGAATAACATTGGCAAATTCGATTTGATCAGTTAAAAGATTAACAATTGTTCTTTCATCACCATCAATATCTGTTAGATTTCTATCAGTCAAATATTCTGGACTTGAAAAATCTTTAATGAAATTGAATGAGTCAACAACTGTTACCATTGTATCGACATAACTAAACTTACTTAAATCAATACTTCCATCTTCGCTTTCAAAGCTAAAAGTTTGAGCTACCGGTATTGGCTCAGAAATTCCTGTGCTTTCAATAATTAAGTAGTCAAATTTTTGTGCTTTTGCCAATTTTTCGACTTCAATCATTAAATCTTCACGTAGAGTGCAGCAAATACAACCATTACTCATTTCAACTAGTTTTTCTTCGGTTCTTGAAAGGGTATTTTCACTTTTTACAAGATCCGCATCAACATTGACCTCACTCATATCATTTACAATTACAGCTGCTTTTAAGCCTTCCTTGTTGTGTAAAATATGATTTAATAGAGTAGTTTTTCCAGCACCTAAAAATCCACTTAAAACTGTTACAGGTAATTTTTTCAAAATAAATTTTTGACAAAAATATTTTTTTCTCTCTTAAGAATCAATTTAAATTAAGATGTGAAAACATTTTTAGATTAAACTAGTAAAATGAATTAAATTCTTCTAAAGTTTTTTCAAATGGCCGCCAATTTATATTTTTTTTCCACTTTAAAGCTTTAACTTTTTTTAAGTATTGTTCTAGTTGTAAATTAAGATTAAATGTGATTTCTGGAAATTTTTTAGAAATATCATTTTTTTCATTAAGATCATCTTTAAGATTGAACAGTAATACTTTATTTGAATTTAAGAATTTGATAAGCTTTAACTCATCTTTGATTATGGCAGAATGGGGATTGAAACTTCCTCTTCTAAAGGGAAGATGAAAAATAAGAAAATCCTTATTTCTTATCACCCTTGAATTTGGGTCCTCTAATAAATTTTTTTTAAAACTTCCTCCATCTATTTTTTCATCATATTGAACTCTACTTGATACTAAATCCTGAATAGTAGGCAAGATGTCCACACCAGAAATTGGAATTGATGATCTGCTACCAGGTGTGATTCCAGGACCAGAAATAATAAATGGGACTCTAATTCCCCCTTCATATAAAGTCCCTTTTCCATGCCTTAAAGGATAATTATATCCCCTATTTTCTTTGTTTGTTTTTTTACTTCCTAAAATTTGTTCAACAGCTCCATTATCTGACATATAAATAACATATGTATTGTCCTCAATGCCCAACTCTTTAACTTTTTCGAGTATCTTTCCAACACTTAAATCCATGTCTTGAGTCATAGCGGCAATTGAGGGATTTTCATGATATCTACCCCTGTTTTTTTCTTTATATTTTTCATAAATCTCTTTTCTGGAAACAAGATCTGAATGAACAGCATAGTGAGAAACTTGTAGAAAAAATGGATTGTCTTGTTTGACTTGCTCTTCCATGAATGATAAAGATCTTTTTGTTATACCAAAAATTTGTTTAGGATCTTCATCATGTTGTGGCAACCATTTTGTTTGAACAGTACCGTCAATATTACCATCAATATTTCCTGTCATTCCATCACTGTGATCATAACCAAAATTTATTGGTTCTGAATACATACCAAATTTTCCGAAATGACCAGCAACGTAATTACTATCAATTCTCTTTAAAGCTCTAGGAATTGTAGTCATGCCTTGATGATCTATATGATCAACATTCATAGAAACTCTAATGTGCTTCAGCCTTGCAGGTGTTTGTCCATATTGAATTGCATACCTTGTTGGAGAACAGGTAGGAGCTGGAGAATAAGCACGAGAAAAAACCATTCCTGATTTAGCAAGATTCTCAATGTTTGGAGTTTCATAATAATCACTTTTTGAATAATCTGACCCTGCTATCATTTCATAAGATGTTCCATTCCAACCCTGATCATCACTTAGAATTAAAATGAAGTTGGGACTTTTTGAAATACCTTTATTATTACATGAAATAGTACATATAAGAATAATCAATAAAACTATTTTACTAAATAATATTTTTATATGCATCATCAATTATTTTGTACTTACAATCAAAGCATAGCCTAGCATTAGGATTACTGTTATTGATTCCACTAGACCAAATAAAATCAATCTCTTTATTACAATAATTACAAGTATGCTTATTAATAGAATTTAGATCTTTCATTTTTTTTAGATCTTAGTAATTGGAATGAAAAAAAGGATAATTAAAAGACTTTGTAACTCCTTCAAAATCTGGATCAACTTCTAGGGTTTCAAGAATGCTATTTTTAACTTCAAGTCGTAACTCCTCAGTGCTCAAGCCGAATGAAAAATAAATTAAAAGAACAGATAGAAATATTAATTTTTTCATATCATAATATAACGAATTAGAAATTAAGTTCTACGTAAAAATCTTTTGGATTCAGCATTTTACTTTCAACTCCATTTTCTTTAAGCCAATTAAAAAAATTTAAAAATACATTATAATTTATCTTTCCAAAATTTCTTGAATTGCCAAAATAACGCTTTGATAAATTTAATGATGATCTTAGATTAATTTTTTTGTCATTTTTAGGAAGATAATTATATAATACTTTTATTGATTCATCAACGTTATTCAAGCAATACATATAACTCTTTTTTGTTGCTTTTAAAAAATTTTCAACATCAATCTTATTAGTATTTATTAATTTCTCAGAGCATACAATTAAAGGAGAATAGGAATATGGAATATCATAGTCACTTAACTTGAAAAAATTAAAATTTGGTTTTTCAATTCCTTCCCAATTCATAAAAATCCAAGTAGAATCAAAAGTTTTATTCGATACAGTATCCCAAACGCCGAGTCGATTTGGATAACTAATATTAATATCCCCTAATCCACCATCATTTTTTATAAGTTGCTTAACAATTAAATCTTCATATCTTGCGCCATAGGATGCATATGACTTTCCGTCCAAATCTTTTGGGCTCTTAATTCCAGAATCATCAGTTACAACAATTGCACTAATATCACTTTGAAAAAGAGCTGCCACGGCTATAAGTTTAAATGGATTATTCTTTGTTCTAAAACTTATAACAGATTCAGTAGGAGTTAAGCCAAAATCTGAAATACCTAATTCAATTTGTTTTGCAGGAGAGTATTTGTAATTGTCTCTTTCAGGTAAATTAATTAATAATTCAATACCATAATCCTTAAAAAAATTTTTTTCTTTACCAACAAAAAATCCTATGTGATTTATATTAGGAGTCCAATCAAGGGCTAGTTTAAATTCCATGTTTTTTTTAGATAACTTACAAAATATGTACATTATTCTTTCAATTATTTATGTAAAGTAATTATTGCTTTTATATAAATAACAATTAAACTTTAAATAAATTTAACAAGATTTATATTATTAATCCCTCCAAATAATGTGTTAATTGTTAATGGCGAAGGATGATAAGGATTACCTTGTTGTGTATATCCTAAACATTCACATACGTAACCTAAACTTTTTAAATATATTAATAATTGATTTGCACTTTCAGTGAGGAAGGATCGTTTTTTAATAAAATTACCCCAACAACATATAATCTTTGAAAAATTATAATTAGGACTAATTAATATTTGTTTTATGAATTCAATATTTTTCTTTGTCAATTTATTATTTTCTTTTTTGGGTAACTTATTTGGGTTTGACATTCTTTTAGGGTATAAATTAACTAACCACCATCCATCACATCCATTATTATTTGCAATAAGTTCAATATTTTTTGATGTTGGGTCCAGCTTGTTTTCATTTGCTACACTTGGATTTAAAGCTATAGCAAGCATTTCATGTTGACCTTTTTTTCCAATTAAAAATCGTTTAGTATTATCTTTTAATGGAAAGCATACAATTTCATTAGGCTTTTTCATACTTGAATATAAGAATTACTGTATAAAAAGAATAAGAAGTGTCTATGGTTTAACTTTATCTAATATTTTTTTTAACTTATCGACAAGCTGTTTGTCACTACTTTTAACTCTTTTTTGTTCTTTAGAAATTGTTTGAGTAAGGTTTTTAATCAACTCTTTTATTTTTGGTGTCAGCTTATTTTTTTCTTTTTTCATTATAATTTTATTCAAAATATTACCTTATAATAAAAAAACCCCACAATTGTAGGGTTTTTAATCATCTTAAAAGAATTGTAATTATTCTGGCATTACAACAGAGCTTATCACGTGAATAACTCCGTTTGAACCCGCAACATCTGTTGCAATAATTTCACTCATATTTCCTTGTGAATCCTTTAAGTATATTTTTCCGCCTTTACTTCTTGCAGTTAAGGTTTGCCCATTTAATGCTGTAAGCTTTACTTTTCCATATCCTGATTTTAAGGCGCTAGCAACATCACTTGCCATTAGTTTTCCAGAAACTACGTGGTAAGTTAGAATATTTGTTAATGCTTCGACATTTTCAGGTTTTAAAAGACTCCCTAAAGTTTCAGAATCAATTTTTGAAAATGCTGCATTATTTGGAGCAAATACAGTAAATGGACCTTCTCCAGACAAAGCATCAACTAAATCAGCTGCTTTTAATGCTGTTACTAAAGTCGAAAAATCTTTGTTTGATACAGCTGCTTCAACTATTGTTTGGGAATAAATTCCAAAACTAAAATATAGAGCAATAAACGATAATATAATTTTTTTCATAATATTTATTTAGACAAAAACATAAGCAATATCAATGCCATTGGCTTACATATAAATAATTTAACATTAAAATTGTTATAAATCTCTTAAATTACGGGCTCATTAACCGAGTTTTAAAGAGCTATGGAACACATTGGTTTACATATAGGTTTAATCCAAAGTAAATGGATTAGAAGTTGCAGAATTAAAAGAATATATGCCAATATTATTTCAAAGATTTATACTTACCTAATTTAAGGTACTATAAAAGAGCCTTCCCACTCATTATTAATTTTACTGAAACTAGCTCTTATATGACCATCCCTGCTTAATTGTAATATGCTCATATTAATAGGACATAATTCTATTATTGAAAAGTGTTTATCATTTAAATCTTTATCGGTTTTTTGTCCTTCATAAATATTTTTAATTGGAGTACTGGGTGGATATATGGTTGTGTAGTTTTCAGAACTAGTCCCTGCAATACCTTGCCAATATTTTTTTGTCAATTCATTGTTTTGATGAATAATCGAAACAGTACTAAAATAGATTTGTAACCCTTGTTTATTATTATAAAATAAAAGACCACTGTTCGAATTTTTTCTTAAATCTTTAATTTTTTCAGTCCTAGAATCTGTATAAATAAGGAGATTTTGTTCTAATGTTAATTTCCTGAAAACAACCCATCTAGATGTTGGAATTTCTTTAGATAATGTTGTTAATACTACGTTTTTAAATGGGTGCTTTTTTCTAGAAGCTCCTTTTCTAAGTTCTGAGAAAACGATACTTGGAATCTCTTCAAGCTTGTTATTAGGTAAAATAATAGGCATTTAGGTTAGTTGTCTTCGTTTATATTTTTAGAAAGGTGATTCATAAGATTATTCTTGTATCTTCTATCTCTTCGAGTTGCTTTTTTTTTATTTGCTCTTTTTAAATATCTTTTATCATTAACAACCATTTCAAGGTCTTTTGCACGTTCAATTTTAATATAGTCTTGAGTACGTGTTCTTCTCATAGCAAATAAATAACTATATTAATCAATAAATGTTCCGTATTATATTTTAATGTTAATTAATTCAAATGACAAAATTTATTAATATTTTTAATACTATGAAAAAACACAAATTATTAATCATAATACTACTGATTTCTTCTTGTTCACAAATCAGTGAAAGAGAAATGAAAATAAACGAAACTGAGGAAGTTGCTCTAAAAGTTTTTAATGCTCAATTGAGTGGAGATATTGATACATTTAAATCTTTTCTTAGTGACGATGTCACTATAACATTAACAGGACAGCTTGATATCTCACAAACATATGACTGGGATAATTATATGAAAATGGCTGGTTATTTTGGCTCGTTGCTAACAGGACAAATTGGTGGTGAATTTAAGGGAATTATTGCTGGTGAAAATTCTGCTGTAATTTTTGCTGACGGAAAGATGGAAGGTGCTTTTGGTGAATACAATAATGATTATGCATTGAGATATACATTTAACTCTGAGGGTAAAGTCAGTAATATAAAAGAGTGGCTAAGTGATATACTTCTTGCTACTCAGCTATACGGTCAAAATATAAAAGGGGAACATATAAATGAAAAAAATAGATTCGAAAAATAGAATTAGTTTTTTCATTTAATAATCCCTTCATTGTCTCATATATGTAATAGTATGTTGGATATATTATTCAAAACCTATCTGGATAATCAGTGATAATTCCACTAACATTTAATTTTTTTATTCTTTCAATATCTTTTTTTTTATTAACTGTCCAAGTGTAAATATCTAATCCTGAATTTTTAATTTTATTTACTATATCAATATTTAAGTCATTAAAGTTTGGGTTAATTGCTACAGCATTTAACTCTTTGGCTGAATTAATAGCCATTAACGGACTATCTTCAGTTAGAAGTGCTATGTTAATATCATTACTTAATTTTCTTAATTTTTTCAATTCTTCCCAATTGAAACTTGAAAATAAAATATTTTTAGGGTTAATTATCTTCTTGTCTATATAGTATTTTACTAATTCATACGATCGCTTTGATGTATTAGAACCTTTTAGCTCAATATTTAAAAAAAATTCCCTTCCAATTAATTTTAAAACTTCATCAAGAGTAGGAATTGAATATTGAGAATCGAGTACTTTTATTTTTTTTATCTCTGTTAAAGTTTTATTTTCAATTTTTCCCTTTCCATCGGTTAGTTTATCAAGAGTTTTGTCGTGAAACAGCACAATCTCACCGCTTTTGCATCTAAAAACATCTATTTCAACACCATCAGCTCTAAGTCTAATAGCCTCTTTAATTGATTCTATTGTATTTTCAGCAACGTGACCTTTAGCTCCCCGATGTCCAATATTCAAAATTTTATTCTGAGAAAAAGAAAAAAGTGGAATAAATAGTAATAGTAAAATTAGTTGTTTCATTTTTTCTTATTTAATAAAATTATTGCAACCGCAGCTAAAACTAAACTTCCATAAGTCCTAAAAAGAAACTCAAACTGACTCATTGGCTCACCCTGATAACCAAAAGTATATACGAAATTTAATGTAGCAATTACAATCAATAAAAGTAAAATTAGTTTTTTCATTTTTTCTTATTTGCTCTTTTGGAATGTCTTTTATCATTAACAACCATTTCAAGGTCTTTTGCACGTTCAATTTTCATGTAGTCTTAAGTACTTGTTCTTCTCATAACTAATAAATAAATATATTAATCAATTAATGTCCCTTATTATATTTTAATGTTAATTAATTCAATAGGTTTCAAATTTTAAAATAACTTAACATTAAATCAGAATTAAAGTCATAATTTAATAAAACTTTTATGAAAATTTCTGTAGTTATCATTTTTATATTCTTATCAGTTAAATCTTTTTCTCAGAACAAATCGAAAGAAATTAGTTCAGATGTTAAACTTGTCGTTGGTCTTGTAGTTGACCAAATGAAGTATGAATATATTCCTAAGTTTTGGAATAAGTACGGCGAAAAAGGATTTAAAAGATTGATTAATAATGGGTTTATTTCAAAAAATTCCCATTTTAGTTATGCCGTTACTTCAACAGGACCAGGACATGCTACAGTTGTAACTGGGACTTCACCAAATTATCATGGAATAATTGGGAATGATTGGTATGATCCTAAAATTAATAAGTCAATTTATTGTGTTGATGATAATAATGTTGAGCCTGTTGGTACATCAAAAAAAATAGGAAAAAAGTCTCCAAAGAATTTATTGGTCACGACTATTTCTGATGAAAATAGGGTTTCTACTAACTTTAGAGGAAAGACTATAAGTGTTGCTCTTAAGGATCGCTCTGCAGTTTTGTCAGGTGGACATACAGCTAATTTCTCTTTCTGGTTTGATGATGAAGATGGAAAGTTTGTTACTAGTAATTATTATGTTGATGAATTACCAAAATGGGTAGAAAAATTTAACTCAAAAAAAATTATTAATAGTTATATTCAGAATTGGGATACATATTATGATATTGACACATACACTGAAAGTGGTCCAGATTTAAACCCGTATGAGGTTAAAATTCTTGGAAAAAAGAATTCAGTATTTCCACATAGCCTCATCAATTTATTTAAAAAAGAGAATGGTGTATTTGATTATAACGCAATTAAATATTCTCCAGGTGGAAATAAAATATTAGTTGATTTTGCACTAAAAGCTTTAGAGAATGAATCTCTTGGAACGGATAATGATACAGATTTTCTTCACATCGGCTTTAGTAGTCCTGATTATATAGGCCATATGTTTGGATCTAACTCAAAAGAAGTTCAAGATACTTACATAAGACTTGATAAAGACATTGAAAATCTTTTAAATATATTAGACAAAAAGATTGGAGAAAATAATTACCTAGTTTATTTATCAGCAGACCATGCCATAACACATTCTCCAGATTTTTTAGCGGACAATAGGATCCCTTTTAACAAAATAGCTTCAAGCAAGGTATTTGCTCCAGAATTAAATCAATTTGTAAATAATATTTCCAATTATAATGTCTTTCTGAATCATGAAAAAATTAATGAAATGAACAAAGATGCTGAGGAAATTAAGAATAAAATAAAAACAGTTTTATTAAACGAACCATGGGTGTATGATGTTTATGATTTTGGTGATCTTGAAGAAGTTGTTGCCAACAATGAAAATTATTCATTAAATATGCTTCTCAACAACAGTCATCCAAAATATAGAGGTGATCTTGCTTTTTTTGTAAATCCATTTTGGGTTAAGAGATCATTAAGCACTTCAAACCATGGGACACCAACAACATATGATACTCATGTCCCAATAATTTTTTATGGGAAAGGTGTTAAGCCTGGAAGTTCCTATGAAAGACATAACGTTAAGGATATTGCTCCAACATTAGCTGCTATTTTAGGAATTAATTTTCCTATTTTAACAACTGGAAATGTCCTTGGTGATGCGATAAAAAAATTACCTTAAATAAACTTAAGAATAAAATTAAAATGTTTTGGAAATTAAAAATCTCTTAACTAATTGGTTTGCTCCAAAAACTTATCTCTTAATAATAAGATATCTTTATTACTGACGTTTAACTGTTTTTCTAAATAATTGTCAAGACTGCCATATTTATCAGAAATTGTATCAAAAATAGCAGTAATATAGCTAGGTTTTAATTCCATCATAATCTTAGTTTTTTCTGGGCTTATTCCATATTCAGCTAACATTTTTTCATACTTTAAATTCTCTTCTTTTCTGTAATAATTTGATAGCTCATATTCTTTTTGAATAGTTTTCATATCAATATCGAGCATGTATAAAATTAAAGATGATGCAATTCCAGTTCTATCTTTTCCTGCAGTGCAGTGATACAAAATTGGCTGATCTTCATTTTTTAATAGACTAAAGAAAGATTTGTAACTGTCAGAAAATTTAATAGGAATTTTTGAATAAAGATCAAGCATAAAATATTCTAAACTATCCACTGATAATTCAGAAATTAATGTAGAAAAATCGTTTTGGGACCAATTATCATCTCCCATTGGAAGGTGAATATTTTCAACACCAGAAAACTTAAAATCAGGTGCCTCAATTCTTTCTCCATTTGTTCTAAAGTCAACTATTTTTGAAATACCAAGATTGGAAAATTTCAAACTATCATTATAAGTAACTTCATCCAATTTAGCAGAACGATATAACTTACCCCACTTAATTTTTTTTCCGTCTTGATTAATAATTCCACCTAAGTCTCTAAAGTTAACTATTCCTTCAAATTCAATCTCTCTTTCAGGGACAATCAAAACCTGATCATTATTTAAATTTTCTTTTTTTGATTTTTGATTAAAATCACATGAAATTAAGATGAAGCTTATAAAAATAATAATACAATTTTTCATAATTAAAATATATTAAATCTTAGACCTAAAACTCCTCTTATCGAATAATATTCAACTTGTTCTGGTCTATTTCTTACACCATGATAATAAACCAGAGGAGAATTTGTAAGGTTATTAATTTCTGCAAATAACCTGATTTTATCCGAAATTTTGTAAGCCCCTGAAAAATCCATTGTAAAGTTTTCACCATAAATTCTGTTATGATTTGGACCATAGTCAGAAAATGATACAATTGCGTCTCCTTTATAATTTGATGCTAATCTCAATAATAAATTATTTTTCTCATAGAAAAAAGCTAGATTGAAAATATGATCGGATTGCTCTGGTGATTTTTGTTTGGTAATGGTTTTCTCAATACCATCAGCCGTAGCAGAAAAAGTTGGAACATTAACCTCAGAATCAGTATATGTGTAATTAGCATCTACTCCAAAACCACTAATACCAAATCGTTTAGAAATTCCAATTTCTGCACCTGCAAACCATGAATCTTCAAGGTTTTTAGGTTGAATGACTGTGTAATATTGACCATCAATTCTTTCAATATTAGTACTAGAGTAAATATCGTTTGAAATAGATTTATAGAACAAGCCTGCAGATAAAATACCAATATTATCAAAATAATATTCTGCCATTAAATCATAATTAACTGAAGTTGTTGCTCTTAAATCAGCATTGCCCCTTGCAATAAAAAAATTAACTTCATCTACAGTTTGTCCAGGATTAAGAGAAGCAAAATTTGGTCTTGCAATTGTTTTTGTTACAGCAGCTCTTAAATTTGTTTTTTCGTCAAGCTCTATTTTTAAATGAACATTTGGTAGCCAAACATTTGATGAACCATCTGTACTAACTGGAGATATCACTCTACCATTGACTGAGTTTCCATTGTATTCTAAATCAGTTTTTTCATTTCTAAGCCCCAAAATTGAAGAGACATTATCATCTAATTGAAATTCCCCCATTATATAAAATGAAGTAACAGTCTCATTTCCATTGTAATAGGATGAGGCAGTAGACCTATTTGTTTCATCATAAACAAGTGGAAAAACGCCAGCATTTTGAATACCATCAGGTGTAAATAAATCATAAAGCTCTCCCATTGTTATGAAATTTTGTAAAATACCATCATAATTTTCTCCTAGTTCAGTTAAAAACCCTCCTTTCTTCGGAAATTCATCTGTATTATATGAGTCCATCATTCTAAAACTTCCACCCATGCCCAAAGCCCATGTTGGAAGGTACAATGTGTAAGGTGCTCCTCCTTGTTTATACTTATTTTTATACTTTGCTCCAAACTTAAAGTCAACCTTTTTATTTAAATCGAACTTAAAATCAACTTGAGCGTTATAGTCTTTTTCATAACTCGCTTGATTAAATGCGTAAAGATATCTTAGAAAAGCTCTACCTGGATTGAAAGATGAAGAAGTTCTCGGCTGAACATTCTCATAATTATCACCCATATAATTAGCAGGCCCATCACCACTTAAATATTTATATCCATCAGATGCTAATCCATCAAAATCCATACTTTGTTGCCACTGTGCCAAGTAATAAGTCTTTCCACCGTCAGGTAAAACTCCATTATTTTGTTCATTATCGTAGTAGGAAACTTTCCAGTCAAAACTAAATCTTGAATTTTCTAAGTGAGAACCTGATAGCTCACCACCTTGTAAAGTATACTGTTGTATACCATGTCTAGACCTTAAAGACATATCCCCTCCAACGAAATCATACAAATGTTCTCTTGCTCTTTCACTGTCTTGAAAATTTGTATATAATCCTCTAAGCTCTATTTTATTACTATTATCAAAAATATATTCTGAACCAAAATTAAATCCTGTAGTTTTTCTTCTTCCAACATAATCTCTCAATTCTAATTCTTCAACTGAATATTGCTGAATTCCAGTTAGATCAGCGTTGTAACTCATTTCATAATTATCAGTCGCCCATGACCTATCATAGTATGTTCCAGTTGCAACAAAACCAAATTTACCTAATCTCTCACCGTATAAAAGTGAATAGTTTTGTATATCACCTTCTGCCTGACCATTGTAACCGCCAGAAACACTAAGTTTTAAAGTCCTTTTCTGAGGAGCTGTTTTAGTTAAAAAGTTTACAGAGCCACCAACTGCATCAGCTTCCATATCTGGTGTGATAGCTTTTGACAATTGAACATATTCAATCATTTCAGCTGGAAAAATATCAAGCGGAATTGCTCTATCACCACCTGTATCATTAGATGTTCCACCAACGGATGGTAATCTAGTGCCGTTAATTAAATTTGCATTCCAACTTATTGGAGTTCCTCTAACAATTACGTAACGACCTTCACCATGATCCCTCTCAATTGATACGCCTTGTATCCTTTGAACAGCTTCGGCGGCATTTCTATCTGGAAGCTTACCAATTGCATCTGAAGCCAAAACATTTACAATATTTGCCGAATTTTTTTGAATATTTAATGCACGAACTTGAGAAGGCAAATATGTCCCATCTACAATTACTTCTGCTAACTCTGTAGAAGAAGCAGTCATTATAATTAGACCCAAATCTAAAGAACCAATTGTAAAATCAACAACTTTATCAGTATAACCCAAATACTTTACTGTTAGTTTATTATTTTCATTGAGTATTGACTGAATTTCAAAAAAACCATTAAAATCAGTTATTGTGTAATCATCATTCAGTGTGATTGTTGCTCCAGGAAGTGGTTGATTTGACTCATCAACAACTTGACCAGTCACAAGATTATTATTTTGAGAATAAATTGAACACGAGGCAATAAGTATAAATATAAATTTTTTCATATTTAAATTTATACTTGGAAATAAAATATCTAATTAATTTAATTTGAAATAATTTTTAAATAAAAGTCTTTAAATTATTAAGATTGCTTTAATTTAAAGTTTAGAAATTGTAATCAAGGAGTCTATATTTATTTACCGATACAGAAGTTTGAAAATATATTACCTAACATTTCATCATTGCTAATTTCGCCTGTTATTTCACCAACTGAGTCAATTACATTTCTTAAATCAATTGAAAGTAAATCTCCTGGGACTTCATTCTCAATTGCTTCTCTTACTTTTTCAATAAAATTGATTGAATCAGAAAGAGCATTATAGTGTCTTAGGTTTGTTACAACAATATCACTATTTGAGGAGTCTATACCAAATTCATTTGATAAATTATCTCTTACAATACTAACTGATTCTTTATCAATAGCCGATATTTCTAGTAATGATGTTATTTTATATTTTTTAAAACTGTCTATATTGATTTTGGTTTTGCTCTTTAAATCAATTTTATTTCTAACTAAAATTATTTTTAAATCGTTGCTATAAAACTCTTCCAAATCATTTAATATCTCTTTTTCATTAGTATCATTTATATCAAACAAATAAATCAAAACAGAAGATTTTAAAATTTTTGATTTAGTTATCTCGATTCCTTTAATTTCAATCTCATCTGTTGTTTCACGCAAGCCGGCTGTATCAATAAATCTAAATTTAATTCCATTTATGAAAACAGTATCTTCAATTGCATCTCTCGTTGTTCCAGGAATATTTGATACTATTGCTTTTTCTTCATTTAGCAGAGAGTTTAAAAGAGAGGACTTTCCAGCATTTGGTTTACCTGCAATTGATACGGGAACTCCATTTTTTATTGCATTTCCAAACTTAAAACTATCCTTTAATAATATTAATTTTTTCTCAACTTTATCAACTAGCTTAATTAAGTCTTTTTTATTAGCAAAAGAAACATCCTCCTCAGAAAAATCTAGTTCCAACTCAATCATAGATAAAAAATGAAGCAGGTCTGCTCTTAAAAATTTAAGCTCACTCTGAAATCCTCCTCTCATTTGATTGAGGGAAATTTTATGCATTGCTTCTGAATCAGAATATATTAAATCAGAGACTGCCTCAGCCTGAGTTAAATCAAGTTTACCATTTAGAAAAGCTCGCATTGTAAATTCACCTGGCTTGGCAAGTCTTATTCCATTCTCTAAAAGAGTTTCAACAATTGTTTTTTGTATATATGTTGATCCATGACAAGTTATTTCAACTGATTCGTCACCAGTAAAAGATTTTCCCTTTTCAAAAATAGAAACTAATACCTCGTCAATTAATTGATCATTAAAACGAAAGTCTCCAAAATGTAGAGTATGAGATTTTTGATCTTCTAATTTTTTATTGTTTTTAGACTTAAAAAAAGGTTGGAATTTAGATATTGATTTAGGTCCTGAAATCCTAATTATTGCAATCGCACCCATTCCTGGAGGTGAAGATATTGCAATAATGTCATCATTAATTTCCATTATTGAATCTTCTTTGTAAAGGTAGCTCTTCTTTTATGCAGTGTACTCTCATAATTTTTCCAAAAAGCTTGAATTGCCTTGTTCTCAACTAGCTCTGGATTTGTTTCAATTTCAAGGATCCCTCTATTATTAAAAGTTTGTTGTAACTCATTGAAAATAACTGCAGTTGCGCCTTTGTTTTGATATTTTGGATCAACTCCAATTAAATAGAGTGAAACTTTATCATTAAAATGCTGGGCTTTAAAAAGATGAAAATATCCAAAAAGTCCTATTTTGCCATTTATCTTTTTCAGTGCACGAGAAAATGAGGGCATTGTAATTAAAAACGCAATCAAATTTCCATCTTTATCTAAAAGACATTTAATAAAATCCGGATGAATATATTTTATAAATTTTTCTTTGTAAAAATCAATTTGATATTGCTTGATAGTAACATAAGTCTGAAGGTTACTATATGTTAAGTTAAGTAACTCAAACATTTTATCAACATAGGGAACAATCTGTTTCGTAGATTTAAAATTTATGACCTTAAGCTCATATCTCTTTTGTACAATTTTTGCGAATTTTTTTACCTTTTCAGGCGCTTCTTGCTCAGAAAAAATTTTGATCTTATACTCAACCCACTCTGCTAATTGTTTTAATCCTAATTTAATTAGATGTTCTTTTTGGTAAGGAAAATGATACCAAGTAATCATGGTGTTTAATTCATCAAACCCGTAGGTTAACAATCCTGCTTTATCCATGTTTGAAAAACCTACAGGACCATCAATAAATTCTAACTTTCTTTTTTTACCAAACTGTAGAACCTTCTCAATTAATGTTTTACTTACTTCTAAATCATCAATAGTGTCGTACCATCCAAATCTTAATTTATTTTTTTTCTGTTCCTTTACCTCGACCCAGTTTACAATTGCTGCAATTCTTCCAACAATATTATCATTTTTATCATAGGCTAAATAAAATTCTGCTTCAGCATTTTTAAAAACAGGATTTTTTTCAAAATTCATTGCCTCAATTTCCTCTTTAATAATTGGAGGAACCCAATAATCACAGTCTTTGTAAAGTTTGAAGGGAAACATTACAAAATCTTTAACCTGATTTAAACTTTTTACTGTAATTATCTTTAACATTAGAATATTATAAATTTCTTTCTAGTTGGTTTGTTTGCTTTTTTAATTTGTTTTTTTTCTAATCTTGATTGCTTCTTATTTTGTTTTTCAACTTTTTTAGAATCTTTTTTATTAACTTTTTCAGCTTTATTATCTTGCTTAATTTTTTTTCTAAATTCTTTTAACTTCTTTCTATCAATAGGTAATTTATCTGTATGCCAATCTATTCTCTTCGAAAATCCAAAGTCAACATAACTATTTGAGGGCGTATCTTTAAAGCTTCCTCCAAAATTTAAATCAACTTGTAAATTTTTTGTTACAAGATTAGCTATGCCAAATTTAAAAAAGTTGTCTGAATATATTTTATTATCAATAATTTGATATTCAGCAAAAATACTCCATCTTGGATTTTTTAAATTGTGGGTTAAAGTAAAAATATAGTTTATTTTACTGTAATCTGAGCCAATGTTTTCTAAGGAAATGTTGTTAACTACAACCCATTTACCTAAAAAATGATTTTGTGTAGCTAAACCAAAAAATGGAGAAAAAGTTTTTTGATCTTCGTAACCATAATATTCCTGCTTTAGATTAAAATATTGGTCATCATATTGGATTTTTTTATTAAAAATATATTCTCCTCCTGCAAATACAGAAATAGCTGGAAACAAATCAGTCCACTTAATTTTTTTACTTGATTTCCAACTATAAAAATCTTCACTATGCCATTTTTTATTTTTAAAAGGGTCAAAGAACAAATATTTTAGGCCAATAGAATGTTCAGATGGAAAATTTTCTTTAAAAGTTAAATTGAGTTTGAAATTATCTTTTACTCTTCTATCAATATAACCTCCTTTGACAAATATTTCTAAATTTTCAAAGTACAATCCATATCTAATATTGTAAACTACACCAATTCCCCTTATTTCTGAATTATTTAAATTTAAGTGTGAAAGAACATAATTATTTCCTCCAATTTCAAATTGTAAAACATTTGTTCCGATTGAAAATGCACCATGAGAAGTTCCAGGCCTATTTGAATTAATTGTTTCTGTATACTGTGAAAACAGAGAAGTAGATAAAAAAAATAAAAATCCGAATAATTTATTTTTCATTTAAAATCTTATTGAAGTTAAAGCCATTATTTGATTAATTGTATTTTTGACATTATTAATTATAATGATTTTTATATACTTAATATTATTTTTTATCATTTTTAGCTATATTCTAAAAAAGCTTGCGCCTTATATTTTGAGATATATTATCAAAAAAAACTTTGAAAAGTTCAATAAAATGAATGGTCAAAATAATCCATTTAATAAGGCTCCAAAAAAAGAAAAGAAAAAAAAGGAACAAGTAGGAGAATATATTGATTATGAAGAAATTGATTGATTTTTTTTTCACACGTAATTTTACTTATCATATTGCAATAATTTCTTTTTTTGCAATTACGTCGTTAATATATTTTAGCCCCTTATTATCAGGTAAAGCTATCTTTCAATCTGACATTACTCAATTTTCAGGAATGTCAAAACAAATTGTTGATCACAGGCAGTCTTTTGATGAGGAGCCTTATTGGATTGATAATGCATTTGTAGGAATGCCCTCTTATCAAGTAGCGGCTAAATATCCTTTTGACCTATTGGATAGAGTCGATAAAATTATAAGATTTCTACCAAGACCTGCCGATTATTTATTTGTGTATTTATTATCCTTCTACATGCTATTAATTTCAATTAAAGTAGAAAAAAAAATTGCAGTTATTGGCGCCTTTGCATTTGCGTTTTCAACATATCTAATAATAATTTTAGGGGTTGGACATAACACAAAAGCCCTTGCGATAGGATATGCTCCATTAGCTATAGCAGGGGTTTATAATTTATTTGAAAAAAAATACTTAATTGGATTTATTCTAGCTACTCTAGGGTTTGGGCTACAAATTAATGCAAATCATTACCAAATGACTTATTACTTTGTGATGCTTTCAGGGCTTTTAGTTTTAATTCATTTATTTAATGAAATAAAAAATAAAAATATTGACTATAAAAAATATACTGGTTTTATTGGAGCAATAATTCTAGCAATAACTCTAAATTCAACATCTATTCTTGCAACTAAAGAGTATACAGATTTTAGCACAAGAGGTAATTCTGAGCTTACAATTAATCCTGATGGATCTGAAAAAGAAAATACAGGCGGTTTAACTCGTGAATATATTACAGAATATAGCTATGGAATAGCAGAGAGTTTTAATCTAATTATACCAAGATTCACTGGTGGGGGTAGTGGAGATTTAATTGATAAAGATTCTAATTTTTTTAAAAATCTTCGAAATTACGATTCTGAAAGTGCTAAAATAATTTATGAAAATGCTAGACTATACTGGGGAGATCAACCAATAGTTGAAGCTCCAGCTTACATAGGTGTAACAGTCTTCTTCTTGTTTATTATTGGCTTATTTTTTCTTAGTCGAATAAATTTAATTTGGGTATTAAGTGCATTTGCATTGACTTTGTTTTTGTCGTGGGGTAAAAACTTTTCTTTTTTGACAGACATATTTATAGACTATTTCCCATTATATAATAAATTCAGAGCGGTATCATCAATTCAGGTTATAATTGAATTTTTAGTTCCTTTTGTTGCCATTATCGGGCTCCATAATTTTTACAAAAAAAGAAATGATATTATTATCACTCAAAAGAAACTATTAATAGTAGGGTCAGCATTTCTTATAGTGTTTGGTGTTTTATATTTTTTTGCCGAAAGTTTATTTGATTTTAAATCCAACTTTGAGCCTTTTGATCAATATCCAGAAATACTAAAAATGATTATAAATGAAAGAGTGATAGTTTATAAATCAGATATTTTAAGAAGTTTTATTTTTGTAATCCTATGTTTTGGAGTATTATATGGTATTATTAATAAAAAAATTAAGGAAAATTATAGTTTATTGATTCTTTTTTTAATAATAACTGTTGACTTATGGTCAGTAGATAAAAAATATGTAAATGAAGATGACTTTGTCACTAAATCATCTATTTCTAATCCTTTTAAAGCAAATATTTTTGATCTTGAAATACAAAAAGATAAAAGTGATTTTAGAGTTTTTGAACCATACAGAGGATTAACCAACGGTCGAACATCTTATTTCCACAAATCAATCTCTGGATACAATGCGGCCAGACCACAAAGAATGCAAGACTTATTTGATTTCTA
>CABYWQ010000002.1:0-186495 GCA_902522775.1 uncultured Bacteroidota bacterium | reverse complement strand
ACGTAATTACTTTTTTGTTGACCCTATTTATTAGTTGCGGCTCTTTCAGTCCAACAAATCTTGTTTCATCTGACGGAATATATGAAATTGAAAGTCAGGAAGTTGAGGGTAGTAAATCTACATTTTATCATAACTATTTTGAAAACAAAAAAATCGAGTTTGAAAACAAATTTAATTTAAATGATAGTGATTCTGATACTTTTATTAATTCATCTGACATTTCTTATTCAAACTCGAACCCTGGATGGGGACAAATTCCAGACGATAGAACATATACATTTGATTTATTTGATTTTGGTTACTACAATTACCACAACCGTTATTTTGGGTACAGATATTATAACGGTTACGGTTTTTACAATCGTTTTAATCGTTGGTATTATCCATATTATTATCCATACTACTCATATAATTGGAATCCTTATTATAGTCCTTGGTATCCTTACTACAACCCATATAGGTTTTACAGGTATAATTGGTATAATCAATATGGTTATTATGGTTCAAATATTTACAATAAAACAAGCCCTAATATCTCCTACAGTGTAGGTGCCAGGTCTAGTATTAATAATTCTAACGAATACATTTCAAAAAGAAAATCCCTTAGCAATAATCAAAAACTCAAAACAAAAATTAATTATAATAATGGACGATCAATTCAAGCTAATTCAAATAACCAAAACACAAGAGTTGCAAGAGATTTTGATATAATTGTGTTAAGAAGAGACGGTAGCTCTGAAATAGTTAGAAATTATCAAACAAAATTTAGTAGAAATAAAAAAGTTGATGAAAAAACACAAATCACAAGAAGTTCAACTGGGTCAACTTACTCCACTGGCTCGGTTAAAACAAACTCATCTAAATGGAATTTAAGTGGTAGAAATTACAACTCAACCAACTCAACAAGAAACTATACAAATAGTGATAGAACTGATAATTTTAAAACACGATCAAATTCTAATTCTAATTCTGTAAGGTCATATCCAAATCCATCTGGATCAAGATCATTGAATAATAGTTCGAACTCAAAAAATTACAGTACAACTAGTCCACGAACTTACTCAAGCTCAAGTTCTTCATCAATTGGTCGATCTTACAATTCTAGTTCATCATCAAGCAATAGTAGATCAAGCTCTTCCTCATCTGGAAGAGGTTCAAGATGAGATTATTATTTTTTTTCCTACTATCATTTACAGTTTGCGCCCAGAGCGTAGATGATGCAATTAATTATAATTTTAATAATGACATAGGAAACTCAAGATTTACTTCGATGGGTGGTGCATTTGGTGCTTTAGGTGGAAATTTATCATCGATTTCAATCAATCCTGCATCTGGTTCTGTTTTTGAAATGTCAAGACTAGGCGGATCTTTTGCCATAGAATCAAACAATATTGAATCGAATTTTAAGAATAATTTTAACGAAAGAAAAAAATCTTCGATACAATATCAAGGTGGAATTATATATGTTTTTAAAAATTATGGTGAAGGAAAGCTTAATAAATTTTCTTTTGGATTTAATTTTCAATCTTCCAATTCTTTTAATAATGAAATATTAATTTCCGGAAATAATGACTCATCCATTGATAAATTTTTTCTAAACAACGCATCCGGGTTAAATCCTGCAGAAATTAGTGTAAATAACAACGAAAGTATTTCCAGCGTGTACAGATGGTTAGGAAATAATTATGGATACTATGCACAACAGGCGTTTCTTGGATATCAATCATATTTATTAAACTACGATGACGATAGTAATAGTTTCTATTCTCTGGCTAAATATGATAATGGTTTGAGTATTAAAAATGAGGTTTTTTCAAGTGGTAATAAAAGTAAAGCTTCATTAAATCTGTCTGGCTTGTTCAATAAAAATCTTTACTTTGGTTTTAATATTAATATTTATGAAACTAATATTAATAAAGAAATTATTCATAGTGAAGATAATTTTGACAGCGATTCAATTGTAAGGTTTATAAATTTTAATAATTATTTACAGACCTCAGGGATTGGATTTTCATTGCAAGCAGGACTTATTTATAAAATAAGTAATTTAAGATTAGGATTAAGCTATGAGTCACCAAACTGGTTTAATTTTGAGGATCAACTAGAGCAAGAAATTGAGGTTCAATCATTTGATTCTAACAACGAAGAGTTATATGTTGACATAGTTGACCCTAGAATTGTTAATATTTATGAATATAATTATAGAACCCCATCAAAATTAACCTTTTCAGCTGCTACAGTTATTAGAAATATGTTAATCTTAAGTTTTGATTTGGAAAATATTAATTATTCAAAATCTAAATTTAGTTCTGCAGACAATACGGTTTATAACAATTTAAATTTAGCTATTAATAGAAATTTATCTTCGCTTTATAATATTAGATTTGGAAGTGAACTTAGAATTAATAAATTTAGTATTAGAGGAGGTTTTAAACAATCTAATAGCCCATACGATAAATCAACTATTAAGTTAAGTTCTAAATCATTTGGAATTGGATATGAATTTCAAAAAGCTACCCTAGATATTGGTTTCTCTATTAATGATATTAAAAGTCAATATCAACTTTTTGATACTGGATTAGTAAATTTAGCTCAAATTAACAATTCTCAACTTATAACTGTTATTTCATATAACATAATATTTTAAACAATCTTTTAATTATCTTTGCACTAAATATGAAGTATAATAAATTTCTTGAAGATCTTGAAATAATTGATCAAGACCACAAAAACTTTTCAATTGAAACTCCTCTCAGAGATGATGCTTTTGAAATGTCAGACGATGAAAAAATTGCAATTATCCAAAAAAATGTTAACGAAATACTTACAACTTTAGGAATGGACATGTCCGACGACAGTCTTAAAGGAACACCTAAAAGAGTCGCTAAGGCCTACGTTAAAGAGCTATTTGGAGGACTGAATCCAAAAAATTTACCGACAAGCTCTACTTTTGATAATAAATATCAATATGGAGAAATGTTAGTAGAAAAAAATATTACTGTTTTTTCAACATGTGAACATCACCTTCTTCCTATTTATGGTAAAGCACATGTTGCTTATTTTGCACAAGATAGAGTTGTTGGTTTGTCTAAAATGAATAGAATAGTTGATTATTACTCTAGGAGACCCCAAGTTCAAGAAAGATTAAATATCCAGATTGTAAAGGCGCTACAAAAGATTTTAAAAACCGACGATGTTGCTTGTATTATAGATGCTAAACACATGTGTGTCAATTCAAGAGGAATAAGGCATATCGATTGTAGTACTGTTACAGGTGAATTTGGAGGTAAATTCAAAGATAAATTAACCAAAAGAGAATTTTTAGATTATATTCGTACATAAAGCTAACCTTTTTATTATGCTTCCGAATAAAGATTTAATAATTTATAACTCTTTAACTTCACAAAAAGAAAAGTTTAATACCATAAATAAAGACATGGTTGGCATGTATGTTTGTGGTCCAACTGTTTATAACACTGTTCACTTGGGAAACTGCAGAACTTTTATTTCATTTGATTTAATTTTTAGATACTTTAAACATTTGGGCTTGAAAGTTAGATATGTTAGAAACATAACTGATGTTGGCCATCTTGAAGATGACAGCAATGAAGATAAAATATCCAAAAGAGCTGCAATTGAGAAACTTGAACCAATGGAAATTGTTCAAAAATACACTAATGATTTTAGAAATGTATTAAACAAATTTAATGTTCTTAGCCCTGATATTGAACCTACTGCTACGGGGCATATAATTGAACAAATAGAAATGATTAAAAAAATAATTCAAAATGGCTATGCTTATGAAAAAAATGGATCTGTTTATTTTGACTTAAAGGCTTTCACTAGTAAATATAACTATGGAAAGTTAAGTAACAGAAACTTAGAAGATATAATCAATGAGTCTCGATTGCTTGAAGGATCAAATGAAAAAAAGAATCCACAAGATTTTGCGCTTTGGAAAAATGCAAATGAATCACATATCATGAAATGGCACTCTCCGTGGGGCTACGGATTCCCAGGATGGCATATTGAGTGCTCGGCAATGAGTCATAAATATTTAGGGAGGAAATTTGATATTCATGGAGGAGGTATTGATCTTAAATTCCCTCATCATGATTGTGAAATAGCTCAATCTGAATCCGTTTATGGGGAAAATCCTGCTAACTTTTGGATTCATACTAACATGCTTACTTTAAATGGAAAGAAAATGTCTAAATCAATTGGAAATTCAGTTTTTCCTAATGAAATTTTTGAAGGAAAAAATAGTATTTTCTCAAAGAGTTTTTCTCCAATGACTTTAAAGTTTTTCATGTATCAAGCTCATTACAGGAATACTCTGGATCTTTCAAATACTGCTTTATTAGCTTCTGAGAAAGCCTTTGAAAAAATTGCTCAACTAAGTACAGATTTACAAAGTGTAAAAGTTTCAGATTCATCTGATTTAAATGCAAAAGATTGGATTAATAGTTGCTATAACTCATTGAATGATGATTTTAATTCACCTAAATTAATAGCTTGCTTCTTTGAGTTAAATAAATTAATAAATTCAGTGAAAAAAAGTAAAGTTAAACTGGATTCTAAAAACAAAGAGTTGTACATAAAATACTTTAGAATATTCTCAGAGGATATCTTAGGTTTGAATTTTAATAATCAAATAGATAACCAAAGTGAAATTATTGATATTTTACTGGAGTTAAGAGAAAAAGAAAGAGAAAACAAAAACTTCGAGACATCTGATTATATAAGAAAAAGACTTAACTCACTTGGAATAAATGTCGAAGACAATTAATGAGAAGTATAGTGATTTTTCCTTTTATTATTTTTATAAAATTATATCAATTTTTTATTTCTCCTTTTTTAGGTTTAAACTGTAGATTTAATCCAACTTGTTCAAACTATGCTATAAACGCGCTCAAGAAACACGGTTTAATTATCGGACTGTATTATTCGATTTTAAGAATTTCAAAATGTCATCCATGGGGAGATAGCGGACACGATCCAGTCCCATGAATTTTTAATATATATTTGAATGATGAACGATTTTATAATTGAATGGGCACCAAATGAGAAAATATTTTCTTTAGGACCAATTGCAATTCATTGGTATAGTATGATGTTTTTGTTAGCTTTTTATATTGGCTTTCAAATTTTAAAAAAAATATATATTAATGAGAAAAAAAATGTTGATTTACTTGATCCATTTCTTGTTCACATGGTGCTAGGGACAATCATTGGAGCCCGACTTGGTGAAGTTTTTTTTTACAATTGGGAATATTTTCAAAATAATTTATTAGAAATTTTTTTACCGATTAAATTAAATGATTCAGGAGTGGATTTTATCGGCTTTAGGGGGCTCTCCAGTCATGGCGCAACTGTTGGTATAATAATTTCAATTTTTATTTATAAAATTAGATACAAATATGATTCTGTTCTTTGGATTTTTGACAGACTCGTAATTGCGGTTGCCATAGGTGGAATGTTTGTTAGAATTGGTAACTTTTTTAATTCAGAAATAGTTGGAAAATTTACAAACTCAGATTTTGGTGTCGTTTTTTTAAACAGAGGAGATAGTTTGCCAAGACATCCTGCACAACTTTATGAAGCTTTCGGATATTTAATTCTTTTTATTTTATTGGTATTAATATATAATAAAACAAAACTATCTCTAAAAAAGGGTTTTATTTTTGGCTTTTTTTTAATTACACTTTTTACAATAAGATTTGTTGTTGAGTACGTAAAAGAAAGTCAAGGCGGAATTGAAAAAACCTTGGGTATTATATCTACTGGTCAATGGTTAAGTATTCCATTTATAATTATTGGAATATTATTAATGATTAATAGTTTCATTATTAAAAAATATTAATGAAAAAAAACTACCTAATAGTTGGATTTAAAAGACTTTTAATAACAGTTTTGTTAATGTTTCTTGGTCCAACAATTTTATTTCAAGCTTTTAAAAATGAGGGGCATCAATGGTATATGATTGTACTAAGTATAGGATTAATAGTCTGCGTTACAGCAATTTTTACCCTTTTCTCTGGAATTATGTCCATTATTAAACATATTTTTGAAAAAGATTTATAATATGATTCTCGATATTACATTTCCTGATGGTGCAGTTAAAAAATTTGAAAATGGAATAACACCTTTTCAAATTGCAAAATCTTTAAGTAATTCATTGGCTAAAAATATATTAAGTGCTTCGTTTAACGGTAAACCAATTGAATTATCAACTAAATTGAGTGAAAATGGATCACTTAAATTTTATTCTTGGGAGGATTCAAATGGAAAAAAAGCATTTTGGCATTCATCAGCTCATTTACTTGCTCAGGTCATTTCAGAATTATATCCAAAATCAAAATTAACAATAGGTCCTGCAATTGATTCCGGTTTTTATTACGATGTTGACTTTGGGGACGACGTTTTTTCAGAAAATGATTTTCCAAAAATTGAAAAAAGAATAATTGAAATATGTCGTGAGGGTCATGATTTTAATATGAGAAAAAGCTCAAAAGAAGATGCCTTAAATTATTATAAAGTTGAAAAAAATGAATATAAATTAGAGCTTATAAATGGAATTGATGATGAAATAACTTTTTGTGATCATTCTAATTTTTCTGATTTATGTAAAGGTGGCCATATAATGAATACGAAGTTCATAAAAAGTATTAAGCTTTTGAATGTTGCTGGTGCATATTGGAGAGGTAATGAAAAAAACAAGCAGTTAACCAGAATTTACGGAATATCATTTCCTAAAGAAAAATTATTGAATGAGTACTTAAAATTAATTGACGAAGCAAAAAAAAGAGATCATAGAATTATTGGGAAAAAATTAAATCTTTTTACTTTCTCTAATAAAGTTGGTCAAGGTTTACCTCTTTGGCTGCCTGCAGGAGCTGAGCTCAGAGAAAGACTTGAAAATTTTTTAAAAAAAGCTCAAAAAAATGCAGGATATGAAATGGTTATTTCACCCCACATAGGAAATAAAAAATTATATGAGATTTCTGGACATTACGATAAATATGGAGAAAGTAGTTTCCATCCAATCAAAACTCCTAATGTGGATGAAGAATTCTTACTTAAACCAATGAATTGCCCTCACCATTGTGAAATATATAATTCTCAACAATGGAGTTATAAAGATTTGCCTAAACGGTATGCTGAATTTGGTACAGTGTATAGGTATGAACAAAGTGGTGAACTACATGGATTAACTAGAGTTCGTGGATTTACTCAAGATGATGCGCATATTTTTTGCAGTGAAGAACAATTAGTAAGCGAATTTAAAAATGTTATTGATTTAGTTCTGTTTGTGTTTAAATCACTAGGCTTTGAAGATTTTACAGCTCAGATTTCATTAAGAGATAAAGTGAATAGAGAAAAATATATTGGTTCAGATCAGATATGGAAGATTGCTGAGGATGCAATTATAGAAGCTACTGAAGAAAAGAATTTAAATTATAGAATCGAATATGGTGAAGCTGCTTTTTATGGACCAAAACTTGATTTCATGGTTAAAGATGCTCTGCAAAGAGAATGGCAACTTGGGACAATTCAAGTTGACTATAATCTTCCTGAAAGGTTTGACCTCACTTATAAGAATAAAAATAATGATTTTTCAAGACCTGTTATGATTCACCGAGCACCTTTTGGAAGTCTAGAGAGGTTTATAGCAATATTAATTGAACATACCGAGGGTGATTTTCCTCTATGGTTAACAACAAATCAAATTAAATTAATAGCAGTAGGTGAAAGACATAAAAATTACTCTCAAAAAGTTTCAAATTTATTAGAAAAGTCCGACATTCGCGCTTCTTGTGATTTGAGAAATGAAACTGTAGGTAAAAAAATTAGAGAGGCTGAAAAATCAAAAATTCCATTTATGGGAATTATTGGTGAAAAGGAATTAAATAATGAAACAATTTCAATTAGAAAAAGAGGTGGAAAAGAAATTGGAAATATGAATATTAAGAAATTAGTTAATTTTATAAGAGAACAAGAAGTAAAATCATATAATTAAAATTTAAAGTTATAGCACTTAGAAGAAAAAGAGGTAGAAGACCTGGAAGAATAATTAAAAAAAATCCTCACAAAGTAAATGAGGAAATTACATCAACTGAAGTTAGATTGGTTGGTGACAATGTAGAGATTGGTCTTTATCCCATTTCTAAAGCATTGGAAATTGCAAAATCACTTGAAACAGATTTAGTTGAAATTTCTCCAAAAGCTTCTCCACCTGTTTGCAAAGCATTAGATTATAAGAAGTTTTTATATGATCAAAGGAAAAGAGAAAAGTTTTTAAAGGCTAAAACTCAAAAAGTTATAGTGAAGGAAATTAGATTTGGACCACAAACGGACCAACATGATTATGAATTTAAGAAGAAACATGCAATAAAATTTTTACAGGAAGGTGCAAAATTAAAAGCCTTTGTATTCTTCAAAGGAAGATCAATAATTTTTAAAGAACAAGGCCAAATACTTCTTTTAAAATTAGCTCAAGAATTAGAAGAATATGGAAAAGTTGAACAATTACCTACATTGGAAGGAAAAAAAATGATTATGTTTGTGAACCCAAAAAAAGTAAAAAAGTAAAAAATGAGTAAATTAAAAACTAAATCTAGTGCAAAAAAAAGATTTAAGATAACTGGGTCTGGAAAAATTAAAAGAAAACATGCTTTTAAAAATCATATTTTAACCAAGAAATCAAAAAAAAGAAAACTTAAATTAACTCATGATGGCTTAGTTAATGATAGTGATTTAAATAATATCAAAAAGCAATTAAGATTAAAGTAATTTGTGAAACAGACGAAAGGTTCAAAGTTTTTGTAAGAACTCAGTCAAAATTATATTAAAAGATGCCAAGATCAGTAAATACAGTCGCTTCAAGACAAAAAAGAAAAAAGATTCTTAAAAAGGCAAAAGGATATTTTGGTAGGAGAAAAAATGTTTATACTGTTGCAAAAAATGCAGTTGAAAAAGCTCTTACTTATGCATACAGAGACAGGAAAGTCAAAAAAAGAATTTTTAGATCACTTTGGATTGCAAGGATTAACGCTGCTTCAAGAGAACACGGAATGTCATATTCCCTGCTAATAAATAAGCTAAAGTCTAAAAATATTACTATTAACAGAAAAGTTTTAGCTGATTTAGCAATGAATGATCCAAAAAAATTTGAAGATATTTTAAAAAAAGTTCAATAATTTAGAAAGGATTATCATCATCATCTGATCTATAACTTCCGCTTTCAAATGCTTGATCAGGATTAACTCTTGAGTCTTCATTCAATTTTGATTGGTATTCAAATGGATTTTCATAAGAATTTAGGTTCTCAAACTTTCCTAAAGAACTAATAAATTTAAGTTTAATGGAGTTTAATCCTCCGTTTCTATGTTTAGAAACTATAAATTCTGCCTGGCCAAGAGCTGGGGATCTTTCTTCATCATCCCATTCATCAATTTTATAATATTCTGGCCTATATAAAAATGATACAATATCAGCATCTTGTTCAATTGCACCGGACTCTCTTAGATCAGAAAGGATTGGTCTTTTAGTACCTCCTCTTAATTCAACCGCTCTAGATAATTGAGATAAAGCGATAATTGGAATATCTAACTCCTTAGCTAAAGCTTTTAGATTTCTCGAAATAGTTGATATTTCTTGTTCTCTATTGCCAGATTTTTGTGATGAGCCAATAGTCATTAATTGTAAATAATCTAAAACAATTAATTTTATGCCATATTGAGAAGACAATCTTCTTGCTTTAGCTCTTAATTCAAAAATAGATAATGAAGGTGTATCATCGATATAAAGTGGAGCACTTTCTAATGAAGAAACTTTAACATTTAATTGTTCCCATTCAAATTTTTCTAACTTTCCAGTTCTTAATTTTTCAGAATTCAATCCGGTTTCAGACGAAATTAATCTAGTAATTAATTGTAGTGCCGACATTTCTAAAGAAAAAAAAGCGACAGGAATATTATTTTCAACTGATATATTTCGAGCCATTGATAATGTAAATGCTGTTTTACCCATTCCAGGCCTAGCAGCAATGATTATTAAATCACTTTGTTGCCATCCAGATGTAAGTTTATCTATTTCATTAAAACCAGACGGTATTCCACTTAAACCTTCTTTTTTTGAAATTTCTTCAATTTTTTTCTTAGCTGCTATTACAAGATTTTCAGCGGTTTGTGAGTTTTTTTTAATATTGCCCTGTGAGATATCATAAATTTTAGATTCTGCACTGTCTAATAGATCAAAGACATCAGTTGTTTCATCATATGAGCTTTCAATTATTTCAGATGATATTTCTATAAGTTTTCTTTGAATAAATTTTTGTAAAATAATTCTAGAATGAAATTCAATATGAGCAGATGAGGAAACTTTTTGAGTTAATTCAACTAAATATATATCTCCACCAACTAAATTTAAATTAGCATCTTTTTTTAACTGAAATGAAACAGTCTTTAAATCAATTGGTTCTTGTTGTTCAAAAAGATTTAATATTGCTGAATAAATTAACTTATGGCTTTGTTTATAAAATACTTCAGGATGTAAAATATCAATCACTTCATCAACTCCTTTTTTATCTATCATCATTGCTCCGATAACCAGTTCCTCTAAATCAATAGCTTGAGGAGGAATCTTGCCTTTTTGAATTGAATAAACAGAACTATTATTTCCACTTAAACCCGAATCTATTTTCTTAAAAGGTTTCACTTGATAAACTTAAATAATGATAATGTAATTTAGTTTAAATAAAAGTAATTTAAACAAACAAATAACTGTTAATAACTAATTTAAAATTGTTGATATTACTATTTCAATTCACGGAATACGCCCATAGAAGTAAATCGATTCGATCTCATCTCAAGAATCTTTGTAATCGATAATTTCTTCAACTCTTTGTATGTTTGATAAATCTCTTTTTTTACTGTGTTGAAAACTTTGTTTGTATTTTGGTGAGCACCTCCTAAAGGTTCTTTTATTATTTTATCTATTAATTTATTTTTTTTCATATCGTAGGGAGTGAGCTTTAAAACTTCAGCTGCTTTCTCCTTAAAATCCCAGCTTCTCCACAAAATAGAGGAACATGATTCAGGAGATATGACTGAGTACCAAGTGTTTTCAAGCATCATTATTTTATCACCGATCCCAATACCCAAAGCACCACCGGAGGCCCCTTCCCCAATAACTATACAAATAATTTGAGTTTTTAAATTAAACATTTCAAAAAGATTTCTTGCAATTGCTTCAGCTTGACCTTTTTCCTCGGCCTCAATTCCAGGGTATGCTCCAGGTGTATCAATAAAAGTAACCACAGGTATTGAAAATTTCTCAGCTAACTTCATTAAGCGCAAAGCTTTTCTATATCCTTCAGGGTTAGCCATACCAAAATTCCTAAATTGCCTAGTCTTAATATTATAACCTTTTTGTTGTCCAATAAACATAAAACTTTGATCATCAATTTTCCCTAACCCGCCAATCATAGCTTTGTCATCTGAAATATTTCTATCACCATGTAATTCTAAAAAAGAACCTTCGGTTAATGCATTTATATAATCGAGAGTATAAGGCCTTGATGGGTGTCTTGATAACTGAACCCTTTGCCAAGGTGTTATATTTGAATATATTTTTTTCTTGGTTTTTTCAATCTTTAACTTAAGTTTTTTGCAAGTATCTCTTACATCAACCTTACTTTCATCACCAATTAAAGTACATTTATCAAGCTGATCTTTTAGTTCTTTTAATGGTAATTCAAAATCAAGATATTCCATATATAATCTCCAAATATAAATTAAAAAACAGGTCGTAAACTTATTTTTTTACAATTTTTAATATATAAAATGTAATAAATAAAAATACAAAATTTGGTATCCAAGCACCAGCAATTGGATTTAAATCAGATTGAGAAACTAAGACAGAAAAAAGTTTATCAAAAAAAATAAATACAAAAGCCAAAATTATTCCTAGAGCTAAGTTCAAACCAATACCACCTCTTTTTTTATTTGAAGCTACAGCAACAGCTAATATCGTTAAAATTAAAATAGTAACAGGAAGTGTATATCTTTTATTCCTTTCAAGCACATGAATTGATAATAGAGGGGAGCCACTAGCTTTCTCTATTTTTATAAATTTATTAAGCTCAAATAAATTGAGAGTTTTAGCCTGATATGTGACAGGTGATAAATCATTAATAGAAAAATTAAAAATTGTATCAAAAATTTTTTTTGTTTCTATTATTTCCTCATTGCCAACATATTTTCTCTTAAAGTAATCTGTTAGTCTATACAAACTATCTTCTTCAACCCATCTAATATTGTGAGAAAAAATTTTTTCCTTTAATTTATTTTTTTCAAAAACTTCATATGAAAAATTATAAGCTTGATTTCTTGTTGGGTTATAAGAGCTAACGTACACGAAATCATTTTCATTAATCTGTTTGTATAATTTATTAATACTTCTGTCTTTTTTGTTTTTACTTAAATATTTAAACTGGAATTCGTTGAAGCTTTTATTTTTTTTTGGAACTATAAACATTCCTGATATAAAAGTCATAAACGCAATTACTATTCCACAAATCATAAAAGGTTTTAAATATCTATTATAGGAAATTCCGGAACTTAAAATTGCTACTATTTCAGAATTATTTGAAAGTTTGGATGTAAACCAGATTACAGATAAAAAAATAAATATTGGAATTAAAAAATAACCATAATACCAAATAAAATCCAAGTAATAATCCACAATTAATGAGTAACTCAAATCATGTTCTTTAAACTTATCAATCTTTTCTGAAATATCAACTAAGATTCCAATTGGTATAAATAACAAAAACATAACAAAAAATGTTGAAAAAAATTTTTTAATTATATACTTATCTAATACTTTCATTAAAGTCTATTATTCAATTTTTTATTCATTTTTTTCTTCCAAGTTAAGAAATCACCAGATTTTATTGCCTTTTTTGTGGAATCTATAATCCACTTATAAAAACCCAAATTATGTATTGTAGCAATTTGCTTTCCTAAGTTTTCATTTATACTAAACAGATGTCTTAAATATGCTTTTGTGTAAGAGCTGTCAACAAAAGTATTTCCATTAAAATCAATAATTGAGTGGTCATTTTTCCATTTTTTATTTTTGATATTTATAGTTCCTTCTGACGTAAATAACATGCCGTTTCTTGCATTTCTAGTTGGCATAACACAATCAAACATATCAACTCCTAATCCTATATTTTCAATTAAATTTAAAGGTGTTCCAACCCCCATCAAATATCTAGGTTTATTTTTTGGTAAAATACTACATACTAAATCAGAAATTTCATACATTATTTCATGAGGTTCACCAACGGATAAACCTCCAATTGCATTAGCATGTAAATCCTTTGATGCAACATATTCTGCGGATATTTTTCTTAATTCTTTATTCATACTTCCTTGTACAATAGGTAATAAAAACTGATCATGTAGATATTTTTTTTTAGTAGTATTAAATCTTTTAATACATCTATCTAACCAATTATGTGTTAACTGCATTGACTTTCTAGCATATATTTTATCGCAGGGATATGGTGTACACTCATCAAAAGCCATAATTATATCAGCACCTATTGATCTTTGAATATCAATTGCATCTTCAGGTTTAAAAAAGTGATATGAACCATCAATATGGGATTTAAATTTAACACCTTCATTATTAATTTTTCTATTATTTGATAGTGAGTAAACTTGATAGCCACCGCTATCTGTTAATATATTATTATTCCAGTTCATAAACTCATGTAAACCACCTGCATTTTCAATAATATCAGTTCCAGGTCTTAAATAAAGATGGTAAGTATTTGATAAAATAACATCTGGATATATATTTTCTATAAGATCCTTATTGTGTACACCCTTAATTGCTCCTGATGTTGCCACAGGCATGAACAATGGGGTTTCAAAACTTCCATGGTCAGTTTCAATTTTTCCAATTCTGGCTGAACTTTTACAATCCTCATTGACTATCTCAAATTTCATATATTCAAATATAATTTATTAACTTTTCATATGATATAATGTTGTTAACTAATTCTTTTTTTTGGTTAATAAGTTTAGTTGATTTTTAATAATGATAATAAAAGAGATCATATTTTTGAAATATGAAAAAATTAGAAGATTTAGTTTTTCAAATTAGAAGAGATATTGTTAGGATGGTGAATGAGGTAAACTCAGGCCATCCAGGTGGGTCCTTAGGTTGTACAGAATTTTTTACTGTGCTTTTTTTCAAAATAATGAATAGAAAAGATGATTTTGATATGAATGGTAAAGATGAAGATCTGTTTTTTCTTTCAAATGGCCACATTTCCCCTGTTTACTACAGCACTTTATCAAGAGCTGGATATTTTCCAGTTACAGAACTTAATACATTTAGAAAAATTAATTCGAGACTCCAAGGTCACCCTACAACACATGAAGGCTTACCAGGTATTAGAATTGCTAGCGGTTCTTTAGGGCAAGGAATGTCAGTTGCGATTGGAGCTGCAATATCTAAGAAATTAAATAACGATAGAAATATTATCTACAGTTTACATGGCGATGGAGAACTTCAGGAGGGTCAAAATTGGGAAGCAATAATGTTTGCATCTGCAAATAAAATAGATAATATTATATGTACAATTGATTACAATCAAAAACAAATTGATGGAGATTTGAAAGAAGTATTAGATTTAGGTGATATTCCACAAAAATTCAAATCTTTTAACTGGCATGTGATTAAATTATTAGATGGTAATAATTTAAAAAAAGTTGAAGAAGCTTTGATTAATGCAAAAAAATTGACAGGAAATGGTAAACCTGTTGCTATAATCATGAGTACTATTATGGGAAATGGAGTTGATTACATGATGGGTACTCATAAATGGCATGGCGTTGCACCAAATAATGAAGAATTAAAAATTGCTTTAGATCAAAACCCTGAGACACTAAAAGATTATTAAAATGAATAAGTTTATAAATAAAGGCAATAATGATACTAGATCGGGTTTTGGGGCCGGTCTACTAGAATTGGGTAGAACTAATAAGAATGTAGTTGCACTTTGTGCTGACTTAACTGGTTCGTTGAAGATGAATGAATTTAAAAATGAGTTTCCCAATAGATTTATCCAAGTTGGAATTGCTGAGGCAAATATGATGGGAATTGCTGCAGGTTTGACAATTGGTGACAAAATTCCATTTACTGGAACTTTCGCCAACTTCTCCACTGGTCGTGTTTATGATCAAATTAGACAATCCATTGCTTATTCAAATAAAAATGTAAAAATTTGTGCATCACATGCAGGTATTACTTTAGGAGAAGATGGTGCTACACATCAAATTCTTGAAGATTTAGGTTTAATGAAAATGTTGCCTGGAATGACTGTAATTAATACTTGTGATTATAATCAAACTAAAGCTGCAACAATTGAAATAGCAAAACATGTTGGTCCTGTCTATCTCAGATTTGGAAGACCAAAAGTACCTAATTTCACACCAGAAAATCAAAATTTCATAATTGGTAAGGGAGTTAAATTAATTAATGGCAATGATGTAACAATAGTTTCTACAGGACACTTGGTTTGGCAATCTATTATTGCAGCTAATGAACTTTCTCATGAAGGGATAAAAGCTGATGTAATAAATATTCATACAATTAAACCATTAGACAAACAAATAATTTTAGATTCAATTAGTAAAACAAATTGTATTGTTTCATGTGAAGAACACAACATAATTGGAGGACTTGGAGAATCGGTTTCTAGATTAATTGTTAAAAATATTTTATGTCCAATGGAGTTTGTAGGCGTCAACGATAAATTTGGTGAATCCGGAAAACCTGAAGATCTTATGAAAAAATATAAATTAGATTCTGAAAATATTATTAAAAAATGTAAAAAGGTAATTTCAAGAAAAAAATAATTTTAATCTAAATCTAGGTAGTCGGGTGTTCCATCTCCATCACTGTCATCAGCAACACCATCATTATTTTTATCATATTCATTTATGGTTAGTATGCCGTCTCCGTCGTCATCATTATCTAAATAATTTGGAATATTATCGGAGTCTGTATCATCATTATTGAAATTATGATCACCATCAAGATCCTCGTTTATAGTTAAAACACTATCATTATCATGATCCGTTCGATTTAGGGTCATCATATTGACTTGAAAAATTAAAGGGGAGTAAGCTGGAATATTAACGCTCCCACTTTGATAATAACCTAACCCAGATGGAAAAATTACAAAACCAATACCAAAATCTATGAAATCATATGTTCCATCATTATTTACTTTTACATCACCCTTTTTAAGTAATGGTAAAAATTCCTGAAAGCCTCTAATTAAATTTTTAGCTTCCATCCATATAGGATTTTTTCTAGAGTCAAATGATGAACCATCAAATAAAAGTCCTTTATAACTAACAAAAACAGAATCAGCAACTGTTGGGTTGTCACCTATACCATCTCTAATAATGTGATAATATAAATTATGGTTAACATCATTATCATTTGCATCTTTAACACTAATCTGAAGTGTAGAAACCTGGTCATAAATAGGAGTTTTGTTAAGATTATCACCAATAATTGAATCAAAAATAATTTCTGGAGAATCTGTTGAGGAAAGATTACTAAAATCATCATAATTATAAAAATGAGTTTTCATAAATTGAATTATAGAATCATTTTCTATGATATATTGCTCAGATAAGTCCTTTATTGGAATATCAATATTATTGGTATCGTCCTTTTTACATGAAAAAAAAATCAATAAAAATAAAATGGTTATATAGCAAGTATGTAATTTAGACTTCAAATTTTAAATTATAAAATCATGCGCAAGATACAATTTTCTTAATATTTTTATCTTAGATTTACTTTAATTTATTCGATGAAAAATCAAGTCCTAAACCATAATAAAATAATTAGAATATGTAATCGTCTTGCTTATCAAATAGTTGAAAATTCAGAATTTAATAACACGATTTTAATTATTGGAGTTAAAGAAAAAGGATTAGAGATATCAAAATTAATTGTTGATAAATTAAAAAAAATATGCTCCAATAAAGTTGTTCTTAAAAGTATTCAAATTGATAAAAATGATCCTAAAAATATGATTAATTGCGATTTATCAATATCAAAAATTTATGAAAAAGTTTTTATAATTGATGATGTTTTAAACACAGGAAAAACATTGATGTATGCAATAAAAAAATTATTAGAATATAATTTTGAAAATATAAAAACTGTTGTTTTAATTGATCGTAATCATAAAAAATTTCCTGTCAAAGTTGATTTCAAAGGAATTTCATTATCTACAAATTATGATGATACAGTTAAATTGATTATTGAAAAAAATAATTTAAAGGCTATTATTGTTTAATTATTTCAATTATTTTATCAATGACTAACTCACAATCCTCTCTGTTTGATTCAATTACAAAATTTGATTTTTCATAAAAAGGTATTCTTTCAAAAATATGTTTTGCTATAAATTCTTTCATATTATTAATAGAATTAATATTTGATAATATTGGTCTTTTTTCTTTTTTCAAGTAGAGTCTTTTAGATAATATTTTTAAAGGGACTTTTAAATAAATACTATATTTTGATTTTGATAAAATTACATTCATGTTATCATAATAGCATGGTGTTCCTCCGCCAACTGATAAAATAAATTGATGTTTAAAACTTAATATATCCATTAATATTCTATTCTCAATCTTTCTAAATTCTAATTCACCTAAATCTGTGAATATTTGAGAAATTGACTTATTAAGTTTTTTCTCAATCTCTTTATCTAAATCAATAAAGTCATAATTTATTTTTTTAGATAATTTTTTGCCAATTGAGGTTTTACCACTACCCATGTAGCCAATTAATATAATTGAATTACAATTATTAGTTGAGTTATACAAATCCATAATTTCTACAAATTTATGAGAAATATTCTTTGATTAATATGTTTATTGGCCCTATATTTGCGAGCGTTTAAAAAAGACCTGGTAGCTCAGTTGGTAGAGCATCTCCCTTTTAAGGAGAGGGTCCTGGGTTCGAGCCCCAGCCAGGTCACAATTCTTTCTGGCGCACGTGGCGAAATTGGTAGACGCGCTAGGTTGAGGGCCTAGTGGGATTTATCCCTTGGAGGTTCAAGTCCTCTCGTGTGCACAATCATTAGAAATAAAATTGAAAAAAAAAGTCTTTATAATTGGTTCCGGGTTTTCATCTCTATCAGCCTCATGTTATTTAGCAAAAGCAGGTTTTGATGTTACCATATTTGAAAAAAATAAAAATTATGGCGGCAGAGCTAGACAGTTTAAGGAAAATGGGTTCACTTTTGATATGGGACCTAGTTGGTATTGGATGCCAGATGTTTTTGAAAGATTTTTCAATGACTTTGGTAAAAAAAGCTCTGATTTTTACGAAGCTAAAAAACTTGATCCTGCATACAGGGTTATATTCGGTAAAAAAAATCAGATTAAAATTGGTAAGAATATAGAAAACATAGTTGATTCTTTTGAAAAAATTGAAAAAGGAAGTGGTAAAGAACTAAGAAAATTTTTGAATGAGTCAAAAGATAATTATGATTTAGCTGTATCCAATATGCTTTACAAAATGCCTGGAAAATCTATTTTTGAATTAATAAACACTAAAACCATTTTTAAAATAAACCTTTTTATTTCTAATATAAAAAACCAAATAAATAAGAAATTTAAAGATCCTAGATTAAGATCAATTTTACAATTTCCAGTGCTTTTTTTAGGTGCGAAACCTTCCGAGACACCAGCTTTTTATAATTTTATGAATTACGCTGACTTTGGTCTTGGCACATGGCAACCAAAAAATGGATTTTATGATGTAGTACAAGCAATGATAAAAATTGCAAAAGAACATAATGTGAAATTCTTTAATAATTCTTCAATTGAAGAAATTTTGGTAAAAAATCAAAAAGCTATAGGTTTAAAAACAAACAAATCTTTTTTTAAATGTGATTTTATTCTTTCAGGAGCTGATTACTCACACACAGAAAAATTACTTCAAAATAAATATAGACAATATTCTAATAGTTACTGGTCTAAAAAAACTTGGTCACCATCATCACTTTTATTTTATATTGGTTTAGATAAAAAAATTGTTGATTTAGATCATCATAATTTATTTTTTGATACAGATTTTGAAAAACATGCTGATGAAATATATTCTAACCCAAAATGGCCTAGTTCTCCCCTTTTTTATCTCAATATAACATCAAAAACATATAAACACACTGCTCCAAAAAATTGTGAAAACCTATTCATTCTTATTCCAATTTCTACAAATCTAAAGGATACTGATTTTGTTAGAGAAAAGTATTTTAATTTAGTAATTCAAAGAATTGAAGATACAATACAAGAAAATATTAAAGATAATATAGTATATAAAAAAAGTTATTGTATTAATGATTTTAAATCAGATTATAATTCATATGGTGGGAATGCATATGGTTTAGCTAATACTTTAAAGCAAACTGCTTTTCTAAGACCTAAACTGAAAAGTAAAAAGGTAAAAAATTTGTACTTTAGTGGACAATTAACGGTCCCGGGGCCAGGTGTTCCACCTGCTATTGTTTCTGGAAAGTTAGTTTCAGACTTAATTATAAAAGATGAAATCAATATTTGATAAGGTTTCTCAAGATTGCTCTAAAAGTGTTACAAACTCATACAGCACTTCATTTAGCCTTGCTACAAAAATGCTCTCAAAAAGTATAAGACAAGATATATATAATATTTACGGTTTTGTAAGATTTGCAGATGAAATAGTGGATACACTACATGATTACAATAAAAAAGAACTTTTAAATAGATTCATTGATGAGTTAAACTATTCACTTAAAAATAAAATTAGTACTAATCCTATACTTAATTCGTTTCAATCTACTGTAAATAAGTATAAAATAGATTATAAACTAATTGATTCTTTTTTGAAAAGTATGAAGATGGATTTAAAAAAAGTGAAATATAACAACGAAAATGAATACAAGGAATATATTTATGGATCTGCTGACGTAGTAGGATTAATGTGTCTCAAAGTTTTTTTAAAAGGTAACGAAAAATCTTTCAAAAAACTTAAACCTAATGCTATGGCTTTAGGAAGTGCATTTCAAAAAGTTAATTTCTTAAGAGATTTCAATGCTGATTTTCATGAACTAAATAGAACATATTTTCCAAATTTAGATTTTAAAAATTTTAATGAAGAATCAAAAAAAATTATTATGGATGATATTGAAAATGATTTTAAAAAAGCATTAAATGGAATATATGAACTTCCAAACAATTCGAAGTTTGGTGTTTATGCTGCCTATAAATATTATAAAAGGCTATTAAATAAATTAAAAAGAACTTCACACTTAAAGATTAAAAATGAAAGAGTTAGAGTCCCTAATTACCAAAAAGTTGATGTTTTGGCAAGGTCCTACGTCAGGTATAGATTAAATATTTTATGATGAATACTTTTTTTTGGATATTGTCTTTAATACTAGCATTTTCTTTTATGGAATTTATGGCTTGGTTTAGTCATAAATACATAATGCACGGTTTTCTATGGACTTTACATAAAGATCACCATATAAAAAATCATAAATCGTGGTTTGAAAGAAATGATGTGTTTTTTATTTTTTATGCTGTAGTTAGTATGCTTTTTGTCATATCTTGGTCTGAATATGACTTTTTCTTTGGATTACCAATAGCTATTGGAATATTTTTATACGGGTTAACATACTTTATAGTTCACGATATTTTTATTCATCGAAGATTTAAACTTTTTAGAAATATTGACAACAAATATGCCCGTGGAGTTAGAAGAGCACATAAAATACATCATAAAAATATTAATAAAGATGGTGGTGAATGTTTCGGAATGCTTTTTGTTCCAAAAAAATATTTTAAATAAAAGTCATCTTTACAGCTGCCTCGGCACAATCATAACCTTTATTACCATGCTTACCGCCACTTCTTTCAAGCGATTGTTGATAATTATCGTCTGTCAGAAGACACAAGATGATAGGGCAATCTGCATTTATGTTTAAGTCTTTTATACCATTACATACAGACTGAGAAATAAAATCAAAATGTTTTGTTTCCCCTTTGATTAAACTTCCAATAGCAATAATAGCATCTAAATCATTATTCTTTTTCATTTTTGCACATCCATATATCAATTCAAAACTTCCTGGAACTTTATATTGTAAAACAGACTCTTTGTTAATTCCTATATCAGCAAAAAATTTAAAAACACCATCTAAAAGACGATTAACAATTTCTAAATTCCATTCAGATGAGACTAAACCAAACTTTTTTGATTGAATTTTTTTAATAAAATCTTTATTAAATACTGGCTTAGATTTTAAAGACATATCATTGAGCTTGAGCAATATTTATTTCTATTGTGCTTGCCTGCTGAGATTTAGGAAAGTCGTCTTTAATTTGTTGGAAATAATTTCTAGCTTTAGATTTTTTATTTAAGGCGAGAGCAATATTTCCTGACTTCAAAAGAATAATAGGTTTTATAAAGGAATTATCATTAGCATTTGAAAGTGCTTTTTCAAAATAATTTAAACCATCTTCAAGTTGATTTAATTGAACAAATGAGTCACCTATGGTTGACATAGCTAAAGCACTTAATATATCATCATTAGACTTAAAACTGTTCAGATTTTTAATGGCTAAGTCAAACTTTTCTAAGTTGTAATAAGAAACACCAGAATAATAGAATGATAAATTAGCTGCAGGAGTTCCTGAATAATTTTCAATAATATCTAGGAAACCAAATTTACCTTCGGCTCCATTTAATGATAAATTAAATAAAGAATCTGATTGATCATCATTATTTAGAGCTTCATTAAAATATTTTTGAGCAGTGAATATTTCTTGGTCAGCCTCATTGATCTTTGGCTGTAAAATAAATTTTTCATAACCAAAATACAATACAAACATTATTAATAATAAGGTAACGAAACCTGTCAAATATTTTTGATATCTATTAACAAAAATCTCTGTTCTAGAAGCTCCATCATCAAGAGTTTCAAATACTTGTTTTGTTGAACTTAGATTAGAATCAGAACTAGATGTATTTTTTCTGGATCTTTTTTTATAAGTAGCCATATTACAGGCAAAAATAAAATTTTATTCTAATCGGCAAGGATAATTAATTAATTATTTTATTTAATTTACAATGTATTTTATAAAATATTATGATATCAAATTATATCCAAAAACTATCTATTATTAATTATAAAAATATTGATAAAAAAGAATTTATTTTTGATCATAAAATCAATTGTTTTGTTGGAAAAAATGGAGTTGGTAAGACTAATATTTTAGATTCTATTTTTCACCTCTGCATTGGAAAAAGTTACTTCAAACTAAGAAATGATCAAATAATTAACAAAGAAAAAGACTTTATGATGATTGAAGGTTGTTTTCTTTGTAATAATAAAAGAGAAAATATTGTATGTAGTTTAAAAAGAGGAAGGTTAAAAATTTTAAAAAGAAATAAAAAAACTTATAAAAAACTTTCTAATCATTTGGGTCTTATTCCAATAGTTTTAATATCACCATATGATACTGACCTAATTAATGATGGTAGTTTTGAAAGAAGAAAGTTTATTGATAGTATCATATCACAAAGAGATAAAACTTATCTAAATCAATTAATTGATTACAATAAAATAATTCAAAACAGAAATAAATTGCTCAAAAACTCTAATTATAATACAAAGAACAATCTTGAAATGATTGATATTTATGATGAGCAATTGATTAAATTATCTAAACCTATATATGATGTTAGGAAATTATTTATTGAAGAGTTCGAACCCTATTTTTTAGAAAAGTATAACCAAATATCCTCTGGAATAGAAAGTGTTTCACTAACCTATAAGAGTGATTTGAGTGAAAAAAAAATGAGCGTACTATTAAAAGAGTCATTGAAAAAAGATTTCATACTTCAGTACACTAGTTCAGGAATTCATAAAGACGATTTAGTGTTCAGTATTGACAAGTACAACATTAAAAAATTTGGAAGCCAAGGTCAGCAAAAGTCATTCATTATAGCTCTAAAACTTGCTCAATTTGAATATTTAAAAGAAAAAACAGGAAGTTCCCCAATTTTATTAATGGATGACATCTTTGATAAGTTAGATTTTGATAGAGTTAAAAATATTGTTGAAATAGTTAATCTTACAAGTTTCGGGCAATTATTTATTTCTGATACCGACGAAGATAGAATTAATAAAGTATTAAAAAGCTTAAATTTATCATCTAAAATATTCAATCTATGAAAAGAACATATAAAACAAATAAAATGGATAGTATGATTGATAATTTTTTAAATCAAAGTAAAATTTCAGATGGAATTTTTAATGTAAAGATTAATAAAGCATGGAAAAATTCTGTTGGAAATAAGATATACAGTTACACAAAGTCGATATATTTTAAAAAGGGTAACCTTTTTATTGAAGTTGACAACCCAATTTTAAAACAAGAAATTAATTACAATAAATCCAATATCATTAAATTATTAAACAATGAAGTTAAAGAAGACTTAGTAAAAAAAATTATACTTAGGTAATATTATTTTTTAAAGTGAAATTTTGACTCAATCATTGCATTTTCATCACTATCAGATCCATGAATGGAGTTTTCGCCTTTGGAAATCGCATATTTTGCTCTTAAAGTTCCCTCATCTGCCTCTAAGGGATCCGTATTCCCAATTAGTTTTCTAAATTCAGAAACTGCATTTTCTTTTTTTATGACAGCAGCTACTATTGAGCTTCTACTCATATACTCAGTTAAGTCTTTAAAAAAAGGTCTTTCATTGTGAACAAAATAAAAAGATTTGGCATCTTCTAATGAAAGTTTAGTTAATTTCATAGAAATAATCTCAAAACCATTGTCAATTATATCAGAAAGTATTTTTCCTATTAATCCCCTCTCTACTGCGTCAGGCTTTATCATCATAAAAGTTTTATTTGACATTTTATTTTTTTTTTGCAAACCTAATAAAAACATTCAAATGAAATATTGTAAATTTCCTTTTTTATAATGAAAAAAATAAGTGTAATCGGAACTGGTAGAGTTGCTTATCATTTTATAAATGAAATTTTAAGTAAGGATAATTTAAAACTGATTAAAATTATTGGAAGATCAAAGAAAATAAAATCTGAATTTAATAAATTCAAAAAGTATTATTCCAATGATTTATCCTACATACAAAAAAGTGATTTTTGTGTATTGGCTGTTTCTGATAATTCAATAACAGATGTTTGTAAAAAAATCAAAAAATTTAGTGGTATAATTTTACATACATCTGGAAGCATTGATTTATCAGTTTTTAATAATTATTCAAATTCAGGCGTTATTTATCCTTTTCAAACATTAAGTTTTAATAGAAAGGTTAATTTTCAGAAAATACCTCTTTTGGTTGAAGGTTGTAACAAAGAAACTTTAGATAAAATAATTTCTCTTGCTAAAATATTTTCTGAAAATGTGATTTTAATGAAAAGTGATCAAAGATTAGTTTGTCACTTGTCTGCTATTTTTGCAAATAATTTTACAAATCATTTAATTTTCAATAGTGAAGAAATTTTAAAAAAATTTAATATTGATCCTGGTATTTTACAACCATTAATACATGAAACAATCTCTAAAATTGAATCTATTTCTACCAGTTTGGCACAAACTGGTCCTGCAGTTAGAAATGATCTAATTACAATTAAAAAACATTTACGTTTTCTAAAAAATAATAATTTTAATAATAATGCTGATATTTACAAATTATTAAGTGATTCTATTATAAAAAATAAACAGAATGAGTTATAAAACTAAATTAAAAAAAATTAAAAACTTTGTTTTTGATGTAGATGGTGTTTTTACAGATGGCTCTATTATTGTTGATTCTGAAGGAAATGAGTTAAGAAATTTTGATACTAGAGATGGAATTGCAGTCAAATTAGCAACAGATCTTGGCTATAAAATTTGTGTGATAAGTGGCGGTAATAATGAAGGGGTAAGAAAAAGGTTGAATAGACTTGGAGTTAATGATGTGTATTTAGGAGTCGATAATAAAAAAATTATTTATGAAGAATTCTTATCTAGATATAAATTAAATAATTCAGAAACAGTTTATATGGGAGATGATCTACCAGACATTAGTGTTTTAAAAATTTGTGGATTATCAACATGTCCAAATGATGCATCAAATGAGGTCAGACTGGTAGCTGAATATATTTCAATTAAGGATGGTGGAAAGGGCTGTGTTAGAGATGTAATAGAACAAACACTAAAAGTACAGGATAATTGGAAATTAAATAAATCATCCAAGAATATATAATGGATAATTGGAAAAAAGAATATTCATTAGTCCTAATTCTAAATTTTATTTATGTAGTTTTTTTTCTTTTTTTAATGCAATAAACTATGCACAACATTGATTGGTTAGTTTTAATTAGCACAATACTTTTCATAGTGATTTATGGTTCAATTAAGACAAGAAAAAATCGTAATATTAACTCGTTTTTAAAAGGGAATAACTCATCAAATTGGTTCACAATTGGAGTTTCTGTTATGGCAACTCAAGCTAGTGCCATCACATTTTTATCAACACCCGGTCAAGCTTATAATGACGGAATGGGTTTTCTTCAATTTTATCTTGGACTTCCTCTTGCAATGATAATCATTTGTATGTTTTTTGTTCCTATTTATCATAAATTAAAGGTTTTCACAGCCTATGAATTTTTAGAAAAAAGATTTGATAAAAAAACAAGAACGCTTGGTGCTATTCTTTTTTTAGTTCAGAGGGGATTAGCAGCTGGTATAACAATTTTTGCTCCTTCAATTATTCTATCTTCAGTTCTAAATATTGATCTAAAGCTATTAAATATAGTAATTGGTTTATTGGTTATAATTTATACTGTTTTAGGAGGAACAAAAGCTGTAAATATTACACAAAAACAACAAATGTTTGTAATCTTCTTTGGATTATTTTTTGTTTTTTTCTTTATTATTAATAATCTTCCTAATGAATTAACAATATCAAAACTTATTGACTATGCTAAAATTTCAAATAAAATGGAAATTTTAGATTTTTCACTAGATCCTAATAGTAGATATACCTTTTGGAGTGGTATTACTGGGGGTTTATTTTTAGCTCTCTCATATTTTGGAACAGATCAGAGTCAAGTACAAAGATATATTTCAGGGAAATCAGTAAGAGAAATAAGATTAGGTTTAATTTTTAATGGGGTTTTTAAATTACCTATGCAATTTTTTATATTGTTTATTGGTGTTTTAGTTTTTATATTTCTTGAGTTTAATTATACTCCTCTAAATTTTAATCCAAAAGCTACTGAATATCTTGAAAAAAACCAGAAAATTCATTATGATATTTTAAAGAAAGAGCACAATGACTTAATATTTAAAAAAGAAGAACTTCAAAATTTATTTCTAAACAAAAAATTAGTTGACAAATCTATTTTAAATAAGCTACAAAAAGATGAAAAAAAAATCAGAATTAAAGCTCAAAATTTAATTGATGATAAAAGTAAAATAGAAAAAAACGATAAAGATTATGTTTTTTTACACTTTATATTAAATTATTTACCAAGAGGTTTAATAGGATTATTAATTGCTGTAATAATTTGTGCCGCAATGTCCTCGACTGCATCAGAACTTAATGCATTAGCAGCAACTACAACTGTTGATTTATACAAAAGAAATATGTCTAAAAATAAAAGTGATGAACACTTTTTAAATATGTCAAAGTTATTTACTGTTATGTGGGGTATAATTGCAATATGTTTTGCAAGTATTGGAAATTTATTCGAGAATTTAATTCAATTAGTAAATATAATTGGTTCAATTTTTTATGGGACAATACTTGGAATATTTTTAATAGGATTTTTTACAAAAAAAATAAAATCAAATTCAGTTTTTTATTCTGCTTGTATATCGCAAATTTTAATTTTTGTAATATATTTTAGCATAGATATTAGCTATTTGTGGTTAAACTTTATTGGGGCTTTGTTTACTGTATTTTTTTCAATTATTGCATATTTATTAATTGACTAATCAATTGTGTAATCTTTCATATATAATTTTTAGAGTATTAATACCATCAGGTAAATTATTTTTAAGAGCTAAATCATATCCTTTTTTCGCATATTTTTTTGCTTTATTAATTTTACCAGCCTTTTCATTTATCAAAGCTTTATATCTCAATTGCCAATATGGAAGATCATCAGAATCCTTAAATGCAATATCAATCCATTCAATTGCTTTATCTAAATCCATATTTTCTTCATAATAATATAGAGCAGCTTTTCTATAATCAACTGCAGACGGATTATTCTCCATTGTGTTTTTAATACTTTCTAAGACTTTTTCTTTTGTCAAAACATCAATTACATAAATTGCAATTTTATTGTCCCAGGAAATATTTAAACTTGCTCCATTGTTTGAAATGTCTCCAAATGAAATTGTTAATGTTTCAATTGCAAATGGTAAATCATAAAAATCACTTGTTACTCTTGCTTTAATTAAAGATTCATCAAAAGATGATAATGCTCCCCAGGATTCATTTTTTTCATATATAACAAGATCCAATTTTGATTCTCTGGGAACTGAATAAATAAAATATTCCCCCTTTTGAATAAGTTGATTGTTAATTTTAACATCATCTGAGAATGAAATTGTAGTTGCTTGATTTGCCCCAGTCCTCCATATTTGATTAAAAGGAACTAAATTTCCAAAAATTATTCTCCCTTTTTTTGATGGTCTAGAATAATCTAAATTTATATTTACTAGACCAACTTTTTGTGAAATTTTTGCTCTTGGGCTAGGTATTGGAGATTGGACTTGAGAAAATGAGTAATTAAATATTAATAAAATTAAAATTGATATAATAAACTTTTGCATGACTTTTGTTTTAATTGTGTTGTTACAAATATTGTGAAAATTTTTAAAATTCATACTAAACAAAACCTACCAATTACAATTGAGGAAGGTTGGAATTTTCTCTCAGATCCTAGAAACTTGTCTATTATAACACCTAACCATATGCATTTTAAAATAACGGATTGTGATTTTAAGCCTATTTATCAAGGTCAAATAATACAATATACAGTAAAACCAATTTTAAAAATACCATTACAGTGGGTCACAGAAATAACGCACGTAGTTGATAAAAAATACTTTGTTGATGAACAAAGGTTTGGTCCATATTCATTATGGCATCACAAACATTTCATAAAAGAAGTTGAAAAGGGAATTGAAATGGAAGATGTAATTCATTACAAAGTTCCTGGCGGTATTTTTGGTGAATTTCTTAATACACTGTTTATTAAAAAGAAACTAAGTGAAATATTTAATTACAGAAAAACAAAATTAACTGAAATATTCGGACAAATAAAATGAAAAAAAATATATTATTAATAGGTGGCTCATCTGGTATAGGGCTATCCCTTGTAAATCAAATTTCTCTAGATCATAATGTTTATGTTGCATGTAGATCTAATAATTCATTACCAGAAAATGTAAATTATATTAATTACGATGTTTTAAATGATGAATTAGACTCTTCTTCACTTCCTGAAACCATTGATAGTTTTATATATCTTCCAGGAAGTATTAATCTTAGACCCTTCAAGAGTCTGAGTATCGAATCATTCAAAGAAGATCTAGAAATTAATTTTATAGGTTTAATAAAGTCATTAAAAAGTGTTCTTAAAAATCTTACTACTTCAAATTCTGCAAGTATAGTTTTGTTTAGTACAGTTGCAGTTCAAAGAGGAATGCCTTTCCACTCAAGTGTATCAAGTTCCAAAGGTGCTATTGAAGGCTTAGCGAAATCATTAGCTGCTGAATTATCACCAAAAATTAGAGTTAATGTAATTGCTCCATCATTAGTTAATACTCCTCTCGCAAATAGATTTTTAAATAATGATTTAAAAATTGAAAAGTCGGCAAATAGACATCCACTTAAAAGAATTGGAAGTGCAAGTGATATTGCTAATTTGACTGATTACTTAATTTCCGACAAATCAAGTTGGATCACAGGACAAATAATTGCGGTTGATGGAGGATTATCAACTATTGAGACAAATTAATGAGTTCAAAATCAATTTTTTGGTTCAGAAGAGACCTTAGACTAATAGATAATTATGGTCTTTTTCAAGCATTAACACAAAGCAAAGCTGTATTTCCAATTTTTATATTTGACGATAAGATTACAGTAGCTCTTGAAAAAAATGATCACAGACTTTTATTCATAAGCAAACAATTGGAGTTAATCAATTTAGAATTAAAAAAACACAACTCATCTTTAACAATATTTAAGGGAGATCCTGTTAAAATTTTCAAAAAAATTTGTACTAATATTGATATAGATAAAGTTTTTTGGAATAAAGATTATGAGCCATATGCAATAAAAAGAGATAATGAAATAATTAGTTTTTTAAATTTAAAAAATATTAAATCACATACTTACAAAGATCAAGTAATATTTGAACAAAATGAAATTGTTAAAAATGATGGGAACCCTTATGTAGTTTATACCCCCTACTCTAAAAAATGGATTGAGAAGCTTACTCACAATGATCTAAAACATTATAGATCTGAAAGTTTTTTAAACAAAATTAAACCACTAAAAAGTGAATTAAAAACTGAAAAAAAATTTGATTCCCGCCAATCTAAAATCTTTCCTCCAAGTATTAATTTTAGCAGTAAAGTTATTGACAATTATGAGCGAGACAGGAATATTCCTGCATTAAATGCAACTAGTAAATTGGGACTTTACCTGAGGTTTGGAACAAATAGTATTCGATCTCTTGTAAAAAAAAGTAATTTATCTGAAAATAAAACTTTTTTAAAGGAATTAGTCTGGAGAGAGTTTTTTATGCAAATTCTTTGGCATTTTCCTAAAACAAAAGATAAATGTTTCAAATCAAAATATGAAAAAATAAAATGGCGTAACAACATGGATGAGTATAATGCCTGGTGTGAAGGAAAAACAGGGTATCCAATAGTTGATGCAGGAATGAGAGAGCTTAATAAAACTGGATTTATGCATAATAGAGTTAGAATGATTACTGCTAGCTTTTTATGTAAGCATTTGCTAATTGACTGGAGAATTGGTGAAAAATATTTTGCTGCGAAACTATTTGATTATGAACAATCTAGTAATGTCGGTAATTGGCAATGGGTAGCTGGCTGTGGTGTTGATGCTTCTCCTTATTTTCGAATATTTAATCCAACAGAACAACAAAAAAAATTTGATAAAGAAAAAAAATACATTAGAAAGTGGATTCCGGAATATGACAGTGATAAATATCCAAAAGAAATAGTTGATCACAAGTTTGCTCGAATTAGGTGTCTCAAAACATATAAAGAAGTATTATCTTGAAGGATTCAGTAGCAATTATTTTTCCAAACCAATTGTTTGATAATTCTGAGTTAATTAGAAATAATAAACATATTATTCTTGTTGAAGAATACCTGTTTTTCAAACAATTTAATTTTCATAAGCAAAAAATTCTTTTTCACAGAATTTGTATGAAAAAATATGAAATCTATCTTTCGAGTTTAGAAAAGAAAGTTACCTATATAGATTCTACACGTGAAGAGTCTGATATTAGAAATTTAATTGATCAATTGGAAAATATTGATGAAATAAATATTTATGATCCTGTTGACTATTGGTTATCAAAAAGGATATTTAAACACGCTGATAAAAAAAAAATAAATCTAAATATTCATGTTAATCCACTGTTTATAACCTCTGATGAAACATTAAAATCATTTTTTAAGAGTGATAAAAAAAAGTTCTTTCAAACATCTTTCTATAAAAAACAAAGAATAGAATTAAATATTTTAATAGACAATGGTCAACCTAGTGGTGGGAAATGGACATATGACGATTTGAATCGCGAAAAATATCCAAAAGATAAAGAACCACCAAAATTAATAGTTTTTAAAAATCAGGAAATTGATAATCTTTCAAAAGAATATGTTAATAGATACTTCAAAAATAATCCAGGCGAAATTGAAAATTTTATTTATCCTACTGATTTTAAAAAAGCTAAAGTATGGTTTGAAGACTTTTTAAAAAATAGATTTGATGAATTTGGTCCTTACGAAGATGCTGTAGTAAAAGAAAAATCAATATTAAATCATAGCGTTCTTTCTCCACTTATAAACTCTGGATTAATTAGTCCAAATTTCATAATTGAAAAATCAATTGAATATTATAATAAAAAAAATATTCGATTGAATTCATGCGAAGGGTTTATTAGACAAATAATTGGTTGGAGAGAGTTTATAAGAGGAGTTTATATTGCCGTTGGTTCTAAAGAAAGAGTTAAAAATTTTTGGAACTTCAAAAGAAAGATTCCTAGTTCATTTTATTTTGGAGATACAGGAATTGAACCAATTGATGACACAATTAAAAAAATTAATAAATCAGCTTATGCTAACCATATAGAGAGATTAATGATTATTGGAAACTTTATGCTCTTATGCGAGTTTGATCCTGATGAAGTTTACAGATGGTTTATGGAAATGTTTATTGATTCGTATGATTGGGTTATGGTTCCAAACGTATATGGGATGAGTCAATTTTCAGATGCAGGAATGATGTCTACAAAACCATACATTAGTAGTAGTAATTATATTTTAAAAATGAGTAATTACAAAAAAGGTGATTGGTGTAAAATATGGGATTCATTATTCTGGAATTTTATGGATAAACAAAGGGATTTTTTTGTAAAAAATCCAAGGATGAGAATGTTAATAAGTAGTTTTGACAAGATGGAGGAAACAAAAAGAGTTAAATTATTGGAAACTGCAGACAACTATTTAAAATCTTTGTAAATGAATGAAAAGGATTTAGATAGAATTATTGAAATGGCGTGGGAAGATAGAACTCCATTTGATGCAATAAGTTTACAGTTTGGAATAAAAGAAGGCGATATTATAAAGTTAATGAGGAATAACCTTAAATTATCAAGCTTTAAATTATGGAGAAAAAGAGTTCAAGGAAGGAAGACAAAGCATAAGAGTTTGACTAATTATCCAAAAAATAGCGTAGTTAGGTTTAAATGTAAAATGCAAAGACAAATTACTGGAAATAAAATAAGCAAACGTTAATTACTGATTCTATTAATTTTAGCTCCAATTTTAGTTAGCCGAATATCAATATTTTCATAACCCCTGTCAATTTGTTCAATGTTATGAATTATGCTTGTTCCCTCTGCAGAAAGAGCTGCAATTAAAAGCGATATTCCAGCTCTAATGTCTGGAGATGTCATAGTGGTAGATTTTAGCTTAGATTTAAAATCATGACCTATAACTGTAGCTCGATGTGGATCACACAAAATTATCTTTGCACCCATATCAATAAGTTTATCTACAAAAAATAATCTGCTTTCAAACATTTTTTGATGAATTAGAATACTTCCTCTAGCTTGGGTAGCAACAACAAGGACAATACTGAGTAAATCAGGTGTAAATAATGGCCATGGTCCATCAGAAATTGTTAATATACTTCCGTCAATATAATTCTGTATTTCATAACCATTTTTGTGAGCAGGAATTTTTAAATCATTTTTATTTTTTTCAAATGATAATCCAAGTTTTGTAAATACATCTAAAATCTGTTCTAAATAATCAAAATTTACGCCTTTAATAGTAATTTCGCTTTGAGTCAATGCAGCAAGACCAATCCAACTACCAATTTCTATAATATCAGGTTCAATTTTGTGATTACAACCTTCTAAAGAGTTAACTCCTGTAATTTTAATAAGATTGGATCCAATACCAGAGATTTTACCACCCATATTGTTTATCATTAAACAAAGTTGTTGAATGTAAGGTTCACATGCAGCATTGTAAATAATTGTTTCTCCATCAGCTAAAACTGAAGCCATTATCAAGTTTGCTGTTCCAGTAACTGAGGGTTGATCTAAAAGAATTTTATTTCCCTTTAAATTAGATGCATCAACATTGTATATGTAATTTTGTCTATCATAATTAAATTTAGCTCCTAACTTAATCAATGATTCAAAGTGAGTATCTAACCTTCTTCTTCCAATTTTGTCTCCCCCAGGCTTAGGAATTGACGCTTTTCCAAATCTTGACAACAATGGCCCAATAATCATTATTGAACCTCTTAATCCTCTTGCTTTTTCATTAAATTGATTAGTTTGTAATTTTTCTAAATCAATTGAATCAGCTTTAAATGAATATTTACTCTTTCTTATCTTATTTACCCTGACACCGATGTATTCTAAAAGATCAATTAACCTTATTACATCCAATATTTCAGGAACATTATCAATAGTTACTTCTTTTTCTGTTAAAATTACAGCACATATGACTTGAAGAGCTTCATTTTTAGCTCCCTGAGGAAAAACTTCTCCACTTAACCTAACACCTCCTTCTACTTTAAAAGAATTCATTTATTTTCTCTTAAAATTTCTGTATGGTTTCTTGCCTTTTTTTCCTGATTTAGAATGTTTTTTATTTGAAAATGAGATCAAATCTTTTGAGTCAGATAATGGTTTGTCGATTAAGTCTGTGTTAATTTTTCCGTTCGAAAGTTCATTGAAATGTTGAAAAATCACAGAATCTTCTACTGTGTCTTTATTCCAATTCAAAAAACATTTTTTCATATGATTTGCAATAATGTAAATTAACTGTGATTTCATTTCCCCTTGCTCCCAACTAACCGCTACATCAATCATTTTTTTAATATTATTTCCATAAAATCTGTATTTAGGATGATTTTGGGGATAATTAAGTTTCTCTGGCTTTTGTTCAAAAACCTCTTTCTCAGGTTTTGGATAAGGGGAATCAACATCAAGTTTAAATTGAGACATTATAAACAATTGATCCCATAATTTATGTTGGAAATCTGGTACATCACGCAAATGAGGATTTAAATTTCCCATAACACCAATAATTGCTTTAGCCATTTTATTTCTTTCAATTTTATCATTACAATCGATTGCCATATTGACCATTTTATGTATATGACGACCGTATTCGGGGATAATTAAATCTTCCCTTTCACTATTATACTCCAAATTATCTATCAAAGTTTATGATTTTGGTTAAAATTAAATATTTTTTTTTACAATGAAATTATTCCATCAATTTTAGATACTTCTTTATATTTTCTTATTACATCATTAGCAGAGTCTAACTTTACAATGAAAGTAAAACTAACATATTTTTTTTTAGATGAATAATTCTTAATAATTTTTGAATTTAAATCTAAAAACTCATGATTTAGTTCGTCTATTTTATCTCTATTGTTTAGAACTATAAACTTGAAAACATACTTGGTTGGCCAATTATGAATCTCATTCAATTTAATTTTTAAATTACTATAAAAGGATTCAGCTTTTTTTGACATTTTTCTCAAATATAATCACAAATTATATTTCTATATTACAGATTATTATTTTTGATGAAAAAAATTTTAATTACAGGTGGTCCTTCAACAGGCAAATCAACATTAGTTTCTGAGCTGGAGAATAATGGTCTTCATTGCTTTCATGAAATATCAAGGGAATTAACTCAAAAAATGAGAAAAAAAGGATTTGATCAGTTTTTTTTAACAAAACCTATTGATTTCAGTAAAGAGTTATTCAAATTGAGACTTAAACAGTATAAATTAAAAATTAATTTATGTAATTTTTTAGTATATGACAGAGGACCAATTGATGTAATAGCTTATTTGAACTTTAAAGGAATTGAAGTACCAGATGAGCTACTATCAAAATCAAAAAAAATTGATTATGATTATATTTTTATACTAAGACCATGGAAAGAGATTTACGTTAATGATTCTGAGAGGCATGAAACTTTTGATGAATGTTTAAGAATTAACAAATTTATTCAAAAAACTTATGAAGGATTTAATTTTAATTTAATAGAAATACCAAAATTAAGTGTAAATGATAGGGTTAGATTTATTAAAAAAATTATAAGTTATGATTAGAAGCCTCAAAATTATTTTTTTTGGTACACCAGATTTTGCTGTTGAAAGTTTAGATTCAATATATAAATCAAAACATAAATTATTATGTGTAGTAACTAGTAAGGATAAAAAATCTGGAAGAGGTATGAAAATTAATTTAAGTGCAGTTAAGAAATATTCGTCATTCAATAAAATAAAAATATTACAAACTGATGACTTTAAAAATGATAGTTTTTTAAAGATGTTAAAAACATATGATGCCGATTTATTTATTGTTGTTGCATTCAAATTCTTGCCAAAAGAAATATGGAATATCCCAAAATTAGGCACAATAAATACTCACGCATCACTATTGCCTAACTTAAGAGGCGCAGCACCTATTAATTGGGCTTTAATTAATGGCTTAAAAGAAACAGGATTAACAAGTTTTTTTATAAATGAAAAAATTGATTATGGTGATATCATTTTACAGGAAAGATTAAAAATTGATGAGAAAGATAACTTTGAATCTCTTTACAAAAAACTAAAAGATCTTAGCGGTAAATTTATATTAAAATCTATTGATTGTATTTTGGACAAGAGTTATAATTTAAAAAAACAAAATAGCTCAAAAAAATATTTAATAGCTCCAAAATTAAATCGTGAAAACACTAGAATAAATTGGAATAATTCAGCAGAAAGTATTTATAATTTTGTAAGAGGATTATCACCTGTTCCTTGCGCTTGGACTTTGGAAAAGAAAACGAATAAAAAAATATTAATATATGACGTTGATTTTAACACTAAAAGTAATGATCAAGAAAATGGCGTGAAAATTTTAAATGAATTAAAAACACTCTCAATAAGCACTAGTAAAGGCTCCATTATTATAAAGAGTTTAAAAATAGAAGGCAAAAGAGTTATAAGTGGTAAAGATTATTTAAATGCAAATAAAAATGATCAAATAATATTTATTTAATTTGAGAAAAGGCAAAATTTTAATATCAAATTATACATTAATTAATGATTTTGAATTTAATAAATCAGTTATATTAATTGTAGAAAATAATAAAAAGGATACTATTGGGTTTGTCATAAATAAAAAAACAAATTATTTATTATCTGATATTGACCCAACATTTAAAGAGCTTAAAGTTCCAATTTTTAAAGGTGGACCAGTAAAATTTGATTCAATACATTTTATTCACAAAAAATCTGAATTATTTGAGAAAAGTAAAATGATAACTGCAGAAATTTTCTGGGGAAATCAATTTGAAAAAGCTATAAAGCTTATTCAACAACAAAAAATTGATATTAATGAAATAAAATTTTTTTTAGGTTATTCAGGTTGGGAAAAAAATCAACTTGATCATGAAATTGAAGAAAAAGCTTGGCTTTCAACAAATAATTATAAAGTTTCGGATATTTTTAATTATGATAAATTAATATGGAAGAAAAAAATTGAAAAATTTGGCGAATATTATAAAATATGGTCAAATTCTCCAGAAAATCCTAACTATAACTAACGGAATCATTCAAAAGATTAATTAATCTAGATGAAATTTCAATTTCAAATTTTTTCTTTCTATAATTAGTTACTGGTACAATACCCTGGATTACATTTGTAATAAACAGCTCATCTGCAGAAACCAAGTCAAATGGAGAAATATCAGCTTCCTCAATACTTAATTCAGTTAACTTAATAATCTTTATAAGATTTTTTCTCAAAACACCGTTTAAGCAACCTGATTGCAGGTTTGGAGTATATATTTTATTTTCTTTAACGTAAAATAAATTACCGTTTATAAATTCACAAACCTTTTTGTTATTGTTAAGTAGAATACAATTATCTAATTCATTTTCAGTTGCGAAAATCGAAGCTAAAACATTAATTGATTTATTATTAGACTTAATAGAGTGAATTAATTGATTACTGATAAAAAAATCTTTATATAGGTCAACAATAACAGTATTTTGTCCTATTGAATAATTTGAACTATCAAGTGTTTCAAGGTTTATAATAAAACTTACGGAATTACTTTTTGGTTTATATCTTCCCTCGGAGCTTCTATAAACTGTTATTCTTATACGTGCATCTAAACCATTATTTATTTGATAATTTAACTTTAATGTTTCTTTTTTTAAAAAATCAGCTGTAAAGTTTTCTGGAATATCGAACCTTAAAATTCTCATTGAAGCCATTAATCTAAAATAATGATCATCCCAAAAAATAATTGTACCTGAAATTAACCTAAAACTTTCAAATACAGCATCTCCAAATAAAAATCCTCTATTTTTCGAAAGTTGATCGCTTTCATTAACTATATTTCCATTAAAGTTTATCACCAAAGCTATTATGAAGAACCAATAACACTTTTTAAATCAGAAATTTGACTTTCCCATAGCATTTTTGCTTCTTCAACTTCATCATTATCAGCAAAATCAATAATAATTAAAGAAACATCTTTAGTTATCTCATCAACTGTAATCTTAATTTCAAAAAAAGAATCATCATCATTTTCCAACCATTTAAACTTGACATAAGTATTGTTTTTTGAAGATAGTAATTCAGCTTTTTCTTCGACACCATCCCAAAAAAAAGAAAAAATTTTTCCTCTTGAATTAACATTATCTGCAAACCATTCTGACAAGTTCGAAGCTGATGAAATATATTGGTACAACATATTTGGGGATGCTTGAATCGGAAACTCTAATTCGTATTTGACTTTATCAGACATTTCAACCAATATATATATTAAAATTGAACTTGAAAAGATTTTTTTTTTTTTTTTAAACCTCTATTTGACTCTACCTATATTGTTTATATATTTGGGCCTCATTTGGCGAGGTAGCTCAGGTGGTTAGAGCGTCGGATTCATAACCCGGAGGTCGGGAGTTCAAGTCTCCCCCTCGCTACTAAAATTTAAAGTCTTTAGCATTGGATTTTATGCTATTTATACATTCTTTACCAGAATTTAAATTTTTAATTTTAAAAATTTCCTTTTTCATTTCCTCTTCTCCAAATACTATAACATAATTGAATTTATTTTTGTCAGCGTAAGTGAATTGTTTAGATAACTTTACTGGATCAGGATACATTGAAACATTTCTATCACTTCTTATTTTATTTAAAATTGGAAGTATTTTATGAATATATTCATTACCAAAATTAATAACTAAAACATCGTTTGTGGTTTTTATATGTTCAGGAAATAAATCATTATCATCGATTAAGTGGAAAATTCTTTCTAAGCCAAACGAAATTCCAATTCCTGGTAAGTTTTTAGTATTAAATCTTTCTGTTAAATTTTTATATCTTCCTCCACCTCCAATAGATCCAATATAATCTTGATTGGATACATTAATAACTTCAAATATGGCGCCAGTATAATAATCTAATCCTCTAGCAAGATTTAAATCAAATGAGAAATTTATGATGTCATCAGAGTTTATACATAATAAATCATATAATTCTTTAAGTTCTCTGTAAGCAAGATCTGAACTCTTATCATCTATCAACTCATCTTCTATTAATTTAAGCGTCTCTTGACTACTTTTTATTTTAAAAATATCATTTAAAATTGATTGGTATTTATCTTTTAAACCTAACTTTTCTCTAAGTTCATTTATGACTTTATCAATACCAATTTTACTTAACTTGTCTAGGATTATGACAAAATCAAGAAAATTATCACTCAATTCAATTTTTCTAGAAATGGATGCAAGAATTTCTCTGTGATTAATTTTTATTTCAACTTTATTTAATCCTAATCTTTTAAAAACAGTTGAATACATTTGAATCATTTCAAATTCCAAGTATAAAGAATTTGATCCAATTACATCTGCATCACACTGAGTAAACTCTTGATACCTTCCTTTTTGCGGCCTATCAGCTCTCCATACATTTTGTATTTGAAATCTTTTAAATGGAAATTTTATTTCATTTTGATACTGAGATACATATCGAGCTAATGGGACAGTTAAATCATATCTAAGAGCTTTTTCAGAGATAGAGCATACAAATTGAGATATATTATTGTTTTTTAAAGAATTTATATCAGCTTTTTTTACTTTTTCGCCAGAATTTAGAATATTAAAAATTAGCCTATCTCCCTCATTACCATACTTGCCTGAAAGGGTTTTTATTTTTTCAAATGAAGGTGTTTTGATTTCAAGATATCCATAACTTATGAATACTTTCCTAATAGTATTAGTAATGTAATTTCTTTTTAATACTATTTCTGGATGATAATCTCTAGTTCCTTTAGGAATTGAAGGTTTAAATGACATATAGTCAAAGTTAAATAAATTGGAACTTTAAAAAAATAAATTATTACGAAGCCTTGATAACTTCAAAATTTAAATCAAAATTAACTTCTCTATGAAGTCTCACTCTGGCAACAAAGGAACCAGTTTTTTTTATGTTAGAGGAAAGTTGAATACATTTTTTATCAATATCAATTCCATTGTTTGAAAGCTTTTTAATTAAATCCAAACTAGTGACAGATCCAAAGAGTTTATCACCTTCAACAGACTTAGCAAAAATTTTCAAATCTAACTTATCAATTTTTTTGGCTAGTTTTTGTGCATCTGATATAGCTTCTTTTTCTTTATGTTGCGACTGCTTTAGTTTTTCAGCTAAAACTTTCTTTGCAGAATTCGTAGCAAGAATTGCTTTCCCTTGTGGAATTAAAAAATTTCGACCGTAACCATTTTTAACAATAACTAAATCATCTTTAAATCCTAGATTTTCAACATCTTGTTTCAAAATTAACTCCATAAAAAATTACTTTAATAAATCTGATTGATATGGAAGTAATGCTAAGTGTCTAGCCCTTTTAACTGCAACTGAAACTTTTCTTTGAAACTTTAGGGAAGTTCCAGTTAATCTTCTTGGTAATATTTTACCTTGTTCATTGATAAATTTTAACAAATAATCAGGGTCTTTGTAGTCAATATATTTAATCCCTAACCTTTTAAACCTACAATACTTTTTTCTGTCTTTTGTTGAAATATCAAGTGGAGTTAAATAACGTACTTCACCTTGATTTTTACTTGTGCCTATATCAGCCATTATGAATTCACTTTTTTAAGTTTTTTTCTCCTTTTGATAGCCCAATTATTGGCATCCTTATCTAATTTCACATTTAAAAATCTCATGACTCTTTCGTCTCTCTTCAATTCTAGTTCATATATGTCTATAATATTTGAAACATCATTTTTTTCAAAATCAATTAAAACGTAGAATCCACTCAATTTATTTTGAATCTTGTAAGCCAGCTTTTTAAGACCCCAATTTTCTACTTCAACAACATTACAATTGTTTTCTTTTAAAAGTTTTTCATACTTTTTTACTACGTCTTTCACCTGGTCTTCAGATAGTGCTGGATTGAGAATAAATACTGATTCGTAGTGACTCATAAACAAATTTTGTCGGGCAAAAATAGTTTTTATATCATTACTTACAAAATAATTTTAAATTTAATTATAAGGATCAACGTCTACTGATATTTTCACAGGTCTAAATTTTGGATATTCATTAAATGTTTTGATCAGCTTTTTTAATCTTTTTTTTGTAACTAATATATTTCGATCTTTTTCAATTTTAATAATCAAATCTTTAATATGATAATTATTTATTTTACTTACTAATGGAAACTCTGGACCTAAAACTGTACAATTAATAAGATTATTTACGGCATCACAAAACCATTTTGAAGAAGAATCTATTATGTCAATTTTCTTAGACTTAAATCTTATTTTAATTAATTTTGAAAAAGGTGGATAATTAAATTCTTTTCTTTGACTTAATTGAAAATTATAGAAATCTCTATAATTATTATCAATAAGCCTATTATGTAAATAATGGTGTATATAATCAGTTTGTAACACAACCCTTCCTCTTGATTTTGATCTACCAGCTCTTCCAGAGACCTGTTTGATCAGTTGATAATATTTTTCATGTGATCTAAAGTCAGGATAATTCAAAAGAAAATCTGATTCAATGATGCCAACCAAATCTACATTTGTAAAATTTAATCCTTTTGCGATCATTTGTGTTCCAATAAGAACTTGATATTTTTTATCTTGAAAATCATTTATGATTTTTTTTAGATTTTTCTTTGAACGAGTTGTGTCATAATCAAATCTTATAAGTTTAACTTTTGGAAAAAGTCTATGGAATTCACTTTCTACAGTTTGTGTTCCGATGCCACATTTTTTCATTGCTGGTAATGAACAAGAATCACAATTAATATTCATTTCACGTGAAAATCCACAGTAATGACATTTCTCTAAATTATCGGTCAAGTGATAAGTTAAACTAACATCACAATTAGGGCAGATATTGATGTGATTACATGCAGAACATTTTAGGTGAGTTGAGTACCCTCTTCTATTTCTAAATAATATTATCTGACTGTCAGATTCTAAAGCAGTTTTAATATATTTAATTAGTTCATTTGAAAAAAAGGTATTTTCTGATTTCGATGGTTCAATTAAGATAATTTCAGGTGGTAAAAATTTTCCATATCTCTCTTTTAATTCGACTAAAGAAAATTTATTATTAATAGAGTTGTTATATGTCTCTAAACTAGGTGTTGCCGAACCTAGCAAACAATTAATGTTTAAAAATTTTGATAAAAATATAGCACAATCTCTTGCATTATATCTTGGCATTGGATCAAACTGTTTATATGAATTTTCATGCTCCTCATCAACAATAATTAAACTTAAATTTTTATGAGGGAGAAATATTGAAGATCTAACACCTAAAATAATTTTTGGAGAATTAGTAGAGTTCAATTCATTCCAAATCTCATGTCTTATATTTTGTGAAATAGAAGAGTGATAAACAATTAACTCATTACTAAAAAACTGTTTAAAACGTAATACAAGTTGTGTAGTAAGAGCAATTTCTGGTACTAAAAAAAGAACAGATTTACTACTTTTTAGGTATTCTATAATTAAGGAAATATAAATTTCAGTTTTTCCCGATGATGTTACACCAAGAAGATTTACTACATTAGAATTTAAAAAATTATTCTTTATTTGTTTAAAGGCCTTAAGCTGTGAATTGGATAAAATTATTTTTTTTTCTTTTATTTCATTTTGAAAACTCAGGCGATCTATTTTGATCTTATTTTTAATTATTAGTTTTTTCTTTACTAGACCTTCTATCACATTTGAAGAAACATCACAATCTTTCATTATATTATATTTTAAGTGATTTTGAATGTGACTGTTTTGAACAAAATAATTCATAATTTTTTTTTGTTTATCCGACCTAAGCTTCAAAGATTTAATTTCAATTGAACTATTAATTGAGTAGAAGTTTTGAAATTTTTGAGAATAACCGCTAAAGACTTCCTCTTTAATTTCGATGTACTTTTTATAAATTAACTCATTTATATTATTAATTATTGAATTATCAAAGAGCTTTGACAAATCTTTAAGAACAATTTCATTTTTTTCATTAATCTTTTCTAAAATTTTAATTGATTTTTCGCTGATATTATCATCTATAAATTTATTTTTAGCTATTAAAACTGATTCACTTTTAATTAAAAATGATTTTGGTAATGCTGATTCAAATACATTTCCCAATGGACACATGTAATATTGACTTATCCACTTAAAAAAATTAATCTGACTTTTACTTATACATGCAACATCATCTACAATAAATTTTACCTCTTTTAAGTTATATTCAATATTTTTATTTTTGAATTTATTCAAAACAATACCAGTGTACAATTTTTTACTTCCAAAACTAACTACAACCCTAAATCCTACTTTTATAAGTTCATATTCAGCTTCAGAAACTAGATAGTCAAAAGTGTTATCAATTGGTAGAGGAATAACAACTTCGATAACGTGTGGATAATTCAAAATTGACTTTTTATAACTTTACAATTTAAACATTAAAATACTATGGAATTAGTTTTTGCCAGCCATAATGAAAATAAAGTTAGTGAAGTAAGGAATATACTTCCCTCAAATTTTAAAATTATTAGTTTAAACGACTTAAACTTTTATGATGAAATACCAGAAAATAAGAACACTATTGAAAAGAACTCGATTTTCAAATCCAATTTCATTTACGAAAAATTTAAATTAAATGTTTTTGCTGATGATACCGGTCTTGAAATAAAAGCGCTTAATAATTTACCAGGTGTCAAATCAGCTCGATATGCAGGGCCTGAAAAAAATTCAAGTAAAAATTTGAATAAAGTTTTAAATGAACTAAAAAATAATAATTTTAGAAAAGCAAAATTTAAAACAGTCATATCTTTAATTTTTAATGGTAAATTGTATTTATTTAAAGGGTTAATTAATGGTGAAATTACTCATCATAAAATTGGAAATAAGGGATTTGGGTATGACTCAATTTTTAGACCAAATAATTCCTTTAAAACATTTGGAGAAATGAGTTTTGTAGAAAAAAATAAAATTAGTCATAGAGCAATTGCAATAAATAAATTAAAAAATTTTTTAATAAAAGTTTATGATTGAATTTTTTAGTGAAAATTTAATTTGATGTAAGTTTACTGCTGTGAAGACTAGTAAATTCATATATCTATTATTTTTAATATTGTGTTTCAATAATTTTTCACAAGAAAAAGTTATTGGCATTATAGAAAATGATGCAAATTCAAAACCAATTGCCAATGTTCACATTATTAATTTAAATAAAGTAGTTGGAGTAATTTCAAATAATGATGGTTTATTTGAAATTGAGGCTGAATTAAATGATACTTTATATTTCTCTTATCTAGGATTTAAATCAATTAAACTTAGGGTAACTAACGATTTAATAAAGTTTAAAAACTCAAAAATAAGATTGACAGAACTCGCTTACGCTTTAGAAGAAGTAATTGTTTCTCCATATCAGTTAACTGGATATCTTGAAATAGATGCCAAAAATGTTCCAATCAGTAAATCATATAGATATAGTATACCAGGCTTACCTTCAAAAGGTTATGAGGGTGGGTCTAAAAACCCAAGTGCAATTTCTAAAGTTTTTGGAGCAATTTTTAATCCTCTTGATTTTCTCTACAATCTTTTCGGAAAAAAAAATAATCAACTTAAAAAATTAAAGCTGATAAAAAATGATTTGAGAATTAAGGAATTATTAAGTGTTAAATTTGATAGGGTGACTTTAGTAGAGTTACTCCAGGTTGATAAGATTGATATAAATGAAATATTGAGAAACTGTAGCTATTCAGAAAATTTCATACTATCAGCTAATGATTTACAAATATTAGAAGCAATAAGTCAATGCTATGAAGAATATAAACTTCTCAATAGAAAATAAAATTTCTTTATAAATAACTATCTTTGTTAACTATTTTATGTCAATTTCATCATTAAAAGCTATTTCGCCAATCGATGGTAGATACCATTCAAAAATAGAAGAATTATCAGAGTTCTTCTCAGAAAAAGCACTAATAAAATACAGGTTATTAGTTGAAATTGAATATTTCATTTCTCTTACCGAGATAAAATTACCTAATTTAAAAAAATGGGATGTTAAGATGAATGAATCCATCAGAGATATTTATAGAAATTTTAATGATAATGATGCTAATGATGTCAAAATGATTGAAAAATCAACAAATCATGATGTCAAAGCTGTTGAATATTTCATTAAAAATAAGTTTAAATTATTGAAACTTGAAAAGTTTTCAGAATATATACATTTTGGTTTAACATCTCAGGATATAAATAATACTGCCATACCCATGTCTATTAAAGATTTTATGCCGTTTTACAATTCAAAAATCAATGAGTTAATTTCTGAACTAAACCTTAAAGTGAAGGAATATTCTAGAATCTCAATGCTAGCCAGAACACACGGTCAACCAGCAAGTCCAACAAGATTAGGAAAGGAAATTGATGTTTTTAAAACTAGAATTAAAGAACAATTTAAAGTATTGAAATCAATTCCAGTATCTTGTAAATTTGGAGGTGCAACTGGCAACTTAAATGCACATAAAATTGCTTTTCCTGATATTAATTGGATAAAATTTGCTGAAAATTTTGCTGAAAAATTAAACCTAGAAATATCATTCCCAACAACTCAGATTGAGCATTACGATAATTTAGCTAGATTATTTGATAATTTAAAAAGAATTAATACAATTATTTTAGATTTAAATAGAGATTTATGGCAATATATTTCTTTAGACTATTTTCAACAAAAAATTGTTAAGGATGAAGTTGGCTCATCTGCTATGCCACACAAAGTTAATCCAATCGATTTTGAAAATAGTGAAGGTAATCTAAGTTATGCAAATGCGATATTTGAATTTTTATCTGCAAAGCTACCTATTTCTAGGCTGCAAAGAGATTTAACTGACAGTACTGTTTTAAGAAATATTGGAGTTCCTATAAGTCATACTATAATTGGAATTAAATCTACTTTAAAAGGCATAAGCAAATTATTAGTTAATGAGGATAGAATCAAAGAAGACTTAAAAAAAAACTGGATTGTAATTGCTGAGGCTATACAAACAATTTTGAGAAGAGAAGGTGTTGATAAACCTTACGAATTACTTAAAGATTTAACTAGAAATAATACCAAAGTTGATGAAAATGTATTTAATGAGTTTATATTAAAATTAGATATTTCTGAAAAAGTTAAAGAGGAGCTGAAAGATATCACACCTTTTAATTACACAGGTTACTAAAATTGAAAAAAATAAATTTTATTTTGCTATTGATTTGTATCGCAATTGTCTCTAGAATAGTACCTCACCCACCAAATTTTACACCAATAACTGCAATTGCATTATTTTCTAGTATACATTTTAAAAATAAATTATTTAAATATTTTATTCCAATTACAGGACTAATAATTTCAGATATTATTATTGGAATTTCACTAATTAATATTTTTGTATACCTAAGTTTTATACTTATAGCTTTTATTGGAACTAAATTTAAAAAAATAAATAACTATTCAATTCTGCTTTCAAGCACATCTTTTTTTGTTATATCAAATTTTGGGGTCTGGCTAATTGGATATCCTAAAAATATCGAAGGTTTTATACTTTGTTATTACATGGCTCTCCCCTTTTTTATTAATACAATGCTCGGCGATTTTTTCTATTGTTATGCAATGAAATACAGCTTAGTTTACGCTATAAATAAAAAAATAATTTTCAGATAATTACTCCAAATCCTTGGGCTTATCAATTATTTGCTTCTGAAAATCAATATCAAATTTACCCTCTGATATTTTAATTACATCTTTATCAATTTTACCAAATTCTTTTGTTGTGTCATTATAATGATTGACTGCGGTACTCAGAGATTTTCCAAGCCTGTTATGTGAATCTTGATAAGAATTTAAATGATTAGATAATTTACCGATATTATTTAGTATGTCATGAATAGATTTTTCAACTTTTAAATTATGAAGAGCTTTAACTGTAATTTGAAGCATTGGAAATAAACTCATCGGTGAAACAATCATTACTTTTTTAGAGTAAGCATAAGAAACTAGATCTTTAGAATTTATTTTTAGGGTCCCAACCCTACTATTTAATAAATCTTGATATAAACCATCTGCAGGAATAAACATATATGCATAGTCTGTAGTATTTTCGTTTGGCCTAATGTATTTCGCGGTTTCATCAATCCTATCTTTAATGTCTGATTTAAATTGTTTTTCTAAGTATGTAAGATCATCTTTGTTAGTTGACTCAATCATTTTATTATAATTATCTAAAGAAAATTTAGCATCAACAGGTATTAAATATTCCCCTACTTTGACAATAGCATCTACAGCTTCACCATTATTGAATGAATATTGCATTTGAAAAAGTTCAGGTGGTAATACATTTGCAAGCAAATTTTCTAACTGGATTTCACCTAAAAGTCCTCTTTGTTTTTGATTTCCTAAAATTTTTTCTAAGGTTTTCATCTGGTTAGCAAAACTCAAAACTTGTTCATTTGTTCCTTTTATTTTTTCTAATTCAGACGTAACTTCTTTTATAATCTTATTAGAATCTGAAAACTGCTTCTGCATTTGAGTCTTAGAACTAATTTGAAATTCAGAAATTTCTTTATTAATATTTCTAAGCTTGGATTCGATTTCTAATCTACTTTTTTCTGAATTTTGATTGATCTCCTTTCTAATATCTTGTACTTGATTAGTTAAATTATTTGTGATTTTAAGCATTAAATCAGATGAATTATCATTGCTTTTTCTAAGAAAAAAATAAATTAATAAACTTACATTGGAAATAATTAGAACGGTAAGAATTATTGATTCCAATACTATTTGCTTAAATACATTTTTCTTCTCGAGTATATTTCATAGAAATCATCATCATTTAAATCATCAATAAACAAAATACTTTCTCCAGTACTTTTCATTTCTGGGCCTAAGCTTTTATCAACATTAGGGAATTTACTAAATGAAAAAACAGGCTGTTTAATTGCGAATCCATCTAACTTTGGATCAAACTTAAAATCTTTCAACTTATTTTTTCCTAGCATTATTTTGGTTGCATAATTAACGTAAGGTTGCTTGTAGGCTTTAGAAATAAAAGGAACTGTTCTTGATGCTCTAGGATTAGCTTCTATTATATAAACAGTATCATTTTTTACTGCAAACTGAATATTTATAAGGCCAATTGTATTTAATTCCAAAGCTATTCTGTGAGTATGATCAATAATTTGTTGCATTACAAAATCACCTAAATTGAATGGAGGAAGAGTAGCATTAGAGTCACCAGAATGAATACCACAAGGCTCTATATGTTCCATTATTCCAATAATTTGAACATCTTTACCATCAGAAATTGCATCAGCCTCAGCTTCGATTGCTCCATCTAGGTAATGATCTAATAACAACTTGTTATTAGGAATTTTTTGTAAAAGATCAATAACATGCGCCTCTAAGTCCTCTTTATTAATTACTATCTTCATTCCTTGTCCTCCAAGCACATATGATGGCCTAACTAAAATTGGAAAATTTAATGTATCTGATAATTTTAAGGCTTCATCTGCTGTTTGAGCAACTCCAAACTCTGGGTAAGGTATTTTATTTTTCTTCAATAATTCAGAAAAGGATCCACGATCTTCAGCTAAGTCAAGTGAATTAAAAGATGTTCCAATAATTCTAATACCATATTTATTTAATTTCTCAGCTAATTTTAAAGCAGTTTGTCCACCTAGTTGGACAATTACACCAATTGGATTTTCATGTTGAATTATATCAAAAATATGCTCCCAAAAAACAGGTTCAAAATATAATTTATCTGCAACATCAAAATCAGTAGAAACAGTTTCTGGATTACAATTAATCATAATTGTTTCATATCCACATTCAGAGGCAGCGAGAACACCATGAACACAACAATAATCAAATTCAATACCTTGTCCAATTCTGTTTGGACCTGATCCCAATACAATAACCTTATCACGATTAGTTGATTCACTCTCATTATGAGTAAATGTTTTTCCTTCAGAATTGGTTATTTCCTGTTCAAAAGTTGAATAATAATAAGGTGTCATAGCATTAAACTCGGCAGCACATGTATCAACAAGTTTATAAACTCTATTAATTTTTAAACTTTTTCTTTTTGTATGGACCTCACTTTCTAGACATCCTAGCATATGAGCAATTTGTCTGTCGGCAAAACCTTTTTGTTTAGATTCTAGCAGTAAATCTTTAGTTATTGTTTTAATATTATAATTTTCAATCTCATCTTCAAGTATGGATAGCTCTTCAAATTGTCTTAAAAACCACATATCAATTTTAGTAATTTCGTGAATTCTTTCAATCGAAATACCAATTTTAATAGCATCATACAATACAAAAACTCTATCCCAGCTAGCATATTTTAGTTTTTTTATTATTGTTTGATAATCAGTATAACCTTTACCATCAGCACCTAGTCCATTTCTTTTTATTTCCAGAGATTGAGTTGCTTTATGCAGAGCCTCTTGAAAAGATCTTCCAATTGCCATAACCTCACCCACAGCTTTCATTTGTAAACCTAAAGTTCTTTCAGATCCTTCAAATTTATCAAAGTTCCATCTTGGAATTTTTACTATGACATAATCTAAAGTTGGCTCAAATAAAGCAGATGTTGATTTTGTGATTTGATTATCTAATTCATCTAGTGAATATCCAATTGCTAATTTACTTGCAATTTTTGCTATTGGATACCCTGTTGCTTTTGATGCTAAAGCTGAAGATCTTGAAACTCGAGGGTTGATTTCGATAGCAATAATATCTTCATTTTCATCAGGACTTACTGCAAACTGAACATTACATCCACCAGCAAAATCACCAATACTCCTCATCATTTTTATAGCCATATCTCTCATTTTTTGAAAAGTAGTGTCCGAAAGTGTCATTGCAGGAGCAACTGTTATAGAATCTCCAGTGTGAATTCCCATTGGGTCCATATTCTCTATGGTACAAATAATAACAACATTGTCATTTTTATCTCTCAATAATTCTAATTCATACTCCTTCCATCCAATCAAAGCTTTGTCAATCATTACTTCGTGGATTGGGGATGCTTCTAACCCTCTCTTGAGTAATGTATCATACTTATCTTTATCGTAAACAATAGATGCGCCAGTTCCACCTAAAGTAAACGATGGTCTAACACATAAAGGGAATCCAAAATTCTGAGCGATTTCTTTACCCTTTAAAAAAGATGATGCAGTTTCTGAAGGAGCATAGGGAATATCAATTTTATCCAATAACAATCTAAATTTTTCTCTGTCTTCAGTAATCTGAATTGCATCTATATCCACACCAATAATTTCAATATCAAACTCTTTCCAAATCCCTTTCTCATCTGCTTCAATACATAAATTAAGGGCGGTCTGTCCACCCATTGTTGGTAAGACAGCATCAATTTGATGTTTAGAAAGGATTTTTCTAATAGATTTTGTTGTTAAAGGGCGTAAATAAATATGATCTGCCATAACTGGATCAGTCATAATAGTAGCCGGATTTGAATTGATTAAAATTGTTTCAATTCCATCTTCCTTTAAAGATCTAAGTGCTTGAGAACCAGAATAATCAAACTCACATGCTTGTCCAATAATAATTGGGCCAGAACCAATTATGAGAATACTTTTAAGTTCTTTTCTTAGTGGCATTGTTTATTTAATTAATATATCAAAAAAAAAGGTGTTACTGTTAATAGCAACACCTTTTTTTTATTTTTTTATCAACTTATTTTTTGTGATTTGGCTCACTTGAAACTGTTAATTTTTTTCTTCCTTTTGATCTCCTCGAAGCAAGTACTTTTTTTCCCTCGGCAGAAGACATTCTTTCCCTAAAGCCATGTTTATTTTTTCTTTTTCTATTTGATGGTTGAAAAGTTCTTTTCATCAGGTTTGAACATTTAAAAAATCTGGCTAAATATACAATAAATTACTTTGATAAAATTAAATATGAATAAATTTCTTTTAGTATTTTAGTTCAAAATATTTTTCATGTTTAATAAAATATATAAACTAATAATCTTCTTAATTATATTTGGATATTCCATTTATCAGTTTTCTTTAGAAAATATTGGAAATGGAATAGCTTTAATTTTTTTAAGTTTAATTTTCTTATTGCTATACTTTAAAAATGAAATTTTGATTATGGCTTTTCTAAAAATGAGAAAACAAGACTTTGACGGAACTGAAAATTGGTTAAATAAAATTAAAAACCCAAAGTCCTCATTAACAAAAAAACAATTTGGTTACTTGAATTATTTGTATGGTATTATTTATTCTCAGAAAAATTTAACTCAAGCCGAAAAATTTTTTAAAAAAGCTATACAGTTAGGCTTAAATATGAATCAAGACTTAGCTATGGCGAAACTTAGCCTGGCAGGTATACTTATGCAAAAAAGAAGAAAAAGAGAAGCAACATCACTTTTAAATGAAGCAAAAAAACTTGATAAGCATGGAATGATGACTCAACAAATCAAGTTGATGCAGACTCAAATGAAAAGGATTTAATCTTTCTCTATTAAATTTATTAAATTATCATTAAACCATTGTGAATGAGTCAAAATCATTGCATGAGTAGCCTTAGGAATAAATATTGCATTTTTAATGTATATTGAAGGGAAAACTAAATCATGGGTTCCGTGAACATGTATTAAATTATTTGAAAATTCAAAATTTTTCCATTCAGTTATATTTTTTATTGACCATCTCAAATAGTTTTTATCTCTGATTGATAGATATTTTCTATATAAATCAATTTTTTTTTTAATTGATGGACCAAACACAAAAACTGCAAGGGACTCAAAACTTTCAAGCCAATTTACTGGAAAAAATCTATGAGCATTTATATTTTTACCAAGATGCATTAAAAAGGGTAATTCATTACTTTTTTTAACACTTGATATTATTATTATTTTATGAACTCTAATAATTTTTGCAATTTCTTGTACTATTATTCCACCAAATGAAACGCCGATTAAAACAATATTGTCTCCATTTATTGATTTAGAAAGTCTTTCAACATAATCACTTAATTTTTCATCTCCAATAGGCATCAACCATTCTAAATAATTAATTATATAATTTTCAGGGAGTTTGATTCTTTCAAATATTAAGGAATTTGCGGCCATACCTGGCATCATGTAAATATTATAGGTTTTATTTTTAATTACACTCATTTACAAGCAAATAGAAGCATTTTTTGTATATTAGCGTAATAATAACAACTAATTTTTATGTCATCTCCCCTAGATATCAACGATAATAATTTCTTGCGCCAATTTGAAGTTGAAATTGATGGAAATTTAGCAAAAGTAGAGTACGCATTACAAGAAAGAAAAATTTTTCTAACAAAAATTATAATACCTAAAAATTCAGATAATGACTTTAAAGACAAGTTTTTAACAGAAATTTTTGAAATAATTAAAGAAAAGAAATTGAGAATGATGCCAACTGACGGTGAGATAAAGAAATTCATCAAAACTCATAGAGAATATATGGATTTATTACCTATTGGTGTTAGAATCTAGACAGTTTTTCCTAATATAATTTTATCATCATCAATATCATATAAATTAATATTAATTACTTTATCAATAAGTTTTGACGACCAGAGGGTTTTTACTCTCATATAATTATCAGTAAATCCATGAACAAATCCATTTTTATTTTCAGATTCAAATAATACTTTTCTATTTGAAAAAATATTTTTTTTATAAAACTTATTTTTTTTTAAGTCTGAGAGTTTCCTCAATAAATAACTTCTTTCATTTTTTATTTGAGTAGAGTTTTTAGCATTTAAAGCTTTAGCTTCAGTATTATCTCTCTCTGAGAAAGGGAATACATGTAAATATGAGACATCTAATTTTTCTAAAAAAGTATACGTTTCAAGAAAGTCTTTTTCATCTTCCGAAGGAAAGCCTACAATAATATCTACTCCAATACAACAATCAGGAATTAGAGTTTTTATTTTTTCAACTCTCTTTTCATATAAATTTTTTAAATATCTCCTCTTCATTAATTTTAATATTTTATTAGATCCACTTTGAAGAGGAATATGAAAATGAGGCATAAACTTTTTACTTTCGCTTACAAAATGAATAATTTCATCACTCAACAGATTAGGTTCAATGGATGAAATTCTAACCCTTTCAAGGCCTGAGACCATTTCTATACTTTTAATTAAATCTAGAAATGTAGATTGTCTAACTTGATCTTTACTGCTTAAACCATAATCTCCGATATTAACTCCGGTTAAAACTATTTCTTTTACACCATTATCAACTAATTTTTTTGCATTATCAACTATTTCAATTATTTCACCACTTCTTGATTTTCCCCTAGCTAAAGGAATAGTACAATAGGTACATTTATAATCACATCCATCTTGGACTTTTAAAAAAGATCTAGTTCTATCACCAAGTGAAAATGCTGATTTGAATTTGGATACATTATTTATTTCACATGAATATGTATCGTTAACGTCAATATAATTTAAAATATCAAATTTTTTATCAGCACCCAGAACAAGATCAACTCCTTCAATTTTTGAAATTTCATTTGGTTTCAACTGAGCGTAACAACCAATAGCGATAATTTTAGATTTTGGATTTTGTTTTTTTGCCTTATTTACAAGGTACTTAAATTCTTTATCAGCGTTTTGTGTCACTGAACAAGTATTTATTACATACAAATCAGCATTATGTTTGAAGGAAACTTTTTTATGTCCTTTATTTTCAAAATCTCTTGAAATTGAGGAAGTTTCTGAGTAATTTAGTTTACACCCTAATGTTTTAAATGCTACATTCAATTTTAAAAAATTTGAACAAATATAAATGTTACCATAGAAAAATAAGCAAACTATTTTTAGTTATTACATGTACAACAATCTTATTTTGCTCGTGCAAAAAAGATGTCAATCAAAATATTAATATTTTTAAATACAATGAATATTCAAATATCAGTTCATTGGACCCTGCATTTTCATCGACATTGCGAAATATTTGGCCAGTAAATCAGATTTTTAATGGATTAGTTCATCTAGATGAAAATTTAAAAATTAAACCAGATATAGCTGAATCTTGGAATATTAGCAAGGATAAAAAAACATATACATTTAATTTAAGAAAAAATGTATTTTTTCATAAATCTGAATACTTTGGCAAAAACTTAACAAGAAATGTAAATGCTTATGATTTTGAATATAGTTTTCAAAGACTTCTTAATATTAAAATAGCGTCACCTGGAAATTGGGTTTTTAATAATGTTGAAAGCTTTAAAGCATTAAATGATTCAGTATTTGAAATTCAACTTTTAAAAGAATTTGATCCATTTTTAGGAATTTTAAGTATGAAGTATTGTTCAGTTGTTCCTCACGAAGTAATAGATGAAATTGGAGATGATTTTTCAAAAAATCCAATTGGAACTGGGCCATTTAAATTCAAAAAATGGGATGAAAATGTGAAGCTTGTTTTGCTAAAAAATGAACTATACTTTGAAACTGATAATAAAGGTAAAAAATTACCTTATTTAGATGGTGTAGCAATTTCATTCATTCCTGATAAAAAAAGTGAATTCATGGAATTGCTTTCAGGAAGACTTGATATGATAAGTTCACCTGAAAATTCTATAATTGATCAAATATTTGATTACAAAGGCAATTTAAAACCTAAATTTTCTTCAAATTTTAATCTTTTAAAATCACCATACTTAAATACTGAATATATTGGTTTTAATATAAAAAAAAATATAAAAAAAGATACATTACTTAGATATGCTATTAATTCTGCTATAGATCGAAAAAAAATGATGCAATTTTTAAGAAAAAACATTGGTTATCCTGCTGAAAGTGGTATTGTTCCAAATGGATTAAACAATGGTTTTTATTTACCCAGATACAATTATGACCTTGATCTATCAAAAAAATTAATCTCCATTTATAAATCAGATAATGATATTGATGAAATAAATATTACAATTGTTTCAGATTCCCAATATTTAGATATTTTAGAATTTATTCAATCTGAGCTTCAAAAAATTGGAGTTCAAATAAAAATAGAAATAACACCACCCTCAATCCTAAGACAAGGAAAGGCAACTGGAAAATTTGATGCATTTAGAGCAAGCTGGATAGCTGATTATCCAAATGTTGAAAATTATTTTTCACTATTCTATTCAAAAAATCATACTCCCAAAGGACCAAACTATACGTTCTTTAGCAATACAAATTTCGATGAATTATATGAACTTATAGGTAATAAAAACCCAATTTCGTATGAAAAAATTAGTAATGATCTTGAAAATATAATTAGAAGATATTCGCCAATTATTCCTTTGTATTACGACATGAGTGTCAGGATAGTATCTAAAAATATTTCAGGCCTTAAAGCAAATGCTATAAATCAACTAAATTTAAAAAAAGTGGTAAAAAAATTATAAAAATTATTTTTTTTCCTCTTGACTATCGATCAAAGATTTTTCCTCTTCCAGTGGAGCCTCTTCTACTGGAGCTTCATCAGCAACTGGAGCCTCTTCTGCAACTGGAGCTTCATCAGCAACTGGAGCTTCATCAGCAACTGGAGCCTCTTCTACTGGAGCTTCATCAGCAACTGGAGCCTCTTCTACTGCGGATTGCTTTGATTTTAATGAAACTTTGGCATATCTATTTTTAAACTTATCAATTCTACCAGCTGTATCAACAAGTTTAGTTTTTCCAGTGTAATAAGGGTGTGATGTTCTTGATATCTCTAATTTAACAAGAGGATAATCAATACCGTCTACTGAAATTGAATCTTTAGTTTCAACCGCAGACTTAGTTATAAAAACATCATTATTTGACATGTCTTTAAAAGCAACTAATCTGTAATTTTCTGGATGTATACCTTTTTTCATTTTATAATGACGGATGCAAATTTAGCTTTTTTTTATAATTATGCAATAATTAAAACTAATAGATATTATCTTGCTAACTTTACCAAAATTAAATGATGGATTTATCGATAGTTATACCGCTTTATAATGAAGATGAATCTATTGACGAATTACATTCAAAAATAGTTTCTTCTCTTTCAAATTCATCATTGAATTATGAAATTATATTTATTGATGATGGAAGTTCAGACAATTCTTGGAATATTATAAAAGATGTTACAAAAAAAGCTCATAATACTAGAGCTATTAGATTTTTAACAAACTATGGTAAATCTATGGCACTTTCTGCTGGATTTAAATCAACGAGAGGTGAAGCAGTTGTAACTATGGATGCAGATTTACAAGATGACCCAAATGAGATTTTGCAACTCTACAATGTATTAATAAATGAAGATTACCATATAGTTTCAGGATGGAAGAAAAAAAGACATGATTCTATAATATTTAAAAATTTACCATCCAAGCTATTCAACTGGGCCGCTAGGATATCTTCAGGTATTAAGTTAAATGATTTTAACTGTGGAATTAAGGCATATAAGCGAGATGTAATAAAAGAAATTAAATTAACTAGCGGGATGCACAGATACATACCAGTTTTAGCTAAAAATTCAGGTTTTAATAAAATAGGTGAAAAAATAGTTCTTCACCATCCAAGAAAACATGGTAAAACAAAATATGGAGCTGATAGATTTGTAAAAGGATTTCTTGATTTAATAACCCTTTCTTTCATTGAAAGATTTGGAAAAAGACCTATGCATTTCTTTGGACTATTTGGAACGTTTATTTTAGTTACAGGGTTGATATTCTCAATCTACCTGGGAATTGATAAACTCTTTATAAATACATCTTCAAGATTAATTACAGAAAGACCAGAATTTTACATTGCACTTACTTCAATGATCATTGGATCTCAATTTTTTCTGGCCGGCTTTTTAGGCGAAATCATACTGAGAAATAAAAAACTTGACAATTATAAAATAAAAGAAAAGATAAATTTAGATGAGTGAAAAAATTAATCAGAATTTTAAAGTCTGGTCAGAAAGTCCATTTGACAGAGAAACGCAAAAAGAAGCTGTAAAACTTAAATTAAATAATATTGAAAATTTCAAAGATTCTTTTTATAAAGACTTAGAGTTTGGAACAGGTGGAATGAGAGGGGTCATGGGCGTAGGTCCAAACAGAGTTAATAAATACACTTTTGGTAAAAACACACAAGCGATCTCAGATATTATCAATTTAAAAAAAGAAAAAAGTTCGGTTGTTGTAGGCCATGATTGTCGAAATAACAGTAGAGGGCTATCCTTTGAAGTTGCAAACATTTTTTCAGCAAACAATATTAAAGTATTTATTTTTGATTCTTTAAAACCTACACCACTAATTTCATATGCTGTTCGTCAATTAGATTGTATTTGTGGAATTGTATTAACAGCATCCCACAACCCACCTGAATACAATGGTTACAAAGTCTATTGGGAAGATGGAGGTCAAATAGTTCCTCCGATGGACAAAGAAATAATTGAAAAAATTAATATGACTGATTACTCAAGTATTAAATTTTCTCCAAAAAATGATTTAATCAAAATTCTTGATAAAAATACTGAAGAAGAATTTAAAAAATTAAGTATAAAAACAGCTAGAATTGGAAATTCTGATAGATCAAAATTAAAAGTTGTTTTTACTGCACTTCACGGAACATCATTTAAACTAATTCCAGAGATACTTAAATCCTCTGGATACTCTAATGTTAAATTAGTTGAAAATCAAATGATTCCTGATGGTAATTTTACGAATGTAAACTCATCAAATCCTGAAGATATAAATGCTTTAGAACAAGCTATTATTCTAGGTAAAAAATATGATTCCGATATAATTATTGGGACAGATCCAGATGCCGACAGGTTTGGTATAGCTGTAAAAAATAACAATAATGAATATGTTTTAATTAACGGTAACCAAGCTATGGTTGTTATGACAGATTATTTATTGAGTAAAGAAAATAAACTAAATGATAAATTTATTGCATCTACCGTAGTTTCAACTCCAATGATGGATAAAATATCTGAATTGAATGATATTAAATTTTTTAAATCCCTTACAGGATTTAAGTGGATTGGAAAAATGATTAATGACTATCCGGAAATGAAATTTATTGGTGGTGGTGAAGAAAGTTTTGGATATTTAATTGGAGATTTTGTTCGAGATAAAGATGCAATTACTTCATCTTTATTAGCATGTGAAATTTGTTCAGAATTAAAATCTCAAAACAGTGGTTTTTATAGTAGACTAATAGAATGCTATATTAAATATGGTTTTTATAAAGAAAGGCTTTTCACACTAAAAAAAGAAGGTAAAAAAGGAGCTGATGAAATAAATAAAATCATTAATGAATTTAAGGTGAATCCACCAAAAAAATTATTAGATGATGATATAAAATTTATAGAAGACTATTCGTCCTCAACTAAAATTAATGTAATAACTGGATTAAAGTCTGAAATTAAATTACCAAAAACTGATATGATAATTTTTGAATCGAATAAAGGATATAGAGTTGCTGTCAGACCTAGTGGAACAGAACCTAAAATAAAGTATTACTTTAGTGTAAATACAAAATTAGGGAGCAAAAATGAATTTGAATTTAAAAATATTGAATTAGATAATAAATTAGACAAACTAATAGAAAATTTTACTAAATATTAAAATGTATTTTAAAAGAGTCTTAAGACATGTTTTAGGTTACAAAAAAGAATTTATTCTTAATATATTCTTTAGTATTTTGTATGCTTTCTTTAGCGCTATTGCATTTTTATCATTAATGCCAATGCTTGAAGTATTATTCAATGGTTCAAAAAAACTCACGGTTAAACCTTTACTAGAAAAATCAGAAAATCTTGGAAATTTTATTGAAAACTGGCTTAATTTTCAGGTTAGTTCTTACTCAGGCAATGATAATCAAAAAGCTATTCTTTTTGTAGTTGGAATTGTCATAATATTGTTCTTCTTAAAAAATGTAGCAAGCTATTTTGCTTTATTTTTTTCAACTATCATTAGAAACAGAGTTATAAAAGACTTGAAAGAAAGTATTTACAACAAAATAATAGTATTACCCATAGAGTATTTTTCAAAAAATAAAAAAGGAGATTTAATTGCAAGAATGTCATCTGATGTTATTGAGTTACAAAATTCATTTTTATCAATTATTGAGATTTTAATAAGAGATCCACTAACTATTTTATTTACTCTAAGCGCAATGTTTATTATTAGTTCAAAGCTTACATTTTTTGTTTTGTTTTTTATTCCAGTTTCTGGATTTATTATTTCTTACATAGGTAAAAGCTTAAAGAGAAAATCTTTAGTTGTTCAAAAAGAACAAGCAGAACTAATGTCAATTACTGAAGAGACAATTAATGGAATAAAAATAATCAAGACTTTTTTATCTGAGAATTTCTTTGTTAATAAATTCGATAAAACTAATACCAAGTATTTAAATTTTTCAAATAAATTAATAAATAAACAAAATATTGCAGCTCCTTTAAGTGAATTTCTGGGTATTTTAGTCATTGGAGTTCTTTTGTGGTATGGCGGAAAATTGGTACTGATTGAGATGGAATTAAAACCTGCTGCTTTTATTACTTATATGGGATTGGCTTATGGTGTTTTAACTCCAGCTAAATCTTTAAGTAAAGCTTTTTATTCTCTAAAAAAAGGTAATGCTGCAGCAGAAAGAGTATTTGAAATTATTGACATGCAGAGTGAATTTCAAGAAAGTGATAAAGATTTTGATGTGGAAGAATTCAAAAAAGAGATTGAATTTCAAAATGTTGATTTTAAATATGATGAGAATTATATTTTAAATAAAATAAACTTTAAAGTAAAAAAAGGTGAAATGGTTGCGGTTGTTGGTGCATCAGGGAGTGGAAAATCTACACTAATTAATTTAATCCCTAGATTTTATGAACTTAACAATGGAGATATTTTGATAGATGGTAAAAGCATAAAAAGCTTATCTCTAAGAAAATTAAGAAATCTAATTAGTATTGTTACTCAAGAATCTATTCTTTTTAACGCATCAATTGAAGAGAATATTCTTTTAGGTAATCAAGATCATCATAAATTAATAGAAGCTTCAAAAATTGCAAATGCTTATGAATTTATTAATAAATATGAAGAAAAATATAAATATAATGTTGGAGATAATGGATCTAATCTTTCAGGTGGTCAAAAGCAAAGAATTGCCATTTCAAGAGCTGTTATATCAAATTCACCAATACTTATTTTAGATGAAGCAACATCATCACTAGACTCAGAGTCTGAAAAGTTAGTTCAAGACGCTTTAGAGAAATTGATGAAGAATAAAACTTCAATTGTTATAGCTCACCGATTATCAACAATCAAAAATTCTGATAAAATCATCGTTTTAGATAGCGGTAAAATTGTGGAGACTGGAAATCATGATGAACTAATTAGTAAAAATGGATATTATTCCAAGCTTATTAAATTACAGTCATTTAATTAAACTAAACCAATTTTGTTATGTCAAAATCAAAAACTATTTCCTTGAAAGATTTTGAAAGCAAATTAATTAAAGACCTAAAAGATCCTTTTAAAAAAAATAAAGCTTTTGAAATTTTACTCAATAAGTATAAAGAAAAAGTATATTTTCAAATAAGAAGAATTGTTTTAAATCATGATGATACTGATGACATTCTTCAAAATGTTTTCATTAAAGTATTTCGTGGAATCAAAGGTTTTAAAGGAAAAAGTAAACTTAGTACTTGGATTTACAGAATTGCATATAATGAATCTATAAACTTTTTAAAACTAAAAGAAAAAAAATATTTTTATTCATCTGAAATCATGATGAACACTATGGTTAATAACTTAAGAGAAGACCCTTATTTTGATGGTGATGAGGTTGAATTAAAATTACAGGGAATAATATCAAGATTACCTAAGCAACAGAAAATTATTTTTCAAATGAAATATTTTCAAGAATTGAAATTTAGAGAAATATCTGAAATTCTTGGTGTAACAACTGGCGCTCTGAAAGCATCATTTCATCTTGCTAAGCAAAAAATTATAAAAGAATTGAAATCAAATCAAACCTTTTAATAAAATCATTGTCAATATATTAAATGAAAAAACTAAATAAAAAAGAAAATTTTAGGTTACCAGAAAATTATTTTAGTGATTTTAATAAAAAAATCTATTTAAATTCTGGCATTAAGGAAAACTTTAATGTTCCTGAGGGCTATTTTAATAAATTAACTTTATCTAAAATAAATAGTAAAAATAAAAGTGTTTTTAAAATTCGTGCAATCAGCACTATAGCTGCATCTTTAATTTTTCTCTTTTTATCATACAATATGTTTATCAAATCAGATCAGCCAGATTCATTTGATGAGAATCTATTGATATTTAGTGATTATGATATATATAATTCATTGTACTCTGATGATATAAGTGTTAATGATATGATTGATAATTCAAAAAGTTATGATTATTTAATTTCAACAATGACCTATCAAGATGATTTATTAATTTTAGAATAATACTATGAAAAATTTTATCACTTTTTTATTTTTTTTCCTATTTATGTTTTCTTTCTCACAAGAAAGAGAGAGAATGTCAAAAGAACAATATAGAGCAGCTCAAAAACTATTCATTCTAGAAAAATTAAATTTAGACTCCGAAAGTGAAGAGCAATTCACCTCAATTTATTTTGAAACTCAAGAGAAAATCTTCGATAAGATGGTGTCATACAGAAAAATAAAAAGAGATCTTTATAAAAATGACTCGGCTGATTCTGATGAGTGTAATTCTCTAATTAAAAAAATGTATGATATTAAAAGAGATGAACTTGATATAAGAGAAGGCATGATGCAAGAACTATCAAAAATAATATCTGTTAACAAAGTTTTGAGACTCCCAAGAATTGAAGAAGATTTTAGAATTACAATGATAAATAAGATTAGAGGAAATAATAAATAGTTTATTTTTAAGAAAATTATCTCTAATTGAAACTCCACCACAATTTACTAAATGGTCTCTTTGATTGTTTAAATAATATATTAAATAATGAATATTATGCTCATAAATCAATAGAGCTGATATTCAAGAAAAATAAAAAGTGGGGCTCAAGAGACAGAAGTTTTATAGCTGAAGTAACTTATGATATAATTAGATACTTGAGACTTTATGATAAGCTTTCTAATTCAAATTTAAGCTATACAAAAAAAAATATATGGAAAATTATTTCACTCTGGATTTACTTTAATACAGAAACTAAGACAAATTTTGAAAAATTATGGGTATTCAATACAGAAGAAATAAAAAAGGCTAAAAATTTACTTGAAAAGAAAAGAGTTTACAGAGAAAGTATTCCTGATTGGATCGACGAATTAGCAATTGAGGAATTAGGTGAAAAAAAATGGGAAAAAGAGATAAGCTCAATGAATAATAAAGCTGATTTAGTTCTTAGAGTCAATACGTTAAAAACAACAAAAAAAAATCTTATTAAAAAACTATATAACCAAAATATTTATTGCGAAGAAATTCCAAATCGCCAAAATGCCTTAAAAGTCATAAAAAGAGTAAATATTTTTAAAACCATTGAATTTAAATTAGGTTTTTTTGAGTTACAAGATGCATCATCACAGCTTGTAGCTGAATTTTTGGATGTTAATACAAAGCATAAAATTTTAGATGCATGTGCTGGTGCAGGTGGTAAAGCTCTTCACATTGCGAGTATACTTAATAACAAAGGGAATATAGTTGCAACAGATATTCATGAATTTAAACTACTAGAGCTAAAAAAAAGAGCTAAAAGAAATGGAATTCATAATATTACCACAAAGATTATTGACAATAAGTTTATAAAAAAGAATAGAGAAAAATTTGATAGAGTTTTAATTGATGCTCCCTGTTCAGGATTTGGAGTTATAAGACGAAATCCTGATTCAAAATGGAAGTTAAATAGAAAGGATTTTAATAGAATATTGAATAATCAAATCAAAATTTTAAATAATTACAGTAAACTTGTAAGTAATAATGGTATAATGCTATATGTTACATGCTCAATTTTCCCATCTGAAAATGAAAAACAAATTGCTTTGTTCTTGAACAATGAATTTGGAAAAAAATTTAAAATTATTGAAGAAAAAAAAATAAGTCCACATGATTCGGGTTATGATGGATTTTATTTAGCAAAGCTTAAAAAGAAGTGTTAATAAATTTTATCAATATTTAATCTTCTATCAAAATTTACTTGTCAAATTAATATAAATTTGTTTGTAGAAAATGATATCTTTTTTTACAAAAGACAACTCACATGTATATGCCGTCGAATCTGAAGGAGCACTTTCTCCCGAAACCCGTAAAAAACTTGAATGGCTTTTTTCAGGGTCAGGTTATATTTCTAGTAAAATAATTAAATCTAAATATGTTGGCCCAAGGTCTAACATGACAACTCCCTGGAGCACAAATGCTGTTGAGATTACTCAAAACATGGGTGTAATTGGTATTAAAAGAATTGAAGAATTTATTTTTTTTAACAATAAAAATTCTTTTGATCAGATGACAAATGAACTGTATCAAAAATTAGATCAAAATATTTTTACAGTTAATATTGAACCTGAAGATTCTATAGAAATAATAAATATTAATGAATACAATAAAAAGGAAGGTCTCGCACTTAGTGATGAGGAAATTGTATATCTGGAAAATTTATCAAAAAAAATTAACAGAAATTTAACTGATTCTGAGGTATTTGGTTTTTCACAAGTTAACTCTGAGCATTGTCGGCACAAAATATTCAATGGAACATTCATTGTAAACAATATTAAAAAAGATGAATCTCTTTTTCAAATGATTAAGCAAACTACTAAACTTAACAAAAACAGTGTAGTTTCTGCGTACAAAGATAATGTTGCTTTTGTTCAAGGACCAAAAGTTCAGCAATTTTCACCTACTCTGCCAGAAAAACCATCAATTTATAAAGACTCAACCTTTGAATCAGTAATCTCAATTAAAGCAGAAACTCATAATTTCCCAACTACAGTTGAACCCTTTAGTGGTGCAGCAACAGGGTCTGGAGGAGAAATAAGGGATAGATTAGCTGGTGGACAAGGATCAATTCCTCTTGCAGGAACTGCAGTATACATGACTCCATATCCAAGATTTAATAATTCTAAGTTTGGTTTTGATGAAAGAAAATGGCTTTATCAAAAACCAATTGATATCTTAATCAAAGCATCTAATGGAGCATCAGATTTTGGAAATAAATTTGGCCAGCCGTTGATTTCTGGTTCACTATTAACCTTTGAACATAAAGAGGGTGATAAACTTTTAGGATTTGATAAAGTAATAATGTTAGCAGGTGGAATAGGATATGGAAAATTAGAACATTCTAAAAAGAAAAAAATTCATGATGGAGATTTAATAATTGTTTTAGGAGGTGATAATTATAGAATAGGTATGGGAGGTGCTGCTGTGTCCTCAACTGATACAGGCGAGTATGCTTCTGGAATTGAACTAAATGCTGTTCAAAGATCTAATCCTGAAATGCAAAAAAGAGTAGCGAATGTTATTAGATCAATAGTTGAATCTGACAATAATTTTATTAAGTCAATTCATGATCATGGAGCTGGGGGACATTTAAATTGTATTTCAGAGCTTGTAGAGGATGTTGGTGGAATGTTAGAAGTTGACAAATTACCAATAGGAGATAAAACACTTTCATCAAAAGAAATTATTGGAAACGAGTCTCAAGAAAGAATGGGATTAGTAATAGCTGAAAAAGACTATAAAAAGTTAAAACAAATTTGTGAAAGAGAAAGAGCACCTGTATATAAAGTAGGAAAGGTAATTGAAAACGGAAGGTTTTTAGTTAAATCTGATTTAAAAAATGAGACTTCAATTGACCTAGAACTGTCAGATTTTTTTGGTAATTCACCAAAAACAATTTTAAAAGACACTATTTCAGATTTTTCATATTCTGAACCTAAATTAGAATCTAAAAAAGTTTATTCATATTTGGATGATGTTTTATCTCTTGAATCTGTTGCATGTAAAGATTGGTTAACAAATAAAGTTGATAGATGTGTAACTGGAAGAGTTGCACTACAACAATGTACCGGTCCATTCCAAGTTCCACTAAATAATTGTGGTGTAATGAGTTTAGATTATAATGGTAAAAATGGAATAGCAACATCAATTGGTCATTCACCCATAATAAGTTTAATTGATCCTTCAAAAGGATCAAGAAGTTCAATAGCTGAAGCACTAACTAATATTTTATTTGTTCCTTTAAAAGATGATTTAAAATCAATCTCCTTATCAGCTAATTGGATGTGGCCTGCTAATAATGGCTCTGAAAACTACAGGTTATATCAGGCTGTTAAAGCTTGTTCTGAATTTTCAATCGATTTAGGAATAAATATTCCAACGGGAAAAGATTCTATGTCAATGAAACAAAAATACGCTGATAAAGATGTTTTATCCCCTGGAACTGTTATAATATCTGCAGTAGGTCACACAGAGGAAATTAATAAAATTGTTCAACCCTACTTACATGAGGAAGGAGGTTATATATATAAAATTGACTTTTCTTCCGATAAATATAGTCTAGGAGGTTCAGCTCTCTACCAATCACAAAATAAAGTTGGTAAAAATGCACCTGATATAAAAGATTCAGGATATTTTCAATTAGCTTTTAATACTATTCAAAAATGTATAAAAGAAAATAGAGTTTACTCTGGTCATGATATAAGCTCAGGTGGAATGATAGTTACATTAATTGAAATGTGTTTAGCATCGAACAACTATGGGCTTGATATTAATTTATCAAAGGAGGATAATATCCTAGAATTATTATTTAGTGAAAATCATGGTATTATTATTCATGCAAAAGAAGAGATTGAAAAGTTTTTTTCTAATAATAATATAAAGTTTGAAAAAATAGGGACAGTTAATAAATCAAACTCTATAACAATATCAAATTTAAATGAAAAATATAGTTTTGATATTGATTATTATAGAAAAAAGTGGTTTGAAAAATCTTACATGCTTGATTCAATTCAATCTACTGAAGCTAAAGCTTTTGAGAGATATAATTCATTATACAAAAATAAGCTAGAATTTAAGTTTCCTAAATGGTTTAATGGAGATTTTAAGCCCAGTTTTGATAAAAGAATCAAAGCAGGTGTAATCAGAGAAAAAGGAAGTAATTCAGAAAGAGAAATGGCTTTTATTATGAACAAAGCAGGATTTGAGGTCGTTGATATTCATATGACTGATTTAATGAGCGGTAAAGAAAATCTTGAAGAAATTAAATTTTTAGTTGCAGTTGGTGGATTTTCAAATTCAGATGTATTAGGATCTGCTAAAGGATGGGCTGGATCATTTATATACAATGAAAATGCAAGAAATAGTTTAAAAAAATTCTTCTCTAAAGAAGATACACTTTCATTAGGTGTTTGTAATGGATGTCAACTTTTTATGGAGCTAGGTTTAATTTATCCCGAACTTGAAATTCACCCTAAAATGCATAACAATGATTCAAAAAAATTTGAATGTCAATTTACAGCTGTTTCAATAAAAAAAAACAATAGTGTAATGTTCAAAAATTTTGAAAATACAACTTTAGGAATATGGGCCGCACACGGTGAAGGAAAGTTTATATTTGATAAAAAGGAGTCAGACTATAATATAATTGGTAAATATCACAAAACCTCCTATCCTGCTAATCCTAATGGATCTGATTTTGATGCAGCAATTGTTTCAAGTCAAGATGGAAGACATGTAGCAATGATGCCTCATTTAGAAAGAGCAAATTATCCTTTTAATTGGGGTTATTATCCTAAAGATCAGAAGAATAATAAAATCTCTCCTTGGGTGTATGCATTTAATAATGCTTACAACTGGCTGTCATAAAAATTTTAATTATTTATTATGCATGCATAGTAAATTTTTGTACATTTATTATATGTCGTTAAGAACACTTGAACAAGAATTAAGGTACACATGGTTGTCTATTTCAAAGATGTATAATGAAGAAGCTTCAAAATATGGTGGAAGTATGGCAGTTGGGTTTGCCTTATTAAGTTTAAACCCAAAACAAGATACTCCATCAACCTCACTTGGGCCAAAAATGGGAATGGAATCAACAAGTTTATCAAGGACCTTAAAGTTTATGGAAGATGAAAACTTAATTCAGAGAATTCCAAATCCTGAAGATGGTAGAGGTGTTTTAATTAAGTTAACTCAAAGAGGTATTAAGTTTAGAAACTATGCTAGGGAATTAGTAATGAAATTTAATAAGACTATAACAAATGAAGTTGGAGAAGAGTCAATTAAAAACTTTTATCAAGTGGTAGACCTCATCAATAAATTAATAAAGAATAAACTAGTTTTTAAATGAACAAAAAAATATCCAAAGTTGCTGTTTTAGGGTCAGGAATTATGGGTTCAGGGATCGCCTGTCATTTTGCTAATATTGGAGTTAAAGTTCTTCTTTTAGACATTTTACCAAATGAAATCAACGATGTTGAAAAAAAGAAAGGACTCAAGATTACAGACAAGATTGTCAGAAACAGAATTGTTAGTGAAATGTTTAATAAATGTGTAAAATCTAAACCATCTCCCATTTATGATAAATCATTTGTCAATAGAATAAGTTTAGGAAATTTTGAGGATGATATGTGTCAAATAAAAGATTATGATTGGATTATTGAAGTTGTTGTTGAAAGATTAGATATTAAAAAATTGATTTTTGAAAAAGTTGATAAATACAGATCAAATGGTACTCTTGTCTCTTCAAACACCTCTGGAATTCCTATTAAAATGATGAGCGAAGGAAGATCTGATGATTTCCAAAAGCACTTTTCTATAACTCATTTTTTTAATCCACCAAGATATTTAAACTTATTTGAAGTAATTCCTGGACCAAATTGTAAAAAAGAGGTTATTAATTTTCTAATGAGCTACGGTGAAAAATTTTTAGGTAAAACGCCTGTTTTAGCAAAGGACACTCCTGCATTTATCGGTAATAGAATTGGAACATTTGGAATTCAAAGTCTTTTTCATCTTGTTAAGGATGGTAGTTTTTCAGTGGAAGAAGTTGATAGATTAACAGGTACCGCTATAGGTCGTCCAAAGTCAGCTACTTTTAGAACAGCTGATCTTGTAGGGTTGGACACATTGTGTCATGTTTCTAGCGGTATATATGAAAATTGTCTTGATGATGAATCAAGAGAAGTATTTAAACTACCAGATTTTTTAAAAAGAATGTTAAAAGATAATATCCTTGGGAGTAAAACAAAACAAGGTTTTTATAAAAAAATTGTTGATAAAAACGGAAAATCACAAATCTTATCATTAGATCTTAAAACCTTTGAGTATAAGGAGCAAAAAAAATTAAATTTTGAAACCCTTAATCGCGCAAAAAAAACTAAAAATAGAGCAGATAAGTTTAAAATTTTAATTAATGGAAATGATAGAGCTTCAGATTTTTATAGAGAAGTTTTTGCAAAAATGTTTGCTTACGTTCAGAACAGGATTCCAGAAATTTCAGATGATCTTACCAGTATTGATTCAGCGTTAAAAGCTGGTTTTGGTTGGAAAGAAGGTCCTTTTGAAATATGGAGTTATATAGGCATTAAAGAAGGTGTAAATCTGATGAAATCATTCAATTTAAAAGCCTCTAAATGGATTGAAGATATTATTTTAAAAGACATAAACTCTTTTTATAAATCGAATAATGGATTTATTGAATTTTATGATAAAAAAACTGGAAATTTCATTAAAAAACCTGGTCAAGAAAACTTTATTTTTTTGAAAAATTTAAATAAAGATCAAACTATTTGGAAAAATGATGAGTGTAAAATAAATGACATTGGTGATGGTATTTTAAATATTGAATTTAATTCAAAAATGAATTCTATCAATCAAAATATTCTTCAGGGTTTAAATAAAGGAATTGAAATTGCGGAAGAAAAATACCATGGAATCGTAATTGGAAATGAAGGACAGCATTTTTCGGCTGGGGCTGATCTGAGTATGATTTTTTTGATGGCTATTGAACAAGAATATGATGAATTAAATTTTGCTATGAAATTATTTCAGGATACAATGATGAAACTTAGGTATTCTAGAATACCAGTTATTGCTGCTCCCCATGGTTACACACTTGGAGGAGGATGTGAATTATGTCTTCACTGTGATAAAATTTTAGCTTACAGTGAGACTTACATTGGGCTTGTTGAAGTTGGTGTTGGGCTAATTCCAGGTGGTGGAGGTACAAAAGAAATGACTCTTAGAGCATCCGATCAATTTAAGAAAAATGATGTTGAATTAAACTTATTGCAAGAATATTTTTTAAATATAGGCATGGGAAAAACATCTACATCTGGACATGAAGGTTATGGATTAAACTATTTAATGAAAAATAAGGATCTTATTATAATGAATAAGAAAAATCAGATTTCACATGCAAAAAAAATTGCGCTGCAAATGTATGATAATGGTTACACTGAGCCCATACAAAGAAATGATATCAAAGTTCTGGGGCAACAAGCATTAGGCGCATTTTATGTAGGTGCAGATTCGATGTTAGTTGGAGGTTATATTTCTGATCACGATAAAAAAATAGCAAAAAAGATTTCAAATATTTTAGCTGGTGGAAATCTCTCACAGTCTACTTTAGTATCGGAGCAATATCTTCTTGATTTAGAAAGAGAAGCTTTTCTTTCATTGTGTGGCGAAAGAAAAACACTTGAGAGAATACAATTTATGTTAAAAAACGGAAAACCCCTTAGAAATTAATATGGAAGAAGCTTATATAATTAAAGGTTATAGAACTGCGGTTGGTAAAGCCCCAAAAGGTTTTTTTAGATTTAAAAGACCTGATGAATTAGCTGCTGAAACTATAGAACACATGATCAGTAATATTGAAGGATTTGATAAAAAAACAATTGATGATGTTATAGTAGGGAATGCTATGCCTGAAGCTGAACAAGGTTTAAATGTTGGAAGATTAATATCTCTTATGGGCTTAAAAATTGATGATGTTCCTGGCGTAACTGTCAACAGATATTGTGCATCAGGTTTAGAAACAATAGCTATGGCTAGCGCAAAGATTAAATCTGGTATGGCTGACTGCATTATAGCTGGAGGGGTTGAAAGTATGAGTTTTATACCAATGGGAGGATATAAACCAGTTCCGGGATATAAAACAGTTTCAAATGGAAATGAAAATTACTATTGGGGAATGGGATTAACTGCTGAAGAAGTTGCAAAAGAATATAAAATTAATAGAGAAGATCAAGATATTTTTGCATTCAACTCACATCAAAAGGCTCTCTCAGCTATTGAACATAAAAAATTTGATTCACAAATTGTTCCTATAAATATTGAAGAAATTTACTTGGATGAAAATTCTATAAAAAAAACTCGAAACCATACTTACACCCAAGATGAAGGACCAAGAAAAGATACTAGTATTGAAGCATTATCAAAGTTAAGACCTGTATTTTCAAGCACAGGATCAGTCACTGCAGGAAATTCATCTCAAATGAGTGATGGAGCGGCATTTGTAATGCTTGCAAGTGAATCTTACATCAAGACACATAATATTGATCCAATTGCTAGACTTATTAATTATAGTGTTGCTGGACTTCCGCCTAAAATAATGGGTGTTGGTCCAATTAAAGCTATACCAAAAGTTTTAGATAAAACAAACCTAAAAATAAGTGATATTCAATTAATTGAATTAAATGAAGCATTTGCTTCTCAATCATTAGCTGTTATTAATGAACTTAATCTAAATATTGACATCATTAATGTTAATGGTGGTGCTATTTCGTTAGGTCATCCTTTAGGTTGTACAGGTGCTAAGCTTACAGTACAACTAATAAATGAAATGAGGGATAGAAAATTAAAGTATGGTATGGTTACAATGTGTGTGGGTACGGGACAAGGTGCCGCAGGTATATATGAAATTTTATAAATAAAAATGAAAGAAACTATTGAAAAAGAAATTACAAGAGGTGGAGAATTTGTAGTAAAAGATACATTATGCGAAAATATTTTTACACCTGAAGATTTTACTGAAGAACAAAAAATGATGAGAGATGCCGTAAAAGAATTTGCAGATAAAGAAATTTGGTCAAAAAAAGAAGAATTTGAAAAGAAAAATTTTCAATTAACGCTTGATGTTATGAAAAAAGCGGGAGAACTTGGTTTTCTCGGTGTTGGTATTCCTGAAGCATATGGTGGTTTAGGTATGCCTTTTACATCATCTATGTTGGTATGTGATTACATATCAGGTAGTTCAGGCTCAACATCAACTGCTTTTGGAGCTCATACTGGAATTGGCACTATGCCTATATTACTTTATGGAAATGAAGATCAAAAGACTAAGTATATTCCAAAACTTGCTAGTGGTGAATATTTTGGAGCTTACTGTTTAACTGAACCTGTTGCTGGATCTGATGCTAATAGTGGTAAAACAAAGGCTATTTTAAGTAATGATAAGAGTCATTATTTGATAAGTGGTCAAAAAATTTGGATTTCAAATGCAGGGTTTGCAGATATTCTAACAGTTTTTGCTAAAATTGAGGATGACAAGAATCTAACAGCTTTTATTGTGCCTAATGATTCAAAAAATGGTATTAGTTTCGGTAAGGAAGAAGAAAAATTAGGATTAAATTCGTCATCAACTCGACAAGTATTTTTTAATGAAACTAAAGTTCCAGTTGAAAATATGCTTTCGGAAAGAGGAAATGGTTTTAAAATTGCCATGAATGCTCTTAATATTGGAAGAATCAAACTTGCTGTAGCCGCTTTGGATGCAGAAAGAAGATTAATTAATGTATCAACTAAATATGCAAATGAACGAATTCAGTTCAGAAAAAAAATTAGTGAATTTGGTGCTATTAAAGAAAAAATAGCTGTTATGGCGACTGATCTTTATGCAGGTGAATCTGCTTCGTACAGAGCAGCGAAAGATATTGAAGATAGAATTGTAATCTTAAAAGAATCTGGCAAAAGTTATCAAGAAGCAACATTAAAAGGATTTGAAGAATATGTAATTGAGTGCTCTATGTTAAAAGTTGCTGTTTCTGAAGATCTTCAAAGTGTTGCAGATCAAGGTATACAAATATTTGGTGGGATGGGATATTCAAAAGAAACGCCAATGGAGTCTGCATGGCGAGATGCTAGAATTGCTAGAATTTATGAAGGCACAAATGAAATAAATAGATTAGTAGCTATTGGAATGCTTATAAAAAAAGCAATAAAAGGACATGTAGATTTAATTAGTGAAGCTGAAAATGTTGCTAACTCTTTAACCGGCATTCCATCTTTTGAACTACCAGATTTATCAGACCTTTTTGATGAAGAAAAAATCATATTGAAAAATCTTAAAAAGATTTTTTTAATGCTCTGTGGTGCTGGAATGAAAAAATTTGGTTTAGATATTGAAAAGGAACAGGAGGTTTTATTATCAATTTCTGATATAATGATAGAAATATACTTAGCTGAATCTGTAATTTTAAGAACAGAGAAAAATTATAAAAAATTTGGAAAAAATTCACAAGAAGGTCAAGTATCAATGAGCCAATTATATTTATACCAATCTGTTGAGTTAGTTTCAAATAGAGCTAAAGAATTAATTATTTCTTTAAGCGAAGGAGAGGAACAGAAGTTTTTATTATTGGGCTTAAAAAGGTTTACAAAATACTATAATTTCCCAAAGCCGATTGAATTGAAAAGAAAGATTGCTAAAATGATAATTGATAATAATTCATATTGTTTCTAAAAAATATATTAATCTGTTCTAAAACCTTTTTTTTGCATCCACTCATCATTATATATTTTACCCACATATCTACTTCCAGAGTCATGGAGCAAGACAACTACTACATCATCTTTTTTGAAATGTTTTTTTAACTGAACTACTCCACTTATTGCAGCTCCACATGAGTTCCCTGCGAAAATACCTTCTTCTTTTGCAAGTCTTCTGGTATAAATAGCAGCATTTTCATCTGTAACTTTTTCAAAAGAATCTATAAGATCAAAATTTACATTTAAAGGAATTATATCTTCTCCAATTCCTTCAGTAATATAAGGGTATATCTCTTTTTTATCAAAAATTCCAGTTTCGTGAAATTTTTTAAAAACTGAACCATAAGTGTCTATTCCCCAAATTTTAATATCCGGATTCTTCTCCTTCAAATATCTAGCAACACCCGAAATTGTGCCACCAGTTCCTACTCCTACAACAAAGTGTGTTATTTTTCCATCCGTTTGATCCCAAATTTCTGGACCTGTAGATAAATAATGAGCTTCTGTGTTAGACGGATTATCATATTGGTTCACATACCATGAATTTTCTGTTTCTTCACTAATTCTTTTAGATGTTGAATAATACGATCTTGGATCTTCGGGCTCTACATTTGTTGGGCAAACAATAACATCGGCCCCAACAGCTCTTAAAATATCAAATTTTTCTTTAGATTGTTTGTCTGTTGAAACACAAATTAACTTGTAACCTTTTACAATTGCAGCAAGTGCTAAACCCATTCCTGTGTTGCCTGATGTGCCTTCCACAATTGTCCCCCCAGGTTTTAATCTTCCATCTTTCTCAGCATCTTCTACCATCTTTAAAGCCATTCTGTCTTTCACAGAGCTTCCAGGGTTAAAATATTCAACTTTTGCTAGAACCAAAGCATCAACCTCATCAGTAATTCTATTTAATTTAATTAGTGGAGTATTTCCAATTGTTTCTAAAATATTATTACAAAACTTCATTAGGCAAATTTAACTTATATTAATTCAATCTCATCGATGTATAAGGTTTAATTTTGGAAATGATTTTTAATGGAATAATTAAAAATATAAAGCATATCAAAACTAAAGAAATATTGAGTATGATAATTTTAAAAAAATTTAAATCAACTGGAATGTAATCAATGTAATAAGTTTCTGGATCAAGCTTTAATAACTTAAAATATTTCTGTAAAATAATTATAAAAATTGCAAAAATATTTCCCCAAATTAATCCAGTAAAAATTAAATTCATACCATTTGTTAAAAAAATTTTTTTAATACTTTTATTTTTTGAACCTAAAATTTTTAGGAATCCTATAAAATTAGTTTTTTCTAAAATTGTAATCAATAAAGCAGTAACCATGTTAATTGATCCTATAACAATCATTAAGACAATTATTAAGTAAATATTTAGATCAAATAATGAAATCCAATTATAAATTTCAGAAAATTTTTCTTTATTGAAATTTATAGCATATTCAGGTGGTATATATTTTTCTAATTTGTCAAATTCATTATCACTAATATTATCAAAATATAATTCATAGCTTCCAATCTCGTTTTTCATCATTTTCTTTAATGATCTTAATTGTTCAATATTTGAAATAATTATTTTGTTATCGAATTCACTAATTCCAGTATCAAATTGTCCAATTACTTTAAGGTTACGTATTTTAGGTTTAGACATAGCATCATAATATACTATCATAATTTTTTCTCCCAGTTCAATATTTAATTTCTTAGATAATTTTCTAGAAATTAGAATTTCATTAATACTTAATTTATCAACTTCGTTTAATAAATACTTAGTTTTATAGAAATAATTTGTATTTGAAACACCTTTTAAAACAACCTCTTGAAATGAGTTTAAATTAGAAATAACTGCAGGACTGTATATAACTTTATTTATTGATTTTAATTTTTTAATTTTTACTAGACTATCAATTTTTATTTTATTTTCATCGACATATTTTTCTGAATTAAATAAATTATTTTCATACCTATCAATTGATAGATCTCCAAAAATATTTGAAAATTTAGTTTTAATTTCATTTTGAATACCAAAGCCTGTTGAAATTGATATTATCATAACAACTATACTTATTGAAACAGATAAAGTTGAAATTTTAATAATAGGTGATGAAATACTTTTTTTATATCTTTTATGTGAAAAAATTTTTGATGATAAGAAACTTTCAAATTTCAAAACCCTGGTTATTAGTATTATTTATTAAAATTAATTTTTTTTTAGCAGCATCACATTATACTTATCCACAAAAAATTAATATAGAAGCAATTAATAATGTTAATTCATATTTAGATTTATTAAAGGATAAAAATGTAGGTGTTGTTGCAAATAACAGTTCGAAATTTTACAACTCATCCTCTAAAATTCATTTAATTGACTCGCTATTAAAGCTTAATGTTTCTGTAAAAAAAATTTTTGCACCTGAACATGGTTTTAAAGGTAACCAAGATGCAGGTGAGAAAATAGATAACAGTATTAACTCAAAAACATCAATTCCAATAATATCCCTTTATGGAACTAATAGAAAACCAACAAATAAAGATTTAGAAAATATCGATTTAATTTTATTTGATCTTCAAGATGTAGGAGTGAGATTCTACACATACTTGTCTACACTTCATTATGTTATGGAAAGTTGTGCTGAAAATAATATCGATATAGTATTACTTGATAGGCCAAATCCAAATGCAAATTATGTTGATGGACCAGTCCTTGAAAATGATTCAAAAAGTTTTGTTGGACTACATCCTGTTCCAATTTTATATGGTTTAACAATTGGGGAATATGCAAAAATGATTAATGGAGAAAAATGGTTAAATAATAAAATACAAGCGAAATTAACTGTTATAAAAATGAAAAATTATAACAGAAGAATTGAGTATCAACTTCAATCAAAACCTTCTCCAAATCTTCCCAATTTAAAATCAATTAATTTATATCCAAGTCTTTGTTTTTTTGAACAAACACCAGTGAGTATTGGAAGAGGAACTGATATGCAATTTCAAGTAATTGGTTCTCCCTATTGGAAGAATCAACCATTTAGTTTTATACCTAAACCAAATTTAGGAGCAAAAAATCCTAAACATAATGGTATAAAATGTTTTGGTTTAGATTTAAGAGATGAAAAAAAATTAACTCAAATTAATCTCAATTGGTTAATAAAAGCATATAACTTTAGTCCTAATAAAGAAAAATTTTTTAGAATTGGTTTTCACAGGCTTGCTGGAAATAAAAAACTTGAAAATCAAATTAAAGATGGAATTAGTGCTAAAAAAATTAAATTAAGCTGGAAAAAAGATTTAGAAATCTATAAAATTGTGAGAGAAAAATATATACTTTATAACTAATCTATTTCCAAATACTTATGAATTTGTAGGGAAATATTCCAGTTTTTGTTAGTTATTACAAACTGAGTTATTTTATCTTTCATTGTATCAAATTTACTCCACTCTGGTTGTAAAAATAATTTACATTCTGAACTTACTTTTTCTGCCTCTTTAATTGCAAATTTAAAATCATCATTATTATAGATTATAACTTTTAGTTCATCAGCTTTTTTATAAATTTCCTCCTTGGGCAACATTTTTTTTTTGGGTGATAGGCATATCCAATCCCATTCTCCAGTTAACTCATATGCACCAGATGTTTCAAGATGAAGTTTTATATCATTATAACTAAATTGTTTAGTTAATTCAGATAAATTCCACATTAAAGGCTCACCCCCAGTTATTACAACATTATTTGTATATTTTTTTACATCTTTAATTAACTCATTAATTTCAATAAATTTATGTTGATTATGGTCCCAACTTTCTTTTACATCACACCAGTGGCAACCAACATCACATCCACCTAACCTAATAAAATAAAATGGTTGGCCGGAGAAATGGCCTTCTCCCTGAATAGTAAAAAACTTTTCCATAACAGGAAATTTTTTTAATAAGTTACCTTCTTTTGACATTGAATAAACAAATATATCTTGATTAAATTATAATTTATAAATTAACAGTATAATTTATTTGATTTTGAACAATCTATATCCATTTCACTTAGCAATACCAGTAAAAGAAATATCTACAACACGCAGTTTTTATAGAGATATTTTAGGATGTAAGGAAGGTAGAAGTAGTGATAACTGGGTTGATTTTGATTTTTTTGGACATCAACTAGTAATTCATATAAAAGATGATAAAAAAAATATTGAGGTTGAAAATAAAGTTGATGGTAAAGATGTTCCTATTCCTCATTTTGGAGTAGTACTTGAATGGAATTTATTTAGTCAGCTCGAAAAAAGAATTAGAAGTCACGTTGAATTTATCATTGAACCATATATTAGATTTGAAGGTCAAAAAGGCGAACAAAAAACAATGTTTTTTAAAGATCCCTCAGGAAATACACTAGAATTTAAAACATTTAAAAATATTGATCAGCTTTTTGAAAAATAAATTAATTATTTTTTTTGGCTTTAAGCGTATTCTTCAACAACATAGCTATTGTCATAGGTCCAACGCCACCCGGGACAGGTGTAATATGACTTACTTTATTTTTAACTGATTCAAAATCAACATCTCCTACAATTCTATATCCCCTAACTTTTGCTTTATCAACAACTCTAGTTATTCCTACATCAATTACAACTGAATCTCGTTTAATCATATCAGATTTAAGAAAATTTGGAATTCCAAGAGCAACAATAACAATATCAGCTTTTTTTGTAAAAGTTGAAATATCAGGTGTTCTACTATGAACCAAGGTAACAGTAGAATTTCCAGGTTTTGACTTATTACTCATTAATATACTCATCGGTCTACCAACAATATTACTTCTACCTATAACTACAGTATTTTTACCCTCAGTTTCAATATTATATCTATCAATTAATTCTATAATTCCATATGGTGTTGCTGGTATAAAAGATTCCATATTTTGTGCCATCTTACCAAAATTATAAGGATGAAAACCATCAACATCTTTTTCAGGACTAACCATCATTAAAATTTTTTCCTCATTGATATGTTTCGGTAGTGGAAGCTGAACTATATATCCGTCAATTTTACTATTATTATTTAATTTATCTACTTGAGAAATTAATTCTTGCTCGGAAATATTTTCATCTAAATGAATTAATGTTGATTTAAAACCAACTTTTTCACAAGATCTAACTTTACTTCCAACATAGGTAAGAGAAGCACCATCATTTCCTACTAAGACAGCTGCTAAATGAGGAGGACTATCTCCATTTTTTACAATTTGTTGAACCTCAATTTTGATCTCTTCTTTAATTTTTTCAGAGGTTAATTTTCCATCTAATAAGATCATAATTAATTCTTTAAGTTATTCATCATTTGCATTAATTTTCCTGCTCCACCTGACTGAACCATTTTCATCATTTTTGACATTTGTTCAAATTGTTTTAATAAAGCATTGATTTCTTGTATATCTCTTCCTGCACCTTTGGCAATTCTTTTTTTTCTACTATGATCAATAATTTTAGGTGTTGATCTCTCTTTTGGAGTCATTGAATGAATTAATGCTTCTATATGTTTGAATGAATCATTGTCAATATCTATATCTTTAATAGCACTTGCACCTGGAATCATACTTATTGTATCTTTCAAATTTCCCATTTTTTTTACCTGATTTATTTGATTAAGAAAATCATCAAATCCAAACTTATTTTTTGCAATTTTTTTACTAATCTCTCTGGCTTTCTTTTCATCATAAACTTCTTGGGCTCTTTCAACAAGCGAAACAACATCTCCCATCCCTAGAATTCTATCAGCCATTCTCTCAGGATAAAAAATATCTAAAGCATCAAGTTTTTCACCAGTTCCAACAAACTTTATAGGTTTTTCAACGACAGATCTAATAGTTAAAGCAGCTCCTCCTCTTGTATCACCATCTAATTTTGTAAGGATAACACCGTCGAAATTTAAAACATCATTAAAAGCTTTGGCTGTATTAACCGCGTCTTGTCCAGTCATTGAATCTACAACAAACAATATTTCAGAAGGGTTAGTTGCCTCCTTAATATTTCTTATTTCATTCATCAATACTTCATCAATAGCCAACCTACCAGCTGTATCAATAATAATTAGGTTGTTTTTATTTTTCTTAGCATGAAATAAAGCGTTCTTTGCTATCGATACTGGATCTTTGTTATCATCCTCACTAAAAACAGGTACATTGATTTGTTCACCTAAAAGTTTTAATTGATCAATTGCTGCAGGCCTATACACATCACAAGCTACTAAGATTGGATTTTTATTTTTCTTATTTTTGAGATAATTAGCAAGTTTACCACTAAATGTTGTTTTTCCACTACCTTGGAGTCCAGCTAAAAGAATTATTGAAGGATCAAATGATAAATTGACTCCTGCATGTTCTCCGCCCATCAGTTCGGTTAATTCATCTTTTACAATTTTGACCATTAACTGACCAGGGTGAAGATCAGTTAAAACATTACGTCCAATTGCTTTTTCTTTAACTGTATTTGTAAATTCTTTGGCAATTTTAAAACTTACATCAGCATCTAATAAAGCTCTTCTTACTTCCTTAAGAGTTTCAGCAATATTTATTTCAGTAATCTTCCCGTGACCTTTTAGTACATGAAGAGCTGTATTTAATTTTTCTGTGAGATTCTCAAACATATATACAAATTTAAATACTAATTCTAATCATTAGACATTTTTTTCATTTTATAAATAACAATCACGTGTGGAAAAGTGATAGCTGCTAAAAAGGAAAAGAAAATATCTAATGAAAAAGATAAATTGTCAGAAAAAAAGATATAGAATAAAAACAAACCTATAATTGCAAAAGCCCAATAGGGAAAAGCTGTAAATAAATACTTTTTAAAATGAGAAAAATTACATGAACCATATAAAAATTTTGTTTGCTCAAAAATTGATGGAATACTATGAAAAAAAACAAAATACATAGCAAAGGAATTGAATAAACTTAACTTGTAAGATACAAGTACAATTAATGGGTACAGAATAATTTGATTAATAAGTTGATTTTTAATTTTTTTAAAATTTAAAAATGATATTAATAAATTAAGACAGAATGAGGTAACTAATAGCCAATTAAAAAATTCTTGTTTTATAGGTCTTTTAGTAATCTTAAATACTACTTCTATTACCTCATTCTTATTAAAAAAAAATATGGTTGAAAATATTAACGAGCCATATAAAAAAAAGAAAAAATTTGAGTGATTATTATCATCTAAAATAGTCCACTGTTGTTCACCAAAATGATAACAACTAAATAAAATGAAGAATATTAATGATATAGATGGTGAGCTAAAAAAACATAATGTTATAATTAAAACAATTATTACATAAAATATAGTCATTTTTGAGATTGACTTTCGATTTTTACTACTATTAATAATAAGATATATATCATTTGCACCGTGAATAATTCCAAAGAACAAAACAAGAACTAAAAAAAATCCTAACAGGAATATTTCAGGTAAAAGCTCGTTAAGAATAATTGAAAAAATGGATGAAATAATTATAAATGTGAATATTTTATTACCTGAAACGTAAGATTTTTTTAACATTTATTATTTTTTTTTGAGATAAAATTAATTATTTATTATAATTTTTCTATTTTAGGGGCCTATAAAAACCAATTAATTATTTATTATGGAAAATTTTTTAAATCTATTCTTGCTAAGTGATGTACCAAGTGACTTAGTAAGCTTTACGTTTTTCATTGGCACAATGGCTATGATGGCCGCTTCAGCTTTCTTCTTTTTATCTTTAGATGCTGGTGGTGCTAAATGGAGAACATCAATCCTCGTGTCAGGGCTTATCACATTTATAGCCGCAGTACACTATTACTACATGAGAGACGCATCTGTTTCAGGTGACTCTGTAACTTTCTTTAGATATGTAGACTGGATTTTAACAGTTCCACTAATGTGCGTTGAATTTTACTTAATTCTTCAAAAAGCTGGAGCCAAAAAAAGTCTTATGTGGAACCTGATAGCGTTATCTACTTTCATGCTTGTAACCGGATATATTGGTGAAGCTGGATTAGGAGATGCTGTTGTTTGGGGTACTGCTTCTGGTTTATCATACTTCGTTATTGTTTATATCTTATGGTTTGGTAGCGCTGGACAACTTGCTCAAAAGGCAGGTGGTGCTGTTCTAGACGCTTTCAATGCTCTTAAGTGGTTTGTACTTGTTGGATGGGCAATCTATCCTATTGGTTATATGATCGGAACTGATGGATGGTATGACTTTATGGATGCAATTCCATTAGACATGGAAGTTGTTTATAATATAGGTGATGCAATTAACAAGATCGGTTTTGGTCTAGTTATTTACAACCTGGCTGTAACTGACAAATAAAATTTAATATAACTAACTATTATATAAAAAAACCACTCTAAAATTTAGAGTGGTTTTTTTACATTCTTTCGGGTAAATCAATACCGAGTAAATTCATTGATTTTTTAATTTTTTTACCAACTTTAATAGATAATTGAATTCTAAAACTGTTTATTGGCTTATTACCAATTATTGTTGAAGACTGATAAAAAGAATTAAATAACTTGACAAGTTCATACACATAATTAGCAATAATAGCAGGGTTTAAATTGTGATATGCCGAAAAAAGTGTTGAGCTAAATTCTGATATAAGAATAATAATTTCTTTTTCCTTTGTTGATAATTCAATGTCTTTAAACTTTAAAAAATTTGTATTTTTTTTCTCCAGCGATTTAATTCGTGCATACGTATATTGAATAAATGGGCCTGTATTGCCATTAAAGTCTATAGATTCATTTGGGTCAAATAATATTTTCTTTTTGGGATCAACTTTAAGTATATGATATTTTAAAGCTCCAAGAGCGATAACATCATATAAATCATTTTTTTTAATCTCAGAGTAATCATTAATCTTCCCTAAAGATTCTGAAATTAACTTCGATTTATTAATCATTTGGCTAATTAAATCATCTGCATCAACCACCGTACCTTCTCTACTCTTCATTTTTCCACTAGGTAAATCAACCATTCCATAGCTTAAATGGATTAATTTTGATGACCAAGGAAAACCTAAAAGCCCTAATACTTTAAATAATACATCAAAATGATAATCTTGTTCATTGCCTGTTGTATATATCATACCTTTCATTGAGGGGTGATCTTTATACCTTAAATAAGCAGTTCCTATGTCTTGTGTTATGTATACTGAGGTGCCATTAGATCTCATTAATATCTTTTCATCCAATCCTTCTTTACTCAAATCAACCCAAATTGAGCCATCCTCTTTTTTAAAAAAAATTTTATTTTTAAGTCCATCAATAACAATATCTTTGCCTTGTAGATATGTTTCACTTTCATAATAAATTGAGTCAAATTGAATATTTAATTTTTTATATGTTTTGTTAAACCCTTCATAAACCCACTCATTCATCATTTTCCAAAGTTTGATAACATCTTTATTACCAGATTCCCATTTTAACAACATTTCCTTTGCTTCAATTAAAATAGGAGCTTTTTGTTTTGAGTCATCGCCAGAAAATCCACTAGAGATTAAGTCTTTAACTTGTCTTTGATATTCTTGATTATATTTAATATAATATTTACCAACAAAATGATCTCCTTTTAATCCTTCACTTTCTGGAGTTGAATTATTCCCAAACTTCTTCCACGCAACCATAGATTTACAAATATGAATTCCTCGATCATTAATTATTTGAGTCTGATGAACATTAATACCAATTTCTTTAAAAATCCTCGAAATTGAGTCTCCTAGAAGAATATTTCTTATGTGCCCTAGATGAAGAGGTTTGTTAGTGTTTGGTGATGAAAATTCAATTAAAAATAGGTCCTTTTTTTTTAATATTTGTTCTTTAGATTTAAAGATTTCAACCAAGAAATGATCTTTAAAAATTATATTTAAAAAACCTTGAATTACATTATAATCCTTAACTATATCAATTTTATTTTTCAGAAATAAAATAATCTCTTTTGCAATGACATTTGGATTTTTTTTAATTAAAGGAATGAGAGGAAATAAAACAATAGTTATTTGTCCTTTAAATTCTTTTTTTGTTCTTGAAATATCAAAATTAGCGGATTTTATTGAATAGGATTCTAATAAATATTCTTCAATATTTTTTCTAAGAATATTTTCAATTTTCATAAAACAAAATCAATTTATCTCTTTTTTAAAGGAACAAAAGGTCTCAGGTTTTCTCCAGTATAAACTTGTCTTGGTCTTCCAATTGGATCATTATTCATGCGCATCTCTCTCCAATGAGCAATCCAACCCGGTACTCTACCAAGAGCAAACATTACCGTAAACATTTCTTTAGGAATTTTTAATGCTTTATATATGATTCCAGAATAAAAATCAACATTTGGATATAATTTTCTAGTTGTAAAATAAGGATCATTTAATGCTTCTTCTTCCAAAGATTTAGCAATTTCAAGAATTGGGTCTTCAATTCCTAAATCTTTTAAAACATCATGTGCAGCTTTTTTTATAATTCTAGCTCTTGGATCAAAATTTTTATAGACCCTATGACCAAATCCCATTAACCTAAAGGGATCATTTTTATCTTTAGCTTTAGCCATAAATTTTTTCGTATCACCGCCGTCATTTTTAATTGCTTCAAGCATTTCAAGAACTGCTTGATTAGCACCACCATGTAATCTTCCCCATAGTGCAGAAATTCCAGCTGAAACAGAAGCAAATAAACTTGCTTCAGATGAACCAACAATTCTTACAGTTGAAGTTGAACAGTTTTGTTCATGATCAGCATGTAAAATAAGTAATTTATTCATTGTATTAACAATTACATTATTTTTAACGTAATCTTGATTAGGAAGTTGAAACATCATTTTTGTAATATTTTCAACATAACCTAAATTATAGTCACCATAATTTAAAGGCAGACCTTTCCTTCTTCTATGAACCCACGCAACTAAAATTGGGATTTTAGCAAGAAGCTTGACTATTGAATTATACATTAAATCATTATCTCCATTACTATCTTTATTTAAACTTATTTTTTTTTCAGGATTAAATGCTATTAATGCACTTGTTAAAGAAGATAAAATTCCCATTGGGTGTGCTGATTTAGGAAAACTTTCTAAAATTTTTTTTAAATCTTCATCAACTATTGAGTTCTCATTGATGTCATTCAAAAATTTACTTAAATCCATTTTATTTGGAAGTTGGCCATAGATTAATAAAAAAGCAACCTCAAGGAAACTTGCATTTTCAGCTAAATCTTCAATAGAATAACCTCTATATCGCAAAACACCTTTTTCCCCATCTAGAAAAGTAATTGAACTTTTACAAGAGCCTGTATTCTTAAAACCAGGATCAATAGTGATTAAATTAGCTTTTGTTCTTAAAGTAGAAACATCAATAGCTTTCTCATTTTCTGAACCTGAAACAACATGGAATTCATACTCTTTGTCATTAAAATTTAATTTAGCATTTTCACTCATTTCTCTAATTTAATAAATAAGCTAAAAATTAAAAGCTTTTCTTTTAAGATATATTGCTTTTTCTTTGAGTTCTTCCTCAATCCTTAGTAACTGGTTGTATTTTGACATTCTATCAGATCTTGACATAGAACCTGTTTTTATTTGTCCTGTGTTTAAAGCAACTGAAAGATCAGAGATGGTAAAATCTTCTGTTTCTCCTGATCTGTGTGACATAACAGTTGTAAATCCATTTTCCTGTGCAAGATTAACTGCATTTATTGTTTCTGATAAAGTTCCTATTTGATTAACCTTAATTAGTATAGAGTTAGCAGCTTTTTCATCAATACCTCTTTTTAAAATTTTTTCATTTGTGACAAATAAATCATCTCCAACTAGTTGAACTTTATTTCCAGATATTTTTGTTAAATATTTCCAACCCTCCCAATCATTTTCATCCATACCATCTTCAATTGAAATAATTGGATAATTATCAACTAAAGAAGAGAGATAATCTGCTTGTTGTTTAGACGATAAAATTTTAGCATCCTTTCCCTCAAATATTGTATAATTGTATTTACCATTTTCATAAAATTCTGAAGCGGCGCAATCTAAAGCAATCATAATCTCGTCACCAGGTATATAACCTGCGTTAGATATGGATTTTAAAATTGTTTCCAACGCATCTTCAGTCCCTGTTAGTTTTGGAGCGAAACCACCCTCATCACCAACAGCTGTACTTAAATTTCTATTAGATAAAATCTTCTTTAAATGATGAAATATTTCTGAACCCATTTTCATAGCATGACTAAAGTTTTTAGCCTCTACAGGCATTATCATAAATTCTTGAAATGCTATAGGTGCGTCAGAATGCGAACCTCCATTAATGATATTCATCATTGGAACGGGTAAAGTTATAGCATTATCTCCACCCAAGTATTTATATAAAGGAAGATTTTTAAAATCTGCTGCTGCCTTAGAAACTGCTAGTGAAACTCCTAAAATAGCATTTGCACCGAGAATAGATTTATTTTCACTAGCATCTAATTCTAACATAATTCTATCAATTTCATTTTGATTTAAAACTGACTTTCCAACTAGAACAGGAGATATAACTGAATTTACATTTTTTACAGCAATTGAAACACCTTTACCCATATAATTAGATCCCCCATCTCTAAGTTCCACTGCTTCATGTTCGCCAGTTGATGCGCCAGAGGGAACAGCAGCTCTTCCAAATGAGCCATTATCGACAATTACGTCAACTTCAACAGTTGGATTTCCTCTAGAATCAAATATTTGTCTAGCAATTATTTTTTTTATTTTACTCATTTTTATTTTTAATCATTTGAATAAATTCATCAAAAAGATATGATGAATCGTGGGGTCCAGCACTTGCTTCAGGATGAAACTGTACTGAAAAACAATTTTTATTCTTAAGTCTGATACCAGCAATTGTTTCATCGTTTAAATGCAAATGAGTGACCTCAATATTTTTATTTAATTCTGTATCTCTTTTATCAATGGCAAACCCATGATTTTGTGATGTAATTTCACCTTTTCCAGTTTTTAAATTTATTACTGGATGATTAATCCCTCTGTGACCATTATGCATTTTGTATGTTTTTATATTATTTGCCAAAGCTATAACTTGATGTCCAAGACATATTCCGAATAATGGTATGTTCGAAGCAATAATTTCTTTAGTTATATTTATTGCATTTAAAAGAGGTTCAGGGTCGCCTGGTCCATTTGAAATAAAAAATGCATCAGGTGACCAGGAAAGCATATCTTGAAAGTTTGAATCGTGAGGAAAAACTTTCATGTAACAGTTTCTATTTGCTAAGTTTTTTAAAATATTAGATTTTACACCTAAATCCAAAACAGCAACCTTATACTTGGAGTTTTTATTTCCATAAAAATACGCGTTACTAGTCGATACTTTAGAGGCTAGTTCAAGTCCACTCATTTCTGGAATTTTATCTAAACTCTTTTTTAACTCTGGAATATTTTCAACATCATCAGTAGTTATTAATGCATTCATACTACCGTTGTCTCTAATATAACTTACAAGTGCACGCGTATCAACATCAGAAATAGTAACTATCTTGTTTTCACTTAAAAATTCAAAAAGAGATTTATTAGATCCATACCTGGAATGATTAAAACTAAAGTTTTTACAAATTAAACCAGAAATTTTTACAGAATTTGACTCAATCTCATCATTGTTAGTGCCATAATTTCCTATATGTACATTAGCCATAACCATTAATTGCCCATTGTAAGATGGGTCAGTAAAAATTTCTTGATATCCTGTCATACCAGTATTAAAACATAATTCTCCATATGCAGTTCCTTCAATACCAATTGACTTTCCATGAAAAATAGTTCCATCTTTAAGAAGAATAAAAGCTTTTTTTCTAAAATTATATTGACTCAATTTGGGAAATTAATTTAAAATTAAAATAAAAAAAAAGATAAACATATAGTTTATCTTTAAAGTTATTAAGAATGTACAAAAAATCTAATCCTTTTTTTCTTCTTGCTTGCCCTTCGCTGGGACTTCTTCAACAACAGGAGCTTCTTCAACAACAGGAGCTTCTTCAACAACAGGAGCTTCTTCAACAACAGGAGCTTCTTCAGCAGGAGCTTGTTTAGAATCAGTAGTCTCACTAATAGATTCATTTGATTTTTTCTTTCTTCTTCTTCTTTTTCTGGAATCAGGTTTTGAACTTGTATATGTAGAATTATAATCAACAAGTTCAATCATAGCCATATCTGCATTATCGCCAAGCCTATTTCCTAACTTGATTATTCTAGTATAACCACCTGGTCTATCACCAATTTTAACTGAAATTTCTCTAAAAAGCTCAGTGACTGCATATTTATTTCTCAAGTAACTAAAAACTATTCTTCTACTGTGAGTAGAATCGTCTTTAGATTTAGTAATAATTGGTTCAATAAATAGCTTTAAAGCTTTAGCCTTTGTGAGAGTAGTATTAATTGATTTATGTTCAATTAAAGAACATGCCATATTAGCTAACATATACTTTCGATGGCCTCTTTTTCTACCAAGATGCGGGAATTTTTTACCGTGTCTCATTATTACTTTTAATTAATCTTTATCCAACTTATATTTTGATAAATCCATTCCAAAATTTAATCCTTTAACAAGAACTAACTCTTCTAGTTCAGTAAGTGATTTTTTTCCAAAGTTTCTGAATTTCATAAGATCAGACTTGTTAAAAGAAACTAAATCACCTAACGTATCAACCTCAGCAGCTTTTAAACAATTTAATGCTCGAACAGATAAGTCCATATCAATTAGTCTAGTTTTTAATAATTGTCTCATGTGTAAAGATTCTTCATCGTATGTTTCTGTTTGTGCAATTTCATCTGCTTCAAGTGTGATTCTCTCATCAGAAAAAAGCATAAAATGATGGATTAAAACTTTTGCCCCTTCGGTTAAAGCATCTTTAGGCTCAATTGATCCATCGGTAGTAATTTCAAAAATAAGTTTTTCATAATCAGTCTTCTGTTCAACCCTAAAGTCTTCAATTGAATATTTGACATTTTTTATAGGAGTAAAAACTGAATCCATAAAAATAGTACCAATGGGGGCTCCTAATTTTTTATTCTCTTCAGAGGAAACATAACCTCTCCCTTTTTCAATATTTAATTGGAAATTAAGACTAACGCTTTTTTCCATGTTACATATAACTTGATCAGGATTTAATATTTGAAATCCAGAAATAAATTTTTGTAAATCACCTGCCTTTAGATGATCTTGCATATTGACTGAAACAGAAACTAACTCGTTATCAACTGAATCAATTTGTCTTTTTAATCTAACTTGTTTCAAATTCAAAATAATTTCTGTTACATCTTCAACTATTCCTGGAAGAGATGTAAATTCATGCTCAACATTATCTATTTTTATTGATGTAAATGCAAATCCCTCAAGAGAAGCTAAAAGAACTCTTCTTAGAGCATTACCAACAGTTAAGCCATATCCTGGCTCTAAAGGTCTAAACTCAAATTTTCCTTCAAAATCTGTTGAGTCAATCATTATTACTTTGTCTGGTTTTTGAAATGTAAATGTTGCCATATTTATTATTGTATTATTTCGAATATAATTCGACTATTAATTGTTCTTTTATATTTTCTGTAATTTGTTCTCTGGTTGGTGTATTATTAAATACACCTTCCATTTTATTACTATCCCAGGCAATCCATTCGTAAACAGATTCATTAGCTGAAAGTGATTCTTCAATAATTGAAAGTGATTTAGACTTTTCTCTAACACCAACTACATCCCCTACTTTAATAGTTCTCGATGCTATATTACAAACTTTACCATTAACTTCAATATGTTCGTGGGATACAAGTTGCCTTGCTCCTCTTCTAGATTTTGATAAACCCATTCTAAACACAACATTATCAAGTCTAGACTCACACAATTGAAGTAAAACTTCACCTGTTATTCCTTTACTTCTATTCGCTTTTTCAAAAAGATTTCTGAATTGTTTTTCTAAAATCCCATATAAGAACTTAGCTTTTTGCTTTTCCATTAACTGGATAGCATATTCAGATTTCTTCTGTCTTCTTTTATTTATTCCATGCTGTCCTGGTGGATAATTCTTTTTTTCAAAAGACTTGTCAGCTCCAAAAATTGGCTCACCAAATTTTCGAGATATTTTTGTTTTAGGTCCTGTGTATCTTGCCATAATATCTTTTTTTTTTAAACTCTTCTTCTTTTTGGTGGTCTACAACCATTATGAGGAACTGGTGTAACATCGAAAATTTCTGTTACTTCAACTCCAGCATTATGAATACTTCTTATAGCAGATTCTCTTCCATTTCCTGGACCTTTAACGTAAACCTTTACTTTTCTCAAACCTGCATCATGAGCAACTTTTACAGCATCTTCAGCTGCAAGTTGTGCTGCGTAAGGAGTATTTTTTTTTGAACCCCTAAATCCCATTTTTCCTGCAGAGGACCAAGAAATTACCTCACCTTTTTTATTTGTAAAAGAAATGATAATGTTATTGAAGGTTGCATTAATATGAACTTCACCGAATGATTCAACAATTACTTTCCTTTTTTTACTTACTACTTTGGCCATAATTTAAGCTTATTTAGTTACTTTCTTTTTGTTAGCTACTGTTTTTCTTTTACCTTTTCTTGTTCTAGAATTATTTTTTGTTCTTTGACCTCTTAATGGCAAACCTAACCTATGTCTAATTCCCCTATATGAGCCAATGTCCATTAATCTTTTAATATTTATTTGATTTTCAGCTCTAAGCTCACCTTCAATTGTTAGTTCTGATACTGCAGCTCTTATTTTTGCAGTATCATCATCAGACCACTCATTAACCTTTTTATTTTCATTCACGTCAGCCTTATTTAATATTTTCTGAGCTCTACTTTTTCCAATACCATAAATGTAAGTTAGAGCAATGACTCCTCTTTTTTCTTTTGGAATATCTATACCTGAAATTCTTGCCATAATATTAACCTTGTCTTTGTTTAAATCTTGGATTCTTTTTATTAATTACGTATAATTTACCTTTTCTTCGTACAATTTTGCACTCTGGACTTCTCTTTTTAATTGATGCTCTTACCTTCATAGTTAATGTCTAAATGTTATTCTTGCTTTTGTTAAATCATATGGACTCATCTCAAGCTTAACCTTATCCCCAGGAAGTAGTTTAATATAATGCATTCTCATCTTACCAGATATATGAGCAGTTACAACATGACCATTTGCAAGTTCAACTCTAAACATTGCATTCGATAATGACTCTATTATCACTCCATCCTGTTCTATTGCTGCTTGTTTTGCCATCTATGCTACTCTTCTAGTTTTACCAGTTTTCATTAAACCATCATAATGCCTATTCAACAGATATGCGTTTATTTGCTGAATAGTATCAATCGCGACTCCTACCATAATCAATAGAGAAGTACCTCCATAAAATAATGCCCAACCTTGTTGAATCTGCATTAAAGCTACAATGACTGCAGGAAGTACAGAAATTAGAGCTAAAAAAATAGAACCGGGGAATGTTATAAGAGACATTACTTTATCTAAAAAATCTGATGTTTCTAAACCTGGTTTGATACCTGGAACAAAACCACCACTTCGTTTTAAATCATCCGCCATTTTATTAGTGGGAACTGTAATGGCGGTGTAAAAATATGTAAATAATATGATCAATAATCCAAATAAAATATTGTAAGCTAAGCCGAACATATTAGAAAAGGAACTTTGCATCCACTGACCAAGTCCTCCTCCAATTATTTGACCTAAATATGCTGGAGCAAACATAATTGCTTGAGCAAAAATAATTGGCATAACACCAGAAGCATTTAATCTAAGTGGGATATATTGTCTTTTTGAAAACATATTATTTTGGCCACTAACTACTGATCTTCTAGCATATTGAACAGGAATTTGTCTTACTGCTTTAACTAATAGTACACATAATGCTATAACAATTACCCAAATGACAAATTCTATTGCAATCATTAGAAGACCACCAGATCCTGAAATTTGTGAAACAAATTCTTGAGCAAATGAAAGAGGAAGAGATGCAATGATACCTACTGTTATTAGTAAGGAAATTCCATTACCAATTCCACGATCAGTTATTTTTTCTCCAAGCCACATAGCGAATACACAACCGGTAACTAAAATAATTACTGCAGGAATCATAAAAGATATACCTTTGCCTAAGACAAATGCTGCATCAGGAACACCAAGAGCTCCTAGACCATATAAATATGCAGGTGCTTGCACTACACAAATAGCGATAGTCAACCAGCGTGTTATTTGGGTTATTTTTTTTCTACCACTTTCACCATCTTTTTGAAGTTTCTGCAGATAAGGAACAGCAACACCCATAAGCTGGACAACAATCGAAGCTGATATGTAAGGCATAATTCCTAGAGCAAAAATAGATGCATTTGCGAATGCACCTCCTGTAAATGCATTAAGTAAACCAAGCAGTCCTCCATCACCTGCAATTTTAGCATCAGCAATAATATTATAATCAACACCAGGGAGGACAACCTGAGCCCCTAATCTGTAAATTGCTAAAAAAAACAGAGTTAATAAAATTCTATTCTTTAACTCATCAATAGACCAAATATTCTTTAATATTTCAAAAAACTTTAACATCTATATTATTTTTATTTTTCCACCGGATTTTTCAATTTTATCTTGTGCTGATTTTGAAAATTTATGAGCTTCGATATTTAATGCAGTTTTTAATTCACCAGAACCTAAAATTTTGACTGAATCATTTTTACTAACTAAACCATTTTTAATTAAATCACTGATATTAACATTAGATTTTTTAATTTTTTTATTATCAAATAATGATTGTAATACTTTTAAATTAACTGCTTGATATTCAACTCTATTAATATTATTAAAACCAAATTTTGGAATCCTTCTTTGAAGTGGCATTTGTCCACCTTCAAAACCTAATTTTTTTGAGTATCCTGATCTAGACTTTGCGCCCTTGTGTCCTCTTGTTGCAGTGCCACCTTTTCCAGAGCCTTGACCTCTACCAATTCTTTTTTTCTTAGTATTGACTGAACCTTTAATAGGTGATAAATTAGACAATTCCATATTATTTAATTATAGTTATTAAGTGTTCAACTTTCTTTATCATACCTTCAATTGAAGGTGTTACTTTATGTTCAACAACTTGACCAATTCTTCTTAAACCCAAGGCTTCAAGAGTTCTCTTTTGGTCAGCAGGCCTCTTAATTTTACTTCTAATTTGTTTAATCTTAATGTTACTCATAATTATCCATTAAAAACTTTTTCTAAACTAATACCTCTTTCTAACGCAACCTTGTTAGCATCTCTTAATTGAAAAAGAGCATTAAATGTTGCTTTGACTACATTATGAGGATTTGATGATCCTTGTGATTTGGACAATACATCCTGAATACCAACGGACTCTAACACAGCTCTAACGGCACCACCTGCGATGACACCTGTACCTTCAGAAGCAGGTTGAATATATACACGAGCCCCACCATGTTTACCTTTTTGTTCATGAGGAATTGTTGAATTGTATAGTGGTATTCTAACCAAATTCTTTTTTGCATCCTCAACAGCTTTTGAAATAGCAGTAGAAACTTCTTTTGCTTTTCCTAAACCATGACCAACAACTCCATTTTCATCGCCCACAACAACAATTGCTGAAAAACCAAAAGCTCTTCCTCCTTTAGTAACTTTTGTCACTCTTTGAATACTTACTAATCTGTCTTTTAAGTCAAGACCACCTGGTTTTACAAATTCAGTATTTTTTTTCTTCATAAACTTTAAAATTTAAGTCCTGCCTCGCGAGCACCTTCAGCTAAAGATTTAACTCTCCCGTGGTATAAATAGCCGTTCCTGTCAAACGAAACTGATATTATTCCTGCTTCAAGAGCTTTTTTTCCAATAGAATTACCAACAATCTTGGAAATTTCAATTTTGTTATTTGACTGAATTTTTAACTCTTTGTCCTTTGATGATGCAGAGACAATAGTTTTTTTATTTACATCATTAATTATTTGAGCATAAATTTCTTTATTACTTCTGTAAACAGAAAGCCTTGGTCTTTCGCTAGAACCAAATACAACCTTTCTAATTCTTTTCTTAATCTTATTTCTTTTTAATATAGTTTTAGTACTCATTAATTTACTTTTATGCTGACTTACCAGCTTTTCTTCTTATTTGTTCACCTACAAACTTTACTCCCTTTCCTTTGTAAGGTTCAGGTTTTCTAAATGATCTTATTTTAGCAGCAACCATTCCAACAAGCTGTTTGTCGTGTGATGATAGCTTAATTATGGGATTTTTCCCTTTTTCGTTAATTGTTTCAACTTTAATTTCAGGTGGAACCTCTAAAACAATATTGTGAGAAAATCCTAAAGCTAGATCAATTTTTTGTCCACTATTAGAGGCTCTATATCCAACACCAACTAACTCAAGCTCTTTAGTATATCCTTTACTGACACCAATTACCATATTGTTGAATAATGATCTGTATAAACCATGTTTTGACTTATGATCTTTTGATTCAGAGGATCTTGATAAATTAATAATATTTTCACTAATAGAAACAGTTATTCCATCATAAACTTGGGAAAGAGACCCAAGCTTACCAGAAACGATAAATTCATTGGAGTTAACTTCAACATTAACACCATCTGGAATTACAATTGGATTATTACCTATTCTAGACATAATTAATACACATTACAAATTATTTCACCTCCTAGATTTTCTCTAGATGCATTTTTTCCAGTCATTAAACCTTTCGACGTAGAAACTATATTAATACCTAGCCCATTTAAAACTCTTGGAATTGATGAACTATTAGTATACTTTCTGAGACCTGGTTTACTTACTCTTTCTAATTTTTTTATTACGGGCTCTTTACTGAGTCTATCATACTTTAAAGCAATTTTAATTGTACCCTGTACTTTATCCTCATCAATCTTATAATTTAAAATAAAACCCTGATCAAAAAGAATTTTTGTGATTTCTTTTTTGATTTTTGACATTGGAATCATAACTGTTTTATGACCTGCAATATTTGCATTTCTAAGTCTTGTTAAAAAATCTGCGATTGGATCTGTATTCATAACTTTTTTTTATTTACCAACTTGCTTTTCTCACACCAGGAATTAATCCTTTATTAGCCATTTCTCTGAACATTACTCTAGAAAGACCAAACTGTCTCATATATCCTTTAGGTCTTCCGGTAATCTTACATCTATTATGCGCTCTAACGGGAGATGAATTTTTAGGTAATTTTTGTAAACCTACATAGTCACCTGCTTCTTTTAAAGCTTTTCTCTTTTCTGCATATCTTGCACACATCTTAGCTCTTTTTACCTCACGGGCTTTCATTGATTCTTTTGCCATATTTTAATTTTTTTTAAATGGAAGTCCTAATTCCTTTAATAAGCTCTTTGCCAAATTATCGTCATTGGTAGAAGTCACAAAAGTTATATCCATTCCAGATATTTTATTAATTTTATCAATATTTATTTCAGGAAAAATAATTTGCTCCGTAACACCAAGATTATAATTTCCTCTTCCATCAAATCCAGATGTTTTAACACCTTGAAAATCCCTAACCCTTGGAAGAGCCGATGTAATCAACCTGTCTAAAAATTCATACATTTTATCACCTCTTAAAGTAACTTTAACACCAATAGGCATACCTTTTCTTAATTTAAAATTTGCAACATCCTTTTTAGATTTTGTTGAAATTGCCTTTTGGCCTGAAATCAACGTTATCTCATCTAATGCGTGGTCAATTACCTTTTTATCAGCAACAGCAGCACCAACACCCCTACTTATCACTATTTTTTTAAGTTTAGGTACTTGCATAACATTGGCTAGCCCATGATTATCCATGAGAGTTTTTGAAATATTTTCTTTGTACTCTTTCTTCAATCTGGGTATGTAACTCATAACTTAAATAATTTCATTAGTTTTTTTTGAGAATCTAACTTTCGTACCATCATTTTCAAATCTAAAACCAAATCTAGTAACCTTACCGTCTTTTGTGGTTAAAGAAATATTTGAAAGATTTATTGGTGCTTCCTTATCAACAATACCTCCTTTAGGATTATTTGCATTAGGTTTATTATGTTTTTTTACTAAATTGACACCTTCAACCAACGCAGTGTTTTTTAATCTATCTATTTTTATAATTTTACCCGACGATCCTTTATGATCACCACTTAAAATTTTTACATTATCTCCTACTTTAACTTTCATATTATAAAACTTCTGGTGCTAACGATACAATTTTCATAAAATTTTTATCCCTTAATTCTCTTGCAACTGGTCCAAATACTCTAGTGCCCCTCATTTCACCTGCAGCATCCAACAAAACACATGCATTGTCATCAAATCTTATGTAAGAACCATCTTTCCTTCTTACTTCTTTTTGCGCCCTAACTACAACTGCGGTAGAAACCTGACCTTTTTTAACAGTGCCGTTAGGAGTAGCATTTTTTACACTTACAACAATTTTATCCCCTAAAGAAGCATACCTTCTTTTTGTCCCACCAAGAACACGGATAGTTAAAACTTCTTTTGCTCCTGTATTATCTGCAACTAATAATCTGCTTTCTTGTTGTACCATTTATTTAGCTTTTTCAATAATTTGAACCAATCTCCAACATTTGTTTTTACTAATCGGTTTAGTTTCCATTATTTTAACAACATCACCCTCACCACATTCATTTTTCTCATCGTGTGCATGAAATTTCTTCGTTTTCAAAACAAATTTTCCATACTTTGGATGCTTTACCTTTCCAACTTCTGAAACAACTATGGATTTTTCCATTTTATTGCTTGTGACTATTCCAATCCTCTCTTTCCTTAAATTTCTCTTTTCCATAATTATTTTTGTAATCTTTTAGAAATTTCAGTTTTAAGCCTAGCTATTGTCCTCCTAATTTTTCTAATACTAAGGGGATTCTCAATAGGCGAAACAGCATGAGTTGTTTTTGTTTCATACAAATTAGATGAAAATAAACTTAACTTATCGTTAAGTTCATCATCACTTAATATTTTAATTTCTTTCTGTTTCATTTTTAAACTGTTTCGTAATCATTTGCAATAATAAACTTAGTTTTACACGGTAATTTTTGAGCTGCCAACCTTAGGGCTTCTTGAGCAATTTCAAAACTAACACCTGCCACTTCAAACATTATTCTACCTGGCTTTACAACTGCTACAAAATATTCAGGAGCACCTTTACCCTTACCCATTCTAACTTCAAGCGGCTTCTTAGTTATAGGTTTATCAGGAAAAATTTTAATCCATAATTGACCTTCTCTTTTCATGTATCTTGTTGCTGCAATTCTAGCAGCTTCAATTTGTCTAGAAGTGATAAATTTAGATTCAAGAGATTTGATTCCAAACATTCCGTTAGAAAGTCTATGTCCTCTCTGAGAATTTCCTTTCATTCTCCCTTTTTGCATTTTTCTAAATTTCTGTCTCTTTGGTGATAACATAATTTATATTTTATCTTCTTCTTTGCTTATTATTTTTATTTTTTTTGGAAGCCAAGCTTAAACCAACCAATGGAGACAACTCTCTTTTTCCATATACTTCACCCTTCATGATCCAAACTTTAATTCCTAACCTACCATATGTTGTATGAGCTTCAACCAATGCATAATCAATATCAGCTCTAAAAGTAGATAAAGGAATACGTCCGTCTTTATAACTTTCAGACCTTGCCATTTCTGCACCATTAAGCCTTCCCGAAATTTGAACCTTGATACCTTCAGCATTCATTCTCATTGTTGCAGCAATTGACATTTTTATTGCTCTCCTGTATGAAATTCTGTTTTCGATTTGCCTTGCAATTGAAGATGCAACAAGATGGGCTTCAAGTTCAGGTCTTTTTATTTCAACAATGTTTAGCTGAATGTCTTTACCAGAAAGTTTTTTTAATTCCTCTTTCAACTTGTCTACCTCTTGACCAGCTTTACCAATTATTATACCAGGTCTAGCAGTTGTAATAGTAATGGTTAATAACTTTAAAGTTCTCTCAATTATAACTCGTGAAACACTTGCTTTTATAAGTCTAGTAAAAATATACTTTCTAATCTTTTCATCCTCAGCAATCATATTACCAAAATTTTTACCACCATACCAATTAGACTCCCATCCTCTAATGATACCTAGCCTATTGCCAATTGGATTTGTTTTCTGTCCCATTAAATTATATTTTGATTTAAATTACCTAGAATCATAGTTACATGGTTTGACCTTTTTCTTATTCTGTGAGCTCTTCCTTGAGGAGCAGGTCTTAATCTTTTTAACATACCAGCACCATCCACCTTAATTTCCTTAATATACAAATCTTGGTTTTCAAGATCTGCATCAGGATTCTTTTGTTGCCAGTTATTTATCGCGGAAAGCAAAAGCTTCTCGAGTCTTGTTGACGGTTGTTTTTGGCTAAATTTGAGTATAGAAAGTGCTTTATCAATTTTTTTTCCTCTTAATTGGTCAGCAACTAATCTCATTTTTCTTGGTGATGTTGGACAATTATTAAGTTTAGCAAAAATTAAATTTTTGTTAAGTTCTTTTACAGCATCAGATGAATTTCTTTTTCTCGCTCCCATAACTATTTACCTTTTTTACCACCAGCATGACCTCTAAATGATCTTGTTGGTGAAAACTCTCCAAGTTTATGACCTACCATATTTTCAGTAATATATACTGGAACAAACTGTCTGCCATTATAAACAGCAATAGTTTGACCTACAAAATCAGGTATAATCATTGATGATCTTGACCATGTCTTGATTACAGACTTTTTATTAGAATCAAGATTAGCTTCTATTTTTTTAAGCAAACTATTGTGAACATACGGTCCTTTTTTTAATGATCTAGGCATAACTTATTTTCTTCTTTCAATTATAAATTTATTACTAAACTTCTTTTTATTTCTAGTTCTAAAACCCTTAGCTGGTATCCCATTTTTAGACCTTGGATGACCACCGGAAGCTCTTCCTTCACCACCACCCATTGGATGATCAACAGGATTCATAACTACAGCTCTGGTTCTAGGTCTACGACCAAGCCATCTTGTTCTACCTGCTTTTCCTGAGACTACTAATTGATGATCAGAGTTTGAAACTGGCCCAATTGAAGCGTAACATCCAACTAAAATTAATCTGGTTTCACCAGATGGCATTTTTATCGTTGCGAATTTACCATCCCTGGCCATTAATTGTGCAAATGAACCAGCACTTCTAGCTAACGCAGCACCCTTACCAGGATTCATTTCAATACATGAAATTGTAGTTCCTAAAGGAATAGATGACAATGGTAAGGCATTTCCTATAGATGGATCAACCTTTTCGCCTGAAATAACATTATCTCCAACTTTTAATCCTTTTTGAGCAATAATATATCTTTTCTCTCCATCATTAAACTCAGTTAGCGCAATAAAGGCAGATCTATTTGGGTCATACTCAATTGATAATACTTTGGCAAAATCGTCGTGTCTATTTCTTTTAAAGTCTATAATTCTAAATTTCCTTTTATGACCACCACCTCTGAATTTCATAGTCATCTTTCCTTGACTATTTCTTCCTCCTGCTTTTTTGAAAGGGATTAATAAGCTTTTTTCAGGCTTATGAGTTGTAATAGCATCAAAACCATTTACTGTTCTTCCTCTTTGTCCAGGTGTGATTGGTTTTAAACTCTTAATTGGCATAATTATAAATTATTATAAAAATCTATCGTCTCACCATCAACAAGTTTCACAATAGCTTTTTTCTTTATGTTAGACTTAGTTTTCTGTAAACCATTTTTTGTATACTTAGTTTTTCTTTCAGGTCCATAAATCTGAGTTCTAACTTTTTCTACAGTCACGTTATATTTTTTTTGTACAGCAAGCTTAATTTCAACTTTATTTGCAGATTTTTTAACTAAAAAAGTATACCTATTCCTCAATTCACTATCGTTAGTGGCTTTTTCAGTTATTATGGGTTTTATTAAAATCTCCATTTTTAAATTAAATTAGATTGTAATTTTTCAATAACATTTTCTTCAATTATTAGATGCTGAGCATTTACAATTTTATATGTCGAAATTTCAGAATCAGTTACTACTTCTGACTTTTTCAAATTTCGGGCGGACAAATATACATTTTTATTAACTCCGTCCATTACAAATAAAGTTTTTTTATCGTCGAGACCAAAAGCCTTTAAAAGGTCGTTAAATGACTTAGTCTTAGGTGATTTTAAATCTATCTTTTCAATAATTGATATTGATTTAGACTTACACTTAATGGACAAAGCAGACTTTCTAGCAAGTTTTTTAACATTTTTGTTGAGCTTAAATTCATAATTTCTAGGTCTAGGACCAAAAATAGTACCTCCTCCTCTAAACAGTGGATTTTTAATACTTCCTGCTCTTGCAGTTCCGGTACCTTTTTGTTTCTTGATTTTTCTAGTACTTCCTTTAATCTCTGCTCTTTCTTTAGTTTTTGCATTTCCCTGTCTCTGATTTGCTAAATATTGTTTAACATCTAAGTATACAGCATGCTCACTTGTGTCTATTTCAAATACTTTTTTTGAAAGTTCAATCTCTCTACCAGTATCTTTTCCTTTAATATTTAAAACTGAAACTTTCATTATTTTTTAATTGTAATAATTGAATTTTTGTGACCTGGAACACAACCCTTAAGTAATAATAAGTTCTTCTCGGGAACAATTTTAATTACTTTTAGATTTTGAACTGTTACTTTCTCATTTCCCATTTGACCTGCCATTCTCATTCCTTTAAAAACACGAGCAGGATATGAGGCAGCCCCAATCGAACCTGGCGCTCTCAATCTGTTATGCTGACCATGAGTAGATTGCCCAACACCAGCAAAACCGTGTCTTTTGACAACACCTTGAAATCCTTTACCTTTAGAAATGCCAGAAACATCAACAAATTCACCCTCAATAAAGTGGTCAACACTAACTACATCGCCAATGTTAAGTTCATTCTTAAAGTTTTTGAATTCACAGATATTTTGTTTTGGATCAGTTTTGGCATTTTTAAAATGTCCAATCTCTGACTTAGTATATTTTTTTTCTTTTTTATCTAAAAAACCAAGCTGAACAGAATCATAACCATCTTTGTCTTTATTTTTAACTTGAGTAACAATACACGGGCCTGCTTCAATTACAGTGCATGCAAGATTATTACCTTCATCATCATAAAGGCTTGTCATTCCAATTTTTTTTCCTATTAATCCAGACATTTTTAAATTAAACTTTTATTTCAACTTCAACTCCACTTGGCAACTCTAATTTCATTAAAGCGTCAATTGTTTTTGAAGAGGAACTGTAAATATCGAGCAATCTATTATAAGATGATAGCTGGAACTGTTCTCTCGACTTTTTATTGACATGAGGAGACTTTAATACTGTAAATATTTTTTTCTTAGTTGGCAGTGGTATTGGACCAGTAACAATTGCGCCTGTTGTTTTTACAGTTTTAACAATCTTCTCAGCTGACTTATCAACCAAGTTAAAGTCATATGATTTCAGTTTTATCCTAATTTTTTGACTCATAATTATTCCTGATTTCCTTTAATTGATGCAATAACCTCATCTGAAACATTACTAGGAGTTTCAGAATAATGTGAAAATTCCATTGTTGATGTTGCTCTGCCGGAACTTAAAGTTCTCAAAGATGTAACGTAGCCAAACATTTCAGAAAGAGGAACAATTGCTTTCACGACTTTCGATCCTGCTCTGTCATCCATGTTATTTACCTGACCTCTTCTTCTGTTAAGGTCTCCAACAATATCCCCCATATTTTCCTCAGGAGTTAGAACCTCCAATTTCATCATCGGTTCCATAATGACTGATTTAGCAAGCCTTGCAGCTTCTTTAAAACCTAGTTTAGCAGCTAACTCAAAAGATAATGAATCAGAGTCAACAGGATGAAATGAACCATCTTTTAAAGAAACTTTAAGAGAATCTATTTCAAATCCAGCTAAAGGTCCATTTTTCATTGCTTCTTTAAACCCTTTTTCGACAGATGGTATGTACTCCTTGGGAATATTACCACCTTTAATCTTATTTATAAATTCTAAACCAGATGCTCCTTCTTCTGCAGGTTCCATCGTAAAAACAATATCCGCAAATTTACCTCTACCACCGGTCTGTTTCTTGTAAACTTCCCTGTGATCAGCAGTTGCAGTTACAGCTTCTTTGTATTCAACTTGAGGCTGACCTTGATTAACTTCTACTTTAAATTCTCTTTTTAATCGATCTACAATAATATCTAAATGAAGTTCTCCCATACCAGAAATTATTGTTTGACCTGATGCTTCATCAGTTCTAACCTGAAAGGTAGGATCTTCTTCAGCAAGTTTTCCTAACGCCATTCCAAGTTTATCAACGTCTGCTTTTGTTTTAGGTTCAACAGCAATACCAATAACTGGGTCAGGAAAATCCATACTTTCTAAAACAATTGGATGTTTTTCAGCAGATAATGTATCCCCAGTTTTAATATCTTTAAAACCAACAGCAGCACCAATATCCCCGGCTTCAATAAAATCTATAGCATTTTGCTTATCAGCGTGCATCTGATAAATTCTAGAAATTCTTTCTTTATTTTCCGATCTATTATTAAAAATATATGATCCTGCATCTAATCGGCCTGAATAAACTCTAAAAAAGGCTAATCTTCCAACATATGGATCTGTCGCAATTTTAAATGCCAAAGCAGCAAAAGGTTCAGCGACAGTTGGTTTTCTAGAAATTTCAGAACCATTATCAGGGTGTGAACCAGTAATTGCTTCCTTATCCTCTGGAGATGGTAGATATCGACAAACACAGTCTAATAAGAACTGAACTCCTTTATTTTTAAAAGCTGAACCACACACCATCGGAATAATACTCATATCTTGGGCAGCTTTTCTTAAAGCTTCGTGAATTTCGTCTTCCGAAATAGAGTCAGGATCCTCAAAAAACTTTTCTAATAAATTATCATCATATTCAGCAACAGCTTCAATCAAATTAGCTCTATATTTTTCAACTTCAGACTTCATTTCGTCAGGTATTTCAACAATATCAAATGTAGAACCCTTATTTTCTTCATGCCATGTAATAGCTTGGTTTTTAACTAAATCAACAACTCCCCTGAAATCTTCTTCTTCGCCAATTGGTAATACAATTGGAACAGCATTAGATTTAAGCATATCTTTAATTTGTTGACAAACCTTCAGGAAATCTGAACCCTGTCTATCCATCTTATTTACAAATCCCATTCTCGGAACTTTGTAATTATCAGCTAATCTCCAGTTTGTTTCAGATTGAGGTTCAACACCATCTACAGCACTAAATAAAAAAACTAAACCATCTAAAACCCTTAGTGATCTATTAACCTCAACTGTAAAGTCTACGTGACCTGGTGTATCAATTATGTTAAAATGATATGGCTTAGAAATATCAATTTTTTTACCTTGATCAGTTGGAAAATTCCATTCACATGTTGTAGCTGCCGATGTAATTGTTATGCCTCTTTCCTGCTCTTGCTCCATCCAATCCATAGTTGCAGCACCATCATGAACTTCGCCTATTTTATGACTCACACCAGTGTAATAAAGGATTCTTTCAGTTGTGGTAGTTTTACCTGCATCAATGTGGGCAGCAATACCAATATTCCTTGTATATTTTAAATCTCTTGCCATTATTAAAATCTAAAATGTGAGAATGCTTTATTAGCTTCAGCCATTTTGTGAGTATCCACCTTTTTCTTGAAAGCTGCGCCTTCCTCTTTTTCAGCAGCAAGTATTTCAGCAGCTAATTTCTGCGCCATGGATTTCTCATTTCTTTTTCTTGAATATCCAATCAACCATTTCATGCCGAGTGAAATCTTTCTATCCGGTCTTATTTGCATTGGTATTTGAAAAGTAGCTCCTCCAACTCTTCTGCTTCTTACCTCAACATGAGGCATAATATTTGACAAGCAATCCTTCCAAATTTCTAAAGAAGACTTTTCAGAACTATTTTTTTTCTCAATAATATCTAAAGAGTCATAAAAAATTTTAAATGCAGTTGATTTTTTTCCATCCCACATCAACATGTTGACAAATCTCGTAACAAGCTGATCATTAAATTTTGGATCTGGAAGTAATGGACGTTTTTTTGCTTTTCTTTTTCTCATTTTATTTAATTGAGCGGTTCATAAAATTGAACATCATTAACCTTTTTTCGCTTTAGCTTTTTTTGCTCCATATTTAGACCTTCTTTGTAGCCTACCTTCCACACCAGCTGTATCTAAAGCACCTCTGACAATATGATATCTAACACCAGGAAGGTCTTTAACTCTACCCCCTCTTACTAAAACAATAGAATGTTCTTGTAAATTGTGTCCCTCACCTGGAATATACGCATTAACTTCAATACCATTAGTTAGTCTTACCCTTGCAACTTTTCTCATGGCTGAATTAGGTTTTTTAGGAGTTGTTGTGTAAACACGCGTACAGACTCCTCTCTTTTGAGGACAAGATTTTAATGAAGCTGATTTGCTTTTCTTCGTAATCTTTTTTCTTCCTTTTCTTACTAATTGCGATATTGTTGGCATATTTTCCTCTATTAAAGGGCTGCAAATGTATAATAATTTATTAATTAATCAAACTTTGATAAATTTTTTTTTAAATAATTAAAAAATCAAATTTTACAGATTAAAATAAAAAAATGATTGCTTGGATTTTAACAAAAAAAAACCCCCAGAAAATGGGGGTTCTTTAAAATATCTTAATCGTTAATTAATTTTCTCCAATTTGTTTTGGGGGATCATAGACATCCCAGAAAATTTTAGTCTGCTGTTCATCACCACCAATCGCAGATGCTGCAGCAGAATAATTAGTGCCATTTAATGTTTGCTCTGACTGAGGAAAAGTATATCTCTTCGGAACCTTTAACAATGATGTTGCAGCAAGATTCATTTGAGGAGCGTCAAACTTTCTGTAAACGTACCAACCCTCAAATCCTCTATTGTACATGGCTATCCAATACTGACGAGCTATTTTAACTTTATCACTTCCAGATGCAGAAGACCATGATACCTTTGGGTTCTTAAGGTAAGTATCAACTCCAGTAACACCCCAATCTGCAAAGTTAGCTTTTATACCATTTTCGTAATGAGTTTTAGCATCACCTGGCACATTATAGCCAAGCATTGAAGCCTCAGCTAAATTGAAGCTAATCTCAGCGAAATCAAGTAGAACACCTCTAAATGATGGTTCAAACATTTGTGTTCCAATATGTGAATGGGCAGAATGTAGGCTTGATGCGGCATATGTACCTCCTTTATACTTAATATTATCTTGAAATGAGAATTCTGCTCTGATTCCATAAAACCCACTAGCATCTCTAATTTTAGCACTAAAAGCAGAACCACTAAAATCTAATTCAGCATTAGCGTATATGTAATACTCAGCCCAATAAATATCATTCGACTTGTAACTAATACTTCCATCCCACAGATCAAATAGCTTTAAGCTATTCAAACTAGCATAATCAAACCCTGTTGGAAATTCACGCTTATCAATTCCAATTCTATATCTCTTGTTAGCTGAATCATAATCATACACAACTAACCATTCAACATCGCCACCTTCTGTTGTAGCTTTTTTGCCAACAACTTTTTTAGATTTTGGATCAAGGAAAGCATCTTGCCTAGGATCTGCCAGTGTATCTTGAAGCATATCGACTATTGTATTAGCAGGAACAAAATCATTTCTTCCAGACTGAACCAAAGCTAACCAAATTGGGTTTGTATTAGGCGTGCTACCTTCATAACTAAGAGTTGCATTATCAGCATTACTTGAAAATACACCCGAAGCAGCAGATTCAACAGCAGCTTTAGACTTAGCAGGACTGACATCAGAAAGTCTCATACCTAATTTAACCTTTAATGAGTAGGCAAATTTTAACCAACTACTTGAATTATTACCATAAATTAAATCAGCTGATCCAAATCCCATTCCACCCGATTGCATTGATGAGATTGCAGAATCTAATCTTGATAGTAAATCATCGTAAATAGTTGCTGCATCATCATATTTAGGCAGATACTCACCATCATCTACTAACAATGCTTCAGAATATGGTACATCTCCAAAAACATCAACTAAAAGTGACCAAGCATATACTTCTAAAACTTCAGCTTGACCCACTTTCATACCATCACCAGATGCTCTAGCTTTAGCATCTTTTAAATCAAATAAAACATTTTGATAAATAATATTCCAATGATTTCCAGGTATTCTTCTGTTCTGCATGTCGTAATTGGCTTCATCGGTGTAAGTTGTTTCAGTCCAATACTGTGAAAACAAACGAGTATTATTCAAATTAACACTTGTTGATTCAACTTGATCAAATAATGTTTTGGTTGCTGACACAAATAATTGTCCAGCATCAACATCAGTTGGATTATTGGGGTCACTATTAAGAGCCTCATAATCATCATTTGTACATCCTATTATCAAAAATGTAGTAAATAAAATTGAAATTATTTTTTTCATAATTATTAAATTAATTTATTAAAATTCAAGTTTAACATTAACACCAACTTCCTTAATACTAGGATAAGCACCAGACTGGTTTCCTTGTATATTTCCAGCCGATAATCCAGCTTCTGGATCAGTATAAGGTGAGTTTTTTGAAATTATCCACAAGTTCCTTCCAATTAAAGAAATGCTAGCAGAACTAAATGGTGTACTTGAAACAAAATCGTCAGTGAAATCATAACCAATACTAACCTCTCTTAACTTGACAAATGATGCATCGTAAACATGCATCTTATTATTACCTCTAGAATATCCATAAGGATTAGCATACCAGTCGGTCCTTCCTCTAGTTTGATTTGGGGAACCATCTGCATTGACGCCTGGTAATATTACACCACCACCATCAGCAATTGAATTTCTTATTGGATTTCCAAGTTCGTTTAGACCAACTGATCTATCATATATACCGGTTGCAAATCCATAATAAGTATCAAGTGAGAAAAAATCCCCGCCCTGCTGAATATCAATAAGAAAACTTGCCTTAAGATTTTTGTATCTGAGAGTATTTTTAATACCACCTGTCCAATCTGGATTAATATCACCAAGGATATTATCTGTACTGGATGTTCTGGCATAAACACCAACATATGAACCTGAAGGAGCATCAGCAGTAGTATAAACCATTGGTTGTCCATCTACATAAATATGGTCTTTACCTCTAATTACGCCATATGGTTCACCAGGTTTACCTCCAATAGAAACACCACCCTGTACACTTGCTAATTGTAAAAATTCTAGACCAGAAGCCAAACTAAGTACTTTACTTTTATTTTTAGCATAATTAAAATTAAGATTCCAACTGAAATCATCAGTTTTAACAGGGATTAATCTTAAAATAAGCTCAACTCCTTTATTTTCAATACTACCACCATTTATGAAATTAGCGGTTGCACCAGATGCACCAGTTATATCAACAGGCGTAATTAAATCTTCCGTTGTTTTATCATAAACAGAAATATCTAAGCCAACTCTCGAATTAAATAAATCAACTTCAACTCCAAATTCAGTTTCATCAGTCTTTTCAGCAACTAGATTAGAATTATTAAATGTAGAGGGATTTGTAGAGGATGCTTGCCCACCAAATCCTGCATTAATAATATAACTTGTTAATGTTCTGTATGGTCCTACATCATTACCCACCTGAGCGAAGTTTGCTCTAACTTTAGCGAACGACAACCAAGGCGCTTCTATTAAGTTAGATAAAATTACTGATGCTGAAACAGAAGGATAAGTATAAGTATTATTAGCAATTGGTAATGTAGAAGATCTATCTCTTCTAAATGTACCCTCTAAGTAGTATGTATTTTGATAACCAAAACTTGCTCTAGCGTAAATACCATCAACTTTTTTAGTAGCATCATAATTAGAAGTATTATCTGAGGTTAAAGGATTTACGGAATTATCAAGACTGTAAATATTTGGGAAGTTCAATCCTCCATTTGTTGATGCACCTACAATATCCCATTGATTAACTCTTAAATTCCATCCTACAATTGCATCTAAGTTTAAATCTTCAGTAATATCTGTGTTAAATGATAAGATTAAATCATAGTTAAACTCAGAAATTATTCTATTAGTAAAACTGTAACTAGAAACATCAACAGAACCAACATTTATTCTTTCTTCTCTGATCTCGTCATATTGATCAAAACCTACTCTGCCCAAAATACTGATCTCATCAGTTAACTCATAATCAAGGTTTAAATTACCAAAGTATCTATTTCTAACATCTGTATTATATGTATTGTGTCTCATCCAATATGGATTATCAAAATAGTGTGGTTTAGTATTTGGAACTTCATCAAAACTTCTAGCACCTGGACCGTACATGTTCCATGAATAATTTTTTCCTGTTTCTTCATAAACTGTTTTTTGTAATAAGATATCAGTTGCTGTAATCCACCATTGTCTAAAACCCTGGAATACATTTCTGTTATCGTAGCCAGTACCATATCTGCCAATACCTTCCGTTTTAGTATATGTAATTCCTGCACTAACATCCAAATCACCAAAATTTTTAGATCCTGATAAGTTGAAAGTATTTCTCTCAATGGTAGCATTTTCCATAATACCCTCCATAGAAGCATTAGTATATGATAATCTAAAAGAACTATCATCATCTCCGCCACTAAAAGATACTGAGTTGGTCGTTGTTAATGAATTTTTAAAGAAATCATGCGCTGTTGTTCCCGGATCTTCATAAGGAGCCATTCCTTTATAATCTCCCCACTCAGGAATCATATTAAACCAATGATGTACCATTTGACCTTCCATGAGTGGACCGTAAGATGCATCCTCACCAGTTAATACAGACAAGTTATCACCCCATAGGTCATATCTACTACCAGGACCATAATAAAATGGACCGTAACCAGCACCATACTCTGTTTGATAGACCGGCATTGTTTCATTATCTATTGAACCGACCATTACAGAAGAATTAATTGAAATCCCTAATCCTTCTTGAGCCTTACCTTTTTTTGTTGTAATTAAAATTACACCATTAGAAGCTCTTGACCCATACAGGGCAGTCGCAGCAGAACCTTTAAGAACACTTACAGTTTCAATATCGTCGGGATTAATATCCATAGCGGCATTACCATAATCAAAACCACCTCTACCAGTAGTGTTTGAGTTAACGATATCATTATTTATAGGTGTACCATCAACAATAAATAATGCTTGATTAGAGCCAGTTAATGAAGAATAGCCTCTAATAATAACGTTAGCAGAACCTCCCATAGTGTTGTATGATGAAATATCTAGTCCACTTACTTCACCGCTCAAAGATTCTAAAGCATTCATACTTTTCACATCTGAAACATCATCCCCATCAACTCCTTGCACGGAATATCCTAAAGATTTTTTATCTCTGCTTACGCCTAAAGCTGTAACAATTACTTCATCAAGAGCATTGTCAGGACTTAAACTTACATCAAGCGAAATACCTGAAACACTAATTGTTGTAACGGCATACCCAATAAATCTAAATTCAAGTGTTGTACCGATTTCGGCACTAATGGAATAATTTCCATCAAAGTCTGTAATTGTGTTAGCTCCACTTTCAATAGCTAGAACTGTAGCTCCAGGAAGAGGAACTCCTGTTTCATCAGTGACTGTTCCACTAACTATATTTTGAGAATAATTGAAACTAAATACAATAAGAGACAAAAAAATTAATATTTTTTTCATTTTTGTTATTGATTAATATTTTAACAAATATACAAAATGTTAAAATATTGTTAACGTTATATTAATTTATTTACATTTTCTTCAACAAAAAGTAATAAAGTTTGACTTTTTCCTAATTGTTTTAAAAAATAAAACAATATGTATAAAAAAAGACACGAAAAATTTCGAATAATTAATTTGAATAATTTTAAATTATTGAGATTTTAATTACAACAAAACATATATTGCAGTAGTTATATTATTAATTATGAGTGAAATTATTTTTGGTAAAAGATCCGTATTCGAAGCTTTAGAAAAAAGTATTCAAATTGATAAAGTTTTCATGGATAAAAATAGTTTGTACATGGACAATATCAAAAGAATTATCATTGAAAAAAAAATAAAAATATCATTTGTCCCTGTTGAAAAGCTTAACAAGCTAACAAGAAAAAATCACCAAGGTATTATCGCAACAATTTCACCTGTAAAAACTTTTAATTTAAAAGATCTTGACATTGCTATTGACAATAATGAATCTAAGTTTTTGATTCTTGATAATATAACTGATACCAAAAACTTTGGAGCTATCGTTAGAAGTTCTGAATGTTTAGGTGTTAATGGAATTATAATATCTAAAACAGGAAGTTCACCGATCAATGGCGATACAATCAAATCTTCTTCAGGTGCAATTTTTAATTTACCTATATACAAGTTGGATCATATTAAAGATGCTATATTTTTACTTAAAGAAAAAAATGTAGAGATTATTGCCGCCGATGAAAAAAGTGAAAATTCACTTTTTAATTTTAAATTCAATAAAAAAACAGCAATTATAATGGGCTCGGAAGGCAAAGGTATATCAAAATCTGTTTTACAATTATGTGACAAAACAATAAGAATTCCAATGAAAGGAAAAATTAAGTCACTTAATGTATCCGTTGCTTGTGGAATAATTTTAGCAGAAATTCAAAAAAAATCATAAAATTTCTAGTAACTCTGAAAGGTCATTAATTATTGTACATTTATTATGAACTTTTTCACCATGAGCGATAAAATGGACAGCATTTAATCCAACATTCAATGCTCCTTGTATGTCAGCTTCATAACTATCCCCAATCATTAAAGACTCTGATTTTAATGAGTTGGAATCTTCAATCGCAAAATTAAAAATATCAGGGTTTGGTTTTTTTACACCTACTGACTCCGAATCATAAATCTTTTTAAAATATTTATTAATTTTTGAAGACTTCATTTTTTGATTTTGAACATCTCTAAAGCCATTTGTTATGATGTAAAGATTGTATTTTATTTTTAAGTAATCCAAAGTCTTAATAGCATTTGGCATCAAATTATGATTTGAAGGTAAATAATAAATATAATCTTCAGAAATCTTTTCAATTGTGTCATCTGAAACTTTTATTGACAACTTATCAAATGCTGACTTTAATCTATTATATCTTAAAAACTCTTTTGTAATTTTTTCCTCTCTATATAATTTCCAATATTTAAAATTAATTGGTACATATATTTCTAAAAATTCATCAAGATTAATATCGATCTTGAAATCTTTTAGAATTTTCTTGAAGGTCAATGATGAGTTTTTTTCAAAATCCCATATTGTATGATCTAAGTCAAAAAAAATATTTTTTATTTTATTCATTGGTTGTTAATATTTTCTATTAATGAGTGTATGTTCAAAGAGGAAAAATTTCCTGAACTCATTAACAAAAGAACTGAATTATTAAAACTGTTATCTAAAATATTTTTAACCAAAATAGATTTAATGGAAAAAACTTTTAAATCATCAATTCCAAAAGCTACTTTAATTATTTTGTCATCAATTTCAATTTCAGATCTTTTAACTAAAACATCTTTATCATAATATATAATTTTAATATCAGCATTACTCATTGTTCCATAATACTCATTAATAAAATCTTTACTAAAACTGCTGAATGTGTATAACTCATAAACAGCAATTATATTTTTGTTTGAAAATTGTTTTTTAACAGCATCTATGCTAGCTTTTAATTTACTTGGAGAATGAGCAAAATCTTTAATTATTACTTTACTATTATCTCTGTAAATTGTTTCTAACCTGTTACTGGCACCTTTGAAATTAGCTATTGCTGCATAAAATTCATCATCAAAAACACCAAGAAGCGAACAAATTTGTTTTGCAGCACATAAATTTGACAAATTATGATCACCAAATACTTCTAATGGAATATTTCCTTCACTTGTTTTAATATAAGTTGTACCATTAATCAGTTCATGATCAACTGAACTATATTGAATTTTTCTAATTGATTTTGTAGAACTGTTAACAATATTTGTCACTAAATCATCATTGCAATTAAAGACTAAAACTCCACCATCTGTAATAGATTCAATAAATTTTTCAAACTGACTTACATAATTTTCAAAGGAAGGGAATACATTAATATGATCCCATGCAATACCAGTAATAACGGCAATATTTGAATTATATTTATGAAACTTTGGTGATTTATCTATTGGTGAACTTAAATATTCATCACCCTCGATTAATATAAACTCATTGCTTTTAGTTAGATTAACCATTTTTTCAAAACCTTCAATTTGAGCTCCTAATAAATAATCAATATTTATATTGTAAAAATTAAGAACATGTAAAATCATTGCAGTAACTGTTGTCTTTCCATGGCTTCCACCAATTACAATTCTTGTTTTAGTCTTAGAAAACTCATATATTAATTCTGGATAAGAATAAATTTTACAGCCTAGTTCTAAAGCTCTTACTAATTCAGGATTTTCTTTCTTTGCATGCATTCCAAGTACAATAAAATCAATTTCTTCATCAATAATATTTGGATTCCAACCTAATTTGTCAGGTAATAAATTTTGTTTTTCGAGACGAGATCTAGATGGATCATAAATTTTGTCATCACTACCAGAAACTTCATAACCTAATTGTTTTAATGTAATAGCAAGATTATGCATTACACTCCCCCCAATTGCTATAAAGTGAACTTTCTTCATAATTTTTAGTTAATATTTAACTTTTTCCATATTATATCTTTTAATTCTTGGATACCATTATTATTAGCAGAGGATATAAAATGAGATTCGATTCCAATTAAATTAGAATTAATCTTGTTTTGAATAGCATTTAAAACAAGATTCGAAATTAAATCACTTTTTGATATAACAATTACCCTTTCTTTATCTAATAATTCATTGTTATAATTTTTTAGTTCAGATATTAGTATTTTATAGTCTTTTATAACATTTTTAGATTCACATGAAATTAAAAAAATTAAAATTGAGTTTCTTTCAATGTGTCTCAAGAAATGATGTCCCAAACCTTTACCTTTAGATGCGCCTTGAATAATGCCAGGAATATCCGAAACAATGAATGTATTAAAGTCTCTGTGCTTAACAATTCCTAAATTAGGTTTGAGTGTTGTAAATTCATAGTCAGCAATTTTAGGTTTTGCTTCACTAATAACACTTAACAGCGTAGATTTTCCAGCATTAGGCAAACCTACTAAACCAACATCTGCTAAAACTTTAAGTTCTAATAATAATTTTTTTTCTGAACCTATTAAGCCAGGCTGTGCATATTTAGGTGTTTGATTAGTAGATGATTTAAAATTCCAATTACCTAAACCTCCCTTTCCACCTGCTACAACAACCTTTTTTTCTCCATCTTTAATTGATTCGAACAATATTTCATCAGATTCTAAATCTTTAACAATAGTACCAACTGGCACTTTGATTAATTCATCTTTTCCATTAGCACCTGTGCTTCTTGACTTGCTTCCGTTATTTCCATTTTCAGCCTTAAAATGTCTTTTAAATTTAAAATGATACAGAGTCCATAAATTTTTATCTGTAATAAAAATTATATTTCCTCCATCTCCACCATCTCCACCATCTGGACCACCTTTTTCTACGTACTTCTCTCTTCTTAAATGGGTTGAACCACTACCACCGTTCCCTGATTTAACATATATTTTTACGTAATCAACAAAATTATCTTCAGTCATTGGTGTATTTGTCAATAACATGAATTATTCTTGAGGTAATAACTTGTAGAGATCCAATTCCGTCTACAGAGAAAAACTTATTTTGTTGTTTATAAAATGTAACTAGTGGTTTTGTTTTATTATCATATTCCTGAAGCCTAATATTAATTTTTTCAACACTTTGGTCATCAGCCCTTCCGCTACTTTTACCTCTTTGCAGTAATCTTTCAGTTAAGGTTGTGTTATCAACATCTAAAGCAATGATTAAATCAATTTTTTGAGACTCTGATGAGAGTAGATTATCAAGAGCCTTTGCTTGAAAGGTTGTCCTGGGAAAACCGTCAAAAATGAAACCTTTACAGGGTAGAAAATTATCAATTTCGTGACTTAACATATCAATCGTAACCTGATCGGGAACTAACTCACCTTTGTCCATGTAACCTTTTGCTAAAAGACCCAAATCAGTTTTACTAGACATATTTTTTCTAAAAACATCTCCTGTTGATATGTGCTGAAGGCTGTATTTATCTTTAATAATGGAAGCTTGGGTTCCTTTACCTGAACCAGGTTTTCCGAATATAATAATATTTAACATAAAATAAATAAAAAGCAAATATACCCATTAAGAGTCAAATTATAAATTAGTGTATTTTTGCATCAATGAAAGGTATTCAAGATATAAAAATTGGTATTATTGGTGGGGGGCAGCTAGGAAAAATGATTTTGATTGAAGCGAATAGGATGAATCTTAAAACATTGGTTCTTGACTCAAATAAAAATTCGCCATGTAAAAATCTTTGTAATAATTTTTATACCGGTAAGCTAGATAATTATAATGATATTTTAGAGTTTGGGCTAAGATGTGACATTATAACATTCGAAATTGAACATATTAATATTGATGCTTTATTTAAACTTGAAAATATGGGAAAAAAGGTTTATCCAAAACCACACACTCTTTCAATAGTACAAGACAAGTCAAAACAAAAAAAATTTTATAATGAAAATAATTTACCAACTAGTAAATACAGTTATCATGAAAACTTAAATGATTTATTTTTTAATATAAAAAATGGAAAAATTCAATTTCCATGCGTTTGGAAAAAGACAAAATTTGGATATGATGGTTTTGGGGTAAAGGTTTTGAAATCTGAAAAAGATACTTTAGACCTTCCTGATTGCGAAATGATAATTGAGAAGTTTGTTCCATTTAAAAAAGAATTAGCAGTAATAGTAGCTAGAAATTTGAATGGTCAAATAAAAACATATGAAACTGTTGAAATGGAATTTAATTCTTTTTCAAATCAAGTTGAATATGTAATTAGTCCTTCAAAAATACCAGAAGCAATAAATAAAAAAGCAATTAATATTGCAATTGAAGCGACAAAAAAATTAGATGTTATTGGTTTATTGGCTGTCGAGATGTTTTTAACTGATGATGACGATTTAATAATTAATGAGGTAGCACCACGACCTCACAATAGTGGACATTTTACAATTGAAGCATGTCCTACATCTCAATTTGAGCAGCATCTAAGATCTATATTAAACTTAGCTCTTGGAAACACAAATCATGATGGGTGTGCTATTATGCTAAATTTAGTTGGTGGTGAGGGTTTTGAAGGCAATGTCAGATACGAAAACCTAAATGAGATTTTTAGTGAAGAAAATACCCATTTACATATTTATGGAAAAGAAAAAACTAGACCTAATAGAAAAATGGGACATATAACAATTATTTGTGATAAATTTGAAAATGCTTATAAAAAAGCTAAATCAATAAAGGAAAAAATAAAAGTAAAAGCAATTTAAAATGAGTAAAGTTGGTATAATAATGGGGAGTAAATCCGATTATCCTGTGATGAAGGAAGCGGAAGATATTATAAAGGAATTTGATATTGACTATGAAATTGAAATTGTTTCTGCACACAGAACTCCAGATAAAATGATGGATTACAGTAAAAATGCGCACAAACGCGGAATCAACGTAATTATAGCAGGTGCTGGTGGAGCTGCCCATTTACCAGGAATGGTTGCTTCTAATTCGCCTCTTCCAGTAATTGGAGTCCCAATCAAATCAAGAAACTCAATTGATGGTTGGGATTCAATTTTATCAATTCTTCAAATGCCAGGAGGAGTCCCTGTTGCAACTGTTGCGTTAGACGGAGCTAAAAATGCTGGAATATTAGCTATTGAAATAATTGGTGCTTCAGATTCTAAAATTTTAAAGAAAATAGTTGACTATAAAAAACAACTTCAAATTAAAGTAAATAATTCCAGTTTAGGCACTTAATTCAATTGTCAATAAAAAAGTTAAAAACTTTATTAAATCATTCTTTTTTTATTTTGTAATCAATCGTGATAATCAATAATTTTGTTTTTACAAAATGAAATTTTCACAAAGACATATTGGCGTTTCCAGTTCTGAACAAAAATACATGCTTGACTATTTAGGTCTTGATAATTTAGATTCTTTAATTCGTAAAACAATTCCTGAGAGTATACAAATGAAAAAATCTTTGAACCTAGACGTTGAAATGAGCGAAGCTCAGTTTTTAGACCATATTTTTAAACAATCACAAAAGAATAAACATTTCAAAAATTTTATTGGTCTTGGGTACAACGAATCAATTTTACCACCTGTTATTCAAAGAAATATTTTAGAAAATCCTGGATGGTATACTGCTTACACACCGTATCAGGCTGAAATCGCCCAAGGTCGATTGGAAGCATTACTAAATTTTCAAACTGTTATATGCGATCTGACTGGGATGGAGATGGCAAATGCATCTTTATTAGATGAGGGAACAGCTGCTGCCGAAGCCATGACGATGATATTTGCAAACAGATCGAGACAAAAAATCAATAGTGATTGTTTAAAATTCTTTGTTTCAAAGGATACTTTTGAGCAAACAATCAAAGTTATTCAGACTAGAGCTGAACCACTCGGAATTAATGTGATTGTTGATGATGTAGAAAACATGAATTTTGATGATACTTTTTTTGGATGCTACATACAGTATATTGGAAAACACGGAAAAATAAATGATCTAAAAAAAATTTCAAATTATCTCTTAGAATTTGATATTAAGTTTATTGTTGGATCCGACTTGTTAGCTTTAGCTATATTAGAAAAACCTGCTTTATCTGGTTGTGAAGTAGTTGTTGGCACATCTCAAAGATTTGGGATTCCACTAGGTTTTGGTGGACCTCACGCAGGTTATTTTGCAACTAAAAATACATACAAAAGACATATCCCTGGTCGAATCATTGGAATTTCAAAGGATAGATTAGGAAATAAAGCTTTGAGGATGGCTCTTCAAACAAGAGAACAGCATATAAAAAGGGAAAGAGCTACATCCAATATATGCACTGCCCAGGTTTTATTAGCAGTTATGGCTGGTATGTATGCTGTATATCACGGACCTAAAGGATTAAAATCAATTGCTCAAAAAATTAATAATCTCTGTAGTTTATTAAATAATAATCTCAGAAATCTTGGTATAAAACAATTAAATAAATCCTTCTTTGATACTCTTCATATAAAAACAGATTCTATTAAATTAAAAAAACTGGCTGTTGATAAAAAAATCAATTTCAACTATATCAACAATAACGAAGTTTCAATTTCTTTAAATGAAGCAACAGAAATAGAAGATGTAGAATTAATTTTTGATATTATTTCTAGTCTTGAAGGTCAAAAAATTAATTTTGATAAAGATGCTTACAATAATAATTCTGTAAGTCAGTATGAGAGAAAATCAACTTTCCTAGAAGATAAAATATTTAATACTCATCACTCTGAAACTTCAATGATGAGATACATAAAAAGTTTAGAAAGAAAAGATTTATCACTTAATCACTCTATGATTTCTTTAGGTTCATGTACAATGAAACTAAATGCAGCTGCTGAAATGTTACCTCTAAGTTGGAAAAAATGGAATAATATACATCCATTTGCACCTAACGAACAGGTTAAAGGATATATAGAAATTCTTAACACTCTTGAACAACAACTAAACGAAATAACTGGTTTTCATTCTACAACTTTACAGCCTAATTCAGGAGCTCAGGGTGAGTATACAGGTTTGATGTTAATAAGAGCTTATTTTAAAAGCATTAATCAAGAAAAAAGAAATATTTGTTTAATACCTTCTTCTGCACACGGTACAAATCCTGCATCAGCTATTATGGCAGGTATGAAGGTTGTAGTTGTAGGTACTGATAAACATGGAAACATAAATGAGGAAGAGCTGAAAGAAAAAGCCGAAGAAAACTCTAAGTATTTAGCTGCATTAATGATTACCTATCCATCCACCCATGGTGTTTTTGAATCATCAATAAAAAGAATTACTGAAATTGTTCATAAAAATGGTGGTCAAGTTTATATGGACGGAGCAAATATGAATGCTCAAGTGGGTTTAACAAACCCATATTTAATTGGTGCTGATGTTTGCCACCTTAATTTACATAAAACTTTTGCTATACCACACGGTGGAGGGGGGCCTGGTGTAGGGCCTGTTTGTGTTGCAAAACATCTTGCAAGTTTTTTACCTAGCTCTGACGGTTTTATTCAGAATGAATATTCGATTAAAGCAATTTCATCAGCTCCTTGGGGGTCAGCAATGGCTTGTATAATTTCATATGGATATATATGTATGATGGGGCCACATGGTTTAAAAAAAGCTACAGAAATTTCAATTTTAAATGCAAATTATATTAAAAAAAGAATAGAAAAAGATTACAAAATTCTATACCAGGGAGAAAATGGAACCTCTGCTCACGAATTAATTATTGATTGTAGAGAATATAAAGACTCGCACAATATTGGCGTTATGGATATTGCCAAGCGACTAATTGACTATGGATTTCATGCACCAACAGTTTCATTTCCGGTTCCTGGAACGATGATGATTGAACCAACTGAAAGCGAAAATCTTTCTGAAATTGATAGATTTTGTGATGCCCTAATTTCTATTAAAGCTGAAATTATTTCTTCATCAAAAGAAGATGTAGAAAATGTATTGTTAAACTCTCCTCACACACTTGACATGATCACAGCCAACAAATGGGACAAACAATATTCAAGAGAATATGCTGCTTACCCGCTTGATTATGTAAGAAATAATAAGTTTTGGCCATCTGTCACTAGAATTGATGAAGCTTATGGTGACAGAAATTTAATATGTACTTGTTCTCCAGTTGAAAATTATATTGATAGCTAATTAATTCATACTTTTATTAAAATTCTTTTATGCCTATAAAAATTACAGGGACTGGATCATATATTCCAAAAAAAATTGTTAAAAATGATGAATTTTTAAATAGAGATTTTTACGATATAGATGGAAAGCCATATTCTGATTCAAATAAAGAAATAATTGAAAAATTTCAATCCATAACAGGAATTAAGGAAAGAAGATATGCTGAAGAAAATCATAATACCTCAGACCTTGCAACATTCGCTTCTGAAAATGCAATAAAATCAGCAAAAATTAATAAAGAGGATTTAGATTATATAATAGTTGCTCATAATTTTGGTGAAATTGACTTTGATTCTAGTCAATATATTGCTTTACCTTCAGTTGCAACTTTAGTTAAACATAAATTAGCAATTGAAAATCCAAATTGTGTTGCATATGATTTAATTTTTGGTTGCCCAGGATGGATTGAGGGTGTAATACAATCATCAGCATATATAAAAGCTGGTTTAGCAAAAAAATGCTTAGTAATTGGTGCTGATACTCTTTCACGAACTGTAGATAAAAGTGATAGGGACTCAATGATTTTTGCAGATGGAGCTGGAGCTTCAATTATAGAGAAAAGCTCTGAGGCAGGTGGTATTCTTTCCCACAAAACTGTTACATACTCTGGAAAAGAAGCATTGTACCTCTTCTGTGATAGAACATTCAATCCAAATTCAAATTCAATTGAAAAACATATTAAAATGAATGGTCGAAAAGTTTATGAGTTTGCTATATCTACAATACCTGGTGCATTAAAAAAATGCCTGGATGAAAGTGGAAAGAATATTAAAGATGTAAAAAAGATTTTTATACATCAAGCAAACGAGAAACTTGATGAAGCCGTTCTTAAATACTTTTATAAGTTATTTGAAATGGATATTCCTGAAAATATTATGCCCATCAGTGTTGATGTGTTAGGTAACACCTCAGTAGCAACAATACCAACATTGTATGATATTGTTTTAAAGGAAAATTTTAAAGGACATGAACTTAACAAAGGTGATATTATTTTGTTTGCTAGCGTTGGAGCTGGAATGAATGTCAATGCAATTACATATCAAGTTTAAAATGAAATATTTACATGATATAGGAAAATATTTTTTAATGGTAAAAATATCATTTTCTAAGTCATGTAAAAAATCGATTTTATACAAACAAATTTTTAAAGAAATTAATGATTTAGTATTAGATTCAATTCCTATAGTTTCAATTCTTTCTTTTTTTATTGGAGGAGTTGTTGCAATTCAAATGGCTCTAAATCTTGAAAGTCCACTTCTTTCAAAAACACTAATTGGTTTCGCAACAAGACAATCTGTAATATTAGAATTTGCACCTACATTTATTTCAATTATTATGGCAGGTAAAGTGGGGTCTTACATAACATCCAGTATTGGAACTATGAGGGTTACTGAACAAATAGATGCGTTAGAAGTTATGGGTATTAATTCTTTAAATTATTTAGTTTTGCCTAAAATTATTGCAATGCTTTTATATCCTTTTATTATTACAATTTCAATGTTTTTAGGAATTATTGGTGGTTTATTAGCAATGACATTAACTGGTGTTCCAAGTGAAGCCTACATTGAAGGTATTCAAACTGACTTCGACGGATATCACGTTACCTATTCCTACGTAAAAACTCTTGTTTTTTCTTTTGTTCTTGCAACCGTTCCTGCATTTCATGGATATTATATGAAAGGTGGTGCTTTGGATGTTGGAAAAGCCAGTACTCAGTCTTTTTACTGGACATCCATTATTATAATAATTTTAAACTACATAATAACCCAATTATTACTTGCTTAATGATAGAAGTAAAATCCATATCAAAAAGATTTGAGGAAAGTGAAGTCCTCTCTGATATTAATGCTCATTTTCAGAAAGGAAAAACTAATTTGATTATTGGTCAAAGTGGATCTGGGAAAACAGTTTTTTTAAAATGTCTTCTTGGACTACATATCATTAACAAGGGTGAAATAATATATGATGGTAAATCTTCAAATGAAATGAGTGATTTTGACAAGCTAAACCTAAGAAGAGAAATGGGAATGGTCTTTCAAGGTAGTGCTCTATTTGATTCAATGAGTGTATTAGAAAATGTTAGATTTCCTCTAGATATGCTAACTAGTCTTGAAAAGGACGAAAAAGAAGAAAGAGCTTTAAAGTTTATCAAAAGAGTGAATCTTCAAGATGCTATTAGCAAATTACCAGCAGAACTTTCTGGTGGTATGCAAAAAAGAGTTGCAATTGCAAGAGCTGTAGTCATGAATCCTAAATATCTATTTTGCGACGAACCAAATTCTGGTTTGGACCCTAAGACAGCAATTGTAATTGATAAATTAATTCAAGAAATCACTAATGAATTTCAAATAACTACTGTTATAAATTCTCACGACATGAATTCCGTGATTGAAATTGGTGAAAATATTGTATTTCTTAAAGATGGTTTAAAAATATGGCAAGGTACAAACAAAGAGGTATTAAATTCTGATAACGAACAAGTCAATGACTTTGTATACTCATCTGAACTAGTAAAGAAATTAAAATAATCAGTTATTCTCCATAATAAAATCATCACTTTCAAACTGAAACTCTAACCATCTTCTTAAACTTAAATTGAGTTTTTCTAATTCCAAATCGGTTAGTGAGTTTTCCCAATTAACATTAACTACCAATATTTTTTTAGTAGAATTAAAATCAGTTCTAATTTTTTCAAATATTTCAAATTGCTTCAGGTCTGGATAAATTAAATTAGCTTCTTTAGCAATCTTTTCAAATAATAATTTTTCTCTACTCAATTCTTTTAATTCTTCAATTTCTTTAGAGAGTTCATCAAGTTTTAAATTTTTTTCGACTATTTCAATTGAATCTCTTAATCTAAGCTCTTTAATAAAAGAATTTGAATTTTTATCTATTTCCAACTGTTTAAAAACTAAAGTTGAATTCTCTAATGATTTATAACTTTTAAGTTTACTTTTTAGTAAAGAAATAACATCTTCAGAAATTGGTTTCTGACCATAATTGTTTAAGACTATTTCTTGATTATCAAAATCAATTTTAGCGCTTTCAATTAAATATTTATAATTCTCTATACCAACCAATTCATCATTTAAAAATAATTCAGCCTGTTTTTTGAAGTTTGCTTTATTTATAGCACCAATAAAAGTATAAATTGGGAAAATAAAGATTATGAATGAAAAGAAGATTAACAACCTTTTAGTTAATTTTCGCTTAGCTGAGTTTACATAATTTAGCAATGGGAATTGTAAGAATTTCAATACGAAATAAGTTGCTACAATGATATACATTGAATTTATAATAAAAAGGTACATTGCTTTTCCAGCTCTTGTAAAATCATATATTGCAAGATAAAATCCAGCTGTACATAATGGTGGCATAAGTGCTGTGGCAATAGCAACTCCAAAAATTGCTGTACTAATATTTTCTTTTTTTGTTTTTGCTATGATTAATGCTAAACCACCAAAAAATGCAATTAAAACATCTCTTATATCAAATTCAGTTCTTGTTAAAAGCTCTGAAGATTGATCCTTAATAGGAAATAATGAAAAGAAAATGAATGCAGTTAGAACACTAATTAATACCATTGCTATAAAATTCATTGATGAATTCTTCAATGTATCAAGATCATTTGTCGCTATTGAAAAACCTAATCCTAAAATAGGACCCATAAGAGGGGAAATTAGCATTGCTCCTATGACAACTGCAGTTGAATCTGCATTTAATCCAACCGAGGCAATTAAAATAGAACATACAAGAATCCATGAAGTTGTTCCTATCATGGAAATATCCTTCTTTATAGAGTTTACAACCAGGTTTTTATCAACATCATTTTTAAAATTGAATACCTTTCTTGTAAAACGAAATAATGCACTAAACAATCCCGATGCATTTTTTTTAATTTCTTCTGAATTGTCATTAAAATCAAACTTCGTTTCCACTACTTTATTTCTTTAAGTCCAGTAAGATCCGAGGAACTTCTAATTTTTTCACCTAATCCATCAATAATTTGAATATTATACTTTTTACAAATTGTAGATTCTGGAATTTCATAATTTTTTCTGTCCCCACCATTAGCAAAAATATCTGGCTTTATTTGTTCAAGAGATTTACATACTGTTTTGTCCTTATCAATAGAGAGAAAAACATCATCAACATCTTTTAAGCTAGAAGTAATAATTAATCTATCTTTTTCATCCATAAATGGTTTACCTTTTTTTAAAATACATTGATGATTATTATTTACAATAACAATTAACTTATCTCCCAGCTTTCTAGCCTCTTTTATGTATTCTAAATGTCCAACGTGAATTGGATCAAAATAACCACTAATTGCTACTGTTTTCATCTAATTTAATTTTTGCATTACCTAAAAAAAGATATTTTCTTTTGTTAAGTAAATTTTCACAAAGATACCTTTTTCTTCTTTTTTTGATTTTTAGAAATTTATTACCATCCCCATAAAAAAATGTATCCCCATCCTTAACTTGATCTAAATAAAAATATTTGTGTCTTGAATTATCATATTTATCTAAAACTTTAGATAATTCTAAATCGTATGAAAATGTTGATCTAGGATTTTCCATATGTTTAGATAAACATTTTAATAAATCATTTGGAAAAACTGATTTATTTAAAATAGGATTCAAGAGCTGTTTGAATTTATTTTTCCATAGTGTTCCATGTGGTTTAGCCTTGTAGTATTTAATTGTTACAAAATAATGAGCTAATTCGTGAACAAGAGTAAGTATAAAGCGGTAAGGGTTATAAAATCTATTAATTGTTATAATATAATCACCATTTATTGTTCTCTTAAAATCACCATGTTTAGAGCTTCTTTCCCTTACTATTTTAAACTGAATCTTCTCTTTTTCAATTAATGAACTTACATAGTTTATTGATTTAACTGGTATAAATTCTTCGAGATTTGAAATCATGGGTTCGAAATCGATACGGGTATTATTTTTCCATTAAACATAATTGGATTGGAAGTTGAAAAACCATATATAAAATTAGCCATCTCTGCCGGGGTGGTTGATGTTTTGTAATCAGGAAAGGCAAGTTCTAACATAGGGGTTTGAACTGCACCCAAACATAAAGAATTAATATATGGTCCATTTTTAAACTCAACAGCTAATACTTCAGTTAGTATATTTAGAGCACCTTTGCTTGATGAATATGAGCTCAATCCTGGAAATTTAGAACTTCCATTAATACCGCCTACACTACTAATATTTACAATGTGACTTTTTTCATGAAAATAGGGTAGTAAAGACTTTATTAAGTCAACCACTCCAAACAGATTTACATCATAAATGGACCTAAACTCTGAGTCTGAAAAATCACCAAAAGGTTTGCTTATTAGTTTTCCTGCGTTATTTATAAGTACGTCAATATTACTGTATTTTGATTTAATCAATACAACTAACGATTTAATATCCGAATTATTGGTTATATCAAAATTTATATGATTTACATTTTCAGAAAAGTTGGTAGTATTAGGAAGATCATTTCTGGAAAGAGAAATCACACGATATCCGTTCGAATCAAATGTTTTGACTAGATCTAATCCGATCCCTGAACTAGTCCCTGTGATTATAACCGTTTTCATTAATTTATACTAAAATTGTTACAGGGTTTTCAATGTAACCTTTCAGAGTCTGTAAAAACAATGAGCCAGTAACACCGTCAACGGATCTATGATCACAAGCTAATGTTAATTTCATGGTATTTCCTACTACAATTTTTTCATTAATAACAATTGGTTTTTTTACTATGGTTCCAACAGATAAAATAGCTGAGTTTGGTTGATTAATAATTGACGTAAATTCTTTTATACCGAACATGCCTAAATTAGAGATTGTAAAGGTACTTCCCTCTATTTCATCCGGTCTTAATTTTTTTGATTTAGCCCTTACTGCATAATCTCTAACTGTACTATTTATATTGTGTAAAGATTCCAAATCAGCATTCTTAATAACAGGAACTACTAAACCATCTTCAATTCCAACAGCAACTCCAATATTAACAATATTATTCAATCTAATCTTATCATCAAACCACTGAGAATTCACTTGTGGGTGAGCTTTTAATGCAATAGCACATGCCTTTATAATTATATCATTGAATGAAATTTTAGTATTTGGCATTGAATTATATTGTTCTCTAAATGCGATTGCATTGTCCATATTAAATTCAACTGATAAGTAATAATGCGGTGCAGAAAATTTAGATTTACTTAAATTTTTTGCAATTGCTTTCCTCATCGAAGAATTTTCAATTTCGGAAAATTCTTCACCATCATTAAAAACAGGATTGACAGGTGCTAAATTAACATCGGGTTGGCTGACTGGAGCAGGCTCGCTTACTGGAGCAGGTTCGCTTACTGGCACTGAAGGAGCTTTTTTAGACACATCTATATTTTCAAGATCTTCTTTAACTATTCGACCATTTTCACCCGAACCTGTTATTTGAGAGAGATCAATATTTTTTTCATTAGCAATCTTTTTTGCTAATGGTGAAGCAAAAATTCTCTTATCAGAAATTGATAGCTCAGGTATTACGTCAACTTCAACAGAGCTAGTGTTTTCTTCATTAGTTTCAACATCAGACTTTGTTTCAGTCAAAGATTCTATTGGTTCTTTTGAATAATTTTCAAGAGCTTTATTAACGTCTATTTCACCTTCAGAAATAATTGCAATTAATTCATCAACATTTACAGTTTCTCCTTCTTGTACAGCAATGTGACTTAGTATTCCATCATAAAAAGACTCAAATTCCATTGTAGCTTTATCGGTTTCAATTTCAGCTAAAATTTCACCTTCACTTACTTTATCTCCAACATTTTTTAACCAGCTAGAAATTGTTCCTTCTTCCATTGTATCACTCAGTCTGGGCATTGTAATATAATCAATAGACCCACTTTCATTTGTTACATCATCAGTTTCATCAGATGTTAAAGATGTAACTGGATCCACAGTTTCTATACTTTTTTGTTCATTAATCTGATCAACTAAATCAAGTTGATTATTATCACTTGATGTTGGTAGTGATTCATTTACTGGAACTAGAAATTGAGAAATATCCTCCCCTTCCTCTCCGATAATACACAATAAAGAGTCTACAGTAGCAGTAATGCCCTCCTGAATTTCTATATGTAACAGTGTGCCCTCATAAAAGGATTCAAACTCCATTGTGGCCTTATCAGTTTCAATTTCTGCTAAAATTTCACCTTCCTCAACCTTGTCTCCAACTTTTTTTAGCCAAGTTGCTACCACACCCTCTTCCATGGTATCACTTAATCTGGGCATTTTAATTACTTCAGCCATTTTATAGTTTATGTTTTATAAAAGGGTAATCTTTTTGCTCATAAACAGCATCATACATAACATTGACCTCAGGAAATGGTGATTCTTCTGCAAATTTTTCACATTTTAAAACCTTTGTTTTAACTCTCATGTCAATTTCTTTCAAATCCTCCTCACTGGCATAATTATTACTCAATATTGAGTCTTTGACTTGAGTTATAGGGTCAATCTTTCTGTACTCATTAACTTCTTCTTTGGTTCTATATTTTTGGGCATCAGACATCGAGTGACCACGATATCTGTAAGTTTTCATCTCCAATAAGCTAGGACCATTTCCAGATCTAGCTCTAGTAATTGCTTCATTTAATGCTTCCGCGACTTTTACAGGATTCATCCCATCAACAGGTCCACATGGCATTTCATAACCTAAACCTAACTTCCATATATCTGTATGATTTGAGGTTCTTTTCACAGACGTACCCATTGCATAACCATTATTTTCTACAATAAATACCACAGGTAGTGACCATAACATTGCTAAATTTAAGGTTTCATGAAAAGAACCTTGTCTTACAGCACCGTCTCCCATAAAACATAGGGTAACTGCATCTCGACCATGGTACTTATCACCGAATGCCATACCTGCACCAAGTGGAATTTGTCCTCCGACAATACCGTGACCTCCATGAAATCTATGTTCTTTTGAAAAAATATGCATTGAACCTCCTAAACCATTTGAAGTTCCAGTACTTTTTCCAAATAATTCAGCCATAATTCTCTTGGGATCAACTCCCAGTCCGATAGGCATAACGTGATTTCTGTAAGCTGTTATCATTCTATCTTTTGAAGTGTCCATAACATGAAGAGCACCAGCCAAGACTGCTTCTTGACCATTGTAAAGATGAAGAAAACCTCTTACTTTTTGTTGAATATATACTGCAGCAAGCTTGTCTTCAAACTTTCTCCAGAAAAGCATTTCTTCATACCAATTTAGATAAGTTTCTTTCGTGACAGGTCTCATAGAATTCTGTGCAAAGATAATTTAAAAAAATTACTTAATTCTTAATTAGAATAATGTTTTTTTTCTTGATTAAAACAAGTTATATGATAAAGAAAATCTAAGAGTGTTCTCTAGCGGGCTTATAATCTCCGACGTAGAAATTAAATAAGAAAGATCAATAGATAAATTTGAGTTAGTTTTAAAACCTGTTCCAAGGGTTATGAACTTTCTGGATCCCTTTAGCTCATGCTCACTAAAATATCCTGATCTTAAGAAAAAGGATTCGTTAAAAGAATATTCTATACCAAAGCTGTAGGTTAATTCTTTAAGTTCCTCTGATGAACCATCAGGAGCATCTCCAAATGATTTAAAAATTCCACTTAAAAAACCAATATCATCCTGCCTGTAAGCAATAATTTCTGTTTCTGAAGAGTCGTAAATTGGAATACTTGGTGTTGGTACCAATAACTTATTAATTTCAAATGAGATAGTTAAGCTGTTGCTATTGTCAGATAAAAACTCAAACCCAGATCCAATTTTCAAATTTGTTGGAATAAAACTTTCTTGACCTAAGTCCGTATATTTCATCTTAGGACCTAAATTAGAAATATTAAATCCAGCTCTTAAGATTCCATTACTTCTTCCTACTGTTACGATATCCGATTGAAAAAATCCTGATATATCGACTGCAACACTGGTGGCAGCTTGAGACTCAGCATCAAATGACTGAAGTTTTACATCTGAAAGTAAAAATCTTCCGGTTATTCCAAGACCAAAATTTTCGTTTAATTTTAAAGAGTAGCCTGCATCTATGGTAAATTCATTTGGACTTTCAATGATTGGGATATCCAAAGGATTTTGTAACACATCTATGTCTCCAAGGCTAAAATACTTTAGGCTGAAACTCCAAGCTGATCTTTCAGAGTTTTTTCTATAATATGTCAAATTTCCAAGGAAAACATCATTCACAATTTTACTTAAGTAAGGTGTGTAACTAAAACCAAAACCAGAGGAATTTTCAGAGAAAACATATTTTGAGGGATTCCAATGTTGTGAAAAATTATCAAATGAAGTAGCAACTCCCTGTTCTCCAATTCCAGAGGCTCTAGCATCAGAGGAAATCATTAAAAATGGAACAGCTGTGGTTATAACTCTCCTTTCTTTCTGTGAATAACCCAGGAATGCCGTAAAGAGTGAAATAAAAATTAATATTTTTTTCATTTAAAGATTTATAAATATAATACCAATAAATTATATCACGATTTTTTTAATTATTTAATATAGTTTTTTAATTAATCTCTTTTAAATAATAACTGTATTTAACTAAAAAATTATGGTCTGATTATTGCGATTTTGTTGATGAAGTAATTATTTTTTAATCAATCTTCATATATTTACAATCGATTCTATGAAAAAATCCTATGTAATTCTATTTTCATTCGCCCTTATCATGTTGATTGGTTGCAGTCGAAACAATTATAAATCTGGTAAAAATATATCTCAAGCAACAGGTTGGAAAATCAATTCTGAAGGAGGATTTCAAGCCGAAACAAAATACAGAGGACAACAAAATGCCCCTGGAATGATATTCGTTCAGGGTGGAACTTTTGTCAAAGGTAATACCAAAGACAACGTTATGCATGATTGGAACAATACTCCAACTCAGCAATATGTTAGATCTTTTTTCATGGATGAAACTGAGGTTACCAACATTATGTATCTAGAATATATTGATTGGTTAAAAAGAATGTATGGTGGTGATGAAAAACTTAAAAAAATATATGTTGCTGCACTTCCAGACACCCTTGTTTGGAGGAATCCTCTCGGTTTTAATGAGGATATGGTAAATAATTACCTTAGACATCCTGCTTTTCAAAATCATCCAGTAGTTGGAGTCAGCTGGCATCAAGCAAATAATTTTGCAAAATGGAGAACTAATAGAGTTAATGAAAGAATCCTTGCTGAAAAAGGCTTTCTTAATCGTGATTCTGTCCTGAATCCTAACTCAAAACTATCCTTTAATACCAAAACATATTTACTAGATCCATCAAAAACATATGATGGTAATATTTCGTCTGTTATTGGAGATAAATCTATTACAGAAAATGACACAATACATTCCTCAATTGAAAATGGACTAATTTTACCTGAGTATAGACTTCCAACCGAAACAGAATGGGAATATGCCGCTTTAGGTCTTGGTGAATTAAGAGATGGAAATCTATATAGAGGAAAGAAAAAATTTCCTTGGCAAGGTGAATATACTAGATCTCAGAAAAAAAAGACTTTAGGTGATCAATTAGCCAATTACAAATTAGGAAAAGGTGATTATGGTGGAATTGCTGGTTGGTCAGAAACTGGCTCAGGAATTACAACATCTGTTAGATCTTATCCTCCAAATAGTTTTGGTTTATTTGGTATGGCTGGTAATGTGTCTGAATGGGTGGCTGATGTATACAGACCAATTATTGACGAAGAAGCTAATGACTTTAATTACTATAGAGGAAATTTATATAGTAAACCATTAATTTCTGAAGATGGAAGAGTAACTACTGTAACTAGAGAAACATTTGTTGATTCAATTCTTCCTAATGGTAGAATTTACATTCAAAATTTACCAGGGGATTTAGTCGAAGTTGATTTAGATGAAACTGACCTTATGAGAACTAATTACAGCTCTGCTGATAACAGAAGCTACAGAGATGGAGATTCTGAGTCATCAAGATTTTATACTGCAGGTGAAACTAAAGATCAATCTATGTATAATTCTCCAATGAACCCTGATGATAGCTCTTCAATTAATAGCACTTCACTTATTAGTAACGAGTCGAGGGTTTATAAAGGTGGATCATGGCTTGACCGATCTTATTATTTAGACCCTGCCCAAAGGAGATTCTACCCTGAATACATGACTACAAATTTTATAGGTTTTAGATGTGCGATGTCATATCTTGGAGAAGCTAGAAACACTAGTAAACCTAAGAAAAGGTAAGTCTTACTGTTTTTTATATTTCACTTTATTTATATTTAAATAGTGGATATCAATAAATTACATAAACTATTAATAGATTGTAATTACTTAGTGTCAACAGACACTAGAAAAATTACTTCAAAATCAATTTTTTTTGCATTAAAAGGCAAAAACTTTGATGGAAATGGATATGCATTGGAAGCTCTTGATAAAGGGGCTAGTTTTGTCATTGTAGATAGTGATTTAAAAAATGATTTATGTAAAGATCAAATTATTAAAGTTGAAAATGTACTTCAAACACTTCAAGAACTTAGTAAATTTAACAGACAACAATCAACAGCTAAAGTTATAGCACTAACAGGAAGCAACGGTAAAACAAGTACAAAAGAGCTTATTAAAACAGTTCTAGAAAATAAATATGATGTTGTGTGCACCGAAGGTAATCTAAATAATCACATTGGTGTACCACTAAGTTTACTCAAAATTAAGCCAGATACTGAAATTGCAATTATTGAAATGGGAGCAAATAATTTTGGTGAAATTGATTTTTTAACCAAATTAATATTACCTGATATTGGCTACATTACCAACTTTGGAAAAGCACATCTTGAGGGTTTTAAAAATATAGATGGTGTGATTAAAGGAAAAACAGAATTATATAGATGGATATTAAAAAATAAAAAGTCAATACTAATAAATTCTGATGATAAGACACAAATTAAATTTATTGATGATAATTCAGTTACGTTCGGAAGCAAAGAAAATTCACACTATAATTTTAATGACATTTCTGAGAACCGGGTTTCTGTGAAATACAAGAATAAAATTATATCAACTAACTTGTATGGTAATTATAATTTCTCCAACGTCTGCGCAGCTATATCTTTAGGTTTATTTTTTAAAATTGACATTAATACTATTTCAGAAAAATTACAAAATTTTGAGTTAAAAAATAATAGATCTGAGTTTATAATTAAAAATGATAAAAAAATAATTCTTGATGCATACAACGCAAATCCCTCTAGTATGAAAACCGCAATCGAATCGTTTGATATGGTTTCAGGTACTAAAATTGCCATTTTAGGTGATATGTATGAGCTCGGTGACGAAAAAGATAAAGAACACAAAGAAATAATTGAGTATTGTTTATTAAAAAAAATAGATGACTGCGTATTTATAGGTGAAATATTCTATCAGCAAAAAAAAGAAAAACCATCACTTCACTTTTTTAGAAATAAAAATGATTTTTTTGAGAAATTTAAATCAATATCAGCTAAAAATATTTTAATAAAGGGATCTAGAGGAATGAAAATGGAAGAAATTTATAAAAGAATATTATGAGAACTATAATACTAATTTTTATCATAATTACCACTATTTCATGTGACGAAAACAGTTTAAAAGCTTGGACTAATTTTGACCAGACAAATGAAATTATAAAAAGTTCAAAAAATGAGAATCAAAGATTAAGATATAAGAGAATTCAAAGTATTTCAAACGATAAAAATAATTATATAAATGAGTTTGAAAATGAAATTTCAAAATTTCTGAAAAGTAGATATGATCAGATAAAAGATTTAATAATTGAAAAATCAATTCCTGAAATTCAAAATAGTATCTCTAAAAAAGATTTTTCTTATGAGGAACTAACTCTTTTTTACTTATCAAGAATATATTTAATTGAATTTGATAAAGACCAATTTTTAAATTCAATTATTTCAATTAATAAAAATGTTTTAAGTGAAGCAAAATTACGTGATCAAAATTCTCAAAGTAAAAAATACTCTATTTATGGAATACCAATTCTTTTAAAGGATAACGTTGGTTTTGATGGTCTAGCAACGACCGCGGGTGCTTTTAGTTTAAAAAATAATATAACTCGAGATTCATATATCGTAGAAAAATTAAAAGAAAAAGGAGCTATAATTTTAGGAAAAACAAACTTAAGTGAATGGGCAAATTATTTTTGTTTAGGTTGTCCAAATGGTTACAGCTCAATGGGCGGTCAAACTTTAAATCCATATGGCAGAATGAAAATTGATACAGGGGGTTCAAGTTCAGGAAGTGGTGTTGCTACTGCTTCAAATTTAGCTTCTGTTTCAATTGGATCTGAAACTTCAGGCTCAATATTGTCACCTTCTTCATCAAATTCTCTTGTTGGAATGAAACCAACAATAGGATCAGTAAGTAGATCAGGTATTATTCCAATTTCATCAACATTAGATACTGCAGGTCCAATGACAAAATTTGTAATTGATAATATAATTTTAATGAATGCAATATTAGGATATGATGGTAATGATTCATTTTCCTACGATTCAAATCCAATTGATATAAGTTTTGTAAAAAAAAGTAAAATTGAAAATTATAGTTTAGGTTATTACTCTAATTATTACAAAAACGATTCACTGTATAAAGAAAATATTGATTTATTAAAATCTTTTGGTGCTAAAATGATTGAAATAAAACAATCTAATATCCCTCTTACCAATTTTCGAAAACTATTGGATGAGGACATGAGAGTAGATTTAGTAAAATATTTAAAAGATTATGGAAATGAAGATTTGTTAGTAAACGATATAAAAACAATTATCAATTATAATTCGTTAGATTCTGTAATTAGATCACCATATGGTCAAGGGATTTTTAGATCAATAATAGAGGATACCTTAAGTTTTTCAGATTTCAAATCTTTAAAAAATGAATTATCTAAGAATGGAAATAAATTTTTTGATTCCGCCTTAGATAAGTTTAATATAGATGCTGTTGTTTCTATTAATAATTATCACGCTGCATATGCAGCAGTTGCTCACAACCCTTGTCTTACTGTACCTATGGGATTTAGAAATAATAATCAACCTGCAGGCTTAACATTTATTACCAAATCAAAATCTGAACAAAAGCTTTATGAAATTGGATATTCTTATGAACAAATTTCAAAGAAGAGAAAAGCTCCTGAAAATTCAAAAAATTAATTATTTAATAGATAATCAATCGTTAAAGAAGTCATTGATCTAATACCAGTTTCAATAGCAGAATCATCAACGTAAAAATCTGGAGTGTGATGAGGAGCTACCTTAGTTAGATCCGTGCCATTTTTTGATCCACCAATAAAAAAATATATTCCAGGTATTTTTTCTTGAAAATAAGAAAAGTCCTCTGCACCAGTAATTGCCCTCATTAAAAAAACATTTTTTTCGCCATTTACTCTTTTTAATGTAGGAAGAACTTCTTTGTATAAAAATGGATCATTGTATGTGATTGGGTATGATACCATATATGTAATTTTAGCTTCAATATTATTAGATTTAGCAACATTGTACACTATTTCCTCTAATCTTTTAAGAACTATAGTTTTCATATCATTGTCTAAGGTTCTAATGGTACCTAACATATATAAATCTTCAGGAATAATATTACTCCTTACTCCGCCATGAATACTACCAATTGTCACAACAGCACCTGCCTCAGTTAATGGTAAGCTTCTACTAACTATTGTTTGCAATGAGTTAACAATCTGCGCAGCAGTAACAATAGGATCTCTACCAGTCCAGGGTGTAGATCCATGTGTCTGAACTCCTTTTAAATCAATTCTAAACTCATTAACAGCTGCCATTATACCTTGTGGTCTTAGATGAACTTGTCCTGCATATAAACCAGACCAAACATGTAGACCAAAGATTGCATCAACGTCAGGATTTTTTAAAACTCCCTCTTTTACCATTAATTGTGCACCACCCTCCTCACCGGCAGGAGCGCCTTCTTCTGCAGGTTGAAAAATAAATTTTACTTGACCTGGAATTTCATCCCTAATTTCGTATAAAATTTTTGCTGTAGCTAATAAAATCGCAGTATGCATATCATGACCGCATGCATGCATAACAGGTACTGTTTCACCATTATAAAATCCTGTCATTTTAGATGCCCAAGGAATATTTGCGCGTTCTTTAACAGGAAGTCCATCAATATCAGCTCTTAGCCCAACAACAGGCCCTGGTTTGCCTTCATTTAGAATTGCTACAACACCAGTTTTTGCAATTCCTGTTTGTGGATTATATCCAATTTTAATAAGTTCCTCAGCAATTCTTTCAGATGTTTTAAATTCACGATTACTTAGCTCAGCATTTTCGTGGAACCAATGTCTTAGCTCAATTATTTCAGCAATATTCTCATTAATCAGAAGATTTATCTTTTCATCAAATTTTTGAGAATATGAAACGATAGAAATAAAAAAAAATAAAAAAGAAAGGTATTTCATAAATACTCAATTAAAGTATGAAATTAATTCCTTATTACAATTTCATCTCCAAAAAAGTCGACCACTAATTTGTTCTTGGTACTAACTTTTTCAGACAAAATCATCTTACTTAAATTATCAAGAATATTTTTTTGAATTACTCTTTTAACTGGCCTTGCACCATACTCTGGATCAAATCCCAAATCAGTTAATTTGTCAAGTGCGTCATCAGTAATGGATAGATTAATATTTTTATTTTTTAATTTTTTAGAAATAATCTCAAATTGTAACTCAACAATTTTTTTAATTTCCATTTTAGTCAAAGGTGAGAATAAAATTATATCATCAATTCTATTTAAAAATTCTGGTTTCAATGATTTTTTTAGAAGCATCATAGTGGTATTCAATGCTCTAGATTTAGCTTCTTTAAAATCATCAATCTCTTCAAAGGATCTTTGAATTTCTTCGCTACCCATATTACTGGTCATAATTACAATGGTATTTCTAAAGTCTGCTGTTCTTCCTTTGCTATCAGTTAATCTTCCTTCATCAAGTAATTGAAGTAAAATATTAAAAGTGTCAGGATGTGCTTTTTCAATTTCATCCAGTAGAATAACTGAATAAGGTCTTCTTCTAATAGCTTCAGTTAACTGTCCTCCCTCATCATATCCAACATATCCAGGAGGAGCACCAATTAAACGACTAACTGAATGTTGTTCTTGATACTCACTCATATCTATTCTGACAATATTTTGTTCATCATCAAATAAAATTTCAGCTATAGCCTTAGCCAGCTCAGTTTTTCCAACTCCTGTTGTACCTAAAAATAAAAAACTACCAATTGGTCTATTTTCATCTTGTAAACCAGATCTACTCCTTCTAATTGAATCGCTTACTGACTCAACAGCATCTTTTTGACCAACTAGCCTATTAGATATTTGGCTTTCAAGCTCTAGAAGCTTTGATTTTTCAGATTTTACCATTTTTGATATAGGAATTCCAGTCCATTTTGATACAACCTCAGCTATATGATCATATGTAACTTCTTCACTCAATAATGAATCTTCATTAAACTGTTTAGTCATTTCTAATTCATAATCTTTGAGTTTTTCTTGAAGATCTTTGATCTTACCATATCTTAGCTCAGCAACTTTTGCGTAATCACCATCTCTTTCATATTTTTCTGCTTGGGATCTTAATTCGTCTATATTGATTTTTGTTTGCTGTACCCTTTCAATTACATTCTTTTCATTTTCCCATTTTGTAAACAATAAGTTTCTTTCTTCTTTATATTCGGCCAATTGATCATTAAGTTTTTTAATCTTCTTTTTGTCTTTTTCTCTAGTTATTGCAACCAATTCTATTTCAATTTGTCTTATTTTTCTATCAAGCGTATCAAGTTCTTCAGGTTTTGAATTTATTTCTAACCTTAGCTTTGAGGCAGATTCATCCATTAAATCAATAGCTTTATCCGGTAAAAATCTGTCAGATATATATCTACTTGATAATTTAACAGCACCAATAAGAGCTTCATCTAAAATTTTTACTTTATGATGAGCTTCGTACTTCTCTTTGATTCCTCTTAAAATTGAAATTGAATTCTCAATATCTGGTTCATTAACATAGACTTTCTGAAATCTTCTTTCAAGTGCCTTATCTTTTTCGAAGTATTTCTGAAACTCATCAAGTGTAGTTGCACCAATTGCTCTGAGATCACCTCTTGCCAATGCAGGCTTTAAAATATTTGCTGCATCCATAGCGCCTTGGCCTCCCCCTGCTCCAACAAGAGTGTGAATTTCATCAATAAATAAGATTATTCTTCCATCGGAAGTTGTAATTTCTTTAATCACAGATTTTAATCTTTCTTCAAATTCTCCTTTATACTTTGCACCTGCAATTAATGCGCCCATGTCAAGAGCATAAATCATTTTTTCTTTCAAGTCCTCAGGTACATCACCTTCAATGATTCTTTTTGCTAATCCCTCAGCGATAGCTGTCTTTCCAGTGCCAGGCTCCCCAACTAAAATTGGATTATTTTTTGATCTCCTAGATAAAATTTGCAACAATCTTCTTATTTCATCATCTCTACCAATTACGGGATCTAATTTACCTTCACTTGCTTTTGCTGTGAGGTTAATAGCATATTTTTCAAGGGAGTTTAAGTTAGTATCATCTGATGATGATTTTACTTTATCACCTTTCCTCATATTTACCAAAATCTTTTTTACTTTATCTAGGTTATATCCAAATCCAATCAAAATCTTTGATAATTCATTGTTGGAGTCAATTAATGAGATTAATAAATGATCAATTGAAACATAATTATCCCCCATTTTTTTTGAGTGATTTATCGCTTTCATCAAAGTTTTTGATGAATCTTGTGAAAATCCCACAAAATCACCATTGACCTTAGGTAAAGAATCAATCATCTTTTCAACTGTAGATTTAATAATTTCATTATTTACCTCCAACTGACTAGAAACATATGGAAAAATATTATCATCATTATCAATAATTGACTTTAAGATATGAGAATTTTCAACAGTCTGGTGACTTTTTTCAAGTGCCTTTTGTTGAGAATCTTGAAGAATTTCTTGTGTTTTAAATGTAAATTGATCTGTTTTCATTAATTATTTATTTAACGTATATCAAATCACATTCCTTTTATATAAATTGCCAAAATGACATTTTAATTGGCTGTAAACCAAGACATAATGTCTTATTCTCCTATAATTGTTATAAATAATTTTCTTGATGAGGCATGATCCCTATGTTCACATAAATAAATTCCTTGCCATATTCCAATTTGTGGAATTCCATCTGTTATAGGAAAGCTAATTGATGATCCCAATAGAGAACTTTTAATGTGAGATGTCATATCATCGAGTCCCTCAGTAATGTGAGTGTAATGATCATCTTGGTCTGAAACTAGTTTGTTAAAATGAGTCTCAAAATCAACCCTTACACTTGGGTCAGCATTTTCATTAATTGTTAAACTTGCTGATGTGTGCTTTATAAAGACATGAACTAATCCACTCATTTTAGGTAATACATTAAAAATATTTTCACTTATTAAATGAAATCCTCTGGGATGTGGCTCAATTACTATTTCCTTTTGAAAAATCATAAAATAAAATTATGTTAGCTTAATGATTGAGTACAAAAATTCATGGAGTGTTAAATTAATAAAAAGAATTAACTCAAATAGGGATGAGATATGGAACTTAATTTCATCGCCTAAAAATCTTGAACTTTACCATCCATTTTGTAAATCAAATAATGTTATTAAATGGCCGGGGAAAGGGTCATGTGATGAGCTTACTTACCTTAATGGAATTAAATTAATCCGAAACTTTACAAAATGGGAAGAAAAAAGAGGCTATGAGTTATTAATTGGTAGAAAAAATGGAAAAAAATCTTTAGTAAAATGGGAGATTATTGAAAAGAACAATAAGGTTTATTTATGTATAGCTGTATATCCATGGTTTTTAAGGGAAAAATCGAAAATTCTATCTTTTATCCCACACCACTTATTTTTTAAACCAAACTTAAAAAAATATCTTAATAGTGTTATTTCTGGTTTAGATTGGTACTTGTCAAACAAAAAAGTTATTGAAAGAAATTTCTTTGGAAAGCATAAGTGGTTTTCAAACTAAAAAAATTATTTATTTATATCGTTGAAGTAGGTCCCGAGAGAGTCTTTAAATTCTAATCCATCTAACATTCTATTTTTATCTAATTTCTTAAAAGCAGATAAACCCCAGAGCAATATCTCTTTTATAAATAGTAAATCTTTTATGTTTTCATTTTTACAATACTTATCAATAAGAGTATTAAGGGGTTTTATACTATTCAATATTTTTTCATATTCACTGTTAGTAAACTCATCTCCAATAAAAATCTCCCTGTTACTCATAATAAACCATTCAGTAATTTCATCATATGGTGATATCTCTTCTTCTTTCTGTAATTTCTTTATTTCTGGAAAATATTTAACAAATATTGATTTTACACCTTCATTTATAAGGTCATAGGAAATCTGATCAGCTCCTTGTTCTTCACCTTCATACACTAACTCAATTTTTCCATTGATAGAAGGGATTATTCCACCAAAATCTGAAAGTCTTACAGAGGAGCTATCTTCACCGTTAATTAGCATTCTTCTCTTGGTTGTACTTACCAAATTTTCAAACGCTGTAATACTCATTCTTGCACTAACTCCACTTTTATAGTCAACATAATCACTTCTTCTAGCAGCAAAATTGATTTCCTCAACTAAATCTTTTGCAATTTCAGGAACATATATATTGTCATCAATAAAATTTGATTCTTGACCAGTAATTTTTTTTGAAATTTCGGTAGTTAATGGATAATGAGTAATGATTTGGGAACCAATTCTATCCTTTAATGGTGTTACTATGCTGCCTCTATTCGTATAATCTTCAGGGTTTGCAGTAAAAACAAATTGAAGGTCTAGGGGTATGCGCAGTTTAAATCCTCTAATTTGGATTTCTTTTTCCTCAAGGATTGAAAATAATGCTACTTGAATTCTGGCCTGTAAATCTGGTAATTCATTAATGACAAAAATTGACCTATTAGCTCTTGGTATCATACCAAAATGAATTACTCTTTCATCAGCATAAGATAGTTTTAGAGATGCAGCTTTTATAGGGTCAATATCACCTATTAAGTCAGAGACGGTAACATCAGGTGTTGCTAATTTTTCATAAAATCTTTCTGAGTTGTGTAGCCAATCAATCTCCGTACTATCACCTTTTTCTTCCACAATTTTTTTTCCGTAATTAGAAATTGGTGATAACGGATCATCGTTTATTTCAGATCCTTTTATGAAAGGTATCCACTCATCTAATAAATCAATCATTTTTCTAGCTAATCTTGTTTTTGCTTGACCTCTAAGACCTAAAAAATTAATATTATGTTTAGATAAAATCGCTCTTTCCAAGTCCGGAATTACTGTACTTTCATAGCCGTGGATGCCAGTAAATGATGGCTTTCCACTTTTGAGGAGAATAGAAAGATTTTTACACAACTCATCTTTAATGGTTTGAGACTCATAGCTTGAGTTCTTTAATTCTTTTAAGGTTTTAATACTAGGTTTTTTCATTTATATCTTTCTTTTTTTATTGCTATTATAATCTTCAAAAATCATTTCTCCCAAATTATCTAAGCCCGTATAAAATGCTTTACCACCATTGGCCTTAGAAAATTCTCTAACAAAATGTTGTAAATAGGAATCACGGGCTATCATGAAAGTAGTGATTGGGATCTTTAACTTTCTAGCTTGTTTTGCCATGTTGTAACATTTATTAATAATTTTAGGGTCTAAGCCAGCGCTGTTTTTATAAAAACTCCCATCTCTAAGTTTTAAACAACTAGGTTTTCCGTCTGTAATCATCAATATTTGCTTGTTATTATTCTTTTTTCTTTTAAGAATGTCCATAGCTAATTGAATACCGGCAACAGTATTTGTGTGATAAGGTCCGACTTTTAAATAGGGTAAATCTTTAAGCTCAACTACTTTAGCTTCATTCCCAAAAACAATAATATCTAGTGTATCTTTTGGATATCTTGTTGTTATTAATTCTGCTAAAGCCATAGCGACTTTTTTGGCAGGTGTTATTCTATCTTCACCATATAATATCATACTATGACTTATATCAATCATCAGAACTGTACTCATTTGAGATTGAAAATTTCCATTATTTACAACTATATCATCTGAAATTAAATTCAATTCATCAGTACCGGTACGATTATACATATTCTTTAAACTTTCACTTACAATTATTTTGTCAAATGGATCGCCAAATTCAAAACTTTTGATATCAGAATTATCATCATCACTTGATCCTTGACGTTTTGATTTGTGATTTCCTTGTTTTGATTTCTTTATTTGTCCAAAAATTTTTTTTAATGCAAACTTTCTTAAAGCCTTTTCCATTTTGGATGTGATCTTAATTAATTCTTTCCCACCTGTGGTATTTATTTCAGTTGATATAAAGCCTTTGTTTAATAATTCATCGATAAAGTCATCGATAGTATAATCTTCCGTAGTCAAAGAATATTCTTTGTCTAATTGTCTTAACCAATCTACAGCTTCATCAAAATCTCCGGATGTATAAGTTAACAACTCCTTAAATATTTCAAGAAGCCTATCAAAAAGAGAAACACTATCATTTGAAAAGGTTGAGTATGACCAGCCCGAAATAGGAATATTTCCAGAGAAATTCATCATTAATTTAATTACAAATCAAGTGCCAAATATGAAAAAAAAAGCGCCAATTGGCGCTTTTCAGTTTTAGCATATTTATTCAGCTGGATCTGGTGCAACAGCCATTATTAGTCCAGTTGCATCACCATAATCGCCAGCATTAATAATTTTACCATCATCATTAAATGTAAAATAATGATACATTGAAATTTCAAAGTCTTTACCGCTAGCAGTATTTGTTCCTGTCCAAGTTCCGTAAGTTCTTACGCTACCATTCAGCAATCCAGTTTCAGGATCTACACCAGGCAAATAATTCTCAGCGGTGTAAGTTATGTTTTCCATAGCATCATGCCAACCTTTAGAGTATTCCATTGCTTGTTCCTTATTCATAGGCGTTGTACCATAAAAGCATCCTTGCCATTCTACATCATCAGATATAAGAGCAGCAGTTGCATCAAAATCTTCAGTAACAAAAGTTGCAAAATAATTTTTTGCTAATTCAACATTTTTTTCAAAGTCTGGATTTTGCTGAGGACTAGAGCAAGAAGCTAGTAAAAAAACTAGTATAATAAATATTTTTTTCATTGTATTAAATTTTAATCATTAAATTTACGATTTTTCTAGATATAAATTGTGGTTGATACTCCACTCGAACTCACATCATAAGCTATTCATTTTCAATAGCTTAATTTTTTTGGGTGTTCCCAAAGGGAACATTTTATGTTCCCCGCAGTATCACTTTCACTTAAACAAAACTAATGAAAATTAATGTAGGCAGATTCTGTCCACATTAATTTTTAAATTTTAACATTATCTTATTATTTTAAAAACATTTGATTCACATTATAATCTTACTATTATGTGTGTTCGAAAAAAGACAAATAGATTTAGTTGTTCTTTCAGATATTCATTTGGGTACCCATGGATGTAGAGCCGAGGAACTAATCAATTATTTGAGAACTATTCGCCCAAAAAAAATCATCTTAAATGGTGACATTATTGATATTTGGCAATTTAAAAAAAAATATTTTCCAAAATCTCACTTAAAAGTCATAAGAATGCTTTTAGATTTTTTATCTAAAGGAACTAGGATTTATTATTTACCCGGAAATCATGATGAAGTTTTAAGAAAGTTTAATGGTTATGGAATAAAAAATTTTAAAATTAGTAATAAAGCGGTTTTAAAATTAAATGGTAAAAAAGCATGGTTTTTTCATGGAGATGTATTTGATATTACTATGAAATATTCCAAATGGGTAGCAAAACTGGGGGGTATAGGATATGATTTTTTAATTAGGTTGAATTACAGAATAAATCGTTTTAGAGCATTAATTGGAAAAGAAAAAATATCATTTTCTAAATACATAAAATATAAAGTCAAGGAAGCAGTTAAATATGTCAATCAATTTGAAAAGACTGCTCTTGATATTGCTCGCGAAAATAACTATGATTATGTTATATGTGGACACATACATCAACCAGTTATTAGGGATCAAATTATTAAGGGAAAAAAAATAACATATTTGAACTCTGGAGATTGGATAGAAAATTTAACTTCTCTTGAATATAACAATAACAGTTGGAAATTATTTGAGTATGATCCTAATAATTTCAGACATCTAAAAAAAGAAAGAAATTCAACTATAGACAAATCCACTAGTGAACTTTTTGAATCAATGCTTAAAAATTTTAAATCATGAAAATTTTATACGCAGTTCAATCAACAGGAAACGGACATATAATTAGAGCAAATGAATTAATTAAAATTTTTAAAAATCGAGCTGAGGTTGATGTGTTGATTAGTGGAACTCAATCATCATTAAAATTGAAACATGATATAAAATATCAATATAAAGGGTTGAGTTTTGTATTTGGAAAGAGAGGAGGAATTGATTTTTTCAAGACATTGAAATTGTTCAATCCAATCACATTTATTAAAGATATTTATAATTGTCCAGTTAAAAAATATGATTTAATAATTAATGATTTTGAACCTATATCTGCTTGGGCATGTTTATTTAAAAGAAAAAAAAATTGTATTGCATTGAGTCATCAATTCTCTTTATTATCACATAAAGTACCAAAAGGATCAAAAGTGAATCTGATTCAGTCATTTATTTTAAAATATTATTCACCTATTAAGAAAGGTTATGGATTTCATTTTAAAAAATATGATAAAAATATTTTTTTCCCAATTATTAAATCCAACCTTAGAAATAAAGAAATTAAAAATGGTTATCACATAACTACTTATCTGCCATCATATTCAGATGAGTATCTTTATGCTATATTTTCAAAACTTTATAAGCAAAATTGGCATGTTTTTTCACCATATACAAAGCAAAAGTACAGGAGAGGAAATATTTCATTTTTTCCCACAGGATATGAGTCGTTTGAAGAAAGTTTGTTATCGTGTTCAGGAGTAATATGTAATTCAGGTTTTGAAACTCCATCTGAAGCACTATTTCTTGGAAAAAAATTACTGGTTATTCCGATGAAATATCAATTTGAACAACATATGAACGCCGTTGCCTTAGACAAAATGGGAGTTAAAGTTCTTAAAACACTAAATAAAAACTCAATTAGTAAAATTAGAAAATGGATTAAAAAAGTTAATCTAATTAGGATGAGTTATCCTGATGAAAATAAGAAAATCATTGATAAAATTTTAATTGATTATATAAGAGAAAAATCAAATAAAAAAATATCTAAAAATTTAAAAAACTTTATAAATCAAAGGGATACAATACTCTGAGATAATGTTAGGTTTCTAATTACAAAAATTAATTTTCACTAGTTCGAGTCGAACATTTGGGAACACTTTTTAGTTTTGTAAAGCGTTGACTATCAGTGTATATTTTTTTGTGGGTGATACTGGATTCGAACCAGTGACCCCTACCCTGTCAAGGTAGTGCTCTGAACCAACTGAGCTAATCACCCAAAATAATAATTTTCAAATTTAGTATAATTATTGATGATGTGTTATTATGTTAAGAAATGTTTCGTATAAAAACGATAATATTAAAAATGAAATTGATGATTTAATTGGAAACTCATATTCTTTTTTTGAAAAAATAAAAAAAGGAGGTGTTGGTTCTGGAAAGTTACTAATTACCAAAGCAAATAAAGAAATAGAAAATCTGTTAATTCTTGATCAAAATACAAATCATTGTAATATTGAGTTAAGAGCAAAAGGTATTATTATATATTTTAGGTCACTTTTAGAGACATATGGTTTAGCTATACCCTACTATAAATTAGTAGTTTTTAAAGTCACTGAAAAAGAATATACATTTAATATTGATAGTAAATTTTTAAAAATCAAAGTTAAATCAGAAAATGATCACTCATTTATAAGAAAAATCATGGAAGAAAAAGCTAAAAATACTGAGAACTATATTTCATAGTTACATGTTTACTAATATTTTAGTATTTTTATTAAAAAATTAAAATGAAATATTACCTTAAAATTTTATTCCTTCCAATATTGTTATTATTTATCAATTCCTGTGAAGTTGAAAATTTTTTGACTGATGATGAACTAATTGATGCCATTATCAACTCAGAGGAAAAAATTTCAGTTTTAGAAAATGATTTACCTAATCAGTTAAAAAATTCTATTACTAATGAAATGCCCGATGATTTTATCAATGATGCAAAACTGGCTCCAAGTCTGGGCTATCAACTAGAAATGAGATCAATTGAAGTATTTAGCATGGGAATTAAATCTGGCGATGTTTTTTTTGATATTGAAGGAAGAAAATTAGAAAGAAGTAAAGATTTTGATGGAAAAGATAAAAAGAAAAGACCTAAGCCATGTTTTAAACTTAAATATCCGCTCTCACTCGAACTTCCAGACGGAAAAATTATTGAAGTTAATGATAGAAAAGAACACTGCGATGTTGTAAAAACTTACCACTCAGAAAGCAAGTCAAATAGAAAAGAAATTAAATTATTATTTCCTGTTACCGTTACATTTTATGATGATGATAAAAATCTCATTGAAAAAGTAATGGATAGTGAAAAAGATTTACAAGAATTAAAAGAAACTTGTGAACAAAATGACACAAAGGAAAGTAAAAATTAGATTTTATAATACAACCAAAAAATTAAAGTAGGATTCAAATTGAATCCTATTTTTTTTTTATGATAGCAAATAAGATAAATAAGAAAATAGATAATAGTAAACTTGTAAAACCTATAGGTAATAAAAAAAATGGTTCTTGTATTATTCCATTTTCATCAACTTGAGAATTGATTAAGTAAAATACTAAAAAACAAATAATACCAATTACTAAAAAGGTTGTTGCTATTTTAAATTTAGTTTCCAATTGCTATTAATTTTCATAATTTTAAATTAATAAAAATATATGGTTCGATTTGATAAAAATAAAATTAAAAGTTTAGAAAAAATTTATAGATTAAACCTTATAAATAGTTGTACTGGATACAAATCAGCAAATCTTCTGGGCTCAATAGACAGTGAAGGAAATACAAATCTTGCAATATTCAGCTCGATTACTCACCTTGGAAGTGATCCAGCGATGATTGGCTTTGTTCTGAGGCCAAGGACTGTTCCTAGAAACACTTATAATAACATGTTTAATACAAAATATTTTACAGTTAATCATGTAAAAGCTGAGGATATTAAAGATGCTCATCACACATCTGCTAAATATCCAAAAGAAATCTCAGAATTTGAAAAAACAAAATTTGAGCCTGAATATCTTGACGGTTTTAAAGCTCCTTTTGTAAAAAATTCAAAGATTAAATTTGGTTGCAAATATTTGAATGAATATAATATTAAAGAGAATAATACAATTCTTGTTGTTGCATCGATTGAATGTCTTTATGTTGGAAAAGATTCTCTAGAAGATGATGGATGGATAAGATTAGATAAAGCAGAAACTGTTACTATTAATGGACTAGACGGTTATGCAAAAACTAAGCTAATTGATAGATTTGAATATGCTAGGCCAAAAAAATGAAAAACTTTATTGATAAAAAAATTTTTGATTATACACTTAGTAAAAGTTCCGATGAGCCAGAAATATTAAAAGAGTTAAATAGGGAGACACATTTAAAAATATTAAACCCTAGAATGTTAAGTGGAAATTATCAAGGAAGAATATTATCTCTGATTTCAAAAATAATAAGACCTAGCTCTATACTTGAAATTGGAACTTACACTGGTTATTCAACAATTTGTTTTTCAGAAGGTCTTGATGATAATGGTTTTATTCATACTATTGACCATAATGAAGAATTAATAGACATTCAAAATAAATATTTTAATAAAGCTGGAATTTCTAAAAAAGTAATACAATATTCAGGTGATGCTATAAAAATAATTGATAAACTAAATTTTGAATTCGATCTTGTTTTCATAGATGCTGATAAGGAAAATTACCCTTTATATTTTGATATGATAATTAATAAGGTTAAATCTGGCGGAGTTATTATCGCTGATAATATCCTTTGGAGTGGCAAAATACTTGACAAAGTTGAGGACGATGATTTAGCTACAAAATCTATTTTGGAATTTAATGAAAAGGTAAATTCAGATAAAAGAGTTGAAACCGTTATTCTTCCAGTTAGGGATGGGTTAAGTTTTATTAGAAAAATCTAGAGATCTCTCTTGATCGAACCTGTTAAATCATCAATATCGTCCTTAACACTATCAATTTGATCAGAAATCTCTTTAGTATCTATACCCTTTTTTTTTGCACTTTTTTGAATTTCAGACTTAATCTCTTGAGTTGCATCTTTAACCTGTCTTATGCCCTTACCCAAACCTTTTGCAATATCTGGGATCTTATCTGCTCCAAAAAGCAAAAGAATAATTAAAAAAATTACTAAAATTTCCGCTCCACTAATAAATAATACAACCATTTATCCCTTTATTTTAGATTTAAAATTATCAAAATCTGAATTACTTTCTACTTTTGGCCAAGAATTATTTGATACATCAATATCTGCTGTTTCTTTATCTGGATCAAGTTTAATACTTAAAATCTTTTTATTACTTGTCAATACTTTTCTAACTTTTAAATCATTTTTTCTCCATACTTGTGCAGGATATTTTTTTCTTTCAATTGTGCCGTCATCATATTCAATATCAATTATTATTGGCATTACTAATCCTCCAGGTTTATCAAAAATAACCTCATAATAATATTTCGGAATATTTAATTTACTGATTTCTTCTTTTGAATAGTTTTCGTTAAGATAATTATTAAGCAATTTTGAATTATCAAGTGGAGCTTTTTCTTTGTTATTTTCTTTATCATTTTCGAACTTGTCTAAGAAAATTAAAGGTCTCCAACTATTCCTTGGAATTCCCATTTCGTCGATCAAAACTTTTTTAAGTTCCTCACTAGGGTTTGGAGATACATAATATTGATTAATTTCTTTAATTCCTATGTCAACATAATCAGTTGTATAAAACCATCCTCTCCAAAACCAATCAAGATCAACAGCAGATGCATCTTCCATAGTTCTAAAAAAATCCTCAGGAGTTGGATGTTTGAATTTCCATCTATTAGAATATTTTTTAAATGCATAATCAAACAATTCTCTACCCATTATTGTTTCCCTAAGAATATTAAGCGCAGTTGCAGGTTTGCCATATGCATTTGGACCCAAACTATAAACGTTTTCAGGATTAGACATTATTGGAGCTAAATAATTCTGATCAACACTCATATAATCAACTATCATTTCTGCAGGTCCTCTGTCAGATGGAAAGTTTTTGTAAGGATAAATAATTTCTGGATACTTTTTACCAAACTCTTGTTCAGTTAAATATTGAACGTAAGTGTTAATTCCTTCATCCATCCAGGCCCATTGTCTTTCATCACTATTGACAATCATAGGAAAGAAAAAATGACCTATTTCATGAATAATAACACCAATCATTCCAAATTTTTCATCATCAGAATACGATCCATCGATATTGGGTCGTCCAAAATTAAAACATATCATTGGATATTCCATTCCAACTCTGTGAGCATGAACTGAAACAGCTTTGTGATAAGGGTAATTAAATGTATAATCAGAATAAAATTTTAAGGTTTCAACAACAGTAATGGTCGAAAAATCCTCCCACATTGGGTTTCCTTCTCTAGGATAAAGTGATACAGCCATCACAGTATCTTCACCAATTTTAACCGCCATCATATCCAAAATATATTTTCGAGATGTTGCAAATGCAAAATCACGAACATTTTCTGCAATAAATTTCCAAGTCTTTTTATCTTTTGAAAAGGATTTTTCAGTAATTTCAGCCTCTTCCTGAGTTACAATTAAAACAGGTTCATCAAATGACTTTTTAGCCTGGTTAAACCTTTTCATCATTTCCTTTGTATATACTTCTTTTCTATTAATTAACTCACCTGTTGCTTCTAAAATATGATCTGCTGGGACAGTTATATTAACTTCATAATTTCCAAATGGCAAAGCAAATTCACCATCACCCCAAAATTGATAATTTTGCCAGCCTTCAACCTCATCGTAAACACACATTCTAGGAAAAAATTGAGCAATTGTATAAGCTCTGTTATCATCACTTGGAAACGTCTCATAGCCAGATCTTCCTCTGTCCTCTAATCGATTATTAATATTATAATTCCACTTAACTTTAAAAGAAAAACTTTGTCCAGTTTTGAGAGGCTCTGGCAAATCAATCCTCATCATAGTTTGATTTATAAAATAATCTAGAGGCTTATTATCAATTCCTCTTACATGATTTATATTAAATCCTCCATCAAATGGCTTTTTTAAAAAATCATCATCAAATGAATTAGGAATATATGCTGGTTCAACTAACTTACTACTATCTCTAATTAAGCTTGGCGAGTCTTTTGATCTTATGTTTTGATCTAGTTGCACCCACAAATAATCTAATTTATCAGGTGAATTATTTGTATAAGTTACTATTTCATCTCCATAAATTTTTTTATTTAAATCATCTAACTCAATATTAATCTTATAATCTGCTTGTTGCTGGTAGTATGCAGGTCCTGGTGCTCCAGACGCTGTTCTGAACATGTTAGGTGAAGAAAATTCTTGATTTAATTGTCTAAACTTGTTAGTATTTATTTGTTCGGTTTGTAACCTTTGTGATAAAACACCGTTTGAAAAAAGTAATAGTGAAATAGCTATTGGTAAAATATGTTTGTTCATTTTTTTTATTCAGTTACAAATTTATAAAAAACTAATAATCAAAATCAATACCATCCGTTGGATTATATTTATCTTGAATGAAGCTTTTCCTATAATTACCTTTTCTTATTAAAATTATATTTTTTTGGTTTGGAAATGAATTAAACAATATTGAATTTTTTATTGTAAAGTTGCCTTCATTTAATTCGTTATTAATTTCCATATATAAGTTAATTTGATCTCTTTTTTTTTCAAACCCTAAATATTCAATTTTAATTATATCACCATTACTTTTTAACTGAAAATTTTGTTCTAAATATCTCCAATACAACTCATTTAAATATTCATAATCTTGCTTGTAATCAATATTTTTTGAATCTAAATTAAGAGCTAATTCAAGGTCATCATAAAAAACTTTTAACGTTATTTCAAAGGATTTAGTTTTTAAATCAAAATCAATTAGTGTTGTACTAACATAATACTTATGTGTAGTTGTTATGAATAAAGCTAAACTTAAAAATTTAATTATTAATTGATTCATAAAATTTGTCAAGATTAAGTAAAATTAGTCCATGATTAGAATTCTTAAAGTCAAATTCCAAATCATAATTTTCAGCAGCTCCTAAAATAAATTCATAAATTTCATCTTCCTTCAATCCAAATCTATTGACAAAATAATTTATTCCATAAAATTGAATTATCTTTTCAATAGTATCATACCTTTTTTCAAGTCCTCGAGCCATTTTAAGCATATCATAATAACCACTTAGCTGTTTATATATACCCTCGATATTGACGGGCATTACAGGCAGAAGCAATACATTTAATAATATTTGAGCATTATTGCTGTAAGCTATCTTTTCCATTCTCTCACCTTTATAACCAGGGATACCAAAATCATCAAAGTTTAATAGTTCATTTTTATCGATTTTATTAATATCTGTAATCAAGTTTCCTGATAAATTAAATGGAGAAACAGTTACATTTCGTAATTCATTGACTTTTTGATCTAAATAAATTCTCAATGAGTCAGATTTAAATATTTCTTCGTTAATATATAAGTAATAATCTTTAATTTGAATAGATCTTATAAACAATGAGTCCTTTAGGCTTACCCCAATACTGAAAAAACCTTCTTTATCAGTAATTGTAGTTCCACCACTTGATTTATTGATGACAACAATTCCACTTTTTTCAATTTCATCATTAATTATGAAGGCATTAAGTTCTTTAATTTCTGAATTTTGGGAGTAAGTTAATACAGATAATAAAAAGAATGTAATACAAAAACTACCCCTTGTTGACAATTCTATTAAATTTTTTACTTTGTTTGACTAGAAATTCTATTAATTCAAATTCCTTTTCTTTTTTTAATAAAATTTTAGATGGAAAATTTTCATCACAATAAATCAAAAACTCGTTAATTTTATCTTTTTTAATATCAAGATTTGATATAAAGAAAACATCATCATAAACTTCTCTTATTAAATCACTAGGACTATAATTAAATGATAGATTTTCCTCTGATATTTTTTTATTTATAGATTTTGAAATAAGTCTGTATAGATTTACAAAATTAATACCATCTCTCAACTTGCCTTGTTCATTAATTACATTAACAACTCTTGTTGATTTATCAGTTGTATAATCAAATCTTTTAAACTCCTCTTCCTTTAGATCAAGAAATTTTTCTCTGTTTTCAGGTGTTATAACAACTTCATCTAGAGCAGTAACTTTTTCATTTACATCAACAACAATTCTATTTCTTTGTAAAATTTCTTTTGAGATATTAAGTTCTGAAATTTGATACTGAACTGATGAAAAAATTAATTTGTCATTTAATTTAACTTCTATTTCAAATTCTCCCTCTTCATTAGTAATTGTTGCGCTTTGAGAAGTATTATTAATAACATTAGCACCAACAACACTAACATTTTTATAAAGAACCTTTCCTTTAATCCATGTACGATAATCATTTTGTCCAAATGAAATGGATGAAAAAAGAATAACTAAAACAAAAAAATATTTTTTATAATTCATTACTTAATTCTTGAGCGGGAGACCGGGTTCGAACCGGCGACATTCAGCTTGGAAGGCTGACGCTCTACCAACTGAGCTACTCCCGCATTTTAATTTTAACAATTTAAGATTAAATTTGTTAGAATTGAATCTTAACATAAAAATAATCAAATCTAACAAGTTGCTTAAACTTAGAAGTAAAATCTTGAGAAACACTATGAATCCATCTAAATGTATTTATCCAGGTGATGATGATAAAACATCATTTCATATTGGAGCCTATATTGATGGAGTTTTAGTAGGTGGAGTTTCAATAATAAAAAATAAATGTTCATATAAAGATTTTCCTAATTGTTATCAGCTAAGAGGTCTATTTGTTGATTTTAATCATCAAAAAAAAAGTATCGGAAAAATGATAATTAACAAAGTTGAGTCTTTACTTAAAAATAAAAAAATCAGTTATTTGTGGATGAATGCAAGAATTAAAGCACTTGATTTTTATTTAAAATTAAATTACAGTAATTCTGAGATAAGATACAATATTAACGAAATAGGTTTACACTATATGCTTTACAAAAAACTATGAATAGAAGTAAATTCTTTATTTTAATTTTAATTTTAACTCATACATCAGAATTAATGTCACAAAAAATAGACTTAGATATTCTTCAAGGTAAAACAACTAGACATCTTGTTGGTGATACCGTTTTACTAGAAAAAGAAACTTTTAAAGCATTTGAAAAAATGAGAAATGCAGCTATGAATGATGGAATTAAAATTAAAATCATTTCTGGCTATAGAGATTTTGAAAGACAAGCTTTGATTTGGAATTCAAAATTTATCAAGTTCACAAAAGAATTGAAATTAAAGCCTGATGAAGCCTTAAATGAAATTATAAGATTCTCTACTGTTCCGGGAACCTCTAGACATCATTGGGGAACTGAGATTGATATAATTGATGAAGAATTTAAAAATGAAAAAAACCCATTAACTTCTGAAAAATACGAAATCGGTGGTGTTTTTAATAAATTGAAAAAGTGGATGGATTCAAATTCCGAAAAATTTGGTTTTTATTTAACCTACACGAATGATGAACAAAGAAAAGGGTTTGAATATGAACCATGGCATTACAGCTATAAGCCTATTTCAAAAAATCTTTTAGAGGAGTTTAAAAAAAATAATATCTCGAAACTAATATCAAATCTTGATATCATGGGAAAAGAATATTTAACAAAAGAATTTATTGAAAAATATGTTAATGAAAATATTCTAGGTGTTAATAAAGAACTTGAGCTATAAATTGATATTATATCTTTAAATTTGCTGGTATAAAATTGATTTGAAAGAAAAAAAACAAAGTATCCTAATTATTCTTGATGGTTGGGGAATATCTAATAATTCAGAGTTCTCAGCTATTGATCAGGCTCAAACACCTTATTTTGATAGTCTTATTAAAAAATATCCAAACGCTAAACTATTAACTCATGGTGAAAATGTTGGGCTTCCTATTGGGCAAATGGGTAACAGTGAAGTAGGTCATATAAATATAGGTGCTGGAAGAATTGTTTATCAAGAGTTAGCAAAAATTAATCGTGATATAGTTAATAAAACAATAGATCAAAATAAAAAACTGATTGAAGCTTTTAATTATTGTAAGTCAAATAAAAAAAAGCTTCATTTTATTGGTCTTGTGTCTGATGGCGGTGTTCATTCACATATAAATCATATTAAACACCTAATTAATCTATCTAAAACTCATGATTTAAAAAATGTATTTATTCACGCCTTTACAGATGGTAGAGATGTTGATCCAAAATCTGGAATTAACATGATTAATGAACTTGTGGAATCCATGGATGGAACAAATGCAAAACTTGCTAGTGTTTGCGGTAGATATTATGCCATGGACAGAGACAAAAGATGGGAAAGAACTAAAAAAGCATATGATTTGATTGTTAATGGAATTGGAAAAAAATCAAATGAAATTGAAAAATCAATTATTGATTCTTACAACAATCAAATAACTGATGAATTTATAGAACCTATAGTAGTTGTTGATAATAAAAATCTTCCGTTAGCAAAAATTGAAGATAATGATGTTGTTATATTTTTTAATTTCAGAACTGATAGGGGAAGACAACTAACAGAGGTATTAAGTCAAAAGGATTTTAATGATTTTTCAATGAAGAAATTGAACTTGAAATTCTTAACTATGACCAATTACAATGATGATTATAAAAATATCGATTGTATTTATGAAAATGAAAATTTAAGTCAAACATTAGGTGAAGTTTTAGAGCAAAACAAGAGAACTCAAATCAGAATTGCAGAAACAGAGAAGTATCCCCATGTAACATTTTTCTTTAATGGAGGGAAAGAATCACCTTTTAAAGATGAAATAAGAATAATGTGTCCTTCCCCGAAGGTTGCAACATATGACTTAAAACCTGAAATGAGTGCTTTTGAAATTAGAGATGCTATAATTCCAGAAATCAATTCAAATTCATCTGATTTTATTTGCTTAAATTTTGCAAATCCAGACATGGTAGGTCACACAGGTAACTTTAATGCTGCTGTAAAAGCATGTGAAACAGTTGATACTTGCCTAAGGGAAATCGTTGAATCTTCAATTAATAATAATTACTCAATTATAATTATTGCCGATCATGGTAATAGTGATGTTATGAAAAATAATGATGGTTCACCCAATACAGCGCATACCACAAATCCAGTTCCTATTATAGTTATTGATTCAAAAACTGATAAAGTTAATGATGGTATTTTAGCTGATATTGCCCCGACTATTTTAAATATTATGGATATTGACATTCCAGAGAAAATGTCAGGAAAAATTTTAATATGAAAAATGTAATAAAACTAACTCTGTTATTTATTTTATTTGTTGGCTGTAATAGTAAAGTCAAAAAAGAAGCAAATATTGAGAATGAAGATATTGAGTACGTAGATTTAATTGGTAAATTTAAAAGATTAGAACTCGAAAAACATCCATTTATTAAAGATTCCTTCAAATTAAATTATAAAAATTATAATCCCGAGAAAAAAATTTTAAGTAATATAAAACCTTTCTTAGATAAAAATATCTCTATCAAAATTATAATGGGTACTTGGTGTGACGATAGCAGGTTATTGGTTCCCCAATTTTTCAAAGTAATGGATAAATTAAGATTTAATAAAAGAAAAATTGAGCTTATAGGCTTGGATAATGAAAAAAAATCTCCAGATAATTACCACAAAATTTATGATATTATTAATGTTCCAACGTTTATATTTTACAGAAAAGAAAAGGAAATTAATAGAATAGTTGAAATAACTATTGAAACTTTGGAAAAAGATATTTTTAGTATTCTCAGTGATATAGGCTATGAAAATGCTTACTATGGATTCTAAAAAAATAGTAATTAAGACTGAGGAAGAAATTGAATTAATTAGAGAAAGTGCTTTGTTAGTTTCAAAAACTCTAGGCCTTATAGCCAAGGAAATTAAACCTGGGTCAAATTCCTTAAAATTGGATAAGATTGCAGAAGAATTTATTAGAGATAACGGTGGTGAACCTGGATTTTTAGGTATGTATGGTTTTCCAAACACTCTTTGTGTTAGCCCAAATCAAGAAGTAGTACATGGAATTCCAAATGAAATACCATTTGAAAATGGGGATATTATATCAATTGATTGTGGCGTTGTCAAAAATGAATTTTTTGGTGATCATGCTTTTACATTTGAAGTTGGTGAAGTATCTGATGAAATAAAAAAACTTCTTAATGTTACTAAAAAATCTCTGTACAAAGGTATCAGAGAATTTAAAAGTGGAAATAGAGTTGGTGATATTAGCTATGCAATACAAAATTATAATGAAAAAAATGGTTATGGTGTTGTAAAAGATCTAGTTGGTCATGGTTTAGGTAAAAACTTACATGAAAAACCTGAAGTACCAAACTTTGGAAGAAGAGGTAATGGAAAATCACTGGTTAATGGGATGGTTTTGGCAATCGAACCTATGATTAATTTAGGAACCGATAAAGTTTTACATTTAAATGATGGGTGGACAATTGAAACAGCGGATAAAAAACCTAGTGCTCACTTTGAACACAATGTGGCTTTAATAAATGGTCAAACAAAACTTTTATCCACTTTCAAATACATATATGATGCTTTAGGTATTGAATCCAATGAAGAGAATGAATTTAAATAAATATGAACTTAATAGTAAGATTATTGCTTAATTTATTTACAAGAACATTTCTCATTAGAACAAGTCTTTTATTTAAGCCTTTCTTTGAAATTTTTTTTAAGGGAACAAAATTTACTGATCCAATTAATAATAAATCTTATTCTTACTTTTTTCCTTACGGATATAATAAACAAAGAAAAAATGCTTTATGTCCAGGAACATTTTCACTAGAGAGACATCGATTATTGTGGCTTTATTTAAAAAAAGAAACTGACTTTTTTAATTCAAATAATAAAATACTTCATTTTGCGCCTGAACAATGTTTTCATAAATTTTTTAAATCATTTTTTAAAAATTACACTACGACAGACTTAAATTCGCCAATTGTTGATATTAAAGCTGATATATGTAATCTACCATTTAATGACAACTCCTTTGATTATATTTTATGTAATCATGTCCTAGAACATATTTATGATGACGAAAAAGCCATGAAAGAAATTTATAGAGTTTTAAATAAAAATGGTATCGCAATTTTACAAGTACCCATAGATATAAATAGTAATTATACTCATGAAGGAAGAGATATAGATAATAAACATAATAGGAATAAACTTTTTGGGCAATATGACCACTTAAGAATGTATGGCCTAGATTATTTTAAAAAATTAAAAAATATTGGTTTTAAAGTTAAAAATGAAAACTATTTATCAAATATACCGCAAGATGAAAAAGATAAGTACTCGCTTCACAATGCAGGGAGCATTCCTGTATGTATCAAGGTTTAAGGAATAATTTTTTAAAACCTGCAGAAGCGTAATTTGTTATATTATTTAATGAATCAACATAAATAATAAAAGATTCAATATCATTATTATTTTCAGTTAGACTTATTGCATTTTTAAGATTGGTAGCCATCATTGCTGTCGCAAAAGCATCAGATTTAAAGCAACTGCTGCTAACAACTGATGCGCTCAATATATTTGTTTGTTGAGACTTCCCAGTGATTGGATTTAAAATATGAACATATTTGTTTCCAGTAAGTGAGTCAATTTTATAATTACGATAATTTCCAGATGTTGCTATAGAATGATTGCTAAGTCTTAATATTTTATAAAAACTATTGGGATTGTTTAAGTCTGGATTATTAATTGCAATTTTCCAATGATCTTTTTTTGAAATATTAGTTCCAGCAGACTTTATTTCTCCACCAATATCAATTAAATAGTTTAAATGACCTTTAGATTCAATATAATTGGAAATTACATCAACAGCATAACCTTTAGCAATTGCATTAAAATCTAATTTTGTTTTAATATTTTCTTTTATAAGCTCACGATTATTAATTGATATTTTTTCAAAACCAACTGTTTCCATAATTTGTAATATCGAATCTTCATCAATTATATTTTTTGAATTTTCAGGCCCAAAACCATAATATTCAATTAATAAACCAATAGTTGGATCAAACAAGCCATTAGTTCTACTATTCAAAATTTTAGATTTATTATAAACATCAAAAAAAAGATCATCTATATCTACATCATCTCCATTATTAAGCCTTGAAATAATTGAGGAATTTTTATATGTTGAAAAGGAGTTATTAAATGCCAAAAATATGGAATCAAAATTTTCTTCTGACAATAAAATTTCTTTTTCGGAAAAAACTTTAATGTCATAATAAGTACCAAAAGTATAACCAGTAAAATTTTTAAAGGAAAAATCTGAATGACATGAGCATGCAAACAGTAAAATGCAAAGATAACTATATTTGAAAGGATTACCCACCAAAGTCATCAAATCTAATATTCTCTGGCGGTACTCCGAAATCAAGAGCCATTTTTTCAACAGCAAGATTCATAAGTGGAGGGCCACAATAATAGACTTCAATATCTTCAGGCGAATCATGAAAGTTTAAATAATTATCAATTACGGCTTGGTGAATGAATCCTACAAAACCATCTCCTTCGCCGTCTAGGCCATCTTTAACTATCCAATTGTCCTCTTCCGCTGGCTCAGATAAGGCAATATAAAATTTAAAATTTGGGAAATCTTTTTCCAATGCTCTAAAATGATCAACATAAAATAATTCTCTTTTTGATCTTCCACCATACCAAAAATTAACTTTTCTACCACTTTTAATAGTTCTAAATAATTGATAAAGATGAGATCTCATTGGTGCCATCCCAGCTCCACCTCCAACATAGAGCATCTCTGAGTCTGATTCGTTTATAAAAAATTCACCGTATGGACCAGAAATTGTCACAGTATCTCCGGGTTTTTTAGAAAAAATATAAGTTGAGGCGATACCAGGATTTACGTCCATCCAACTATTTTTAGACTTGTCCCAAGGGGGAGTCGCTATTCTTACATTTAACATAATCTCTTTACCTTCGGCAGGGTATGAAGCCATAGAGTAAGCTCTTTCAACATCATCATCATTTTTCATTTTTAAATTCCACAATCCAAAATTGTCCCACTCTAATTTAAATTTATCAGGATCATCTGGATGTTCCTTTGGATGAGAAGTAATATCAATATCATTATAATTAACTTCACATTTTGGTATTTCAATTTGAATATATCCTCCTGCTTTATAATTCATTTCTTCTGGAATTTCAACGACAAACTCTTTTATAAATGAAGCAACATTATAGTTTCTCACAACTTTAGCTTCATATTTCTTAATCCCAAATACTTCTTCTGGGACATGAATATTCATATTCTCTTTCACTTTTACCTGACAGCCCAATCTCCAACCATCTTTTATTTCTTTTCTAGAGAAATGAGGTTTTTCGGTGGGTAAGATTTCTCCACCACCATCATTAACAATACACTTACATTGAACGCATGTACCTCCACCACCACAAGCCGATGGTAAAAAAACTTTATTATCACCAAGTGTGGATAACAGCGTACTTCCTGAACTAACCTCAATTTCTTTTTCACCATTGATTAAAATCTTGACAGGCCCTGATGGAAGTAATTTAGATTTTACTCCAAGAAGCATGGCTACTAAAATATATATGATAAAAATAAAAATTAAGGTACTGACAAGTATGTATGTATAAACGCTCATATATTATAATTTAATTCCCATAAAACTCATAAAACCCAAAGCCATTAATCCAGTTATTATAAAAGTTATTCCTAAACCTTTAAGTGGAGCTGGAACATTTGAGTAAGCAATCTTTTCTCTAATTGCAGCAATAGCAACAATGGCTAAAAACCATCCCACTCCAGAACCAAAGCCATAAACAGCCGCCTCGGATATGCCTGAAAAATCTTTAATTTGCATAAAAAGTGAACCACCCAAGATCGCACAATTAACAGCGATTAATGGTAGAAAAATACCTAAAGAACCATAAAGAGCAGGAGAAAATTTTTCAACTATCATTTCTACAAGCTGAACCATTGATGCAATAACAGCAATAAACATAATTAAGCTTAAAAAGCTAAGATCTAATTTTGCATACTCTGGACCAAGCCATTTTAAGGCTCCATCAACTAGAAGATATTCGTAAATAAGATAATTTAATGGAACAGTTATGGTTAAAACAAAAATAACAGCAAACCCCATTCCAACACCATTTTTTAAAGTTTTTGAAATAGCTAGGTAAGAGCACATTCCAAGAAAATATGCAAAAACCATATTTTCAATAAAAATACTTTTGATAAATAAATTTGCGTAATCTTCTAACATAATTACTATCCCTCTTCAATTAATTTATTATTCCTAGATCTTTGAATCCAGATTATGATTCCAACTGTAATTAACGCCATTGGTGATAATAACATTAAACCATTATTTTCATAGCCCATATCGTATATGAAATCTGGTATTACCTGAAAACCCATTAAATTTCCAGAGCCTAATAGTTCTCTAAAAAAAGCTACTAAAATGAGTATCACACCATAACCAAAAGCATTTCCAATACCATCAAGAAAAGACTTCCAAACATCATTACCAAGTGCAAATGCTTCAAGTCTGCCCATGACTATACAATTTGTTACAATTAGACCAATGAAAATTGAAAGCTCCTTACTAACATCGTATGCATAAGCTTTAAGAAATTGATCAACTAGAGCAACTAATGAGGATATTACAACTAAAAAAACAATTATTCTGATTCTATTTGGAATTAGATTCCTTAAAACAGAAATTATAACATTGCTACAAGCCATTACAAAAATAACTGACAAGGTCATCACTATTGCCGGCTTAAGCTGAACTGTAATCGCAAGAGCGGAACAAATACCAAGAACTTGAACTGTAATTGGATTGTTATCGTCAAGCGGGTCAGAGAGTAATTTCTTATTTTTTTTTGAAAAAATAGGTTCACTATTTTTTCCAATAAATAGAAATAGTGGTTTATTTTTACTTTTTTTCTTGTTCATTCTATAATTGTGCAATCTCAAACTTTTTAATATATGGTAGATAATTATTTAATCTTTCAATAATCATATTTGTAACCCCATCACCAGTGATTGTAGAACCAGAAATAGCATCAACTTCATGATCATCTTTATCAGAGTTAGTAGGGTCATTATTTCCTTTTAAAACTGTAATACCAACAAGTTTTCCATCATTATTAAAAACTTTTTCGTTTATAAAACTTTCTTTAAACCAATCTTTTGTAATCTCAGCTCCTAAACCAGCGGTTTCACCTTTGTGATCAAAAGAAACCCCATTCACAGTATTGAAGTCTGATTTTAATGAAATATATCCCCAAATTGCATCCCAAAGCCCAGTTCCTCTCAACTCAATTATGTAGTATTTTTCTGAATCAATATCAGCAATGTACAGAGGAAAATGCTGATCTTTGTAATCTTTTTTTAATTCTTTGGCTAAATTTAAATCAGAAAAAGGACTTATTGTATTATTTACAGATCCATCAATTGTCAATGCTAGTTCTTCAATGATATATTTATTATAAAATTTCTCAGCTTCATCTCTTGAAACATTAATACCAACTGTTGATAATATATTTTGCATTTTCTCATTTTTTACATTCTCATCTTGCATTGGCTTTAATGTTTGAGAAGTATATGCTAAGATTGAAGCAATTCCAACAATCATGACACCAACAAATAGAAAAGTATAAATATTAGAATTTCTGTCCATTAAGCTGTTTTTAATTCAGTTAGAAGTCTTTTTTCACGTTTCTTAACATTTGATTCAATCACATAATGATCGATTGTTGGTGCAAATACATTCATTAATAAAATTGCTAACATAACTCCTTCAGGATAAGCAGGATTAAAAACCCTTATAAGAATACATAATATACCAACTAAAATACCATAAATCCACTTTCCCTTTACAGTTTGCGCAGCAGAAACAGGGTCAGTAGCCATAAAAACAATCCCAAAAGCAAAACCACCGACAATTAAATGATTCATCCAATTAAAACTCATTAGAGCATTAGCTCCCCAAAGATTAAATAAAATTCCGGTAATAGCTGCACCAATAATACCTCCGAGCATGATTCTCCAACTTCCAATACCAGTGTATATTAATATAATTGCTCCAATTAATACCATTAAAGTAGATGTTTCAGCAATTGATCCAGGAATCGACCCAACAAACATTTCCATAACACTATATTGACCGGGTGAGTTACCAGCAGCAAGCATCCCAAGAATTGTTTCACCTGAAACACCATCAACATTTGAAGCTTCTGAAACCCAAACCTGATTACCAGACATATAAGTTGGATATGCAAAAAATGCAAAAGCTCTTGCAGTTAAAGCAGGATTAAGTATATTCATCCCGGTTCCTCCAAATGCTTCTTTTCCAATAACAACTGCAAAAGCAACTGAAACACCAACCATCCAAAGTGGAATATCAACAGGCATAATCATTGGGATAAGAAGTCCAGTAACAAGATAACCTTCATTTACTTGATGTCCTCTTAAAATAGCAAATAAAAATTCAATAGATAATCCTACAATATATGAAACAGCAATCATTGGAATTATCTTGTATGATCCATGTATAATTGCATCAATTGTTGTAAAAGATTCAGGAAGCTGTGCTAAATATTGATATCCAGTGTTGTATATGCCATAAAATAATGCAGGCAGAAGGGCTATAATTACTGTTATCATTACTCTTTTTAAATCAATAGCATCTCTGATATGAGCACCAGTTTTTGATGTATGATTTGGAACAAATAAAAAAGTTTCAAAAGCATCAAAAGCAGGATATAATTTTTCAAGCTTTTGACCTTTTTCAAATGGTTTTTTTAAATTATCTAAAATATTTCTAATTTTCATTTTATTGTGTTTCTTTATATAAGTAGTCTAAACCTTCTCTAATGATAGTTTGAGCCTCAATTTTTGATGATGATGAATAGTCAATTAGTCCAAAATCTTCAGGTGAAACCTCATAAATACCAAGCTTTTCCATTTTTTCAATATCCCCAATTAAACATTCTTTAACAAGTTGCATTGGATAGACATCCATTGGAAAAACACTCTCCATTTCACCAGTAGCTACAAACGCTCTTTCTTCTCCATTTAAGTTTGTATCATATTCCTTCGGTTTGTTATTAGATAACCATGAAAAAGAAGTCTTATAAATACTTGGTACTTCATTATTTATAAACGGAATCCATCCAAACATTCTATAATTATTTCCTTCTTTTAAAACTGACAAATTATTATTATAATATCCTAAAAAACCATCGGATTTAACTTTATATCCAGAAAGAACATCACCATTAATAATTCTCAAATTATATTCACCGTTAAAATTTATATGATTTAGTATTGAATTTAATTTTGCACCTACTCGAGTTTTGAAATACATTGGATTGTTTACAGGCGGGCCAGAAACTGCAATAGTTCTATTAGGACAAAATTCACCAGTTTTCAAAAAACCTCCAATTGTTATTATATCTTCAGGCTTAATAATCCATACTACATCTCCAGAATTGATTGGATTAATGTGATGAATTTGAACTCCAACGTTACCTGCTGGATGAGGACCATCAAAAACAGTAAAATTATAATCACTTAGCTCGTTGATTAAAAACTTTTGAGATTTATTTAAACCTAAATTTAAATTATCAGGGCATAAAATTTGAAGTGCATCAAGGCCGATTTTAAACAAATCAATATTGTCTTTCAGAATAAATTCAAAATCAACAGATAATGGAGCAGAATCAAAACAAGAAACATGAATAGATTTTGGTTTTAAATTTGGGTCAGCAATTATATCAAAGGGTCTTTGTTTAAAAAATGGCCATAATCCCGATTTTAAAAGATGTTTAATAATGTCTGAAGCTGTTGAATTATTTAAATTTAAAGGCTTATTTTTTAAAAAATCATCTTTCCCATCACTTTCAATAATAATATTTAAAATTTTTCTTCTTTCACCTCTAACTATCTCTTTTATTTTTCCAGAAACTGGTGAAACAAATAATAAATTTTCATTAGTTTTAGAATAAAAAATTGGTTCACCCCTTTTTATAGTCTGATTTTCTTTTTTTATAAGTTTTGGAACAATTAAATGAAAGTCATTTAGATTTAGGGCGTAAGTATTTGCTAGAGGAAGTTTTTCTATTTTTTTATCTGCAGTACCTTTAATATTTATGGACAAACCCTTCTTTATCCTGATGCCTTTTGACATAAATAATTTAATACTGTGCAAATGTATTAATTAAATGCCATTAAGTGAAATATTTTTTGTTAATATTACTTAGATTTTTAAACATTTTCATATGAGGATAGTTGTATCATATTTTATTACAATTTTTATGTTAAATAATAATTTAATTTGTCAAGAAACTTTAATAAAATCAATTCAATTATTAGATGCTAATAATAATGAAAAATTAATTTTTAATGATTTTGAGTTCATTACGATTATTTTTGATGAATTAAATGAGAAAAGTAGAAGTTTTTATTATGAAATTGAACATTATGATTTCAGCTGGAAATTATCTAATATTAGAAAATCTGAGTTTTTGGATGGTTTTGATGATATTAGAATCACAAACTACACCAAATCCTACAACACTTTACAGCCTTACATTCACTACCAATTTAAAATTCCAAATAAAAATTTAAGTTTAACGAAGAGTGGGAACTACAAAATTATTGTCAAAGATAATAATGGTAATTATATATTTTCAAGAAAATTTATTTTAATTAAAAATCCACAAATTGGCTCAATTGAAATATCAAAGCCAAAAAACATAAATTTTCAAAAATCTAATCAAAATCTAAAAGTAACAATCCCTTGTAACGATTGTAATTTCAACAATAATTCTTTTCAATATAAATTAATTGTACATAAAAATTACAACTTGACAGATTGTAAAATTATAAACTATCCAACATTTAAACTTGCTGATAGTTTTGTTTTTGATAATATTTCTTTTAGTGGTGGATTACAGTTTTTTAATTTTGATAATTCAAATATTTTAAAAACGAGTGTTGAAATAAAAAATATTAATCTAAACACAACATACGTTACTGAGCTCATAGAAGATAAAATTCCAAATATTTATGTATACGAACCTGATATTAATGGTAAGTATATAATTAGAAATAATAAAGAAAAGAATTTCACTGAATCGGAATATTCAAAAGTTATTTTTTCATTAAAAATAGATAATATAAATAATTATCCATTGTATATAGTTGGAAACTTTAATAATTATGAAATTAATAAAAACAGTATTTTAAAAAAAATGAATAATCAATACCAAACTGAACTATTATTAAAGCAAGGTTTTTATAATTATAAATATGTAATTGAAGAAAATAATTTAAATTATGAAATTGAAAATTTTTGGCAAACAGAAAATTTATATACTGCAATTCTTTATGAAAAAAGACCCGATGAAAATTATTTTAAAATAAAAGCAATTGCGAAAAATAATTCATCAAATATTGTAAATTAGATGTTAATTTTTAGAGATGATTTTAAAACAAACAGAAATTAACAATTTAAAAGGAATAAGGATTTCGGTAAAATCTATTTATTTAAAAAAGTTTTTTTTTCGGAAAATCATTAGTTATAAATTCAAAAATATTTTAACAATTTATAATAATGGTAAAAATACAATTCAAATTTTATCAAATCATAAAAAAATTTTCGATTTATATGGAACTAGTTGTTTAAATACACAGATCCAGCACAAACCAATTATAAAACCTGGAGATAATCTAAAATTAGAACTCAACTACTCAATAAAAACACAAATTGCTACAATTTTTGGATATTTTTCAATTATTTCTCTTAATTCAACTACTAAGTTTAAAGCATATATTCCAGTCATTAAATTATTTACAAATGAAACCTTAAATTAATGAGTAAAATTAAAATTTATAAAGCAAAAAATGAGCCTGTTTTAAAATATTTGAAAGGATCTTCAGAAAGAAAAATGGTTGTGGAATCTTATAATGAAATGTTCAATTCTAAAATTGATATTCCTTTGTACATTGGAAGTGAAAAAATATTAACTAATGAAAGAAAATTAATCCTTCCACCACACGATCATAAGAATTCTATTGGAACATATTCCCAAGCAAATGAAAATCATGTGAAAAATGCAATTAAAAATCTACTTGAGAATAAAAAGTCTTGGTCGGAAACACCATGGGAAAAAAGATGTGATATATTTTTAAAAGCTGCTGATCTGATTTCAAATAAGTATAGATCTAAAATAACAGCTGGTACAATGATTGGGCAATCAAAAAATATTTTTCAAGCTGAAATTGATGCAGCATGTGAGTTTATTGATTTTTTAAAATTCAACGTTTCATATTTAATAGAAATCTATAATGAACAGCCTGTTAATGGAGAAGGAAAATCAAATAATTTAGAATACAGATCATTAGAAGGTTTTGTTTATGCTATTACACCCTTTAATTTTACAGCAATTGGTGGAAATTTATGTGCAAGTGCAGCATTGATGGGTAACGTTGTTTTATGGAAGCCAAGCGATAACCAAGTCTACACTGCTAAGATAACAATGGATATTTTTCATGAAGCAGGATTACCTGATGGTGTCATAAATTTAATTACCGGAGACCCAAAAATGATTTCAGATATTGCATTATCCCATCCAGAATTTTCAGGATTACACTTTACTGGTTCAACCTCTGTTTTTAGAGATTTATGGAAAAAAATTGGTAATAATATAAACTTATATAGAGATTACCCAAGAATTGTTGGAGAAACGGGAGGTAAAGATTTTATTTTCTGTCACCCTACAGCCGATATAGATACAACTTCCACAGCAATAATTAGAGGTGCTTTTGAATATCAAGGTCAAAAATGTTCTGCAGCATCAAGAATATATATTCCAAGTTCAATTTCTGATAGCCTGATTAATAAAGTCATTGATGAAACAAAAACCATTAAAATGGGTTCACCAATTGATTTTAACAACTTCATGACAGCTGTTATTCACGCAGGTGCATTTGAAAGAATTTCAAAATATATAGATTATGCTAAATCTAGTAATGAATGTGAAATTCTTCATGGTGGAAATTTCGATGATTCAGTAGGATATTTTGTTGAACCAACAATAATATTAACTAGGAATCACCAATTTAAAACGATGAAAGAGGAAATATTTGGACCAGTAGTAACATTATATGTTTATGATGATGAAAATTGGGAGGAAATGCTTGACATTGTCGATAATACATCTGAATACGCATTAACTGGAGCATTTATATCTCAAGATGAAGATAGTATAAAAGTTGCACTTAACAAGTTAAGATATTGTGCTGGTAATTTTTATGTAAATGACAAGCCATCTGGTGCTGTTGTAGGTCAACAACCTTTTGGCGGTTGTAGAGCGTCTGGAACAGATGATAAAGCAGGCTCAAAGCTTAATTTATTGAGATGGGTTAGCCCTAGGCTAGTGAGTAGAACTCATAATCCTCCAACTAGCTATCCGTATGATTATATGGATTAGGAATGTAAAGTATTTTTTTTTTTTCAAAAAATAATTCTGAAAAAAAATATTTCAGTTCAACTATTTGAAACTTATTTATATTTTTTAGTTCTGAGTTCAAATTGCCACCTTTAAGACAAATTATTCCATTTTTAATCTTATTTTGTCCATAAGAGTTTATTCTGCCTTTACATAATTTAATCAAGTTATCAGTAGATGACACAGCTCTATTAATAATAAAATCATAGTTATGATTCAAATCAATGATATCAATATTTTGAGCTTTCGCATTAGTAATACTTAATTTATTTATGATTTCATTCAAAACATTAATTTTTTTATTCTTTCGATCAATTAATTTGAAATTTGAGTTAGGAAAAACAATAGATAAAGGAATACCGGGTAACCCACCTCCAGTTCCAAGGTCTAATATCTGAGTGTCTTTTTTAAAATCAATAAATTTTGAAATGCTTAGACTATGTAATATGTGATTTACTTCAAAGTTTTCAACATCTTTTCTTGAGACTAAATTTATTTTCTTGTTCCATTGCTTTATTAAATCTTTAAACAGAATTAATTTTTCAACTTGAAATTCTGTAATTTGTGGAAAATATTTTTTTAACAGGTCCATCTGTTCCGATTTAACTAATGTAATTTAAATATCTTTGATGATTATAATTTGAATTTATGAAAGAATTTTTGACTGATAAAATTAATAACCTACCTGCCTCTGCAACTTTGAGTATGGCAGCTAAAGCTAGAGAGTTAAAGAATAATGGAATTGACATAATTGGTTTGAGTCTAGGAGAACCTGATTTTAATACCCCAGATTTTATTAAAAATTCAGCAATTGATGCAATAAATCAAAATTATAATTCGTATTCACCAGTAGATGGATATTCTGAACTTAAAGAGGCTATTTGTAAAAAATTCAAAAGGGATAATAAAATAATTTATAATCCAGATCAAATTGTTGTCTCAACAGGTGCAAAACAGTCAATTGCTAATGTTATTCAGGCATTAATAAAACCTGGCGAGGAAGTTATTTTGTTAGCTCCATTTTGGGTAAGTTACTCCGCTATTGTTTTAATGGCTGATGGTATACCAAAAATACTTGAAAGTGATATTTCAAATGATTTTAAAGTAACTGCAAAACAAATTAATGATTCAATTTCTGAAAAAACAAAAATGGTTATTATTAACTCACCAAATAATCCAAGTGGAAGTGTTTATAATAAAGATGAATTAAATGAAATTGCAAGTGTATTAAAAAAACATCCAGATATTTTTATTCTTTCAGATGAAATATACGAACATATTAATTATGGTTCTGAACATGTAAGTTTTGCCAGTATTGAAGGCATGTATGAAAGAACTATAACTGTTAATGGAATCGCTAAAGCTTTTGCTATGACTGGATGGCGAATTGGATATTTGGGAGCACCTGTCTGGATTGCAAAGGCATGCACAAAATTACAAGGACAAGTAACAAGTGGTGCAAATTGTATTGCTCAACGGGCTACAATTGAAGCGATTACGCAATCACCAAATAAAATTAATTATATGGTCCAAGAATTTGAACAAAGAAAGGATTTAATTATTAAACTGTTAGGCAAAATAAAAGGGTTTAAGTTAAATAATCCAGATGGTGCATTTTATATTTTTCCTGATATTTCATATTATTTTGGAAGGAAAATAGGTGATATTACAATAAAAAATGCATCAGATTTTGCTATGCTTATTTTAGAAAAAGCTCATGTAGCTACAGTAGCAGGTGATGCATTTGGTTCTCCAAAAAATATTAGAATAAGTTACGCTGCATCAAAAGAAAATATAATATTAGCAGTTAATAGAATTAAAAATTTGCTAGACTAAATATTTTTCCAGAAATATGGAGTGAATATTATTAAAAAAGTAAATAGTTCTAATCTACCAACTAACATTAAAATTGCACACCAAATTTTTGAAAATCCAGTTATACTTTCAAAATTAAAAGCTGGGCCGATTGATCCTAATGCAGGACCAACATTGCCAAGTGAGGCAGCAGATCCACCTATTGATGAAATAAAATCTAAACCTTGTGTGCTTAAAACACCAGCTCCAATAATAAATAATATTAAGTATAGCATGAAAAATGCTAAAATATTTACTACTACTCCTTTTTTTACAACTGAGTGATTATATCTAAGTGGTAAAATTGCATTTGGATGTAAAGATCTTTTAAATTCAAGAAAACCATTTTTAATAAGAATAAGATGTCTTGATATCTTAATCCCTCCAGATGTTGATCCAGAGGAAGCGCCAATAAACATTAAGCCAAAAAATAACATTGTTAAAAATGGTGTCCAAGCTGCAAAATTACCGCTTACAAATCCAGTTGTTGTTATTATTGCAACTACTTGAAAAAGTGCATGTCTGAAACTAGCTTCTAACTTACCAAGTACTTGAGGGTGATTAAAATTAGTTGAGTCTAAGTCTACATTAGAATTAAGAATAATCGTAGTTATTAAAACAAAAAATGCAATAAGTCCTAAAAACCAAATGAATTCAGTATTTGAAAATAACTTTTTAAACCTTCCAACTAATGAAAGATATATTAATAGAAAATTTGTTCCTGCAAGTATCATAAAAAAAATGATAATATATTGTACTAGAGGCATGGAATTCCAAAATGATAAACTAGCATTTTTTGTTGAAAAACCTCCAGTAGCAATGTTACTCATAGAATGATTAATTGCATCGAAAAAACTCATACCTGCAATATTCAACAAAAGGGTTTCAAAGACTGTTAAACCCAAGTAAATAAACCATAATCTTTTAGCTGTATTACTGATTCTCGGATGAATTTTATCTCCACTAATTCCACTACCAGGTGCTTCAGCTGAAAATAATTGCATACCTCCTATTCCAAGCATTGGCAATATTGCAATTGCTAAAACTATTATACCCATTCCTCCGAGCCAATGAGTCATACTTCTCCAAAAAACAATACTTTTAGGCAAAGCTTCTACATCACTTATTATACTTGATCCTGTTGTAGTATAGCCTGACATTGTCTCAAAAATTAAATCAGGTACATTATCAATTGTATTTGTAAAAACATATGGTAACATTCCTGACAAAACCATTGTTAACCACCCAACAACTACAACCAAATAACCATCACGACGATTTATAATTTTTTTTGGATTTTTTGAAAGAAACATTATAAATAATCCAAAAATAAAGCATATTAAACCTGATTTAAGAACACTAGAAAAAAAACCGTCGTTGAAATAATAGCTTACAAAGGATGTTAAAAAAATTGCTGTAGCATTAAACAAAAGCAATAAACCAATGATATAAGAAATAAATTTGTAGTTAAGCTGTGACATTATTAAAGAAATAACTTTTCTACTTTATTAATTGAATTATAAAGTGAGCAAACTAAAATTCTGTCTCCTTTTTTTATTGTAAAATCACCAAGAGCAATTTTACCAATGCCTTCCCTAATAATACCTCCAATTATGGCAGACCTTGGAAAATCTAAATCTCTGATTTTTTTTCCTTTAACCTTCGAATCCTTATTCACTAAAAATTCAAGAACCTCAGCATTCATATTATTTAATTTGTTGAGTTCTAATATATTCCCTTTTCGAATGAATCTAAAAATTTCATTAGCAGCTAATAATTTTTTGTTTATTAATGTATCAACTCCAATTGATTCAGAAAGTTCAAAATAATCGGTGTTGTCAACAATAGCAATGGTTCTACCTATATTTTTTGATTTAGCCATTAAACATGACATTATATTTTTTTGTGAATCTCCAGTTGTAGCAATAAAAGCATCCATTTCCTCCAAATTTTCTTCACTAAGCAGATCTACTCTAGTTCCATCAATGTTTAATACTAAAACATTGCTTAAAGAATTTGCAATATTCTCTGCCTTATTAGGATCTATTTCAACTAATTTTACCTTGTATCCTTCATTACTAAGGTCTTTAGCAACTTTATAACCAACTCTTCCCCCTCCAAGAATCATAATTTTTTCAATTTCGTCTCTTTCAGTACCCATCAAATTATACAATTCATCGATACCGTCACTGCATGTGATAAAATATACATGATCATCTTTTTTAAAGACGGTATCACCTCTCGGAATTATAGCTGAATGACTTCCACTTCTTTCAATTGTTATAGGCATAAATTTTATACCTGGATAAACAGAAGCTGCTTCTTTTACAGTTTTTCCAATAAATGGAGCATCATTTTGAATTTTTGCAGCCATCATGTTTAAAGCTCCATCTTCAAAATCATGACTATTAGTAAAACCTGAATTATTAATCAATAATTTAACCTCATTAACTGCAAGATTTTCAGGTGAAATAATTTCATCAATACCAATAGATGAAAAATCAAACTTATTTCCATTTTCAATAAACTCTGTATTCGTTAGCCTAGCTATAGTTCTTTTAGCTCCTAATTTTTTAGCTAGTATACATGTAAAAAAATTAATTGATTCGCTTGCTGTAACTCCAATTACTAAATCAGCATTTGAAACATTTGCATTATTTAAGGATGATGGGGATGATGAATCACCATTAATAACTTTTATATCAAGGTAGTTTTCACCATCTTTGAGATTTACAACATTATTGTCAATGAGAGTAATATCGTGCGACTCAAAAGATAATAATTTAGATAAGTGTAATCCTACTTCACCAGCCCCAGCAATAATTATTTTCATCAACTAGTTGTTTGAATAACTCAACAAATATACTTGATTTTGTATATAATTAAATAAAAATACTTGTGACTATGAGCTTAATTAAGACTTTAGTAGATTTGAATAGTGAAAATAAGACTATTTATTTTATTATATCTAACCTCTTTTGTTTCGTTATCTCAATTTATTAATCTTCCTAATTTTGATGAAAAGGATTTAAGATTTGGATATTTTATTGGCACTAATCAGTATGATTATAAAATTGTATATAAGGACAATCCTGAATACCCAATTTCAGTTGAAAGAGGAAATGGATTAAATGTAGGATTAATTGGAGAATTAAAACTGAACAAAAACTTAAGATTAAGTTTTGAACCTGGACTATACTCTAATTCTAAGAAATTAATTTTTAATGAGAGAAGGAATTTTACTAATTATAATGACACTCTATGGACAATTAAATCAAACAATATTCATTTTCCATTACTTTTAAAATACAGCTCAAAAAGATTAAAAAATTTGAAACCCTTTCTTAAAGGAGGTATTTCTGCCTCTGTAAATCTTTCAGAATTAGAAAGCACACTTGAAAACTATTCAATTGATAATTTTGAGTTCGCGAAATTTAATATTTATTATGAATTATCATTTGGAATAGATTTTTATCTAAGATATTTTAAATTTTCACCATCAATTAGAGGAATATTTGGTTTAAATAATGAATTACCCGATCGAGTTCCTGATAATCCTTGGACAGGAAATATTAAAAAACTTATGTCAAGAGCTATATTTATAAATTTGAGTTTCTACTAATGAAATCTAAGAAAACTGACTACTATAGAAAAAGAAGTTGATAAATTTAAACTTTCTGTCATTGTTTTTGTATCAAATTTAGGAATTGTATATCGTTCATTTACAAATTTTAAAATGTCATCAGAAATTCCATTTGCCTCAGATCCAAAAATCCAAATTCCATTTTTTTTATTTCCTGAAAATTTATAAATAGAAGTACCCTTTGATGATGTGCCATAAATAGGCAATTGAGATTTTTTTAAAAACTTAATTAAATCTATATAATGAACATCAACTCTAGCAAGAGATCCCATAGTAGATTGAATAACTTTAGAGTTATAACAATCAACGGAATTCTTTGAGCAAATTAATTGATTATATCCAAACCAGTCAATTGTTCTAATAATTGTTCCTAAATTTCCGGGATCATTAACATTATCCAAAACAAAATAAATATTTTTATTTTTTAATGAAACCTCAACTTGTTTGAATACTGCAAGATGTTTATTTGGAGATTTAAAAGAGCTTATTTGAGATAGTTGTTTATCAGAAATTTCAACAACTTTGCCAGGTACGTTAAAAGTTGATGGATGTATTGAGTATATTTTATAAACTTTAAAATCAGATTTTAAAAATTCACTTATAGATTTTTCACCCTCAACAACGAATAATTTCAATTTATTTCTAACTCTTTTACTAGTTAGTGATTTTATAAATTTTATCTCATTTTTGGTAACCATTTTTTTAGATGTATTTTTGAATTTATAATATGCTCAAAATATTTACTAAAATAAAATTAATATTAATACTAATATTATTTGTCAGCGGGTGTTCACTTCAAAAAACAATTTCAAATAAAGATTTCATTGTTGAAAAAACTAACATTAAAATTGATGGAAAAATTATTAAAAACGATTCTTTAAAAGAGCTAATTACTTTTGACGAAAACTCAAAATTTTTAGGAATTCCAATTAGTGCTTTAATTACATCAAGTGCAAAAAAAAACTCTGATAGTTTATTTAAAAAATGGATATCAAAAAAAAATAAACAAAAAAAACTGACAAATATATTTTCTGAAAAACAACTTTTTCAAATAAATAAATATTATAACAATTTTAATGATTGGAAAAAAAATAATGGTGAAAAGATTAGCCTAGTTGATAGCTCTAAAATTAATAAGTCAAAAGAAAATATAAGTCTTTATTTTAAAAACATTGGATATCTTGACAATTCTGTAAGTTTTACTGTAAATAAAAAACCACAAAAAAAGGCATCTATTGATTTCAATGTAAAGCAAGGTCCACGTTACTATATTGGAAGTATTATTTCAAAAATCGAATCAAAAATAATTGACTCAATTTATAAAAAAAATAAATTGAATTCATTTTTAAAAGAAAATGAGTTTTTTATTACTGAAAATTTTGATTTAGAAAGAAATAGACTCTACAATCTTTTTAGAAATAATGGCGTTTATGGATTTCAAATAAATTCTGTAGTATTTTCAGTTAAAATTGATTCAACAAGAAATAATTACTCATTACCTATTGATATCATAATTAATGGAGATGATTACAAAATATTTAAAATCAGAAATATTAATTTAGAAGAAATCGATAATGAACCGAAATTTAAATTCAATAAAGGTTTTTTGCAATCTAAAATTAAATTCAGAAAGAATTCTGTTTTTAATGACTCATTAAGAAAATCTACTTTAAAGTCATTAAATGCCCTTGATCTATTTAACTTTCCATCAATACAATATACTGAAGCTAGCCACAACACACTAGACGCTAACATAATTTTAAATAATAAAAAGAAGTTTGGACTAGGCTTTGGATTTGACCTGAAACAATCTGATATTGAGGATATAGGAATTGCTTTTGAAAATAGATTTAAATCAAGAAACTTTTTTAAAAATGGAGAAAACCTTAATCTTTCAGCAAGTGGATCAATCGGAAAATCTGGCAATAAAACAATTTCACAAACTAATTATGATTTAACAATCAATTTTCCAAGGTTCCTGTTTTTTGAAAACTATACTGATAATTTAGAAAATAAAACTACATTTTTGAGTTTTGGATCATCAAACCAAAGAAACATTGGATTAGATAGAAACAGTTTTAAACTTGATTTTAATTATGGTTGGACAAAAAATAATAAATTTATTGATTTTTCAGCCATTCAAATTGAGTTAATTAACAATAAAAATATTGAAAATTATTTTAACATATACTCAAATTCGTATGGTCAATTAAATTTTATTTCTTCTAAATACACATCTAATTCAAAATATTTTTTAAATGGTCAGCTAAATATTCCAAATGGTATAAATTTATTTATTGAAGATGTATTAAATGAAAATCTAATCGTTGATAGTGATGATTTTTCATTAATTAGCTACATTGACGGTAGAAGACAAAGACTAATATCCAATAATTTAATTATAGGATCTAGTTTTCAAATTTCTAATAATTATGATAACAGGTATGATAAAAAGAATTTTAGGCAATGGAAACTTAAGTTCAAGTCGTCTGGAAATCTAGCTAGTATATTGATTAATAAAAATTCTGAGGGTAAAAAACTTATTTCGGATTTAGAATTTTCACAATTTTTAAAGATTGAATCCAGTTTTATAAGGCATTGGGATGTAAGTGATAATTCACTTTTTGCCATGAGATATTTCGGTGGTATTGCAATTCCTTTTGGAAATTCCAATAATATTCCTTTTTCTGAATCATTTTTCGGAGGTGGCTCTAATGATAATAGAGCATGGGAAGTTTACAAGCTTGGTCCAGGTTCAAGTGGTGCTAAAAATGAATTTAATGAAGCTAATCTTAAACTAGCTCTTAATTTAGAGTACAGATTTAAAATGTTTGGAAACTTTAATGGTGCAATTTTTACAGATATTGGAAATATTTGGAATGTCTTAGATGATACAGAAGAAGAATCAAGAAGTTTTAATGGTTTTAAAGATCTTGATGAATTAGCAATTGGAAGTGGTATTGGTGTAAGATATGATTCTGGCTTATTTATTTTTAGGTTGGACATGGGTTTGAAAACATATAATCCAGCTTTAATTAAAAAAGATAGATGGTTTAACGATTTTTCATTAAAAAAAGCTGTTTTTAATATTGGTTTAAATTATCCTTTTTAACTTGCTTTATTCTTACTATTTTTGTTTTTAACAATATAATATAATGGGTGTTATTACAGGAAATAAGGTTCAAAAAATATTTGATTTAGCAAAAAAAAAGAAATTTGCTATTCCAGCTGTAAATGTTATCGGTTCTAGCTCAATTAATGCAACTTTAGAAACTGCATCAAAGTTAAATTCACCAGTAATTATCCAATTTTCTAACGGTGGTGGAAGTTTTAATGCAGGTAAAGGCCTGAATAATGTAGATCAAGTTGCATCAATAAAAGGCTCAATTGCAGGTGCAAAACATGTTCACGAGCTTGCAGATAGTTATAACAGTACTGTGATTTTACACACGGATCATGCTGCTAGAAAGTTATTACCTTGGGTAGATGGACTTTTAGATGAAAGTGAGAAAAACTATGCTAAAATTGGAAAACCTCTATTTAGCTCTCACATGATTGACCTTTCTGAGGAAGATCTTATTGACAATATTTCAACATGTAAAGAATATTTAAAAAGGATGTCAAAAATTGATATGACTCTTGAAATTGAACTTGGTGTTACAGGCGGAGAGGAAGATGGAGTAGATAATACCGATATTGATGATTCAAAACTATACACTCAACCTGATGAAGTGGCTTATGCTTATGAGCAATTATCTGAAATTAGTAAAAACTTTACAATTGCAGCAGCTTTTGGAAATGTTCATGGAGTATACAAGCCTGGAAATGTGAAATTAACACCAAAAATTTTAAAAAACTCTCAAGAATATATTTCAAAAAAATTTAATTTACCTACAAATTCTGTAAATTTTGTTTTTCACGGAGGTTCAGGATCTTCAGTTGAAGAAATTAGAGAAGCTATATCCTACGGAGCTATTAAAATGAATATCGATACTGACATGCAATATGCTTTTATGAGTGGAGTTAGAGATTATTTTAATGAAAATTCAAGTTATTTAAAAAACCAAATTGGAAACCCTGACGGCGATGATATTCCCAATAAAAAATTCTATGATCCAAGAGTTTGGCTTAGAAAAGGTGAAGTAGCCTTTGTTGAAAGGCTTGAACAAGCATTTAGAGATTTAAACAACATTAACACATTATAATAATCTGCCTTTAAGATTTATTTGACATTATGGCTTGGTTTAAGAGAAAAAGAAAAGGGATTCAAACAAATACGAAAGATAAGAAAGATACACCTGACGGTTTATGGCATAAAACTCCATCTGGAAAAATTGTTGATAATGATGAACTTGTTAAAAATAATTATGTTTCGCCTGAAGACAACTTTCACATGAGAATTGGCTCGAAAGAGTACTTTGAAATTTTTTTCGACAATAATGAATACAACATTCTATTTGGAAATTTAGTTGCGTCAGATCCTTTGAGGTTTTCTGATACTAAATCTTATCCTCAAAGAATTAAAGAAGCACAGGACAGGACAGGACTAAAGGATGCAATAAGTGTTGCTTATGGAAAGTCCAATGGTAATAATATAACTATAGCTTCTATGGACTTTTCCTATATTGGTGGATCGATGGGATCTGTGGTTGGTGAAAAAATATCTAGAGCAGTCGATCATTCAATAAACACTAAATCGCCACTTTTAATAATTTCAAAATCAGGTGGTGCAAGAATGATGGAAGGTGCAATTTCTTTAATGCAAATGGCTAAAACATCTGCGAAACTAACTCAATTATCAAATAAAAAAATTCCATATATTTCATTGTGCACAGACCCTACAACAGGTGGAACTACAGCATCTTTTGCAATGCTTGGTGACATAATTATTGCAGAACCTGACGCTTTGATAGGTTTTGCTGGTCCTAGGGTCGTGAAAGATACTACTGGAAAAGATCTTCCTGAAGGATTCCAGAAATCAGAATTTTTATTAGAACATGGTTTCATTGATTTTATTTCACACAGAAAAGATTTAAAAGAAAAAGTAAATCTATATATTGACTTGATTCTTAATAAAAGCTTGAGAAAAAAATCTCATTAACATTAAAAAATTATATTATATTTGCTCACAAAATCTGAGTTAAATGTATTTAACAAAAAAAATAAGAGAAGATATTTTTAAAGATAATGGATCTTCAGAAAAAGATACTGGATCCACGGAAGGTCAAATAGCATTATTTACAACAAAGATTAATCATTTGACTAATCATTTAAAAGACAATAAAAAAGATTTTAATACTGAAAGATCTTTGTTAAAAATGGTTGGTAAAAGAAAAAGTCTTTTGAGTTACTTAAAAAACAAGGATATTAATAAGTACAGATCCATTATTAAAAAACTTTCTTTAAGAAAATAAAATTAAGTTTTCATTGGTTGCTACTCACACAACAATTAATTAATGAAAACAAAATGAACACTAAAATTTATAAAAAAGAAATTAACTTACCAGATGGTAGAGTTATTTCAATAGAAACCGGAAAATTAGCAAAACAAGCGGATGGTTCTGCTGTTATACAAATGGGCAATGCGATGCTACTAGCAACTGTTGTATCGTCTCGAAATGCAAGTCCGGTTGATTTTCTACCACTAACAGTTGATTATAGAGAAAAGTTTGCAGCTGCTGGAAAATTTCCTGGTGGTTTTTTTAAAAGAGAAGCTAGACCATCAAATGATGAAATACTTACTATGAGATTAGTTGACAGAGTTTTAAGACCTCTATTTCCTAAAGATTATCATTATGAGACTCAGGTAATGATTCAATTAATGTCACATGATGATGATGTTTTACCTGATTCATTGGCAGGATTGGCTGCATCAACTGTAATTCAATTATCTGACATACCATTTGAATACCCTATTTCAGAGGTAAGAGTTGCAAGAATTGAAGGAAATTTTATCATAAATCCAAGCAGAACTCAATTAGCAGAATCTGACATAGATATTATGGTTGGAGCTAGTTATGATTCTGTTTCAATGGTAGAAGGTGAATTTGATGAAATATCTGAACAAGAAATGACTGATGCAATTAAATTTGGTCATAACGCTATTAAAGATCAAATTGATGCTCAGATTGAATTAGTTGATGAGATCGGAAAAAAAGAAATTAGAGAATATGATAATGGTGAAGAAAATCATGAACTGTTGGATAAAATTCATAGTATGTGTTATGATAAGTGTTATGAAATAGCTAAAAAAGGACTCGATAAAAAACAAAGATCCAAGGAATTTGCCGAAGTTAAAGAGGAATTATTAGAATCGTTCAGCGAAGAAGATTTAGAAGAAAATAAAAAATTAATTTTAAGTTATTTTTCAAAAGTTGAAAAAGAAGCAGTTCGTGAGCTAGTGTTAAGTGAGGGTATTCGTCTGGATGGAAGAGAAACTACTAATATTCGACCAATTTGGTGTGAAGTTGGTTATTTACCTTCTACCCATGGTTCATCAGTTTTTACAAGAGGTGAAACTCAAGCTTTAGCAACTGTTACACTGGGAACATCACGTGATGCCAATGTTATTGATTCGCCAACAAATCAAGGTGAAGAAAATTTTTATTTACATTATAACTTTCCACCTTTTTGTACAGGTGAAGCAAGACCATTAAGAGGAACATCAAGACGAGAAATTGGTCATGGTAATCTAGCTCAAAGAGCTTTAAGTAAAGTTTTTCCACATGATTGTCCTTATACTGTTAGAGTTGTTTCTGAAGTTTTAGAATCAAATGGCTCATCCTCAATGGCAACAGTATGTTCGGGAACTATGGCTTTAATGGATGCAGGAGTAAAAATAAAGAAACCTGTCTCAGGAATTGCAATGGGATTAATTTCTGATGGGAAAAGATATTCAGTTTTATCTGATATTCTTGGTGATGAAGATCATCTTGGTGATATGGATTTTAAAGTTACAGGCACCAAAGATGGTATTACAGCATGTCAAATGGATATTAAAATCAAAGGCTTATCATATGAAATTTTAGAAAAAGCATTGGAACAAGCTAAAAATGGGAGATTAGAAATTTTAAAAGAAATGACTAATACAATTGAGAAACCAGCTGATTCTGTTAAACCACATGCACCAAAAATGGTAAAAGTAATAATTGATGGGGAATATATTGGTGCTGTTATTGGTCCTGGTGGAAAAATAATTCAAGAAATGCAAAAAGAAACTGGTACAACAATTGTTATTGAGGAAGAGGATGAAAAAGGTGTTATTGAGATTTTAGGCACAAATCAAGAAATGATTGATTTAGTTATTGAGAAAATTGACAACATTACTTTTAAACCTGAAGTTGGAAAAGAGTATGATGTAAAAGTTGTAAAAATTTTAGAATTTGGAGCTGTTGTTGAATTTAGACCCGGAAAAGAAGTATTACTTCACATTTCAGAAATTGCGTGGGAAAGAGTTGAAAAAGTTGAAAAATACCTGAATATTGGTGATATAACTAAAGTTAAATATATGGGTATTGATTCAAGAACTAGAAAACAAAAAGTTTCAAGAAAAATTTTACTTGAAAGACCAAAAAAAAAGGATTGAAATGAAACCTTTTTAGTTTTAAATCGTATAAGTAATAAAAGACTTAAATGAGACAGCTTAAAATAACAAAACAGGTTACAAACAGAGAAACTGCTTCTTTAGATAAATATCTACAAGAAATTGGTAAAGTTGATTTAATAACTGCGGAAGAAGAAGTTGAATTAGCCCAGAGGATAAAAGAAGGAGATGAAATTGCCCTTGAAAAACTTACAAAAGCTAATTTAAGATTTGTTGTTTCTGTTGCAAAGCAATACCAGAACCAAGGTCTTACACTACCTGACTTAATTAATGAGGGGAATCTTGGTCTTATCAAAGCTGCCAAGAGATTTGATGAAACCCGTGGTTTTAAATTTATTTCATATGCTGTTTGGTGGATTAGACAATCAATACTTCAGGCCTTAGCTGAGCAATCCAGAATTGTTCGATTGCCACTTAACAAGATTGGATCTATTAACAAAATTAATAAAATGTATGCTTTTCTAGAGCAAGCTAATGAAAGAGTTCCTTCTGCAGAAGAAATTGCTAAAGAACTTGATATGACTATTTCAGATGTCAAAGAGTCCATGAAAAATTCTGGCAGACACGTTTCCATGGATGCTCCATTAGTTGAAGGTGAAGATTCAAACCTGTATGATGTTTTAAAAAGCGGGGAATCCCCAAATCCAGACAAAGGTTTACTTCATGAATCACTAAAAACTGAAATTGAAAGATCTCTAGAAACATTAACCCCTAGAGAAGCAGATGTTGTAAGATTATATTTTGGATTGGGTGATCAACATGCCATGACTCTTGAAGAAATTGGAGAAACTTTTGATTTGACAAGAGAGAGAGTAAGACAAATAAAAGAGAAAGCAATCAGAAGGCTAAAACACACATCTAGAAGTAAAATCTTAAAAACATACTTAGGATAATTAATGAAAATTATTTCTCCATCAATGCTCTCGTGCGACTTTGGAAAGTTAGTGGATGAGATTGAAATGGTGAATCAAAGTGAAGCAGGTTGGTTTCATCTTGATATTATGGATGGTGTTTTTGTCCCAAATATTTCATTTGGAACTCCAATCCTTGAAGTTTTTAAGAAATACGCAACCAAGCACTTGGATGCACACCTTATGATTATTAATCCTGAAAATTATATTGAAAAATTTGCATCTCTTGGTGCCAAAACTATAACCGTTCATTACGAGGCATGTAATAATCTTATTAATACAATTAATCAAATAAAAAAACTAGGTGTAAAAGCAGGTGTTGCTATTAACCCTGATACCGCTGTGTCATCACTCGAATCAATAATTAGTGAAATAGATTTAGTATGTTTAATGAGTGTATTTCCTGGATTCTCAGGACAAAAATTTATTCCTGAAACATTTGTCAGACTTGAGAAACTTAAACAAATTATAACTAAAAATCATTCTAAGGCAATGATTCAAATTGATGGTGGTGTTGATCTTGATAATGCAAAAAAATTAGTATCATTAGGTGCTGACATTCTGGTTGCAGGAAGTTTTGTCTTCAAGTCAGAAGATGCATTCAATACAATTAAAAAATTAAACTCAGTAATTAATTAATTTTTTTTTAGTTTTTTTAAATTAAAATAATGAGCAATTCAATTAAAATTATTGGATTAATGAGTGGCACGTCTGTTGATGGACTTGACATCTGTTTTGTTTCATTTAATAATTATGATCCTTCTAATTATGAAATTATTGATTGTGATACTATTGATTACGATGACAACCTAAAAACAAAGCTTAAAAGTATTATCAAACTGGACAATGATAAAATCAAGCAAATTGATAAAGAGCTTGGTGAGTTTATTGGATTAAATGTTTTAAAATTTATAAATAAGAATAAGTTAGATAAACCTGATTTAATTTCATCTCATGGACATACAGTTTTTCATGAACCCAAGTTTAACAAAACTTTACAAATTGGAAATGGAGAAATTATTAATAAAATCACGGGAGTTAAAACAATAAATAACTTTAGGGAACAAGATGTAGAACTTGGCGGTCAAGGCGCTCCACTAGTTCCAATTGGTGACAAATTACTTTTTAATGACTACAAGTATTGTTTAAATTTAGGTGGTTTTACAAATATTTCTGTTAAGGATTCAAGTAAAATTTTTGCATATGATATTTGTCCGCTGAATACAGTATTGAATCATTATGCTAATAAACTTAGACACGAATGTGATCTTGATGGTAAATTATCAAAAAAAGGGCTAATCAATATTGATCTATTTAATGAATTAAATAATTTGGCCTATTATAAAAAACCATATCCAAAATCTTTGGGATTTGAATTTGTTATTAAAAATATTTTTCCGATAACTGAAAAATACAAAATTAAAGAAGCTGATATTCTTGCCACATATATTAAGCATGCTAGTTTCCAAATTAAGAGAAATATTAATGATGGATCTAACGTTTTACTTAGTGGAGGGGGAACTTTTAATAAAAACTTAATAGAAACTCTAAACCACAATTCTAAAATAAATTTTATAGTTCCTGACAAAACAATTATTAATTATAAAGAATCTTTAATTTTTGCTCTTTTAGGTTATTTAAAAGTCAATAACAAGGTGAACTGTTTGAGCAGTGTTACCGGAGCATCTAATGATCACTCTAGTGGTGACATTCACGGTTAAAGCTTTTGAATCTTTAAATTTTCCAACAAACCTTAATTCCTCCACCACCACGAATTTGTAAAGCAACATCGAATAATCAATACCAATTATTAAATCTTTAATTTTAATCATTTCAAAATCAATAATAAATAATTTTTTAAATAGATAGCTGTTTTAATTTTTTCATAAATTCAAAGAAAATTTGAATAAAAATATTTACAGAGTATACAAAATTTCAACAAGTCTATAAAAAACGATGAAATAAAAAAGAATTTTAAAAACAGTTAGCTTATGAAAAATTTAAAAAACATGATCATATTTTTTGTTTTCTCAAATATGATATTTTCTCAAGGTGTCAAAACATTTTTTGAAAGCCCTGAAAATGTCTATTATATTTCATCAGATTTACACATTCATACTGTTTTTTCAGATGGAGTCGTTTGGCCAACATTGAGAGTCGATGAAGCAGTGAGAGATAGTATTGATTTAATCTCATTGACTGAGCATATTGAGTATCAATCTCATTTAAGTGATATTCCGCATACAGATAGAAATAGATCATTTCAAATTGCGGGAGGTTACGTAAATAATAAGCCTCTAGCTGTTGTACATGGTACTGAAATAACAAAACCAATGCCTCCAGGACATTTTAATGCTATTTTCATAAATGATGCAAATAAATTTTTTGATAGTGAAAAAAAACCATTAGAATTTGAGGATGCTGTAAAAGAAGCTAACAACCAAAAAGCTTTTGTTTTTTGGAATCATCCAAATTGGGAAGCTAATAGAAGTGATGGAATTGCTAAACTTGATCCAATTCACAATAAAATAATAAAAGAGAAGTTACTTCACGGTATTGAAGTAGTCAACTTTGATACATTTTCTGAGGAAGCTTTGAAGATTGCATTAGAAAATAATTTAACAATTATGGGTACTAGTGATGTACATATATTAATTGAATGGGATTTTAATAATGAGAAAGAAAGCTACCATAGGCCGATAACATTTATTATGTCTAAAAGTCGATCTATTGAATCAATCAAAAATGCGCTTTTTGATGGAAGAACCTTTGTTTGGTTTAGGGACATTATAATTGGAAAAAATGAAAATTTAAATCAAGTTATTAATAATAATTTTGAAGTTGTTGCTAAGGGTTATAATTATAGAGACAGAAAAGTAGAAATTTTAGAAGTTGAATTAATTAATAAATCAGTTGCTCCAATGTATCTTAACTATATTGGTGAATTTACATTCCATAATGATTACAAGTATATTGAACTAAAACCAAAGTCAAGAAAAATAATTTATATTAAAACAAAAGAAATTAAAGATCATATAAATTTAGAATTTGAAATTCTAAATTATATAATTGGTCCAAAAACAAATTTAAAAACTTCTAAACATCTTACTATAAAATCTAAAATATAATTTGAATCTTTCAATATATTTCAAAGAGTTTAAATATAATTTCTTTCTAGCATACCCTGTTATAATTGGAATGGTTGGACACACGCTAGTTGCATTTGTCGATAATATAATGGTTGGGAAGCTAGGGACATCTCAATTAGCTGCAATTTCACTTGGAAATAGTTTTATTTTTTTAGCCATGTCCTTTGGTATAGGATTTTCTACAGCTATAACTCCATTAATTGCCGAAAGTAATGCAAAAAAAAATACAGAAAAAACAAAAATGATTCTATCTAATGGTATAATTACATGTTCTATTTTAGGCTTTATTTTAACATTAATAGTACTATTATCCAAACCGATTATAAATCAAATGGGGCAACCTGATAATGTAGTTGCACTTGCATATCCATACATAGATTGGGTTGCAATTTCATTATTTCCATTAATAATTTTTCAATCGTTTAAACAATTTTCTGATGGTTTATCATTTACAAAAATTGCAATGATTTCTACATTGATGGCAAATATTATTAATATTATAATTAATTATATTTTAATTTATGGAAAGCTGGGATTTCCACAAATGGAGCTTGTAGGAGCAGGAATTGGTACATTAATTTCAAGAATTTTCATGATAATTATTATATTAATTCTAATAAAGACTAATAAGAATATTAGTAAGTATATCGGAAGTTTTTCTGAAATAAATTATTCATTATTACATATTAGAAAAATTATAGATCTTGGCTACCCCTCAGCACTTCAAATGATGTTTGAGGTTGGATTTTTTATATCAGGAATATGGGTTTGTGGAATAATTGGAACTAATTTTCAAGCTGCAAATCAAATTGCTTTAAATTTATCAACTCTAACATTTATGGTTGCTTTAGGATTCAGTGTTGCAGCAACTATAAGAATTGGAAATCAAAAGGGCCTAAATGATTATAAAAATTTAAAAAGAATAGCAATTTCAATTTTTTTAATTACTGTATTAATTGAAATTTTTTTTGCCTTAATATTTATATTGACATCAGATCTATTACCATGGCTATATCTTGAAAAAGCAAATAATAGTGATGTTATGGAAACTGCAAATATTGCATCCAAATTACTTTTAATTGTAGCTCTTTTTCAAATTTTTGATGGTATCCAAATTGTAGCTCAAGGGGCATTGAGAGGAATTCAAGATGTTAAAATACCATCAATAATTTGCTTTATTTCATACGTCTGTTTCGGAATTCCTATTATGATATATTTAGGATTATACACCGAATTTAAAGCTTCTGGAGTTTGGATTGGTTTTTTAATGGGACTTACTATTGCATCAATTTTATTGTCAATTAGATTTTTTAATAAATGTAATCAGGAAATTAAAAAAAAGTGACCAAGGAAGGATTCGAACCCTCAACCCTCAGAGCCGAAATCTGATGTTCTATCCAGTTGAACTACTTGGCCAATTTATATCAATTTTTTTCTAACAATTTCAGAAATGGTTTTTCCGTCAGATTTGCCAGACAATTCCTTTGATGCTAAACCCATAACTTTCCCCATATCTTTCATACTCGATGCATTTAATTTTATAATTATTTTGTCAATAATTATACTCACTTCTGAAGGCGAAAGTTGCTTTGGTAAATAAGATTCAATTATTCTTGCTTGATTTAATTCTGTATTACATAATTCTAGTCTGTTTTGATTTTTATAAATTTCTGCACTATCCTTTCTTTGTTTAACTAATTTTTGTAAAATTTTTATTTCATCTTGACCTGAAAGATCAATAGAAGATCCTGATTTAGTTTTAAATAACAAAATTGAAGATTTGACTGCTCTTAAAGATTCTAATGATAAAGCATCTTTAGATTTCATTGCAAACTTAATATCAATATCTATTTTTTTTAGTAAACTCATAATTTAATCAACATTGTCGTGCAAGAAAGAGTTATTTGATTTTAACTCTATATTTCCGTCATTATCTTCTTCAATTTTTGTAGCTGATATATCATTACTAATAATATCACTTTCTAATTCAATTCCAGCTCTTTTATAAGCTGGTTCTTTCTCCATATCCAAAACCCTCCTTGCCTTTGCAAATTTATAATTAAATTCTTTTAATTTAATTTTTCTTTCCTCAGTTCTCTTAGCTAAAGCCTTAGCAATTGGATTGTTAAACGGATTTAAATCATCATTAGATTTATCTTTTTCTAAATTTGAATTCACCTCGTCTGCAACTTTAATAGACTTTGAATCTGCAACCATAGTGTATGGTATAATTTGTACTGGATCAATAACTACGATATCATTAATGTCATCTTCAAGAGTATGAACTACTATGTCATCATTGGAGTTAACTGTATTATAAAAATTTAATTCATTTATTTCAGATTTAATTAATTCAGGTTCGTTAACAACAATAGATTTAACGTCAACTTCAATTTTTTCATCAACAACATTTGAACTATCAAATGAAACAGACTCAAATTCAACGTCTAAATCTTTTATGTCGTCAAGTTCAAATATTTCAGTTTTAGTATCTAAATAACTAATATTTTCAGAATTAAAATTTATATTTTTAAAATCAATAGAATCTGATGCATTTTCAAATTGTAAAGTCGTTTTACTTTTGTTCTTATCAAATTTTTCTATTACTTCACCCTCATTTTCTAAGTAATGAATTTTTTTCTTGGGATCAATATGAATAATTTCATCTTGTAATTTAATATCAAAACCTGTTGCTATAACTGTAACTGAAATTTCTTCAATGGTTTCAGGGTCTTCACCTATACCCATAATAATATTAACATTATTCCCAGCTTTTTCTTGTATATAATCATTAATTACACCTATTTCATCAATTGTAACTTCACTAGATCCTGAAAGAATTAGTAGCAATACATTTTGTGCACCTTTAATCCTGTTATCATTTAGTAATGGAGAATCAAGAGCGTTAGAAACAGCTTTTATAGCTCTCTTATCGCCAGATGATCCAGCTGAACCCATTATTGCACTACCACTTTTTGATAGTACTGTTTTTGCATCTTTTAAATCAATATTTTGAGTATAATGATGGGTTATCACTTCCGCAATCCCTTTTGCAGCTGTTGCAAGAACTTCATCAGCCTTAGAAAAACCTTCCTTAACTCCAAGGTTTCCATATATATCTCTCAATTTATTATTATTTACAACTATCAATGAATCGCAATTTTTTTTCAGTTTTTCTAAACCTTTATTTGCTTGATTTTGTCTAACTTTTCCTTCGAAAATAAATGGCATCGTTACAATTCCAACTGTTAAAATATCCATTTCCATAGCTAATTTTGAGATAATTGGGGCGGCACCAGTTCCAGTTCCACCTCCCATTCCTGCAGTAATAAATACCATTTTTGTATTTTTTTCAAGCATTTTTCTTAATTCAGTAAGATTTTCTATTGCTGCTTTTTCTCCAACATTAGGGTCAGCACCTGCCCCCATTCCCTCTGTTAAGTTTACTCCTAACTGAACTTTATTAGGGACTAAACTATTTTCTAAAGCTTGAGCATCGGTATTACATACAACATAATCTACGCCTTTGATACCCTTTGAAAACATATGATTTATTGCATTGCTTCCGCCACCACCAATTCCAATTACTTTTATTACGTTACTTTGATTCTTTGGTAAATCAAATGTCAAATTATTAAAATCTTGATTTATATTCATAGCTGTTATTTTATTCTGCGTTTTCTAAAAAATTTTTTATTTTATCAGTAAATTTTTCAAAAACTGTTTTTGAAAAATCTTTATTTATATTATCTTGATTTGAATCATTAACTTTATTTTCAATAAATTCTTCCTGTTTAATTTTTTTATTATTATTTTTTCTATTTAATGAATTCATGACCAAACCTACAGCAGTTGCAAAAGTTGGATTTGAAATTTCAACGGAATTATTACCAGCTAAATGCTCATTTGGCTGACCTAATCTTGTATCCATTCCTGTAACTAATTCAACGCATTGTTTTAAATGTTTAAGCTGACTTCCTCCCCCTGTTAAAACAATTCCTGCAATTAATTTTTTCTTTTGTTCATCATGTCCGTAATTTTTTATTTCAATAAATACTTGTTCTATTATCTCAATTATTCTAGCATTTATAATTTTTGATAAGTTTTTGAGAGTTATTTCTTTTGGTTCTCGTCCTCTCAACCCTGGTATTGATACAATTTCATTTTCTTTATTTTCACCAGGCCAAGCAGAACCAAACTTTATCTTTAAAAGTTCGGCTTGTTTCTCAATTATAGAACACCCTTCTTTAATATCTTCAGTTATAATATTACCTCCAAAGGGTATTACAGCTGTATGGCGAATTATACCATCCTTAAATATTGCTAAATCTGTAGTTCCTCCACCTATATCAATCAATGCAACCCCAGCTTCTTTTTCCTCAAAACTTAGAACTGCATCAGCAGATGCTAAAGGTTCCAGTGTAATACCTTCAAAATTAATTCCTGAGCTTTTTACACATCTTGCTATGTTTTTTATTGAACTTACTTGTCCAACAACTACATGAAAGTTTGCCTCTACTCTTGACCCAAACATACCAATTGGTTCCTTTATTTCACCTTGACCATCAACTTTATAATCTTGAGGTAAAACATGAATAATTTCTTCACCAGGCAACATAACTAACTTATAAACCTGATTTATTAACTTATCAATATCCTCTTCACAAATAACTTGATCTGAATTTTCTCTAGTAACATAATCACTATGTTGAAGACTCCTAATATGTTGGCCAGCAATACCCACAACAACCTTATCAATTTTATTATTTGAATTTAGCTCAGCTTCTTCAACTGCAGCTTGAATTGATTGAATTGTTTGAGTTATATTATTAACTACTCCTCTGTGAACACCTAAACTTTTTGATTTACCTATACCTACAATTTTTAATTTTTCATATTCATTTACAACTCCTATCATAGCAACTATTTTTGTAGTTCCAATATCTAATC
>CABYWQ010000001.1:0-439019 GCA_902522775.1 uncultured Bacteroidota bacterium | reverse complement strand
TGTTAAGGAAATTAGTTCATCAATAAATCTTGATCTTGGAAAAACCAGTGGTTTTGGAGATCCTCTTACAGTTAAACAAAATTTTATCAGATCTATACTTCTTGAAAATAATATTATTAAATAATTAAATATTTTAAAGTAATTGGAAATTCAACTCAGCTCTACGTCCAAGTGAAATGAGTGAATACATTAAAACTTACTGGATAAGTTAAATATGAAAAAACTCCTTGCTATGTGGAATAACTAAACCATAGGCATATCTTCTTCTTTTAATTCAGCAACTTAGAACCTTAGTATTATATATCATTAAATAAACATCTCCCATCAAAAGAAAACCGATATTATTTGAGTAGGACAGGACTAACTAAAAATCACTATTGAGATTTTTTGACTTTTTGTTTTAACTTAGTAATAGTTAAAAGCAGTAAAGGCAACGATTCAGGCAACCAAAATTAAAAACCCCTGTAAATCAATGACTTACAAGGGTTTTTGCGGAGAAAGAGGGATTCGAACCCCCGGAGGTGTGACCCTCAACGGTTTTCAAGACCGCCGCATTCGACCACTCTGCCATTTCTCCAGACGTGCAAATATAAAAAGTATTTTTCGATATCATAATCGATAAACTACAGATTATATTTAAATTAGTTTTGTGTTAGATCTTCTCTCTCAAATTCCATGGGAATATCCTTTACTAATCATTGTCGGATTAGTAGTTGGATTTGTTAATACTATGGCAGGTGGAGGTTCTTTACTAACTCTCCCTATTTTAATTTTTTTAGGCTTACCCTCTGCGGTTGCAAATGGTACAAATAGAATTGCAATAATGATGACGGCGTTTTCAGCTAATATGGGATTTAAAAGTAAAGGTATTTCTACGTTTCCATTTAGTGCTTATACTGGATCATGTGCCCTAATAGGATCAGTTATTGGAGCTCATATCGCTATTGATTTAAATGATGAAACTTTCAAAAAAACACTTTCTATAATCATGATTCTTGTTATTTTAATAATAGTTTTTAAACCCAAAATTATCTCAGATAAACTCTCTGTGAGATTAACCGGAAAACATTTAAGACTGTCTTGTATTGTTTTCTTTTTTATTGGTGTTTACGGCGGATTTATTAATGCTGGAATTGGATTTATTATTATGCTTTTTCTACATTTTTACAACAGAATGAATCTAATAAGGGTAAATGCTACAAAAGTTGTAATTGTTCTAGTCTATACCCTAGGAGCATTTTTAACTTTTGTTTTTAATGACCTGGTTAATTACCCATATGGAATATGTTTAGCTATAGGTACTTTTATTGGAGGATGGAATGCTAGTAGATATTCTGTAAAAAAAGGTGAAAAAATAATAAAATTGTTTTTAGTTATTTCTGTTATTATTATTTCATTTAAACTATGGTTTTTCTAATATTTTGTGGTTTTTACTATTTCAATTCCATACCCAGTTAAGCCAACCCTTTTAAGATTTTTACTATTTGTCATTAGATTTAATTTATGAGCTCCCAGTTTATGTAAAATTTGTGCTCCAATTCCAAAGTCTTTAGTGTCCATTTTTTTATATGTAGTAGGGGATTTTCCTTTTAAAATTGTAGATTTTATTTTTTTAAATCTAGATAAAAGTGAATTTGTTTCTTGTTCATGATTAATAAAAACAACAATACCAAAATTATTACTATTAATTTTTTTAAAAATTTTCTGTAAATCATCTTTATTTTCCTCTAATAAGTTATCTAAGGTGCTGTTTATACTACCAAGTGAACTTATTCTTGTTAATATTGGTTCATTATTTTTCCACTTTCCTTTAGTAAAAGCTAAATGAATTTGATTATTATTTGTTTGGTTAAAAATATTTATATTAAAATCTCCATATATAGATTTAAAATTAAACTTATCAACTAATTCAATTAAGCTATCATTTTTCATTCTGTATGAAACCAAGTCTTCAATTGATATAATTTTTAATTTCAGTTTTTTTGATAATTTAATAAGCTCCGGTAGTCTAGCCATTGATCCATCTTTATTCATGATTTCACATACAACTCCTGCAGGTTTAAATCCAGCAAGTCTTGCTAAATCTATTGCTGCTTCAGTATGTCCAGTTCTTCTCAAAACACCTCCAGTTTTACCAACAAGTGGAAAAATATGACCAGGTTTTGCTAAATCTCTGGGTTTTGTATTTTCATCAACAAGAGATTTAATTGTTTTTGCTCTGTCACTTGCAGAAATTCCAGATGTAACTCCATTACCCTTTAAATCAACTGAAACTGTAAATGCTGTTTCCATTAGCTCAGTGTTGTTTATAACCATGGGTTTAAGGTTTAATTTTTCACATCTTTTTTCAGTTAGAGGTACACATATTAGTCCTCTTCCTTCGGTTGCCATAAAGTTTACGATATCTGGACTAATATTTTCAGCTGGAAAGACAAAATCACCTTCATTTTCTCTATTTTCATCATCAACAACTATGATAATTTTACCATTTTTTAAGTCATTAATTGCATCTTCTATTTTATCTAAAATCATTTAAAAAATTTTATTTTATTTAATAATTGTAAAAATTCAATATAAACGTTATCAATATTTAAAATTGTTTTGTCAGACGATGCCCTAATTAATAAATAAATGCCTATTGGGATCATAATCAAATTTGATACCCAACTACCAATAAATGGATTGATTGAGCCGTCCTCAGCAGCGTTCCTTGCAAATGTACCAACAAAATGATAAGTTAAAAAGAACAACAATGCAATTACAACAGGATAACCAAAACCTCCTTTTCTTATTATTGCACCTAGCGGAGCACCAACAAAAAAAAGTATTATTGCAGCAAATGAAATAGCAAATTTTCCATGTAAATTAGATTTATGAAGATTAATTAATTTTTCTCTAATAAAAAAATTTGTTCTCTGAGTTTTTAAATTATTAATTTGATTTTCAATATTATTTTGCATTGAAGCAATTATTTGGATTTTAGATACTTTGTCAAAGTTTTTTAATATTGTATTATAAGAATTTATATTTGGAATATCTGAATTATTAATATAATTAGTTTGAAAATTATAAATACCTGTTCTCTTATAAAAATTATTTGAAAAATCTTGATATTGATCTATTAGTTTGTTTTCTAAAGAATCAATACTGATTTTTAAATCATTTATATTTTGCATTCTGAATGTGTTGCTATATTTTTCGTCTGAAAAATCTACATTATTAAGTTCCTTGAGGTCAATATATATTTCATGCTTTTCAAAATATATTTTTGTTTGCGGTTTATATTCATCAGTATTTGAGTTTTTAGTGTAGATTTCTTCATATCTGTACCCATCATTTAATTCAATTTTTAAAACATCGGAATATTCATTACTAACTAATTTTCCAGATGAAGCTTTTATAACGATGTTGTTGTCGTTATTTATATTAGTTTTATGAATTATTATTCCTTTTAGGTTTGAATTGTCAAGTCCATATTTGTCATCTACTTTAATATTCATAATACCAACATTATTAAAAACCCCCTCAGTAATTGCTAAAGCTGGTTTTACTTTTGCGATGTTTTTTCTTAGGTTATATGACTTAAATTCAGCATAAGGAATAAGATTATTTGAAATAAAAAAAACAGAAATACATAATATTAAATTGAAAGCAATTAAACCTCTCATTGATCTAATCAATGAAATACCAGAGGACTTAATAGCAGCAAACTCATAATTTTCTGCTAAGTCACCGAAAGTCATAATTGATGCTAACAGAACAGTTAAGGGGAGAATTAATGGAATTAATTTAGGAGTATAGTATAAAAGAAATTTAAATATTATTTCATAATCTACTTCTTTTCCAGCTAAATCATCAATAAACATCCAAATTGTTTGAAAAATAAATACAAACATTATCAGAACAAAAAAGCTAAAAAACTTTTTCATATATGACTTTAGTATGTATTTATCTAAAATTTTCATAATTGATTTATAAAAAAATCTTTATAACTCTCAAAGTTAATTTCAAGTTTATCCTCATCAATTTCAATATCAGTTTTTATATTTTCAAAAAATAAGACATTACTGAATGTTGAGTTTTTGTTTATGATTTTAATACTTTTAATTTCAAATTTAGAATTAAATATAACTTCGTAGTCAGGTTTAGAATCGTTGGTAAAAAACAAAGTGTAAGATTTATTTTTTTGATTTAGAATTAACTCATAAGAGTAGTTTTTTTTCAAAAAAACTATAAGTTCTTTTGGGTTAATACTTTTAAATAATATGTTATCATTGCTCATTTCTTCTTTAGATATATCATAAATATATATTTCTTTATCATCTGTAACAATACTATACAACAAGTTGTTATTATAATAATATATAACATCATCAGTTAAAATTTTATATTTATCATTTTTAATTAAAAATTCTCCATTGTTTTCGAATTTTACTTCATTATTCTGTGTTGTTAAAATCCTAAATGTAAACTTTGCTGATTTTAAATTAAGATAATTGTCAAAAAAAGATTTTATAATTGTATTCTCTTGGAAGAGTAAATGAAATATTGATAGTATTAGAACAATCTTTTTTTTCATTGTTATTCATTTTTTAGTAATTGTTCAAGTTCAACTAAATTTTTAACTAACACAGACCTAGCTTTACTTCCTTCAAATCTCCCCACAATTCCAGCAGATTCTAGTTGATCAATAATTCTTCCAGCTCTATTATATCCAAGCTTTAATTTTCTTTGAATTAATGATGCAGAACCTTGTTGAGCTGTTACGATTACCTCAGCTGCGTCTTTAAATAGCGAATCCCTTTCCTCAATATTTATGGTGTTATTTTGGTTATTGTCCTCTTCAATATATTCTGGTAAAATATATGAATCAGAATAACCCTTTTGTGCACCAATTAATTCAGTTATTTTTTCTATTTCATCAGTATCAATAAAACCACATTGTAATCTTGTCAGATCATTTCCTTGAGTATATAACATATCACCTCTTCCTATTAATTGATCTGCACCTCCTGAATCTAATATAGTTCTTGAGTCAACTTTGGATGTAACTCTAAATGCAATTCTTGCTGGAAAATTTGCTTTAATCAACCCTGTAATAACATTAACCGAAGGTCTTTGAGTTGCAATTAATAAATGAATTCCGACTGCTCTTGCTAATTGTGCCAATCTCGCAATTGGTGTCTCAACTTCTTTTCCAGTTGTCATAATTAAGTCAGCAAATTCGTCAATAACTAAAACTAGATAAGGAAGAAATTTATGACCGTCGTTTGGGTTTAATTTCCTTTTTTTAAACTTTATGTTATATTCTTTTATATTTCTGCAAAGACCATTTTTCAATAGTTCATAGCGTTGTTCCATTTCAATACAAAGTGAGTTTAAAGTTTTAATTACAACTTTATTGTCAGTAATTATAGGTTCTTCTGAGCCAGGTAGTTTTGCGAGGTAATGTCTTTCAATTTTATTAAAAAGTGTTAATTCAACTTTTTTTGGATCAACCAATATAAATTTTATCTCTGATGGATGTTTTTTGTACAACAAAGATGTAATGATAGCGTTTATTCCTACTGACTTACCTTGGCCTGTAGCTCCTGCCATAAGTAAATGGGGCATTCTTGAAAAATCTACCACAAAAGTTTCATTACTAATTGTTTTACCTAAGGCTAAGGGTAACTCCATTTCCGCCTCTTGAAATTTTTTTGATGAAATTAAAGATTTCATCGAGACAATCTTTCTGATTTTATTTGGCACTTCAATTCCAATAGTTCCTTTTCCTGGAATAGGTGCTATTATCCTTATTCCTAGAGCAGAGAGAGATAATGCTATGTCATCTTCTAGATTTTTAATTTTAGATATTCTTACTCCAGCTTCAGGAATGATCTCATATAAGGTAACAGTTGGACCAATAGTTGCTTTAATTTTATCAATTCCAATTTTATAGTTTTTTAGAGTATCAATAATTTTTTCTTTATTTTCTTCAAGTTCCTCTTGATTTATTGTTATAACTCCGTCATTATTGTGTTCAGAAAGAAGCTTAATCTGCGGTAGCTTATAGCCCTTAAGTTCTAAAGTTGGATCAAACTCTCCATATTTTTTTAAAATATTTTCAGATTCTGAATTTATTCTTTCTTCATCACTAATTGTTTCTATTTTCATTTCAATCTTATCATCTGAATTTATTATATCTTCTTTATTTTTTTCTAAATCAAACTTTGAAAAATTTTCTATTGTAGGTTTTATTTCATCTTTATCAACATCATTTTTAAAAACAAAACTATTTTCTTTATTTATAGTTTTTTTATTATCGTCAATAGTTTCAATTCCTATTGAATTATTAAGTTTAATTTTTTCTTTGAAAATCTTTATAATTGATCCTAAAAAATTAAATAGTTTTATGGGAGTTAGATTTAAAACCGTAATCATAAAAACTATAAAACCAAATAGAAGAAGAAGAATTAATCCAATTTCACCAGAAAAATTTATTATTAAATTTTTAACTTCAAAACCAAATATACCTGCATAAATTTTATTTGAAATGAAGTAGCCGCAAAAAATTGATACCCATATACAAGAAAATAAAAGAATGAAAGATCTGTTTAAAATATTATTAACTCCTTTGTTAAATGATAAAGACAAGCCAACAATAAGGATGTTCAAACATATCAACAATGATCCAATTCCAAAACTTTTGTACACTAAATAATAAGACAAATAAAAACCTATTTTTTTTCCAATATTATTTATTTTATCATCAGAACTAAATAGTCCATTAATTAAAGATTGATCTTCCTGCCAGTTATACATAAATGAGAAAATTGAAACAGTAATTAGTATTGACAAAACAACTAAAAAAGTTCCAAAAATTATTTTAAAATTATTTTTCATTTATTCTTTTAATTTTATATCCAAGTGAAACAACAACTATTGTTGTTATTGGACTTAACCAATTAAATATAGCATATATAAAATAATCAATAACGTTGACATTTAAAACACTTGATTGGTAAGCTCCACATGTATTCCAGGGTATCAATACAGACGTAACTGTTCCGGAATCTTCAATAGTCCTACTAAGATTCACACTTGAGAGCTTCCTGTCTTTATACGCAGAGGAAAACATTTTTCCTGGAATTACTATAGCTAAATATTGATCAGAGGCAGAAACATTAACAGTAAAACAACTCAAAATAGTACTTGAAAATAAGCCTGTAGTGGATTTTGCTAAACTTAATAAATAGATTGAGATTTTTTTTAAAGCTCCTATAGCTTCCATTACACCGCCAAAAATCATTGCAGAAATTACGAGCCAAATAGTGTTTAACATTCCTTTCATTCCATCTGAATTAAATAATTCGGACAAAAAAATAATATCAGTTTGAATATTTGTTTCAGAAACAATTGAATTCATGATTATTTGATATCTATTTATTCCTAAATCATTGATTAATTTGATAATTAATTCATTTTGAAATATCAAAAAAAATAATGAAGCAGCTATTACACCAACAAAAAGAGATATGATAGGATTAATTTTTTTAATTATAAATAAAATAACAATTAAAGGCACTAAGAAAAGAATTGGTGAAATAAAAAAATATTCTTTCATGGATTCTACATAACCCATATTTTCAGCGATTTGATTAGGTTCATATAATAAATTATATACTGTAAAAAAGACAAGTGTAATAATAATAGTAGGCACAGTAGTGATTGTCATGTACTTTATATGTTCGAAAAGATTTGATCCTGAAACAGCAGCAGCTAAATTGGTGGTATCACTTAATGGAGACATTTTATCTCCAAAATATGCACCTGAAATTATTGCACCAGCTACTATACCTAAATCAAAACCTAATGCCTTACCAATACCAATAAGTCCAATTCCTACTGTTGCAGATGTTGACCAACTACTTCCAGTAGCAAGAGCAACGATACTACTAATAACAACACAAGATGGTAAAAAAAATGATACATTAACTAATTTCAATCCATAATAAATCATTGAAGGTATTATACCACTAACTAGCCATGTTCCAGAGAGAGCTCCAACTAACAGTAGAATTATTATTGGAGTACTAATTGACTTTAGATTTTCTGAAATTGTTAAGAATATGTCTTTAGATTTTATTTTGTTTTTGATTCCAAAGATAAATGCAATAGAAGCTCCTAGTATTAAAATAAACTGACTTGAACCATCTATTGATGAATCACCATAAATGCTAACATTTATATAAAGAAGAATAATAAGAATAAAAATTGGAGCAAGTGAGTCAAAAAGTGAAATTTCCTTATTATTTTCAATACTCATTTTCTTTATAATTAGTTACTTGCTAATATATTCAAAAATCATGTTTATAGATCTTAAAATAACTTATTAAAATCATTTTTAATTATTGAGTATTTGTATTTTTGTATTCATGTCTTTAAATAAATTTGAGGTTGTAGTTATAGGTTCAGGTCCAGGAGGCTATGTTTGTGCAATTAGGCTTGCACAACTTGGTTTTAAAACCGCTATTATTGAAAAATATAATTCCTTGGGGGGAACATGTCTTAATGTAGGCTGTATTCCCTCAAAAACATTATTAGATTCATCACATCACTACCACGATATAATGAAAAATGCTAATTCCCATGGCATAGAAATAGATGGTGAAGTTAAACTCGATTTTCAAAAGATGATAGATAGAAAAAACAAAGTTGTTGATCAGACTGTAAAAGGAATAAATTTTTTAATGGATAAAAATAAAATAACAGTTTTCAACGGATTTGGATCTTTTATTGATTCATCATCGATTTTAATTAAAGAAACGGGTGAAAAAATAAGCTTCGATAAATGTGTTATTGCAACAGGATCTAAACCTGCATCTCTTCCTTTTATTAATTTAGATAAGAAGAGAGTTCTGACGTCTACTGAAGCTTTATCATTAAAAGAAATACCAAAACACCTTGTTATTGTAGGAGGTGGTGTCATTGGCCTTGAGCTAGGTCAAGTTTACAAAAGGCTTGGATCAGATGTAACTGTCATTGAATATTCAAATAAAATAACACCATTCATGGATAAAGATATATCTAAAGAACTTTTAAAGATTTTTAAAAAAGAAAAAATCAATTTTTATTTATCTCACAAGGTTTTTGAAGTACAAAATAAAGGACAGTCAGTTTTAGTTAAAGCTAAAGATATTGATGATAAAATAGTTGAATTTAATTCGGATTATTGTTTAGTATCTGTTGGAAGAAAAGCATACACTGATGGATTAAATCTTTCTAATATTGATGTTTCATGTGATAGCAATGGAAAGATCATGGTAAATAATAAATTTGAAACAAGTACTGAAAATATCTATGCTATAGGTGACGTTATCAGTGGCCCAATGTTAGCTCACAAAGCTGAAGAGGAGGGTATAGCAGTTGCAGAAATAATGAAAAATCAAAAACCACATATTAATTATAATTTAATTCCAAATGTGATTTATACCTGGCCAGAAGTCGCATCAGTAGGTAAAACCGAAGACCAATTGATTAAAGAAAATTATGATATAAAAGTTGGAAAATTTCCAATGAGAGCTTTGGGAAGATCAAGAGCTAGTAATGATTTAGATGGTTTTGTAAAGATAATTGCTGATAAAAAGTCTGATGAAATTCTTGGTGTTCATATTATAGGAGCTCGTGCTGCTGATTTGATTATTGAAGGTGTCACAGCAATGGAATTTAAAGCCTCTTGTGAAGATATTTCCATGATGAGTCATCCTCATCCAACTTATTCTGAAGCTATGAAAGAAGCTGCTCTTTCAGCCTTGGAGAATAGGCCACTGCACATTTAAATTAAAAAGGTCCTTTATTATTATTTTTTACTGCATTCAGTGACTTTCCAGGCATTTCTCCTCTTATACCATGATAACTTGTTTTGGGAGAAGAAGATTCATTAAGTTTATCTTGATCTCTAAAATACCAGTCCCTAGTAATATTTAAGGGTATATTATCTCCAGTATCAATAATCCATCTATCTAGTATATTAAATAATTTTAAATAAATATCAGGAATGTTACCATTATTACCATTATTTAATAGATTATTGAATTGATAAGGATCAACAGCCAGATCATATAATTCTTCTTTTGGTCTAGGATTAGTAAATATTTCAGATTGAGAATTAGTTAACGTTTTATCTTTTTGACCATTCTTTAAGTCAATATATGATGGGCTGTTTAATGCATCTAGAGGACCTTCTTGCATGAACTGACTTCTTGAGTTTCGGATATATAAAAAATCCTTATTTCTAACCATTCTTTGATGTGATTCATAGTCATGCCAGTTGTGTTCAGCAAATACATAATTCCTAAATTTTTTTTTAGGATTTTTAATAACATCTATAAAACTTTTGCCTTGAAAAGACACTACTTTATCAATTTTAACTATATCGATAATTGTTGGAGCAATATCTATTGAACTAATTAAACTTTCACTATAATTCAATTTAGACTTCATTCGTGGGTAATGTATAATAAACGGTGTTTTTACACCTTGATCATTTAGTCTAGTCTTACTGTGAGGAAATGGTCTTCCATTGTCAGCCATGATAATTATCATTGTATCATCAAATATGTTTTGAATTTTCAATTTTTTAACAACTTCTCCTATATAATGATCAAAGCGAGTAATTTCATCATAATAATTAGACAAATCTTCTCTGGTTAATTTACTATCAACCAAATATTTTGGAACCTTTATGGTTTCAGGGTTGTGTGTTCCTGAAAAATCATTTTTACCCCATCCTCTGTGAGCATCATAAGATGCAAACCACATGAAAAATGGAATATTTTTAGGTCTATTTTCAATAACATTAACCCAAAGATCCTCACCACCCAAACCATTTTTTTTTCTATCCTCATAAATTTTATTAAAACCTCTTTTTGCATATTCACCTAGATGAAATTTCCCTGCTTGTATTGTATAATATCCATTATTTTTTAAAATTTCAGGAAGTGATATCATTTCAATTGGTGGTTCAGTATGAAGTTCTGCCGCACCTGTATTATGCGGATATCTTCCTGTCAATATTGAGTTTCTGCTAGGACTACATGAACTTGTTGTTAAAAATGTATTTTTAAAGACTATACCTTTTTTAGCTAATTCATCAATATTAGGTGTTTTTACATCTAAATTTCCATAACACCCTAAATCATCCCAGCTAACATCATCAGCAATAAATATAATTATATTAGGATTATCCAAATTTTTCTTACAAGAGAAAAACATAAGTAAACTAACTATAATTAAATAAAATCTCATTAAATATATTTAAAAAAATTTTTTCATTTTTAATTTTATTTCATCTAAACATAAATTGTCAATTCCCCCAATTAACTCATGATTTATTATTTTGTCAGGCACATATGATTTGCTCTTTATTTGATTAGAAATTTCATTATAAGCATCTCTAAAAGTATATCCTTTTTGAACCAATTTATTTAAATTCTCCACTGAAAATATATATTCATATTTCTTATCATCAAGAATATTTTTTTTAATATTTATTTTTTTAATAGAATAATTGAAAATTTTCAGACAGTCTAATATGTCTTTTAATGCTTCTATGATCTTTCCCTTGAACAATTGTAAATCTCTATGATATCCACTTGTTAAATTATTTGACATTAAACTAAATTCATTTGGAAGAGATTTAAGGGAATTACATTTAGATCTTATCAATTCAAATACATCTGGATTTTTTTTATGAGGCATTATACTTGAACCTGTTGTTAATTCATTAGGAAATGAAATAAAATTGAATTCTTGAGACATATATAAACATATATCAGTACAAAATGTTGATAGAGTGGTGGCTATTGAGCTAATCGCAATTGAAACGCTTTTCTCTATTTTTCCTCTGTTCATTTGAGAAGCAACAACATTATATTTTAACTGATCAAACCCTAATTCTTTAGTTGTGAATTCCCTATCTATTTTAAAAGAACTTCCATATCCTGCTGCACTCCCTAATGGATTTTGGTTATTTATTTCATATGCTGTATTGAAAAATAAAATATCATCAATCATTGATTCAGCATAAGAAGACAACCATAAGCCAAATGATGATGGCATTGCTGATTGTAAATGAGTGTAGCCCGGAAGTAAATCTTTTGAATGTTTTTTAGATAACACTATCAATGAATCAAATAAATCTCTAATATGATTTTTAATATTTGAAATTTCATCTTTTAAAAACAGCTGCAATGCAACAAGAACTTGGTCGTTTCTTGATCTTCCAGTATGAATTTTTTTTCCTAGATCTCCTAATTTATCGGTTAAATAGAATTCAATTTTTGAATGTATGTCTTCAAATTTATCTTCAATTTTAAAATTTTGGTTACTAATTAATTTTTGAATGTTATTAAGCTCTCTAATTAATGATTTTTCTTCAAGATCATTTAATATTCTAATTTTATTAAGCATTTTAACGTGTACCTTACTTGCTAATACATCATACTTAGCCAAATACATGTCATATTGTCTATCACTACCCACTGTAAAGTTTTCAATCATTTTATTTAAATTGTCTGTTCTGGTCCAAAGCTTCATAATAACGTATATTTTTCAATTAATTCTATATATTTTTTTACACCATTAGTTATTTCTTCAATATAAATAAACTCATTTGCTGTATGCGATCTTAATGAATTTCCTGGTCCTAATTTTATTGAATTACAATTTATTTTTGCTTGATCAGAAAGGGTAGGAGATCCGTATATTTTAAATCCCAAGGAATTACCAGCCTTTACAATTTTATGACTTTTTGAAATTGATGAAGAGTTTAGTTCTAAATTTCTTGCATTAATTTCACAATCTAATTCATTTTTTAATATTTCATAAATTTCAAGATTACTGTATTTGTCATTTATTCTTGCATCTAAAACAATTTTAACATCGGCAGGAACAACATTGTGTTGCACACCAGCATTTATTTGAGTAACTGTTAGTTTTACTTCACCTAACAAGTCAGACTTTTTTGAGAATTTTATTTTTGAGATATCATCGATAATTTTGATTGCTTTATAAATTGAATTATCATTATTGTTATGAGCAGCATGACTTGACGTACCTTTAACTATTAAATCAAAAACAATTAATCCTTTTTCTGCAATAGCAATATCCATTAATGTTGGTTCTCCAATAATTGCTAAGTCAATTTTAGGTAATTTAGGCATAATACTACTTATTCCATTTGGACCTGATCTTTCTTCTTCAGCAGATGCAAGTAAAATAATATTATGTTTTAAGTCTTTTCTATTATAAAAATAAACAAAAGTTGAAATCAAGCTAACCAAAGCTCCACCTGCGTCATTGCTACCAAGTCCATAAAGCTTTTTGTCAATTACTTTAGGTTCGTATGGATTGAATGTATATGCTGAATTTGGCTCAACTGTATCGTGATGGGAATTAAGAAGAATATTTGGCTTATTAGAATCATAATATTTGTTGTACGATATTATATTATTTTTAATTCTTTTAGTTTCAATATCTTTTTTTTGCAACCAACTTTCAATTTTACTCGCAGTTTTATCTTCTTCAAAAGAGAAAGATTTAATAGTAATCAATTCTTTTAATAAGCTAATTGATTCTTCTTGCAATGTATCTAATTTAAACATACTTCTGTACAATTATTAGGGTTTTCAAATATATTAATATCTCCAATCAAAACTTTTTTAACTCCACATCTTATTGCTTCTAATGAGTTCTGAATTTTTGGAATCATTCCATCTTTGATTTCATTATTTTTTACATAATTTAAAAATTTTATATTGTTTATTTTTTTAATGGTACGACCATTAATTAAAACACCTGGTTTATCAAAAAAATAAATCAAATCTACTTGAAAATATTTTGCCATTTCAATTGCTATCATTGTTGCAATAGTATCTGCATTTGTATTTAATAATTCTCCATTTTTATTAGCTGTAATCGGACAAAAAACAGGAAATGTTTTATTTTTAATTAAAAGATTAATAAAATCTCCATCAATTTTTTTTATATCTCCAACATAACCATAATCAATTTTTTTAATTTTTCTTTTTTCACTAATTATAACTCTAGAATCAATTCCGCTTAATCCAATATATTTTTTCTCTGAAGAGCTTAGTTTTGATATTATATTTTTATTAATTAAACCAGCATATAACATGACTAATTTTTTTAAAGTTTTTTTATCCGTAACCCTTCTTCCATCAATCATTTTAATTGAATAGTTATTTTCTTTAAAATATTCATTAGCAATATTTCCTCCACCGTGTACAAGAATAATATTTCCTGAAAAATTAGTTATTTTTTTTATGTACTTTTCTAATAAATTATTATTTGAAATAATTTTTCCACCAATTTTTATAATAGTTAATTTAGATTTCATTAATAATTTTTTTAAGAATTATTTGAGCACTGTAAATTCTGTTTTTTGATTGTTCAATAACAACTGATCTATTACTATCTAGAACTTCATCTTTTACCACAACATTTCGTCTAACTGGAAGGCAATGCATAAATATTGCATTATTTGTTAAATTCATTTTATTATTATCAATTGTCCATGATTTTTCAGTTTTTATAATTTTTCCATATTCATCATAGCTAGACCAGTTTTTTGCATAAATAATATCAGCATCTTTAAACGCTTCTTCTTGATTATTAATTATTTCAATTCCTTTTGTTATATTCTTATTAAGATTACATCCCTTTGGATTTGAAATTTTAATATCATAATTAAGTCTGTTTGCCATATTTACAAATGAATTAGCAACTGCATGTGGAAGTGGTTTAACGTGCGGAGTCCAAGAAAGAATAATTTTTGGATTTTTTTTCTTAACCATTTCACTTATTGTAATTGCATCGGCAAGAGCTTGTAAAGGATGATAACAAGAACTTTCAAGATTTATAACAGGGATTGTACCATACTTTTTAAATGATTTGATTATTGTTTCTTTTTCATCAATCTTTTTGTTTTTTAATGATGCAAATGATCTAATACCAATAATATCACAATATTGACTTATTACTTGTGCAGCTTCTTTAATATGTTCAGCTTTGTTAGAATTCATAATTACATTGTTATTAAATTCCAATTTCCAACCTTGTTTATCAAAGTTCATTTCAATCACATTCATACCAAGATTGTGGGCAGCCTTAATAGAACTAAGTCTGGTTCTCAAGCTTGGATTAAAAAAAATCAAACCTAAGGTTTTGTTTTTTCCAGTGGAAATATCTATTTCATTTTTCTTTAAATCTAAAGCTTCATTCAAAAGCTTATTGTAATCAAAGACATCATTAATGTTAATAAAGTTTTTCATTAGATGTTGTTAATTTTTTCGTGTGATGAAATTAATCCATGAATTATTGCAGAACTAAGACCTTTATTTTCCATTTCTATTATACCCTTTATCGTACATCCGCTTGGTGTTGTGACTTTATCAATTTCCTCCTCTGGATGTGTTTTGTTTTTTTCTAATAAACTAATTGCTCCTTGTGCTGTTCTGTATGAGATTTCAAGAGAATCTTTTGCTTCAAAACCTAGTTCAACTCCACCTTGTGCCATAGCTCTTATAATTCTCATCCAAAAAGCAATACCACTAGCGCACATTACAGTGGCTGATTGCATTTTACTTTCATCAATAATTATAGCCTTACCTACACTATTAAAAATTGAAATACATAAATCTAAAAATGGTAATCCTGAATCATTAGAGCATATACATGTCAATGATTTTCTAACAGAAATTGCTGTGTTTGGCATGGATCTGATAATCTTTTTATCCGCGCCTATAACTTTTTCAATTTCATTTATTTTTAACCCTGTTATTGTTGATATTATAATGTGATTTTCTTGAATATGTTTTTTTATGTTTTCAAGTATATATAAAGCGTCGTTTGGTTGAACTGAAATTATAATTATATCAGAATTTGAAACTGCCTCAATGTTATCATTTGTAACAAAAACATTTTCGATTTCATTATATTCTTTAATAGTTGATATTTTATTTTTAGTAAGATATAAAGATGTAATTTTATCGCTAATTAGTAGACCTTTTGCTATACTTAGACCTAAATTACCAACTCCTATTATTGCAATTTTCATATTAATATATTATTGATTTTAAATTGATTCCAGATTTTTCATCTAGACCGAACATTAAGTTCATATTTTGGATTGCTTGACCAGATGCTCCTTTTATAAGGTTATCAATCACAGATGTGATTAAAATTTTATCATTTATTTTTTTTACATGGATTAAACATTTGTTTGAATTAACCACATTTTTTATATCAATTTCACTTTTTGAAATTTTTACAAATGCAGTTTTTTTGTAGAATGTTTTATATAAATCTATTATTTCATTGATTGATTTATTTGATCTAAAATAACTATTACAGTATATTCCTCTTGTAAATGGTCCTCTGTAAGTAAGAAGGTTAATGTTGTTTTTTCTTTTGCTTTGTTTAAAAAGCGTATTATTGATTTCTTCAAGATGTTGATGTTCAAAAGGCTTATACCAACTGATATTATTGTTTCTCCAGCTATAGTGCGTACTATCTGAAGGAATAATTCCTGCTCCAGTGCTTCCAGTAATAGCATTTGAATAGATTTCATCATCAATAAGATTGTCTTTAACAGATGGAAGGAGACCTAAAATTATAGCAGTTGCAAAACATCCTGGATTTGCAATATTGTAAGCTTTTTTAATCAATGATTTATTAATTTCTGGTAAGCCATATATAAATTTTCTTTTTGTTTTAATAAAGAAATTATCATTTCTAAAATCCTGACTTAGATCGATAATTCTTGTAGTTTTATCGATATGGTTTTCTTCTAAAAATAATTTTGATTTACTATGTCCTGAACACAAGAACAAAACATCTATTTTTTTTTCAATTTTATCAGTAAAACAAAGATCAGTTTCACCTGTAATATCAACAAAAACATCGGTAATTTTTTTATTTTTTTGGGTCTTGCTTAAAGCAACCTCTAAATTAACAAATGGGTGAGAAATTAATAGTCTTATTAATTCACCTCCAGTATAACCTGAAGCACCAACAATTCCAGCTTTAATTATTATTTTTTTCATTTACGTTTTGATAAATTTTATTTTGACTTGAAAGTATTTTTATAAATCCTTTTGCATCATTTGAATCCCAAAGTTTATTTTTTTCACCATAAAGTCCAAAATTTGAATTCATTAAATCATTTTCTGAAACAATGCCATCAAGCTCAAACCTGTAAGGAAACAAGGTTATAATAACACTTCCTGAAACTTTTGATTGACTAGACAATAAAAATGCCTCAATATTTCTCATTACAGGATCTAAATATTGTCCTTCATGTAATAGCATTCCATAGAAATCAGAAATTCTATCTTTTTGAAATAACTGCCATTTTGTAAGTGTATGTTTTTCAAGAAGGTGATGTGCTTTTATTATTAATTGTGGGCCACCTGCCTGAAAACCAACTCTTCCTTTAATTCCCATTATAGTATCCCCAACATGAATATCTCTACCAATACAATAAGAATCACATATTTCAGAAATCTTCTCTATTGCTTTTATTTTGTCTATTTTTTTTCCATTTAAACCCTCAATTTCACCATTTTTAAATTCAATTGTTAATTTTTTAGATTTTTTATTTTTTAATTTAGTAGGGTATGCTTCTTCAGGAAGTTTTTTATTTGATGTTAAAGTTTCATCACCACCAATACTTGTTCCCCACAGACCCTTATTTATTGAATATTTAGCTTTATTCCAATTTAAATTAATTTTATTTTCTTTTAAATAATTAAGTTCATCTTCTCTTGAAATACTATTATCTCGAATAGGTGTTAATATTTTAATTTCAGGTGCTAAAATTTGAAAAATCATATCAAATCTTACTTGATCATTTCCAGCGCCAGTACTTCCATGAGCTATAAAATCACAATTATTTTTTTTTGCATATTTGACAATTTCAATAGCTTGAATGATTCTTTCTGAACTTACTGAAAGAGGATAAACATTATTTCTTAAAACATTTCCAAAAACCATAAATTTTATAATTTTTTCATAAAAATTATTTATTGAATTTATTGACACATAATTTACAGCTCCTAATTTATATGCATTTTCTTTAATTTTATTTAATTCCTTTTTAGTAAAACCTCCGGTGTTTACACTTACAGCGTGTACTTTAAATCCTTCGTTGGTAAATTTTTTTAAACAATATGAGGTGTCTAAACCTCCACTGTATGCTAAAACTATTTTTTTCATATATTTTTATTTGGGTTATATAACATTCCAGTACATAAACACATTTTTCTTCTAGTTCTTTCAAGAATATCATAGTTTTTACAAGTTTGACACCCTTTCCAAAACTCCTTATCATCGGTTAATTCAGAAAAAGTTACTGGTTCATAACCTAATCCATAATTAATTTTCATTACAGCTAAACCTGTAGTTATGCCAAAAATCTTTGTATTAGGATATTTTTCTTTTGAATATTCAAAAGTTTTCTTCTTTATTTTTTTTGCAAGCCCTATTCCTCGGTAATCAGGATAAACAATAAGACCTGAATGTGCAACATACTTGCCATGACCCCAAATTTCAATGTAACAAAAACCGGCAAATTTACTCCCATCTGTAGCAATAATTGCATTTTTATTTCTAATTTTTGTTTCAATGTATTCAGGTGTTCTCAAAGCAATCCCTGTACCTCTTACTTTTGCTGAATCCGTGATGGTTTCTGAAATAATTTTACAATATTTTATGTGCTTCAAAGAAGCAATTTCTATTTCCAATTTTAAAATGATTAATTAATAAGAATTATCTGACAGAGATAAGAACTGATTGTACGCACTATGAACAGCGTACACGACTGGGCTTACGTAAATTATATGTTTTTAAGTAAATCACATCACAAATATCAAAAAAAAATCTTAAACATGATATTTATTATAATTATTTTTAAAGCTTGAAAAGAAAAAAAAAGTCATTTACAGGAGTAGATCTAAAAAAATTTAAAGAAAAAATTATTCTTTTTTCACAAGAAAATAATAATTCTATTTTTTTGAATTCAAATAATAACCCTAAGTCATATGATTTTATTTTTGCATATGGACAAAAAAGTCATATTGTTTCAAGTTTTAATTCTTTAGAAAAATTAGATGAATTTGTAGAAAAAACCAATGATTGGATTTTTGGTTTTTTATCCTATGAGTTAAAAAATGAAATTGAAAATCTAGAAAGTCATAACCAGGTTACACATACTATCCCAAATTTGTATTTTTTTCAGCCCGCTACTGTCATACTGGTTAAAAAAGGCGTAGTAAATGTTCTATGTATTCCAAGTTTTAACCCTGACCTTGAATTTAATCAAATATTAAATTATAAGAATACTCAGAAAACAGAAACAATTAATAAAAATCTTTTTCAAAGGTTTAAGGAGAAGGAATATATAAATACAATAAAAAAAATCAAAGAGAGAATAAAATTAGGTGATATATATGAACTTAATTTTTGTATTGATTATTATGCTAAAAATATCAATATTGATCCATATCAATCCTATAATAACCTAAACTTATTAACGGAATCACCTATGAGTGTTTTCTTTAAATATAATTCTCTGTATGTAATATCCTCATCACCTGAACGATTTATTAAAAGAAATAATAATAAAATTACAACTGAGCCAATTAAAGGAACTATTAGAAAAAATAGAATAAGACATGAAGATTTAAAAAACATTAGTTATTTAAAAAATAATTCTAAAGAACTTTCTGAAAATCACATGATTGTAGATTTAGTAAGAAATGATTTGTCTAAAATTGCCTGTAAAGGATCTGTTAAAGTCAAGGAATTAGCAAGTTTATATTCATTTAAAAACGTTCATCAACTTATCTCATCTGTTGAAGCTGAAATCAAAGAGTCAACAAAATTTTCAGAAATTTTAAAAAGCTCCTTCCCAATGGGCAGTATGACAGGAGCTCCAAAAATTAAATCAATGGAACTCATCGATGAATTTGAAAAAACACAAAGGGGAATTTATAGTGGTTCAATTGGTTACATATCTCCATCAAAAAACTTTGATTTTAACGTAGTTATTAGGTCAATCATATACGACTCAAATAATAATAGTCTTAATATTAATGTAGGTAGTGCAATAACTTTTGCTTCAGATCCTGAAAAAGAATATGAAGAGTGTAAACTTAAAGCAGAAGCAATGATTAATTCTCTGAAATAGTATATTTGAAATCATGCTTTCAAAATTTTTAAATAAATATAAAATTTCAAACAAAAAATTACTAGTATCAGTAAGTGGTGGTGTTGATAGTATGGTTTTATGTGATCTATTACTAAAATTTAATTTAAATTATTCAATTGTTCATATTAATTATAAGTTAAGAGGGAAAGAAAGTGATGATGATCAATTATTTCTAAAAAAATATTCTACGATTAATAAATTAAATTTTTATTCAAAATCATACGATTTATCTAATTACACAAAATCAATACAGAGTATAGCACGAGAAATAAGATATGAATATTTAAACAAAATTAAAACTCAATATAAGTACGATTACATACTAACAGCACATCATATTGATGATAATATCGAAACAATTTTTTTGAATTTACAGAGAGGAAAAAAAAATAATACTTTTTTAGGAATCAAAGAGTTTAATAATTATGTCGTAAGACCGCTATTAGAATTAACAAAAGAAGAAATTATTAATTATGCAATCAAAAATGATTTAAAGTGGAGAATTGATTCATCAAATATTGAAAACAAATACAGTAGAAATAAAATCAGGAATTTAATTATTCCAATATTTAAAAAAAATAATTGTCTATACAGAGAAAATTTTAGAAATCTATTTAAAATATCTAATCTCGAAAATACTATTATGAATAGTTATTTTGATATTGAACTCTCAAAGTTTTTTAATGTTGATAATTCTGGAAATCTTTCAACAAAAAAATGTTTTTGGCTTTCTTTTGATATAAATTCCTTTGAGTTGGATTACTTTCAAAAATATGGTTTTTTTAATAAATTAGAACTTTTAAAAATTTTTAAATCATCTACTGGAAAATTAATTAAATCAAATTCTCATTCCATATTATCCAATAGGGATCAAATTATTATAAAAAGAAATCAAATTAATGATAAAGAGGAATTTTTTTTAGAAAATGGTATTAATAAGTTGCCAATAAATATTAAAATAACTTCTTTAAAAAATGCTTCTCATTCAAAAAGGAATGAAATTTGTATAAGTGAAAACGTTGAAAAACCTCTCAAGTTAAGAAAATGGATTAGGGGTGATTTTTTTTATCCAACAGGAATGAAAGGTAAAAAAAAATTAAGTAAATTTTTTAAAGATCAAAAATTGTCAATTTTCGATAAACAAAATCAATGGATTCTGTCTGATTCAAAAAATGAAGTGCTTTGGATTGTTGGTTTGAGAGCTGATAGAAGAAATTTAGTAAAAAACGGTAAATGTTTAAAAGTCTCTATTTAATTTTACTTTTTTTAATCAATTTTAATTATTCACAGAATAATCCAATAAGTTGGTCAACAAGTGTTATCGATAATGGAAATAATGAGTATACACTTGTTACTAAAGGTGTAATCAAAAAAGGGTGGAGGTTATATGCACAAAGTCTTCCAGACGGAGGAGCTCTTCCTACTGAGTTTATATTTTCTGATAAATCTTTATTCAGTTTTTACGGTAACGTTGTTGAACCAATACCAATAACCAAGTTTGATCCAATATTCAATATGGATCAATCCTATTTTATTGATGAAATAACCTATTATCAAGATGTAACATTAAAAGAAAATTATTCAAATGATATTATTAATCAGAAACTTTTTTATCAAGTTTGTGATGATAGAGTTTGCATATTTAGAGATGTTAGTTTAGAATTTAATTTAAAATCGAATTCATTTATTTCTTTAAAATCTTTCGATTACAACTCTGTAAGTAGTGATTTGATAAAAGATTTTGGGAATAAAGAATTAATAGTAAATAACATCTCTTTAGTTAGTGATAATAGCTTTTCAAGACGACTTAATATTCTTTTATTAGGTCTTGTAGGAGGCTTTTTAGCATTATTAACACCATGTGTTTTTCCTATGATTCCATTAACTGTTTCTTTCTTTTCTTCAAAAAATGAAAATTCAAAATTTTACTCGATATCATATGGCTTGTTTATTATTTTGATTTATTTGTCGTTAAGTATTCCTTTTTATTTTTTAGAAAATATTAACCCTGAAATTCTCAATCAAATATCTACAAGTCCAGTTTTAAATTTTTTGTTTTTTATAATTTTTATAGTTTTTGCTCTTTCACTTTTTGGATTATTTGAAATTACTTTACCTAACTCTTGGGTTAATAGTGCAGATTCTAAATCAAATGTTTCAAAGGGATTGCTATCTACTTTTTTTATGTCTCTAACTCTTGTTTTAGTTTCCTTTTCTTGCACAGGACCAATATTAGGAACTCTACTTGTTGGAAGTATCTCAGGAGATGGAGGTTCTATTGATCTTACTTATGGAATGTTAGGTTTTGGTTTAGCTCTTTCAGTACCATTTACTATGTTAGCTTTTTTTCCAAATGTATTAAGCAAATTACCAAAGTCAGGGTCATGGACAAATTCTGTAAAAGTAGTTTTAGGCTTTATTGAATTAGCACTAGCATTTAAGTTTTTATCAAATGTTGATTTAGTTCAAGGTTGGGGTATTTTAAAAAGAGAAGTTTTTGTTTTAATTTGGGCAATAATATTTTTTGCATGCGGAATTTATCTTTTAAAAGATCTTAGAAAAAGTTTTTCATTAATTATAAGTTTAAAATCTCTTGTTGCTGCTCTCTTTATATTATCTGCTCTTTTTATATCTAAATCTCTTACTGAAAACTCTGAAACTAAACTTAGTTTTTTAAGTGGTTTATTACCTCCTCAATTTTATTCAATCTATGAAGTTGATAATGATTGTCCATTGTCCTTAGATTGTTATAAAAGCTTTGATAAGGGATTAGAATTAAGTAAAAAGTTTAATAAACCAATTTTACTAGATTTTACTGGATGGGCTTGTGCAAACTGCAGAAGGGTTGAGGAGAATACTTGGTCAGATCCTGAAGTTTATGATTTAATTAATAATAAATTCATCTTAATATCATTATATGTTGATGACAGAACTAACTTAGGGGATGATATAATAACATTGAGAGATAAAAATGGTAATAAAAAAATATTAGAAAAAGTAGGTGAAAAATGGTCAGCTTTTCAAACTCTAAATTTTAAAATTAACTCTCAACCATATTATGTATTGATTTCACCAGAGCTAAACATTTTAAATTCACCAATTCAGTATACAGATACTGAAACCTACAAAAACTGGTTGAATGATGGATTAAATTTTTTTACTTCTCAAAATAAACTTCCTTGAAAGGAACTCTAAACTGCTCTGAATAAACACCCTTTTCAGATCGAATTCCACAACCAATAATCATATTTATTTCAGCTGAACTAGGAAGATTGAGTATTTTTTTAACTCTAACGGAATCAAAGCCCTCCATTGGACATGTATCATAGCCCGATGAACTCATACTCAACATGAAATTTTGCGCAGCTAGTGCGGCACTTTTATGAACAACAACTCTTAAATCTGAAGAAGTTACCTCCCTATACATTGGCCTAAAAAAGCCTATCATAGATACATTTATATATTTTAAAAACCCTGTTATTCTCAAAAAGTTTCCATACAAAGTAGGAATTAATAATTTGTAATAATTAATTGCATTCTTTTTTTTTCTAATTGATTTTTTATCATCCAAATCTTTAAATTTATTTAGAATAAAATTTAAATTAAAATCTCTTCTAGATTTCCATAAATCTTTTCTAGTTACAATTATTACAAATTGATTAGCTGTTTTTGCAGCGGGTTGATTAAAACAAGCCTTAGATATATTTACTTTTAATTCAGAATTAATAACATGATAAAATTCCCACAATTGAAGATTACTGCTGTTGGGCGCTAGAGTTGCATTTTTAATACATTTTTTTACAGTTAAAATATTAATATTTTTATTTAAAAAATCCCTTACTGATCTTCTAGATTTTATAACTTCATTAAAATCATTAATCATATTCTTATGTATCTAAAAATTTTTTTCATAATTCTAAATGAAAGTGATTTTTCATCAACTTTGTATTTCAAATTTATATCAAAGAATTTTGATTTATTAATATATGGCTTAAAATGACTAAAAGTATTAAAAGATTCTTTTCCATGATATTTACCATAACCTGAATCTCCAATTCCACCAAAAGGCAATCTATGATTTACAATTTGTCCAATTGTATCATTAATTGCACCACCTCCAAAAGAAAAGTTTTTCATTAATTTTTCTCCAAATTTCTTTCTATTTGTAAAAACATAGAAAGCTAGTGGATTATTATAATTATTTAATATGTCATATAATTCACTTTCATCATTGTATTGAACAATCGGAAGTATTGGACCAAAAATTTCTTCGTCGAGAAGTTTGTTTTTTAGATTTGTGATTTCAACAATTGTTGGTTCAAAAAATTTATTTTTGATATTAAACCTACCACCATAAACCACTTTACTTCCCTTAACTAAATCTTTTAATCTTTCAACATGTTTTGAGCTTATAATTCTAGAATAATTTATTGAGTTATTAGAGTCTGAATTATATATATTTTTAAGCCTATCTATCATCAAATTAATGAATTTATGCTTATTATTTTTGTGGCATAAAATAAAGTTTGGAGCAATACAAGTTTGACCACAATTTAAAAACTTACCCCAAACTATTCTTTTTACAGCAACTTTTAAATTAACTTTCTCATCAACCACACACGGATTTTTTCCACCAAGTTCAAGAGTAGTTGGTGTCAGATTAATTGCAGCTTTTTTAGCAACAATTTTTCCAATTTGAGTGCTTCCAGTAAAAAAAATGTAATCCCATTTCAAATCCAAAAGATCAGAACCAACATCAGGTCCACCGAGCACTACATCTACATGTTTTTTATCAAAGCTTTCATTAATAATTTTTTTTAGTAGTATTGAAGTGTTTTTTGAATATTCAGACGGTTTGAGTACAACAGTATTTCCAGCAGAAACTGCACCAATAATTGGAGATATTGCAAGTTGAAAAGGATAGTTCCACGGTGAAATATTTAATATAACACCATATGGCTCTGGCAAAATATAGTCTGATGAAAGAAAATTAATCATAGAGGATGATACTCTTTTTTTGGATGACCATTTTTTTATGTATTTCAAAGAAAGATTAATTTCATTATAAAGTAATGATATCTCTGAAAAATAGGTTTCAGCTTGACTTTTTCCTAAATCATCATTTAAAGCTTTAAAAATTTCATCTTCATACTTTATTATATTTCTCTTTAATTTTTTAAGTGAATTTATTCTGTAAGAAATTAAAAATGATTTTTTGGATTTAAAAAATAGCTTTTGGTTTTTATATATTTTTTGATATTTTTTCAATTTATATGATAAAATTATATTTATTTTCAATATAACAAGATATTATTAGTTAATAATAGAAAATTAAAAACATAAATACTATATTTACTTAATAACTCCATGTATATGGAGTTTTTTTTTACTTTAAATGGATTTAAATAAGTACAGTAAAGTAATTACAAGACCTGGATCCCAACCGGCTGCACAAGCAATGTTGCATGCTATTGGATTAAAAAAAGATGATTTTAAAAAGCCTTTTATAGGAATTGCTAGTACTGGTTACGAAGGCAACCCTTGTAATATGCACTTGAATGATTTATCACTTAAAATTAAAGAATCTATAAATTCAAAACTTGCAGTTCCTCTAATTTTTAATACTATTGGAATAAGCGATGGTATATCAATGGGAACAGAAGGAATGAAATATTCATTACCGTCCAGAGATTTAATTGCTGACTCTATTGAGTCAGTAGTTAACGGAATGTCCTATGATGCTTTGATTTCAGTTGTTGGATGTGATAAAAATATGCCCGGTGCTTTGATGGCAATGATTAGATTAAACCGTCCTTCAATTTTAGTGTATGGAGGGACAATCGCTCCTGGATGTTATAAAGGTAAAAAACTTGATGTCGTTTCAGCATTTGAAGCTTGGGGTCAAAAAGTTTCCGGAAAAATTTCTGATAAAGATTATGAAAATGTGATAAGTAAATCTTGTCCAGGTCCAGGTGCATGTGGTGGCATGTACACTGCTAATACCATGGCGTCTGCAATTGAGGCTATGGGATTATCATTACCTTATAATTCATCTAATCCTGCTATCAGTGCAGATAAAAGTGAAGAAAGATTAAAAATATCTAGCTCAATTATTAACATAATTAAAAATGATATTAAACCTTTAGATATCTTAACAAAAAAATCTATTGAAAATGCTGTAAAATTAATTACTGTTTTAGGTGGCTCAACGAATGCAGTTCTACATATTCTAGCTATTTGTAAAACAGCCAATATTAATTTTTCAATTGATGATTTTCAAAGAATATCTGAAAGTACACCATTTTTAGCTGATTTAAAACCAAGTGGAAAATTTCTTATGGAAGACTTACACAATATTGGAGGAATTCCTGCTGTAATGAAATTTATGCTAGACAATAAAATGTTGGATGGAGATTGTTTAACAGTTACAGGAAAAACAATTTCTGAAAACTTAAAAGATGTAAAAGATCTTAAATCAAACCAGAAAATAATAATGCCACTAAATAATCCAATCAAAGAAACAGGTCATATTAGAATTTTGTATGGAAATTTAGCTAATAATGGAGCGGTAGCAAAAATTACTGGAAAAGAAGGTTTGTACTTTAAAGGTTCAGCTAAGGTATACAATTCAGAAAGTGAAGCAAACAATGCGATAAGCAATGGTGAAATTAAAAAAGGAAATGTTATTGTTATTAGGTATGAAGGTCCCAAAGGTGGACCAGGAATGCCTGAAATGTTAAAACCCACTTCTGCAATTGTTGGAGCTGGTCTAGGAAAAGATGTTGCCTTAATAACTGACGGAAGATTTTCTGGTGGAACCCATGGTTTTGTTGTAGGCCACATAAGCCCAGAGGCCTATGTTGGTGGAAATATTGCATTAATTAAAAATGATGATATTATTATTATTGATGCTGAAAAAAACGAGATAAATGTTCTTGTTAGTGATGAAAATCTTAAAAAAAGAAAAAAGAATTGGAGTGTAAAAAAATTAAATATTTCTGATGGTGTACTATCAAAATATTCAAAATTAGTATCTGATGCTTCAAATGGATGTATAACTACTTAATTATTTAAAAAATTGAAAAATATTTCTGGAGCAGAGGCTGTAATATGGTCTTTAATTAATGAGGGTGTTGATATTCTTTTTGGATATCCAGGAGGAGCTATAATGCCAGTATATGATGAATTATATAAATTTGAAGAAAAAATAAATCATATTTTAGTAAGACATGAGCAAGGTGCAACTCATGCTGCACAAGGTTATGCAAGAACATCAGGAAAAGTTGGTGTTGCAATAGCTACATCAGGACCAGGCGCAACAAATTTAGTAACTGGAATTGCTGATGCTCAAATTGATTCTACACCAATGGTATGTATTACTGGTCAAGTTGCATCATATCTTCTTGGTTCCGACGCTTTTCAAGAAACAGACATTATTGGGATTTCTACTCCGGTTACAAAATGGAATTATCAAATAACTAAAGCATCAGAAATAGCAGAAATTTTTGCTAAAGCTTTTTACATTGCAAAGACAGGCAGACCAGGTCCTGTTTTAATTGATATAACAAAAGATGCTCAGTTTGAAGTATTAGAAAGATTTGAATATAATAAATGTAAACAAATTAGAAGTTATGTTTCAGTTCCTATTATCAATGAAAAATCCTTGACTAGTGCCGCAGATCTCATAAACAATGCTCAAAAACCATTTATAGTTTGGGGACAAGGAGTAATTTTAGGAAATGCAGAAAATGAATTTTTAAATTTTATAAATAAATCCGGGATACCAGCCGCATGGACAATTCTTGGATTATCAGCTATATCTACAGATCATCCTCTAAATGTCGGAATGTTAGGCATGCACGGAAATTATGGGCCCAATAAATTAACAAATGAATGTGATTTGTTAATTGCTATAGGAATGAGATTTGACGATAGAGTAACAGGAGACTTAAAAACTTATGCTAAACAAGCTAAAGTCATTCATTTTGAAATAGATCCTGCAGAAATAAACAAAAACGTTAAAGTTGATGTACCAGTGCTTGGAAATGTAAAGAAGACATTAAAAAAGGTTCTTCCATTGATTAAGAAAAAAAGTTATGATTCCTGGGTCAATAAATTTAGAAAATTGAATGATATTGAATTTAAAAAAGTAATTGATAAAGAATACAATAAAAATGATGGTGGAATTTCAATGGCTGAAGTAATTAAATATGTAAATAATAATACAAACGGTGAATCAATATTAGTAACTGATGTTGGTCAACATCAGATGGTTGCCTGTAGGTATACGAAATTTAACCTAAGTAAATCAAACATAACATCTGGCGGTTTAGGAACAATGGGGTTTGCATTACCAGCAGCTTTTGGAGCAAAAATCGGTGATAAAAAAAGAGAGGTTATAGCTGTCATAGGTGATGGTGGATTTCAAATGACTATTCAAGAATTAGGTACAATTTATCAAAACAATACTGCCGTAAAAATCATCATTCTTAATAATAATTTTCTAGGTATGGTTAGACAATGGCAACAGCTATTTTTTGAAAAAAGGTATGCTTCTACTGAAATGATTAATCCTGATTTTGTAGCAATATCAAAAGGATATTTTATTGAGGCAAGTAAAGTTGATAAAAGAAAAGATTTAGATAGTGGAATAAAAAAAATGCTAAAGCATGATGGCCCATACCTCTTAGAAGTTGTGATTGAAAAGGAAGAAAATGTATTTCCAATGGTTCCAAGTGGATCATCCGTCGCAGATATAAGACTTGAATAATGAAAAAAATAAATTATACAATTTCTATATATACTGAGAACAATGTAGGATTGTTGAATAGAATTTCTGCAATTTTTCTCAAAAGACATATTAATATAAAAAGTGTCACATCTTCAGAATCTGAAATCCATAATGTATTTAGATTTATTCTGGTTGTAAATGTGGACGAAATTCAAATTATTAAACTTGTTAAGCAAATAGAAAAGCAGATTGAAGTCATTGCTGTATTTTTCCACAAAGATGAAGAAACAATTTTTCTTGAAACAGCTTTGTATAAAGTCAAATCTAAATCTTTGTTTGAAGAAAGACAAATTCAAAATATTATTAAAGAAAGTAGAGCGAATATGGTTACTGTTAAACCAGATTTTTTTGTTATTGAAAAAACTGGATGGAGAGAAGAAACAGAGGATTTATACAATAAACTAAAACCTTACGGATTGTTGCAATTTGTTAGGTCTGGAAGAATTTCAGTTTCTAAAAAAACAATGGAAATTTCAAAATTTTTAAAAACAAATTAAGTATATGGGAAATTATTTTAATACACTTACAGAGTTAGAGAAAAAAAATCAACTCAATATTTGTCGTTTCATGAATAATGATGAATTTTCTGATGGTGTAAATGCACTTATTGGAAAAAAAATTGTAATAGTTGGTTGTGGTGCTCAAGGTTTAAATCAGGGTTTAAACATGAGAGATTCTGGACTGGATATTTCATACGTTTTGAGACAATCTTCAATTGACTCAAAAAAGGAGTCATTTTTAAATGCTACTCAAAATAATTTTAATGTTGGTAGTTTTAATACAATGATACCGGATGCTGATTTAGTCATTAATTTAACACCTGATAAAAATCATACAAATGTGGTAGATACTGTGGTTCCTTTAATGAAAAAGAATTCAATTTTATCATACTCTCATGGGTTTAATATTGTAGAGGAAGGTACTTTAATTAGAAGTGATATTACAGTAATAATGGTGGCTCCAAAGTGTCCAGGAACCGAGGTTAGAGAAGAGTATTTGAGAGGTTTTGGTGTACCAACTTTAATAGCTGTTCATCCTGAAAATGATCCAAATAATAACGGGCTAGAGTTAGCAAAGGCTTATGCTGTTGCCACAGGGGGTCACAGGGCAGGAGTTTTAGAATCATCATTTGTTGCAGAAGTTAAATCTGACTTAATGGGTGAACAGACAATTTTATGTGGTGTTCTTCAAACAGGTTCATTATTGTGCTTTGAAAAAATGTTAAGCTTAGGTTTTGATAAATCGTATTCTGTTAAATTAATTCAATATGGTTGGGAAACTATAACTGAAGAATTAAAACATAATGGCATTTCTGGAATGATTAATAAACTTGATGATAAATCTAGGTTCTGTGTTCACAAACTTTCTGAAAAACTAAAAAAAATAATGACCCCATTATTTAACAAACATATGGATGATATCTTAGATGGAACTTTTTCCACTGAGATGATGAAGGATTGGAATAATAATGATTATAATTTATTAAAGTGGAGAGAAGAAACAGGAAAAACATTATTTGAAAAAACACAATGTCAAACAGAGGATATTAATAATCAAGAATTTTTTGATCATGGAATATTAATGCTTGCATTTGTAAAATCTGGTGTTGAACTAGCTTTTGAAACAATGGTCAAAAATGGAATCATTGATGAATCGGCATACTATGAGTCACTGCATGAACTTCCTCTTATAGCAAATTTGATTGCAAGAAAAAAGCTTTACGAAATGAATAGAATTATATCAGATACTGCAGAGTATGGTTGTTATTTATTTAATCATAAATGTCTTCCGCTGTTAGATAACTTTATGAAAGATATTGAAAGAGGATTTATTGGTGAACCAATTAGGGATGACTATAATTTTGATTTTCAGGAACTTAAAAAGTATGACGAGTATACAATAAAGCATCCTGTTGAAAAAATTGGCAAATTACTTAGAAAAAACATGAGTAATATGAAAAAATTAAAATAGAGATTTTGATTTCAATTAAAGAAATACAATCGGCATCAAATAATTTAAATAATATTATATTAAGCACACCACTTAATTTAATTGACACCTATTCTAATAAATATTCATCTTATGTTTATGTTAAAAGAGAGGACTTACAAGTAACTAGATCGTTTAAAATTAGAGGTTCTTTTAATAAAATATCATCACTTTCACAGAGAGAAAAACAAAAAGGAATAGTATGCTCGAGCGCAGGTAATCATGCCCAAGGAGTATCGTTGTCATGTAATAAATTAAAAATAAAAGGTACAGTTTTCATGCCTAATACTACACCAAGTATTAAAGTTAAGAAAGTAAGAGAATTTGGGGGTGAATTTATAACAATTAAGCTTATTGGTGATTCTTATGATGATTGTTATAAGGAAGCTGTAAGCTATTGTAATAAAAATAAAAAAACATTTATTCATCCATTTGATGACGAAAAGGTAATAGCTGGACAAGGATCACTTGCATATGAGATTTTTAAGGAACTAAATGAAACTATTGATTATCTTTTTATACCAATAGGTGGGGGAGGGTTAATCTCTGGTTTTATTTCAGTTTTTAAACAATTATCTCCAAAAACAAAAATTATAGGAGTTGAACCTACTGGGGCTGCATCAATGCATGAGTCTTTAAAAAACAACAAGTTAATAAAACTGAAACAGATTGATACTTTCGTAGATGGTGCTGCAGTTAAAAAATCAGGAAAAATTGCTTTTGAACTTTGCAAGAAATATCTTGATGGCATAATTCTTGTCCCGGAAGGATATATATGTCAAACAATATTGGATATGTATAATAATGAAGGTATTATTGCAGAACCAGCAGGAGCAATGAGCCTAGCTTCATTAAACTTTTATAAAAATAAAATAAAAAATAAAAAAATTTTATGTTTAATATGTGGTGGAAATAATGACATTACTAGAATGGGTATAATTAAAGAAAGAGCATTATTGTACACAAATTTAAAGCATTATTTTATAATAAATTTTCCTCAGAGAGCTGGAGCTTTGAAGGATTTTGTAACAAATATTCTTGGACCAAATGATGATATAACTCATTTTGAATATTCAAAAAAAACAAGTAAAGAGAATGGTCCTGCGGTAGTTGGAATTCAACTTAAGCATGAAAAAGATTTAAAACCTCTGATTAAAAGAATGAAAAAAAATAATTTTTACAGTGACTATATTAATAACAATGAATCACTTTTCAATTTCCTAACATAATGAAAATAGATATACCAAAAAAATATTCAATAGATAATTTAATTAAACATAATACCTACCTAATAAATGGAAAAATAGGTGTTTGGAAAGGAGAATTTGTTGATGTTTATTCAACTCTCTTTACAGAAAAAGACTCTGATCAACTAATAAAAATTGGGTCAACTCCAAAAATGGATGAAGAACATGCCATGATTGCATTAGAATCCGCTGATGAAGCATTCAAGAACGGTACTGGAAATTGGCCTACAATGAAAGTTTATGAAAGAATTAAATGCATGGAACGATTTGTTTCAAAAATGATTTTGAAAAGAGATGAGATAGTAAAACTTTTAATGTGGGAGATTGGAAAAAATTTGAAAGATTCTGAAAAAGAATTTGATAGAACTGTTGATTATATCAATGAAACAATAAATGAATATAAAAAAATTGATAGAGATGGTGCAAATTTTCAAAACAATAGTGGTGTTAGAGCATTAATTAGAAGGGGGCCTTTGGGTGTTGTTTTGTGTTTGGGACCATACAATTATCCATTAAATGAAACTTTTGCATTATTAATTCCTGCAATTATAATGGGAAATACAGCAATATTTAAACCTGCTAAACATGGTGTTTTACTCATAGCTCCATTACTTGATGCATTTAAGGAATCTTTTCCGCCAGGTGTAGTTAATATTATTTTTGGAAGAGGTAGAGAAATTGCTACACCAATAATGAAATCAGGAAAAATTAATGTATTGGCATTAATTGGACATAGTTCTTCAGCAAACTCACTTCAAGAACTTCATCCACAACAAAATAGATTAAGACTTGTATTGGGTTTGGAAGCGAAAAACCCTGCGATAATTCTTGATGATGCTGATATGAATTTAACAATCCAAGAGTGCATAAATGGTTCATTGTCATTTAATGGTCAAAGATGTACTGCTATTAAAATAATATATGTTAGTGAAAATATAAAAGATGAATTTCTTGAGAAGTTTGCTCTAGCAGTTGATAAATTAAAGCTTGGTCTTCCGTGGGAAAACACACTTCTAACACCTCTTCCTGAGCCAAACAAACCAGCATACATAAATTCATTAATTGATGATGCTGTTAAAAAGGGAGCTAAAATAATTAACAAAAAAGGAGGAAAAACTCAAAAAAATTTCGTGTTTCCTGCTATATTATATCCAGTAAAAGAAAATATGGATGTCTATAAAGATGAACAATTTGGTCCTGTTATCCCTATCATATCTTTTAAAAGTATTAATGAACCTATAAAATATATGGCTGACTCTAATTATGGACAACAAGTTAGTGTCTTCGGAAAAAATGAAAATACGATAGGACCATTGATAGATACCTTAGTTAATTTAGTTTGCAGAGTAAATTTAAACAGTAGTTGCCAAAGAGGTCCTGATATTTATCCATTTACGGGCAGAAAAGATTCAGCTGTTGCAACATTAAGTGTTCATGATGCACTTAGATCTTTTTCAATAAGAACTTTTGTTGCCTCAAAAGATAATGAAAATAATAAGGAGATTTTAAGAAAACTAATTGACAATAAAAAATCTAATTTTGTAAGAACTGACTATTATCTCTAATTTAACATTATTGGCATTACAAGCATAATTATATCTTCTTTTTCAACATTACTTGAAACTGGTGAAATTAAACCCGCTCTATTTGGTGATGATAACTCAATTCTAATAAGTTCTGAACTTAGATTATTCAACATCTCATTGATAAATCTTGAATTGAAACCAATTGTAATATCCTCTCCATTGTAACTGCACTGAAGGATTTCCTCAGATTTATTGTTATAATCTAAATCCTCCGCACTAATTTTTAGTGAATTCCCTTTAATTTCTAACTTAACTTGATGAGTTGATTTGCTTGAAAAAATACTAGCTCTTTTTGTAGCTTGAAGTAACAGAGTTCTATCAATCTCTAGAACATTTGGATTTTCTTTTGGAATTACTGCATCATAATTTGGGTATTTCCCATCAATTAATCTACAAACCAGACTGAAGTCTGAAAATGAAAAAATTGCACTTGATTTATTAAATAAAACCCTTACTTCACATTTTTGATCAGAAAGGATATTCTTTAATATGTTTAAGGGCTTATTAGGAACAATAAATTCAAAAGATTCTAAATTTTTAACATCATTTCTAGTATATTTCACCAATTTGTGAGCGTCAGTAGCGACAAAACATGAATTATCTGAATTTATTTGAAAAAACACACCAGACATTACAGGTCTTAAATCATCATTTCCAGATGCAAAAAGAGTTGATGAGATTATTTTTTCAAGAATAATTGAATTTATATTAATTTCAGAAGCATCTTCAATAAGCAATGCTTTTGGATACTCAGAACCATCCATGTAAGCAATAGCATATTTACCATTATTAGAATTTATTTCAATAGTATTGTTATCATTTATTGAAAAGGTTAAAGGCTGTTCAGGAAGTGATCTAACGATATCTGTTAATAATTTTGCTGGAATAGCAATTTTTACATTAATATCTGATTCTATTGATAATTTAGTAGACAAAGAAGTTTCTAAGTCAGAAGACGTTATATTTAATTTATTGTTGTCAATTTCAAACAAAAAATTATCTAAAATGGGCAATGTATTATTAGTATTTAATATTGTTCCAAGTACTTGTAAACTTTTTAATAAATCTGAGCTTGAAATAATGAAATTCATATTCGTAAATATATTCTATTTCATTTATTATTTAAAATTAAATTATTAACATTTATTCAAAAATAATTGATATTATATCACCATAATTGAGACCAAATAATGATTGTGCAGAACCAACAGTTTTGGGATTACTTTTATAAATTCCTAGCTCTAAATAACCTGAGTTATTGAAAATTGCAATTTTTTTTCCTTCTTCTTCTCTGTATTTTTTTTCTTTAGAAAAATTAATTGCTTCACTATACTTATTAAATATTTTATCGAAAGTAATATTTCTTGCATTTATTGAGAAACTTCTGCCTTTACTAAACTCATAAAAAAATTTCTTTGAAATGTTCGTAACTATATTTCCATAATTATCAATATAAATAACATTTCCTAAAATTTGATTTTCAGATTTAATTCTAATCTTTAGGTCTTTAAGTAATTTTAATTTAGTTAATTCATTACCAACCAAATTAATATTACCTCCTCTGTACACATGAGAGGCTACTTTAGAAAAAACTTCAATTTTGTTTCCTTTAAAACTAATGTCAATTACTTTTGAAGCTTTTAAATTTTCAGATAAAAGTGATAAAATTCCATTATTAGCAGTTATAAAATAATGCTCATCGAAAAGTGCAATTATAAGTTCCTGTTCAGGTGTTCTTGATGCATCAACATCAATAATATGAATACTTCCTCTAGGGAAACTTTTATAACAATTTTTAATAATATAAGATGCCTCTAAAATATTATAAGGAGAAATTTGATGTGTAATATCAATTATTGTTGGATTTGTTAATTCAGAATATAACATTCCCTTAAGATATCCTTTAGTGAAATCTTTCATACCATAATCAGATGTTAAAGAAATAATTGACAATTTAATAAGAGATAAATAACATTATATTTTATAAATTTACTTAATTACTTAATTAATGTAATTTTTTTGGAAAAATTTGAATACTATATTAAAGAAATTCATCCATCTGATTTTTTTAATAGCGAATTTGATATTGTTAAAAATTTAAAAAAAAAATTTATAGATCTTAGTTTTATATCCAAGGGTGATAAAATAGTTATTAAAGGTAACCAAGATGAAGTTTTAAAATCATGTATTATTTTGGATTCACTAATATTTTTCATTAAAAAAAATGAAGACATAAATGAAAATAATATTTTAGAGATTATTAATGGTAACGCTGACAAATTACTCAAATATGAAAACGGAAGAGTTATTTTATACGGAGTAAATAAAAAAAAGATTAAAGCTCACACTTTAAATCAGATAAAATTAGTTGAATCATTTGACAGAAATGATATGGTTTTTGCTATTGGACCTGCAGGTACGGGAAAAACGTATACAGGTATAGCAATAGCTGTAAAAGCTCTGAAATCAAAAATTGTTAAAAGAATTATTCTTACAAGACCTGCTGTAGAGGCTGGTGAAAATTTAGGTTTTTTACCAGGAGATTTAAAAGATAAACTTGATCCTTTTATGCAACCACTATACGACGCATTAAAAGAAATGATTCCAAATGAAAAATTAGAAGACTATATTAAAAGAGGAATCATTGAAATAGCTCCCTTAGCTTACATGCGTGGAAGAACTTTAGATAATGCTTTTGTTATTTTAGATGAAGGTCAAAACACTACACACAATCAGATGAAAATGTTTTTAACTAGAATGGGTAAAAACGCTAAGTTTATGATCACTGGAGATCCAGGACAGATTGATCTACCAAGATCAGCTATTTCAGGACTAAAAGAAGCCAACTTAATACTACAAAATATTGAAGGAATTGACATTGTCTATTTAGACGATAAGGACGTTATAAGACATAAAGTAGTAAAAAAAATAATAGATGCATACAAAAAAACTGAACATGCAAATTGATGAGTAAAGTACTATTAAATTCTAGTTTTAATTTTAAAAATCAAATATCTAAATATGTTGGTAAAGTAAGGGATGTATATGAATTAAAAGATGATATTTTAATTATGATAGTTTCTGATAGAATATCTGCATTTGATGTTGTCATGCCAACTGGAATAACTTATAAAGGACAAGTTCTTAATCAGATAGCTAATGAAATGCTTAATAATTGTAGTGATATTATTGACAATTGGCTAATTGAAATGCCAGATCCAAACGTATCTATTGGAAAAAAATGTGATCCAATAAAAATTGAAATGGTTGTTAGAGGATATTTATCTGGACATTCTTACAGACTTTATAATAATGGTCAAAGGAACTTATGTGGTAATATTCTTCCTGAAAACATGAAGCAAAATGATAAATTTAAGTCACCAATTATTACACCTGCAACTAAAGCTGAAAAAGGATTACATGATGAAGATATTTCTCCAAAATCAATTATTGAACAAAATATCGTTAACAAAAATGATTATGAATATCTTCATGAAAAAAGTTTAGAATTATTTAAAAGAGGTACTGATTTAGCTTCTAAAAATGGTTTAATATTAGTTGATACTAAATACGAATTTGGTTATGATTCAAATGGTTTAATTACTTTGATTGATGAAATTCATACACCAGACTCGTCAAGGTATTTTTATAAAGATTCATATGAGGATTTACAAATTAAAGGAGAAAAACAAAAGCAATTATCTAAAGAATTTTTTAGAGAATGGTTAATGAAAAATGGTTTTCAAGGTAAAGAGAAACAGGTAATTCCAAAAATGACTGAAAATGTTGTTAAAATGGTAGGTAGAAGATATATTGAGTTATATGAAAAGTTGATTGGAAAAAAGTTTGTGATTAGTAGTAGTCATGATATTATTAAAAGAATTAATAAAAATTTAAAAGATTTTATTGTCTAAATTTTTTACTATATCCTCAATATCATAATCTATATCTATCCATTGATGTTTTTCATCTGAATTTTTTAGCCAAGTAATTTGTTTTTTTGCAAATCTTCTTGTGTTTTTTTTAATTTCATTAATTGCAAAAACTTTAGAATACTGATTGCTGAAATAATTAAATAATTCTTTGTAGCCAACAGTACGTAATGCATTATTGTCCTTAAACTTATATAGATCTTTAGCTTCATCAATTAAGCCTGAATTAATCATAAAGTCAACTCTGTTATTGATTATTTCATATAACCGACTCCTGTCTGTATTTAATGCAATAGAATAGTGGTTATATAGTCTCTCTTTATTATATGTTAAAAATGATGTGTAAGGTTTTTTAGTAAATTCAATTATCTCCAATGCTCTAATTAATCTTCTTGGATTATTTATGTCTACTTTTTCATAGTATTCAGGATCTTTTGTGCTAAGAATTGATTGTAAATATTCTATACCATTAATTTTTAACTTTTCATTTAACTTGTTTCTGAATTCATTTGGAATTTTTGGTATTTCATCTATTCCATATATGATCGATTTAAGAAACATATATGAACCTCCAACCAAGATAATATTATCATAAACCTTAAATAATTTCTTAATTAACTTATTAGCTTCAACTGAAAAATCATAAACTGTGTATGGATCTAAAATTGATTTATGTTGAATAAAATGATGTTTCACTTCATTTAATTCAATTTCTAATGGTACTGCAGTTCCTATGGACATTTCTTTGTAAAACTGCCTAGAATCAAATGAAATCACCTCTGAGTTTAGAGATTTTGCTAATTTAATTGCGAGTTTGGTTTTACCAATTGCGGTTGGACCACTAATACTAATTAATTTTTTATCACTCATTGCATAATTTAAGTAACTCAAGTGTAGCTTTTGCATCATCCATAGCCCTGTGATGCTTTACTAATTTAATATCAAAGATTTTACTTAAAGTTTTTAATTTATAAGAGTTTAGGTCTGGATAACATTCTCTCATTAATTCAAGAGTACATAAAAATTTGTTTTCTAAAATAAAATTATTTTTTTTTAATTCATTTTTTAAAACTCTGTAATCGTACTTAACATCATGTCCAACAATAGTGGAATTCTTTAAAAAATTATAAATATCAGCACTATAAGAATTAAATCCTTTAGAACTTTTTAACTCATTATTTTTTATTCCAGTTAACTTTTCAATAAAAGGATCAATTTTTACAAATGGATTAATTAATTTTTCAAATGTGTCAATAACTTTAGATCCATCATATTTAATCAAGCCAATTTCAATAATTTTTTCTTTATTGTAAATCCCGCCTGTTGTTTCTAAATCAACTATTACAAACATTAGTTTCTTGAACCAAAAATTAGACTACCAATTCTTATCATATTTGAATTGTATTTTATAGCTAACTTGTAATCATTACTCATTCCAAGTGATAAATACTTTAGATCGTGTATTTTATTTATTTCACTAAAATAATCAGAAATTTTTTTAAACTCTTTGTCATTTTTTGATTGATCAATAGACCCAATTCCCATAAAGCCAATAATTTTAACAAACTTGTATTTCAAAAATATACTAGTAGAAAACATATCTCCTAATTTAGAATATTCAAATCCTGTTTTTAATGGGTCATTTGATATTTTTATTTGCAATAAAACATTTATAATTCTATTATTTTTATCTCCCTCTTTGTTGATTTGATTTAACAATCTTTCAGAATCAACTGAGTGAATTAAATGTATAAACGGAGCTATATATTTAACCTTATTTCTTTGTAGTTTACCAATTAAGTGCCAATTAATATCTTTCGGCAAATCTTCATGTTTTTTAACAAGTTCCTGTACTTTATTTTCACCAAAGTCTCTATGACCTAAATCATATATATCTTTAATTTTTTCAGTGGATTTAGTTTTCGACACTGCTACAATTTTAATATTTTCTGAAATACTTTTTTTAAATAAAATATAGTCCATATCTAGTTTTTAATAATTTTTACAATCTTGATAGCTAAATCGAGAGCGTCTCTTCCCTTTTCAAATGAAACTATTGGATCTTCTTTATTAATAATAGAATGATAAAAATTCTTATGCTCTTCTTCAATTGAATTAATTTTTTCATTCTTTACATTATCAATTTGAATTTCTTTTTCTATACCCTCAGAATCATGAATTGTCATTGCATATTTATTTTTCCCATCATAATTTTTAACCTTAATAATTTCGCTAGATCCAGTATCAAAATCAACTGAAATATAGGATTCCCTTTGAAACACTCTCATTTTCCTCATTTTTTTAAGAGACAATCTACTTGAGGTTAAGTTAGCTACACAACCATTTTCAAATTCAATTCTTGCATTTGCTATATCAGGTGAATTGCTAATTATTTTTGTTCCATTAGCACTTATTTTAGTGATTTTAGAATCAACCAATGACAAAATAATATCAATATCATGTATCATTAAATCTAATACTACTGAAACATCTGTTCCCCTTAATGGATAAGAAGATAGCCTGTGAGATTCAATAAACATAGGGTTTAAAGCATTCTTTATATTTATAAAGGCTGAATTGAATCTCTCTACATGTCCAACTTGACCAATAAGTTTATTATTGTTTTTAATTTGAATGAGTTCGTTAGCCTGATCAATTGTTGAGGTAATTGGCTTTTCAATGAATACATGTTTCTTTTTATTTAAAAATCTAACTGCTGTTTCATAATGAAAAGATGTTGGCGTTGATATAACAACTGCATCAACTAAAGAACTAATCTTTGTTATTTCAAGAAAATTAATTTTGTATTTATCAATTATATATTTAACTCTTGATTTATCGGGGTCATAGAAACCAATCAGATTAAAAAGTCCAGAGCTTTTTAAAAGTTTTATATGAAATTCCCCAAGGTGACCAGCACCTACCACTGCAATGTTTAACATTAGTTCACAAATTTACAATTATATATAATTAATTGATATTTTTATTTTATGTATGATTCTCCAAAACTATTAGGCCTAAGAAAAGAATTAATTAATAATCTTATCAAAAAGGGAATTAATAATAAAAAAATTCTTAAAGCATTCTTAAAAGTTCCTAGACATCTATTTATTCATAAAGATTTTGAATCATTCGCATACAAAGACGAAGCATTTCCAATAGATGAGAATCAAACAATTTCACAGCCTTTTACTGTTGCTTTTCAAACACATCTTCTAAATATTAAAAAAGGTGATAAGATATTAGAGATTGGTACTGGATCTGGATTTCAATCAGCAGTTTTGGTGTTTTTAGGAGCAGATGTATATACAATTGAAAGAATTTATAGTTTATACAAAAAATCAAAAAAAATATTACATGAGATTAAATTAATGCCAAAAAAAAATATATGGGATGATGGGAATAAAGGTATTGAAGAATTTTCCCCATTTGATAAAATTATAATAACTGCAGCGTGTGAAACACCACCCAATAATTTATTAAAACAACTGAAAGTAAATGGAAAAATGGTTATTCCAATCGGTAAATTAGTTCAAAAAATGACACTAATTACAAGAGTTTCTGTTAATAAATTTGAGAAAAAAACTTTTGGTGATTATCGCTTTGTTCCAATGTTAAAAAATAAATACTAGTTAGATTTTTTGATTCTATCGATTTTCAATTTATTTTCTCTTTTTTTAATTACTTCTCTTTTATCGTAGTTCCTTTTACCTTTTGCACTAAATATTTCCAATTTCGCGAATCCTTTATCATTTATGAATAGTTTTACTGGCACAATTGTTATTCCAACATTATTTAATTCTTTTTTAATTTTAATTAGCTCATTTTTATTTAATAATAACTTTATTTTTTTTCTTTCTTTTTCAAATGAACTAGAATTTACATAACTCTCAATTAATATATTATTAGCATATAATTCGTTATTAAAAAAAGTGCAGAAAGACCTATCGATATTTGCTTTTTTTAGTCTAATTGATTTAATCTCAGATCCGCTTAATACAAGACCTGCAATATATTTTTTTAATAAAAAATACTTGAAGCTTGCCTTTTTGTTTACTATGTTAATTTTCCCTTGCACTAAGCAAAGTTAATAAGTATCTTGCATTATCAAATAATCCTAAATGAAATCCGAAGAAATAATATTTGATTTAATCAAAAAAGAACAAAATAGACAAATTAAGGGAATTGAACTAATTGCATCAGAAAATTTTGTAAGTAATGGTGTAATGAAAGCTGCTGGTTCTGTACTAACAAACAAATATGCTGAAGGCTACCCTGGAAAAAGATATTATGGTGGATGTGAAGTGGTTGATGAAGTGGAATCTATAGCAATAAATCGTGCAAAAGAATTATTTGGTGCAGAATATGCTAATGTACAGCCTCACTCAGGAAGTCAAGCAAATGCATCTGTTTTTCATGCATTCCTGAGACCGGGAGACAAAATTTTAGGATTTGATTTAGCACATGGAGGACATTTAACACATGGATCAAGTGTTAATTTTTCTGGAAGAATATACAATGCATCATTTTATGGAGTTGAAAAAGAAACAGGATTATTAGATTATAGTGAAATCCGCAGAATTGCAAATAAAGAAAAACCACAAATGATTATAGCAGGTGCCTCTGCTTATTCTCGGGATATTGACTTTAGTGAATTTAGAAATATAGCTGATGAAGTTAATGCATTTCTTTTAGCTGATATATCTCACCCTTCTGGTTTGATTGCAAAAGGTTTGCTAAATGATCCTATTCCGCATTGTCATGTTGTTACAACAACCACTCACAAAACTTTGAGAGGAGCTAGAGGAGGATTAATTCTAATGGGGAAAGATTTTGAAAACCCTTTTGGTTTAAAATATAAAAGTGGAAAATTAAAACCTATGTCAAACCAAATTGACATGGGTGTTTTCCCTGGAAATCAAGGAGGGCCTCTAGAACATGTTATAGCTGCTAAAGCTGTCGGTTTTAGGGAAGCACTTACTGATGATTTTTTAAAGTATATGGTTAGAGTTAGAAATAATGCAAAAGCAATGGCAAATGAACTTTCAAAAAGAAACTATAATCTAATTTCAGGTGGTACTGACAATCATTTAATGTTAATTGATTTAAGGAATAAAAAAATTACTGGAAAAGAAGCAGAGGAAGCTTTAGTTAAAGCTGATATAACTGCAAATAAAAATATGGTTCCCTTTGATGATAAATCGCCCTTTGTAACCTCAGGAATTAGGTTTGGCACAGCAGCTATTACAACAAGAGGAATTGATAATTCAGAAATTATTAAAATTGTAGATCTAATTGATGAGGTAATAGAAAACTACAACGATGATTTTATTCTAAAACAAGTAAAAACAAAAGTAAACTCTTTAATGTCAGGAAAAAAATTATTTAATTTTTAATAATCTTTACTTCAAAAATCTTATCCCATCTCTTTCCGGTTATAAAAAAAGAATTTCTTTTTTTATTGAAAGCTATTCCATTCAATACATCTAGATTGTTATGTTGTTTAACTTTATTTCTTAAATTTCCAAAATCTATAATACCATCAACAGAACCAGTAAGTTTGTTTATAACTAAAACTACATCCTTATTGAATTGATAAGTATTTGCATAAATCTTTTCGTCAACAATTTCCAACTCATTAATATTTTTTACTTTTTTTTTGTCTGTGACTATCTCTATATTATCTATTTCCTTGAGTGTAACTGGATCAATAATCCAAATTTTCTCGGTGCCGTCAGATTTGTATAAATTATTTCCATCATTTGCAAGACCCCAACCCTCAGAACTTTGACCGTAATTGAAAGATTTTTCCATATTCATGGTTTTTAAATCATAAATAAATCCAATTCTGTTTTTCCATGTTAGCTGGTAAATTTTATTATTTAAAATTGTTAGTCCCTCTCCAAAATATTCATCATCCAAAAATCTAACATCAATCAATTGATTATTATAAACATCAAATTTTCTTAATGATGAATATCCATTTAAGCCAGTACTTTCATATAATATATTATTTTTAAATTCTAAACCTTGTGTGTACAGCGAAATATCATGTGGGTATTCTTCAATAATTTCATAAGAATATAAATCAGGTTGTTTAGTATTATAAACATCAAGATTTTTTATTATAACTTTTTGTTGATTATCGTGTGTGAATTGAGCTTTAATTGAATTAGAACCTAATTTTGCTTGAGATAGATTAGTCACTTTTGAAACCTTTTTTTCATTTATAAAAAATCTCAAATCCTCAACTTTAATTAAAATATTATTTAATTTAATATCAAGTGAAACTTTTGATTCTTTATTATAAATTTCAGATTCTGATGAAATACTAATTTCATAAATCTGATTTTCATTAGAACAAGAAATAGAAATTATTAAAATAAAAAAAAGATAAAAATTAATTTTCATAAATATTTATTAAAAGTAATACTTCTAATTCTTTTATTAAAACTATTATATTTGTTATGGGCAGGGCTTATGCAACCAGCTCCCATTGAATCCCCCAGGGTAGGAATACAGCAAGGGTAAATGGTTGTAGCGGTGTGATATAAGTTACTTGCCCTTTTTTTATGAAAACAGTATTAATTACAGGTGCATCTTCAGGAATCGGAAAAAACATAGGCGAATATTTATCTTCTAAGAAATTTAAAGTTTATGGTACGTGCAGAAATCCTTTAAATTATCCAGATACAAAGTTTGAGCTAGTTAAAGCAAATATTAATATTAAAAAAGAAATTGATGAATGTGTTAATTATATTTTATTAAAAGAACATTCGATTGAAATACTTATTAATAATGCTGGTATTGGATTTACAGGTTCTATTGAAGATTCTAAAATAAATGATGTTGAAAAGCTCTTTAACACAAATTTTTTCGGGCCTATTGAAATGATTAAATCTGTACTTCCTTCAATGAGAAATAACAAAAATGGGTTAATTATTAATATGACATCAATTGCTGGGTACATAGGTCTACCTTTTAGAGGAATATACTGTGCCTCGAAAAGCGCTTTAGAAATTTTAACAGAAAGTTTGAGATTAGAATTAATTGATTATAATATTAAGGTCACAAATATCGCTCCTGGTGATTTTAAAACCAATATTGTTTCAAGAAGAATTGATTCTTTTGATAATAAAGATTCAGTCTATTTTGAGAAGTACTACAAGTCATGGAAAGAAATGAATAAGCATGTTGATTCAAGTGGAAGTGATCCCTTAATTATATCAAAACTTGTTTATAAAATTATCAATTTAAAAAACCCAAAAATACATTATAAAGCAGGTGCCTTTTTTCAAAAGTTTTCAATAATTTTAAAAAGAATTTTACCAGATTTATTATTTGAAAAAATATTAATTAAATACAATAAATTATAATGAAATTTTTTATAGATACAGCTAACCTTGATCAAATAAGAGAAGCTCAAGATTTGGGCATACTTGACGGAGTTACAACTAACCCGTCACTGATGGCTAAAGAAGGAATCAGTGGACATAAAAATATTATTAACCATTACCTAACAATATGTGACATCGTTGATGGAGATGTATCTGCCGAAGTAATATCTACCGATTTCAAAGGAATTGTTAAAGAAGGTGAATATTTAGCTTCATTAAATAAGCAGATAGTTGTTAAGGTTCCTATGATTTCTGAAGGAATAAAAGCAATTAAATATTTTACTGATAAAAATATCAAAACCAATTGCACACTTGTTTTTTCTTCAGGACAAGCAATTATTGCTGCTAAAGCTGGAGCAACTTATTTATCTCCTTTCATAGGAAGATTAGATGACATATCATCTGATGGATTAAATTTAATTTCAGAAATACGTGATATTTATGACAACTATGATTTCAAGACAGAAATTCTTGCAGCTTCAATTCGTCATACAATGCATATTATTGATTGTGCCAAGATAGGTGCAGATGTTGTAACCACACCTCTTTCTGCAATCAAGGGGCTACTTAATCATCCTTTGACAGACTCTGGTTTGAAAAAGTTTTTAGATGATCATAAAAAATCTAATACTTAATTTAAAATAAGATTATCGATCAAATCTATTTTTTGAATTTTACTTTTTTCGTCGAGAAAAAATATTTTATTCAAATTATCAATTATTAATTTTTTACTCATTTCTTCAAAATTTATACTCCTAACATTAATAACTTCTCTAGAAATAATATTATCAAGCCATTTTGATTGTGATTTATTAATGTTGATTGAATAAAATTTATGATTGAAAAATGTAGATTTTAATTTAAATATCTTTTGATGAATTGCATTTAAATGAGAATTTTGGTCATAAGACCAAAAAAACAGAACTTTTTTAGTTTTATTTTCTGTTGTAATGTTTAAGATTGATCCATTCTGATTTGCAAAATAAACTTGAGGAAAAATATTTCCAGGTTTAAGTCTTTTTTGATTTTTATATAGTTCATCAACTTCATTATTGATACTTTCAAAATTTGATATTTTAATAAATTCATTTATAAACTTAGATTTTTCATAGATATTTTTATTATTCAAAAGAACTTCAAATGCTAAAAATCTGAAAAGTTTAGATTTAATTTCATCATCAGAAATCAACTCATTAATAGTGTTTAATCTATCAATCTGAAAATCAATTTTATCAATTTCTTTATTATTAATTCTTGTTATGTTAAAAGTATATAAGTAAATAAAATCAATATAAGGTTTGAAAAAAGCAAGACTAGTATCGTTAAAGCTGATATTATGATAATCTATGTTATCCCATAATTTCTCACTTATATTTTTTCTTAAAATGAATGATTGTATTTTTTCCATGTATGGATATAATAAAGCATTATTTATCATCTTCTCAGCAAATGAAGAAATTTTTACTTTTGATTTGAATTCAATAAATTTCTTTTGTTGAATTACCAAAAATGAATCCACTTCCTTTAGATATTCTTCAAATGATTCATTAAATGATTTATTTAAAATATCCTCATTTTTTTCAAAATTCAAAAAAACATCCATTAGAAAGTTATTTTTTGAAGCCCCTTTACCCATAAAAACTAGAGATTCATCAAAATCAAGACTATTTAATCTAATATATATACTATCATTTTTTTCAAGAATAATATATTGAAACTCAGGTTGTAAAAAGAAATTATACAAACCAGAACTAATTGAATCTAATTTCATATAAAAAAAACCATTTTCATCAATTGAAGATTCATTTACCATGTCATTATCTTTATTCAATATTATTTTATCGGCAGATTTATTTAAAATTTTTCCACCAAAAAAAATAGGATGATTTTCACTTTTACAAGAAATAAAAAGAAAAGTTATAAAAAGAACATTAAATCTCATTAATATAAAAATAGTATAAATATGTGTGTCTTAACATCAATTTATTACTTTTGCGGAAATTATGATAAGTACATCAAATCTTTCAGTTCAGTTTGGTAAAAGAATTCTTTTTGACGAAGTTAATACTGTTTTTAAAAAAGGTAATTGTTATGGAATAATTGGAGCAAATGGTTCAGGAAAATCAACCTTTTTAAAAATTTTATCTGGAAAATTAAACCCAAACTCCGGGAATGTATTTGTCGAACCAGGTAAAAGATTGTCTGTTCTTGAACAAAACCATAACGCATTTGATGAATATAATGTTCTTCAAACTACTTTAATGGGTAATACAATTTTATATAAAGTAAAAAAAGAAATGGATGATCTATATGCCAAAACCAACTTCTCAGACAGTGATGGCGTAAGAGTTGGGGAACTTCAAAATCAATTTGAAGAAATGGATGGATGGAATGCAGAAAGTGATGCTGCTTCATTGTTATCTCAGTTAGGAGTAGGAGAAAGCTTGCATTCAATAACAATGTCTGAACTTGATGGAAAAACTAAAGTAAGAGTATTAATTGCACAATCATTATTTGGAAATCCAGATATTTTAATTATGGACGAGCCAACTAACGAATTAGATTTTGAAACTATTAAATGGTTAGAAAACTTCCTTATTAATTATGAGAATACGGTAATTGTAGTATCTCACGATAGGCATTTTTTAGATACTGTTTGCACCCATATCTCTGATATAGATTATGGTAAAATTACGCATTATACTGGAAATTATTCATTTTGGTATGAGTCAAGTCAACTTGCATTAAAACAAAGAACACAACAAAATAAAAAAGCTGAGGAGAAAAAGAAAGAACTTGAAAATTTTATAGCTAGGTTTAGTGCCAATGTTGCAAAATCGAAACAGGCTACATCAAGAAAAAAAAATGATCGAAAAGCTAAATATTGAAGAAATAAAACCTTCATCTAGAAGATACCCCGGAATTATATTTGAAATGGAAAGGGAAAGTGGAGATCAAATTTTAAATGTTAATAATCTTATATTTAATGAAATAAATAAACCTTTAGATTTTACTCTCAACAAAGGGAACAAAGTTGTTTTATATTCAAAAGATTCTAAAATAACTTCAAAATTTTATGAAATTATTAATGGTAATGATAATAATTTTAAAGGATCATTTGATTGGGGTAGCACCATTAGTCAATCGTATTTACCTTTAAACAATGATATTTATTTTAATAAAAATATTAACTTAATAGAATGGCTTAGACAATGGTCAAACAACGATGAAGAAAGGGAAGAAGTTTTTATTAGAGGTTTTTTAGGAAAAATGATTTTTAGTGGAGAGGAAGCATTGAAGTCATGCAATGTGCTTTCTGGAGGTGAAAAAGTCAGATGTATTTTATCTAAAATGATGATGGAAAAATCAAACTTTTTAATGTTAGACGAACCTACAAATCATCTTGATCTAGAAACTATTCAAACATTAAATAATTCATTAATAAGATTTAAAGGAAATATAATCTTAACTACTCATGATTTTGAATTTGCAAACTCAGTTGGAAATAGAATAATTGAGATTGGAAAAAACGGATTTATTGACAAACTAATGTCTTTTGAAGATTATATAGCTGACAATAAGATGAAATTACTCAGAGAAGGAATATATTAACTTCTAACAACACCATTAAATTTTTTTGATATTGTATCAATTATTTTTTTTGATATAGTATTTATTTCTGAGTCCTCAAGTGTTTTTTTATCATTTTCTAAAGTTATTGAAAGTGAGTATGATTTTTCATTTTCCTTAAGTGGTTTACCATAATAAACATCCATTAATTTAACTTCTTTAAGCAATATACTCGTTTTATTTATTGCTTTTCTTAAATCATTGTAGGCAATTGATTCATTAATAATAAATGAAAAATCTCTTCTAACTCTGGGAAATTTTGAAGATTTTTTCACTTTGAAAAACTCATTAGAATTTTGATTAAAAAGCCCTTCAAGCTCAATCAAGGCATAGTATACATTTTCTTCTTCGATTTGATACAATGAAATTAAAGATTTATCAACTGCAGAAATTATAGATTGATAATTGTCATAATCCAGAAAAATCTTATCATCAGAGTATTTTTCTTTAAATTTGATTTTAAATTTTTGAAATATATTATTTACTATATTCTTTAATATAAACAAATCAGTTTTTTGATTTTTTGAATGCCAAGATTCATCAATGATGTTTCCTGAAATAATTAATCCAAGCATCTTTTTTTCTACGTAATTATCATTTAGCTTTTCATAAATAGATCCAAATTCGTAAAATTTTAAATTTTTATTCTTCCTATTTATATTATAAACTAAAGATTTTAGCATTCCAGGAAGTAATGAATTTCTCATAGATGAAATATCTAAACTAATTGAATTCATAAGGCTTACTTTTTTTTCTTTACCAATATTTGTACTATCACTAACAAGTGAATTATTCATTATTTCATTAAAACCTAAGGATGATAAATAGTTTGAAATTATATTTTCGAATTTATTATTTAAATTGACTAAAGAAGATATAGATATGTTAATTTTTTTATCAATTTCAATATTATTAAAACCATGTATTCTTAAAATTTCTTCAATAACATCACATTCTCTTACAACATCATGCCTGTAAGCTGGAATTGTAATTCCTGCTGATATATCTGTTACATTATTTATTTTAAAATCTAATAAATTTAAAATGGATTTTATTTTTAATCGATCAATTTTAAAACCAATTAAACTATCGACATTGTCAAAATTTAAAACAATATTTTTTTCATCAATTTTTCCAGGGAATTCGTCCATAATATCACTTACTATATTCCCCTCACAATGTTCAATAATTAAAGCCGCTGCACGTTTTAAAGCAAATTCAGTATTTTCTAAGTCAACACCTCTTTCAAATCTATAAGACGAATCAGTATTTAATGAATGTCTTTTTGAAGATTTTCTTATTGAAACAGGATTAAAAAAAGCACTCTCAAGAAATATAGTTTTTGTTTCAGAAGATACAGAATAATTTAAACCACCGTAAACACCAGCCAAACACATTGGTGAATCTTCATCACAAATCATTAGGTCATCTTCATTTAGGTCTATTTCTTTACCATCAAGAATAGTAAATTTATTTTTAGTATTAATTTTCTTTATACTTATGGTATTTGATTTGATTTTGGCTTTATCATATGCATGAAGTGGTTGTCCAATTTCATGCATAACATAATTAGTTATGTCGACTATATTATTTATTGGATTTAATCCAATGGCTTTTAATCTATTTTGTATAAATTCAGGTGAATCTTTTACTTTTATGTTATCAATAATTAACCCGCAAAACCTACTACAATCTTTAGGGTTTAAAATTTGAATATTAAAATTTGGAGAAATTATTGTATTGTTAAAATTTGATACTGAGGGAGAAATCAGCTCAAATTGTTTTTCATTTCGGTAACAAAGAGCAGCACGTAGATCTCTGGCAACTCCAAAATGAGAAATTGCATCACTTCTATTTGGTGTTAAAGCAATTTCTAGTATTTTATCGTTATAAGATTTATATACTTTTGAGGCTTTGGTTCCAGGTTTAATTTCTTTATTTAATATTATGATTCCATCATGAGACTCACCTTTACCAATTTCATCTTCTGCACACAACATTCCATGACTTTCAATATCCCTTATTTTTGCTTTTTTTATCTTAAATGAATCACCTTTTAGAGTTTTTAAAGTACTTCCAACAGGTGCAACAACAACTGTTTGATCAACATCCACGTTAGGTGCGCCACAAACAATTTTAAGATCATCAGCGGCACCAACATCAACTGTTGTTAATTTTAGTCTATCTGCATTTGGGTGTTTAATACATTCTTTAATCTTTCCAATTAAAAGTTGTGAAAGATCAGTATTAATATTTGAAAAATCATAAGACTTTTCAACCTCTAATCCAATATCAGTAAGTAATTCAGCACATTCTTCAAAATCTAGATTTTGATCTATAATTTCAGAAATCCATTTAAAAGAAATTTTCATTTTAGTAAAGATATATTATCAATAATTAATTAACCAATTATATTCCAGGATTTATTATTTGAATTATTAACCAAATATGATTTTATATTGTTATTAGATATGTTTATTAAATCAGGGTCGGTTGATAATACTTTTTTAACTTCATAAAAGGCTTCCTTAAATACATCAACATCATTTACTATATCGCCAAGCTTAAAATCTAAATCACCACTCTGTCTTGTACCTAAAACATCACCAGGTCCTCTTAATTTTAAATCTATTTCAGAAATTTTAAAACCATTGTTAGTCTCTGTCATAGCTTTTATTCTAGTTTGTGCATCATTGCTTAAATTATCTTTAGTCATCAGAATACAATAACTTTCATAACTTCCTCTGCCAACTCTTCCCCTAAGTTGATGCATTTGAGATAGTCCAAATCTTTCGGCACTTTCAATAATCATAACGGAAGCATTTGGAACATTAACACCAACTTCAATTACTGTTGTTGAAATTAAAATATTTGTTTTACCAATAATAAATCTTTTCATTTCGAAGTCTTTATCAATGTTTTTCATCTTTCCATGTAAAACTCCAACTTGATATTTATCTCTAGGAAAATCTCTTAATAAACTTTGATAGCCATCCTCAAGAAACTTTAAATCCATTTTTTTAGATTCTTCAATTAGGGGATATACTATATAAACTTGTCTTCCAGACTTAATTTGATCTTTTAAAAAAGCAAATACTTTTAACCTATTACTATCCTTTCTGTGAACTGTAACAATATCCTTTCTTCCCGGTGGCATCTCGTCTATTATTGATATATCAAGATCTCCATATATACTCATTGTCAATGTTCTGGGTATCGGAGTTGCAGTCATAATCAGAACATGAGGAGGGGGATTATTTTTTTTCCACATTTTACTTCTTTGCTTAACACCAAACTTATGTTGTTCATCAATTACCACATAACCAAGATTTTTAAACCTAACATCATCTTCAAAAAGGGCATGCGTTCCAATTAAAACATCTATTTTACCAATAATTAAATCAGATAATATTAAGTTTCTCTGTAATTTTGTTGTTGAGCCAGTTAAAATTTCAACATTAATATTAATATCGCTTAAATAGTTAATAAAAGATGAAAAATGTTGTTGTGCTAAAATTTCAGTTGGGGCAACAATGCATGATTGAAAATTATTTTCAACAGCGATTATAACTGACATAATAGCAACAATTGTCTTTCCTGAACCAACATCACCTTGAAGAAGGCGATTCATTTGTTTTTTACTTGAAAAATCTTCACGAATCTCCTTTAAGACCTTTTTTTGAGAATTTGTTAAATCAAAGTTTAATTTACTATCGTAAAAGATCTTGAATTTATTGCTGATTGAAGGAAAGTAATATCCAGGGTTAATTCTTTTTCTTTTTATTTTAATTAGATTAAATCTTAGTTGATTGTAGAAAAACTCTTCAAAAATTATTTTCTTCTTAGCTATTTCTAAATGCTTAAAATCTTTAGGAAAATGTATATTAATTAATGATTTTCTAGTAGAATAAAAATTATATTTTTCATTAATTTCTTTATTTAGATTTTCATTTAATTCATCTTCAACAAATGAAAAAATATTTTTAATAATTTTTATAAAAAAATTATTTGTTATTCCATGATTAATAAGTTTCTCTGTTGAATGATAAACTGGTTTTATCTTGACAAAACCTTTTTTTACAATTGAATTCATTCTTTCAAATTCTGGATGAACCATATTTGGTTTATTGTTAAACCATGATAATCTTCCAAACAATACATACTCTTTATTAAGTTCAATTGATTTTTCTACCCAACTTAGACCTTTAAACCAGTTAATTATCATGTAATTATGTCCATCAAAAAGTTTTCCTTCAAGTCTATATTTATTCGAATATTTAACAAGTTGTAAATCCTTAAATACTCCTTTAATCTGAACATGAACCATTTCGTTTTTAATTTCAGAAATTTTAAAAAATTTAGATCGATCTATATATCTAAATGGAAAATTATAAAGCATTTGTTGGCATGTGTTTATTTTTAAATCATCTCTAATTAATTTAGATCTAATTTTACCTATTCCTTTAACAAACTCTAATGAAGTATTTAATTTATTGGCGTTCACTTCTCAAATTTAATTTATTAACTTTAAAGTTTAATAACAGTTAAAACTTTAAATTGACTGAATATCTTCAAAAACTTAACGAACAACAAAAACTTCCTGTAATTCATAAAAATGGCCCATTGATTGTTATTGCTGGAGCTGGATCAGGAAAAACAAGAGTTCTGACCTATCGTATTGTTCATTTAATTAATCAGAATATTGATCCGTTTAATATTTTGGCCTTGACATTTACTAACAAGGCAGCTACTGAAATGAAAAAAAGAATTTCAGAAAGTGTAGGAGACTCACAAGCAAGAAATATATGGATGGGTACATTCCATTCCGTTTTTGCTAGAATTTTAAGATCTGAAGCGCCTTTATTAGGTTATCCAACAAATTTTACAATATATGACACATATGATTCTGAAAGATTAGTTTCAAATATTATTAAAGAACTTAACTTAAATAAAGATCATTATAAAGCAAAACAAATAAGAAATAGAATTTCTTCGTTAAAAAATAATTTTATAACATCTGAAAAATATTTTAATAATCCAGAGATAATTGAAGTAGATAAAATATCTAAAAGAGCAGAATTTGGAATTATTTATAAAAGATATGTTGAAAGATGTTTTAGATCCTCTGTCATGGATTTTGATGATCTGTTGCTTAAAACAAACGAATTACTAAATAAATTTCCTGAAGTTCTTTCTAAATATCAAGATAAGTTCAGGTATATATTAGTTGATGAATATCAAGACACTAACTATTCACAGTATCTAATTATAAAAGCTCTTTCAGATCGACATCAAAATCTTTGTGTTGTCGGAGATGATTCACAGAGTATTTATAGTTTCAGAGGGGCTAATATTGATAATATTCTAAATTTCAAAAAACACTATCCAGATTGTAAAATTTACAAACTTGAGCAAAACTACAGGTCATCTAATAACATAGTTCAATGTGCAAACTCATTAATCCAAAATAATCAATTTAAGTTGGATAAAACTATATGGACTCAAAATAATGATGGAGAAAAAATAATTATAAATAAATCATTATCAGATTCTGATGAGGGCAGATACGTTGCTTCAGATATATTTGAGAGAAAAAATAATGAATTACTCAATAATTCATCATTTGCAGTTTTGTACAGGACAAATGCTCAATCTAGAGCTGTAGAGGATGCTTTGAGAAAAATTAATATTGAATATCAGGTTTTTGGCGGATTGTCTTTTTACCAAAGAAAAGAGATAAAAGATATTTTAGCTTATTTAAGATTAATTGAAAATCTTAACGATGAAGAGAGTTTGAGAAGAATCATAAATTTTCCACCAAGGGGAATTGGGCAAACTACTTTAGATAAATTAACATTAATCTCCGAAAAACAAAATATCTCACTTTTTGATTCCATATCAAATCTTAATGATCCCTCAGTTAAAATTAACAAAGGGACAAGAGAAAAGTTAGAGAATTTCATGAACCAAATTCTTTCATTTAAAGTTTTTTCTCAAAATAAGAATGCATTTGAAACAGTATCACACATAATTAATAAAATACAAATTGTAAATTTTTATAAAAACGAAGGATCATTAGAATCTTTTAATAGAATTGAAAATATTGAAGAGTTAGTAAATGGTATTAATGATTTTATAGAAGGTCAAGAAGAACTCTTTGAATCAGATAAGTCACTTTCAAAATATTTAGAGGATGTTGCACTATATTCAGAGACTGAAAAAGAAGCCTCAAATGAAAAAGTTTCTCTAATGACAGTTCACATGGCAAAAGGGTTGGAATTTCCAATTGTATATGTTTTAGGGATGGAAGAGAATTTATTTCCATCAATAATGAGTATTAATTCTAGAGAAGAAGTAGAAGAGGAGAGGAGACTATTTTATGTAGCAATGACCAGAGCCGAAAAAACTTTAACATTAAGTTACTGTAATCAAAGATTTAAATGGGGAAATCTAATTGAGTGCGAACCAAGTAGATTTCTTTCAGAAGTTGACAATAAATACACGAATAAAAATTCTTTAATTCAACAACAACCTTCTCATATTGATAAAACTTTATTAAGATTAAGAAACTTTAAAAAAAGAAAGAATATATCAAAGTTGAAATCTTTTAAATCATCTTCTCAGAATATTAAGATTAACATTAAAATTAATGATATAGTTTTTCATGAAAGATTTGGCAAAGGAGAAGTTAAGCAAATTGAGGAAGATGGTGAAAATTCAAGAGCAACAATTAGTTTTAATAATTCGGGAGAAAAAAAAGTTCTTCTAAAATTTGCAAAACTAAAGGTTATCAAATAAAAAAGGGAACACAAAATGCCCCCTTTTCTTATACTAATTGTAAAAAATTAGTTTGCTGCTGCTTTCATCCCTTTTTCAATTAAATCATAAAATTGATCAAGTTTTGGAAGAACAACAATCCTTGTTCTTCTATTTTTGGCTCTTCCATCTGAAGTGTCATTATCCATAACAGGAATATAAGAACTTCTACCAGCGGCAGTCATTCTCTCAGGTGGGACACCAAAATCATTTTGTAAAACTCTAACTACTGAAGTGGCTCTTTTAACACTTAAATCCCAGTTGTCGAGAAGAATTTCATTCTGAATAGGGACATCATCAGTATGTCCTTCAACCATAAATTCAATATCAGGTTTATCTAAAACTACCTGAGCAACTTTTCCAAGAACCTCTTTAGCTCTATCAGAAACATAATAACTTCCGCTATTAAATAATAGTTTATCAGAAATTGAAATAAATACTACACCCTTCTCAACATTAACTTCAATATCATTATCATTAATATCTATAAATGCACCTTTAAGGCTTGTAACTAAAGCTAAAGTTACTGAATCTCTTCGGGTTACTGCATCCTGCATTGTTCTAATAACAAGATCTTTTTCTTGAAGACTTTCAAGGGATTTTTCTAAATTCTCAGCACCTTTCTGAGAGAGGGTTGTTAAATTACCCATATTATTAATTAAATCTTGATTATTAGCTTTTAAAAAAGCTACTTGATCTTGAAGAGCTTTCATATTTGCCTCAGCAGTTGCTTTTTCATCAAGACAAGTGTTTAATTTTACTGTAGCTGAATTAAGTAAATTCAAGTTGTTTTGATTTGTTGCTTCAAGTTCAGCAAATTTCTTTTGAGAAACGCATGAGGATAATAAAACAACGAATGATAGGACATATAAAGTACTGTTTTTCATGATATATTTTTAATAATAATATGAAATTAAAAAAAATGAAGGTAAAATTATACTAAATTTCGGAAAAAAATTTTTTTCTTCTGATGAAGAAATTATAAAAAATTGATTTACAATAATAAAATTTAAAATTTGAGTTTTTGTTTGATCGTAACCTAAAAATATTGATCAAATTCATTATGACAAAAAAATATGCTTTAATTATACCTTTAACCACTTTAAAATTTAAAGTACTTAAAGAAACTATTAGTATAATAAAATCTATAAAAAATCTTCCTGTTAAGGAAATAAACAATAATCTTTTAGGGAGGTTTTTAATTAACATAATTAATGAATTTCTAAAATTCAGATAGTTTTTATTGACACTATTATAATTAAGTGTTGCTCCTCCTAAATGATAAACATTTGCATTTCCAATAACAACAATTTTATTACTATTATTATTGTTTTTCAACCTCCAACATAAATCTATTTCTTCCATATGAGCAAAAAAAGATGAATCAAAACCATTGACAGAATTAAAGGAAGATTTCCTTATAACAAAACAACACCCACTAGCCCAAAAAATTTCTCTTGTAGTATTATATTTTGTAACATCTTCAATCTCTGATAAAATTCTTCCTCTACAAAACGGATAACCAAATAAATCAATAAATCCACCAGAAGCACCTGCATAATCTAAAATTTTTCTGTTTGTATAATTAATTATTCTAGGTTGTGCAGCAACTATTTCTGGATTTTTTTTAAAAACTTCAATTATATTATTAATTGATGTTTTATCTATAAATGTTGCATCATTATTTAAACATATAAATAATTCAGCATTTATCTTGTTAAGAGATATATTGTATCCTCCAGCGTATCCAAAATTTTTTTCATTTATAATTACTTTAACATTTGGATACTGATTTATTACATAATTTACAGAATCGTCTTCAGAAGCATTATCAACAACATAAAAATCTACCCCTAAACAATTTTTAATTAGTTGTGGAATAAATTGTTTTAATAAGTTTAAACCATTATAATTTAGAACAACAATTGCAACTTTCATAAACTAGTGTACTTAGGTAAAAAATTTATTTTTTCTATATAATCGAAGGATTTCTTTAAAAATAAATGATTAATTCCATTTGTTAGCATTAAAAAATTAGATTTTAAATGTTGATTGTAGATAAGTATTTGATCAATTGCTTTTTCATTTAATTTAACATCAAAAGACTTGCATTCGATAAGTATTGAACACTTTCCTTCAGGATTATAAACAACAATATCAAATCTTTTTTTAAGTTTATTTATAATAAATTCTTTTTCTAAGTTGATATGAGACTCTGGAACACTTAATTCATTTATTAAAAAATTAACAGTATTTTGTCTAACCCATTCTTCCTTTTTTAGCTCAATATATTTTTTTCTAATAACATCGAATACATATAGTTTGTTATCTTTATTTTTGAACTTAAAATTATAATTTTTAAAATTTAATTTTTTCATGATTACAATTTCAAATGTAGAACATTTTAAAGAAGAGATTAAATCAATAACCAATAATATGAATCATAATTTATATTTAATAAATTCTGAACAATTATATTTTATTTCTGCATTTATAAAAATTTTTAAAGAAAAATTGCCGGATGAATTAAAAACATTTAACGAATATATTTTATATGGAGATGAGATAAACTTTAATGAATTATTATTAAAAGCAAATAATTATCCAATGATGGGGGGTAGACAGCTTTTTTTAGTTCGAGATTCAAATAATTTAATCAAAGAAATTGACAAATATTTTAATAAACTAAAATCAATACCTAAAACATCACTAATTGTTTTGTTTATAAATGATCCAAATATCTCAAAAAAAACAAAGATTGTAAACTACTTTAAAGAAAGTGGAAGATTAATTAATTTCAAAAAAATATATGATAATCAACTTCACAACTGGGTAATATACATATCAAATAGATATAATTTTGAATTGGACTACAAGACATCTCAATTGATCATAGAACTTACAGGAAATAATTTAAGTAAAATTAATAATGAATTTGAAAAACTAAGTCTAAACAAAAAGGATAGTTCAGAAATCAACGAAGAATTAATTTTAAATCATTTTGGAATAAATAATGAGTACAATTTATTTGAATTGCAAAATCAATATGGAAAAAGAAACCTCATGAAAGTTTTAAAAATATCAGATCATTTTTCTAAAAACCCAAAGAAATACCCTATTCAAGTCGTTCTCTTGAATATCTATAATTATTACATAAAAATTTTTCAAATTCAATCTCTCATAAAATCAAGTGATTCTGAAGTTTCAAAGCAGGTAGGAATAAATCCGTTTTTTTTAAACGAATTTAAAAATGCCAGTATGAATATTAGTATGAAAGAAACTGTTAAAGCTTTAAACACTATTAAAAGCTATGATTTAAAATCTAAAGGAATAAATACATTAGTTCAAGAAGAAAAAATATTGAAACAGCTTGCTCTCGAAATACTAGGATAGTTTTAGTTTGTATTTAGCGGGATTATATTCTTGCATTATTTTGTATACAATTTCAAAAACATCATCAATTGAAGGCTTTGAATAATAATCGCCATCGGTTCCATATGGTGGCCTATGATCTTTCCCAGTTAATGTTATAGGCTTAGAATCTAAAAAATTATATCCATTATTAAGATGAAGAATTTTATGTAAAATATAAGAGCTGGCACCTCCTGGTAAATCTTCATCTACAATCAAAAGTTTATTAGTTAATTTTAAACTTTGAATAATATCGTTGTCAATATCAAATGGTATAATTGATTGGATATCAATTAAATCTACACTAATATCATGCTCTTTAAGTATATCACATGCTTTATCAACAATTCTTAAAGTTGACCCATATGAAACTATCGTGATGTCTGTTCCTTTTCGGATAAAATCAACTTTTCCAATTTTTAAACAAAAATCACCATAATTTATGGGTTCTTTTTCTTTTAATCTATATGAATTCAAAGGTTCAATTACTATTGCTGGTTCAAATGACTTTAAAAGAGAGTTATACATGCCAGCAGCCTGAACCATATTTCTTGGAACTAAAATCCTGATACCCCTTAATGAGTTGACAAGCATACCAATTGGAGATCCAGAATGCCATATTCCTTCAAGTCTATGACCTCTAGTTCTAACTATTAAAGGAGAAATTTGTTTTCCAACAGATCTGTAAGACATCGTAGCTAAATCATCACTTAATGTTTGAAGAGCAAAAATCAAATAATCTAAGTACTGAATTTCTGCAATTGGTCTAAAGCCTCTCAAAGCTAATCCGATTCCTTCACCCACAATAGATGCTTCTCTAATTCCTCTGTCATCAACACGCAAACTTCCATATTTGTTTTGTAAACCTTCCAAAGCTTGGTTGACACCACCAATTTTACCGGAATCTTCTCCAAAAATTATAAGATTTTTATTTATGCTAAGAAGTTTATCAAAATTATTTTTTAAAATAATTCTACCATCTACAAGGTGTGAGTTTTTACCATATAAAGGTTTTACTTCAGAAATATTTTTTAACGAATGGTTATGTTCATTATATAAAAAAGAGCTATATAATGGTTGTGTTGTTTTTTTATATTTTTCAATCCAATTTATAATTTCATCTCTTTTAAATAAATCATTTATTCGTAAACATTTTCTTGAATAAGATAAAATATCTTTTCGGGTAGGCTCTTTTATCCTTGAAAGTTGATTATATAAATTAATTAATGAATTATTTTTAGTTTTATCAATGGTGCTTTTAATGACATCTAAAAGTGATAATCTTTCTTTTTTAATTATGTCTTGAAAAGAGCTCCATGCTTCAATTTTTTGTTTATTTACAAATTCCGAACTTTCCTTTTCTAATAATTTTAGCTCATCTTCAGAAGCTATTCCATTCTCAATAATCCAATTCCTCATCATTAAATTACAATCATATTTTTTTTCCCAATCAAGTCTTTCTTTGTTCTTATATCTTTCATGAGAACCCGAGGTTGAATGTCCAATAGGTTGTGTTAACTCTTTAACATGTATGATCACAGGGATATGCTTACTTCTGCATATATTACTTGCATGTTCATAGGTAGAGATAAGTTTCGGATAGTCCCAACCATTAACTTTGATAATTTCAAAACCTTTATTTTTTGAATCTGTTTCAAAACCCTTTAAAACTTCTGAAATACTTGATTTTGTTGTTTGGTATGAATTGTCAACAGATATACCAAATTCATCGTCCCATATATTAATAATCATTGGAACTTGATGAACTCCTGCTGCATTAACTACTTCAAAAAATAGACCTTCACTAGTACTTGCGTTTCCAATTGTTCCCCATGCAATTTCGTTTCCATTAATTGAATGTTTTTCAGCATTAAATTTTCCTGATCTATAAAGTTTAGAGGCCATAGCTAGACCCAGCAATCTGGGCATTTGGCCACTTGTGCAAGATATATCTGAAGATGAATTAAATTGTTTAGTTAAATCTATAAAAGAGCCATCCTCATTTAAAAAAGGAGTACTAAAATGTGATCCCATTTGTCTACCACCTGACATCGGTTCTTCGTTGATATCAGTATTTGCATATAATGCTGAAAATATTTGTTTAATATTTAATTTCTCGATTGCAAGCATAAATGTTTGATCACGATAATATCCAGATCTAAAATCACCTTTTTCAAAGACTTTCGACATAGCAATTTGAGGTAACTCTTTACCATCGCCAAAAATTCCAAATTTAGCTTTTCCATTTAAAACTTCTTTTCTTCCCAATAAACTTGCTTGACGACTGATTGTAATAATTCTATAATCATTCAAGACTTCTTTTTTGAAGGTCTCGTATGTAATGGCTTTTGTGAGAAACTTTTCACTCATCGAGGTGCGAATTTACAAATTAATTTTTCAATTTATCAAAACCATCTTCTTGTAAATAAGCTGGATATATCTTCAGGGTCTAATGAAAGAGTAAATCTTATATTTTCTGTATAATTATTTGATTTTAAAATAAATTCATCAGAATTTAAGACTGGAAAATATAACTCAAGATAATTTTCAACAATATTAAGCTTCAAGCCCAAATCATAACCAGTGACTAATTTTTTTGATTTTTGTTTAAAAAAACCATAGTCAAAGTAAGATTCAAGCCATTTCCATAATGTGACACCAGATCCAATAACAAAAATAAAATCATTAACTTTTTCTTGGCTGAGTTTAGATTTAAAAGCACCTTCATATTTCACATATTGTTGTGAGTAAAATCCTTCAGATTCTGATCTTCCAATTAAATTATTTGAAAAAAGATAATCATTTGATGAATGAATGTTAAAGTTGAAAAAATCATCATTGGAAGTGTTTTTAAAAAATTTTCCTAAAAAAATTCTAAAATTAAATTGTTTAAAATCTTGGAAGTAATTCCTGTATGAAAAAGTTATTGAATTTTTTATTATTTCATTATTAATTTGAAAATTATATAAAAATGCATAAGTTTTTTTTGCCCCAGGATTTGAATTTATATATGAGAAATTAGAAACTCCATAATTACTATTTTTAAAAGAATTAAGCTCTTTATTAATATTAACGTGTCTTACAATAAAAAACTGTCTAAAGTTAGATTTTAAGTCACTATCTTTAATTGAATATATTATTGATGGAGAAAATCTAGAATATTTTAGATCATCTTCATAATTAAATTTTGCATATGAAAGAAAATATTTTATTGATTTTGTTTTGCTAATTATGTCTCTATAATTGAAACTAACAGATCCTAAAATCTTTTTTGTTCTTGATGAGAACTGTGGAGAAATAAAATATAAAAAATTTTTCTTTAATGGTGATTGATTAGTGAAAGTCAAGCCAGGAAGAATTCCGTCATAAAGATTATAGTTTATGATTGGTCTGTAGAATACTTGATTAGATTTATAATTTTCAAAATCTGAAAATAATGTGAACTTTAATTTGTTTAAACCTTTTTTTGATAAAAAATTATTTTTGTAGTTATTTTCGTTTAAAATAAATTCTGGATTAACAATTATATTATTTAGATTATCATTGAATGAGTCTTTATATTTTCTATTAAATAATATCCAGTTTTGTGTTGAATAGTTATTATATTCTTTTTTAATAAGTAAAGGGATTTTATTTTTTGTAATAAAAGAATTATTGATTTCAAAATTATTTTTATCAATTTTAGTTAATTTAAAGTCAAAAGCTGTATTTAAATTTAATATATCTTCAAAAAACCAGTCTAATTCTTTTTCATTGTTAATATCAAAAATCTTTCTAATACTATTATTATTTTTCATTTCTGAATTCATAATTTTTTTAATAGTATAGTTAAATGATTTATCGCCCAAATAATTTTTTAAATAACTTAAATTAAAATATGATAAGTATGGAGAGTTTAATACATAATTAAATCTAGTTAGTTTTTCACTTGATATTGATAACTTTTGCTCAATATTTCTTGAGGATACAAATTGATTTACTAATTTGAATTGGTCACTAAATTTATAATTACTTATGTTATGTTTTTTTATGATAAATAAACTTGAGAACTTTCCTAAAAGTCTTAAATCATTATAATATTTCGAGATGTATTCATTTAAAAAGTAAATTTCAATTCCTGAAAAAAACCAAAAATTAGTTCTTTTATTAAAATTTAGATTTTTATGTAAGTTCTTTGAAATTAAAAACTTTATAATATTTAACTCTGTTAAAATTTTTTTATCAATTGGTGAAATGAAAGATGGGATTTCAGAATAAGGATAGATTGAATAATCTAGCAAATTTTCTTTATTTATTATAATTTTTTTTATTGGATTTTTAAATTTTTCATTAATAAAATTATTTATTCTTTTTAATATATCTTGTTGACTTATTTTAATATTATTTGAATCAGAATATAAAGCAAGATCATTAATGTTAATTTTTTCGAATTCATTCTTTAAATCGAAAATTAATTCAAGATTTCTTGAGTTAATTAACTCGTATTCAATAAATTTTTCATTTTTTGCTATGTAGTCAGCATTTGTAATAATTCTGAATTTATTATTATTTAAAATTTTTAATTTAAAGTTAGAACTATAGACAAATTGATCATCAAGATCAACATTTGATTGTATAATTGGATTATTATTTAAAAATGGAACTATCCTTAGGAAAGAATTTTTAAAATAAAAAAGCTTATTATTTTTATTACCATTATTAGTTATTGAATATCTAGGGAGAAATAAATCATAATTTATAAAAATTTTTAATTCATTATTATTTAATGAAGAGTCATTTTTAATTTTAATTATATCAATGTTTTTATCTAATCTTTCCCAGTCAACAACAACGCCGTTGATTAAAATATTTTTAATATTAGTACGGCCTGATAGATTTGCTTTAGGCTTTAATAATGAGGAATCATACTCAGAATAGAGTTTTTTTGATAATGGGGAATTAAAACTAGAGTATGAGTTATTCCAATCATACAGGTACAAATAATCTTCTTTACTAATGTCTAACTTATTAATAATAATTAGTTGTCTGACTGAAAATTTATTTGAGATTGAATCAAATTGAATCTCAATGTCATTCAATGACTGAGACTTCAAAGGAAAAATAGACAGAAAAAAAAATAAAAAATATAAGATTTTATTCACTTCTAAAAGTTAGGAGAATATCTTTGGTCGGAATAGAAATTATCGATAATATTCATAACTTCACTTGGTTGATCAGCAATTATAAAAATACTCATATCTTCATTTGAAATATTTTTGTATTGTTTTAAAACAACTTTATCTAACCAATTTATGCAATCTTTCCAAAACTCTGAACCATATAAGATAATAGGGATTTTTTGAATTTTATTAGTTTGAACTAAAGTTAATGACTCAAATAATTCATCAAAAGTTCCAAAACCACCTGGCATTACAATAAATGCTTGAGCATATTTAACAAACATTACTTTTCTAACAAAGAAATAATCGAAATCAATCGACTTATCCTTGTCGATGAAATTATTAGGTTCTTGTTCAAATGGGAGTTTAATGTTTAAACCAACAGATATGCCTCCTGCATTTTTTGCACCTTTATTTGCAGCTTCCATTATACCAGGACCTCCACCTGTTATCACACCTAATCCCTTCAATACAATTAATTCAGATATCTTAATAGTCTCTTTATAGTAAAAATCATTTTTATTTGTTCGTGCTGATCCAAAAATTGAGACACATGGGCCAATTTCAGAAAGTTTTTCATAACCCTCAACAAGCTCACCCATGACCTTAAAAACAGACCAAGAGTCATGTGATTTTTTATTAAACCATTTTTTGTTGTGCATATTCTAAATTTAATTCCTTTTTAACAAAAAGATTCGTTATTGATTTTTTATTTTTAATAAATTCATCAAATGAACCTTGAAAAATAACATTACCTCCATTTTCTCCACCTTTTGGACCAAGTTCAATTATATAATCAACAATTTTTAAAATATCAATATTGTGCTCGATTATTAAAATGGTATTTCCTTTTTCTGACAATCTATATATTATTGAAAGAAGCTGTTTTATGTCTTCAAAATGAAGTCCAGTTGTAGGTTCATCAAAAATAAATAAAGTTTTTCCAGTATCTTTTTTTGATAATTCAGTAGCTAATTTAATTCTTTGAGCTTCACCACCTGACAATGTAGTTGATGATTGACCAAGAGATATATATCCTAGACCTACATCAATAAGTGTATTTAATTTTCTTATAATTTTAGGATAATTTTCAAATATTAAAGCTGCTTCTTTAATTGTCATATTTAATATTTCTGAGATACTTTTACCCTTTAATTTGACCATAAGTGTTTCACTATTAAATCTTCTACCATTACATTCATCACATTCAACATATACATCTGGTAAAAAGTTCATTTCAATTTTTTTCATTCCTCCACCCATACATTCTTCACATCTTCCACCTTTAACATTAAAGCTAAATCTCCCAGGATTGTATCCTCTGATTACTGATTCAGGTAAATTTGAAAATAATTGTCTAATATCATTAAAAATTCCTGTGTAGGTTGCTGGATTACTTCTAACTGTTTTTCCAATAGGTGATTGATTAATTTGGATTACTTTATCTATGTATTCGATACCCTTAATTTTTTTAAAAGGAAGTGGAACTTTATTTCCATTATAAATTCTGTTATTAAAAATTGGATATAATGTTTCATTAATTAGAGTAGACTTTCCACTTCCTGAAACTCCACAAATCCCACTTATCAAACCAACTGGAATTTGAACATTGATATTTTTAAGATTATTTCCTGAGCAACCAGTAATTTCAATGAAATTTTTAAAATTTGAACTATGTCTAATATTTCTTTTTATATATTTTTTTCCATTTAGATATTTAGCAGTTAAAGTATTTGAGTTTGTAATTTTACTAGATAAATCACTAAAAACAACATTTCCTCCATTTTTTCCTGCACCTGGACCAATATCAATAATATAATCCGACTTGAGCATAATATCTTTATCATGTTCAACTACTATTATTGTATTTCCCAAGTCTCTTAATTTTTTTAAAGAATCAATTAGCTTATTATTATCAATTTGATGTAGTCCAATTGATGGTTCATCCAGAATGTATAAAACATCTTGCAATTGAGAACCAATTTGTGTAGCTAGTCTAATTCTTTGGGATTCACCTCCTGAAAGTGATCTTGTTTCTCTACTAAGAGTAAGATAATCTAAACCTACATCCAAAATAAAATTTATTCTTTTTAAAATTTCAATTATAATTTGACTTGATATTTTATTTTTTTTTGAATCTAATTTTTTGGGCAAAGAAGAAATCCATTCAACTAGATTAATAAAACTCATATTACTTACTTCAAAAATATTTTTATCTAATATTTTAAAATTTAGAGACTCATTTCTTAATCTTGTTCCATTGCATTCATTACAATTAGATTTTAGCATAAAATTTCTTGCCCAGGATTTTAATTTCTTACTTTCAGAGAACGAGAACTGATTATCAATAAAACTAACAATACCCTCAAAATCTATACTATATGTCCTAGTTAAACCCAAGGATTTTGACATAATTTTAAACTTTTCCTTTCCACCGTAAAGAATAATATTTAATGCTTCTTTGGGTATGTCTTTAATAGGATCTTTTAAGTCAAATTTGTATTTATTGGAAATATTTTTCAGCTGGCTAAACATCCAATTGTTTTTATAAGAACCAACAGCTGTAATCCCACCGGAGTAAATTGATTTATTTTTATCGGGAATTAGAGAATCAATATTAACCTCATTAACATATCCTAGGCCTTTACATTGATTACACATTCCGTAAGGGGAATTAAAAGAAAAAGAATTAGGTTCAGGCAGTTTATAAGAAATACCTGAATCTGGGCAAATTAAACTTTTACTGTAATATGACAGATTATTATTTTCATCAATTATCAATACAGAACCATCCCCGTTTGAAAAAGTAATATTAAGGCTGTTTTTTAATCTTTCATCTGAATTATTATCATCTCTTAATGTAAAATTGTCAATAAGAATTTCAATGGTATGAATTTTATATCTATCTAATTCAAATCCGTCTACTATATCAATTATTTCATTATCAACCCTAACTTTATCAAATCCTTGTTTTTTTATACTTACAAACAGCTCCCTGTAATGTCCTTTTCTCGATTTTATAATTGGTGAAAGAATTTTAATTTTTTTATCAAGATATTTCGATTTAATTAAGTCAAAAATTTCTAAATCAGTATATGAAACCATTTTCTTTCCAGAAACGTAGCTGTGGGCGTCTGAAACCCTCGCAAAAAGCAATCTTAAGTAATCGTAAATTTCTGTTATAGTACCAACAGTTGATCTCGGATTTTTAGTTGTTGTTTTTTGTTCAATTGCGATAACTGGCGATAACCCATCAATTTTATCGACGTTAGGTCTTTTTAATTCTCCAACAAATTGTCTAGCATAAACAGAAAAAGTCTCAATATATCTTCTTTGAGCTTCAGCATAAATAGTATCAAATGCTAAAGATGATTTTCCACTTCCAGAAAGACCAGTAATAACAACTAATTTATTTCTTGGTATTTTTAAGTCTATATTTTTTAAATTATGAACTTTGCATCCTTGGATTGATATGTTATCTTCCATTCAAAATTTGATAATCTTCTAATATATGAATATAAATTGTACTATTTGCCATAACTATAATCATCTCCTCTTGGATCAGGGGCAGTAAAAATTTTATTATTTTCAATTAAAATTGCATCAACTCTTCCAATCGAAGAAAAAGCGTCAGCAAATTTATAGCCGAGATCAATTAATTTATTTTTTGTTTTTTCATTGAAAGTATTTATTTCATAAAAAATTTTATCTGGAAGCCAAATGTGATGAAATCGTCCTCTGTTAACTGCTTCTTCGATGTTCATATTGAATAATGATACATTTAAAATAGTTTGTAAAATAGATGTGATGATTGTTGGACCTCCAGGACTTCCTAATATCATATATGTTTTATTATTTTTTTCAATTATTGTAGGTGTCATAGAACTTAACATTCTTTTTTCAGCAACTACAGAATTATTCTCACCGCCGACTAAGCCATAAATATTAGGATAGCCAGATTTTGTTGAAAAATCATCCATTTCATTATTTAAAAAAAACCCCAAAGAAGGTGGTATTAATTTTGAACCAAAATTCGAGTTTAAAGTTGTTGTTACCGAAACAGCATTTCCAAATGAATCAACAATAGAGTAGTGGGTCGTTTCATCTGATTCATTTAAATTAAAATTTCCATGTTTTATCTCTAATGATTTTTTAGGGTTTTCAAAATCAATACTATTGAATCTTGATAATAAATAATTATCAGAAACAATTGAATCAATGAAACTATCATCAATAAAATCGGGGTCACCTAAATAAAAACTTCTATCTGCAAATGAAAGTTTTTCCAATTCAACCAAAGCTCTTACATATTGAAGATCAGAATCGAAAAGAGATTTTTGATCTAAAAAATTTAAACTTTTTAAAATTTGATTCATGACAATACCCCCACTTGAGGGTAATCCCATTGTAATAATTTTTAAATCTTTATATTCAAACACAAAAGGATCCCTCCAAATTGGTTGATATTTGTCTAAATCATCTTGAGAAATAATCCCTCCTTTTGAAGACAAATATTCAATAATTTCTTCTGCATTTTTTCCAGTATAAAAAGAATTTAAACCGTTTTCTAGTAGATATAACAAAGTTTTATATAACTGAATATTCTTAAATAGGAAACCTTCATGAAAATCATTATTAAATAATTCAATATTATTATTTAATTCTAAGATTTTGTTCTTAGAAGAATTAAATAAATTAGCTTGTCTTTTAGTTAATTTAAATCCATCTCTAGCTAAGTACAATGCTGGCTTAAATATTGAATCTAGTGGAATAGAACCAAACTTTTGATAAATCTCAAATAAACCTGCGGGTGTTCCTGGGATAGCAACTGAAAACGCACCCTCTCTACTAAGATTTGGTATTATATTATTTTCGTTGTCTAAAAACATTTTTTCTGAAGCTCTTAGTGGTGCCTTTTCTCTGTAATCTAATGAACCAATATTACCTTTGCTGTCTCGATAAACCAGAAAGCCACCTCCTCCTAAATTACCTGCATTTGGATATACGACAGCCAAAGCTAAGTCAACAGCAATCATTGCATCAAACGCATTACCACCCATTTCTAAAATTTTAATACCAGCAAGAGTTGCTTCTTTCTTTGCAGAAACAATTGCGTATTCATTATAATAGGTCTGATTTTTACATGAAAAAATAATTAATAAAAATATATATGTAGGTTGAATAATCTTATTCTTCACAATGAGTAAATATATAATAATCACTGTGTATATTTGCATATGACATTAATTAAATCCATTTCAGGTATCAGAGGAACTATTGGTGGTAGTGTTGAAAATAATTTAACTCCAATAGATGCGGTTAATTTTGGTTGTGCATATGCAAAATGGTTAATTAAAAAAAAATCAAATTCAAAAAATAAAGTTATAATAGGAAGAGATGCAAGAGTCTCAGGAAAAATGATTCAAAATCTTGTTCAATCTTCTCTCATATCCATGGGCATTGATGTAGTTGATCTAGGTCTATCAACTACTCCAACAGTTGAAATAATGGTTAAAAAATATAATGCAGATGGGGGAATTATTATAACAGCAAGTCACAATCCTAAAGAATGGAATGCATTAAAACTGCTTAATAAAAATGGTGAGTTTTTGAATAAACATGAGGGAAAGGAAATAGTTGATTATTATAAAAATAAAAAATTTAAATTTTCAAAAGTTGATGAATTAGGAACATCAATTAAGTTAAAAAATTCAATTAATCAACATATTAAATATGTTTTAAATCTTGAACTTGTAAAAACTAAAAAAATAAAATCAAAAAAACTTAAAATAGTAGTTGATGCCGTTAATTCAACAGGTGGAATTATTATTCCAAAACTATTGAAAAAATTAAATATTGACGTCGTTGAATTATATTGTGAGCCGAATGGCAATTTTCCTCACAATCCTGAACCATTGAAAAAAAATCTTAAAGATTTATCTCAAAAAGTAATTGAATGTGGTGCTGATATGGGTATTGCAGTAGATCCCGACGTAGATCGTTTAGTTTTTGTATGTGAAAATGGAGAAATATTTGGAGAAGAAAACACGCTGGTTGCTTGCGCTGATTATGTTCTTAGTAAAAATCCTGGTTCAACAGTATCTAACCTCTCATCATCAATTGCTTTAAGAGATATTACTGAAAAATATAATCAAACTCATTTTTACTCTGCTGTTGGAGAAGTAAATGTTGTTGAAAAAATGAAAAAAGTAAAAGCAGTTATTGGAGGTGAAGGGAATGGGGGAGTGATCTACCCTGAAAGTCATTACGGAAGAGACGCTATAGTCGGAATAGGACTTTTTTTATCTCTATACACTGAAAGAAATTTAAGTCTAAGTAAATTGATCGAAACATATCCTAAGTACTTTATGGTCAAACAAAGTATCAATTTATCAAATTCAATCAATATTGATGATGTTTTGAAGCAAATTGCAAAAAAATACGAAAATGAAAATGTAGACTGCGTGGATGGGGTTAGAATTGATTTTGAGAAAAGTTGGGTTCAAATACGAAAGTCAAACACAGAACCAATCATTAGAGTTTACAGTGAAGCCAGAAGTAAAAAAAAGGCTAATGATTTAATTTTAATAATAGAATCATTAATAAAAGATATTACAAATTAACTTTTAGGAGCCTTATCCGTATGCTTAAATCTATTATGAGTCCACAAATATGGGTGTGGATCCTCTTGTAATTGATTTTCTACTAGCTTTAAGTATTTTTCTGTAATCTCGTAGTCACTATAATCATTTGGGCTTTCAACAATAAGCTCAAATTTAACAGAATAATGACCTCTTTTTATTTTTTTCATTCTTGCATATACAACAGGAAGATTGTGTTTTTTTGCAATTCTTTCAGAGCCTGTAAAGATTGGCACATTTACTCCAAGGAATTTACTCCAATAATTTTTATTAAGAATTTGAGGTGACTGATCGGCAACTAAGCCATACATGTGAGGTTTCTCAGATTCAACTTCTCTTTTATAAATTTCTTTTATTGCATTATACCTAGATATTAAATCTAAACCATGTTTAGATCGTGAATTATGCATAAAACTATTCACTGATTTATTTTTAACAGGTGTATATACAGCGGTAAATTTATGTTTTATATAATAAGGAAGACAAGTACACCATTCATATCCTGCATAGTGGGAAGCCATTAAAACAATGCTCTTACCTTCGTCGTAAAATTTATTTAGTAAGTCAACATTAATAACTTTAAATCTTTTATCAAAATCTAACTTTAAAAAAGAATCCATTTTAATTGACTCCAAGTATAAATCAGTAAAGTATTTATAAAACTTATTTGTAACTACTTGTATTTGATAATCATCAAGTTTTAAATTGCTCCTGCGAAGATTATTTTTTACTATACTTCGTCTATACTTAAAAATATTTTTAATAATAAATGAAATAAAATCTGATATTAAATAAATTACATTTAAAGGAAGTAATCTAATGAGTTTAAGTAAGACAGCAATAATCACCCTGGTTTAATTACTATTCAATGACGAATTTAAAAAAGACTCTAATTCTGTACCTTTTATATTTTTTTCAATAATTTTTTTATCAGGACCAATTAAAAAAGATGTTGGAACTCCCTCTGCTGCAACATTGTATAGTTTTGAAATTGGATCATTAAAATACTTTAGACTAGAAATGTGGACCCAGTCTTCAATTCCATCATCCGTGATTGCTTTTCTCCAAGAAGCTTCATTTATGTCCAGAGATACACCAACGATAATAAAATCTTCAGGATCAAACTTATTCATAGTCTCTGTTAAGCCTGGATTATCAACTCTACAAGGGGCACACCACGAGGCCCAAAAATCAAGAAGAATAAATTTTGAATTAATTGAGTTCAAAGAAATAATTTCTCCATTCAAACCTGGTCCTGAAAACTTAGGAGCAAAAGCTCCAATTGTTGGGGATTCAGAATTAGTAAGTTTATAATCATCAATAATTTTTTTAATTTCTAAAGACGAATTAGTTTTCTTTATATCCTCAGAGAAATTGTTTAGTAAGCTGTCCGCTAGTCTAAAATCGATAGATCTTTCAAATATCATTCTCCTTAAAATTAAAGAAGATATATATGAATCGTTGTTTTGATTTATGAATTCAAACTCATAATCCGTCAATTTTTTTCTCATATTAATAAATTGAGACTCTAAATCTGCAACAATCAATGAATCAAATCTCGAAATAGCAATATTAATCTCCTGATCAATTTTTGATAATTCATTAGTAAATTTTAAAGTTTCATTTTTGTATTTTTTAAAATCATCATTAGACTTTGTTCCAGAAACTTTTGAGGAGGATAATGAGTCTTTAAAAATTTTAAGCTCAATCTCACCAGGCTCAAGAATTATAGGAATATTTCCCATTATATCCTTAAAAAATAAATAATGCATTTCTGGATAAGTTATTGTATCAGTAAACGAAAATTTTCCATTTTTAATCAATGTTGAATCTTTTAAAATTGGTCTATTTTCTAAATATTGAACTAAGAAAACTTTTTCATTGTCATTAAAGTTTGAATCTGCAACTATTTTTACACCATTCTTACTACACGATATGAAAAGAAATATTAATAAAACAGCTTTTTTCATTCTCAGCAAATTTAGGATTACTTCGGTAAAAGTAATAACTTTAATTTAAACTGATGAAGGAAAAAGATAAAGTAATTTATAATTTAAAAAAAATAGTTGGAAAGACTAATGTTATAATTTCTGACTGGGGAAAAGAACCATTTTCCAAAGGATGGAGGTATGGAGATGGAAATGCACTAGCTGTGGTCAAACCTGGAAGATTAATTGAAATATGGAAAGTTCTTCAATTGTGTGTTAATAATAATTTAATTATTATAATGCAAGGCGCAAATACTGGACTTACAGGTGGTTCAACTCCTTTTGGTAATGATTACGATAGAGACATTATTGTAATAAATACAATTAGAATAAATGATATTCAAATCATCAATGACGGTAAACAAATCATTGGATTAGCTGGAAGCACTCTTTATGATTTAGAAAAAAAACTAGATAAATACAACAGAGAACCTCACTCTGTCATAGGCTCAACATCTATAGGTGCTTCAATTGTGGGTGGAATTTGTAATAACTCTGGTGGATCTTTAGTACACCGAGGTCCCGCATATACTCAATTAGCTCTTTACGCAAAAGTTAACAAATTAGGTCATCTTGAGCTAATAAATGAGTTAGACATCGATCTTGGATCTAGCCCAGATGAAATTTTTGAAAATCTAGAATCAAAAAATTATGATAAAAATGATATAATAAATTCTAGTAAATTAGCATCTGATAATAAATACTCTGAAATTGTAAGAGAAATTAACTCTGATACACCTTCAAGATTTAATGCAGATGAGCGATTATTATATGGTGTTTCAGGGAGTGCAGGTAAATTAGCTGTATTCGCTGTTAGAGTTGATACATATCCAAAGCCAAAAAAAAGTCAAGTTTTTTATATTGGAACAAATGATACTGACGTCTTCTGGAAAATTAGAAGAGAAATTCTATCAAATTTCAAAACACTACCTAGATTAGGCGATTACATGCATAGGGATTGCTATAATGCAGCCAAAAAATATAGTAAAGATTCTTTTATAGTAATTGAAAAACTCGGAACAAACTTTCTCCCTACACTATTTAAACTTAAAAGGATTGTTGATTTAATTTCAAAAAAAATTAAGTTTTTGCCTGAAAAATTATCTGATATAATTTTGCAATATTTAAGTTATTTATGGCCAAATCATTTACCTAAAAGAATGAATAATTTTAAAAATCAATTTGAACACCTCTGGATTATTGAAATGACTGACGAAGGTATTGATGAAGCTGAAGTTTATTTTAAAAGCTTTTTTGATAAAAATGATGGGGCATATTTTAAATGCACTAAATCTGAGGCAAAAAAAGCACAATTACATAGATATGTTTCTGCAGGTGCATTTGGTAGATATCAAGCATTAAAAAACAAGAGCAACGAAGAGTCTTTTTCAATGGATATTGCTCTTCCAAGAAATGAAAAAAATTGGTTTGAAAATCTACCTGAAGATATAAATGAACTATTTGAAATTAAACTTTATTATGGCCATTTATTTTGTCACGTGATGCATCAAAATTATATTGTAAAAAAGGGAGTTGATACAAAAGCTTTATTAAATAAACTTCTAATGTTTTATGAAAGCAGGGGAGCTGAATATCCTGCTGAGCATAACGTTGGACATGAATATTTTGCAAAATCATCTTTATTAAATTTTTATAAAAAACTTGATCCTACTAATTCATTCAATCCTGGAATAGGAAAGGCAAGTAAATTGAAAAACTGGAAGTAAATTTACTGAGATAACCAATATCTTAATATTTAAACTTATTTTTGTGAAAGAATGGGTAATAACTTTGGAAAAATTTATAGATTAACAACTTTTGGAGAATCTCATGGTAAAGCTATTGGTGGTATAATTGATGGATGCCCTGCAAATAAAGAAATTGATTTATCTAAAGTTCAACTTGACCTAGACAGAAGAAGACCCGGCCAATCCAAAATTGTAACTCAAAGAAAAGAGAATGATAAAGTTGAGTTTCTGTCTGGAATTTTTGATGGAAAAACAACTGGAACTCCAATTGGATTTATAATAATTAATAAAGATCAAAAATCAAAAGATTATGATCATATAAAAGATATATTTAGACCTTCACATGCTGATTTTGTTTATCAAAAAAAATATGGTATTAGAGACTACAGGGGCGGTGGCAGAAGTTCAGCTAGAGAAACTGCCTGCAGGGTTGTTGCTGGATCAATTGCAAAACAGATTTTAAATGAAATTTCTTTCAATGCTTTTGTTTCAAAAGTTGGTAATATCAAAATTAGTTCTGATTTTTCTAAAATCAATTTTCAAAATATTGAAAAAAATCCAGTAAGATGTCCAGATCTAAAGAAAGCAGAAGAAATGGAATCACTAATAAAGGCTGTCAGGAAGGACGGAGACACCATTGGAGGGATTGTATCATGTGTTATTAAGAATGTTCCAGTAGGAATTGGAGAGCCTGTTTTTGACAAACTACATGCTGAATTAGGAAAAGCTATGCTTTCAATAAATGCAGTGAAAGGTTTTGAGTTTGGAAGTGGTTTTAAAGGTGTTGAAATGAGGGGAAGTGAACACAATGATCAATATAAACCGGATGAGTCTACCAAAACTAATAATTCAGGAGGAATTCAAGGTGGAATAAGTAATGGGATGGAAATATATTTTAGTGTTGCTTTTAAACCTGTTGCTACTATCATGAAAGATCAAAAAACTATTGACAAAGCTGGAAAAGAAACAAATATTTCGGGGAAAGGGAGACATGACCCCTGTGTTGTTCCTAGAGCTGTGCCTATCGTGGAATCAATGGCTGCACTTGTGATTCTTGATATGATTCTTATCAATAATTCTAAAAATTTATGAAAAAAATATCATTACACTGGAAAATAATCATAGGTATGTTTCTAGGTGTAATAATAGGATTAATGTTTAGTTCCTTTAGCGGAGGTAGTACTTTTATATCAAATTTTGTTAAACCTTTCGGTACCATTTTTATTAATTCCCTAAAACTAATTGCAATCCCTCTAATTTTAGCATCACTGATTAAAGGAATATCTGATTTGAAAGATATATCTAAACTTTCATCCATGGGTTTATTAACAATTATGACATATCTCACTACTACAATTATTGCTGTATCCATTGGTTTGTTAGTTGTAAATTCTGTAGGTCCAGGAAAAAGTATTACTGATGAAACAAGGACTGAACTAATTAATGCATATTCCGATGATGCAAATGAAAAAAGAGATATTGCTGAAGAGAAAAAAAAATCAGGACCGCTGCAACCACTTGTTGACCTAGTTCCCTCAAATTTTCTAAATGCCGCCTCGGATAATAAAAATATGCTTCAGGTGATATTTTTTTCAATATTATTTGGTATTGCAATGATTTTAATCCCTGTAGAAAAATCTAAACCAGTAAAAACCTTTTTTGACTCTTTAAATGATGTTATTTTGAAAATAATTGATATAATAATGGCATTCGCTCCTTTTGGAGTTTTTGCTCTTTTAGCTTCTTTAATAGTTGAAGCGCCTAACATTGATCTTTTAAAAAGTTTGATTTTGTATTCCATCACATTATTAGTTGGACTGTTTGTTGTAATAATTGTTTATTTACTGTTTATAAAAATTATTCTAAAAAGAAATTTAAGAGAATTTATTAATGGAATTTTACCTGCACAATTAGTAGCTTTTTCCACAAGCTCAAGTGCAGCAACACTTCCTATCACAATGGACAGGGTTGAAAATGAACTAGGAGTAAAAAAAGAAGTTTCAAGTTTTGTCTTACCAATAGGAGCAACAATTAACATGGATGGAACTGCAGTTTACCAAGCTGTAGCAGCAGTTTTTATTGCCCAAACTTTTGGATTAGATTTAAGCTTGATTGATCAATTAGGAATAATTACTACAGCTACATTAGCATCAATCGGTGCAGCTGCTGTACCAAGTGCTGGAATTATTGTGCTTGTAATTGTTTTAGCTCAAGCTGGCATTCCTGAGGCAGGATTAGCTCTGATTTTTGCTGTAGACAGACCATTAGATATGTTTAGAACAGTAGTTAATATTACTGGTGATGCAATGGTTTCGCTAATTGTATCTAAATTTCAAAAATCTTGAGTGTAAGAATTATAAAATGTTGGAAAAAGATTTTAGATAAAGAGTTTAAATCTGAATATTTTTATAAGATAATTTCAAAAACAAAAGAAGAATATTCAAGATTTACATGCTATCCTGCTGGTACAAATATATTTAAGGCTTTTGACAAGTGTCCTTATGAAAAACTAAAAGTTATAATCATAGGTCAAGACCCATATCACGGAGAAAAACAAGCTAATGGTTTATGTTTTTCTGTCGATAAAGAAATTGAAAATCCACCATCGTTGAATAATATTTTTAAAGAATTAAATTATAATTTTTCAAATAAATTAAGAACTGATAGTGATTTATCAGATTGGTCAAAACAAGGTGTTCTTTTAATGAACTCAATATTAACTGTAAGACGAAGATTTCCAGGATCACATCAAAATATTGGATGGGAAACTTTTACTGATAACGTTATTAAAATAATATCTGAAAAAAAAAATAATCTTGTCTTCATGTTGTGGGGAAATTATGCAAAAAACAAAGAAAAGTTTATAAAAAATTCTAACCACCTTATTTTAAAAAGTGGACATCCATCGCCATTAAGTGCAAACAGAGGATATTGGTTTGGTAATAATCATTTTATAAAATGTAATGATTTTTTAGAAAGTAAGGGATTAAATACTATAAAATGGATATAATTATGATTAAATTTATTTTATTACATAAAGTCTATGAAAAAGTTTTTTGAATTTAAAGGGACGATTAATGGATCCACTTTTATTTTAAGATTTTTATTTATGATTGTATTATCATTGCCTTTTTTTATTTTATGTTTAATATGGGGTTCTAGTTTAGTTTTTAATTATGTAGATATTGATTTATCAAGTTCAAATAATTTGAGTTTTTCTGAGTCTAATGCAATTGGAGAAAAAGCTGGAGAAAAAATTGCTAAAGAAATTCAAGAAATTGGTACTACAAAATGGTTTTCAAAAAATCTTGGATTTGGATGGATAGCTTCTTTGTTTATCTCTGTTGTTCCGTTAATTTGGTTTGGATTAAGTACATATTATAAGAGAGTCTCAGCATTATTCTATTCAAATCGTTTAAAGGCATTTATTTTATTTATAATTGCGGAGTCAGCATTGGACTTGATATCTTTAAATTCAAATAGTTCGTTTGTATATTGGATTTGTACAATAATTGGCTATGTAATTTTCTTTTATTTAGTTTTAAAAAACTCACCAATTGGGGAACACGACGGATAGTAAAAATTAAGGAAAAGTACAATCAACCCCCAATTCTCTTTACATAATGACCCTCTGATTCTAAAATTGATATAATCCCCTCTCTTTTATCTCCTTGAAAAAACATCTCATTATTTTTAATGCTTCCACCAATACCAAGTTTATTTTTAATATGTTTTGATAAACTTCTTAATTCATTTCTATTTAAACCCATAAAACCTTTTAAAATAATTACAGGTTTGCCGGCTCTTCCCTTTATGGAGTAATGAGCCTGTAAACTTTGTTTAATTTTGTTACGCTTTACAACTGGTTTAAGCTCTGGCTTATATTCTTTTGGAATAAGTGATTTTAAATCTTGAAGAGAGTTTAATTTTTTCATTACAGAACACCAATTTCTTTTAGTCTTTGAATTAGAAAATCATGTGCGGTAATATCATCAAATTTTTTTGGATTTTCATTATTAATACATGATTCTAAAACATCTAGTTTCATAGTGCCTACAGGATGAAGAAAGAACGGAATTGAATATCTTGACTTCTTCCAAAGTTGTTTTGGAGGGTTAATAACCTTATGAATAGTAGATTTTAACTTATTATTAGTATATCTAGAAAGCATATCACCAACATTAATTATAATTTCATCCTTCTCAGCTATTGCATCAATCCAATTACCTTCATTAGTTAAGACTTGCAATCCTTTTCCGTGAGCACCCATGAGCAGTGTTATTAAATTTATATCACCATGAGCGGCAGCTCTTTCAGCTCCGCTAGGTTTAGTTTTAATAGGAGGGTAGTGAATCGGCCTAAGAATGCTATTTCCTTTTTCTACGAATTTATCAAAGTGATCCTCCTTTAAACCAAGAAATAAAGAAATAGCTCTTAGCACATATATAGATGTTTTTTCTAATGATTTATATACTTTTTTTCCAATTTTGTTAAACTCTGGAAGTTCATTAACAGTTAGATTTTTTGGATATCCAAACTTTGAGTATTCCGATTCATCAAGATATTGTCCAAAATGCCAGAATTCCTTTAAATCTCCATGTTTTTTTCCTTTAGCATGCTCTTTGCCAAAAGATGTATACCCTCTTTGACCAGCAAAACCTTTCAATTCATATTTACATTTTATATTCTTTGGAAGGTCGAAAAATTTTTTAATGTATTTATATATGTTTTTAATATCTGAGTCTTTTAAAAAATGTCCTTTAAGGGCTACAAATCCTATTTCTTGATATGCCTTTCCTATCTTATTTACAAAATCTTGTTTTGAAGACAAGTCATCTGAAATAAAATCACTTAAATTAACAGACGGAATATTTGGCATAATCTAAATTTTGATAGAAGAGTAGGGCAGATTAAAAGCGTCGGCAACAGCTTTGTAAACAATGTTGCCATTTACAATATTCAATCCTTTCATGAGAGGTTTATTGTCAACACATGCTTTTTTCCAACCTTTATTGGCTATTTCAATTGCATAATAAACTGTTGCGTTAGTTAATGCTTCGGTTGAGGTCATAGGTACAGCACCTGGCATATTTGCTACCGAGTAATGTAAAACATCGTCTATAATATAAGTAGGAGAGTTGTGAGTTGTGGGCTTTGTTGTTTCAAAACAGCCTCCTTGATCAACTGCTACATCAACCAAAACAGTACCTTTTGATAAGTCTTTTAGCATTTCCTTTGATATTAGGTTAGGAGCTTTGGCTCCTGGCAGAAGAACTGCACCGATCACCAAATGAGCATTGGAGATAGCTTCCTTAATATTATATTGATTAGAAAATTTTGTTTTTACGTTTTTTGGCATAATATCGTCGAGCTCCCTCAGTCTATCTAAACTAATATCTAATATGGTAACATCTGCACCTAAACCAGCTAACATTTTAGCAGATTGAGTTCCCACAGTTCCTCCTCCAATGACAACAGCTTTTGCAGGATTAACACCTGGAACACCACCTAATAAAATCCCACAACCTTTTTGATGTTTTTCAAGAAATTTTGCACCTTGTTGGGCTGCCATTCTTCCAGCAACTTCAGACATTGGAGTCAAAAGTGGAAGAGATTTATCTAAGTTTTCAACTGTTTCATAAGCAATACAAACAGCTTTACTGTCGACCATTGCTTTAGTTAGCTGTAAAGAAGATGCAAAATGAAAAAAAGTATATATAATTTGATCTTTTTTAATTAGGGAATACTCTCTTTCTAAAGGTTCCTTAACTTTAATTATCATTTCAGATATATTATAGATATCCTCAATTCTATCAACGATTTTGGCACCAATATTTAAAAAATCTTTATTAGAATATCCGCTACCTTCTCCAGCAGATTTTTGGATGTATACATCATGATTATTTTGTATTAATGTTTGAACGCCTGACGGTGTCATCCCAATCCTGTGCTCACTCTCTTTAATTTCCTTTGGTACCCCAATAATCATAAGTCAAATATATGACTATTTAAAAAGATTTGAATTTATTGATGGGAAAATTTTAAGAGCATTTTGATGGTAAACTTTCTTTAATACTGAGTCTGGTAAGTTAAGACCATAAAGCCTCCATAAACCATGTCTTTTTCTAAAATATTCAATGTACTCATCACTTGTTTCCAAAACTTGGAAATATAAATAGTATTCCTCTTTATTATAATTATCCTTTCCAAACAATATGCGATCTTGATGTTTTATAAAGAATTTTCTTGCAGAAACTGGCTGTCTACCTAATTCATTGATTACTGCTCCAAATTCAACATAAACGTTAGGAAGATCAATTAATTGTTGATCTAATTTGGATAAATTATTTCCATACCACCCCATATGAGCATTAATAAAAGTTGTTTTAGGATTCTTTTTAAACATATTATATTGCTCACTCATAACTATTTCAAATGAAGGATATTTATCTGAAGGTCTGAAACTACTTGGGCGTTGTTTTGCATGAAGCCACCTTTCATTGTACTTGTCAATATTTTGAAAAAACGCTATCGGTTCACCTGAATGAATCAGTACTGGTAAATTAAGTTCAGCACATTTTTCCCAAATAAACTGCAATCTATCATCATTAACTTTGACTCTGTTGCCCTCTCCATCCTTTAAGTTTAAGCCCAAGTTTTTGTATATCTTTAGCCCCATTGCACCAATCTTTGATGCATTTAAAAGATATTTTTCTGTGTTAAGCTTAAAATCTTTTCTTCCAATTTTAGAAAGATCAAGGTTTACAAAAACACCAAATCTTTCGGGGTAATTTTTTTTAACATTATTTATAGATTTTGATAAATTTAAATCCATTAAATCTTGTTTTCCTGAAAAAACTGCCAAGCCGGATCCACTTAAGTTAATTTGATATTTCATATTTAAACTATCCATTTCTTCAATGAGATTATCTAAATTCATTATTGGCATATTCCAATGATGACTGTGAACATCAATAAAAGGAAACTTAGATCTGGTTTTGGGGTTTTGAGGAACAACAAGTGTAGAAATAGGAGAGTACTCCTCAATATCCATTAAATTATTTTTTTTTTGAATTCTATCAATTGTGTAATAAGAAATCCCAAAAACTAACAATAACAATAAGGACAATGAAATAAAAAAAACAAATAGCTTAATTAAAAATCTAAATGAAAAGAACTTCATTTTACTTTAAATGGAAGAGATACTTTGGTCTTATCCCATGAAAAATCAATATAGTTTGATATAGAGTCACTAGAAAAATTGATTGTAAATTGTTCAACAGGATTAAATAATTGACTTGTTAAAACTTTTAAGCGTACAATATCAGAATCTGAGGGTGGTTGATTTATTCCAAGATAATAAATTTCACTATTTAAAAATATATCCCAAGACTGAGAGTTAGGAATAGTATAAATTGAATAAGTCCCTGCAGACAAGGAATCAGCTCCAAAAATTAAAGTTTTATCTGTTTCTATAAAAGTGTGTTTATTAGCACCTGTTCTCCAATAAACACCGAAAGGAACTAGAGCACCATCAGTTTCTTCACCAAAAATTAATCTGTCATTTTTATAAGGACGGCTGTAGGTTATAGAAATATTATTGTTCTTTAACGATACAGTTTCTAGTGGACTGACTGGATTAGTAACTGTATATACAATAAATAAACTTATAAATATAATTACAGCTAATAGGGAGTATAATATTTTTTTCTTCATAACAAATAAAATTTAACATAATATAAATTATAGTTCATTTATATCTTGTTTATTTTAACAGCATTTAAACCTTTTTCTCCTCGAACAGTATCAAATTCAACTTTATCACCAACACCAAGGGTGTCTTTACATTCACTGAAATGAAAAAAATATGAGTCATGAGACGTTAAATTTTTAATAAATCCAAAACCCTTATCTGACTCATAAAAGGTTACTTTGCCCTGTATTTTTTCATCAAAATCTTGATTTTTAGCAGCACCTAAATTTATAGACTCCAAACTTATTTCTTCTTTTTCTGCTGGATCTGGTGGCGTATCAGTAAAATTACCTAAGTGATCAACATAAACAAACTCATCCTGTTTTAAATCTCCTCTTTCTCTAGCTTCTTTACGAGCTTGCATCTTTTTTCTTTTTACTTCTCGTTTTTTTGCTCTATTTTTTTCTCTTTCTAGTTTATTAAAAGTTTGCTGTGATTTTGCCATTTAGTTAATTTGAACCCTAATTTACTAATTATTATCTAATAATTTTAAATGTCTTTCTATTTGTTTGTCAATAATAAAAAACCCCTATAAAAGGGGTTTATTTCTAATATAAAATTTAAATTATTTTGGTGAATACACCTTAATTGTTCTTCCAGCAAATGAATCAAGGAATTCAGAATATTTATTTGAGTTATTGAACCAAGGCTGTGATTTTGGATTAGCAAAAACCGCTTCTCTTCCCCTCAACCAATCTCCAAGGTTGTTTGATCTAGCTACCATATAATGTGTTACTCCACTTTCAGCACCACTAATAGCCTCATGAAGTTCAATTGTACCATCAAAATTATCAGAATTAGCTTCAATAAACTCTGCAGCTAAACTTGCAAATTTTGGTACTTCTGTGACTTTTATACTCCAAACATTAGAATATTCATATCCAGCTTTTGCAGGATCAAAAATTAGAGGTGATGCTAAAACACCAGAAACTGGAGTTGCAACTGATTCAAAAACTTTACCAAAATACATACTTTCAGCAAACTCTCCTGGACCTTGGCCCCAACCCTTTAAATAATCAGCATTTTCAGCAAGAAAACATAATTGATGAGTAAAATCGTTTTCTGAGCTTGCAAACTCAATTTGAATTAAAAAAACAGTAAATGGCATCATAGACATTTCCTCAGCATTCATAAGCATATCAACTGCATCTACTAATTCTTTGGCATCTGTTTGATTTTCAACAGATAAATTATAACACATCCAATAAGACTTGTCTTGCGCAGACAGATTAAGAGATGTAACTAAAACGAAAAGTAATATTATTTTTTTCATAATTTCAATTTATATATTTTTATGTTAAGACAATGTTATTTATCTTTTGTTGTTCTGACAACACATTATTAAATATATATTATCATTTTTTTTAAATAGATCTATCTCTTTTTTTTTACTATATCTTCTTAAATTAGACTATTGAGTTCTAAAGGAATAAACAGTAGAATAACTACTGTTTGAACCGTCTGTTGTCATTATTCTCCAATAATAAATCGTATCGGAATCAAGAGAAACCTCTAACTCATTAGATTCCAATTCTTTATAACTGTCATTTGGAGATTGTTTACCATCGGTTTTATCAATATATAGAGTGTATTTTAAACCAGATGAAGTATCAGGGTCTGAGCCAGTCCAAGTTAATTTAACTTTACCTTCACTATTTCTAGCTACAGTAGATCCAGATGCTGGGGATTTTAAATCAGCTGGAAATGGAGCGTAACTAGTTTCACCTGAGCCAGAAAGGTAAAACTTCCAAGTTGAACTAATTGCAACCTGAGTTGACTCACTATTTTTAGATGTTATTTGCCAAGAATATGGATTTGCTTTATCCAAAGTAACCAAAGTGTTTATTGATGTTAAATCATTTTTATTGGTTACCTGATTATTATTCAAGTTTGTAATTTTTAAATCATATGTGTCAGTGTTGGCTGAGGCTGTCCATGAAAAAGATACATTACTTTGAGTATCTGAAATACTCGTGCCAGTCTGACATACATCATTATTTGATGGTGCACTTAAATTTGCTGCACTAGGCGGATCGGGTGTTGGCGGTGGTGGGGGTGGTCCTCCACCATCATCATCACCTCCTCCTCCACATGAAACTAAAAATAATATGATCAATAAGTAGGTGGTTTTTTTCATTCTCTAATTATTTTAAAGGTTTTTCTAACTGTTTCACTTTCGATAACTACAACATAAGTTCCTGTCTGTTGTTTTGACAGATCTATCTCTGTTTTTCTAGTTACATCTTCTATTGTTTGTTCTTGTGTATATATTAATGCTCCTGCAGTATTAAATACACTTACTTTTACTTTTTGATCCTTTCCTCCTACATGAACCTTAATATCATTACTTGTAGGATTAGGATAATAATGTATATCCTCTGAAATAAACACCTCCTGCTCTATTGATCCTTGACACTCTAAATCAGTATACACTTTTATAATATTTAAACCTGTATTAAGCTCTGTATCAAAACTATCAGAACTAACAGATGTTTTCTTACCATTAATCTCTATGTTATAAGTATCAGATCCACTCATTGCTATACTAACCTTCTTATCATCCTCATCCACACTAACAAAAGCATTTAACTTGTCAGGCTCTCCAACAACTATATCAAAGCATTGCTCATAACTTGACTGACCATCTACTTTAAAACATACCGTATAAGTTCCTTTGGCAAGACCAGATACTGAAGCTGTTTTACTATCACCAGTAATCGTAACATTATCCTTACCTGTAATCGTCACTGTATAATCAACAGTAGCATCTTCAACACTTAAATTAATAGAACCATCACTGTTACCAACACAAGTAGCACTGCCTACTTGGACATTAAAGTTAGAAACAGGTAAATCAAAAAACTCACAACCTGTAATATTAACCTTAGTACCCTCCTTAGTATTTGGACAATCATCAAATTTTGTCTTTACGCCATCACTATCGTAATCAGACTCAGGATCAATAGAATCTCCTAAAAATATTATTCTATCATCATCTTTTAAATAATATAATATATTTTCATCGCCAATATTTCCAACTTGATCAGTAACAGTTAATATAAATTTATTATAACCATTTTGAACTTTTGAAAAATCTAAATCATCTAAATTAAATTCTTCGCTTTCAATTGAACCAGTATAAACAAGATCATTTTGACTAGTTGATCCGGGAAAAGAACCGGTCTTCTCAGATTTTTTAATTGTTACTGAGTATGTACCACCAACATCAGCTGTTTCAACTTTAATTGCCACAACAATACTGTCGATATTACTCCATCCTTGATCTTGTATATTTGATTTGGTGTAATACGCTTTTGGATAAACCACATCTTTGAGGTATTCTGCTGTTTTTGTTGCAACTAATGCACTAGTTGTATCTGTAACTTGAACAGTTAAATTAACTAATCCATCTAACACCCCAGAAGTTTGAATGTTAGTTGCTACGATTGTATCGTTATCAAACTTACCTTCACCTCTGACAACTGCTCCTCCTCCACCCATTCTACTGTAAATAGTATAAACATAATTAAGACCTTTACAGGGAACACACGACATTTTTGCTGAAATACTGTCAACATTTTTAGCATTAATATGTTTTTCTAGAATTTCAACCTCTAGTGGGGAGGTTAACACAATATCAGACTCAATTACATCAAATCTAACATATTCAACAAAATTATAAGATTTAAAATTACCTGCTCTATCCCAAACTGTAGCTGCGGAAATCCCCCATTTACCAGGGGCTGATCCCTGGGGGAGCAAAATTCTAAAATCATATGCTTTCCAATCACCATTTCCGTATTTACCATATTCATCACCACTCCTAACTCCATCCAACTGAGGGTGTTGCATTGTTCCATTATAAGTATTATAACTAAATTCATTTCCAAGTGGATCTCTTAATACAATATCAACAGCATATACACCAGCTTCATAACCTGGATAATCAGAAACATCTCTTGCTAACATTGTTATATCAACTTGCGTTTCTCCATCAGGAGCCTTTGGTTTTGTAGGTTCTGCAGTGATATTAATATTATTTATATCAATTTCTGGTTTTTTATAATCGGGAAAATTAGTTTTAACATAAATACTGTCTCTAACATCTTTGAATAATTTAAATTTTTGTGATTTGTTTATAAATACATCTGATGTGTCTATTGAAAATATAACATCTGTTCCATTTCCAGCTTTATCGAATAAATTGATCATAGAAACTGAATAATACCCTGAAGGATAATATTCGGGAACACCCATGTAAGCGCGAATATATTTATTTGATTCATATTCATTTTCCTTCGGAATATCATCATTTACAACTTTTTCTTTATAAAATTCAGAAACCCAGGATTGTCTCTCATATACTTGTGCATTTGGATCATCAAGTGTGGGATTAATTATTCTAAAACCTACCCTTTCCATTTTTCTGTTTTCGTATACACTTCCAGTTAATTCAATTGCTTGCATATCTGTACCTTCGTCATTTCTAAATGTACCATCAAGATTACCCCCTTTAAACTTATCAGAAACAACCTTCATTTCAAGGTCGTAATTCCATTGGGCACCAATTACATCCTCGAGCGGATTGTTTATAAACAATTTTAACCCAAGTGTCGATGTGTTTTCAAATCTTTTGTTTCCTACTTTATCAAAAACATTGAAATATGATAGAGTCCAATAACCTGATTTTTCTAATTTATTAAAAGTTGTTGTGCCAACTAGAACTGAATCTAATGAACCATTTACTGGGTTTAATCTAATATCATGAATAGTTCCAATTGATGATGAGAATCTTGCATAAATTTCTGAAGCTCCATCATACTGCGGGTCTACAGAATCTAACTTTGCAGTAATTTTAACTTGTTTATCATCCTCAGGGTCACCAGTTACCTCAACATCAATACTAGTAACCTTTCCCGGGAATGTATAATCTGGAAACAGATTATAAACGGTAAAAGTCAGATCTTCTCTAATTTGAGCAACATACCTTGTCCCATGCATTACCCTGTCTCTGATAAATTCATACTTTTTTACAGAAACATTTAGAAGTTTGTCTGGATTAGTAATATAAAACGAAATGGATTCTGCCATGTCTTCATTTGGGTTTTTTAAATGGGCGTAAGCAGAAACAGATTCAGTTGTATTATATGTTGACCAACCAGATGCTGATGTAGGATCTTTAAACCAACCTCCAATGTCTGCCCAATCATCCTTTAATTTATTGTCAAAAGTATGAGCCCATAAAAAATGTGCTTTTTCATGTAAAATTAAACGATGTAAGTAACCAATATTTCCTGTGGTGAATGCTTTTTCCATCCATTCAATAACATACATTTTGGAATTATTAACTGAATCATAATCTTCGAGATAATCTGGACTTCCAGTCCAGGCAATTGCAGGAGCTGTTTTATATTGTGGGTGATCTTGACCATTAATTCTCCTAACCATGTATTTTAACCCTTGTTGTTTGTGAAAACCCTCGGGAAGTTCCTCAAACATTGCTAAAATTTCCATTTTTTCATCGTCATGGAATTCCTGAAAATTAGAAGAGTCCTCACCCATTAAAGTTTCAGTTTCGTCATTTGGCTTCATAAATCTAAAACCGAAAGATCCTTCAGCAATCCAATCTACCATTTCATCATTGGAAGCAAAATCAGTAATATAATTTACAACTACATTATATAATCTTTTTGAATAAAACTTACCTTTTATACCATCAATAGTAACAACTAAGGGGGTTGCATAAGTAAAGGCACTCTGACTGATCGTAGCATTAACCAGATCACCTTCGCTAGCTAGAGTTAGATCCTTATATTGCTCATCATCAGTTAAATAAAATACCCCTCTCACACCCTCTCCAGTCAAAAAATCTACTTTATTTCCCTCACCATTTTCATTAAAAGGTAAAGAGGTAAACATTTTATACAATCTATAACTATCTTCCTTAGACCAACTCTTAATATCATCTGATAACACAACTCCAAAATCATTTCTAAGTTTAATACTCGCATAATCATTTGGAACAGAAACGGTTTTATCTAAAACTATAATTTCAGTTGGTTCACTATAATATGACTGAGTTGAATGTCCAGCAGCACTTTCATCATCAGACCAGGAATAATTAAATGAACCTGTTTGCATCTCTGTTAGAGTAATTGTAGCATTTGAGTCACTTGGAATATTAATAACTTTAGCTGTTGGATAAGTATATCCGGTGGCATCAATACTTAACGCCCATTTACCATCATCAAGTGAAAAATTTAAACTAACATCAGAACCATCTGTAGTCTTAGCCCATTTTTTTAGCAAAGACTCACTAGATTTCTGAATTGTAACCTGAGCTGAATCACCTGCTTTTAAGCCTGAGACGTATACATCAAATTTTTTTTGAGAACTTAAAGAGAATAATCCTAAAAATAAAGCAAAAAGTGTTAGTTGAAATTTCATTTAATAAATTTAAAAATATTTATTTCTAAAATATTATTTTTTATTTCTAATTTCTAATTCTTTAATCACATCACTAATCTTAAATCCTTTTTTTTGAAGAATTAATAAAAAATGAAAAAAAAGATCAGCAGACTCCTCTATGAAATGTTTATTATTAGAATTTTTTGAAGCTATCACTAATTCCGTTGCTTCTTCCCCTACTTTCTGAGCAATCTTATCTATACCTTTATTAAATAACTTAGAAACGTAACTTTTTGAATTAGGGTTTTTAATTCTGTCTTGAATTAATTCTTCAAGAATTGATATAAAATCTTTTTCATTAGATTCTTCCCAACAAGTATCATCACCCTTATGACATGTTGGGCCCGATGGGTTTACTTTAACAAGTAATGCATCACTATCACAATCTAAGGCAATAGAACAAAGATTTAAAATATTTCCACTTGTTTCTCCTTTCATCCATATTCTTTCCTTTGATCTACTAAAAAAATGAACATTTCCAGTAGAATTAGTAAGATCAAAAGCTTTTTGATTCATATATCCTAACATTAGTACTGTTTTTGTTGTATTATCCTGAATAATCGCAGGAACTAATCCATCATTACTTTTAGAAAAATCTATATTCATAATCTAATTTTTATATTGTTTTTTATTAATTCTTCTTTTAAATTTTTAATTTCAATTTCTTTAAAATGAAATACACTAGCTGCTAAAGCTGCATCCGCATTTCCAATTTTAAATACATCCACAAAATCCTGTACTTTTCCTGCACCTCCAGAAGCAATAATTGGAATAGTTAGTTTTTCAGATAAATTTGAAAGAATTTCATTTGCAAATCCATTTTTAGTTCCATCATTATTCATCGATGTAAATAATATCTCCCCCGCTCCTCTCTCTTGAACTTCAACTGCCCAATCAATAAGTTTTGTATTTGTTTTTTCTCTTCCACCTACTAAATATACATACCAAGATCCATTAATATATTTGGCATCAATAGCTACCACAACACATTGACTTCCATATCTTGATGAAACTTTATTTATTAGATCAGGTGTTCTATATGCTTGAGTATTAATTGATATTTTATCAGCTCCACTAAAGAGCAGAGATGAAACATCATCAATAGAGCTAATACCTCCACCGACTGTGAACGGAATATTTATATTTTTTGAAATTTTCAGAGCTAAATTGGATAATGTTTTTCTTTTATCTTTTGTCGCAGTGATATCAAGAAAAACCAATTCATCAGCACCTTGGTTTGAGTATAATTTTGCTAATTCCACTGGATCACCAGCATCAATTAAATTAAGAAAATTAATTCCCTTAACAGTTCTATTATTGTCAATGTCTAAACAAGGAATTATTCTTTTAGCCACCATACTTGTTAATCATTTTTTTTAAATCTATTCTTTTTTCATATAAAGCTTTTCCAACAATAGCTCCATAACATCCTATCGTTTTTAATTTATCTAAATCGTCTTCATCTGTTACTCCACCACTTGCAATTAGATTTAAACGCGGAAATTTCTTAATTATTTCTGTGTAAATGTTTACAGAAGATCCTTGCATTGCACCATCTTTTGAAATATCAGTAATGATTGCATATGTAATCCCAAAACTGTAGTATTCATTAATGAAATCAAATAAATTATATTCGGTTGTTGTCTTCCATCCATTTATTTTAATAACATTATCTAAAAAATCTGCTCCTAATATTATTTTTTCCTTACCATATATGTTTATTGAATCCTTTAATAAATCTTTATTTGTCACAGCTACACTGCCAAGAGTTATTTGATTTACTCCTGAATCAAAAGCTAATGAAATATCGTCTTTGGTTTTGATTCCGCCTCCAAAATCAACTTTTAAATTTGTCTTTACACATATTTCGTGTAGAATATCCTTATTAATAATAGTATGAGATTTAGCTCCCTCTAAATCAACAACATGTAAATGGGTAGCCCCATTATTTTCAAACTCCTTGGCAATAAGTAATGGATCAGAAGAATATTCTTTTTTAAGATTATAATCACCTTTTACTAATCTTACGCACTTTCCTTTATATATGTCAATTGCAGGAATAATTTTCATAATTCACTTATAAAATTTTTAATTATTTTTTCTCCAATCAGTCCACTCTTTTCAGGATGAAATTGAGTTCCGTAAAAATTATCTTTATTAATCGCAGAAGAATAATTTAAGCCGTATAAACTTTCAGAAATTGTGTATGTTGATTTTGGGACAAAATATGTATGAACAAAATACATAAACTCATTTTCATTTATACCCTTAAATAAGTTAGTTTTTAAGTTTTTGATGTTATTCCAGCCTATTTGAGGTATTTTGTTGTTATTAGAATTAAACTTTTTCACCCTGGTATTAATAACACCAAGACATGATGTATTACCTTCTTCTGAATAGTTACACATAAGTTGCATTCCTAGACATATACCAAGAAATGGTTGTTTTAAATTTGGGATTATCTTATCCAAATTTTGATTCTTTAATTGTTTCATTGCATATGAAGCATCTCCAACACCAGGGAAAATAACTTTATCAGCAGAAATAATTTCTTCTTTAGCCATCGTGTATGTGTGATTCACTCCTATTCTATCTAGACTATGTTGAATACTTTTAATATTTCCCACACCATAATCTACAATCGCAACATTCATTTATATAATTCCTTTTGTTGTTGGAAGCACCATGTTTGATTCGTCTTTCTTTATCGCAGATTTAATTGACTTAGCAAAAGCCTTGAAAATTGATTCAATTTTGTGGTGTTCGTTATTTCCAATACCTTTTATATTTAAGTTTGCTTTTGCAGAATCTGAAAATGATTTAAAAAAATGAAAAAACATTTCAGTTGGCATATCTCCAATTTTTTCTCTTTTAAAATCCGCATCCCATTCAATCCAACCTCTTCCACCAAAATCTATAGCACATTGTGCTAAACAATCATCCATTGGAAGGACAAAACCATATCTATCAATACCAACTTTATTAGACAAAAGTGAATTAAATGCCTCACCTAACAGAATTCCAGTATCTTCAATGGTATGATGTTCATCTACATTTAAATCACCATTTACAGTTAAGTCTATATCTATTAGTGCATGTTTTGATAACTGATCTAACATATGATCAAAAAAAGAAAGTCCTGTATTTATATTACTTTCTCCAGATCCATCTAAATTCAATGATAATTTAATTTTTGTTTCTTTAGTATTTCTTGTAAAATCTGATTTTCTGTCTAAACCCTTCAAATATTCATAAATGTTTTTCCAACTTGAAATAGTTTTAGAATTATCTATTTTAGACTTAGACTCAGAAAAATAAATTGAGCCACAACCAATATTGTTAGCAAATGTTAAATCTGTTTCCCTGTCCCCTATTACAAAGGATGATTTTAAATCAATTGTGCTATCATTAATGTATTTTGTTACAAGGCCTATACCAGGTTTTCTAGTTGGAAGATTTTGGTCTTCTAAGCTGGTATCAATTAAAACATCAATAAAACTTATATTTTCATTACTTAATGAATCAATTATAAAGTTTTGAACTGGCCAAAAAGTATCTTGTGGGAATGAGTCTGTTCCTAAGCCATCTTGGTTTGTAACTAAAACTAAATCATAACCCAGTTCATTATTAATTTTTTCAAGATATTTAAAAATTCCAGGAATAAATGATAGCTTTTCAAAACAATCCAACTGTTTATCTATCTCAGGTTCAACCACAATTGTTCCATCACGATCTAAAAAAATTATTTTTTTCATATTTTTTTAAGTGTATTAATTAAAATTTTGTTCTGTTTGGGAGTTCCAACAGTAATCCTTAAACAATTTTCACAACCTTTAACACTAGATCTATTTCTAACAACAATACCATGGTCAATGATCTGTTTGTATCTTCTGTTAGCATCATCTACTTCAATCAATAGAAAGTTAGAGTTAGAGGGAAATACAGTTGAAACAAAATCTAATTCTTTCAATTTTAGTTCTAAAGACTTTCTTTCATTTATTGTTTCATTAACTTGATCCATATCAACATATTGTTTTGTTAAGGATTCGATTGCCTTTTTTTCAGTTAGGGAATTAATGTTGTAAGGTGACTTTACCTTTTTTAAATAGTAAATTATTTCTTCATTCGAATAACCAACACCTAGTCTAATTCCTGCTAAACCTACAGCTTTAGAAAATGTTTGACTAATAATTAAATTGTCATATTTCTTTATTTTTTTCAAAAAAGATTTTTTAGAGTAATCTACGTATGCCTCATCAATAAAAACAATTCCTTGAAAAGATTCAATAATCTTAGTTATTGACCTATCATCAAATGTATTCCCTGTTGGATTATTTGGATTGGTTATAAAAATAATTTTTGTATTTGAGTCGAACTTAGAAATAACTTTTGATGTATCTATTTGAAACTTACTATCTAAATTAATAGTAATATTTTCAACATCATTTATTCTAGCTGATACATCATACATTCCATATGTTGGATTTAATGTTATAATCTTATCAATTCCTGGTTTACAAAAAATCCTAATTACTAGATCAATTAATTCATCAGTTCCATTGCATAAAACTATATTATCATTATTTACATCTTTATAAGAACAAATTAATTCAATTAACTTTAAGTGCCTGTTATCAGGATATCTATTTAAATCATTTCCATAAGAACTTTCATTTGCATCAAGATAGATAAAATTTTTATCAGACTTAAAATCGTCTCTCGCTGATGAATATGGAATCAAATCCAAAATATTTTTTCTAATTAATTTTTTAGCTCTCATTACTATTTATTCTTATAGATACAGCATTTTTATGAGCATCTAAACCTTCATGTTCTGCCATAGTTTCAACGGCACTTGATATTGATTTTAATCCAAATTTTGTAATTTTTTGAAAAGTTATTGTTTTCAAAAAACTGTCTGTATTTACTCCACTATATTGTTTAGCATAACCATTTGTCGGTAGTGTGTGGTTAGTACCAGAAGCATAATCGCCTGCACTTTCTGGTGTAAAATTTCCTAAAAAGACAGAACCTGCATTAACAAGCTTAGAAATACAATAATCTTCGTTTTTAACGTTAATTATATAATGTTCAGGAGCATACTCGTTTATAAAATCTAAAGCGTCATCAATTAAATTAAAAAAAATAGAATTTGAATTTTTTAATGATTCATTAATTATATTAATTCGCTTAAGTTTTTTCTTTTGAATATCAATTTCATTATTAATATCATTAATTATTTTTTTTGAAATGCTGACCAATATGACTTGGCTATCACTACCGTGTTCAGCCTGTGATAACAAATCAGATGCAACAAACTTAGGATTTGCAGATTCATCAGCTAAAACTAATAATTCACTTGGCCCAGCTGGCATATCAATTGAAACTCCAAAATTCATTGAATATCTTTTTGCAATTGTTACATATTGATTGCCGGGTCCAAATATTTTATTAACCATTGGAATGGTCTCCGTTCCTAATGTCATTGCTGCTATAGCTTGTGATCCTCCAACTTTAAAAATATTTTTTATTTTACAAATTTTACAAACATATAATATTTCAACAGGAATTTCGCCGTTTTTATCAGGAGGAGTACATAGTATTCTATTTGGACAATTTGCAATTAAAGAAGGTATTCCTAGCATTAACACTGTTGAAAAAAGTGGGGCTGTTCCACCAGGAATATAAAATCCAACTCTCTGAATTGGTCTTTTTTCTTGCCAACAACTTATACCCTCATTAATTTTAATTATCTCTTTTTTTTGAATTTGAGATTTATGAAATTTATAAATATTTCTGAAAGCCAAATCTATTGAATCTTTTAGCTTTTGTGAAATTATAAATTCAGAATTAGTAATAGATTTTGTCTCTACTTTTATAGTTGTTAGTTCAATATTATCAAATTTTTTTGTGTACTTTATCAACGACTTGTCACCATAATTCTTTACATTTTTAAATACTTCCTTAACAACAGTGTGGACCGATTTATTATCAACATATGGTCTTTCTGTTAAAGAACTCCAAATAGATCTATTCGGATTGGTTATTATATTCATTACAATACCATTTTTTCTATTGGACAAACTAAAATATCTTCAGCACCTGCATCTTTGATTGTATCAATTGACTCCCAAAACTTATCATCATCGATTACAGTATGTAAAGACGACCAGCCTTTCATTTCCAATGGAAGAATAGTTGGACTTTTTAAGACAGGTAAAAGTTTTGAAACAGTATTTATTTTATCATTTGGAACATTCATTAAAATGTATTTTGATCGTTTTGCTCTCAAAACAGAATTGAATCTAAAAATTAATTTGTCAAGTATTTGTTTTTTTGATAGATCAAATGAATCTGAATTACATAAGACAGCTTCTGAATTAGAGATTGTTAGAATTTCCTTTAAATTATTTTTATAAATTGTATTTCCAGTTGAAACAATATCACATATAGCATCCGATAATCCAATATTAGGGGCTATCTCCACACTTCCATTAATACTATGGATTTCACAATCAAGATTATTTTTAATTAAAAAATTATTTAGGGTATTTGGATATGAGGTTGCAATTTTCATTTTATTTAAATCACTAATTTTTTCATATTTCATTTTATAAGGAATTGCTATGCATACTCTGCATTTTGAAAAATTAAGCGGCATCACTTCATTTATATTCAATTCGCTTTCATAAATTAAATTTTGTCCAATAATAGCAATGTCCACAACACCATCAGATAAATATCTAGGTATATCACTATTTCTTAAAAAATAAATATTGAGGGGAAAGTTTTCACAATTTACTTTTAATTGATCTTTGAAATTTTCAAATTTTATTCCAGATTTTTCCAGAAGAGAAATCGATTCTTTATTTAATCTTCCAGATTTTTGAATTGCTAGGTTTATTTTTTTCATTTTTTTAAATAAAAAAACCCGTTTGATTTCTCAAACGGGTTTGTTATAATTAAATACATAATCATTACATATCTCGTTTGAGAATGGAAAATAATGAATGATGATTATGTATACGATTTATCATTTTATTTTACAAATATCTAATTTTTTAATTTAAAAAAAAATTTTATTATTGATTTCCTAAAATAATTGGCAATCCATCTCCACCAGAGCCAATAATTACTGTTTTGGTGTTTGGTGATTGAGACAACTGCATTGTAGCTTCTATTCCTTTGTCTCTAAGTATATTAGATGATAAAGAACTATTTAAAATTCTGTTTGCATTTGCTTTACCTTCAGCATCAATTCTTAATTTTTCAGCCTCTTGTCTTGCTTTTTCTAATCTAAAAACATATTCCAGAGATTCTTGCTCCTGAGTCAACTTTCTTTCAATAGCAGATTTAATATTTGCGGGAAGGGTTACATCTCTTACAAGAACAGAATTTATCTGAACATGTTGATCCTCAACATCATCGACTAATTGCTCAAAAATTTCATTTTGAATAGCATCTCTTTTTGTAGAATAAAGTTGCTCAGGTGTGTATTGACCAACAACACTTCTTGCAACAGCTCTAAGAGAAGGGATTATCACAACATTTAAATAGTTTGTACCTTTAGTTTGATGAAGTTTACCTAATTCAGCGATATTTGGTTGGTACAAGACGGAAATATCTAGCGAAATATCAAGACCATTTGAAGATAAAACTTGCATTTTACTTTCAAAAACTTCCTGTTGTTTAACATTGTATACGAAGACCTTGTTCCAAGGCATGACAAAATTTAAACCTTCGCCTAAGGGAGGTTCGTCAGTTACAACACCATTTCCCAACGTTCTAAATAAAACACCAGCTTCACCGTATCCAATATTCACAAAGGTTTTAGCTAACAAGATAAATAATAATAGGCCTCCAACTAAAATAGGAAGTCCAAGTTTTTGCAATTTTTCCATTATAATTTTTTTAATTAAGTTAAAAGACCGCCATCAACATTGATGACTTGTCCTGTTATATATGATGACAAATCTGATGCCAGAAACAAACATAAATTAGCAACATCATGTGTTTCTCCCGGTCTTCTCAGGGGGATTGTACTATTCCAAGATTCAATTACTGATGCAGACAAGTTGTCAGTCATTTCTGTTTTGATAAAACCGGGTGCAATAACATTGCATCTAATATTTCTAGACCCTAATTCAATTGCAATAGATTTTGAAAATCCAATAATACCAGACTTTGATGCAGCATAGTTTGATTGACCTGCATTTCCTTTAATTCCAACAACAGAACTCATATTAATTATGCTTCCCGATCTTTTTTTAAGGAAGATTTTTTGAACAGCCTTTGTCATGTTGAAAACAGACTTAAGATTTATTTCAATAACAGAATCAAAATCATTTTCACTCATCCTCATCAACAAATTATCCTTTGTTATTCCAGCATTGTTAATTAAAACATCTATGTCACCAAAATCAGAAATTACATTTTTAATCAAAATTTCACATTGTTCAAAAACTGAAGCATCGCTTTTGTAAGCCTTAACATTATTCTTATCCGACGCTAAATCATTAACAATTTCTTTAGAGGCTGATGATGATGAAGAATATGTAAATGCAACATTAGCTCCGTTTTCAACAAGTTTATAAACTATACCCTTACCAATTCCCCTGCTTCCACCAGTAATTAATATGTTTTTATTATCGAGTAATTTCATTTAAGGTTAGTTTAATATTTTTTTAACTTCTAATCCAATATTAGCAGGGGAATTAACAACATTAACACCAGATTCTTTTAATATTTTCTTTTTAGCCTCAGCAGTATCGTCTTTGCCTCCAACAATTGCTCCGGCATGACCCATTGTTCTGCCTTTTGGAGCTGTTTCACCGGCAATAAAACCAATTACAGGCTTTTTTATTTTAGATTTCTTAATCCACTCTGCAGCATCAGTTTCCAATTGTCCTCCAATTTCACCAATCATTACTACACAATCAGTATCAGGATCTTCAAAAAACATTTGAACAGCTTCCTTTACAGTGGTCCCAATAATCGGATCTCCACCGATACCAATTGCAGTAGAAATACCATATCCAGATTTAGATATTTGATCAGCAGCTTCATATGTCAAGGTTCCAGATTTAGAGACTAAACCAACATTCCCTTTTTTAAAAACAAAACCTGGCATAATTCCAACTTTTGCTTCTCCAGGTGTAATAATTCCTGGACAATTCGGTCCTATAAGTTTACAGTCATATTTTTTTATATAGTTGTAAACTTTTGTCATATCTGAAACAGGTATCCCTTCAGTTATCGCAACAATTACTTTAATTCCAGCATCAGCAGCCTCAAAAATTGCATCTGCAGCAAATGCAGCAGGAACAAAAATAATTGATGTATCAGCTTTAGTTGATAAAATAGCGTCAGCTACTGTATTAAAAATTGGTTTTCCAAGATGAGATCCACCACCCTTTCCAGGCGTTACACCTCCAACAATATTTGAACCATAATTTATCATTTGTTCGGAATGAAAAGTCCCTTCTGAACCGGTAAAACCTTGAACAATTATTTTTGAATTTTTGTTTATTAAAATACTCATCTTAATCTTTAATTCTTTCTAGGTAATTCCCTTTTTCTGTATCAACTTTTACCTTATCTCCCTCATTAATAAACAAAGGAACATTAATCTCAACACCGGTTTCCAAAACCGCAATTTTCGTAGCATTAGTTGCTGTATTACCTTTTACACCAGGGCTGGAAGATATAACCTCGAGAATAACACTTTGAGGAATTTCAACAGATAAAATATCAGAGTTCTCAGTATTAATAATAATTGTTACGATAGTACCTTCTTTTAAAAATTTTCTTCCTTCAATAATTGATTCATTAACTTCAATTTGATTAAAATCTTCTGTATTCATGAAATGAAAAGTTTCACCATCATTATATAAATACTGATATTTTCTGTTCTCAACTCTAACATCATCAATTTTATGGCCTGCAGTAAAAGTATTATCAATAACTTTACCTGAGCTTACACTTTTTAATTTTGTTCTAACAAATGCAGGACCCTTGCCAGGTTTTACATGTAAAAATTCAATAATTTTATAAATATCATTTGAATACTTAATACATAATCCTTTCCTTATATCAGATGTAGAAATCATAATTTAATTTTGAAAATACCCCTTCATTATTCCCCTCTGTGAATTTTGTATAAATGATAAAATTTCATCTCTTTCTTTTGTTGCTTCTAACTCAGCTTCGATTATACTAATTGCCTGAGTATTATTATGTTTCTTTTGAAAAAGTATTCTGTAAATATTTTGTATTGATTTAATTGTATTTGTATCAAAACCTCTTCTTCTAAGTCCAACAGAGTTAATACCAACAAAAGAAAGTGGCTCACGAGCAGCTTTAACGTATGGTGGAATATCTTTTCTAACTAAAGAACCTCCTGCTATGAAAGAATGCCTACCAATTTTACAAAACTGATGCACAGCAACCATTCCAGCCAAAGTTACATGGTCACCAACAGTAACATGACCTGCAAGAGTTGAATTATTTGAAAAAATACAATAATCACCCAACAAGCAATCGTGCGCAATATGAGAATAAGCCATTATTAGACAGTTTTTTCCAACAACTGTTTTATTTCTATCGTTGGTTCCTCTATTGATAGTTACGCATTCTCTAATCACAGTATGATCTCCTATTTCTACAGTTGTTATTTCTCCATTAAATTTCAAATCTTGAGGAACACCAGAAATAACTGCGCCTGGATAAACTGAACAATTTTTTCCAATTCTTGCTCCTTCAAGGATTGTAACATTGGATCCAATCCATGTTCCTTCACCTATTACAACATTTTTATCAATAGTTGTAAATGGCTCAATTACAACAGTTTTTGCAATTTTAGCATTAGGATGAACATAAGACAGTGGCTGATTCATAACTATTTTTCTACAATTTTAGCTTTCATTTCAGCTTCAGTTGTTAATTCACCATTTACGTATGCTCTGGCTATCATATGACTAATACCTCTTCTAATAGGTGATAAAAGCTCTAATTTAAAGATTAATACATCACCAGGCAATACAGTTCTTTTAAATTTTGCATTTTCTATTCTTGCAAAAAAAGTAAGATAATTTTCAGGGTCGGGAAATGTACTTAAAACTAAGACGCCACCAACCTGAGCCATTGCTTCAATTTGAAGAACACCAGGCATCACAGGCCTTCCTGGAAAATGACCTCTAAAATATGTTTCATCTGGTGAAACATATTTTAAACCTGTAATTGATGTATCACTAATCTCAAGAATTTTATCAACAAATAAAAATGGTGGTCGGTGAGGAAGGATATTCATAATATCATCGGCATCCATAATAGCTTTTTTGTCATAAATATCTTTTTGCTTTTTTAGTGAATCTTGAATCTCAATTATAGAGCTTATTTTTTTTGCAAAAGCTGTATTAGTCTTATGTCCAGGTTTTTTAGCAATAACCTTACCTCTAATTCTCTTTCCAATTAACGCTAAGTCACCCATAACATCTAAAAGCTTATGACGAGCAGCTTCATTTTGGTAATGTAAATTTAAATTATCTAAAATACCATTTGGTTTAACTGAAATTTTATCCTTTTTAAATGCTTTTTTTAGCTTATCCATAGTTTCATCAGAAATTTTTTTATCAACATAAACAATTGCATTATTTAGATCACCTCCCTTAATGAGGTTGTTTTCTAATAGCATTTCAATCTCATGTAAAAAACTAAAAGTTCTAGCATTTGAAAAATTTTCTTTAAACTCATTGAGATTATTTAAAGTTGCATTTTGTGTCCCTAAAATTTTAGTATCATAATCAACCATTGTTGTTATTTGATAATTATCAGATGGTATTACAGTTATTTCACTTCCAGTTTTTGTATCAACATATGAGATTACTTCCTTTACAATATATTCTGATCTGATTTTATTAAGAAACTTAATTCCTGCAGATTCAAGTGCTTCAACAAAATATTTTGATGATCCATCCAAAATTGGTGGTTCCTCACCATTAATATCAATAATAACATTATCAATTTCTAAACCAACTAAAGCAGCAAGAACATGTTCAATAGTCTTAAGTTTTACACCATCTTTTTGAAGAGTAGTTCCTCTCTGAGTGTCAACAACATATTTAGAGAGTGCTTCGATTTCAGGTTGATTTGTCATGTCTATTCTTTTAAAAACATATCCGAAATCAGCAGGAGCAGGCTTAAAGGTTAATTTAACCTCATTTCCTGTGTGAATCCCTACTCCTTCTAAAGTAGTTTGTTTTTTTATGGTTGTTTGCTTATTTGACATCTTTTTTCATTAATTTATAAATGAATTTCATGACAGAAGGTAAATTTTTAAAATGCACATAGGACTTATTATAATCCATATAATTAATAGCAGGATAACCCATAATAACTGAGTCAGACTTAATATTTTTTAAAACACCAGATTTAGCCTGCATTTGAACTCGATCTCCTATTTTTAAATGACCAGCTATTCCAGCTTGACCTCCAATTAAACAATTATCACCAATTATAGTTGATCCTGCTACTCCAACTTGAGCAGCAAGGCAAGTATTTTTACCTATTATAACATTATGCGCGATTTGAACCAAATTATCAATTTTAGCACCAGATTTAATCAAGGTTGAACCTAAAGTAGCTCTATCAACAGTACAATTTGCTCCTATCTCAACATCATCTTCAATTATGACATTACCATTATGATTAACTTTTAGAGTGTTTCCTTTTGAATCAAAATTAAAACCAAAACCATCGGAACCAATTACTGAGCTAGAATGAATAATACAATTTTTACCAATTTTAGTATTTCTGTATATTTTTACACCGGGATATATTATACAATTGTCGCCAATTTCAACACTTTCACCTACATATACTTGAGGATGAATTTTGACATTTTTACCAATTTTGACACCCTTTTCAACAATTGAAAATTTGCCAAGATATAAATTTGAACCATATTTAGAAGATGAATCTAAAGACGAACTTGAATCAATTCCATTCTTTGAAAGATTTTCACCATTAAAATGATTTAACAAAATAGAAAATGCAATTTTTGGATTATCGACTCTTATCAAAGTTGATGTGATTGGGTGTTTGAGCTCAAAACTTTTATCAACAATGATGATTGATGCTTTTGATTTGTATAAATATTCATTGTATTTAGGATTTCCTAAAAAGGATAATGATTTGCTCTCACCATTTTCAATTTTTGAAAGTTTTGTGATTGTAGATTTTTTATCACCATCAACAATACCACCAACAAGATCTGCGACTTCTTGGGCTTTTAATTTCATCTTGGCAAAAATATAAAAAAAAAAATTTATTATATATGAGGAAAATCTTTCCTTTGTAATAAATATTTTTAAATTGGAGATTTCTTACAAGCTGGATGCTATTGATTATGCAAGTAAATTCATAATTAACAATTGTAAATCTAAATTGATTTTATTTGAGGGAGGCTTAGGGTCTGGAAAAACTACATTGATTAAACAAATATGTAGAGATTTAGGATCAAATAATAATGTTTCAAGCCCATCCTACCCTATTTTAAATATTTATGATTGTAAAGATGGAAATATATTTCATGCAGATTTGTACAGGGTTAAAGATATTTCAGATTTAAATGAATTAGGTTTTTCAGAAATTTTAGATTTACCTAATTGGATTTTTATTGAATGGTCTAATAAATTCAAAAATATATTTGATAAAAATCACACATTACTAAAAATAAGATCTTTATCAAAAAATAAAAGAAAATTATCTTTATCAAATTATGACTTTTAAAAAAAGGGTTAAATACTACCTGTTTGGATTATTGATAGGTTTGTTTATTGTTTATTTTATAACATCACAAAAAAAAACTGAATTTAATTACTTGCCATCAAAAAGAGTTATTGCTGATTTCAAAAAGAAATCATGGCTTTATGACACTACTTTTCCAGATGACATAAAAAAAAATATTCTTGAAGAGGTTGATATTAATTTTTCAAAAAGTATTTTGAATAAAGATAGTTGTAATATTTACCATTTAACTAAAAGAAATAAATATAGATTTACAGTAAGAAACTGTTCAAATAAGGTTTTTTTTTCAAACTTAATTTCGGCGGAATAATTCTCTATTAATTAATACAAGTTCTCTGTTGGATTGACCCTCTAACGAAGAGTTTTCTTGAGCTCTTCTAATTAAATATGGTATCAAGTTTTCTACTGGACCGAAAGGAAGAATCTTAGCTACATTAAATCCATTTTTAGCCAAATTATATGAGATATGATCTCCCATTCCATACAGCTGACCAAACCAGATTCCAGAATCATCATTGTTTAATGAGTATTTTTTTATTTTATTAATTACAATTAGATTAGATTCTTCATTATGACTAGCAATAAATAAGTCTATTCTAGTTTTATTTTTAAATACAAGGCTAATACAATCGTTAAAATTCTTATCTGTTTCTTTTTTTGAGGCACAAATCGGAGACTTATAACCATTTAAAATAGCCAATTCTCGTTCCTTCTCTAAATAAGCTCCTCTAACGAGCTTAAAACCAAATTTAAATTTAGCTTTTTTAAATTTTGTAAGTAAAGATTCTATGTAAGATATTCTATCAAACCTGTAAAGCTGAATTGTATTGTATACTACAGTAGATTTAGTATTAAAATTTTTCATCATTTCTAGCGCCAAATCATCAATTGATTTTTGAACTTCATATTCCTCAGCATCAATTAATATTTTCATATTTGATTCTTTAGCATATTCACATATTTTAGAAAATCTTTTTCTGACGTTCATCCACTCTTCTTTCTCATAATTGTTTAGGCTAATGTTTGATGAAACTTTTTTAAACAAATCATATCTACCAAAACTTGTTGGTTTAAATACAGAAAAGGGAATTGAATCATTGTCTTTTGTAAGTTTAATTATCTGAATCTTCTTTTTTAAAGCCAAATCAAAGTCATCTTCATTTTCTAATGCTTCAACTGAAAAATCTAGTATTGAGAAAACTCCCATTTTTCTCATATTATTAATTATTTTAGTACATTCATCTAGATTGGTCCCTCCACAGAAATGATTGTATATTGTTCTACTTAAAATCCATTTAATTGGAATATTAAATTTTAAAGAAAATAGAGTTATTTTAGTTAAAATTGATACAATGAATTTTTTAGTAATTATAAGAAATAAAAATTTTGCATTGTATAAATTAATTTTAGATTTTAATTTATAAGCAATTTCTGTATTATTAAAAATATTCTTACTCATATTTTTCTTATATATGTTGTTTTTAAAATATCTTTGATAAAATTTACCAATTTTGAAGGAAATAATTTCAAGTAATTATAGTATTTTTTTTAACAATGATGGATATGCAAAACTTCAAGAATTAATTTATAAATTAAAATATTCTAATGTTTTTGTTTTAGTAGATGAGAATACCGAAGCTAAATGTTTAAAAATTCTACTATCAAAAATTAAACAAAAATTTTTTGTCATTAAAATTGAATCTGGTGAGGAGAATAAAAATTTATCCACATGTAATTATGTTTGGAGTTTTTTAAACAATAGTAATGCTGATAGAAAATCGCTATTGATTAATTTAGGAGGAGGAGTAATAACTGATATGGGTGGATTCATTGCCAGTACTTTCAAGAGGGGTATTGATTTTGTCAATATACCTACAACACTTTTATCAATAATTGATGCATCAATTGGAAGTAAAACAGGGGTTAATTTTAATCAAATTAAAAATAATATTGGAACATTTACCGACCCAAAACTTGTAATAATTGATAAAAAATATTTAGAAACTCTTGATGAGAAAAATCTTAAAAGCGGATATGCTGAGATTTTTAAACATAGCCTGATCTCAGGAAAATTATTTGCTAAACTACTTAATGACCCAAAAATAATTTATAATCATGAAATAATTTATAATTCAATTAATGTAAAAAATAATATTGTTTTAAGAGATAGAGAAGAATCGAATTTAAGAAAATCATTAAACTTTGGGCACACAATAGGTCATGCTTATGAATCTCTAAAAATGGAGAAAAACGATAAATTATTACATGGTGAAGCAATAGCAGCTGGGATGATAATTGAATTGTATCTATCTCATATTGTCCTCAATTTTCCAAAAAAAACTGTCAATGAATGTAACAAACATCTCGGTCTTTTATTCAAGAAAATTAAAACTACTGATTTAGAAATTAATGAGTTATTTAGATTAATGGAATTTGATAAAAAAAATTATAAAAATGAGATAAACTTTGTTTTACTTAATGAAGTGGGTAGCTTTAAAACGGATATAAACGTAAGTAAGGAAAAAATTACTGAAGCAATAAAATACTATCAAAACAATTAAGCTGAATTTCTGCTTGCATTAATATTGCCAAATAAAGATCTAGTAATCATTCTCTCAAATATTTCAACCCTATTATTGGATTTGTTTTTTTCAATTTCCTTGATATTTTGAAGCGCATATTGTTGAATAGTAATTAATGGTAAAACAATATTTTCGCGAGTTTGTATTGAAAGTTTATTAGCAGGTTCATTCTGCATAAGCTCTTTAAAATCTGAGACTTTGAGTAGCATCTTTTTTGTTAATTTATATTCTTCAAAAATCAAATCCCAAAAATCACCAAACTCATCATCATTACTCATGTATGCTGTTAACTGAAAAAAAGATTTTGTTAAACTCATCATACTATTAGATACTAAAGCTCTAAAAAAAGGAACTTCTTTATAAAGTAATTTAGCCTCCCGAAATTTCTTATTACTATAAAAATAATTTAATGCAGTCCCTAATCCATAAAATCCTGGGACATTTTGCTTCAATTGACTCCAGCTACCAACAAATGGAATAGCCCTCAGGCTTTCAAAGTTAAATTCTGATGAACTATCAGCTCTTTTCGATGGTCTACTTCCAATATTTGTTTTTGCATAATATTTAATAGTGCTCATTTTTTCAAGATAAGGAACAAATTTTGGATGGTCTTTAAATTTATTATAAGCATCAAAGCTCAATGAAGATAATTTATCTAAAGTTTTTCTGTTTTTTTGAGAAAATACTAATTTGCTTTCAACTGTTCTGTTTTTTACGCCAGAGCTAATAAGCTGTTCTAGGTTATATTGACAAGAATCGAGTGTGCCAAAATTTGAACTGATTGTTTGACCCTGAACAGTAATTTGAATAACGTCTGATTCAACTAAATTTCCTAGTGCACTGTAAAATTGATGTGTATTTCCACCACCACGTGCAGGTGGTCCTCCTCTGCCATCAAAAAATACAACTTTTATACCATATTTTCTCGAAAGCTTAGTTAAAACCTCTTTAGCTTTCAAAATACTCCAATTAGCTGTTAAATAACCACCATCCTTTGTTCCGTCGCTAAAACCAAGCATTATAACTTGAGTATTATTTCTTTTCATCAAATGATTTCTATAATCTTTATTGCTGTAAACTACATCCATTACATTAGAACAAACATCTAAATCATTTATTGTTTCAAAAAGTGGAACTATATCTACCGTTGGATTTTCCCAATCACATAGCTTAAACATTGTAAAAACTTCTAATATATTGACAGCTGTTTGATTATTACTAATTATATATCTATGACAACCTTTAAAACCATTTGATGATTGAATTATTTTCATTGCACCAATTGATTCAATTGTAGACTTTACTAAATTATCTTCAAACTTTATTTTATTAATCTTCTTATTCTTAAGTTTTGATAAAATTTTAATTTTTCTAGATCTAGATAACTTAGAATAATTATCAGGAAAATCTTTACTAAAAGCCTTTTTAAAAATTAGTTCAAAAACTTTACTATGAATTCTAGAATCTTGTCTAATGTCTAATGTTGCAAAATGATATCCAAAAATTTTTATTTTATCAATTAACTCATCCAACTTGTCTACAAAAAGAGATTTATGTTCCTCAACAACAGTTTTTCTGATAAATTCTAACTTTTCAATAAGCTTTGAAAGACTTATTCTAGGTTTTTTGTCTGTTTCGAAAATACTTAAGTATAAGTCATTTTCAATTTTAACGATGATATCCTCAATCTTTTTAAATGTTAATCTTCTACGAAGCTTTCTTATGTCTCTATAATAATTTTTAATGATATCACTTCTTAGCTTTTGAGCAGTTTTAATAGTAATTTCGGTAGTAACAAATGGATTACCGTCCCTGTCTCCACCAGGCCAGAAACCTAAAGACAATAAATCGTAATGTTGAAAATCATTTTCAAAAATATTAGTTTTTATGTATTTAAAAATATTTCCAATTGAACTGTAAAAAACATTCTCTAAATACCAAGATAGACTAACTGCTTCATCATATGGTGTAGGCTTCTTGTTTTTAAAAAATGGTGTTTTACCTAATTGAGACAATAGATTTTTAATTTCAACATGATTATTTTCTTTAACAGCTGCTGACAAATCAGTTATTATACCGAGAACAGATCCTGGATAAAACTGAGTGGGATGAGCAGTTAAAACGGGTTTTACTTTAAACCTATTTAAATATTTTTTTAATTCATTTTTTTTATTGGAAGTTTCAACAAGTTCTTTTAAATTTCTCAAGGTTCCAACACCATCCATATTATTAATTTCACTGAAGGCAGCATCTTCAATTGCATCAAATAAAACAACTTGACGTTCTACATATTGAATAAATTTAAACAATAAGCTTATTTTTTCCTTTTCAGAATAATCATTACAATATTTACTAAAAAAAGATTCTACTATATATTTTGGATCTTTTTTTTGTTTATATCCATTATTACAAACTTCATTAAATAATGGTAAAAGTTGTCCTGTATCAGAAATGCTTTCGTATGGTAGAGTAGAAAAAATACTATTGTAAATATTGAATTTGGAGAGAACCTTTTCTGAGAATCTCTCTTTTTTAGTAAGTTTTCTCATTTAAGCTATTTGATTTCGTTAAATATCTTATGCATTAATCTCTTTTTATCATTTATACTTTCTTCTAAGGAAATCATAGTTTCAGTTCTAGAAACACCATCAATATCGTCGATCATAAAAATAATTTCTTTAGCATGATTAGTGTTTCGGGATCTAACTTTACAAAAAATATTAAACCTACCAGTAGTAATGTGTGCAACTGTAACAAAAGGCATACTATCGAGTTTTTCTAAAACTACATTTGTTAAGTGAGTTTTCTCGAGAAAAATTCCGATGTATGCAATAAAAGTATAACCTAATTTCTTATAGTCAAGAGCAAGAGATGAACCCTTAATAATTCCAGCGTCCTCCATTTTCTTAACTCTTACATGAACGGTTCCAGCAGAAATTAAAAGTTTCTTTGCTATATCAGTAAAAGGTATTCTTGAGTTGTCAATTAATAGATCGAGTATTTTATGATCAACATCATCTAATTTAAATTTCATATTGCAGTATTATTAATGAATTGGCGAATATACTGAATAATCACTAGTTATTTTTATTTTACTTGCAAAATATTATCATAAATACATAAATCTACTTAATAAATTAGCAATAAATAAAATTATTAGTGTTTACAATAATATACTATTTTGAATTGTTTTGATCTAAAAAATATACATTCTTATACATTTATTTATTAAAATACTCATTATTAGATTTTTATAATTAATAATCTAAATAACTATTTTAAATTTTTATTATATTAATTCTTCCCTACATACCTCTTTTTAATAAATATATTTAATTATATTTACAAATGTAAACATGAATGAATTAATATCAAGAATAGTTGAAATAATGAAAAATAAGAATATTTCAGCTTCTGATCTGTCAAAAAAAATTAAGGTACAAAAATCTAGTATCTCGCATATATTAAGCGGAAGAAATAAGCCAAGTTTAGATTTTGTTGTAAAATTAACCTCAGCATTTGATGATTTGAGTATTGATTGGTTAATCCATGGCACCCCCACTCCTTCAAATCAAATAAATACTATTGATAAATTAAAAAACAATAAAAGTGTTAAAAAAATAAATAAAATTATTTTATTTTACGATGATAATTCATTTGAGACCTATGAAAACAGTCCTTAAAATTCTATTTTATTTTTTCACATCTATTTTAATAATTAATTGTAGTTTACCTGAGAAAAAATGTAATTTATATAAAAAAGGTTCATTTGAATTTAAAACTAAAATCAATAATGAATTTGTTATTTCAAAATTTATTAGAAATGACAGCTTAGAAATAGAGTATTTTCAAAACAAGATTGATACATCTTTTGTAAGATGGGTGTCTGATTGTGAATTTATTTTAACAAAAAAAAATCCTGAATCTATAGAGGACAAAAAAGCAATAAGTATGAAAATACTTTCAACAGATGAAAAGGGTTATAATTTTGAATTTTCAATTGTTGGGAATAAAGATAATTTCTATAGAGGACGAGCTGATAAAATAAATTAAAAATCTATTCTTATTTGTGATTCTCCATTTTCAGAAGAATTATCATCAATATCATCATAAGAATCATCAACAACCTCAATTTCGTTTAGCTCCTTAATTTCAGGTTCATATGGAATTGGGTCTAATAAATTAATTTCTTTAAGTTGTTTTTTACTAAGCTGATTACCAATAGCTTTAATTCCTTTAATATTAATAAAATCAAATACATTTATCTGGTCTCTATTTAAAACTTTTCCATTTTTAATAACTAGCTCTATGACTGGTTTCCAATCAGTAGAAACTAACTCTACTTGAATATTTTTTGAAACATCAACGTATTTTTGCTCACCTTTTAATAATCCTAGAGTAAATCTTTTTATAAAATAAATGTTCTTTTTGGAGTTAAAATATACAACACTGATTGGTCTTGATCTATCAGCTTTCTCTAATATAATCATGTCGTCAGGAAAATGCATACTAAGATCTGGTGGAAGAATTTTTAAAATTCCTGAACTACTAACTATTAGCAAGTCATCGTCTGGTTTAAACTCACCCAAAAGATCTCCTCTATTTTCAACATTAATCCTAGAAACAGTTTCATCAAACCAAATTTTTCTAGGTTTTAGTGTAGAAAGCCCTTTCTCTTTAAATAACACCTTATTTATTGAATATTTTGTCACTATGTTACCCTTAACAGACCTACCTTTAATAGACAAATCACCAAAATCAAGATCCCATTTTAGTTTTTTTACAGACCCTGATTGTCTTAATTGAATAGTTACAATTTCAGCTTCACCATTTGGGTTTGATGAAAAATAAAGAACTTTTGTTTTTGGATTGTTAGACGTTAGGTTGTAAGGCTTATCTCTGGTAATACCTGTTACATTAAATCTTTTCATGTAAGATGTACCAGACTTACCGTCCTTGTAAATCATATTGTACACGGTTCTTGAATCTTTTTTTCTAAACACAGCTAAATGAATAATATTCTTTGCAACAAATTTTTTTCTTTCAATTTTACTTACAACCATATTACCTTCATCAGTAAAAACAATAACATCATCTATGTCAGAACATTCTTCAACAAACTCCTCTTTTTTCAAAGCAGTACCAACAAAACCCTCTGATCTATTTACATACAACTTAGAGTTACGTACAACTACTTTTTTAACATCTACATCATCAAAAATTCTAATTTCTGTTTTCCTTTCTCTTCCTTTTGAATATTTAGACCTTAGATCTTTAAAATATTTGATAGAATAGTCATTTAGGTTTTCAACATTAAATTGAACACTTTTAATTTCCTCTTCAATTTGTTTAATTTTTTTGTCTGCCTTACCTATATCGTATTTTGAAATTCTTTTAATTTTTATTTCTGTAAGTCTGATTATATCATCTTCATTAATTTCTTTTTTAAGTACGTTTATGAAAGGTTCTAAACCTTTATTAATTGCATTTAAAACAGCGTCCCAACTTTCTTTATCCTCAATACTCCTATATATTCTATTTTCAATAAAAATTTTCTCCAGGGTGGAATTGTGCCACATTTGATTTAACTCATTAAGCTTAACTTGTAACTCTTTACCTAACAGCTCTTTTGTTAAATCTGTAGATCTTTTTAAAACCTCACTAACGCTTATAAAAATTGGTTTATGATTGTCAATAATACAACTTAGTGGAGAAATTGAAACCTCACAATTAGTAAAAGCAAATAGTGCATCAATTGTTTTATCAGGTGATACACCTGATGGTAAATGAATCAATATTTCAACTTCAGAGGAGGTGTTGTCTTCAATTTTTTTAACTTTTATCTTTCCTTTATCATTAGCTTTTAAAATAGACTCAATTAACGATGATGATGTTGTAGTGTAGGGAATTTGTGAAATAACTAATGTATTTTTATTTAATTGATCGATTTTTGCTCTAACCTTAATTCTTCCACCTCTTTTACCGTCGTTATATTGTGTAATATCCACTACTCCACCTGTTGGGAAGTCAGGAAAAATATCAAACCTTCTTCCTCTTAAATATTTTATTGATGAATCAATTAATTCAATAAAATTATGTGGCAAAACTTTTGTTGACAATCCAACCGCAATACCCTCGGCACCCTGCGCTAGTAATAAAGGGAATTTTAAAGGCAGATTAACTGGTTCTTTTCTTCTCCCATCATATGATAATTGCCATTCAGTAATTTTTGGACTGTAAACTACATCAAGTGCAAACTGAGATAATCTAGCTTCTATATATCTAGAGGCTGCAGCTGAATCTCCAGTAAGTAAATTACCCCAGTTACCTTGAGTATCAATTAATAAATCTTTTTGACCTATTTGAACAATTGCATCTGAAATACTAGCATCTCCATGTGGATGATATTGCATGGTATGCCCAACAATATTTGCAACTTTATTAAATCTTCCATCATCAAGATCTTTCATAGAGTGAAGAATTCTTCTTTGAACAGGCTTTAAACCATCTTCAACAGATGGAACTGCTCTTTCTAGTATAACGTAAGAAGCATAATCAATAAACCAATCTTTGTACATTCCTGAAATAGGGATCAAACTATCATCAGTATGACTTTCTGATTCTAAATCTTCATTTAAATCTTCTTTTTCGATCATTTATGCTTTATCTAAATCTATTTTTAAGTTATCAATTATAAAATTTTGTCTTTCTGATGTATTCTTACCCATATAAAAAGAGAGCAATTTTTCGATACTGGTTTCTTTATTAATGATTATTGGATCTAAACGCATATTTTCACCAATGAAATTTTTAAATTCATTCGGAGAAATTTCACCCAACCCCTTGAATCTAGTTATCTCAGGCTTGGGTGACAATTTTTCAATAGCATTGTGTTTCTCAAGATTTGAATAACAATATATTGTTTCTTTTTTATTTCTTACTCTGAACAAAGGTGTTTGCAAAATAAATAAATGACCTTCTTTAATTAATTCGGGAAAAAATTGAAGAAAAAAAGTGATTAACAAAAGTCTAATATGCATACCATCAACATCTGCATCAGTAGCAATAATAACCTTATTATACCTTAATTTTTCAATTCCTTCTTCTATATTTAGAGCTGCTTGTAATAAATTAAATTCTTCATTTTCATACACAATTTTTTTTGTCATTGAATATGAATTTAAAGGTTTTCCTCTCAAGCTAAACACAGCTTGAGTATTTACATTTCTAGATTTTGTTATAGAACCACTAGCTGAATCTCCCTCAGTTATAAATAGGGTTGAATCTAATCTTGATTCATTATTCATATCTCCTAGATGAACTCTGCAATCTCTTAGTTTTTTGTTATGTAAATTTGATTTTTTTGCTCTTTCTCTTGCAAGTTTTCTGATTCCTGAAAGCTCCTTTCTCTCTCTTTCGGCTTGAACTATCTTCTTTTGAATTTCTTCAGCAACATTTTGATTTCTATGTAGGTAATTATCTAAATTTTTTCCAATAAAATCATTTATATAAGTTCTTACTGTTGGGAAATCACCACCCATTTCAGTTGAACCTAGTTTTGTTTTAGTTTGAGATTCAAAAACAGGCTCCATAACCTTAATACTAATCGCGCATAATATAGATTTTCTTATATCAGAAGCATCATAGGGTTTTTTGTAAAATTCCCGAACTGTCTTAACTATGGCTTCTCTCAATGCAGAGAGATGTGTTCCGCCTTGCGTTGTGTGTTGTCCATTAACAAAAGAATAATATTCTTCACTATATTGCTTTCTATTGTGAGTAAGCGCTAATTCAATATCATTTCCTTTTAGATGAATCACTGGATAAAGAAAATCCTCAGAATTATTATTGTCTTCAATAAGATCTTTTAATCCATTTTCAGATTTTAATTTTTCACCATTAAAAACTATAGATAAACCAGGATTTAAGTAAACGTAATAACTGAGCATTCTTGTGACATATTCACTTCGATATTTATAGTTTTTAAAAATTTTAGAATCAGGACTAAAGGTCACTTTTGTACCCTTTCTTTTTGATGACTCAGATTGTGGATCATCATTTATAACCTCTCCATATTCAAAAGAAACAGTCTTATTTAAACCATCTCTGTATGACTCAACTTGAAAAAAAGAAGAAAGAGCATTAACTGCTTTTGTTCCAACCCCATTTAATCCTACTGATTTTTTAAAAGCTCTAGTATCGTACTTTCCCCCAGTATTCATTTTACTCACAACATCTTTAACTTTCCCAAGAGGTATTCCTCTTCCATAGTCTCTAACATTCACATAGTTGTCTTTAATTGTAATTTCTATCGTTTTTCCTGCTCCCATAACAAACTCATCAATAGAATTATCTAATATTTCTTTAAGAAGAATATAAATACCATCGTCGTAAGCAGAACCATCACCTAATTTACCAATATACATACCAGGCCTCATCCTGATATGGTCTTTCCAATCTAGTGATTTAATATTTTCTTCTGTGTAGGATGAAATTGTTGACATAATTTTATAACAGCTCTAAGATATAACTCTTGGATTTTATTTTAAATTAACTGTTCATAAAATAATTAACAATTAAATGTTGAAATCTTGTCTAGACGTTAAATCTAAAATGAATTATATCCCCATCCTCAACAACATAATCCTTACCTTCAATTTTTAATTTTCCTAATTCTCTAATTTTTGATTCAGAGCCATAATCAATAAAGTCTTGGTACTTTACAACCTCAGCTCTGATGAAACCTTTTTCAAAATCTGAGTGAATAATACCCGCAACTGCTGGTGCTTTTGAACCATTGACAAAGGTCCAAGCTTTAACTTCCTTTGGTCCTGCAGTGTAAAAAGTTGAAAGATTCAATAGTTTATGCGTTTCTCTTATCAAAATAGTTGATCCTGAATCAGTTAAACCAAGGTCATCTAAAAATAGCTTTCTGTCTTCGAAATTTTCAAGCTCATTTATCTCTTCCTCAATTTTTGCAGCTAATACAATAACTCGTGAGCCCTCTTTTTCAAGATATTCAATAAACTTTATAAGTTCTGGAGATTGATTTGAAATTTCACTTTCATTTATATTGCAAACATACAATACTGGCTTCGATGTCAGCAAGGAAAGTGGCTGAATGTAGTTTTTATGATCTTCTAGACTTATGTTTTGTAATCTAACTGAAATTCCCTTATTCAATAATTCAGTAACAGTGTCTAAAACGTTAAATTCTTTTAAAAATGATTTATCTCCTGATTTTGCTTGTCTTTCAATCCTATCAGTTCTCTTTTTAATTGTTTCAAGATCTTTTATTTGTAGTTCAAAATCTATAATCTCTTTATCCCTGTATGGGTTCACACTGCCTTCAACATGAGTTATGTTCTCATTTTCATAACATCTTAAAACGTGAATAATAGCATTAGTTTCTCTTATGTTTGACAGGAACTGATTACCTAATCCTTCTCCTTTACTGGCTCCTTTTACTAATCCTGCAATATCAACAATTTCAACGCTGTTAGGTATAGTTTTTTCAGGTTTTATGAGTTGAACCAATTTATTAAGTCTTTCATCAGGAATTGTAACAGCTCCGAAATTTGGATCAATTGTACAAAAAGGAAAATTTGCACTTTGAGCTTTTCCATTAGTTAAGCAATTAAATAGAGTAGATTTACCAACATTTGGAAGACCAACAATTCCTGCTTTCATTCTGGATGCATAAATTTTTGTTTTCCCAATAAAACTTCTTCTGACTCAACATTATCATCATCAGGAACACAACAATCTACAGGACAAACAGCGGCACATTGGGGTTCATCATGAAAACCTTTACACTCGGTGCATTTGTCAGTAACAATAAAATAAAATTCATCTGAAACGGGTTTTTGTTCGAGGTCAGCATCTACTTTATTTCCGTTTGGTAAAACAGTACTTCCAGCTAAACTTGTACCATCAGAATATTTCCAGTCAAAAGCAGCTTCATATATGGCTGTATTTGGACATTCAGGCTCACAAGCACCACAATTTATACAATCATCTGTTATTTTAATTGCCATTATTAAATTCACACAAAATTAACCAATATCTTTATAAAAAATTAAAAAATTGAATTTAAATAATAGAATAACTCTTTTTGTGAAACTAGGTAGGTTTTTTTCTAATTACATAAACAATAATCTTGAATCAATTGAAAGAGAAAAGTTTGATAAAGTAATTAATGAAAGTATACTTAACAACTCTTTTTTTAATAAAAGAAATATTCTGAAATCTCTTTTATCATGGTCTAATGTTTTGACTAAAAAATCAATTGATAATTTCTTATCAAACTATTTAATTAAAATTAAAAAAAGAGAAAAAAAAGTTGCTATAATAATGGCTGGAAATATTCCTCTTGTAGGTTTTCATGATTTTTTTTGTGTTATACTTTCAGGAAATTTTGCTATTATCAAATTATCTAGTAAAGATTCACATCTATTTAAATATATTTTAAGTTTTTTAGTAAGAGAAAATCCAGATTTTTCTACGAAATTTGATATTGTTGAAAATAAACTTAAAATATTTGATGCAGTTATTGCGACAGGAAATAATATTAGTGCTAATCAATTTGAATTATATTTTAAAAAATATCCTAAAATTATTAGAAGAAATAGACATTCAATTGCAATATTGAATGGCAATGAAACAAAAAAAGAAATTGAATTATTGGCAAATGATATTTTTTACTATTATGGACTTGGGTGCAGAAATATTTCTAAAATCTTCATTCCAAACAATTATAACTTAGATATTTTATTTAAATCTTTTGTTTTGTGGAATGAAGTTATTAACAAAAATTCTTATGCAAATAACTATAATTACTATAGAGCAATATACCTACTTAATAAAGAGATTTTTTTTGATAATGGTTTTGTTTTATTGAAAGAATCAGAAAAAATAGGATCACCTGTCGGAACAATATATTTTGAATATTACAAATCTGATAATCAAATAAAAGAAATGATAAAAAAAAATAATCAAAAAATACAGTGTATAGTTTCAAATAACAACTATGCAAAGACTATAAAATTTGGAGAAACTCAAATGCCAAACCTTAATGATTTTGCTGATGATATTGATACTTTTAATTTTTTGTTAAAACTAAATTAATTTTGTTTCTAATTATTTGATGTGTTTTTTGTTATTTTGTTTTTTTAATTTATGAAAAAACATAATTTTAGTGCAGGACCAAGTATCTTATCTCAAGATGTATTTTCAAAATCATCGAAATCAATTCTTGAATTAGATAATATTGGACTTTCAGTTCTGGAAATATCTCATAGAAGCAAAGAATTTGTTAAAATAATGGAAGATGCAAGATCTCTATCATTAGAACTGTTAGATTTAAACCAAGATCAATATACCTCACTTTTTTTACAAGGTGGTGCTAGCATGCAGTTTTTGATGGTTGCTTACAATTTTTTAAGTACTAATGCATCGTATATTGATACCGGCGCATGGTCAACCAAAGCCATGAAAGAAGCAAAATTTTTTGGAAAAGTGAATGAACTTGCTTCATCAAAAGACAAGAATTATAATTATATTCCAAAAGATTACATTGTCCCATCAGAATCAAACTATCTACATATAACGTCAAATAACACAATATTTGGAACCCAATTTTCCGAAATTCCAAATGTTGATTGTCCCCTGTTTGCAGATGTTAGCTCTGGTATTTTCTCTAGAGCTTTGGATTATTCTAAATTCTCGCTTATCTATGCAGGAGCTCAAAAAAATCTAGGTCCAGCTGGAGCAACCTTAGTTGTTATTAAAAGGTCTCTTCTAAATGAAATTTGCAGAGAAGTTCCATCAATGTTAAATTATAAAATTCATAATGAAAAAGATAGTATGTTTAATACCCCACCTGTTTTTGCAGTATACGCGTGTAAGCTAAGTATGGAGTGGTTAAAATCTATTGGAGGAATTAAAGAAATTGAAAAAAGAAATCGTCTCAAAGCAAAAAAACTATACGATGAAATCGATAACAATGAATTATTCAAAGGCTTTGCTGCTTTTGAAGATAGAAGTATTATGAATGTAACCTTTAATTTAACTGATGAATCAAATAAAAGTATATTTGATGAAATAGCTCTTAAAAAAAATATTTCTGGAATTAATGGTCACAGATCTGTAGGTGGCTACAGAGCTTCAATATATAATGCTTTGAGTTTAGAGTCCGTTGAAACACTTGTTGATGCGATGAAACAATTTGAAAAAAATATTTAATATGAAAATTTTAGCGAATGATGGTATTTCTGATTCTGGTGTTGAAGAACTCAAAAAATCTGGTTTTGAAATTATAACAACTAATGTTGCACAAGAACAATTAGAGAACTACATCAACTCTAATAATGTGGTTGGATTATTAGTCAGAAGTGCAACTACTGTAAGAAAAGATTTAATTGATAAATGTCCAAGCTTAAGATTAATTGGAAGAGGTGGTGTTGGAATGGATAATATTGATGTTGATTATGCAAAATCCAAAGGCCTAGCAGTAATAAATACTCCTGCTGCTTCATCTCACTCTGTTGCTGAACTTGTTTTTTCCCATCTTTTTTCATGTGTTAGGTTTTTACATGATTCAAATAGAAATATGCCTCTTGAAGGTGATTCAAACTTTAAAAAATTAAAAAAGAATTATTCAAAAGGAACTGAATTAAAAGGAAAAACTCTAGGAATTATAGGCTTCGGAAGAATTGGTCAAGAAACTGCTAAGATCGCTTTAGGTATTGGAATGAATGTGATTTATTATGATAAATTTATTAAATCAGTAAAAATTGAATTAGATTTTATATTGGATAAAAAAATTAGTTTTGAACTTAAAACTTCTAAACTTGATGATGTACTGACTGATTCTGACTTTATAACATTACATGTGCCTGCTCAAAAAAATTATGTCATTGGTAAAAGTGAATTTGAAAAAATGAGAAATGGAGTTGGAATAATTAACGCAGCAAGAGGCGGAGTTATTGACGAATCCGAACTAATGAAATATTTAGACAATAATAAGATTAGTTTTGCTGCTTTGGATACTTTTGAAAATGAGCCAACACCATCACTAAAAATATTAATGAATCCAAAGATTTCTTTAACCCCACACATTGGAGCTGCCACATCTGAGGCCCAAGACAGAATAGGAATAGAATTAGCTCATCAAATATCAAGTATTTTATCAAATGCTTGAAAATCTAAAAAAAAGATGGGGAATTAATTCAAATCTTCAAGTAATAAAAATTATTATTGTATTTGGGATTACCGGATCACTTGCTGCTTGGTTAAGTAAACCATTTATTTCTTTTTTGAACATCGTTGATGAAGGAACTTTTTTAAGTTGGATTTTAAGATTAATCATTGTATTCCCTATTTATCAAATAATTCTAATTATTGTAGCTGCACTATTTGGAGAATTTAAATGGTTTTGGAGTTTTCTAAAAAAGATGTTGATAAGAATGGGTTTTAGATTCTTATCTAAGTATTAGCATTTTCTTTCAAAAATTTTTCAATTTTTGGCTTAACTACTAATTGACAATACATATTAGTTGGATTTTTATAAAAATATTTTTTATGATAATCCTCAGCCTCATAAAACTTTGATTCTTGCTCTAAAAGTGTTACAATTTTATTTGAAAAAATTTTAGATTCATTTAATTTAAGTATCATTTTTTTTGCAATGTTTAGTTCTAACTCATTTTTGTAAAAAATTGATGATCTATATTGCGTGCCAACATCATTCCCTTGTCTATTTAAAGTTGTTGGATCATGGGTTTTAAAAAAAATTTCTAAAAGCTTGGCAAAAGAAATGATATTTGTATCATATTTAATTTTAACTGCCTCAGCATGTCCTGTAGTACCAGTACAAATCTCCTCATATTTTGGGTTAGATATTTTACCACCAATATAGCCTGGTACAACAGATACAACACCTGCCACACTATCAAATATTGTTTCTGTACACCAAAAACAACCAGAAGCTAAAATTGCATAGTCTTTGTTCATGTTAAACCAATAGTACAAAAATACGTCAAATAATTTTTAATTGTAATTAGAATACTTGTAATATTAAATATAAAATTTGGATTCGTAAATTTAAAAACTATATGAGAACAATATTTTTTTTCTTAATAATTTTTTTTTCTTTAAGTAATTACTCACAAGAAAGAAAATCTTTTGATGCTGTTAGGTTCATATCTGCTCCAAAAATAGACGGTAAATTAAATGATGATCAATGGATTAAAAGTCCTGAACTAAAAGATTTTATTTTAGCATTCCCATCAACAAGGTTTGGAAAAAAAATCCCATCTGATTATGAAACAACTGCTTACTTCGGATACGATGATGATGCAATTTATATTGCTGCCAAAATAAAACATCCCAACATGGAAGAAATTCAAAAAGAGCTAGCGGTTAGAGATGATGCAATGAATGGTGATTATGAATTGTTTTGGGTTTCAATAGATCCATACAATAATAAAGAAGGTCACTTTGGTTTTGCTGTATCTAGCTCAGGAGTTTTAAATGACGGTTATTTTACAAGAGAATGGAATGAAGATGGCTTTAATTATGATACAGTTTTTGATGCAAAAATTTCTTTAAATGAGAATAATTGGACCGTTGAAATGATTATTCCATACAGTGCTATAAGATTTCCTGAATCAGAGATACAAGATTGGGGTATAAATTTTTCAAGAAGAATTCGAGATTTTGAAGAATCTTATACGTGGAACCCAACTGATATTAGAACCTACTCTTGGCCCGAACAACTTGGATTAGTTAAGGATATAAAATCTGTAAAACCACCATTGAGATTGTTTTTATATCCATATCTACAATCAGAATTAAATGTTAAAAAAAATCATTCGAGTAATTTATCTTATTCGGCGGGATTAGACTTAAAATATGGTTTATCTAATAGTTTTACACTTGACTTAACTTTGATTCCTGATTTTGGGCAAGTTGCTTTTGATGATGAAGAACTAAACCTAACTCCATTCGAACAACAATTTGACGAAAATAGAGCATTTTTTACTGAGGGCGCATCTTTGTTTGAAAAAGCTGATATCGGTTTTAGAGCTGGTAATTTTTTTTACAGCCGCAGAATTGGTCAAAAATTAAACTTTAATGAAAATGATTATTTATTAGATAACGAAGAGCTATTAATGTATGACAAAAAACCAAAACTTATTAATTCCGTTAAAGTTACTGGTACTACAGATAAAAAATTGAGTATAGGAATAATCAACACCATTACTGATAACGCATATGCTTATTTTAAAAACAACTTAACAAATTTGGAAAGAAAAGAATTGCTTGTACCAACAACTAATTATAATGTTTTATCATTAACTCAAGAAATAATTAATGATGTTTCATCAATTTCAGTTCTAAACACCAACATAAACAGAAAAAATGGTTTAAATGGAAACAACACTGCACTAGTTGCTGATATTTTTGATAACAAAAGAAAATACAATATTCAAAGTGCTATTTATGGAAGTTTTGCACCTAGGTTTTCAGAAAAAAATGGTTTTAAGGGTTATATTAGTGCTGAAGAATTAGAAGGTAATTTTCAGTTTTTTCTTCACTGGACTGGAGTTGATAAATATTACAACCAGAATGAGTTAGGATATTTTATACTGCATAATTCTCAAAGAGCTGGAGGAAGAGTCTCTTACAGAATATTAGAGGATAATAAACTTTTTAGAACGCTTTCAAGCTCACTCTATGTTGGTAGAACTTTTAGATTTGATGATGGTGAGAGAATAAGATCTGGAATGAGATTTGCTAATATGATTCAACTTCAAAACTTAAATGGAATTGGATTTGTATTGAGATACACTGACAGAGAAAAGGATTATTATGAGACTAGAAATAATGACAGATTTATAATAAATCCATCCGAATTAGATGTTCTCATAAGTTACAGCACCAACAACAATAAAAAAATTTATTCAAAAGTTGAATTTTCCAATATAACTTCTTTCAATGAACAGTTTAATGAAAAAAAAATATACAACAGATATGATGTTGATTTAAATTTTAGATTTTCAGATCAAATATCTGCTAAAATTAGCTCAGAAGTCAAAAATACTCAAGAAGATATAGGGTATATAATAGAAGAAAATGAAGAAATATATTTTGGAAATAGGGATCTAGAATCCGTTGAAAATTCAATTAAAATAGAGTATAAAATCGACAGTAAAAAAAATATATACTTAGACTTTAGAAATTTTTGGAGTAAGGCTGATTATCGTCAGGTACTATATAAGTTAAATAGAGATGGATACAGGGAATTAACAGACTATAGCATTCTAAACATAAACCCCAATACTAATTTTAATTTATGGAACCTTGATTTAAACTTTGAATGGTGGTTCGCTCCTGGAAGTAGTCTTGTTTTTTTATATAGAAATCAAATTTTTAATCGTGATAATAAATCAGGGCTAGACTATTATAAAAGCTTGAAAAATTTATTTGATATTCCTATTGAACATCAACTATCTTTACGATTAAATTATTTAATTGATGTTAATAGGTTTAAAAGGAAATGATTGAGTTAAAAAATATTTCAAAGAATTTCGGCAATCAAAAGATATTAAATAATATTTCTTTAGAAGTTAAAAAAGGAGATTTTGTTTCAATAATCGGTCCATCTGGAGCAGGAAAGACAACATTGTTAAATATTATTGGAACTATTGAGAGTTTTAAAAATAGCAATGATAGTCAATTAAAATTAAATGAAAATGAAATAAAAAATCTTAATGATAATCAACTATCAGATTTTAGAAACAAAAATATTGGTTTTATTTTTCAATTTCATCAACTTCTTCCTGAACTAAATCTTAAAGAAAATATAATTCTTCCAGCAATGATTGGAAATATTCCAAAAAAGAGTTATTGTAAAAAAGCAAATGAATTAGCTAAGCTTTTAGGAATTGAAGGTATATTAAAAAAATATCCCGATTCAATATCTGGCGGCGAAAGGCAAAGAGTTGCTGTTGCTAGAGCTCTCATAAATGACCCCAAGATTCTATTAGCCGATGAACCAACAGGAAATCTTGATTCAAAGAATGAGCAAACAATAATGAATTTTTTTAAAAAGTTAAACACCGAAATGGGCTTAACAATCATATTAGTTACACATAATAAAGATTTTGCTAAAATATCTGATAAAATCTATACATTAAAAGATGGCGTTTGGATATAGTAAAGAAATTAAAGATCTTCTAGAGTTTAAATGTATTGAGTATAATCAAAGATCTTTCATTGATTTTGATCCTATCTCAATTCCTTATGAATTCTCAAAAAAAGAAGATATAGAGATAGTTAGTTTTTTAATTAGTACAATTTCATGGGGGAACAGAAAATCAATTATAAATAGTGGTAAAAAATTAATTAAAATTTTAGGCGACTCCCCTTATGATTTCATAATGAATTTTGATGAAAAAAAAATAAAAAAAATAAATTTTGTCCATCGAACATTTAATTCTGTTGATTTAATATTTTTTTTAAAATCCATTCAAAATATTTACAAAAATTATAGTGGTTTAGAGTCTGTTTTTTCTAAGTTCAAAAATGAAGAATTTATTTTCAAAAACATAAATAATTTTAGGAGTATATTTTTTTCTATACCACATCCTCTTAGAACACAAAAACATATTTCTAACCCGAATAAAAACTCGGCATGTAAAAGGTTAAACATGTTTTTAAGATGGATGATAAGAAAAGACAAAAACGTTGACTTTGGTATCTGGAAAAATTTAAGCCCATCCATTCTCTCCTGCCCACTAGATGTTCACACAGCTAATACGGCAAGAAAATTAAAATTAATTGATAGAAAACAAAATGACATAAAAGCATTAATTGAATTAGATAATTCCTTAAGGTTAATGGATAAAAATGACCCTGTAAAATATGATTTTGCTCTGTTTGGCTTAGGTGCTTTTGAAAATTTTTAACTTTTTTAAAAAACTATAATTATATTTGCATGAATTTGACTCTGATATGTCAATACTTATAAAGTCTGCTAAAATCATTGATGCCGACAATCCACTAGACGGTAAAGTCTTTGATATTTATATTGATAAGGGTATTATAAGTCAGATTGAAAAGAATATTGATAAACCTGCTAAAACAATAATTTCCAGAGAAAATCTACATGTTTCAATTGGATGGCTTGACTCAAGTGTTTGCTTTGGTGAACCTGGGCTTGAAGAAAGAGAAAATTTAGAAAATGGTATTAAGTCTGCTGGATTATCTGGTTTTACTGACGTAGTTTTGAATTCTGAAACCTTGCCAATTTTAGACTCTAAAGCTGACATAAGTTATATTAAATCTAAAACTCAAAATTCTGTTGTTTCTGTTCATCCTCTTGGAGCCTTGAGTAAAAAAAGTGAATCTGAAGAACTCGCAGATTTAAAGGAAATGTATGATGTTGGTTGTATTGGTTTTAATGATTTTAAAAAAGCAATTAAAAATCCAAATTTACTTAAAACCGCTCTTCAATATGTACAACATTTCGATGGTTTAGTACTTTCATTCCCAATAGAAGATTCTATTTCTAAAAATGCTCAAGTACATGAAGGAGAAGTAAGTACAAAATATGGAATTAAAGGTTTTCCTCACATCTCTGAAGAAATAGCAGTTTACAGAGATTTAAAAATTTTAGAATATACAGATGGAAAACTTTTAATACCAACTATTTCAACTACAGGGTCTGTCAAACTAATTAAGGAGGCAAAATCCAAAGGCTTGAAAGTTTGGTGCAGTGTTTCAATAAATAATTTATTTTTCAATGATGATAAACTTAAAGATTTCGATACACGATATAAAGTAATGCCTCCAATCAGAGATGAAAAAACAAGAAAAGAACTTATAAAAAATGTAAATGATGGCTCAATCGATCTAGTAACATGTGATCATTGTCCAATTGATATTGATAATAAAAAAACAGATTTTGAAAATTCTTTTTTTGGTTCAACGGGGCTAGAATCTTCATTTGGAGCATTAAATTCTCTATTCGATCTAAATAAAACTATCAAAATTTTGACTTCTGGTTATGATACCTTTAGAATTAACAAACCATTATTAAGTGTAGGATCTTCGGCTAAATTAACTTTATTTAACCCTGACATAAAATATACTTTCTCAAAATCTAATATTTTATCGAAATCGAAGAATAGCTCATTTATTGATTCTAAACTCAAAGGTAAAGCTTACGGAATTATTTCTAATTCTAAAATTTTGATTGTTGAATAACAGACTTTATTATAACAAAAGATTATCTAGAAATAAATCAAATAAAGATCCATTAATTGTTTTACTACATGGATATGGAAGCAATGAAAATGATTTATTCTCATTTAAAAATTTTTTTGATGAAAACTACAATATTATTTCATTTAGAGCACCAATAACAATATATGAAGGAATGTTTGCATGGTATGATATATTTTTTCAAAATAATATTAAATCTTTCGACGAAATTAAAGCAATCGAGAGCTCAAAATCCATTGTATATGAAATAAAACAAATATGCAGAGAATTTAATTGTGATGAAAAAAGGATAACTATCATTGGGTTTAGTCAAGGTGCTATTTTAGGATATTCAATAGCCTTATCAAATCCTGGACTAATTAAAAATCTAGTCGCATTGAGTGGTTACGTTGAGGAAAAGATAATTGAGTTTAATACCAAAAAAACAAAAACATCTATCTATGTTTCACATGGTAAAAATGATGATACTATCCCATATTTAGAATCAAAAAAAACACTAGAAATTTTGAAAGAAAAAGGTATTCAATATAATTTTAACTCATTCAACCAGGGACATGGCGTTAATCAAGAAAATTTAAATTCATTTTTAAATTGGCTTAAAAACAAATATTAAAAACTTACTTCTAACATGTCATATGCCAAAAAGACATTATTGGGTAATTCTTTCTGGGTTTCACTGTGCAGACCCATATCTGGTGCAATATGAGTTAAATACGATCTTTTAGGTTTCAATTTATCAATAATATCTAGAGCCTCACTTAAGTTAATGTGAGAATAGTGCTCTTTGTGTCTCAGTGCGTTTAGAACTAACAAGTCCAAATTATAAAGTTTAGATATTTCCTTTTCAGATATTTCCTTGAGGTCAGTAATGTATGCAATGTTTTTATACCTAAATCCAAAAACTTGAAGTTTATGATGCTTATAGCTAATAGTTGTGAATTCTAGATCTTCAAAATTAAAATTACTTTCCTCATTTATAATGTTTGAAAAAACATGGGGCGCTCCAGTATAATAACCTTTCTTATCAAATAAATAATCAAATCTTCTTTCAAGATTACTTATAACTCTTTTGTGGGCAAAAATTGGAATTTTTCCGTGCTTAAATGATATTGGTCTTACATCGTCAAGCCCCGCTGTATGATCAGAATGTTCATGAGTAAATAATATTGCATCAATCTTTGATACTTTAGATTTCAGCATTTGTTGTCTAAAATCAGGGCTACAATCAATCAAAATATTTTTACCACCGATTTGTAAAAGAGCTGAGGATCGCATTCTTACGTCTTTAGTGTCAGAGCTGCTACAAACAGGTTTATCAACTCCAATTGTAGGAATTCCAGTACTTGTTCCAGTTCCTAAAAAAATTAATTTCATTAATTAATCAAATTTAATTTTTTCTATCACTATATCAATAATTCTTTACTAAATTTGTATTAATTGTTAATTATGGTAGTCTCCTTAAAAGGTGATAAAGATTTTGAGAATCTACTTTCTGTCAAAGACAAAGCCCTTCGCATTAACCTCAACGAAAATATTTATGGAAGTTTTTCAGAAATAGGTGCTGGTCAAGAAGTTGCACGACATTTTTTTAGAGCTGGAGGTGCGTCTGGAACAATAGCTAAAACAATGAGCGCTTATGACAAAGGTTTTAGTGATGCTATTTACGGTGTTGAAGATGACAAAAGGTATGTTACAAAATCTAGATTAAGTAAAATGCTTAAACACGAAATAAAATTATTAGAAACTCGTGTTAAAAGAGATCTCAACCCTGGTAAAATGTTTTTTTCTTTTGCTAATACCGTAGCTACTATTGATTTTGCTAAAAAATTTAAAGGACATGGTTGGATGGGTATTAGATTTCAAACAAATTCAAATGAAGAATACAGTGAAATTCAAATGCATGTAAGATTTCATTTAATAGATGCAAAAGCACAGCAAGAGGCACTTGGTATAATGGGTGTCAATTTAATATATGGTGCGTATTACAAGCATAACAAACCTAGATCACTAATTAAGTATTTATACGACCATATTGACTCTCAAGCAATAGAAATAGATACCATTAACTTTTCCGGACCTCTTTTTCGTGGTGTTGACAACAGACTTATGAGTTTGATTTTAGTTAAAAATGGGATGACGCAAGCCGTAATGTTTGGCCCTGATGGAAACAATATCCTTCCTGCTGCTGTTTTGTATAAGAAAAATATATTGGCAATAAGAGGAAGTTTTAGACCATTGACAAAAGTTAACGAAGATATGTATCAAAAATCTTTTAAAATGATCTCAAATGATAAAGATTTTGATGTAAAAAACACATTGTCAATTTTTGAAATTACTCTATCCAATTTATTGAGTGGAAAAAATGACATTAATGAACAGGATTTTTTAGATAGAGCTGAATTATTATGTTCGACTGGAAAAACAGTTATGTTAACTAATTTTCAAGAGTATTATAAACTTTCTGATTATTTTTCAAAATACTCTACAAAAAAAACAGTTCTAACCATGGGTGTTGATAACCTAATTAAAGTTTTTGATGAGAAGTACTACTCATTATTGACTGGTGGTGTAATGGAAGCTTTTGGAAAATTATTTAAAAAAGAAATTGAAATATATTTATATCCAATGCTAAAAGATAAAAAATTAATAAATAGCAACAATCTCCAAGTTAACGATAACATGAAAAATCTTTACAATTTCTTCAAAGACAATAATAAGATTAAAGATATTGTTGATTATGACAAAAAGCTATTAAATATATTTTCTAAGCAAGTTTTATTGGATATTCAAAATAAAAAAAATGGTTGGGAAAACAAGCTTCCAAAAACTATTTCTAAACTAATAAAAGAAAAAAAACTCTTTGGATATAAATAATTTATTCATTTAAAATTTGATTGGTATGGTCTTTTGTTTTTACCTTATCAATAACTCGAGTAACGATTCCTTTTTCATTAAAAATAAATGTCATTCTGTGAATACCATCATACTCTTTTCCCTTAAACTTTTTTGGCCCCCAAACTCCAAACAAGTTTACTAACTTTCTATCAACATCTGCCAGAAGAGGATATTGAAAACCATATTTAATGGAAAAATTCTTTTGTGATTTTGGTTTGTCACAGCTTATTCCAATTAGATTATATCCTAAATTCGCTAAAGTTTTATAATTTTCTGAAAGGTTACATGCTTCTGCAGTGCAACCAGGTGTATTTGCTCTTGGATAAAAGAATATAATTAATTTTTTTCCAATAAATTGATTACTGTTAATGATTTCTTCATTTTCATTGACACATTCAAAATGTGGTAATTTATCACCGATCTTAAGAGTTTTCATAATAAATATAATTTAGTTGCTAAATTTACAAAATTGAAAAAAACAGATAAAATAAATTTTATAATAAAAACTTTAGAGGATCTTTTTCCAAAAACAGATATTCCGCTAAATCATAAGGATCCGTACACTTTACTTATAGCAGTATTACTTTCTGCTCAAAGTACTGATGCTGGGGTAAATAAAATAACACCAATTCTTTTTAAAAAAGCTGATAACCCATATGACATGATAAAACTTAGTGTGGAAGAAATTAGGAGTATAATAAGACCAGTTGGTTTATCTCCGATGAAATCTAAAGGAATTTATGGATTATCTAAAATTATTATTGAAAAGCACAATGGTAAAGTACCTAAAAAACTTGAAGATCTAGAAGCTTTACCTTCAGTAGGTCATAAAACTGCCAGTGTAGTTATTTCTCAAGCATTCGGAATACCAGCCTTCCCTGTTGATACTCATATCCACAGAATGATGTATCGTTGGGGAATATCCAATGGTAAAAGTGTGAAAAAAACTGAAGAAGATGCAAAAAGATTGTTTCCAAAAGAACTTTGGAATAAACTCCATCTTCAAATAATTTATTACGCCAGGGCATTTTCGCCAGCTAGAGGATGGAATATAAAAAACGATATCATTACAAAAAGAATTGGAAGAAAATCAGTACTAAAAAAAATTTTAAATTAGTTACAGGATATTTCGTGTTCAGACCAATTTTTATGGGTTTTTTGATTCTCAAAATAATAACACGTTTTTGATCCATCGTTAAAATTTAAAAACTTATAAAATCCATCTGGAACTGTTGCACCTGTTAATAAAACTTCACTGTTCACGGAAAATTTCAGTTCAATTCTAACTTTAATTGGTCCTTCTAATTTTGCTAGTCTTCTAATCTCTTCCTCAAGCTCACGCCATTCTCCTCTATTTAAATTATCAAGCTGTAAAGCACAATTGACAAAAGAAAAGGTTTTGGCAAGATTGGACCAAGAATCAGTAAAAGATCCTGCTGGCGCCATGTGACCCTTATCCCATGGATTGTTATAATAATCATTATTATCACTAGTTTTTATATTATTTATTAGGTAAAAGTCCATATTACCTCGATCTGCAACTTTTACAAAATCCTTAACCGTATATTCAACCCAGTTAGGTTGTTCTTTAACTTCATTATATGAAATTTTAAAAACATTATTTTCAATTATCACATCCTCTCTGTTTCCAAAGTCGATTTCAGCGCAGCAGTCAGAGTTGTTATTTTCATTGCAGCTAAATAGAAATATTAATAAAATAATTTTGTAAAATTTCATTGTTAAAACAAAGTAGGGTTTTTAATTTTTTGCATATAACCTTTTTTTCTAAGAACTTTCCCAGTTTTATATTCCTCAATTTGTATTCCCAAATTTGTAGTAAACCATTCAGCAACTATGTGTCTGTGACAAAACTTGGACTTATTTCCGTGGGTCATCAAAATCGGTTCATTGCCCTTTACTAAAGTTAAAATATTTTCATATGTTTCCTTTGGACTCAATTGATTCAACTGCTCATAAAACTCATTGTAAAAAAAATCTTCATTAATTTTTTTAGAATTAAATTTTTCATAAAGTTTCCAATTTGGGCTGAGGGATTTATATTCAAACAAAACAAAATCACTTCCTGAGGACTCCAAAGATATCGAAACTACACCTGGAATTTGATTGTTTTTGAGTTGTTTAAAAAAACCTGTTTTCAATGTATGTACTTCTTTATTTATGCTAAAATAAGTTTCATTTTCTTATTCTGAGGGTTTTTATCTAAAGAATTTATTGCAAATTTTTTGTTTTGTTAACAAAATTTTAACATCTTTGAAAATTATTAAAAAACTTAAACTAAATGAATAAACATTTTAACCTATTTTCCTTGTTTTTTTTAGCAGCAAGCATGATAGCATTTGCTCAAAGTTCTATTACTGGAACTGTTTCAGATGCTGACGGCTCTCCACTACCTGGAGCAACTGTTGTTGTACAAGGAACTTCGAGCGGTGTTACCACTGATTTTGATGGTAATTACTCTATTAATGCATCCTCTGGCGATGTATTGTCTTTTAGTTATGTTGGTTATCAAACTGTAGACATTACAGTTGGATCATCACTAACTGTAAATGTAACGCTTTCAAGAGATAGTGCTCTAGATGAAGTTATTGTTACTGCTTATGGTACTCAGACTAAACAATCTGTTGTAGGTTCTGTAATAAGTATTGGTACAGAAATCTTAGAATCTTCTAAGGCAACATCTGTAACTCAAGCCTTACAGGGTTCTGTACCTGGTGTAAATATAATTTCTTCAGGAGGTATTCCTGGATCTAATCCAACAATTAGGATTAGAGGAATTGGTTCAATTAATGCTGCTGCATCACCTTTAATCATTGTAGATGATGCACCTTATGCTGGTAACTTGAACTCATTAAGCCAGGATCAAGTTGAATCAATTTCCGTACTGAAGGACGCATCAGCTACTGCTCTTTATGGTGCTGCTGCTGCAAATGGTGTTATCATAATTACTACCAAGTCAGGTAAATTAAATACTGAAGCTAAGATTAGTGTTAACATCAAAAAAGGTATAGCAAGTGAAGCTGTTAAAACTCACGAATTACTTGGTATTAATGATTGGTCCGAACTATATTGGGAATCAGTTAGGAATTATCAGCAGTATGAGAATGGAATGACTGCTTCTGCAGCTGCCCAGTATGCTACTGACAATTTTGGATCTAATCTTGGATACTATCCATATGGTATTGCTAACCCAGTTGGTGTAGATGGAAAACTTACAGCTTCACCACTGTGGGATACTGATTGGAAGGGAGTCCTTATGAATAATGAAGCAGCTTTTGAAGAAGTTGGTGTTAATCTTTCTGGTGGTAGTAAAAACACGAGTTATTTTTTCTCAACTAATTATTTAGGTGAAGATGGAAACGTAACAACTACAAGATTTGAAAGATTTTCTTCAAGAATAAAAATTGACAGCAAAGTAAGTGATATTATTAATGCTGGAATGAATATTGGTTACACAAGATCAACAACTAACACTCCAACTCAAACAGGATCCAGTTTTCAACAAACAATTCAGTGGGTATATAATGTTCCAAACTTTTATCCAATTTATAGAAGAAATACAGATGGATCGTACCTGTTAGATAACAATGGGAACAAGCAATTTGACTATGGTGCAAATGGTGCAAGTGTAAATTCTACTAGACCTGGAGTTTTTGAAAATGAAAATGCTTATGGTTCTTTATTCTTATATGATAATCATAACTTAAGAACAGATTTTAATGCTTCTTTGTATGCAAGTATCAACATTTTAGATAATTTATCTTTTACATCAAGGTTATCTTATCAATCTTATATGTTTGACTCATATGTATATGCAAATAGAGATGTTGGTTATGCATCTAATGTTGATGGAAGAGTTACTCAAAATAGAGACCTTACATTACAAACCAATGCTCAGCAAAAGTTAACATATACTGAATCATTTGGTGATCATAATTTAGAAGTTGATGCTCTTTATGTGGCTAGTAACTACAGATTTGATGATTTCTCTGCCTCAGGTGAAGGTTTTTTACCTGGTGTAAAAATATTAGGTGGTGCTGTTAATCCATCATCAGTTAATGGTTATGATGTAACAATAAGATCAACCAATGTTCTTGGTAGATTGAAATATAATTTTGATGAAACATATTACATTGAAGGAAGTATTTCTCAAGGATTATCTACAAAATTTGCAAAATCAGTTAGAGAAGGAACTTTTTATTCAGTTGGAGCTTCATGGATTCTTTCCAATGAGAGTTTTTTAGCCGATGTTGATGCTGTTGATTTCCTAAAATTAAAAGCTTCATACGGTGAAGTTGGAAATGACAGAGGAATTGGATCTTTTCCTTATATAACATTGTTTATTACTGGGTTCGATCAATTAGATACTGCTGGTGTAATAGCTGGCGGATTAAATGATCCTTTTTTAACATGGGAAACTACTGCTACCTCTAACTTTGGAGTCGAATTTGGATTGTTTAATGGAAAAATTGATGGTTCCATTGAATATTATAATCGAGAAAGTATTGATCTTATATATGATAAACCAGTTCCAATTTCAACAGGAAATGATGCTGTTAGAACAAACGTTGGATCAATTGAAAATTATGGAATAGAAGTTCTTTTAAGTTCCCAGTTAGTAAGAAATAATGATTTAACAATCAATGCATCCTTAAACTTCTCAACAGAAAACAATAAAATTACTGAACTTACTCAAGAAGAATTTCTTTCTGGTACTAAGAAATGGATGGTCGGAAGATCATTATACGACTTTTTCACATACGAATGGGCGGGTGTTGACTCAGCTGATGGATATGGTATGTGGTACAAAGATATTCTTGATGCAAATGGAGAGCCTACAGGTGAAAGAGAAACTACTAAAGAATATAGTGAGGCTGATAGATATTATCAGGATAAAACATCTATTCCAGATATTATTGGTGGATTCAACACTCAAATCAAATACAAAGATTTTGATTTTTCAATGTTGCTTAACTTTTCTTTAGGACAATATGTAATGGATTACACATACTCTGGTTTAATGCGAGGTTTTGAGGATATAGATCAATCGCATGTTAATATCAAGAATAGATGGCAAAAACCAGGTGATATCACAGATGTTCCTTTACTTTTAAATGGTCAGAATGATTTTAGTTCTACATCAACTAGGTTTTTGTTTCAAAATGATTATTTAAGAATTAAAGGATTGACACTAGGCTATACTATAAATAATTCACCAGGTTTATCTAGTGTGGGTATTGAAAATATTAGAGTTTATGCTCAAGCAACAAACCCTTTTACTTTCCATAAGCATTTTGGAATTGATCCTGAGCAAAATTTATCAGGAACAACAGGAAATAGATCTTATCAGTTGAAAACTTTCACTTTAGGTCTTAATATTGAACTTTAAAATTAAAAAAATGAATATTAAAAAATTATTATTAATCTTTTTTGCAGTTTTAACAACTTACAGCTGCCAAGATGAATTTATAGATGATCCAGCACCAACTTCTGGTATCAGTGAAGCTTTAGTTTTTTCAAACAGAAGTATGGTTGATTCCTTCCTTGCAGGAATGGGAAGAAGACTAAGAAGGCAGTTTACAAGTGTTGATAGCAATGGTATCAATGCAATGTACTATGCTAGAAATGTTAAAGGAAATGATATTATTCAAAGACAAACTTGGTTTGGTTTTGATCACGATAATGATAACAGAGAACCTAACTATAGAAGGACTAAATTTTCTTGGGAATTTCCATTCTATATGATTAATCAAGCAAATATCGCTATTAAGGGTATTAAGGAGAGTAAATTAGGTCAAAAAGACAAAGATGAGACTATTGCTCAAGCTTTAACTATTAGAGCTTTTTGGTATTTCCAACTTGCACTAGAGTTTTGTCCTGCTTATAGCCAGTCAACTCCTTCTAGCGAAGAAGCTCCTCCAATTTACACATTGCCTGTTGCTGATGGAGGCCCAATGAGTAAATTAAGTGAAATGTATGACTTAATTTTAGATGATTTAACAACCGCTCTAGCAACAGCATCTAGCTCAAGAATTGATAAATCATATTATAACAAAGATGTAATAAATGGTATTTTAGCAAGAGTTTATCTTACAACTGAGGAATATGCAAAAGCTGCAGAACATGCAGCTGCCGCAAGAGTTGGATATACCTTGAATGCTGCTGAATACACAAATGGAAATAGTACAATGAGTAACAGTGAGTGGATTTGGGCAATGCCTCAAAGGTCAGATCAATCAAACTATTATTATGGTGCACCACATTCTTTTGCTGATCATTATACAACTTCTTACTCTGCTACATTCTTTAATACTGATTTTACATCTTTATTTACTAGTACAGATGTAAGAAATATTTTCAGAAATGCTTACAGAGTACCTGAAACTAGTTACAGAGCAAGAATTTCAAGAAAATGGACATTTACATTTGCTAGCGATCACATATTGATGGGATCTCCTGAAATGATGCTTATAGAAGCTGAAGGTTTAGCAAGAACTGGTAATGATTCTGGTGCTGCAGCTCTATTATTTGAACTTCAAAAAAATAGAGATTCAGCGGCTACAGCTTCTGGAAATACAGGCCAAGCACTGATTGATGAAATTCTACTTGAAAAAAGAAAAGAATGCTATGGAGACGCTCCAGCTGTAGAGTGGTTTGATGCTAAAAGACTTGGTAAAGGTATTCCTAGAACAGGTAATGCTAGACTTAAGGGAAAATCTGCTTTACAACCAAATGACAAGAGGTTTTTCCTAAAGGTACCTATTTCTGAAATAGACGCAAATGATTTTATTACTGAAGCTGTAAACTCATACAGATAATTATTATTAAATCGTTTTAATATAAAAAACCCGCTTTTTTTTGGCGGGTTTTTTGTTATATATACATTATGAAAAGACTCATCTTAATTTTAATATTTATAACTACTAGCAACACTACTTTTTCCCAAGAAATAGATGTTAAAAATATTGAAATTTTAAGAGATAGTTACGGAGTTCCACACATATACGCTAAAACTGATGCAGAGCTTGCATATGGATTAGCTTGGGCGCATTCTGAGGATGATTTTAGGACTATTCAAGAAGCTTACCTTGCTGGTAATGGGCTTTTAAGTAAACATATTGGACTAAGAGGAGCTCCTGCTGATTTTTTAACACAATTAATTAGATCGGACTATGTTGTTGATAGTCTTTATAATACAATTGACAAAAAATTTATAAAAGTAATTGAGGGATATGCTCAAGGAATTAACAAATTTGCAGAATTAAATCCTGATCAGGTATTAGTAAAAAAACTTTTTCCTATAACGCCAAAAAAAATGGTAAAATACTCTTTTTTACAACTTTTTATCTCAAGTGAAGGTGATAAAGCAATAAGATCTATATTCGAAAATAATGTTACAAATATTTCATTTTTAGATGAGAATAAACTTGGATCTAATTTATTTGCCTTTAGTACCAATATTACGAAAAACGGTGAGACTTATTTGGGAATAAATACTCATCAACCACTTGATGGACCAACATCATGGTACGAAGCTCATCTTGTTAGTGAAGAGGGAACCAATATAATTGGAGCTACTTTTGCTGGAGCCCCATGTATACTTACTGGAACCAATGAAAACCTTGGATGGACGCATACAGTTAATTACCCTGATAAAACCGATATTTTTCAGTTGGAAATGGTTGACAGAAAGAATTATAAGTTTGATGATCAAATTCTAAAATTAAAAACATATAAAGCAAAGGCTTTTATTAAAATTTTAGGAATACCTATAAGAGTTAAAAAAAAATATTACGAAAGTATATATGGACCAACTCTTAAAAATAAAAATGGATTTTATTCTGTAAGAACTGCATCTTTATTCCACATAAGAGGACTTGAACAATGGTGGAAAATGAATAAAGCTAAAAATTTTACAGAATTTTATGATATTCTTAAGATGAATCAAATTCCAGGTTATAACATTGGATATGCAGATAAAAATGATACAATCTTTTATATATCAAATGGAATAATTCCAAAAAGAAATGATGCTTATAACTGGAAAACTATTGTTCCAGGAAATACTAAAAAAACATTATGGAATAAATATTATAAAACTGATGAACTTCCTCAAGTTATTAGTCCAAAATCAGGTTATGTTTATAATGCAAATCATAGCCCTTTCAAGTCAACTTCAATAGAAGAAAACCCGGAGCCAAATGATTTTGCAAAAAACATGAATTTTGAATTGTATGATAATAATAGAAGTAAAAGAATATTTGAATTAATTAATTCATATGAATCTATAAATTACAATGATTTCAAAGAAATAAAATATGATCATACTTTTCCCACGCCATTCCACTATAATTTTATGGATGTAAATCAAATAATGGATATGTCACCTGAAGATTATCCAGAAATTAAAGAATTATTAACTGAAATACTGGAATGGGATAGAAAAACAAATATCGAATCAATTGGAGCAGGAACTTATGCAATGTTTTATTATAGTCTTAATAAATATTACAGAAAAAATTATATAAATAGAAATTTTGGTAAAGATATTATTGCACAAGCCTTAAAGGATGTTAAAGAAAGGATGATAAAGTATTTTAAAACAACAAAGGTTAAACTTGGTGATTATCAAAAACTAGTCAGAGGAAATAAAGAAATTCCAATTTGGGGGATGCCTGATGTTATAACTGCCATGAATTCTAGTCCACACACTAATGGAAAGGTAAAGGTAACCCATGGCGAATCATATATCCAATTAGTTAAATTTAGTAAGGATGGAACTGAAGTAGAATCTATCATCTCCTATGGTTCTAGTGATCACATAGAATCAAAACATTACCATGATCAAATGGATATATATAAGAATTTTGGAGTTAAAAAAATGAGTTTTGATAAGTCTTATAACTACAAGAATGCAAAGAGAATTTACAATCCAAATTAAAAATTATACAAGAGAATCATAAATATCCTCGTAGCTCGTAATAATTTTATTTATGTCAAATTTTTGAGCCCTTCTAAAAGCGTTTTCTTTCATTTGATTTAATTTTTCCTCATCTTTTAAAACATTTTCAGCATAATCGACCATTTTATCAATATCATTATACTTTGTTAAAAAACCTGTTTCATTGTGGATATTTACTTCGGGTAACCCCCCTGAATCTGAAGATATAACAACAACTTTTGATGCCATAGCCTCGAGTGCAGCTAATCCAAAACTTTCTGTCTTTGAGGGAAGAATAAACAAATCTGAGTGACATAATTCTTTTTCTACTTCTTGCGTATTACCTAAAAACTCAACGTTTTCAATATTTTTATCTTTTACGAGTTGTTTTGATACATCGAGCTCTGGCCCCTCTCCTATTAGTTTAAATCTAGATTTTATTTTCTTGGAAATTTTTTCAAAAAACTCTATTACTCCTCTTATATTTTTAACTGGCCTAAAATTACTAACGTGAGTGATTACTTTATAATCTTCATTATCATTATTACAGTTCAATAATTGTGAATTAAACTTATTTAAATCTACAAAGTTAGAGACAACTTTTATTTCTCTCTTAATTCCAAAGAAATCGATAGTGTCTTGCTTTAAACTTTCAGAAACTGATGTTACAACATCAGACTCTTCAATTGAAAACTTTACAGCAGGTTTATAAAATGGGTGATTACCAACTAAAGTTATGTCAGTTCCATGCAATGTTGTTACTAAAGGAACTTTAATTCCGAATGATATCATCATTTTTTTAGCCATATAAGCTGCATATGCGTGCGGTATCGCGTAATGGACGTGTATTAAGTCAATTGAAAATTTTGAGCATACATCAACTAACTTACTTGATAGAGCAAGTTCATATGGTTGAAAATTAAAAAGTGGATAAAATGGCACATTAACTTGATGAAAAAAAACCTTTTTATTATCGGGTTTTAAGCGAACTGGCTTTTCATAAGCAATAAAGTGTATTTCATGATTTTTTTTAGCAAGTTTATGACCTAATTCTGTAGCTAAAACACCACTTCCACCAAATGTCGGATAACAAACAATTATAATTTTCATAAACTTTTATTCTAAAGCGTCATTAATTAATCGGTGTAATTCAGTTCTAATATTATTTTCACTAATCTTATTATTGGTCATTGTTGGATATGTTCTGTTAGATAAAAAAACATATATCAACTTATTGTGAGGATCTGCCCAAGTATAGGTGCCTGTAAAACCAGAATGACCAAAACTTTGATCTGAAACACAACCACATGTTGATTGAATATCTTCATCTAACTGAGGTTTATCAAAGCCTATACCACGTCTGTTGTTTTTAAAATGTCTTTTATTAAAAAGATCAAAACTTTTTGAAGTGAAAATTTCATAATTAAGGTATGAGCCCTTATTTAAAAAAAGGTACATTACTTTTGCAACATCCTCAGCATTACCAAATAAACCGGCGTGTCCTCCAATACCACCTTGCATAGATGCACCCATGTCATGAACAAATCCTTGAATTTTAGAAAATCTAAAATAATCATCTTTTTCAGAGGGTACTATTTCATTTATTTGTCTTAGTTCTCTAGGATTATATGTTAATGAAAATGCTCCAATTTTACTAAAAACTTGATCTTTAATTAATCGATCCAAATTAGTTTCGTATTTATCTTCAAGATATTTTTTTATAAAATAATATGGAACATCGCTATATCTGTATGTTTTTTTTTCAAGTAAATCACTATTTATCAATCTTTTGTAAATAGTATCGTTCCAGGAACTGTTAATAAACAAATCTTCACCAATCTGAACTGAGAATGATTTAGTTTTATTGTTACTGTAATATTTATTTATTTGTTTATAAGTAATTGAGTCTAAAGTTTCTTTATAAAAAGGGATCCAAGGGATTAATGATGATTGATGTGAAAACATTTCATCAAATCTTATTTTAGACTTATTTCCTAAATTTTCATCTTTCAATATTTCTGACAAGGTTGATTTTAAGTTAAGGTTATTTAAGTCAAATTCTTTTAGCATAAGAGGAACACTAACTAAAATCTTAGTTAATGAAGCTAGGTCGTATAAAGAGTTTGTATTAACTTTTTTTTTTTTTTATACGTGTAAAAACCAAAAGCTTTATTTAATACAACTTTATTGTCCTTAGCAACAACTAACTGAGCACCAGGAAACATTTTGTTGTCGATCGCATAGTTAATGAGCGAATCAACCTTTTTTAATTTGTTTAAATTAAAACCATTATTTAGAAAATGAGAAAAACCTAAAGAGCTAACTTCTTTTGTTTTAATTTGAGTATTGACTGGAATGTTTTCATGAATTGTAACAGGTAATTTACCTTTAACTTGAATCGCACCAAATATTGCTTGAGCAGCTTTTTCTTGAAATATATCTGAATTTTGGTAAGCAATAAGTATAGATTCAATACCATCTATATCTAAATCAGAAACACAATAAGGCTTTGCAAAAACTACTAGAGATAAATCAGACAGTTTTTTTACTTTGTCTATAATTTCAATTTCATTCTTTTTAAATCTAAATTCTCCAAAAGGAGATTTATCCGATTTATGAAAACCTATAATTATTTTATGATAATCTGACAACGTGTTAAAATCAAAATTATCATCAATATTAATTTCAGCAACTGATTGATATTTATTTAAAAAATTCAAAAAAACAGCATTATTGTCATCACCTAATTTTAAGTATCCAACTTTCTTATCACTTAAATTTTTAAAAGGTAGATTTTTATTTTCATTTTTCACCAACGTTATTGCTTCAGACGCGATTTTATCTAAAAGTGCCAAGTCAGCTTCTTCATTCATTTCATTAACGATATTTACTTTTTCAACACGCTTAAGTTTATTTAAACCAACTTTATATTTAGCCATTAATATTTTTTTTACAGACTCTTCAAGTCTTTCTAGTGATATTTTTTTTCTAGAAATAGCTCTTTTGATCTGTTTAACACTTTTAGCTATATCAGTTGGCATTAATAATATATCATTTCCTGCATTCATTGCAGTAACATCAGGATATTCTTTTTTCGCAAAATCAACAATTCCTTTCATATCGAGTGCATCTGTGATAATTAATCCTTCAAATTCTAGATCTTCCTTCAACAAATTTGTTATGATTTTTTTTGACAATGTAGATGGAACCCCTTCTTCAAAACTTGGTATATTTAAATGGGCAGTCATTATTGAAGCAACATCATTATTGATTAACTTTTTGAATGGATATAGCTCAACATTATCAATTCTACTCTTACTAAAAGAGATCAAGGGTAATGTAAGATGAGAATCAGTTTTTGTATCTCCATGCCCTGGAAAATGTTTTGCTGATCCCAAGAGATTTTTCGATTGCATTCCTTTCATATATGAAAGTGCTTTTTCAGCAACATTATATTTGTCCTCACCAAATGATCTAAAACCAATTATTGGATTATCTGGATTAGTATTAACATCAACTACTGGAGCAAAATTTATGTGCACTCCTAACCTATTTGCATGATGTCCTATTCTACTACCTACTTTATAAATTAAATCATTGTCCTCAACAGCGCCCAAAGTCATATTGTAAGGAAAAGAAAAAGCATCATCGAGTCTCATACCTATACCCCACTCGGCATCCATACCAATTAAAAGAGGGACTTTCGAAATACTTTGAAAATGATTTGTAGCAGCTGCTTGGTCTTTAATATTTCCTAAAGAAAAAATTAATCCACCTAGTTTATACTCATTAATTAATTGCGATATATGATCTATTTCTTGTTGACCATACTTTGTAGCGACCCAAACCGTTATTAATTGTCCAATTTTTTCTTCTTCATTAAGAGAGCTGTAAACACTATCAACCCATTTTGATTGATTATATTCATCGAAAGTTTTTAATGGGGATTGACAAAATAATATTCCACAAGAAAATAAAATCAGAATATACATTGTTCTCATATAAATAGATTTTTGTGCCAGCTTTTTAAAGCTGGGACTTTCCACTTGTTAAGATACTCTTTTTTTGTTTTTACTAAGTTATTATATACAATTGTTTCAGGTGAAAACTTTTTGTCTTTAATCATCTCTTTTATATCACTTAAACTATTAAGCTTGATTTCATTATCTATATTATAAGCAACAGAAAGTCGATTAAAAAAATTAATATTATTATTCTCTTGAATTTTTAATATAAAATTAGTTAAACTGTCAACAGAACAGCCGGTTGCATTATTTACACTACTGTCAACAGCAATTATAATAAATAAATTATACTTTATTTCATAAGAACATTGTAGATCTTTACCATGCGATGACCATTGAATAAGAAACTTTTCTATATTATTTTTAATTAATTCAATTTTATTGTTTTCAATTTTTAAATCGGATTGAAAAATCCAAATCCTTGAAGAATCACATATTTCATTAAAACCTACAAGCATTTTTTAAGTCGATTTATCTAATAATTCAGCTACATCTAAAACACTAACGTTTTTTTCCATTTTTTTGTTTTTTATACCATCTGTTAGCATTGTATTACAGAATGGACATCCAGCTGCAATTATCTTAGATTTTGTTTCAATTGCTTCTTCAGTTCTAGCAATATTTACTTCTTTTTTTCCTTTTTCAGATTCTTTAAACATCTGTGCCCCACCAGCACCACAACACAACCCTTTTTCTTTACAACTTTTCATCTCTTTTAGTTCAGCCTTTAATGAATCAATAATTTTTCTTGGAGCTTCATAAATTTTGTTTGCCCTTCCCAAGTAACATGGATCATGAAAAGTTATTTTTTTTCCATTAAAATCTGATTTTTTAACCTTAATTTTTCCTTCTGAAATTAATTGAGATAAAAGTTCAGTGTGATGAAAAACATTATAGTTACCTCCAAGCTCAGGATACTCATTTTTTAATGTGTTAAAACAGTGAGGGCATGTAGTCACTATTTTTTTAAAGCTGTAGTCATTTAAAATTTGAATATTAGAAACTGCTTGCATTTGAAAAAGAAACTCGTTTCCAGCTCTTTTAGCAGGGTCACCAGTACAACTTTCTTCAGTTCCTAGCACTGCAAATGAAACTCCGGCTTTATTTAAAAGATTCACAAAAGATTTAGTAATCTTTTTAGCTCTATCATCAAATGATCCAGCACAACCAACCCAAAAAAGTATTTCAGGGTCGATTCCTTTATTTTTCATTTCTTTGATAGTAATAACATCCATTATTTATTTTTCATCATCAAAAACTTGAATTGTAGCTTTTTTGTCTATTAAATCAGTAAATTTTCCGTTATATCTTGTTGCTTTTACTAAATGATTGTCAATCCAATGATAATTTCCACCTCTTGGTTTACCCATAACCATACTGTGGTATTTAAAACCATAGTCATTTAACCATTTTTCAGTAACTGAACGATGATCTTCTGTTCTAGATGTAAAAAAGCAAATAATATGACCCTGATCATACCATTTATTTAAAGTTTCAAGAGCGTCTGGATAGACATTTGCGGTGGCCATTCTTTCAGGTTCTTCATTTGGAATATCATCACAAATTGTACCATCTATATCTATTAGATAGTTTTTAATTCCTTTTGGAAGTATGGGGCTAATATGCTGTCCATCCTCTAGCTTTTCTTTTAATAAATTTTCAATTTCTTTTTTTTCCATATTATTAGTTGTTTTTCCAGTTTAACCTGTCCTGTTGATTAAATGGCCAAGGTGCACCATTATTTTCTAAGTTGTTCATCATATTATTAATTTCAGCTGGAGCTGATGACTCCTCCATTACCATGTATCTTCTTAAATCTATAATAATTGATAATGGATCAATTCCTATTGGACATGATTCAACACAAGCATTGCATGTTGTACATGCCCAAAGCTCTTCCTTCGTAATATAGTCGTTTAATAGGTTTTTTCCATCATCTTTAAAAACTTTATTTTTATCTAAGTTTTTTCCAACTTCCTCAATTCTATCTCTAGTTTTCATCATAATTGATCTTGGGGATAATAATTTTCCAGTTTGATTAGCAGGACATTCTGAAGAGCATCTACCGCACTCTGTGCAGGTATACGCACTTAAAAGTTGAAACCAGTTTAAATCAAACACATCTTTAGCACCAAATATTTCTGTTTCGCTCGAATTATCAGAAGAATAAATATCACTATCCGGGTCTAAAATTGCCTTAACTTCTTTATAAACTGATTTTAAATTTGAAAATTTACCGGATGTATTTAAATTAGAAAAATAGGTATTTGGAAAAGCTAAAATAATATGAAGATGTTTAGAGTAATACAAATAGTTCAAAAAGAATAATATTCCAATTATATGAAACCACCATGAAGTTCTTTCAATAAATACAACATAATCTATATCTAAATTTTCATAAATTGGGGAAATGAAAGAACTAATAGGAAAATTACCGTAACTACCGTAATTTAAATAATTGGCATTTTGTAGAACTTGATCAGTCGCATTCATGTTCAAAAATAAAAACATAAGAGCTAATTCAATGTAAAGGATATAATTACCGTCTGACTTTGGCCAACCATTCAAATCATTTGAAATAAATCGACTTATTTTCATTAAATTTCTTCTAATCAAAAAAATGATAACTGATATAATTACTAAAAATGCAAGTACTTCAAAAAAGCCAATTAAAAAATCATAAAAAACACCAAGATATGGACCAAATACCCTGTGAGAGCCAGTTAAACCATCAATAATAATCTCAATTAACTCAACATTAATTAATATAAAAGCTATATAAACAATTAAATGAAGAAGACCAACAACTGGTTTATCGAGCATCTTTGTCTGGCCAAATGCAAGTCTTAACATTTTATAAAACCTTACTTTTTTATTATTAAATCTATCTATATCCTTACCTATCTTGATATTCCTCAAAATTTTTTTACAATTAATAACAAATAATAAGATGGATAGCAATAGTAAAACTCCAAAAATTATTGATGACAAATAAGACATAATCAAATATAAATAAAAATACTATGCATGCATAGTATTTAAAATACTATTCATCACTTTTTTCATAGGGTTTATTCTTTTTTCCAAACAAAGAAAAATGAACATAACGTTTTGGATTTAAACGTAAATCTTCAAGTAATAAATTAATATTCTCACTAGCTGAGTTTAGAGAATTAATTATAGAGTCATCAAAAATTAATTTATTAAAAGTACCATTACCCATAGAAATTTCGCTTAAAATTAGATTTAAATTATCTGATGTCTTTGAGAAGTTTTCAATTGTTTTTTCTAGATCGGCGAAACTATTTGAAAAATTTGAAAGATTTGAAGATGTAATATCAATGCGATTGATGATATTCGAAATCTTATTTTCGTTTTCCGTCAATAGATTTTCAAATTTTGATGTTGAAAACTTTACATTTTCAACGGTTTCTGATAAATCGTCAAAAGTATTTTTAATATTACTTTGTGTTTGATTATCTAATATATTATTTATTGCGATCAAGAGAGAGTCTGCACTCACAAAAGTTGACTCAATCTTTTCTTGTAGAGGTGAAAGTTTATCATTTACTAATTCAGTTAGACCAGGTGCAATAGCAGAGCTTAATGTGTCGCCTGATTTAGCGACATTTCCAGGTTTAGTTATTACAGCAAGAGCTTTACCACCAATAAGACCTGTTTCATATATTTGAGCAATACTGTTTTTTGAAAAGTTTATCTTATTTTCAACTCTGAACTTTACAAGAAGCTTTTCAGAGTCATTGAAAAATTCTATATTTTGAATACTACCAACATTAAATCCGCTGATAGTTACAGGTGTTCCTTTAGATATTCCTTCAACGTCATCGTATATAGCATAAAAAGTACGATCTGAAATAAACACATGGTTTCCTTTAAGATAGCTAAATCCAATAATAAACATAAAGATCCCGAGAAGGACCAATACTGCAGTTTTTATTTCATAAGAAATTTTCAAAAAAAAAAATTTTATATAAATTTATGAATTATCGAAGATTATTTTTCATTTTCACTTAAATATTTATCTAAACTATACTCAGATCCATTTTTAAACAATACAATAAAAGAGTCCCTGAAACCTTTTTTCTTCGCATAATTCAAATTTTCAATTGCTTTTTCATAGTTGGCAGTTTTTTCATAGAAATATTTATATAAATTGTTTTCTTTAGAAAAGGAAAGATTTTTAAGACCTTTAAAATTGTACGATCTTAGAGGAATAAGTCTTGATCCAGAGGCAATTCTTACTTTAAATATAAACTCATCTTTTTTTACAATATCATTTTTAGTTAAAATTTCATAATCAGTCATATCATTTTTAATGTTTTCAAAATATTTATCAATAGCATCAGCAATTGAATATGACATATCTGATTGTCCTTTTTTTGAATTTAAATATTTACCTTCTGTTTTATTCGTTAGAAACCCTGTTTCAACAAGAACACTAGGCATATAAGTATATTTTAAGACAATAAAACCAGCTTGTTTAACTGATCTGTTTTTTCTGTTTAGATTTCTGACAAATGACTGTTGGATAAAATTTGCAGCATTAATACTTTGATCAAGATACTCCTCTTGCATTAAAACTAAACTAATAACTGATTCTGGGTTATCAGGATCAAAACCATCATATTTTTGTTCATAATTATCTTCAAAGAAGATAACAGAATTCTCTTTTTTTGCAATTTGAAAATTTCTATCATTAGCATGAAGCCCTAAAACAAATGTTCCAGCACCATAAGCATCAGAACTATGTGCATCACAATGGATTGAAATAAATAAATCAGCGTTAGAGTCATTAGCAATTTGAGCCCTTCTAAACAAATCAATGAATCTGTCATCTTTTCTTGTGTAAATAATATTATAGTTATCATTTTTTTCAAGAATTTCACCTAATCCTAAAGCAATCTTAAGAGCTATATTTTTTTCTAAATATCCATTTCCGGTATTTCCAGGATCTTTCCCTCCATGGCCTGGATCAATGACTATTGTATATTTATTTTGTTGAGAATTTAAAGTAAAGGTTAATAATAATATAAATGTTAGAATTCTGTTATAATTATTAGCAGTATACATCCCTTATAAAATTATCATTAATTTTGGAAAGTTAATGTTCAATTTACATTTAAAAACAAATCATATTAGATTTTTTGTTAGATCATTATTATTAATGGTTTTTGTTTTATTTTCATCATTTATTTTTTCACAAGAAATAGAAATTGATAGTATTCAAATAGATAGTTTAAACGAAAATAAATTCTTGCTTGATAAAGTAAAAAGAAAAGCTAAAGGTTTTATTAAGATTAACAATAAAGAAAAGACAATTCTTCTTTATGATCAAGCTGAACTTAATTATATGAATATACAATTAAGAGCTGGTATTATCGAATTCGATTGGGATAACAATGTAGTTTCTGCCGGAAGAATTTTCGATTCAATAGGCAAACCAAGTCAAAACCCTGTATTTATTCAAGGGTCAGATGAGGTAAATCCAGATTCTTTGAGATATAATTTTGATACAAAAAAAGCATTAATATGGAACTCGCGGTCAGAACAAAGTGACATGAATGTCTTTTCTCAAGCTACTAAAAAAGAGAATGATTCAATATATTTTATAAAAGAAGCTAAAGTAACTACATCTAAAAATATTGACGATCCTGAGTATTATATTAGAGTAAGATCTGGAAAATTTATTCCAAAAAATAAAATTATTGCTGGACCAAGTAATTTATATATTTATGATGTGCCAACTCCGGTATTTTTACCATTTGCGTATTTCCCTCTAAATGAAGATAGAAATTCTGGATTTTTATTTCCTACAATCGGACAAAACAATAATAGAGGATACTTTTTACAAAATGGAGGATATTATTTTGCACCGAGCGATTATTTTGATTTAACACTACTCGGCGATTATTATACAAATGGAAGCTATGGAATGAGAATTGAATCGAATTATAGAAAAAGATATGCATTTTCAGGGAAACTAAGTTTTAGGTTTGAAAATTTAATAGATGGAGAAAGGGGTTTACCTGGCTACAGTAAGTCTGACATCTATAATATTAGATGGTCTCATTCACAAGATTCAAAAGCTAACCCAAACAATAGATTTTCTGCGTCAGTTAATTTAGGTAGTAGTAATTATTTTAGACAATCTTTGAATCAAATAAATACTCCAAACTTTCTAAACAATTCATTAAATTCATCCATTTCATTTTCTAAAACTTTTAGTGGTTATCCCTCAATTAATGTATCACTTACAGCTTCTCATTCTCAAAACACAAGAACAAACAGTGTAAATTTGGTTTTACCAACTTTTCAAGGTAATATGGAAAGAATATATCCATTCGTAAAAAAGAATACACAAAAAAAAGGAATTTTAAAAAATATTAATTTCCAATACACAGTAAGGGGAGAAAATAGAATTAATACTGTCGATTCTCTTTTTCTTAAAAAAGGTATGTTTGATGATGCAAAATACGGGATGAAACATTCGATACCAATTAGTACCAACTTTAAGGTTTTTAAACATTTTAGTGTGAGTATGAATGGAAATTTTGAAGAAGTTTGGACAGGCTCAACTGTTTTTAAAAATGATTTTAATAACCTAAATAATGATCAGTACGTTGAAGAAACTATAAAAGGTTTTGACAGGTTTAATCAATATGACTTTGGAGTTAGCGTAGGAACAACAATTTATGGATTATTTAATTTTAAGGAAGGTAAAAAAATTGAATCCATTAGACATGTTGTCAGACCGTCCATAAGCTATAGTACTAGACCTAGTTTTAAAAAATACTATGATACATATATAATTGATGCTGATGGTAACACTGCAGAATATACAAGATTTGAAGATTCTTTTTTTGGAAGACCTTCAAAAGTTTACTCTAGTAACATAGGTATAAATGTTAGCAATAACCTTGAAGCCAAAATTAGAGAAAAAGACAGCACAATTGTCGAACCTAAAAAAATTAATATTTTAAACAACCTGAATTTTTCAACAAGTTATAATATTGCTGCTGATTCTTTAAAATTAAACCCTATTAGAATGACAGCTGGAACAAATATTTTTGAAAATAAACTAAATTTAAATATTGGAGCTACATTTGATCCATACTCAATTGATGAAAATGGTTACAGAATTGACAAATTAAATATAGCTAATGGTGGTGGGCTTGTTAGAATGACTAGCGCCAATATAAATTTGACTTATGCAATTGACAATAAAAGTTTTAATTCAGATTCTAAAAATGAAAATAGTGAAAACTTGTCTGGTGGTGGAAGAACAGATGATTTATTTGGTCAAAGCCAGGATTTAACTAAAAGCACATTTGATGATACAGAAAATAATGATGATTCTAAAGAAAACCTAAAAGAATATATTAATAAAATTGGATGGGATTTAAGACTTGCGCATTCATTAACTTACTTAAATAACAAAGGAGAAAAAAGTATAAGTAATAATTCATTAATGTTTTCTGGAAATCTCATGCTTTCAAAAAAATGGAAGGTTGGAGGATCATCTGGATTTGATTTTAAAAACAAGGGGTTTACTTATACTCAGCTTAGATTTGAGAGAGATCTTGATAGTTGGAAAATGAATTTTAGCTGGGTTCCATTTAGTATAAGGGAATCTTGGTATTTTTTTATTGGAATTAAAAGTGGGTTTTTGAGTGATTTAAAATACGAAAAAAGAAAAGAACCTGATAAAAGACTATAAATTTAAATTTTATGAAAAAAGTAATTTACACAAATAAAGCTCCTGATCCAGTTGGGCCATATAATCAAGCTATATTTTCTAATAATACATTATATATTTCAGGGCAAGTAGCTTTAGATCCGAAAAGTGGTAAAATGATTAATAAATCACTAAAGGATGAAACAAATCAAGTCATGAACAATCTTAAAACTATATTGATGGAAGTTGGTTTTAACTTTAATAATGTTGTAAAATCTACAATATACTTAACAGATATGGATAACTTCGAAGAAGTTAATGAAATTTATGGCAGTTTTTTTGATGGGAAAAATGTACCAGCAAGAGTTACGGTTGAAGTTAGCAGACTTCCAAAAGATGCAAAAGTAGAAATTGATATGATTGCTAGTTAGAATTGTATTTTAGATGATAATTAACCAGACCATCAATTGGTTTTTTTAATACGTTCCCAAGTTTCATTCCTCTTTTAATTAAACAATTATTTAGTTCTTCCTTGAGATAAAAAGAAATGGAACCGATGAAATGAAGAGGTATTTGTTTACAATCTTCAAATTGCTCTATCTGGTTTGTAATAAATAAGTTAAACCCTTTTTTTATTAGATCCGAACAATATTTATTTTCTTTATTTTCAACAATAAATTTTGCAAACTTTGCTAAATAAGTGTTAGGGTTAGGCTTTTTGTATAATTTATCTTTAATAATATTTGGGTTAAGCTCAAATGACTTTGAAAACTCTTTAGAAATATCATCTGGCATTTTTTCAAAAAAATAATCTCTAATCATTTGTCTGCCGAAATAATTTCCGCTTGCATCATCCATTAAAACATATCCTAGTGATGTGACTTTTTGATGAATATTCTCTCCATCAAAATATGTACAATTAGAACCTGTACCAATAATAGAAACAATGGATTTTTCACCTTTTTTAGCAGCTGAAAATACAGCTGCATATGTATCTTCTCTAACATTAATCGACGCGTTAATGAATATGGACTCAAAGACCTTTTTAATTAATTCTTTTGGTGGTTCAGTTCCACAACCAGCTCCATAAAAAAACAGATGAGTTATCTTTTTTCTATTTTGATAAAGTTCATAATTATTAATTATTCGTTCTTCAATTATATGCTCATCTAGAACCTGGGGGTTGAGTCCTAAGGTATGAGTTTCAAATATTAATTTTCCATCTTTACTTAATGAAATCCAGTCAGTTTTTGTTGAACCGCTATCTACAATTAGCTTCATGAATTGTTAACTAGAAAAATGTTTAGCTAAGTCTAACAATTTATTCGAATATCCAGCCTCGTTATCATACCAGGATATTATTTTATAGAACATTGAATTTAATTGTATACCGGCTTTAGCATCTACAATAGATGTTCTACTATCTCCAATGAAATCTTGAGAGACTACTGCCTCTTCAGTATATCCTAAAATATTATGTAGTTCACTTTCAGAAGCTTTTTTTATAGTTTTCATTACTTCTTCATAACTGGTTTCTTTACTTAGTTTTACAGTCAGATCAACAACAGACACATTCGCTGTTGGAACTCTGAAAGCCATCCCAGTAATTTTTCCCTCCAATGATGGGATAACTTTAGTTACAGCTTTTGCTGCTCCTGTCGACGCTGGAATTATGTTTAAAAGAGAACTTCTACCTCCTCTGTAATCTTTCTTTGATGGACCATCAACTGTAAATTGTGTTGCAGTTACTGCATGAACAGTAGTCATCAATGCCTCTTCAATACCAAAACTATCGTTTAAAACTTTGGTTAATGGAGCTAAACAATTTGTTGTACAACTCGCATTTGAAATAATAGAATCATTTTTATTTAAATCATTATGATTAACACCCATTACATACATTGGTGCATCCTTAGATGGAGCAGAAATAACAACTTTTGGAGCTCCTCCGTCGATATGATATTGAGCTGTTTCAAGAGAAGTAAAAATTCCAGTACATTCAGCAACAACATCAACATTTTTAGAATCCCAACTTATGTTTTTAGGATCTCTCTCAGCCGAAACAAAAACTTCATTACCATTAATAATTAGATTATTATTATGTACAGAAACATCTGCTCTACATTTTCCATGAACTGAATCGTACTTTAGAAGATAAGCAAGATGATCAATATTAAGAAGGTCATTAATAGCAACAACTTCAACATCATCCCTCTCAAGAGAAGCTCTCAAAACCATTCTACCAATTCTACCAAATCCATTAATTCCAATTTTAATTTTACTCATATAATTTATTTTATGTATTCATTATTCTTGACATTCTAAGCAACTCCTTATTAATTTTTGTTTTTCCTTTAATTGCCTTTGAAAGATCTGTTTTTGTAATTTTCCCGTTACTAATTCCAATCATTAATCCTTTTTCATTATTTATAAGTGATTCTACAGATGTAATTCCCATTTGTGTTCCAAGTACTCTGTCGAAACAAGAAGGACTACCACCACGCTGCATATGACCTAAAACTGAAACTCTGACTTCATATTTTGGAAGTTTTGTCTCAATTGTATCAGCAAGCTGAAAGACATTATTACCAGTTTTATCGCCCTCTGCAACAACAATTATTGTTGAGGTTTTTCCAGCACTTTTACTCCTTTTTAAGGAATCAATTAAATTATCTAGACTCATATTAACCTCAGGAATTAAAATTTCTTGAGCACCAATTGCAAGCCCTGTATTTAGAGCAATAAATCCAGCATCTCTACCCATTACTTCAACTAAGAATAACCTGTGGTGAGAAATGGCAGTATCTCTTATTTTGTCTATTGCTTCTGTTGCTGTATTTAATGCAGTATCATATCCAAGAGTGTGAGATGTTCCAAATAAGTCATTGTCAATTGTTCCAGGAATACCGATAACTGGGAAATCATACTCCTGGATTAATTTAAGACCGCCAGTAAATGAACCATCTCCTCCAATAACTACCAAACCATCAATATTATTTTTTATCAAATTATCATATGCTGATTTTCTACCTTGTTTTGTTTTAAACTCATCAGATCTAGCAGAATACAGGAAAGTACCTCCTCTATTTATAATTCCACGAACTGACCTAGTATTAAGAACTTTAGTATCGTTTTCAATAAGGCCTTGGTATCCCCGAATTATACCAGTACATTTTAAATTATAATGTGCACAAGTCCTAGCTACCGCTCTAATAGCAGAATTCATTCCAGGCGAATCGCCTCCAGATGTTAATACACCAATATTTTTCAAAACTTATATTGTAAAGTAAAATTAATGGAATTTTTAGAAAAAGGAGTAACTATTTAATCTAAATTAACCCAAATATTTCCAGATTTACTAGAATGAACTGCTTTTTCAATAAAGTCCATTCCTCTAACCCCATCTTCAATACCAGGAAATTCTTCATTATAAAAAGATTGACCATTAATAGCTTTTGAAACTCCATGATAAATATTACCCATTGAATCAAATATTCCCTCAGGATGACCTGGTGGAATTTTTATTGATAGGTTTGATATCTCGGAATTATATTGATGAGCCGATTTTAAAACTCTTAGCGGTTGATCGTCAGTTAAATGATACAAATAATTAGGATTTTCTTGTTCCCATTTTAAACCACCTTTGTTACCGTAGACACTGATCCTTAGATTATTTTCCTCACCTGTTGCTATCTGACTAGATCTGATTGTACCATTTGCACCATTTGAAAGTTGAGCTAAAATATTTGCATCCACATCCATTGGATTATCAGAATATAATGTATTTAAATCTGCTAATAACTTTTTTACTTTCATACCAGTTACTAACTCAATCATATTAAATGCATGTGTACCGATATCTCCAACACAACAACTAATACCACTAACCTTTGGATTTAATCTCCATGTTGACAATCTTTTTTCCTTTTCATGAACAACAGGATTTAACCAACCTTGCAGGTATTGTGCATCAAACTTATGGACTTTTCCAATAACACCATTTTTAATCATATCGGTCATTTGCCTGACCATTGGATATCCAGTATATGTATAAGTAACAGCAAAAACCAATTTTTTTGACTTTTTAATTTTACTTAATTCAATTGCTTCATTATATGTAGTTGTGAGTGGTTTTTCACAAATTACATGAAAATCATTTTCTAATAATGCTTTTGCCATTGGGTAATGTAAATAATTTGGTGTTAAAACAGAAACAACTTGTATCCTGTCATTTATATCTATCTTTTTCTCAGATTCAATCATAGAATCTAAATCCTTATATATTCTACTAGCATCTAAGCCAAGTTGTTTGCCAAAATCTAAACTTATTGGATGTTTAGGGTTAAATACACCACCAATTAATCGGTATTTATCATGCATTGAAGATGCTACCCTGTGTAATACACCAATTAGTGAATCTCCACCTCCACCCAAAATACCTAACCTCAGTTTATTATCCATTTATTCTTAATTTTTCTAATTTTTTTCTGTTTATAAATAAGACTCCAAAAAACACAATCAATATCAATGGAAAATATGTCATGTTTGCAAGAGTAGCTTTTCCAGCTACTACTTCAGCTAAATCTTGAGATAATCCAGACTCAAGAGCATTTTTTGTGTTTGTATCTATCCACGACCCAATTATAGGGTTCCAAATACCTGTGGCAAACATACCCATACCACCAACTAACGACATTCCTAATGCACCAGTCTTAGGTATATATTCTGCAACAAATCCAATCATTGTGGGCCAAAAATAACATACTCCAAACGCAAATAATATTGCTGCACCATAAAGGGCAGTTCCATCAGCTATTGACATAAAATAAATTGCAATTGTTGAAACAATAGCAGACATAAATAAAACTCCAATTGGATTTAGTTTGTGTACTATCGGACCAGCAAAATACCTTCCAACAGCCATAATTCCAGTTGTCATTGCTAATATCAACATCGGATTAGCTCCAGACTTTTCAAGTAATGGTTGTAACCATTGTTGAGTTCCAAGTTCTGTTGTAGCGGTTAGAGTCATACATACTGCAATAAAAATGAATAATAATGAAAATAAAGATTTTATATTATTTGATGTGTCTGTATCAATATTTTCAGATTTTGGAAAAATTGCTTTAAAAAACATAAATCCATAAATTAAAGTTGGAATAATCATAATTGCAATCTTCAATTGCCATCCGAGTCCCAATGTATTCATGAAATTAGTAGCTAAAGCACCAATTACAATTCCTCCGGGAAACCAAACATGAAACTTGTTTAGCATTGTTGTTCTATTACTAGTATACATATCTGCAATTAATGGGTTACAAGCAGCTTCTACTGAACCATTAGCGAAACCAATTAAAAAGGATGATAATAATAAAAGTGTAAAACCTGATGCATAAATTGTTAGAATTAAACCCAATAAATGTGCAATAAAAGCAAATACAAGTAATTTTTTTGGGCCAAAATAATTATATAATAATCCTCCAAAAATTGTAGCAACTGGAAAACCCCAAAAAGCCATAGAGTTGATCCAACCTAATTGAGTATTGTTTAAATTAAAATCGTTTCCCAGTTCAACTAAAATACCAGCTCTAATTGCAAATGTCATTGCAGTTACAATTAAGGCTATACAAGATGCATTGAATAAAGTCTTTTTAGAAATAGTAGAATCCATAAAAAATAAGTTGTTGTTAAAATTTTTTTAAATATATTAATTCTTTTTATTATTTTTTTTTATCTTTTTTAAAAGCTCTTTAAAATTGTCAAATTCAACATCATATTGGATACCAATTCCCTGAGTAAAACCTATTTCATCACCAAAAAACTGAAATTCATTTTCCTTATTAAATATTCTTGCCTTTAAGGATCCTGATTCATTCAAAAGAAAATCAATCTGAACATTCCCCAGAATTACATTTTCATCAGTTCCACTCACAGGAACTCCAATTTTACCATTGATTAAAATTCTATCGCTTATTTCGCTTTTTAATGTCAAGCCTAATCTATCTCTGTTTAATAAGCTAGATGCGGCAAACTTATCTCCCTGGGAATAATTAATTCCAATATTCATCTTATCATCAGGGTTAGTAAAAATTTCATCTATAATACCCGACGCTCTTTGAAATAAATTATTTGTGATTGCTTGTGAGGAAATTAAAGAGGAGGTATAATCATCAATAAATGTACCTTGTGTAATAAGTGAAATAGCTTGACTTTGTTTTTTTTCATAATCATTTAAATAGTAATCAAGTTCAGATTTAATTGCACCTTTAGTTTCAGGAAATATTAAATCAAAAGTTGGTGTTGATAGACTAGACAACTCTCCTTGTAATGATATTTTGACTGTTGTTGGAATTTTTCTGTTGAATGCAGTATTTTGAATTAATGTTGCAGGGTTAGCTCCTCCAGGTACTTTATATTCAGCAACTGCATTTAAAACGCCCTTATATGGATCCCCATCCCATGAAATATTAGCACCTTTATTAATTTCAAATACTCTTTCTACAAATCCGAAATTTTTAAAATAATATTCTCCTTGATCAGTAATAAAATCTCCTGAAAGACTGAATAAGCCAGAGTAGTCAGATGAAATTTTTATAGTGCCGTTTCCTGATCCTGTAATTTTTGAGCCAGTTCTTTCATCAAATATTATATCTATTAGAGCATTTTTATTTAAAAGCATCTCCATTGATAATTCAAGGCCTTGATTTATCAATTGATCATTTGAACTGGAATTATTAAACCTCAAAAATGTTAAATCAGCTAATCCATCTTGATACTTTATTGGAACAGTAATTCTTGTTCCCTGATTAGTTTCACCTTTTATTGTTATGTCAAGGTCTTTACCAGGACCATAAAATTTAGCTGACCCATTGAACATTCCTTTTCCATAATAAATTGGGTTTTTATTAACTGTTGTATTTATTGCAAGTAAATTGTCTGAAATAATATCAAAATTCAAGAACCATTCCTTAAGCCTGTTGTGATATATTTCACCATTCATTAAACCAAAAGTTTCTAGATGCTTGTCCTCGATAATAAAATCTTTAATGATTATTTTTCTATTATCAAGCTTAAAATCTGGATTATTTTTTAAAGCATAAGAGGTTCCTAAATAAGGAACATCAAAACTTGTGTTTTCTGTTCTAATATAACCTTTAATCTTAGGATTATAAAAAGTACCGCTTAAATAAATTTCTGAATTAAAATATCCATTAAAATTTTGAAGAACATTCTTTCCTATAGCTGAGAATGGCTTGATTCTGAATTTTTCAGTTGTTAATTTAAAATTAATTGGAAAATCATTTTTAAATATTTTAAAATCTCCGTCAAGTTTAAATATATCTATGTTGGAATCTGTTATTTTAAAGAATAAATTATAGTTATCAAGTTTGTCTGATGGATAAATATTTAATAAGGCATTCCCCAAAATATTTCCATTCGCAGAGAAATTTTCAATAAGTAAATTTGAGTTTCCATTATAAACTAAATTTCTTTTATTTAATTGGATAGATCCATTAACTAAACCACTATAAAAAATATTTTTTTGCTTTGGAATTATTGATTCAAAATTTACGTTATTGAAAGATGAATTGAAATCAAAATCAATATTATCATCGAAAAATCTAAATTCCAATATTTGTGATCCTGAAATTAATTTTATAGGTTTTAATTCTCGATATTCTTTACCATAAATAAATTTATTTTTGTTATCGCTTATAGAACTATCAAGTAACCAAATATTATCATTATAATTTATGGTTAGATCATTTAGAGTAAAAATTGATTTTAAATCTTTTGAAATAGTGTGGTCAAATTTAAAAACATTTAGTACATCAGAATCATAAGCAATTTCAAAATATGTTTTGTCATTTTTAAATTCAGAATTCATTATTAAATTCTTTCCTGAGAAAAACTCCGATTTTATTTCATTTATTTCCAATTTTCCGATATCATCTTTAAATGAAAAATCTATATTTTCCAATTCAAAGTTTGAACTAGAAACTAATGGACTAATGATATTTAATTCAAAATTATCTTTTGAAATCTTTCCATTTAAAAAAGTATTATCATCAATATTAATCTCAGAGTTAATTACTTTTGCAATTTTTGATTTAATATTCAAATTAAAACTAACCTCATCTTCCAAGTTAATAGAATTAAAATTCGAATATTTAGATAAGTACCCATCAGAAATTGTGTTAATCAAATTAAAAGAATTTAAGCCTCCAATTATAATTCCATCAATAGCATCAGTGGAATTAATATTAAAAAATCTTCTATCATTATTAATTCTACTTTGAGCAATTAGATCTTCGAACTCATATTCAAAATCATCAGATTGATATTTAAAATTTGAAAAGCTAATATCCCCAATTAAATTATTGATATCATTTCCTCTCAACTTTGTTATAATTGTGCCTGATAATTTAGTATTGGGAAGATTGGATAATTTCAAAGAATCTAGATTAGATTTTTTAATATTTGTTGAAAAATCAAAATCAATAATTTCATTAGTAAAATTAACTAATCCAGAAAAATCCATCTCCAAATTAACATCATTCACTTTTAAATAACCATCAAATATTTTATTGTTTATTTTTCCAGACGCAACAATATTTTGGTATTTATAATCATTAATTTCCAAATTAAAAATATTACCCTCGATAGATGTATTTAACAACTCTTGAGTGAAACCCTGACCACTAATTGAAAAATCAAAATTAGACTTTCCCAAAAATGGCAATCCGATTATTTTGGATAAATTAATATTTGATCCTTTTACACTACCCAAATACTTTGCATCATCAATCAAATCGAAATCAGAAAGCTCTAGGTTTGAAAAAATTTTTCCATTTTTTGTTGATAAATCAAATGATGAACGAATTAAAGAATTACTATACATAATATTTCCATTTGATTTAAATATTCCTAGTGTTTTTAAAGAAGATGGTAAGATTGAACCAAAAATATTTGGAAAAGTTTTTTGTAATTCATTTGATGATGAGTTAAATTGATCAAAATTAATTTCAATTTGTTCAGGTCTATTGTTCTCAAAATTTGATAATACTACGGATGCTTTTAGCAAGTTATCATTATCAAAAACCTTAAGATCTTTAAAAACTATTTTATTGTCTGTGAAATTGAAAAAAGCTTGAAAATCAAAAGCTTTTGAAATAGAATTTGATATTAGATCCGAAGAGATAAGTTTGGAGTTTTCAAAAAAACCAATTATTTCAAATTTAGATGAATTAACGAGATTATTAACTTTAAGAGATCCATTTAAGAATGAATTATTAATTTTTACATTAAAATCATCTAAAAATAAAGTTTCATCTAAAAAAGATATTTTTGAATGTAATTTAGAAATTTGATATTCTTTGTATCTAAAATTTAAATCTTCGAGAATTAATTCTAAATTTTTTTCAGAAAATTTAAATTTATTAATATCAAAATTAAGGTCTTTCAATATTAATTCGCTATTTTTTTTAATGCTAAATTTCTCAAAATTAAGGTTTTCAATAAAAAAATTTGAGTTAAAAAAAATCAATGAATCATTTGCCGAAAAACTTGTTTTATCAACAGAACTAGAGTCTAAAAAAAATTTAAGGTCAATGAAACCATTTTTTAAATCTATTTTTCTGAGCTCATATTTTTGGTTGAAGATAGCTTTGGTTAAACTTATTGGATCAATTGAGAGTTTTGATGAATAGACTAAAGAATCATTATCCTTATTTGATAATAAAAAATTTTTAATTGTAAAATTTCCATTTAAATTAAAATCTACATCTTCTAGACTTAAATTTAAAGATTTATTTTCCGAAAACTTATTCGATATAATTGATTGGAAATTATTTTCAATAATAAAAATAAATACAAAAAAAATAATTAATAGAAGTAAACTAATTAATTTTAATTTATGTTTTTTATATGTGGGCTTTCTTTTTTTGATATGATATATTTTATATTTACAAAAAAACAAAAAATATGCCTATAAATGTTCTTGGCATTGAAACTTCTTGTGATGAAACATCGGCAGCTATAATTTCTGATAATAAAATATTATCAAATATTATTGCAAATCAACAAGTTCACCAAAAATATGGTGGCGTAGTTCCAGAGCTAGCTTCTCGCGCACATCAAAAAAATATAATTCCAGTTGTAGAGAGAGCTATAGTTGAAGCATATATCGATAAAAAAAAATTAGATGCCGTAGCATACACACGTGGACCTGGTTTATTAGGTTCATTATTAGTAGGTTCATCATTTGCAAAATCAATATCTCTATCATTAAATATTCCACTCATAGAGGTTAATCATATGCAAGCTCATCTTTTAGCGAATTTTATTGAAAATAATAATGGACATAAACCTACTTTTCCGTTCTTAGGAGTAAATATATCAGGTGGACACACACAAATTATACTTTGCAAAAATTATTTTGAAATGGAAATAATTGGAGAAACACTTGATGATTCAATCGGCGAAGCATTTGATAAATGTGGAAAACTATTAGGATTAAATTACCCAGCAGGTCCAAAAATTGATCGACTTGCTAAAAATGGAGATAACAAAAAATTCAAGTTTAGTATTCCTAAAGTTAAACAACTAGATTTTAGTTTTAGTGGTTTGAAAACAAATTTTAAAAGATTCATTGAAAATCATATTTCAGAAAACGAAAACTTTATTGAAAAAGAAAAAGAAAATATTTGTGCATCAATTCAGGAAACAATTGTCAAAATTTTACTGGAAAAAATTATTAAAGGAATTAATAAAACTAGTACTAAAACTATTGTTTTTGGTGGTGGCGTTTCGGCAAACTCTAGAATTCGTGAATCTTGCAAAAAAGAATTTAAAAATTGTAAATTATTTTTTCCTAAAATTGAGTATACAACAGATAATGCTGCTATGATTGCATTAGTTGGGTATTTAAAATTTAAAGAAAAGAATTTTACTAATTATGATGTTGAATCTAGAGCGAGATATAAAATATGAACGAATTGTTTTACAATAAGGATATAACGGAAAAAGATGAAGAATTTTATTTAAACAATGATGAATCAAAACATTTAATAAAATCTCTCAGAAAGAAAGTAGGTGATATATTAATATTTACAAATGGTAAAGGATTTAAATTTGATACACGTTTAGAAAAATTTGATAGTAAAATCTCAAAATTTAGTATAATAAAAAATGAAAAAATTAAATCTTATGAAAATCTTCATATTGCAATATCACTTTTAAAATCAACTGCTAGATTTGAAAATTTTTTAGAAAAGGCAAGTGAAATAGGTGTCAAAGAAATAACTCCAATAATTTGTCAAAGAACAATAAAAAAAAATATAAATTACAATAGATGCACAAGAATACTAACTTCAGCCATAAAACAATCTTTTAAATTTAAACTTCCCACACTTAACAAACCTCAAAAACTTCAGGATTTTATTAAACAAAGTGATGAAAAGATAAAATTAATTGCAACATGTTACGATTATGAGAAAATAATATTAAAAGATGCATTCTCAAGTAAAACAAAAAATTTAATACTTATTGGTCCTGAGGGAGATTTCACTAAAGAAGAAATTGAAAAAGCTATAAATAATGAATTTAAAATAGTTTCTTTAGGTAATAGTAGACTCAGAGCAGAAACAGCTGGAATACTAGCTTGTTCAGCTTATTCATTGATTAAATAATATATTTGCAATGTGAATAAATTAGATTTATCATATTCAATATTAAAAGCAGTTTTATATGTTTCTGGAATTTGCCTAGTATTATATATACTAAGTCAAGTAAAAGTTTTGATTGCATATTTAATTATTTCTTCCATACTTTCATTAATATTTAAGCCAATTTTTGATTTTTTAAACAAAAAACTAAAACTAAATTTTACTTTCTCCTCAATATTAACATTGATTGTTATTGTAATTGTTATGTTGGGAATAATATCGTTATTAATTCCATTAATACTTGAACAAGGAAAAAACTTGTCATTATTAAATGTTGATAGTTTAGAACTGAAAGTAAGTGCTTTATTTTCAGAGCTTAGTTTTTACCTTTCAAATTTTGATATTGATTTTGACAACACTATCATAGACTTTAAAACTCTATCAAAATCAAGTATTGAATCTATACCTAAAATTTTAAATTCAGTTGGTAGTATACTTGGTTCATTCACCATGGGTGTTTTCTCTGTTCTTTTTATTACGTTTTTTCTTTTAAGGGATAGTATTAAAATTGAAAAATGGATAATATTATTATTTCCAAAAAATATAAAAAAAAGAGCTGACAAGTCTGTTGATGAAATCAAATATCTATTATCAAGATATTTCAGAGGTTTATTAATTCAAATTTCTATATTATTTATTATTTACACTATTTTACTTTTAATATTTAAAATCGAAGATGCAATTGTAATTGCATTTTTATGCGCTTTATTAAATCTGATTCCATATGTAGGTCCAATTATTGGTTTAGTTTTGATGATATTTCTTACAATGACCAGCAACTTAGGACTTGATTTTAGTTCGGTCATTGTCCCAAAAACTATTTACGTTTCTATAGGTTATGTTTTTGCACAGTTAATTGACAATTTTTTTAGTCAACCTTATATTTTTTCAAATTCTGTAAAATCACATCCTCTTGAAATTTTTATAATCATTCTTCTTGGTGGATTTTTATTTGGAATTGGGGGGATGATAATTGCCATACCTCTCTACACGGCTTCTAAAGTAATTGGAAAAGTTTTTTTTAGTGAAAACAAGTTTGTCAGGAAACTTACAAAAAACCTTTAATTATATTTTTTCAAGTTGATTTGAAAAGTTAAATTTGATCCTCATTTTGGAGAGGTGCCAGAGTGGTAATGGAGCAGATTGCTAATCTGTCGACGGGTAACTGTCGCCGGGGTTCGAATCCCCGTCTCTCCGCAAAAACCCTTGTAAGTCATTGATTTACAAGGGTTTTTATTCTGGTTGCCTGAATTATTAACTATACTGCATTTAACTTCAAGCTAGATGCTTTAAAAGATGTTTAAAATTACTCCCAATATAATTACCAACCCAAAAACCTAGAGCCATTATGGTGAGAGATGGATTAAAACCTGCGTTATTAGGAATTAAACTACCATCAGCTATAAAAAGATTATCAACATCATGAATTTGACCATATTTATTAGTCACTGATGTTTGTTTGTCATTACCCATTCTTGCTGTACCAGCTTGATGCTGCCCTCTTCCTTGTCCTTTTCCTCCGATTTTTTGCCAAGTTTGTATAGCACCAGCTTCTTTCAATAACAATTCAGCTTTATTCGATAAAAACTTACAGTGCTCATGATCCAGAAAATGACGCTTTCCCGAAAACTGAATTATAGGAATTCCCCAGAAATCTTTATATTTTTTGCTAACTTTTAATCTAGAATGATAGTTTGGCATTTCTTGAATTGGACCATTAACTCTCGATAGTCTCTTAAAATTTTTTTTCTGAAAATCTTTATGTTTTGCTCCCCACATATCTGATCCAGGTGGCCTAATTTGTGAAAACTGATATGGAAGTCTATTAAATTCATTATGAAGTATTCCTCCACCAACTATATTAGTGTTATTGTGACTAAAATTTGAAATAGCAATATTTGCACCTGGGCCATCAAAATCTAAAATTTCATAATCAAAGAGCCCAACAGCACCTGTATAAGCATGAGATTGAAGATTACGTCCTACCCAATCATTATTGTTCCCCAATCCATTAGGAAAAAATTTTGATTTTGAATTTAATAGTAGCCTAGCTGTTTCATTTGCTGAAGCTGAAAGGATAACAATATCAGAACTTTGAAAAAACTGTCTTTTATTACTATCAAAGTATTTGACACCTTTTACCCTAGATTTGTCATCAAGGACGATTTCTGATACAATACATTCAGTCCTGAGTTCACAATTTCCAGTATCAATTGCTTGAGGAATCACGGTGTTTTGAGTTCCGTTTTTTGCACCTACTGGACAAGCATTTCCTACACAAATACTATTTCGCATGCATGGTGTTCTTTCATTGTAGGGTATTGAGTTTCTAAACATTGGCACAGGGAATGGATTCCAACCAAGTCTTTTTGCAGCTTTCTCTAAAATTTTTCCTTCTTTATTTATCTCAAAAGCTGGCATTGGATATGGTTTTTTTCTTTCTGAAGCAAATGGATTTTTGGTATCATCCCCTGAAACTCCTATTTCCCATTCAGCTTTTTCATAAAAAGGCTCAAGGTCATGGTAGGAAATTGGCCAATCTTCAAGTGTGGAACCTTCAACATGACCATATTTGGATTTCATTTTAAAATCCTCTTCCATAAATCTCCAAGCCATTGCGCCATAACTAACAGTACCTGATCCTACACATTCTGCTATATTTCCATAACCTTGCAATGAATTAAATATTGTTTCATTTCCATGTTCATCAATAACTGATCTTGGATTTTTATTAATATTAGGTCCAAAGTTAGCTCCTAGCACTTGATTTCTTTGATCACTTAATTCATCATTAGATTTATTGTTATAACCAATCCATTTACCTTTTTCAAATAAAACTACAGAATAACCAAGAATAGATAATTCTTTAGCCACAACACCTCCACCAGCACCAGACCCTACAACTACAACATTAACATGATTTTTAAATGACATTAAATTATTATTTATTTGGTGATTCTAATCTTTGTCTTAAAAGTCCATCAATATTTAAAATATCAAAACTCAAAAAATTTTTATTTCCACCATGAATGGGTGAACCATAAAAGCCTTGCATAGTATGAAGCCTTATTTTGTTAAAAAAGAATGAAGAATTTTTCCATTTTACTTTATCTAATTTATTTTTTTCCATCATCCGCATTACGGATATTTGTTTGTCAGAATCAAGATCACTAAAAATTTTGTTAAATTTTTCTAAACAAAAAGATTGAAGTTTTAAAATACTTTGTCTATACAAACTTGAATCATACTTAAAAAAAGAATTTAATTGCCTATCAATATAATAAACAACTTCAGCATCAGTTGCGCCACCAAAATCATCATCGGCAGGGATAATTTGATTACAAAGGGCGACTATAGTTTTAACTTCTTTATCATTAAAAAAAAGAAATAGAGGATTGTCGCTTTTTATAGCACAACCTGGAAACAAAAAAATTCCCCCTCCCAGCAATGTAGTCTTGGTAAAATTTCTTCTATTAATTAAAGTCATAAGAAAAATTAATTTTGTAATATATATACATAAATTTATATTTTAAAAAAAATTAATTTACTATAAAACTAAATTACATTTAATGAAAAGACGAAATTTTAATAAAGTGTTTACTACATCACTTACAGGATTGTCTGTAAGTCCGAGTATAATTTCCTCCATTAAACCAGAAAAAAAACTTGGGGTTGCATTGGTTGGACTAGGCAGCTACTCAACAAATGCTCTTGGACCCGCTCTTTTAGAAACAAAACATTGTGATTTGAAAGCAATTGTCACCGGAACACCTGCAAAAGAAAAAGTTTGGCAAAAAGAATATGATCTGGATGAAAATAATATTTACAATTATCAAAATTTTGAATCTATTTCAAACAACGATGAAATTGATATAGTTTACATAGTTCTTCCTAACAGTATGCACAAAGAATACACTATTAAAGCACTTGAGGCCGGAAAACACGTGATCTGTGAAAAGCCACTTGCTTTAAATGCTAACGAAGCGAGAGACATGATAAACGTAAGCAAGAGAGTGAAAAAAGAGCTATTTGTTGGCTATAGACTTCATTACGAACCACATCACTTACAATTAATTAAGATTAGTAAAAATGAAGAATTAGGAAAATTAAAGATAATTAATGCTGCTTTTGGCTTCAATATGAGATCAACTGGACACTGGAAACTAAAAAAATCTTATGGTGGCGGAGCACTAATGGATGTAGGTGTATATGCTATACAAGCTGCTAGATACACATCAAATGAGGAACCAATTTCAATAAGCGCAAAGGAATATAAAACAGACTTAAAAAGATTTAATGAAGTTGATGAAACAATAGTATGGGAAATGGTATTTCCAAGCGGAAAAGTTGCTAATTGTACTACCTCATTCTCTTCAAACCTAAATTATTTACACTTAGCTTTCGAAAGAGGTTTTGCAAAATTAAATCCAGCTTATGGATGGGGAAGAGTTTCAGGACAAATGTCAAGAGGTGAATTAAATTTTCCTCAAATTAACCAACAAGCAGCTCAAATGGATGGAATCTGTAATTATTTAAATAATCAAATTCCTCACAACAATGTTGGTGGTGATGAGGGCCTAAAAGATATGATTATAATTGATAAAATAATTGAATCAATAAAAAAAAATGGTGAAAGAATATTTATTTAATTCTTTTTGTTTTTACTGAGTTGATGATTAGATTAATTATTTTTTTATTTACAGTTGCATTAATTGAATTATATTCTTTCTCTGCAATTAAAACTATTTTTAATTCAAGAATAAAAATCTTATATACGATTCTAAATTCCTTAATTTATTTAATACTAATTTTTCAAATATTTTTTTTTTATGATGGAAATTTTAATAAATTTTTTTCATATAATTTAACATTAATTTTCATTCTATTTATTTCAAAATCAATTGTAATTTCTATTCTTTTCTTTGAAGATATATTTAGAATTATTTCAATCATCTTAAATAAATTTTCAATAAGCAAAAAAACTAATTTGAGCAGAAGGAGATTTGTTAGTAAGTTGGGATTAGCTTTAGGATCAATCCCAATTCCCTTCATGACTCATGGCGTATTAATCGGTAGGTATAATTTTAAAGTAATAAAACATATAATTCATTTTGAGGACTTGCCTGAGAATTTTGATGGATTTAAAATTACACATGTTTCAGATTTCCACTGTGGAAGCTTAGAGAATAAGAAAAAAATTGAATATGGTATAAATTTAATTAATGAACAAAAATCAGATCTAATATTATTCACAGGTGATTTTGTTAACAACACATATAAAGAAATTATTCCTTGGAAAAAATTATTTTCAAGACTTAATGCTAAAAAAGGGAAATTCTCGGTCTTGGGTAACCATGATTACGGTGATTATTTTCGCTGGAGTTCTGAAAATGAAAAGAGAAAAAATTTTAAAAATTTAAAAGATATTCAAAAACAAATGGGTTTTAATCTTTTATTAAATGATAGTGTTTATGTGAGTGAGGGAAATCAAAAAATAGCATTAATTGGAGTTGAAAATTGGGGAGATGGATTTAAGAAAAAGGGGGATATAAATAAAGCGATTTCAAAGTTAAAAGAAGATGACTTTAAAATTTTAATGAGTCATGATCCCTCTCATTGGGAAAAAATAATAATAAATCATAAAAGTAAATTTCATCTTACACTTTCAGGACACACACATGGGATGCAATTTGGCATTGAAATACCAGGATTAATAAAGTGGAGTCCTGTTAAGTATCGATATAAATATTGGGCAGGTATTTATAAAAATAAATCACAATTTATTAATGTTAATAGAGGCTTTGGTGTTCTTGGCTTTCCTGGTAGAGTTGGAATTTGGCCAGAAATAAGTGTTATTGAGTTACGAAAAGGTTAAATTTTTATATCAACAAATTGATCTTCTTTATTAAATCTAAATTCAAATTTTCGAACTTTACCATCTAATTCTAATTCGCACTCATATAGTCCATAAAAACCCTTAAAAGAAAAACCATCGTTTAAATTAAATTCTGTATTAATATTGGTTGACCATTCATTTTTAATTAATTTTTCAAGTGTTAAAAAAGATTTTTTTTCAGAAAGATCTTTAAATAATATTCCTCCAGCATGACCTCTCCATGCATTTTGATCTGTTAAATTCCAAATAGTAATTGATGAAACACTTGGATGGCTAAATGCAAGTGTATAAAAGTCTTTTAAATAATCTGATTGGAAATTTTCATATTCGGGCAGACTGGGTAAATCATACTCTCCTCCTCTTTTGATTATGCTATCTCTTTTTTTTAAAAAAACTTGATGGTCTTTCCAATTTTTAAATCTTTTTGAACTTGTAACAGTAATTTCTGTGAATTGAATATTTTTTCCTAAAACAGCATAATCTTCTATTTGGTTCCATAATTGTTTCTCAGACATTACATTATCATCAGATTGCATGTGAGCTTGCATTCCAATTGAGCTGTAGTTTAATCCTTGATCTATAAAGTACTTGTTAATTTTTAAGAATTCAGGATCTTTTGCATGGTAGTGATTATTTGAATAATTTTTTGAAGAATTAACAGAATTTACAAAATTATATATTTCAACCATTGCTGGATAAATACCACCTTTATAGTTTATCCAGTCTCTTATGGAACTATGAGGAATGTGTGGTTTAAAAGGCCCTATGGGTTCATTATAAACATCCCAATCAGTAATTTGAGGGTAAGTTTCAATTAGTCGTCTCATATGATCTTTAATAAGTAAATCTAACTTATCAAGATTTTTATAATTTCTAACCCAATCAGGCATTGCCTCATGCCACATTAACGGATGTCCTTTAATTCTAATATTATTATTACTAGCCCAAAGTAGAACATCATCATAAAACTTTTCAATCTTTCCTGATTTATTTCTTTCATCAGTTAATGCCCAATACATACCAACAGTAGCATAATTAAAGACTCTCTTTACTTGATTTAAATATTTTTTAGCGTACTTCGTTCCCCAAAATCTTCTTAACTGGGTAAATGAAACACCAAATTTAAAATCATGATTTTTTAGGTTTATTTTTAATTTTCCTATTTTATTTATTATTGACCTATCTGAGTAAAAATTTAATACTAAATTTCCTTTCCTATATTTTTCAATTCTTTCATCTGCACCTTCAAGTTTCCAAGAAGTATAAATTTCTTTTTCCTGAGAAATTAAACAAAAGGGTATTATTAAAATAAAAAAAATAAAATTTCTCATTGGATTCAATTAACTATTTTTGGTTGATCTATTAACTAGAAATTAAGAATAATTTTGAAATTATTAAGCTATATTTAACATTCTTTGTTCAAAAATGAAGAAATCTACAATAAAAGACATTTCTGCCGCTTCTGGTTTTTCTAATTCTACTGTTTCTAAAGCATTAAATAATAATAAAGAAATAAGTAAAAAAACAAAGGACAAAATTAAAGCAATTGCAAGTAAATTAAATTATAGTCCAAATTTCTTTGCCAGTCGATTAAGAAATAATATTGTAAAAAATATTGGAATTATTATCCCAGACATACTAAATTATTTTTTTGCAAAAGTTATCAAAGGTGTTCAACAAGAATTGTATAAGTCTGGTTATAATTTAACATGTTATTTCACTGATGAGTCTGCAACTAATGAGAAAAAAATTATTAAAAAATTAAGAGATGGTAGTATTGCTGGATTAATGATATCATTGGCTAAAGACAAGTATAAAGAAAATACTGTCAATACACTAAAAGATCTAAAATCATATAATATACCTGTTCTTATGTTTGATAGAATTTCATATGACTACCAATGTGATAAAGTTTATATGGATAACTTTAAAGCAACTTTTGATTGTGTTAATCACTTATCAAATAAAGGAAAGAGTAAAATAGCTTTTATATCACCAATTCATGATACAACAATTGGGAAAGAAAGATATAGCGGATATATTGAAGGATTAAAATCTAATAATATTGATTACAAAAATGAATTATATCTCGCATCAAATAATAGTGCTAATATTGAAAGTGAAATTATAAAGTTAACATCAGATAATAAAATAGATGCCCTTATTTGTATGGAACCCCAAAGTACTGTCTCAATCCATAGTCTATTACTAAATTTAGGATATAAAATCCCCAATGATATTGCTCTTTTAGGTTTTACTGATGGTCCAATGTATGAATTTATTAAACCAAGTATAACATGTGTTAATCAGCATGGCGAGTACTTGGGAAAATATTCCGCAAAGATTTTACTAGATAGAATAAACAATAAATTAGGAAATGAATTTATCGATGAAAAAATTCCAACATCATTAATTATTAGAGACTCTACTTAATCAAAATACACATATGAAGTATTTTTGTTTTTTAATGTGTTTTTAAGTATTTCAACAGCTTTTTTTGGTTTTAAATTTGAGTCATAAATATATTTAAACTCATGATCTGATACTGAGTTTTTATCGTATACACCCCACGTATTGAAAGTAACAACACCATTTTCTCTTTTTGAGATTAGAGTTTTTAAAATATTTGAATATCCATTAGCTTGTCTTTCATAAGCTTTTGAAGAAGGATTAGTTCCAACCAATCTATAATCTATTTCAGTTACATGAAAGTCTAAATCATTTTGATGAGCCCAATCAATAATTGAAAGTAAATAATCAATTTTTTCTTTATTTAAAGACAAAATTACATTATCTCTTAAGTGACCTTGCCAACCAAGTCCATCAACTTTAAGACCTTTGCTTTTTAAATATAGAATAGTCTCTTTAACTTTATCCCACATTTCTGGCTGCATACCTGCATGTTGATTAAAAACTAAGCTAATATTTGGAGCATATTGCTTTGCAATCTCGAAAGCTTTAACAATGTATAAAGGTATACCATCAGTATTCTTGCCAATTTGAGTCCAAGGATTTTCCCACAAATTAGTACCATCTTTTTTGTCAGTCCATTGACCATTTGATAAAATAGTTTCGTTTACAACATCCATCCATAATACATTAGAGTTGTTATTGATTTTTTTACACAACTCTATCATATATTCCTGATATAGAGAAGATAATTCCTCCGCGTTTCTGGAATCCTCTTTTGCCCAGGATGAAGACTGTGGTCCAATGGGGCCATGTACACGCATTTTTATATTATTTTTTGAAGCAAAATCTAAAAAAGCGTCTACTCTAGTCCAATCCCAAACACCGGGTTCAGGATGAACAATGGTTTGTTTAAAAGAGTTTTCTGGTGTTGTATAATTAAATTCGTCAAGAAAAAGTTGTTCAACATTGGTATTAAGTTGATAGTAATTTAAAGTGGCTCCAAAAACAAAAGTCTCGTTATTGTAATTATCAGATACTATTTTTTTAAAAGGTTCTTGAATAACTATTTCAGGTTCATCATTTTCAATAATTAATTCACTTGTATCATCTCCACTCGAACATGACATTAATAAAAAAAATATAATCAGATACTTATACATATAGCTTATTCTTTAGGCAGACGAATTAAAGTGTTTTTCTCAATTAAAGATTTTTTAATAGAATAAAAGGCCTGAGCAGGTTTTAAATCTTTATCATAAATACTTAGTATATTTTTTGGATAATTACCAGGACCTTTTTTGTTTTTTATACCCCAAAGATTTAACGTTACTAATCCATTATTTCTTTTTGCAATTAGTGTATTTACGATATTACTGTAAGAAATTGATTGTCTGTTTAATACATCAATTGAATTTGGACTTTCGTCTCTCAGCCAATAATTTAGTTCCGTAACGTGAAAACCCATTTGCTTTGAGTGACACCAATCGATTAGGTAAGATAAATAGTCTAAATCTTTCTTTACAAGACCAACACCTCTGGCATCTCTAAGGTGCGCTTGCCAACCTAAACCATCGACTCTTAATCCTTTATTTTTAAGATAGCTAATCGTACTTAAAACTTTTTGCCACATTTTTCTTTCCATTCCTCCATTATGGTTATAGACTAATTTTACATTTGGAGCATACTTTTGGGCAATTTCAAAAGCTTTAACTATGTATATGGGATAACCATCTGAGTTAAGACCAATTTGTGTCCATGGATTTTCCCAACTTGAATCACCTGGTTTTTCAGAGAACCAATCGCCATTTCTCAAAACAGTCTCATTCACTACATCCATCCATTTAACATTAGGTTCCTTATTTATCCTTTTACAAAGCTCAATAAAGTACTCTTCTAAATTTAACAATAACTCTTCCTTGGTTCTATAATCATTTTTTGCCCATTTAGACGCTTGCGGACTTATAGGACCGTGAATTCTTACAGTTAAATTATTTTTTTTTGCAAAATCAATCCAATCATTGTGTTTTTTCCAATTCCAAACACCAGGTCTTGGGTGAATCGCGGTTTGTTTTGATGCGTTTTCAGGCGTTAAATAATTAAATTCTTTAAGAAATATTTTTTCAAGTTTAGAATTTGAATTTAATGCAGAATATTTAAAAGTAGCACCAACATAAAATGAGTCTAATGAATAACCTGAATCTTTCAATATGTTTTTTACAAAATACTTATCCTGAGCTCTAGAATTAAAAAATACTAGTAATATAATTATTAAATATCTCAAATTTTAAAACACAAAAGGTGAAAAGAACAATAGAATTCCAACTACAATTAAAACTAAAACGACAGATAAAATAATATCAATTGTTGAATATGAGTTTTCGGCACTAATTTTATCTTCTTTTGATAAAGTACCATAAGATAAACCTTGAATTTTTTGATAATCAGGTTGCGATGTTAATAATGAAACTGAAATACATAAAATAACTGAAAATAAGAACATCCAAATAGCCATATATGAAAAATTAATTGAGGCAAATTCAAATAAAAATCCACTATTAATTACACCCTCATTAGTAGCAATTTCGGATCCTAATCTTAAAATTAGTAAAAAGAGTCCACTAAATAATGTTACAATAGCTGCTTGGGCATTAACTCTTTTCCATATAATGCCCAAAAGAAAAACAGTAGTTACTGGTGGAGCTATGTAGGCTTGTACATTTTGTAAATATTGATACATCACTCCTCCACCAATTTTTTCCATAATAGGAATCCATGCAATTCCTAACACAACTATTACAATTGTAGCAATTTTTCCAACATTAACTAAATATTGTTCAGATTTTTTTGGACTTATTTTTTTATAAATATCAATAGTAAAAATTGTTGAACATGAATTAAAAACAGATGCTAGTGAACTCATCAAAGCAGCCATTAATCCTCCAGCTACTAAACCTTTTAAGCCTATTGGAAGTAGTGTTGTCACTAACATAGGGAAAGCTCTATCTGCTCTTTCCATTCCTGTTTCAGGGTCAATAACACTAAATACTTCAGGGTTTTGAATGGTTAGAGCATAAGCAATAATACCAGGAACTAAAAAAATTAAAATTGGTAATAGCTTCAGGTATGCTCCAAAAATAGCACCTCTTCTTCCAATTGTTATATTATTTGCAGCTAATGTTCTTTGAACAATATATTGATCGGTACACCAATACCAAATACCTACAATTGTTCCTCCAAAAAGTAACCCTGCCCAAGGAAATTCAGGGTCATCCCAAGGTCTCCACATATTAAAATGATCAGGACTAACAGCAATTACTGTCTCGGTAAGTTGATTCCATCCTCCTACTTCTTGAAAACCCAAGTAAGTAATTATTACTGATCCAACAATTAAAACAACTGTTTGCAGAGTTTCAGTATACACAACAGCTTTTAAACCTCCAATTATGGTATATATGCCAGTAAAGACAACAATTCCAATTGCTCCAACCCAAAAATCAAGATTTAATAGTTCACTAACAACAATTCCACCTGCATAAATAGTAACAGAAACTTTAGTTAAAACATAAGCAAATAGTGAAAAAACCGATAAAAACCATCTTGATCTACTATCAAATCTTTTCTCCAAAAACTCGGGCATTGTAAAAGCCCCACTTCTAATGTAAAAAGGTAAAAATAACCAACCCAAAAGCAATACTATCCATGCATGAAGTTCGTAGTGTGCTAATGGAGTTCCAGATGAAAAACCTGTTCCAGCAAGACCAACTACATGTTCAGAACCTATATTAGATGCAAAAATTGAGGCACCAATTACAAACCATCCAACATTTCTACCAGCAAGAAAATAATCTTCAGTATTTTTATTCCTTTGTAAAGCTACCCATACAGCTACACCTATGAGAATAGCAAAATATAAACCGAGAACTACCCAATCTAATCCTTCAAAAATAGTTTCTGTTACTTCCATAATCTATTTGATATAGTTAAATATTATATTTTCAATTAATTCCTGTTTACCACTTCTCAAATGTAATTCCCCATTATCTTTCGCAAATTTATATAAGTCATCTAAATTTAATTTTCCATCCTCAAATTTTTTTCCATTTCCAGAATCAAAACTTTCATATCTTTTTCTAAGCATTTCACTAATTGGAGAATCTGTAAGTAATTTATCTGCAATTATTAGAGCTCTGGCAAAAGTGTCAGCTCCTCCAATATGAGCTAAAAATAAATCTTCTAAATCGGTAGAGTTTCTTCTTAGCTTTGCATCAAAATTTATTCCTCCTCCCTGCAGCCCTCCAGCTTTTAAAAAAACTAACATAGCTTCAGTTGTTTCTTGTATGTTAATTGGAAATTGATCAGTGTCCCACCCATTTTGGTAATCACCTCTATTTGCATCAATACTTCCTAGCATACCTGCTTTTGCAGCAACTGTTAATTCATGTTGAAAAGTGTGTTGAGCCAATGTTGCGTGATTAACTTCAATATTTATTTTAAAATCTTTTTCTAGCCCATATTCTCTTAAAAAACCTATTGAAGTAGCAGTGTCAAAATCATATTGATGCTTTGAAGGTTCCATTGGTTTTGGCTCAATAAAAAAAGTACCATTAAAACCTTTTGATCTTGCGTAATCTCTACACATTTTTAAGAACTGAGCCATATGATCAAGTTCTCTTGACATATCAGTATTTAATAGAGACATATAGCCCTCTCTTCCTCCCCAGAAAACATAATTTTCGCCATCTAAAGCAATGGTAGCATCTAATGCGAGTTTAATTTGACCACCTGCTCTTGAAAGAACATCAAATTCAGGATTAGTTGCTGCTCCATTCATGTAATGTGGATTTGAAAAACAATTTGCAGTTCCCCACAATAATTTGATACCTGAATCCTGTTTTTTCTTTTTAATATAGTCAGTAATATAGAGCAACCTTTCCTCAGACTCAGAAAAACTATTTGCTTCTTGAATCAAATCATAATCATGAAAACAAAAATAATCGAATCCCATTTTAGAAATAAATTCAAATGCTGCATCAGCCTTATCTTTAGCTGATTCCAAGGGATTATTCGAATTATCCCAGGGAAAATTTTGTGTACCAGCACCAAATGGATCAGCTCCCTGACCGCAAAAGGAATGCCAATAGGCAACGGCAAACTTAAAATGTTCTTTCATTGACTTACCGGCAACCATTTGTTCTGGATTATAATATTTAAATGCAAATGGGTTTTTTGAATCCGACCCTTCATAAACTATTCTATTAATTCCTTTAAAATACTCTCTACTACCTATTGTTATCATTTTATTATTTTAATATTAAAGTTAATTTTTCTTTCCATCTATTATAAGAATCGTAATATATATTTTTATCATTTGATGGAGTTATTCTTTTTAAAAAATCATTTTTATTTATATCTGTAATCTTGTTACCAAATCCAGCGGCTCTGGCTGCTCCATATGCACCTGTAACATCATAAATCTCTATTTCATTATTAGAAAGTGTTGAAAATGTTTTAGAAAAAATATCAGATTGAAATAAATTATCATTTCCAGCTCTTATAATGGATGGACTTACATTATCGTTGATTAAAATTTCTAAACCATATATCATGGAAAAAACAATTCCCTCCAGACTGGAACGTACCAGATGATTTCTATTATGTTTATTTAGATTAATATTATTAATATTAGATCCAAAATCTTTATTTTCAAATATTCTCTCTGGTCCATTTCCAAAAGGGAATGTAAATAAACCTTCAGAACCAACTTCAATTTCAGATGCCAAATGATTCATTTTTTGATAACTATCGATATTTAAAATATTTTTTAACCATCTGTATTTAATACCTACACCATTAATACATAATAACTTTCCTAAAATGCTGTTTTCTTTACTATAATTAATGTGGGCAAAATTATTGATTCTTAAGGGTTCTTTAGATTTTAGCTTATCAGATATTGCATAAATTACACCAGATGTACCAGCAGTAACAGCAACTTCACCAGGATTAAAAATATTCAATGAAAGAGCATTGTTCGGCTGATCACCTCCTCTATATCTAATTGGAATATTAATTGGTAAGCCAGTTTCATCATGAGCTTTTTTGTTGGTATAAGACTGCTCTTTAAAGTTATCTACAATGTTTGGACACAAAGATTGATCAATTCCATAATACTCAAATAAATGTTCTGCAATACTATTTTTTTCAAAATCCCAAAAAATTCCCTCAGAAAGACCTGAAATTGTTGTAGAAACTTCGCCTGATAATTTATAGGCTAAATAATCACCTGGCAGCATAAACTTATATATTTTATTATATACATTTGGAAGATTTTGTTTAACCCACGCAAGCTTAGAAGCAGTAAAATTACCGGGTGAATTAAGTAATGTATTCATGCATTTTTCATTTCCTAACTCATTAAATGCTTTATTACCAATATCAACAGCTCTACCATCACACCATATTATTGAGTTATAAAGTAGATTTCCTAACTTATCGATTAATACAAGTCCATGCATTTGATAAGAAATCCCAATTGATTTTATAGCTGATGATTTCACTTTTGATTCTGCAATTATTCTTTTTGTTCCCCTGCAAAGACATTCCCACCAAAAATTTGGATCTTGTTCAGCCCAGTTATTTTGTTTGGAAATAATATCCATTTCATTATTTGGTTCTTGAATAAGAAAAACTTTTTCACCTGAGTTTGCATCTGTTAAAGCAATCTTTAACGATGAACTTCCTAAATCATAACCAATATTGTACATACTTAATTAATAATTGTATTAATAGTTTTGATTGTGCCATCATCATTATGAAACATTTCTGAATATTTAACATTTCTTAAATGGTCCTGTCCGGATATTTGGGTATCGTGATAAAATAGGTACCACTGTTCACCAACCTTCAGTGTTGAATGATGATTTGTCCAACCATCAACAGGATTATTAATAACACCCTGGTAAACAAAAGGACCGTATGGGTTATTGCTTGTTGCATATACAATTAAATGCGTATTTCCTGTGCTATAACTCAAGTAATATATTTCATCAATTTTATGAACCCATGCTGCTTCAAAAAATCTTCTATCATGATCTTTGGTCAATATTGGATTACCGTTTTTATCAATAATTCTGACTGGCTTTGGATCTTCAGCAAAACTAATCATATCATCAGACATTTTTGCAATTCTAGGTGAAATTGCAGGCCCATCAGGTATACCACTATCCAACAATTCCTTACCACATACCCCGTGTGAATATTTATTATTCTCATCCCATCGCTGTAATTGACCACCCCAAATACCACCAAAATACATATAATATGAACCGTCATCATCTTTAAAAACACTTGGATCCATACTATAACTTCCTGCGATTGGTTTTTTTTGTGGAATAAAAGGACCTTCAGGTTTATCTGAAACTGCAGCACCAATTTTAAAAATGTCCTGACTATCTTTAGTTGGGAAGTATAAATAAAACTTACCATCTTTTTCAGCAGCATCAGGTGCCCAAAATTGTCTTTTGGCCCATGGTACATCGCCTAGGTCTAATGCAACATCATGAATGGTTACAGGTCCACCAATGTAGTCCATGGATAGCACTCTATAATCTCTCATAGCGTATTTTCCACCACAATCATCAATTGGTGGATTTTCTAAAAAAATATCATGAGAGGGATATATATAGATTTTCCCATTAAAAATATGTGCTGAAGGATCAGCAGTAAATATTTCATTGACGAGTGGTTGGTCCTTAAATTTTTTTTGACTGTAGATAACAGTTGTAAAAAAAAGAGTTAAAAAAATAATTTTTTTCATTTTATTACTATTGGTTTGTTAGAGAATTCTCTCATTTTTTTTAATTTTTTTGAATATAAATCAACTAAGTTTTTGAATTTAGGTTTTTTTGAAATGTTATAATACTGTTTTTTATCATTTTCCATGTCAAACAACATATTATATAAAACTTTTCCTGTTCCATGATCTAAAACTTCATGATATGAAAACTTATTATCTTGAACAACCTCTAAAGTTTGATATCTACTATAAATCTCTTTTTTATGTTGTAAATCTGGATTTCTTAAAACAGGTACAAAACTCTTACCGTGAATATAATTGGGTGGTTTTATTCCAGCAATTTCACAAATTGTTGGATATAAATCTACATATTCGACCATAGTATTAGTTTGAAAACCTTGTTCCATGTTTGGTGATGAAACAAGTAATGGAACATGTATAGCTTCTTGAAAAGTGTGGTGTTTACACCAAAAACCATGTTCACCTAGAAAAAAACCATGATCACTCCAAAATACAATTGTAGTATTTTTTCTTAAGTCAAGATCATCAAGAGATTTTAAAAGTTTTCCAATTAATGTGTCTAAATAAGTAATTGTTGCATAATATGATTTGATTAAATCTTCTTCCATTTTTAAACTAACAGGACCAGATTGGGGGATATCTATGTACCAATTTCTAAGTTCAAGCCAATCGTGAGCTATAGCTCTTTTTGGTGAATTAACTGGGACGGTTTTTTGTTTAGAAAAAACTAAATCGTTGAACTCATATAAATCACCATATTTTTTTGGTTGAATAAACGGTAGATGAGGTAAAATATAACCTACAGCTAGAAAAAAAGGATCATTTGATTTCTTGTATTTTTTTAATTGGTTTATAGCGACATTAGTTAATTTTCCATCATTATAATCATCATCGGAAACATCAGAATATTCAAAGGGAGGACCAGCAAACTTTCCATCAGGTCTTAGCTTTTTGATTTCTTTTTGTCTTTTTATAGATATTGGATTTTTATAATCTGAACCATTTCTAAAACTGTAAAAATCATCCCAATCACTTTTTGAATCATCAGCAAAATGAGATATTTTTCCTATTGATGCGGTTTTGTAACCATTCTTTTTAAGAATTTGTGCTAATGTCGTTGCTTGTGGTACATCTTTGTCAGCTCTTGAAGTATAAGAGTCAAATCTCGTAAAACTTCCTCTTATACCAGTTAAAATACTCGCTCTGCTAGCACCACATACTGCTATGTTCACGTAAGCCTGATTAAATTGTATGCTTTCCGCAGCTAATTTATCTAAGTTAGGAGTATGCATCTGTTTGTGACCATATGAATTTAATAATGGTCTTAAATCGTCAACACCAATAAATAAAATATTTTGCTTTTGTTCTTGAGAAAAATTTGAAAATAATAGAAAATTAACTGAGAAAAACAATAAATACTTAAATCCCATATTTATCATAAATTAAAATTTATAGATTATTGAAGAAAAAAAAGGAAAAAATAATCCTCCTTTTTTCTAAAGTTTATAAACTATTTATTTCTTGCTTCATTTGAAGCTTTTAAAATTGATTGAGCTTTTTTATTTCCAAACTTTTTTACCAACTTATTTCTAATACTTTCGTATCCCTTTCTGTATATCAATCTTTTCTCCTCAGCTGTTGAGGTATTGCTCTCTCGAACATTAATTGCATTATCAACAATTTGAGCTAAGTGAACTTTTTTGTAAAATTTCGCATCTTCATCACTCAGTTCTAATTTATCAATAACATAACTGGTTATCATTTCAGAACGTTTTTCTTGAGATTTTGTCGCATTTTGTGAAAATGCAATAAAAGGAATTAAGAAGGTTGTTACTAGTAAAAACTTTTTCATTTAATTAATCAATTCATTAGTATTTACTTCGCTAATTGGAATAGGCATTTGCATTATTTGATTAGGATCTGTAGAAAACTCCACTTCTAAGTTTTTAATATACTTTTTCCAACCAACACCAACTTTTTTTCCGAATGAATTATTATGTGGACTAAGTGTTTTATTAATAAAATACTGTACTCCTCTCCTTCTTACATGCCATGAATCATGACCCTCACCAATAAGTTCAAATTTATATTCATCCATAATTGCATCCCTAAATGCAGATTGACCTTGTGAAAATTGTGGTCTTGCAGTCACACCTGCTCTATCTAAAACAGGTTGTAAATAAGTCATCTGTTGACCATTGCCTAGCTCATTAGATATTTCAGCAAGCATCAACAACAGCTCAGCATATCTATATACTACAATATTTTGACTATTGAATTGGTTATTATGAGTTTTGTCTTTTTCTGCCCATTTGAACAAGTATGGATGTGCAATAGCAAATCTTCCTCTTGTTGGATTATGTGGGTAAACCTTAACAAGTCCAGCTGGAGGTGTTCTATCAGCTCTTTGATACTGAGACAAATAAGTTGCTTTGTAACGACTATCAGGGTATGTACTTAAATTATTAGCATTCCAAGTTGTATTCCCACCATAAGCTTTTAAATGCTTATCGTGCTGAAAAGCACTCACTCTAAACCATCCAAAATGCATACCTGCCTTATATTTCCATGGTGTGAAATTTCTACCCATTTGCGAATTAGTTGCATCCTGTGAAATTTGTAATTCAAACATAGATTCAGCTGAGTTTTCACCTTGCACTGTAAATAAACTTCCAAAGTCATTAACTAATGAATAGTGACCGTATGCCGATTGTGCTGCTTGATTAGCTAAGTTCCAATAGTCCATCGAACTTCCATCTACCTGTAGATCATTATTGGTAGCTATTGTCATGTAGACTTTTGCTAATAGCATACTTGCCGCATGAGCTTTTGGATAACCAATGCCAGCATTACCATTAAGCATTGAAGCAGCAGTTGATGCATCTGAAATTATTTGTTGAACAACATCAGATTTTGAAGAAAGTGCTTTATTAGTGTTATCAGAGGATGGTAAATCTAACCAAAGGGGAACATCTCCAAACAAATTAACTAACTCAAAATAGCTCCAAGCTCTGACAAAATATGCATGTCCAGCTACATCGTTAAAAACTACTTCATCTTTACTTGATGGTGAGGCAGTAGTATTAATATTGGAAATTGCTCCATTACATCTTGCAATAGTTTGATATAATCCAGTCCATAACCAATCTGCGTCCATATGATATCCAGGTTTTAGAGAAACCAATGTTGACATATCACGAGTATTTACTCTATTTCCACCTTTTCCAGTAAACATTAGTCCTGAGTATAGGTTAGTGATAAACAACCTTCTTTCTTGAGTATTATAAGTTGTTAGTGATTGATAAATACCATCTCTCGCTGCCTGAGCACTTTGTGCGTTAGTGTAAATAGTTTCATCTAAAAAAGGTGGTTCCTCATCTAGATCGCATCCCATTATAAATAAAATAGGCATTGCTAATATTAAATATTTAAAATATTTCATTGTTTCTTTTTTGTTAATTAAATTTTTCATGTTTTGTTAGAAATTTAAATTTATACCGACTAAAAACGACTGTGAATTTGGTTTGTTATTCCAGTCTGTTCCTTGAATTAAACCATCGTACAAAAATGTAGTAATTTCTGGATCATATCCTGAATAGTCAGTCCATGTAAACAAATTTTGTCCAGTAACATACACATTAGCTGATTCAATAAAACTTACTGAGTCTGTTGGAACATCATAACTTACAGTAATATTATTTAACCTTAGATATGTTCCGTCTTCAATAACTCTATCCATCAAAGCTCCAAATAAATTTGATGAATAACCAAGTCTAGGATACTCATTAGTAGGGTTACTTTCTGTCCATCTGTTATGATAAGCTTCACTTAAAACATTTCTGTAAGTACCTTCAGCCCATCCCATTCTATATAAGTTTCCATTTACAATTTCATTACCACTTACCCCATTAAATAAAGCACTTATAGATAACGCTTTATATGAAAAATCTAAATTAATACCATATATAAAATCAGGGTTTGGATTACCAATGACAGTTCTGTCGTCTAAATTAACTTGACCATCGCCGTTTAAATCTAAGACTTTGATATCACCTGGCTGAGACATAGCACCATTTATGGTGTACATTTGATCTCCGGTCTGAAAAATACCATCAGTTTTCCATCCATAAAATAAAGCAACCTCTTCTCCTTCCATAAATATGTTAACAGGGAACTTTATACTATTTCCTCTACTTGGTTGTCTACCAAAGTAATGGGCTCTTTTTTCAGTTGAATAAGTACCATCTCCATTGTCTACTAGAACATTGCCTGGTGATAAACCTAAATTTTGAATTTCAGTTTTATTGAATGCAATATTACCTCCAATATTTAATGTAAAATCACCACTGTCAACTAAAGCTAAATCTAGTCCAATTTCCAAACCTTTATTTTCCAAAGATCCTCTATTAATAAGAATACTACTAAAACCTGATGATGTAGGGATTGGACTTTGCTGTAAAAGATCTTTGGTTGTTTTTTCATAAAGATCTATTGTTCCTGAAACTCGACCATTACTAAATCCGAAATCAATACCAAAATTCAATTGTTCTGTTGACTCCCAGGTGAGGTCAGGATTTGCTATGTTAGCAAGTATTAATGGTACTGTTGTCCCATTACTACTAGTACCATATAAGCTAGACGAAGCACCATAATTAGATAAGGTACCATAAGGACCAATTCCATGATTACCAATTGCTCCCCAACCAGCTCTCACTTTTAAACTTGAAAAAAGATCAAGATCCCTTATAAACTTTTCACTTCCAGCTCTCCAAGCGAATGCAAAAGAAGGAAATACACCGTATTTATTATCCTCTGCAAATTTAGAAACACCATCTCTTCTAAAACTAGTTGTTAGGGTATATTTATTTTTAAATGTATAATTTACTCTACCTAAAACAGAAAAAAGTTGTTGATCTGAAGCTCTTAAAAGAAGTGGCGTTGAAATAACTTGACCTAAAAAAGGTTGAGCAGTTCCAAGTTGTGCTGTTACAAAATCTTCTACTGCATAAACACTACTTTCAACGTCTCTAACATCATATGTCACACCCAATGCAGCATTCACTCTATGATTCTTATTTATGTTTCTATTGTATCTTAAGAAGTTATTCACTTGATAAGTTAGAGCATTTAATTTCATTTTTTGTAACATACCATTTGCATTAGCTCCTTGCCATGTTGTGAGTCCATAAAACCTACTTCTATCTTTATCTCTTAGATTACCTCCAACTTTAAACTCATATTGTAAACCAGGTGTATTGAATTTATATTTAATTGCAAGTGAAGCTATTAATCTGTTTTCTCTTGATTCATCAGTAAAATCGTTTATCCACGCATAAGGGTTTGAGATTGTTTGACCATCAACAAAATCCTCAATATTATCAGCATCATTTGGTATGATTGGATTATATGTTAATGTTTGCTGAGTAAAACTTTGATCTCCACCAATTAAATCTCCACCTTCTGCAAAATTTGATTTACTAAAAAAAGAACTAAGTCGAGCCTCAATTCTCACTTTTTCATTTAAGTCATAATTAAGATTTAATCTAATATCTTGTGTCTTAAAGCTTGAACTTTCAATTAACCCATTTAAATCATTGAATCCAGCCGAAAGATAATAATCACCTTTTTCATTTCCACCAGAAAACGAAACACCAAAATTAGTACTAACACCTGTGTCATAAATTTCGTCTTGCCAATCGTGAACTTGATTTGGTGTTGAATCAACTGTTGCAGTTTGATTACCAGACTGATCGTATATAAATGAAAAAACCTGATCACCATTGATTACATAACGGTCAGATTCACCAGCACTTGCTCTAATAGAGTTTTGATACATGGCATATCCAGCTCCATCCAACATGTCATAAGTATTAGTGATATCTCTAACTGTAGTAGTTACATATGCATTAATTTTACCTTTTTCCTCATCACCACCACTCTTAGTTGTAATTAGAACAACACCATTAGCACCTCTAGATCCATAAATTGCTGTAGCTGAGGCATCTTTAAGAACCTCGATTCTTTCTATATCTCTGGGGTTTAAACCATTTAAACCGCTTTGGGCTTCTTGGCCAGTATTTCCAGATCCGGTAGGAATTACATCCTCACCAGCAGATGAAATAATTACACCATCGATGACATATAATGGTTCATTATTACCTCTCAAACTATTTGTTCCTCTGATACGTACACTAACTCCAGAATTTGGGTTTGCAGAATTTTGGGTTACTTGAACTCCAGCTGCCCTACCTTGCAAAAGCTGATCAACTGTAGCAGATTGTCTTGAAACTTCATCATCTACTACAACTGAACTAACAGCGCCAGTTAAATCTCGTTTTAAAACAGTACCATATCCAACTACAACAACTTCTTCTAAAGCCTCAGTGTCTGGTTGAAGGTTGACATTAATTGAAAGTTGATTACTTACATCAACTTCCAAATTTACATATCCAATATATGAAATTACAAGTATGTTAGATGAATCACTAGCTATAGATAGAGAAAAATTTCCATCAAAATCTGTAATAGCACCAACTGAATCAGAGCCTTTAAGCTGAACAGTTGCGCCAGGTAAAGGTGTACCATTTTCATCACTTACAGTTCCACTTATATTGTTAGACTGAGAATGAATGAAGAACGGAAATATTAAAAAAATAAATAAAATTTTCCTCATTTTTTAATTAGTTATTGTTATTAATTTGTTAATATATGAATAAATAACTGATAATTTATAAATTTAAAACGTTTTCGTTTGAGGATTACATAATTTAAAAAGATATTTTATTCGAATTCATAAATATCCAATTACAATCGAAAACATTTTCGCTTCAATAGTGAGAAGTATAATAATCTTTCAGTGTCAGTTTATTTCTCAAATGACTCGGAACTTTAGTCCATTGAGATTCTTTATCAAGTGGATGTAGAGTTGGTTTTAGAAATGGAATTTCAGTTTCAAGAAGAAAATCATTTTGAGAAGTCATCCATTTATTCAACTGTTTTTTTAATTTATTTATCTGATTTTTGTATTTTCTGTTATCAATTAAATTTTTCGTCTCATAGGGGTCTATTTGTAAATCATAAAACTCCTCAAATGGAATATTTCTAAAAGCCTCTGCTCCGATTTTAATAAACTCATTTTTTATAATGTTTTCTGTGAAATTATTCTTGTAAACATCAATTGAGTTGTAATTAATAATATATTTAAATCTTTCATCTCTTACAGATCTAGAAGGGAATACTTTTGCATTTCTCACATTTTGTCGCGTAGAAATCCCATAAGTAAATTTTCTTTTAGCGGTTTCACCTTTCAAATTATTTAAAAAACTGTAGCCATCTAAATTTTTTGGAATTTTATTTCCAGTTGATTCAATAATTGTTGGTAAAATATCAACAAGATTAATTAAATCATTACTCGTAGTTCCAGGATTTACCACATTAGGCCATCTAACTATCAAAGGGATTTTTAAACCAGACTCTTTTATTGACCATTTCCCTCTTAAACCACCATCAGAAGCATAAATAAAAATTGTATTATCACTTATATTCGTTTCATCTAAAAAATTTATAACTTCTTCAAGCTGATTGTTGTCATATAAAATATTTTGATAGTAACCTTTTTCATTAGGTAATCGTGACCTATTTGAATATGGGTTTTGATAAATATCCTCATCACTAAATTGAGTATTTGTCGGAAATGGACCGTGTGGATAGTCTGATGTAATGAACATACAGAATGGTTTTTTTGTATTTTTTATGTAGTGCTTAATTTTATCCATTGGTAATAGTTTGCCTTCATTTTTGAAATAATGAGTCCAGTTAAAAACTGAACTAGGATTAACGTGGCTTTTACCAGCTAAAACAACTTCATATCCAACTGATTGTAAATAATCATTAACATCAATAATATCTTTTTTTACGGGTAAATGATTAGCATAACAACCGTTTTTTATTGGATACAAACCAGTGAATATTTGAGAACGACTTGGAGCACATATTGCTTGAGATGTGTATGCATTATTGAATTTCATTCCCTCACTTGCTAGTCTATTTATAGGGTCAGAAGGAACTAAACTATTTCCGTATATATTGTGATCTATTTGATCTTTATCGTCAGATATATAATAAATAATATTAGGTTGATTTTTTAAATCGATTTCATTTAAAAAAAATGATGAAATTATATAAATAAAAAAATTTAAAAGAGTGCTGTGCATAATCAAACTTAGCTTAATTCAACATACTAATCAAAAAAAATTGTGAAGAACTTATATTTAATTAAATTTGCCAACTATAAATGGTCGCGTAGCTCAGCTGGATAGAGCATCTGCCTTCTAAGCAGACGGTCGCACGTTCGAATCGTGCCGCGATCACTAAAACCTCAGCGACTTGTTGGGGTTTTTTTATCTGTATATCGGGGCACTCAACATTTAAAAACTGTGACTATTAAGATTTTAGTCAATTTATAAAAAACTAATTAAAAAGAATAAATGAAAAAACTAATTCTATTATTATTTATTCCCCTAATCTTATTTAGCCAGGAAAAAGAATTTGATTTTAGTAAGGTGGAAAGAGTTCCAATTTATCCTGGATGTGAGTTTAATTTAAAAAATGAAGAATTGAGAAGTTGTTTCCAGAAAAAAATCCAAACTCATATTGCTAGAAATTTTAGGTATCCAAAAATTGCTCAAAGAAAAAAAATTCAAGGTAGAGTTTTTGTAAAATTTGTAATTGGAACGGGGGGATATATCGAACAAATCAGAGCGCGTGGGCCCGACCCTATGCTTGAAGCCGAGGCTAAAAGAATAATATCTTTATTGCCTAAATTTATTCCTGCTATTGATTCAGACGGAAAGACTGTGAGTGTACCTTTTACTGTCCCAATAACTTTTGGCTTGGGTATATGAAAAAACTAATTCTACTATTACTATTTATTTCACTTGTTTCTTTAGGGCAGGAATAAGATATGCCTGTGTTTTAGTTTTTTTGTTCTAAATACAAACTATTCTTTATCAATTATATATTAAATTTGTAAATAAATTCTATATGCGACTTTCAAATTTTATTAATGCACTAGATAAACTAGAAGTGTTAAAATTTCAACTCCCTAATGGAGAATTTGTGCCTGCACATTTTCATATTACTGAAGTAGGAAATATAAATCGAAACTATATAGACTGCGGTGGTATCTTAAGGCAGGAAAAGAAAATTAGCTTGCAACTTTGGGTGGCTTCTGACACTGAACATCGCCTTAAGCCAGATAATCTTTTAAAAATACTTCAATTGGCAGAGAAACAGTTAGGTTTTTCAAATATAGAAATAGAAGTCGAGTACCAACAAGATACTGTTGGACGTTATGAATTGGCTTTTGACGGAGTTATATTTCAGCTTATCAACACACAAACAGCTTGCTTAGCACCCGACCAATGCGGGATTCCGAAAGAAAAAGCGCGTGTTCGTGTTACTGCAAATGGCTTAAACTGTAATCCTGAGACTGGTTGCTGTTGATAATATTAATAATAAATTACAAAATGAAAAAACTAATTCTTCTATTACTATTTATTCCACTTGTTTCTTGTGACATAAGTTCTCTTTTTGCTCCATCTTTAAATATGGATGATTTTCCATTTAAAATTGAGCCATTTGATAAGAAATCTGAACTTATGGAATCATCCAAAAATGACCCATTATGCGGTACTTTTAAATATTACTCAGGTGAAAGCGAAAAAGGTGTAGTTGATATTTTTAAGTATAACAAAGTATATTACCTACATTATCAAAGAGATGATAATGCTCAATATGTTGGTATCGGAATTAAAAATGAAAATATTTTTACTGTTACTTACTATTACCCAAATGGTACTGATTTTGGAATTGCCTATTATAACATTGATGAAAATAATTTATTAGAAGGATTTTGGTCAAGTTTTAATACCGTTGGGGATTTAATAAAAGAAGGTACAACAGAAAAATTATGAAAAAATTAATTCTACTATTACTATTTATTCCACTTATTTCTTTTGGGCAAAAAATTAAGGGTAAAAAAATTTTTTCTATCAAAGCAGCTGTTGGAGAATGGCAGTCATCAGTTGGTGAATACTTAAAATTAAAAACCATCTATGCACCATATGAAAAAGGTGTTTTTGATGGTATTGTTAGTGGAAAGGTATTGCCTGTTGGCGGTGATTTTCCACTTTATTATTTAGAAGATGGTAATACATTTTCTGATTTGGATTTAGATATGGTTTTAATCACTGATGAAAACGAAAAAATTTATTGTAAAGCAACAGGAGTGTTTAATTATGTAACTGAAACTTTTGAATCAATAAAATTTCAAACTCATTGGAGATTCAGAACATCAAGTGAAAAGTATAAATTTTTAAATGATGTTATGGGAATTGGATTTGGATATGTCTTACCACCTGATTCTGAATATAATTTTCAACACGATATTTATGACGTTTCTCTAGATGAATAAAAACTAATTCTACTATTACTATTTATTTTTTGACTATGAAAAAAACTACTGTTTCTAAAAATTCGAGAACTAATATTATTAAAAATAACTTGAAATATTTTTTTCAAAGCTTTGTAATAATATTAAGTGTTTTTATTTCTTTTTTCATTGATGACATTAGAAAAAGTAATGAAAATATAGTAACAAAAAATGAGCTTGTTGGTGATTTAATTGTCAGTCTTGAAGATGACTTAATTCAAATTGATGAATTGATAAAAATATTGCAAAACTCAGAAAAAAATATTTTAGAAATATTAAACGATATAGACCTTAATCATAAAAATCTTTCAAATATTGAAGCCATCAAAACAATATTGGACATTGAGGTTGGTTTTTCATTTTTTCCTAAAGATGGTATATTCGAACAATTAATATCTACAGGCACTTTTGAATTAATAAAAAATAATGAGTTGAAAAGGCTATTATTGGAGATGTTTAATCATCAGAAAGATAGAAACTACGCTACATCACAGGAAATTGACCAATGGAACATTGTTACAAGAGGTGAAATTTTAAAGAAGTTTAGAATTAGATTTAGCTATAATTCATTTGATGGCGAATTTTATGGTTCAAGAACATTAAATACATTTAATTTTGATACTGATTATTATTTATCAAATGATTTTTACGGATTATTGTCTCAAGCTCAAAATTATTCAAATATGTATATGCGTTTACTAAGTGACATAAAAAAATCATATGATACGGCTAAATCACTATCAATTGAGGAGTTAAAAAAGTAAAGATTATATGAAAAAACTAATTCTACTGTTGCTATTTATTCCACTTGTTTCTTTAGGTCAAACTGAACACCTAAACTTTAAAATTGAAAACTCGGCTGTAATTTGGCAAAAGATTTATGATAAAGATTTAGATGTTGAAAGTCAGCCTATAAAGCTCCAGGCAATTGGTTTGCCGAAAATGACTACTACATTTTGGCTAAGTGACATTTCTGGTGCCGATATGAAGGTTGAAAAAAAAGATGGAAGGACAAGGATAACTTTGACTAAAATATTCTCTATTTCAAGGAATACTATAAATCTTGGAAATGTTATACAAAACCCTAAACCTACTTACATAGAAGAGGGTTGTTTAAAAAAAGGAGAATTTAAAAGGCTTTTCATTAAAAAAGATGGGGCATTAATAGATGAAATTATACAAAGAGAGATTAGCGCACTACTACCTTCTGATGACGATTGGTAAGAAAAAAAATGGTTAATAATTTGTCGTTTTTGTTAAAAACTATTCGATTATAATTACTTGACTAATAACTATATTTATATCACAGTTCTACACTTATAAATACACCCAAAACAATCTGATAAGGCTGAATATTTTAAGCATAATTATGCTTATATGTTTCCCGATAGTTTATACTATCAAAACCAACCAATGATGGGTGTGAGTGGGTAAGCACGACCATGTTTAGCTCATAAGAGCGTGTTTAGGTGTTCATTGGGGAATGCAGGAATTTAACCATAGTTCCTTGTCTGCATAAGCAGGGTGTTAAACGTGGCTGACGAACTCAGAAGTATGACGCTCATTCCTGAAAGGGGTAAAACCCTTTTATAGGAAAGGTGTATCCAATGGCATCTGAATCTAGAAGTATAACTAAGTAATATCATAAGAATAACATATATGCCATTTAATAGACAAAGTGCTTCCCAAGCTGGAAAAAGTAGTAAAAGAGGGAGGGCAATAGCAACAAAAGAGATAAAAAAAAATTGGGTCGAACTTTTCAAGAAATCCTCGAATCAATTAAAATAGAAGAACTAACGACCACAGAAAAGATAAAATTCCTTCAAATAGAAATAATAGATAGAGTAAGTCAGGTTTAGATAATTGTTATATTTAGGTTGATTAAATATGACTTTAAGTAACTACATCGAAAGTGTAAACCAACGCTATAAACGTGGTGATGCTACAGAGCATACATTTAGAGGAGATTTACAGCAACTTTTAGAGTCATTACTTCCAGACGTTATAGCCACCAATGAGCCAAAAAGACAAGAGTGTGGTGCTCCAGATTATATACTTACAAAAAATGATATACCAGTTGGATTTATAGAGGCTAAAGACATTGGAAATAAAGACCTTGAAGGAAAAAACAAGTCTGGAAATAAAGAACAGTTTGATAGATACAAAGCATCACTAGACAAACTTATTTTTACAGATTATTTAGATTTTCATATTTATCAGGATGGTAATTTTATCATAAAAATTGCAATTGCAGAAGTTATTGGAAATGAGATAAAACCTATCCCAAAAAACTTTGAAAGATTTACGCATCTAATCAAAGAATTTGCTAAACACATAGGACAAACCATTAAAAGTTCAAAGAAACTAGCAGAAATGATGGCGGGTAAAGCACGTCTTCTTTCAGATGTCATAGAGAAGTCTCTTAATAGTGATGAAACTCACGAAGAGGATAGCACACTAAAAGAACAAATGAAGGCTTTCAAAGATATTTTAATCCACGATATAACCCCTAAAGGATTTGCAGATGTATATGCTCAAACTATTGCTTATGGAATGTTTGCAGCTAGGCTATATGACCCAACTTTAGAAAACTTTAGTAGACAAGAAGCAGCTGAACTAATTCCTAAATCCAATCCATTTTTAAGAAAACTTTTCGGATATATCGCAGGACCCGATATTGATGATAGAATTAAGTGGATTGTCGATAATTTATCAGAGATATTTTTGGCTTGTGATGTTGAGGAAATACTTAAAAGCTATGGAGAGGCTACAAAGATGGAAGACCCCATTATTCATTTTTATGAAAATTTCCTAGCTGAATATGACCCTAAATTAAGAAAAGCTAGAGGAGTTTGGTATACTCCTGCGCCAGTTGTTAATTTTATAGTCCGTGCTGTTGACGATATTTTAAAAACTGAATTTGATTTACCAAAAGGTTTGGCAGACTCTTCTAAAACAAAAGTTACTATTAGTTCACAAAACTCTGATAAACGCTCATCAACTGGATACAAACAAATAGAAAAGGAATTTCATAACGTTCAAATTCTTGACCCAGCAACAGGAACAGGAACATTTTTAGCTGAGGTTGTAAAACACGTCAATAAAAAATTTAAGGGACAAGAAGGAATTTGGAGTAGCTATGTAGAAAATGATTTAATACCCCGTTTAAACGGCTTTGAGTTGTTAATGGCGAGTTATGCAATGGCACACTTACAATTACATTTATTATTAAAAGAGACTGGCTACAATGCAAATAAGAATCAACGAACAAAAATCTATTTAACTAATAGTTTAGAACAATACCATCCAGATACAGGAACACTATTTGCTAACTGGTTAAGTAGTGAAGCAAACGAAGCAAATCACATTAAAAGAGACTCTCCTGTAATGTGTATTATTGGAAATCCTCCTTACAGCGGTGTTTCTTCAAATAACGGTGAATGGATTAGTAATTTAATAGAAGATTACAAATATGTTGATGGAGTTCATTTTAATGAACGTAAACATTGGTTAAATGATGATTATGTAAAATTTGTGCGATATGGTCAACATTATATTGAGAAAAACGGAAGTGGTGTTTTGGCATTTATCAATCCTCATGGTTTCTTAGATAATCCAACATTTAGAGGTATGCGTTGGAACTTATTGAAAACATACGACAAGATATTCACCATTGATTTACATGGGAACAGTAATAAAATAGAGAAATCACCAGACGGTAGTCCTGACGTTAATGTCTTTGATATTCAACAAGGCGTTTCCATTAATGTTTTTGTTAAGACAGGTAAGAAAAAAAGTGATGATTTAGCGAGAGTTTTTTCTCTTGACCTTTATGGTAAGAGAGAATACAAATATAATTTCCTATTTAAAAATAACATCACTGAATTACCTTTTAAAGAATTAACGCCACAAAAACCTTATTACTTTTTTATAGATTCTAACAATCAGCTATTTTCAACTTATAATGATTTTATTTCAATAAACAACCTGTTCGAGCTTAATAATGTTGGCTTTATTACAGCTAATGACAGACTAAATATTTCTTTTACTCAAAAGGAACAGCGCGCAAAAATCCAAGACATTTTGGATATGGATGAAATGGATTGGAGAGTTAAATATAAAAGAGAAAAGGATGCTCAATCTTGGAGATATCAATGGGCAAAAAATGATGCTGAAAAAAATCAAGAAAACACTTTAAGTAAAGTAAGTTATCGTCCATTTGATACTCGGTGGACTCTATATACGGGAAATTCAGGCGGTTTATACGCTCGCCCTGTAAATCAAATTATGAGTCATTTGTTAAATGGAGATAATCTTGGTTTAGTGAGTGCTCGAAGTAATAAATCCGAAACTTGTGACCATTTCTTTATTTCAAAAAATATAATGGAGACAAAATGTGGTGAACGTACAACACAATCAGCAATTTTTCCATTATACATATTCCCAGAAACAAATGGACAACAAACCCTAAAAGAAGCAACAGAAAGAAAACCAAATCTAAAAACGGAAATTGTAAATCAAATTGCAGAAAAAATAGCTTTAACATTTACTAACGAAAAAGAAAAAACCAAAGGAACTTTTGCACCCATTGATATTTTAGATTATATCTATGCTATTCTGCATTCACCAACTTATCGTGAGAAATACAAAGAGTATCTAAAAATAGATTTTCCAAGAGTTCCATATCCAGAAGATGAAAAAACGTTTTGGAATTTAGTAAAATTAGGTAAAGAAGTTCGCGAAATTCATTTACTAGATTCCCCAAAAGTAGAAGATTATATAACAAGCTATCCTAAAGGGGGAAACAATACAATAACTACTAAAATTGCAAAAAAAGATTGGGAATTATTTGATACACAAAATCAGCTGGGAAGAATATGGATAAATGAGGAGCAGTATTTCGATAACGTTCCACTTGTAGCTTGGGAATTTTACATTGGAGGTTACCAGCCAGCACAAAAATGGCTTAAAGACCGCAAAGGAAGAGAGTTGAAAGTAGATGATATTTTACATTATCAAAAAATTATAGTTGCACTTTCTGAAACTAATAGAATAATGCAAGAAATAGATAAGATTGAAATAGAGTAATATTAAACCATAGGCATATCTTATTTTAAAATTATTGTAAATTGTATCAAAATAATTTTATGAACAAATATTTAATTAAAAGAGAAATTCCAAATGCTTCTCAAATACCAAGCGAACAACTAGATGAAATAGGTCAAGGGTCTGAATCAGTTTTAATTGCAATGAGAAATGAAGGAAAGGAAATTGAACAAGAGGTTAGTTATGTTGCCGGAAATAATGTTTTTTGTGTTTATAATGCAGATTCAGAGGAAATTATAAAAGAACACGGTGAACGCGCTGGAGTTCCTGTAAATGATATAACCTTAGTACCAAATGTTTTAAAACATAACACTAATAAAGGCTAAACCATAGGCATATCTTCTTCTTTTAGTTCTGCTACTTCTAATCCTCTTAAGTAGGTTTAATTATATTTGAATATGAAAAAACTAATTCTAATATTACTACTTATTTCATTATTACTAATTGGTAATGTATTGATGTATTTTATAATTAAAGCATATTATAGAAGTAATAACATTAGATTTCCATATCAAAATTGGTATCTGAGTTTTAAAAAAGATGTAACATTTAGAGAAAGGTTTAATTTGTGTTTATTACAACAAGTGCCCTTTGCTATAATTTATATTAGTTATATAACTTATGACGAGTTTTATCTAAATGAATAAAAATCTACTATTTCTCGTATTTAACTTATGAGGATGTAAAGAACTAAACCATAGGCATATCTTCTTCTTTTAATTCTTTAGATAATTTCTTTAACTTTAGTGATTATGAAAAAATTTTTATTCGTGCTTTTATTATTACCGATTATCGGTTTCTCACAAAAATATGTTCAGTTTGGGGGCAAGCTAATAAAACTTAATGATGATTTTACTTGGGAGTATATCAAACTGGAAGTTGCCCAGGACATTATTTCTGTTGATAATGATAGTGATATTAACGAAGTTCCTCTCTCTGTTGTTGAAACTGTTCCTCTTTTTCCAGGTTGTAGTGAGAGTGCTTCTGATAGGGAACAAAGAGAGTGTTTTCAGCAAAAAATACAGGAGCATATAGCTGTTAATTTTTCATACCCAGAAATTGCTCAAAAGATGGGTATACAAGGAAGAGTTTTTGTACAGTTTACAATTAACAAGTCAGGCTTCATTACAGACCTTCAAACTAGAGGTCCTGATAAAAACCTGGAGATAGAAGCTAATAGAATTATTGGTTTACTTCCTAGAATTAAGCCAGGAAAACAGAAAGGAAAACCAGTTAACGTTTCATTTTCAATTCCAATTAGTTTTAAGCTTGATTAGTGTATAGATTTTTAATACTCCTCTTTTTTGTGTCATTATCTTTAAACTCCCAATGTCTTAAGGGAGATTGTTTAAATGGAGAAGGAAAAATTATATATGAAAATCAAAACACTTATGAAGGATATTTTAAAGATGGTTTTAGACACGGACAAGGGACCCTTATTGAGAAAACTAAAATAGACTTAATTACCAGTAAAGGACTATTCATATACGATAAAATAATTCAAGGAAATAAAGTAATTAAAAATATAAAGCACGGATTTGAGTCCCTTGTAACGGTTACCTACAAAACATATTCTGGAAAAATTAATGAAAAGACATATTTATATTCTGGACCGAGTAATAGTTTTGAATCCTTGTTAGTTTTAAATCCTGAAAACCAGGTTCTAATTTTAAGTGATAAGGATATAAATAATTATTATAATATTATTGATATTGAATCAAATATTGAGGGTTATGTTTTTTTGAATAATGTCGATTTTATTGAGGATGAGAAAGTTGAAAAAAATAATGTTTTTGATGTTGTTGGAAATACAACCGACATAAGATTTTGTGAAATAGAAATTTACAATAGTCATAATACATCATTTATTTTAAAACTAGATACAGAATCTTTTAGTTTTGAAGCGGGCGAAACAAGAACAATTACAATAAAGCCTGGAAGCTATAGAGTTTTTGCAACTTCAAAGGGAGTTAGGCCTTACATTGGAGAAATAAATCTAGAAAGAGGAAAAAAATATTACAGGAGATATTACGTTATTCGTTCATATGAGAATTAAGATATAATCAAACTTATGATTGCAATAATCAAATAATTCAAAATTATAAAGCTAACACAATGAAAAACCTTTTAATAATATTATTGTTAATTCCGATGATTTCTCTTGCACAAGAAATCTCATTATTTAATTCTGATGGTGATGCAGTTGCTTACATAGATGCTGATGATGAGGATAATACTATTTATCTATGGAACGGCACACCAGTTGCTTATTTATCTCCTGAATCTGATTATTATAATATTTACGGCTTTAATGGTAATCATTTAGGATGGTTTGAAGATGGTGTTGTAAGGAATGAGGATGGTGATGCCATAGGTTTTCAAAAAGGGGCTGTTAGTGGGATTTATACAAACTATGAACCGTATAAATCTTACAAACAGTATAAGCCTTATAAATCATATAAAAGTTATGCTCCTTACAAGCCATATTTCTCAAACAGCTTTAGCAATGAATCATTTATTCTATTTTTAAAAAGAGGCATTTAAGAATTCTTCCTTAAAATAAACTAAACCATAGGCATATCTTCTTCTTTTAATTCTGTTACTTCTAATCCTCTTAAGTAGGTTAAACTCACTTGTAAACTGGAGTGTCCCATCGCTCTTTGTAGCTTGGTTAACGAACCAGTTCTTTTAAAGATTTCTATTGCTCCAGAGTGCCGAAAAGAGTACAAAGTATGATAATCTTCTACTAAACCTGAAACCTTCTTAAAACGCGTCCAAAGTGTCTTAAAATAATCTCTGTTGAACGGTTTTTCTGTATTTGAGAATATATTATGTTTTAATTCGTCTTTAATAAGTCTTTCTCTAATGTATTTAGGAACAGGCACTACCCTATTTCTGCCTGATTTATTCTTATTACCTGGCAAACTTATTTGGGTTAAGTCATTATTAAAATCACACCATCTTAAATTTAATATCTCCCTATGTGGTCTTAATAGGCATCCATAAGTCAAGAGAGCACATAGGTGAAGATTGTTGTTAAACAATCTGAGTTCTTTTATTGTTTCTTTTAGATTAGTAATAGGTTTATGCAGTTTTGCTTTATTTCTTCTTCTTTTGATTTCTTTTACAGGGTTGTTCTCTAGGCCTAATTCTAATCCCTGATTAAATAAAATATTTAGGTTTCTTCTTAAAGTATTGTATGATGTATTTGATGAAAAAGAATTTAGAAGGCTTTCAATCATGGTTTTTGTAATTCTAGATGTTTTGATTTCAGATTTTAATTTATTGAAAGTATACTTTAATGCTTTTTTATAATGATAAGAATGAGGTTCATTTAATTTTTTATAAAGGGCCAACTCAACAATTTCTAAATCGGTTTTATGTTTACAGGATTCTTTTTTTTCATTAGGTCTTTTTCCAATAATAATTTTTTTAAAAATTCTTTCAGCTAGTAAATAACCAACCTCTACTCTATTTTTGACTGGATAAGTGTTGGGTGACATATTTATTTTAAAACGAGAACCATTAAAAAGGCGATATCTTTTTTTATTAATATAAAATTGAACATATACTTTATTGTTTTTTAAAACTTTTACTTGCGGGTAATTCATCATAATTGGCAGTAATTTGGCAGTTAAACATTTACTAACAATCTCAATAATGAAGTTTATATCTGTTGATTTAAATGCTCAGCTGGACAGAGCATCTGCCTTCTAAGCAGACGGTCGCACGTTCGAATCGTGCCGCGATCACTAAAACCTCAGCGACTTGTTGGGGTTTTTTAATTTATAATCTATGGGTTTAATAGAAATTCAAAAATTTGATCTAGTCTTTTATTCCAGGAAACTGCATTATGTTTTTCTCCACGGAATCTAATATTTCTGAAGTTTTTATTACTATATCCCTTCTCACTAAAAATGGTATCAACATAATCAGCATAATCAACATAATAGCTGTCTAAATCTCCTTTTGCGTCACCATAATCAAACCAAATACGATGATTTTTAGCGTTAGGAACATTATTTTTCATATAATTAAAAATAGAAAATGGAATACGCTTATCGTACTCACCATTTTTATTTCTGCCAATACCTAGCCAATGAGTTGATATGCAGGCTGCCCTGGAAAAAATTTCAGGATATTCAAATATTGCATACATTGAAATTAGCCCTCCCATGCTTGAGCCTGAAATATAAGTTTCTTTAGCTTCCACATTTACACTAAAATTTTTATCAATAAATGGTTTTAGCTCATAAACGATAAATTTTAGATAGTCATCTGCGATTAGACTAGTAATATCATTTCGGTTTTCATAATATTTTACTAAAGAATCTTTAAAACTTTTTTCTAAATAATTAAATGATTTTGCTGGAAAATATTCATTCCACCGTGTCATAGCCGTATTATAAATTCCAACTATAATAAAATCTTTTACTTTATTTTGATCTAATAATTGAGCAGCTACTTGATCAGCTTTCCATTTTGAACCCCAACCTGTACTTTTTTTTCCAAAAAGCGAACCACCATCATGCATAAATATAACAGAGTATTTTTTTTTATTAGTGTAATCTTGAGGAACCCAAATATCAACATTTCTTGATTTTACATGTTCAGATTGAAATTCATTTACTCTAAAAAGATGTCCAGAGTATAATTCAGCATCACTTTGATCAAGTTTAATGATTTCTTGACCAGAAATAGAGTTAATTAACAACAATATAAAAATACACTTAAAGACTTTTTTCATTTTTTTTTATTTAATTACTTTCTAAAATAATCATTATACTTTAAACATAAATTTACATTTTTTTTTATTTGAATATTTACTAACTTTTAAAGATCAAACAACTAATGAAGCAAATAATTAATGTAATTGCTATTTTATTAATTTTTAGTTCATGTAAAGGTCTAAAAATTTCAGAAAAATTTGTTTTACTTCCAACGGTTAAACACATTAACTATAATGGTAAATCTTCGAATTTTAATCACAACTCTAAATTTGTATTTTTCTCTGAAACTAATCACAAGCTACCTGTTTTAATTGACAAATCAATAAATTTAGCTGAGGGAACAGAGAAAAATCATAACGTTTCTTTTATAATAAACTCAGATTTAGATATTCAAAATGAAGGTTATTTTTTAAATATCCATAAAGAAAATATTGAAATTATTGCTAAAGATTATGCAGGTCTATTTTATTCATTTAATACATTAAGGCAGCTAATTAAAGATTCAAAAGACCAGGCAATCGGATTACCAATTATGTCAATAAAAGACTACCCATCCTTAAGCTATAGATCAATTCATATTGATGTTAAACATCATACTGAAAAAAAGGATTACTATTATAAATTAATTGATCAATTATCATCAATAAAAATTAATGGAATTATCTTAGAATTTGAAGACAAACTTGGCTATCAAAGAAGACCTTCTATTGCTGCACCAGATAGTTATTCAATATCTTGGTGGAGAAGCTTAAGTGAATATGCAAATGAAAGGAATATTAAGATTAGTCCTTTAATTCAAGGGCTGGGGCATGCATCTTTTATTTTAAAACATGATAAATACAAAAAATTAAGAGATGTAAATGATGATGATTGGGCTTTTAATCCAACTAACCCAGAAACATATGAAATTCAATTTGATCTTTATAAAGATGCAATGGAGGCAACACCTTTTGGACAATTCTTACACGTTGGTGGTGATGAAGTTAAAGTTATTGATAGAGATGGAAAAAAAGGTTTTGAATTAAACTTACTTTGGCTAAATAAAGTTTCAGAATTTGCAAAACAAAATAATAGAATACCAATTTTTTGGGATGACATGTATTTAAAGCATGGTGGAGTATGGATGGTTACAAGAAATACTAAACTTAATAAGCAAGAAGTTGATAGCATTTGGATAAGCAAGGAGGATAAATTAACAGAGTTCCTTGATGATTTTCCAAAAAACTGCATTTACATGAGATGGAATTATTTTTCACCATGGGCTGAGGGAAATCTTAAAACCATTGACTGGTATAAAGAAAATAATTTAAAAGTGATGGGTGCAACAGCTGGTCAAACCAGATGGATATTAATGCCACAGGATTACAGTAATATAGAATCTATCAAGTCTTTTGCTTTAAACTCAGTAGATAAAAATTTAGATGGATTATTACTAACATTGTGGGATGATGACTCTCCCCATTTTGAATTATATAAAAGGGGTATATACGCTTTTGCTAATTATACTTGGAGTGGAAACGATTTAAAAACAGAAAAATTAAAAAGCAAATTTAACCATAGATTTTTCTCACCATTTATTAAAAAAAATAATTTCATAGATAATCTTGATAATCCAATTCGTGATTGGGCTAATTTATTTGTTATAGAGCAGAAACATAGAAATCAAATTAGCAAAAATAAAAACTCGATTAATTCGCATATAATTTCACTTCCTGCGAAAAAAAATAAAGGCGAATGGTCAAAGAAATATTCAAAAAAAATTCAGATTGCTAAAAAACATTCATCAAACTTAAATAGCATATTAAAACAAATTAGTAAACTAAAAACAAAAGCCTTAAGAAACAAATATACTCTTGATATATATGAACAAGTAGCTAAACTGTCCAAGTTTAGTTATGATGCTTTTTTAACATTTGATGATTTTGATAAAGGGATGGTTTCATCATCTAAATTGCTAAAATTGGAAGATAAATTTTCTGAGTTAAGAATTGAATTTGAAAACACGTATTCAAAAACAAGAAATATAAACAAACCAAATTCATATTATTTAGATCAGGATCACCACAACCACACAGCAAATCAATCATTAAATATGGATTGGCAGTTTATAGCTGAATTGAAATTATTTGAAAAAATAAAACTTACCTATGAATAGAATAATTAACATTATCAAATTTTTTATAATTATAATTTTTATTGGTTGTAACTCATCAAAAGATTCTGATTGGATTTATATGTTTGATGGAAAAACAACGGATGGTTGGAGAGGATATAATAATGAGACAATGCCAAAAAAATGGGAAGTAATTAATGGTGAATTAACTTTTAATACGGAATTAAAACTTGAAAAAGATTGGGATGGAGGAAATGATATAATCTATTATGAAGAACAATTTGAAAATTTTGAATTATACCTTGAGTGGAAACTTCCGAAAGGAGGAAATAGTGGAGTTTTTTACCATGTTCAAGAAGGATATAATGCACCTCACAATATCTCTCCAGAATATCAAATTCTTGATGATGATGGATGGGAAGAGATTAACAATGCTAAACTCAAAAATTGGCAAAAAGCAGGGGCTAATTATGGAATGCATGAACCTAATATTTCAAAAAAATTAAATCCCTCAGGTCAATGGAATAGCTCTAGAATTATACACTATAATAATAAGGTGGAGCATTGGTTAAATGGAAAAATTATTTTATCTTTTTTTAAAGATTCAGATGATTGGAATAAAAAAAGAAATTCTGAAATATTTCGAGATAAAACTGACTATGGAAAGTTTAAAAAAGGATACATTGCTTTACAGGATCATGATACTCCAATTTGGTTTAGAAACATAAGAATAAAAAAATTATAGTATGTTAGATAGAAGAAAATTTATAAAAAATACATCTGTCCTGAGTACCTTACCTTTTTTACCAAATTTAAATTTTTTTAAAACTACTAAAAAATTTATTAGAACAGCACATATAGGCGTTGGTGGTATGGGTAAATCTGATTTAAAGGATACAGCATCTCACAAAAATGTTAAAGTAGTAGCACTATGTGATGTGGACTCAAATGCACTAGAGGAAGCTGGAAAACTTTTTCCTGATGCAAAAAAATATAAGGACTACAGAGTCCTAATTAAAGAAATGTCTAAAGATATAGATGCTGTGATTGTTTCAGCACCTGATCATACACATGCTCCAGCTTCAATTCTTGCAATGGAAAACAACAAACATGTTTATTGTCAAAAGCCTCTTACTAATTATGTTTCAGAGTCTAGGGAGATGAAAAGATTAGCAGAAGAAAAAAACTTAATAACCCAGATGGGCATTCAAGTTCACTCATTTTATGATTATAAATTAGCTACGCTTCTGATTCAATCTGGTTTAATAGGTAAGGTCAGTAAAGTAAGAGCATGGTCACCAAAGAATTGGGGTTATGACGGACCTAAACATACTGGTGCTGATGATATTCCCCAAAATCTTGATTGGAACTTGTGGCTTGGGACAGCACAGTTAAGACCGTACAAAGAAAAAATTTATCATCCTGCAATGTGGAGAAAAATAGAAGATTTTGGATGTGGTACGTTGGGAGATATGGGAGTTCATATCTTTGACACACCCTACAATGCCTTACAATTAGATGTTCCACTTACCATAAAAAATAAGTGCAGAAAGTATAACAACTATGCTTTTCCTGAAAAAAATTTCGTTGAATATGATTTTCCTGGAACTAAGTATACAACTGAAAAATTAAAATGGATTTGGGAAGATGGAAAAGGAGCCCCTAGGAGACACAAAGATTTAAAATTACCTAATAACGATAAGCTTCCTCTTCAAGGGGCAATGTTTATAGGTCAAAATGGTAAAAAGCTTCTTCTACCACACTTTATGGAATTACCTAGATTTATAGAAAATGATGAATATAAGGATTTTGATGTATCAAATTTTGTCACAAATAATAAGCTTAGCAAGGTTCCTGTAAGAGATTACGATGGAGAATCACATTTACATTATCATCAATTCATAGATGCATGCTTAGGTAAAGATAAATGTACGGCACCTTTTTCTTACTCTGCAAAACTAACAGAGACAATTCTTTTAGGTGTAATTGCTGGGAGATTTCCTGGAAAAACTTTAAATTGGGATAGTTCAAATGCTAAATTTAAAGAGGCTGAGGCAAATAAATATTTAAGTTCAACATATAGAAATTTTTAAATAATGAATAATTTTAATAGAAGAAGTTTTTTAAAGTCTTCATCAATTCTTGCTGGAGCAACATTAGTTACACCAAGCTTAATAAGTTGTCAGAATACTAATAGTAAATTAAATATTGCTGCAATTGGTATAGGTGGTCGTGGAAGAGCAAACTGGAATCCAGCTCTTGAGACTGAAAATTTGGTAGCTATGTGTGATGTTGATGATATGACTGCAAATAAAGGTTATGGGCTAATTAAAGAGGCTAATCCTGAAGTTAAAAAATTCACAGACTTTAGAGTTATGTTTGATGAAATGCATAAAGAAATTGATGCTGTAATTATAAGCACACCAGATCACACACATTTTGCGCCAGCGATGATAGCTATGGAACTTGGAAAACATGTTTACATTGAGAAACCATTAGCTAATAATGTATGGGAATGTAGAACATTGAAAAAAGCTGCTAATTATTATAATATAGTTTCTCAAATGGGTAATCAAGGGCATACGACTAATGGTATTCGTCAGATTAAAGAATGGTATGAAGCAGGTGTACTTGGTGAAGTTAAAGAAATTCATGCATGGATTGGTGGTTATAATTTTGGTAAAGGCCATTATTTTGATATGCCTGAAAATTTTCCTCCTGCAAAGAACGAAATTCCTTCTCATTTAAATTGGGATCTGTGGCTAGGACCAAGAAAAAGCAGAGATTATAACCCTATTTTTGCACCTAGATCTTGGAGAGGCTTTTTTGATTTTGGTGGAGGAAAACTGGGCGATTGGTCGTGTCACACTTTAGATGGTCCTTTTTGGGCGCTTGATTTAGGCATGCCAAGTGAAGTTGATTCTTACGTACATAACCGATTTAATAAACATCATTTCGTTTCTGAAAAATCAATTGTTACATATAAATTTCCTAAAAATGAAAAAAGAGGTGAAGTAATTATGAAGTGGCATGAGGGAATCGACCCATCTAGTGATCCTTCATGGCCTTCTAAAGAGTTTGAAGTGTGGGGTAAAGAATTAACAACATGGGGAGGTATGGTTATGATTGGATCCAAAAACTCACTTTATACAAGTGGAAGACCTAACAACCCTGAGTTATTAATTTCGGAAAAAGATTGGATGGAATTTCAAGAAAATATGCCAGAACAGTCAATTCCTAGATTAAAATGGGGAGATGAAACTCCAGTACAAGAATGGATTCATGCGATTAAAAATGATTATTTACCCGAATCAAATTTTAATTATGCTGCAGATCTCACTGAGATGGCATTAATAGGTACTTTGTCTCAAAGATTTGATGCTAAAATTTTATACGATTCGAAGAATATGAAAATCACTAATAACCCTGAGGTTGATGCATATATAAAGGGATATATGAGAGAGGGATGGGAATACGGAAATTCAATTCTGTAAATTTTTAAAATAACTCTGAACTCTTTTAATAGAGTTTAATCTAATATCTTCCCAAAAAAGATTAATATCCCCTTTGTGATAGTCTTTTAAAAATGAAACTAAGATTGATTTAGGAAAGCCCATCTTAGGTGTTTTAATATTAACTGCTTCATCAATAGATTCAATAATTACAGCGTTCGAAAAAACTTTTTGATTAAGCCATAGAAATCCTTTATGATCATTAATATCTTTGCTTATATATTCATTCCATGTTATTGGATTTGAAACCTGTGCATTATTTAGATACATTCTTTCAATTGTTAAATTATATTTTTCTTCATTTTTTAAAACCTTAAAAGTATTCCAAGTAAGATATCCTCCAGTCTCATCTTCAGAACTCATTAATTCTAAATCAAAAAAATCACTTTCTGTAATTATTGTTCCAGGTAAATACGCTGCTATTAATTTTTTCTTGAGATTTTTTCCATCAAAAAATTCTTTCAATAATGTAACAAGATGAGCAGAACCCTGACTATGACCTGCGATTATTATAGGTTTTCCATTGTTATATTTTTTTAAATAAACTTCAAATGATCTCTTTATATCTTGATATGCTAAATCATATGCTTTTTTACCTCCATTTTCCCTAAACCTTTCATCAAAAACTCTAAAATGAGCTTGTCTGTAATTAGGGGAATATAAGTTACCAGCATCCATCCACGCTGTTGCTTGATATTTTATCGATGATTCAATTAAAATTTGTGAAAATTTGGTATCATATACATCCGAATTCCAAGCGATATTTTTTTTATCTGCAAATAATGTTGGAACAACAAAAAAAACATCTGCCTTCAGTAGATTATTATTTTTTTCTAAAAATGAGTATTCATTTTGATTTTTATCGGGATGAACTAGCCAGTCATCAACTGAATCATATGATGGACTTTTTGGTGGAGTATAATTATTAAAATCAATAGTTCTGTAATTTATATTTCCATTATCTTCTTTTAATAAACCACAAGAATTAATAAAAGGAAAATATAAAAAAATGAAGTATATTTTATTAAATTTAAACATCGTTAATTATAAAATTAGTCTATAAATGTTAAAGTCTTTTAAAAAATTTATCAATTTATTTTTTGTTTACCTTTTAATATCATCATGTACAAATGATAATAAGGTAACAATAACAAAATTAGAAAACTCCCCATCTTTTGAAAACGCAAGTCTTTCGCTCCAGGAAATAAAAATTGAAAATAATGAACATTTTTTCTTATTTGAGTCTGAAAATTATAACCTTGGAGATCAAACTGAGATAATTACTGATTATAAATTAGCAAATTCTAATTTAGGACAACATATCCATTTAATTGTAAATAATGGTCCATATTCTGCTCATTATGATAATGAATTCTCTAAAATTCTAAAAAATGAGTCGAATGTTATTTTAGCTTTTCTTTCCAGATCATATCACGAATCTGTAAAAAATAAAAATGCTTTTATTTTAACACAAACTGGTAATAATAATATTGATTTAAATAATGAGTTCTTGTTTTACAGTAGACCAAAGGGTACATATAAAAATGTTGATACAGAAAAAATATTGCTGGACTTTTATCTTGTCAATACTGAGATTTCTAAAAATGGGAATAGTGTGAGAGTAACAATAAATGATTCTGAATTTTATATTTATGAATGGTCACCATACGTTATTTCAGGACTTCCAAAGGGTGAAACAAACATCAAATTAGAATTATTAAATAAAGAAAATCAACTAATTCAAACTAAGTTTAACCCTTCATCAAGGACTATAATTCTTGAATGATAATTAATTTTTAAGTATAAATAACTAAAACTTTCTCCTGTAATTGTTTTTTTCGTAATCATCTAGCTCTTCTTTTGAAATTACTTTTAAAAATGAAAAATGTTGTTCAATTCCATATTCAATTTTCTCAATAATTGATTCAAATGACTCGTTTTCGTAATCAATTTCTAGTGGTTGTTTAATTTCCATTGATTGCAGAATATCCTTCTTCTTAATTCTAATACCCTTTTTGTCAAATGATCTCCTAAAGCCATCTATAACTATAGGAACTACAATAGGCTTAAATGTTTTGATAATATGAGCGGTTCCTCTTCTTATTGGTTTAAATGGTGTTGTAGTTCCTTGTGGGAAGGTAATTACCCATCCATCATCTAATGCAGTTCCAATATTTGATACATCACTAAATTTAACCTGTCTGCTAATCTCTTTACCTTTTTCTCTCCATGTTCTTTGAATTGAAATTGAACCAGCGTAAGCCAAAACTTTTGCAAGAATACTCGATTTCATGGTTTCGCGAGCAGCAATGTAATAGATATTTAATTTTGGATTCCAAAGATATCCTACATTTTTAATTGAATCGTCTCTTCCGCTTAAGCTAGCATTAAAAACATGAAGCATTGCCACGACGTCAGCAAAATAAGTTTGATGATTAGAAACAAATAAAACTTTATTTTGAGGTAAATTATTTAAAATTTTTGAACCTTCAATTTTTAACTGGTTAAATCCTTTGAATCTTCTGTGTGTCAACCACCCAAAAATTCTTATTAACCATTTTTTAATATATAGATTATGTCCGAAAGGATTTTTTTTAAACAGAGACACTCTTAATAAATTCGCAGCAAAGATATTATTATTTATCATTTTATATAACCACATGAGATCATTTAAAATTATAATTGGAGCTTAATAATAGTATGTAGCAACTCAGCTAAAATTTTATTTTTAAATTTAAAATGATTTTAAATATGGTCTTATTTCAAAAAATATTTGTTTTTACTTTGGTTTGCATATTCTTTTCATGTGACAACAAAAAAATAAATAAAAACCAAGAAATTAATATTACTGAAAAAAATAGTGTAAAACCAATCCAAAAAAAAGAAAATAAAATTTTTGTTTTAGATGATAAGAATGCTATTCCCTTTTTTTATGAATATGCTAAAGTTAATAAAGAAAATAAAATAAGAATCGAGACCAAATTTGGAAACATTGATGTCAGGCTGTTTGATGAAACACCATACCACAGATCTAATTTTATTTATTTAACAAAAAAGAAATATTTTGATGGAACTTTTTTCCACAGAGTTGTCAAAGATTTTATTATTCAAGGTGGGAACTCAGACTCATATGAAATTTCAAAAAGAAGAAGAAATATAGGCAGATATCTCTTGCCCCCGGACACTAATAAAGGTTTTAAGCATCACAGAGGTGTTATTTCTATGCCAAGCAGCAACATTGATAACCCTTATAAATTAGCATCACCATATGAGTTTTTTATTGTTCAAAGTAAAAATGGCGCATATCATCTTGATAAAAATTATACGGTTTTCGGAGAAGTGATCAATGGTTTAAGTGTGGTTGATAGAATTAGCAATTCAGAGACTGATAAAAGAGAATGGCCAATGGAAAATATTAAAATGAAAGTTTATATAATTGATTAGATAACACCGATCAAATGCGGGTGTTTAGTTATATAATTCTCTACCCATAATCTCAATTCATTATATTCATGCGGTAAAAGCACCTTTGAAGCTTTTTTAAGTTCTTTTTTGAATAAAGAAACACTGAAACTGACCTTAATTAATACACTTTTTGTATACTCAAAAACTCTTCTAGGCATTTTTCAAAATTATATATTTTGTGATTAAAAATATTTAAAAAAAAGTTAAAATTTCCTTTTGAAACTCCACTCAAATTTAAAATCTGATACTACATCCCCTACTTCATCAATTCCTCTTGAAAACATTGTGATCTTATTGGTGGGATTCTTTTCATCAAGTTTATCAAAAATATTTTTTAATTCATTGCCTTGAATACAATTAAATTTAATCCTGCCAACTGCTTTTTTATAAAAATTCGATGAACTTGAGATTACTAACATTGAAACATTAATTTTTCTATCATTAATTTGTTTTGAAACTAACATACCTGTTGATAATTCAGCAGCCATTCCTTGTACTGCCCAAAATATAGATTTAAATGGATTTTTATTAAACCAGTTAAGTTTTACGCTAACAACACATTCATTATTATCAATAGACTTAACTCTGACTCCTGACCAATAAGCTGAGGGTAGTTTAAAAAAAAGGAAATAATTTATAGAGAACATTAACTATCTAATGAAGCTAGATATCTTTCAGCGTCTAGTGCTGCCATACATCCTGTTCCAGCAGCAGTTATTGCCTGTCGGTATTCTTTGTCTTGAACATCACCTGATGCAAAAACACCTGGTAAATTTGTTTTTGTTGTCTTTCCATCTGTAATAATATATCCAGTATCATCCATTTCAAGTTGACTCTTAAATATATCGGTATTTGGTTTATGGCCAATAGCAACAAAAAATCCTGTAATTGGAATGGTATCAGTTAAATTTGTTTTATTATTAATTAATTTCAAACCTTCTACAACACTTTGACCAATAACTTCCACAACTTCAGTATTATATCTAACAACAATATTTTTCCTAGAATTGACACGATGTTGCATGGCTTTAGATGCTCTCATTACATCTCTCCTGACTAGCATTGTTACTTTTGAACAAATATTTGACAAATATGTAGCCTCTTCAGCAGCTGTATCGCCTCCACCAACAATTGCAACCTCTTGTCCTTTATAAAAAAATCCGTCACAAACTGCACAAGCTGAAACTCCGCCACCTATTAATCTTTGTTCACTTTCAATACCTAAGTATTTAGCGCTTGCTCCAGTTGAAATTATAACTGTTTTTGCATGAATTTTAGTCTCATTATTTATTATAATTTCATGAAAATCATTAATCTTAGAACTTAATTTCACATTAGTAACTTCACCTATCCTTACATCAGTACCAAATCTTTCAGCTTGTTCTTTCAATTCTAACATCATTTTAGGACCATCAATTCCATTCGGATAGCCTGGAAAATTATCAACATCTGTTGTAGTTGTAAGTTGGCCTCCAGGTTCCATACCAGTGTAGAGAACGGGTTTTAAATCAGCTCTTGAAGCATAAATAGCAGCTGTATAACCAGCTGGACCAGAACCTATAATTATTGTCTTTAATTTTTCAATTGACATCGACCAAAAATAATATAAAAAACATTTTTATGTGGTTTTTTTTAAACCAATTAATTTTAGGTTATTAACAATTATCTATTTATTTGTTGTTAACAGAAAGAGTCATATATTTGCTGCCGTTTTTCGGGGTGTAGCGTAGCCCGGTTATCGCGCCGCGTTTGGGACGCGGAGGTCGCAGGTTCGAATCCTGCCACCCCGACATAATTTAAGACCAATTAGTTGAAAATCAATTAATTGGTTTTTTTATTTGGGTAACATTGTACCCCCATGTTTAAGAACTAATATATTTTCATAAATTTATGAATCTAGATTTTTTATGTTAGTATGAAGTTGTATAATCTTAAGAATCATAAAGTAAATGAGGTAGAACAAATACCTTTCAAATTGGAAAAGGAAATTCAAAGTTTAGTTGAGAAAAACACTGAATCAATATTTGACCTCTTATTTATTCAATCCGAATTAACTGTAAACAAATATAGAATTGACACTCTTTGTTTTGATGAAGAATCAAATTCCTTTGTAATAATTGAATATAAAAAAGGGAGTAGTTATTCAGTTATAGACCAGGGTTACACTTATCTTCAACTTCTTCTTAACAATAAATCCGAATTTTTATTAATACTATCTCAACATTTTAATAAAGTACTCAAAATGGAAGATGTTGAATGGTCACAATCAAAAATAATTTTTGTTTCTCCCTCATTTAATTCATATCAAAAGGATAGTGTAAATTTTAAGGGTTTACCATTTGAGTTATGGGAAATAAAAAGATATTCAAATGATACTATTGTTTTAAATCAACATCACTCAAGTTCAAAGGAAAGTATAGATACTTTAAATCCAAATAATTCAAACTCTGTAATATCAAAAGTATCTAAGGAAGTAAAAGTTGTTACAGAAGATGAACACATATCTAAAACCAGTGATGAGTTAAGTGAATTGTGGTTTGAACTTAAAGAAAAATTATTATCATTGAATGATGTTGAAATTGTTCCAAAAAACAACTATATAAGTCTTATATACAATGGAAAAACTATTTCTTATTTTAATTTCAGAAAAAATAACATTCGAATAGATCTTCGTAGAGGTATTCAGAACTCAGATGGTAAAAAGTCTAAAAAGTTTTTTCATATAGACGATCCTAAAGGTATTTCGAAAGAGGGTTCGTGGGAATGGAAATCTGGTGGAAAAGGATTTATTTATAGAATTCCAATGACTAAAAACTCTGATGTAGATTACTTAATGTTTCTAATAAAACAGAAATATAACAATCTGTCAAATTAATTTTGGGGTAACATTGTACCCCATTTTTACTAAAAAAACAAATTACATAATTTAAAATTCTTTATAATACTCTGTTAGTGAAGGTTTTTGGAAAGATCATGGGAGTAGCAAATCGTCCTGCCACCCCGACTAAAATTCGTTAAAATTTACATCGCCACTACAATAGATTTGAAGTACATAATACTACTTTACATCAAAATTACTTAACTATACAAAATTTATTATATTTTTGCTTTCAGTTAGTAATATTTTTTTTATATAAATAACTCATTTACAATATTTTATGTACAAATATTTATTATTATTAGTAATGTTTCTTGATGTGTTTTCACAAGAACTGTCACCTATACAATCGTTCGACATGGATGAATATAATGCTAATGGACAAAACTGGATGATTTCACAAAGCGATGATAAAAATTTATTTTTTGCAAATAATGATGGGTTATTAAAGTTTAATGGTAATGAATGGTCTCTTTTTAAAACACCTAGAAACACTATAATTCGATCTGTAAAATATATTGATAGTATAGTATATACTGGACAAAGTAATGACTTTGGTTTTTGGAATAAAAGTAAAAATGGTTCGTATTCTTACACTTCAATTCCAGATGAATATAATTTTAAGTTCTCAGATTATGATGAAGAGTTTTGGAATATTTTAAAATTTAAAAATTGGATTGTTTTTCAATCTTTCTCCAGATTAATTTTTTATGATCCAAATTCAAAAGAAATAAATACTATTAAGCCCGAAGGAGGTGTATGGAAATCGTTTGTTATAAATGATAATTTATATTTCTCCATAGTAAATAGAGGAATATATAAAATTGAAAAAGGTACCTATGAACCATTTAATACTAATATTATTTTTTCAAAGGAAAATATTATAAATCTATTTGAATCCAACAATCGATTGTTAGCTTTAACTGAATATTCTGGATTTTTTGAATTATCCGATAAAAATAAAGTTTCAAAATGGGATTCATATATCAATGAAACGGATGAATTGACAGTTTACTCAGCTATTAATAACTCAGATGGTACATTTTCAATTGGTACAATCAAAAAAGGATTATTAAAATTAGATAAAAACGGTAAACTGATGGAGGTATTAGATAAGAAAAATTCTATCATTAATAATACAGTTTTGTCAATTTTCGAAGATGTTAATAAAAACTTATGGTTAGGTTTAGATAATGGTATTTCAGTAGTAAACTACAATTCAGCATTTAAAATATATGATGATTACGAGGGAAAAATTGGTACTGTTTATGCATTCAAAAAATTTAATAACAATATCTATATAGGCACAAATCAAGGATTATACTACAAAAATGACTCACCAGTAAGTGATTTTACTTTAATGGAAGGAATGGCAGGACAAGTTTGGACATTAGAGATTATAGATGGTGAACTTTTTTGTGGGCATAATAACGGAACTTATATTTTGAATAATGGTAATGTTAAAAAAATAAAAGGTACCCAAGGGTCATGGACTTTTAGAAAATCTAAATCAAAAGATTTAATTTTTGAGGGAAATTATTATGGTATTAATGTTTTACAAAAGAAGAATAATAAATGGGAGAAAAAGAATAATATTTCTGGATTTGATATTTCTTCTAGATTTTTTGAATTAACAGAAAATAATAAGATCATAGTTGTTCATGGCTTCAGGGGTGTGTATAAATTAACTATGGATTCAAATTATGAAAATTTTGAATCAGTTGAAATAGATTCATTATCAATAGATGGAAATCCAGGTTTGTCCAAATTCAATCAAAAAATATATTATAAAAATAAAAATGCGATATATTATTATAATGAATCTAAAGATTCATTTGTTGAGGATAGTTTATTAACTATTGCTGCTAATCCTATTGGACTGATTAGAACAGATAACAATAAACTTTGGATTTTTTCAAAAGATAAAATATACTATGCATTTAACGATGATGTTAATAATGAGGTAATATTAAAATCAGTTTTGATACCAGACAAATTTAAGAGAACTGTTTTTGAAAATATTTCTTCTACAGAAAATGAAATTAATATAATTGGTACAACAAACGGCTATATCTCATTAGATTTAAATAAATACAAACTTTCTAATAAAAATTTTACAATAGATAAAATTGTAGTAAACTCTGTTGATTCTAATCCATATTTAATTGATAATAAAAGTGATTTTATTTTAAAATATAAAGAGAATAATATTTCTTTTAATTTTGGTGTAACTAATTATCAGTTATTTGAAAGAAATGAATTCCAACACAGATTAATTGGATATAATGATAATTGGAGTAATTGGACAGAAAAGCCATCCATTTCTTACAATAATTTACTTTATGGTAAATATACTTTTGAAGTAAGAACAAAAAATGGAAGTATGATAAATCCCGAAAAAAAGCAAATTTCGTTTAGAATTTCAAGGCCTTGGTATTTATCAAATTTTATGTACATAAATTATAGTTTGATTGCTGGGTTAATGGTTTTTTTAACTAATAGATATACAAGAAGGTATTATATATGGAAAGAAAAGAGAATTGAAAAAATTAACAGAGAAAAATTAAAAATAAAAGAAATCGAAAGAAAAGAGAGTATTGCGACTTTAGAAAATGAAAAATTACAACAGGATATTGAAAATAAAAACAGAGAACTAGCTGTATCTACAATGAGCATGATAAAAAAGAATCAATTTTTAAATATGATAAAAAATGAATTAAAGAAGACCAAAGACGATAAGCAGATTAAAAAGGTAATTAAAACAATTGATAGTAATTTAAACAATGAGGATGATTGGAGGTTTTTTGAAGAAGCATTTAATAATGCTGATAGAGAGTTTCTTAAAAAGATCAAATCCTTGCACGAAAGCTTAACTAAAAATGATTTAAAACTATGTGCATATCTGAGATTAAACCTATCCTCTAAGGATATAGCTCCTTTACTTAATATATCATTAAGAAGTGTTGAAATAAAAAGATATAGACTTAGAAAAAAAATACAGCTATCTCATAATGAGGGTCTTACAGAATATATATTGTCAATTTAAAAGTAAAATAATAAAATTAATCACCACAACATTAACTCAACATATAAGAACAAATAACTGATCAAATTCTTATTTTATTTACCTTTAAATGAGTTTATATAAAAATTGTACTCTGTTTTTTAAATAATAATCAAAAAAAGATATAAATTATTGTGAAAATAATAATTTGTATAGTTTTTTTATATTTTTTGAAATGAAATAAACATTAAGTTTACGATTCCAAAAAATATAATTTATGAAACGTCAATTATTAAATTTCCTATTGATATTAGGATTTTTTTCTATGACTGCTCAGTCAGGCACCATAACTGGATCTGTAACAGACTCGGATAATAATGATGCCTTGCCTGGTGTTAATGTCATATTAAAAAACACAACCAATGGAACTAATACAGACTTCAACGGTAATTTTTCTTTAGATAATATTGAATCAGGTGATGTCCTGGTATTTTCCTATTTAGGCTACAAGACATTTGAATTTAATGTTACTGACTCTTTTAATGTTTCAATTTCGCTTTCTGCAGATTTTGAGGCTTTGGATGAAGTGGTAGTTCTTGGCTATGTTACTCAAAAAGCATCCAATATTTCAGGTTCAGTCTCGACTGTCGGTGAAGAAGATGTTGAGAGATTAAAACCAGTTAGAATGGAAGATGCTCTTCAAGGTCTCCCTGGTGTTAATATGTTTTCTAACGGATCTCCAGGGTCAAAACCAACAGTAATTATTAGAGGAGTTACATCCTACACTGGAAATGATCCTTTAGTTATTGTAGATGGCATTAATCAAAGTCTTGATGACATGAATTCTTTAGAACCCTCTGACATTGAAAGCATTTCTGTTCTTAAAGATGCTTCAACTACAGCATTGTATGGTGTTAAAGGGGGTAATGGTGTTATTGTTATAACTACTAAGAATGGTTCTAGAAACCAAGAAGCTAAATTCACATTTAATTCTTCATATGGTCAACAATCACCAGAGAAAACAATTGGAGTTCTTAATGCTTCTGAATACGCTGCAATACTTAATGAAATGAGCCTAACTTCAGGCGGTGGTTTAATATATTCAGATTTATCAAATCTTGGTTATGGAACAGATTGGCAAAAAGAAATATTTAGAATTGATGCTCCTATCATAACAAATAACATTTCAGTTTCAGGTGGAACTAATAATTCTTCTTACTTTTTGTCTGCTGGATTTACAGAGCAAGAAGGAATTCTTTATGGAGCTGACAAACAATTTTTTGATAGATCAACATTTAGAGCAAATTTAGATACTGATTTATCAAGTAAATTAAATATGAAAATTAGTAACAGATATACTAATATTAAAGATAGTGGTTTAGGGGATATTATATTTAATGCTTTAAATATGTCACCTACAACACCTGTTTATGCGGATGACGGTTCATACGCAATTAGTAACACTATTACTCAAGAAATTAAAAATCCAATGGCTCAAATATCGAATTCATATGGATCTGGAAATACAAATTCAATATCAGGTAAGTTCGAGCTTCAATATGATTTAATTGATGATTTAAAAATTACATCAAGACTTGGTTATACTTATGTTAATATTACATCAAAAGGCTTTAGTCCTTATCAATTTTATGGAATAGGACATAACGCTACTAATGCAAATGCTGATTTAACACCAATTTCATCAACAGATGCTGATGGCAATGTAACTCAAACATGGAATAGTGTAAATGAAAGTAAAACAACATATTTTAATTATACATATGACATTAATGCTAGTTATAATTTTTCAATTGACGACCACAATTTGAGTGTTTTTGCTGGATTTCAGATTGGAAAAAATACTGGTAACAATGTTTCGGGTTCAAAAGTTGGAGTTCCTTTCAATTCATGGACTTATGCTGACCTAAGTTCTGCAACTGGACCCCAAGACGAAGAGAGCACTGGCTCTTGGCAATATGTTGGTAGAAGTGTATCATTAATAGCTCGTGCTGAGTATGATTTTAATGAAAAATATTTAGCCTCAATTACCGTTAGAAGAGATGGGTCTACAAGTTTTGGTGAAAATAATAAGTTTGGAATCTTTCCATCAGCATCTTTAGGTTGGGTTGCTTCAAATGAGGATTTTTTCAATTCAGAAGCTATTAATTTTTTAAAAATTAGAGCAAGTTATGGTACAGTTGGTAATGACAATGCAAGTTCTCAGTTTGGAACTATCACGACTTTCCCAAAATATACTTTTGGGGGTAATATTGTAACTGGTTCAGCACTAGATGGAATTCCAAACTTGGATGTTTCATGGGAAAATCAAGTTCAAGCAAATGTTGGATTTGATTTAAGAATGTTTGATTCAAAAGTTTCTTTGACTGTAGACTATTTTCAGAAGACAGTTGATGATCTTTTATTTAACCCTACCCTTTCCCTATATTTAGGAACACCTAATTACCCTTCGGCAAATATTGGTAAAACAGAGACTAGTGGTGTTGATATTAACCTTGGATACAATAGTGATTCAACAAAAGACATTTCATTTAGTACAAACGTAAGCTTTACAACTTCAGATAATTTAGTAAAAGAAATTTCGAACGGTGATAAATACATTTGGGGAGCTGGTTATGGAATCCCTTACAACAATTTGGTAAGATTTCAAGAAGGTGAATCTCCAGGAATTTTTTGGGGATATGAAGCTGATGGAATCTTTCAAAATCAATCTGAAGTTAACAATCATGCAACACAGCCAAACGCCCAGCCTGGAGATATTAGATTTGTAGATACAAATGGCGATGGAGTTGTGAATGCGGATGATAGAACTAAAATTGGTGATCCATTTGCTGATTTTAATATAGGATGGAACTTAAATTTTAAAGTTTATGATTTTGATTTAAGTATTACGACTTATGGAACATTTGGAAATGATATTTTCAGAGGTTTTGAAAGAAATTTAAATTACACAAATAAGCCTGTTAGTATTCTTTCAAGGTGGACTGGTGAAGGAACAAGCAATTTTGAACCGAGAGCTACTTTTGTTGATTCAAACAACAATGTTAGACCATCTACAAGATATGTTGAGGATGGATCTTATTTTAAAATTAAAAATGTACAATTAGGTTATAATTTTAATGTATCTAACTCGAAAGCTCTTGACGGAGTAAGGATTTACTTACAAGGGAAAAACTTAATGACATTTACAGATTATACTGGATATGATCCAGAAATGTCTTCAGGTGTTTTAGATACAGGTATTGATAGAGGAAACTATCCAAGTCCAAGAACTGTTTTAGTTGGATTAAATGTTAAATTTTAATAATAAAAAAATGAAAAAAATAATTAATAAATTTTTAATATCCATATCACTAATATTATTTGTTTATAGTTGTGATGAATATGTGGATTATGAAGCATCTGAAGGTTATCAAATTGTTGCTGATGATTATTTTAAATCAGCAGAAGACTATGAAGCTGCTTTAGTTGGTGTTTATGATGTTTTGCAATGGACACTTTATAATTTCATGATTGGTGAAATTGCTTCTGATAACTCTTTATGCGGAGGTGAAAGTGCTAGTGATGTAATTGGTCTACAAAAGATTGATGATATGATTCATGATCCTGTAAATGATCAATTGTCTAGAATTTGGCAATATATGTATGAGGGAGTAAATCGCGCTAACTACATGATTGAAAACAAAGATAAAATTGATTTTCCTAGAAAAGATGAACTGTATGCTGAAGTACATTTTTTAAGAGCATTTTTTTATTTTGAATTAGTTAAAATTTATGGTGATGTTCCATTATTTACTGCTGGAAGATTAACAGCAGGGGATTCTGGTACATTATCTAGAGTTTCAAAATCAGAAGTTTATTCTGTAATTGAATCAGACTTATTAAGTGCTGTTAGTGGTCTTCAAGCTAAAAAAAGTTCAGATGGTAGAGCAACATCATTTACTGCTCACGCTCTTCTTGGTAAAGTTTATTTGTACCAAGATAAGTTTTCAGACGCTGCTAATATTCTTGAACCTTTAGTAGGTTTATATACTCTCCCGAATGATCCATCAAGTGTCTTTTTGGTTGAGGGGGAAAATGGTCCAGAATCTGTTTTTGAAATTCAACATTCAAAAGAATCTAATGGATGGAACTGGGGATGGATGCCTCAGGGTACAGAAGGTAATTTTGGTGTAATTCACCATGGAATTAGAGGTTATAGTGGACCAGTTTACGCATCAGGATGGAGTTTTAATGTGCCAACAAAAGATTTAGTTGATGCTTTTGATTCAGGTGATAAAAGAAAGAATGCTTCAGTGCTTGACATCGCAGCATGGGCAGATGCAAATTCTGCACAGTACAGTGAAGGTTATGAACATACAGGATATTTTAATAATAAATACATACCGAGATCAGGTTATTCTAAAAATACAGCTGAACTTAACTATGAAAATAATTATAGATATATCAGATATGCTGATGTATTGTTGATGGCTGCAGAAGCTAACAATAGAGGTGGAATAAGTGATTCAAAAGCACAAACATATCTTAATGAAGTAAGAAATAGAGCTGGTGTTTCATCTTTATCTGCAACTGGATCAACTCTGACTCAAGCAATTTGGGATGAAAGAAGATTAGAGTTTGCTGGTGAAGGGCATAGGTTTTTTGACCTTGTTAGGACAGGACAAGCAGCAAATGAAATTTCTGGATTTATCTCTGGACAACATGAGGTTTTTCCAATCCCACAAACAGAAATTGATATTTCTGGTTTAACTCAAAATCCAGGTTATTAAATTAAAAAAGTAAATATGAAAAATATATATAAAATATTTGGTTCAATATTCATCATGTTCCTAATGTTTGGATGTGATGAGGATTTTAGTGACAATAATGAATTCGCTAGAAATATTTTACCACCAAGCAATGTAGCTGCAGCATTTGATATTACACAGGATAACACTGGAAATGTTACAATTACTCCTACTGCTGAACAGGCTATTAGTTTTACGATTGACTATGGTGATGGTTCTGATATTTCTCCTGAAATTAAAACTGGTGGAAGTATTCAACACACCTTTAAAGAAGGTAGTTATACATTAAAAGTAACAGCTAAAGGTTTAAATAATTTAACTACTACAGCTGATGTTTCCTTAGTTGTGTCATTTAAAGCACCTGAAAATTTACAAGTTTCAATTGAAAACGACACCAATAAATCAAAACAAGTTAATGTTACAGCAACTGCTGATTATGCTACTGTATTTGATTTTATTTCTGGTGAAGATGGCGCAGAAAAAGTTACTGCCAATATAGGTGAGACGGCTTCTTTTATTTATAAAGAGCCAGGTACTTATGCTGTCAAAGTTGTTGCGAGAGGTGCTGCTATTGCAACTACTGAATGGACTATGGATTTTGAAGTAACTGCAATCCTCGCTCCAACAGTGTCTGCTCCTGCTCCCCCGGACAGAGCTTCAAGTACTGTTATCTCTGTATTTAGTGATGCATATACTAATGTTTCAAATGTTAATATGAATCCTAATTGGGGTCAAAGTGGTCAAGGTAGTGGATATAATGTACTTGATCTAAATGGTGATAAAATCACACATTATTCAAAATTAAGTTATCAAGGGGTCGAATATGATCAAACAGATATTACAAGTATGGAGTTTCTTCATATTGATGCTTGGACAGCAGATCTTAATCAACTGAAAACTTTTTTAATTAGAAAGCCAGATAATGCGAATCCAAGAGAAGTTGCTGTTTCTAAAGAATTAACGAAAGATTCATGGACAAGTCTTGACATTCCCTTAACTGAATGGACCAGTCAAGGAATTACTCTAGGAGATTTATTTCAATTTAAATTTGAAGGAGTTGATCAATGGGCCAAAGCAGACGTTTTCTTAGATAATATTTATTTTTGGAAAAATAATCCTGTTGGATTACCTGTTAACTTTGATAAAGAAGAACCTTTCAAAGGAGTTGGAGGCGCATCATTTGAGCTTTCAACAGACCCTGAAGATTCTTCAAACAAAACTGGTAAAATCACTAATGGTGGAAATGACTGGGAAACTGCTGAATTAACTCTTGATGAACCTATCAAAGTTGTTTCAGGTGGTGACAATAACTACTCGGTAAGAATTTATAATCCAACTGCTGATTCTCATGAGCTAATGATGAAGTTAGAACAAAGCGGTAATAATGAATATATTGAAATTAAGCAAAATTTCTCCACTAAAGGTTGGAATGTATTAACTTTTGATTTGTCTACAATAACTGCACAAGCATGGCCAAATCCTGGAGCAGCATGGGATGGAACTGCTGATTTTAAAAAACTAGTATTTTTTATTGACGGTGGAAAAAAAGACACTGGAACTTATCATATTGATGACATTGTTAAAGGAACAGGATCAAGTTTCCCTGCTTCTATCCCAATTAATTTTGAGGAAAATGTTAATTTCAAAGGAGTTGGTGGTGCTACATTCGAAATGTCTACAGATCCGACCAACTCTTCAAATGGCGTTGGTAAAGTAGTAAATGGTGGTAATGATTGGGAAACTGCAGAGCTTATGATGACTACGCCTATTCAAATTAGAAGTGGTCAACAAAACTTCTTCTCTGTTGATATTCACTCACCTAACTCTGACACTCATGAATTAATGATGAAATTAGAACAAAGTGGTGACAATGAATACATTGAACTAAAAGCAAGCTTTTCAAAAGAAGGATGGAATACAGTTACTTTTGATTTCTCTACAGTAACTGCACAAGCTTGGCCAAATCCTGGTGCAGCTTGGGATGGTAATGCTGACTTTAAAAAACTAGTGTTTTTTATTGATGGTGGAAAGAAAGATACTGGAACGTATTATCTTGACAATATCATAACAAGAAACAAAGTAAGTCTTCCAATCGACTTTAGCTCAAAGATTCCATTTAATGGTGTTGGTGGTGCATCAACTAGCTTACCATTTGTTGATCCTACTGATTCTTCAAATTATGTTATGCAAGTAATAAATGGGGGTCAAGACTGGGAAACTGCGGAATTGATTCTAGATGAACCAATTAAAGTAGTTTCCGGAGCTGATAATAAATATTCAGTTAGAATTCACAATGCTACTGCTGATACTCACGAATTGATGATGAAATTGGAACAAAGTGGTAACAATGAGTATATCGAACTAAAGCAAAACTTCTCAGCTCAAGGATGGACTACTCTTACATTTGATTTTTCAACTGTTGGTTCTCAAGCATGGCCAAATCCTGGTGCAGCTTGGGATGGAACTGCTGACTTTAAGAAGTTGGTATTCTTCATTGATGGTGGTAAAAAAGATACTGGTACGTACTACATTGATGATATAAAAAAGGTTAATTAAATTAATATTATTATAATGAAAAAAATAAAATTAAATTTTAAAAATGTTTTCAATTTCTTAATTGCTTCAATTCTTGTTTTAGGTTTTGTTGGATGTGAAATTGATAGTTTCGCGGAAGATGATCAGCACTCATTCGGTGATATTACTGCACCAACAAATATTCAAATTACTGCTACCATCTCTGGTCAAGACGGCGATAATCCCAATGGGGATGGTTCAGGTGATGTTACCTTTTCAGGATCTGCTGATAACGCCATTACTTACAAGTTTGTTTATAATGGTGAGGAAACTATGAGTTCTGAAGGTACCGTAAGCTACACATTTCCTAAACTTGGATTAAATACATACACTGTAACATTAATAGCAATTGGAACGGGTGGAACAACATCAAGTACTGCTGTGACAGTAGAAGTTTTAGTTACCTATACTCCACCTGCTGAACTTGTTGCTCAATTAACTACTGGTGTTTGGAGAGTTGCTGCTGAAGAGGGTGGTCACATGGGTGTGGGTCCTAATGAAGCTGCAAATTCTGATTGGTGGACTGCTGACCCTTTTACTAAAGCTAGTTCTGGATTATATGACGATAGATATACATTCCATGCTGATGGTACTTTTACTTTTAGTGCTGGGGCTGATAGTGAATTATTTGGAAAGGTTATTCCATTAGAAAGAGATTTTGGAGGAGATAGAGGTCAAGTTTCCGTTGCTAACAATGAACATGAAAATTATCCTGTTACTCAGGAAGATGTTGATAAAATTTCTGGAACTTGGTATATTTCTGCTCCTGGTGGGGTTGAAACTCTAAACTTTACTGGATTAGGACATGTAGGATTCTATATTGGATCACACAGTTTTGAGATTTTAGACAGATCTAATTCGCAAGAAATTAGACTTAAAAATTATTTTGTAGAGGAAAATAATGCATGGTGGTGGAAAATAACTAATAAAGATTAACAACATCTATTATTGAATATAATTAAATAAAATTCTTGTGTTTTGTTTTGAAGAGTTTGGGGGATTTTCTCTCAAACTCTTTATTTTAGATAATGTTTTATGTATAAATTCATTTTTATTTTTATTTTTTTTCTATCCTGCTCAGGAAGTGAAAATGATACTGATAATGAAGATATGCCTGATCCAATTGATAAAATTATTCCAACCAATTTAGTTTTTAACGTAGAAATAAAAGGAGCGGATAATCAAAATCCGTACGGAGATGGATCTGGAACTGTAAAATTTACAGCATCTGCTACTAATGCAGTGAATTATAGTTTTAGATTTGGAACCGGCGATGTAGTAGATTCATCCTCAGGATCAATCGAATATACATACTCAGAATTTGGAACAAAATCATACATAACTAATGTTTTAGCATATTCGTCAAGTGGAGATTATATTAGTGAAGCAAACAGCATAACGGTTTATGTTAAGGCAAATTCAGACGATGATCTTCTAGAAATAATTACTGGCGGCTCAGAAAAAACCTGGAAAATTAATGCTGCATATGATGCACATTTTGGAAATGGGAATAAACAATTTAGATATACAACTTGGTGGGAAGCTCCTTCATTTTCAAAAAACAACTCAGGCTTTTATGATGATGAATACTCTTTTAAAAGTGATGGAACATATATTCATAAAACAAATGGCAATGTTTATGGGAAATCATCACATTTAATTTCTACTTATGGTAATACAGGACAAAATGCAAACTCCGCAGGAGAAATTGAAAACTTTAATTTGAATGATTACGAAGGATCTTTTTATGTTAAGAAAGAGAATAATGAAAATAAAGTTGTTTTTGACTCAAAATCTTTTATTGGCTTTTATGTTGGTCAACACACCTATACCATAGAATGTTATGATGCAAATAATATATTAGTAAGAACTGTTGATAATCAAGATCGAGCGTGGTATATTTGGTTGACAGATAAAGAAGTATCCACTACTCCATCAAAAGATATTTTTACCGATTTAGTATGGTCGGATGATTTTAATTATAATGGTAAATTAAACGCTGATAAGTGGGTTTATGAAGTGAGAAATCAATGGTATAATCAAGAACTTCAAGCTACTACTGATAGATTAGAAAATGTAATTGTTGAAAATGGTGTTTTAAAAATCATTGCCAAAAGAGAAGGATATGGTGGAAAAAATTTTACATCAGGAAGAGTAAAAACAAATACAAAATTTGATTTTACATATGGAAGAGTTGATATTAGAGCAAAATTACCAGGAAAAAAAGGAACCTGGCCTGCATTATGGCTTTTAGGCTCTAACTATGATCAAATTGATTGGCCAAGTTGTGGTGAAATAGATATAATGGAGCATGCTGGTAATAGATTAAACAAAATTCAAGGAACAGTACATCATCCAGATAATTATGGTGGAGGTGATGGGGGAGAAACATATGATTATAACAATGTTTCCACAGAGTTTCACATATACTCTGTTGTTTGGACAGAAAAAGGAATTACTTTCTTGGTGGATGACAAACCTTTTCACATTGTTGGAAATGCCTGCTCTTTACCCTTCAATTGGGATTTTTTTATCATTATTAATATTGCAATGGGTGGAACATTTGGGGGTTCAGTCCCATCTGATTTTAGTTCAGATGTAATGGAAGTGGATTACGTAAAAATTTATCAATAAAATTTATTTATGAAAAAGTATATAGTTTTTTTATGGAGTTTATTTTTAATAAATATCTCCTGTAATAATCAATCAAATAGTAAATTATCAGAAAACCAAATCAATAAAAAAGTTGATGAAATTATTGAAATGATGAACATTGATGAAAAAATTGGTCAGATGACTCAAATTGATCAAAGATTTCTGGATACTATTACTGATATATCAACTTATTCAATTGGCTCTTTATTAAGTGGGGGTGGTTCTCATCCTGAAATAAATGAACCACAAGCATGGTTAGATATGTATAATAAATATCAATCTGAGTCATTAAAATCAAGATTACAAATTCCTTTAATATATGGTATAGATGCTGTCCATGGTCACAATAACGTTTATGGAGCTACTATTTTTCCCCAAAATATTGGTTTAGGAGCAACTAACAATCCTGAACTTATATATAAAATTTCAGAGGCTACTTCTATTGAAGTGGCAGCAACGGGGATTGACTGGACTTTTTCACCATGTCTATCATCACCTGAGGATTACAGGTGGGGAAGAACTTATGAAGGTTTTTCTAGTGATCCAAAAAGAGTTGAAATGTTAGGTGAAGCTGCAGTTTTGGGATATCAAAATGCAAAAACATCTTCAGGAAAAAGTGTTGTTGCATGTGCAAAGCACTTTATTGGTGATGGGAATACTGAATTTGGAACTGGAATGAGAGGTTTAGTTGATAGAGGTAATACAGAAATGACCGTAGAAGAATTGAAATTAAAACTAATTCCTAAATATCAAGCTGCTGTAGATGCAAATGTTCAGACTGTTATGGCATCATATAATAGTTGGAATGGTGTAAAATGTCATGGTAGTAAAGAACTATTAACAGATATATTAAAAGTTGAAATGGGATTTAAAGGTTTTGTTATTTCTGACTGGCAAGGAATTGATGAAATTCCAGGTGATTATAAGTCTGATATAATCACTTCAATAAATGCAGGAATTGATATGGTTATGGTCTCTGGTCAGGCTCAACCTTACAAGAAGTTTATGAGATTGTTAAAGGAAAGTGTTCAAGAAGGTTCAATCAGTATGGAAAGAATTGATGATGCTGTTCAACGTATTTTAAAAGTTAAATTGAGAAGTGGATTATTTGAAAGTCCGCTTGTAGAAAATAGTTCATTAAATACTATTGGCTCTGATAATCATAGAAAAATAGCTAGACAAGCTGTAAGAGAAAGTGTTGTATTACTTAAAAATGAAAATATTATTCCAATTTCAAAAAATGTTAATAAACTCATAGTATCTGGAAGAGGAGCTGATAACCTTGGAATGCAATGTGGAGGATGGACTATTGATTGGCAGGGAGGTCAAGGAGATATAACTATTGGAACTACAATTTTAGATGGAATTAAAAATGCTCTTTCTAAAGAAACAAATATTATTTATTCTGAAAATGCTTTAGATTTAGAAGATTCTGATGGCGATTTAGCTATTGTTGTTATAGGTGAAGACCCTTACACCGAATTTTTTGGTGATAAAGAAAATCTAGATTTGATGGATGAAGATCTTAATACAATTAAAAATCTTAAAAATAAAGGATATAAAGTTCTTGTTTTATTAATTTCAGGTAGACCTATGAACATTTCAGATCATATTGAAAATTGGGACGCATTTGCAGCAATATGGCTTCCAGGCAGTGAAGGTGACGGTGTTTCAGATATTCTTTTTGGTGATTATGAATCAACTGGTACTTTATCTTATCCATGGCCAATAAATACTGAGGATGGAGCTAACGCACTAGCTAACAATTTATTATTTAAAATTGGTTTTGGACTATAACTAATGATTAAAAGAATTTTTATATTATTAATATTATTATTTAATTCATTTGCTTTTTCACAAAACCTAAAAACTGAAGGAAAGAAAATTGTTGATGAAAATGGTAATGAAGTCCTTTTAAGAGGATATGCACCAGGTGGCTGGCTTTTAATTGAAGGATATATGATGCACGAAACCGATGGAAGCATTGGTGCACAACATCAAATTAAATCAAATTTAATTAGTTTGATGGGAGCTGAAAAAACCGAAGAGTTTTTTAAAAAATGGAGAGATAATCATTTTACTAAAAGAGATGTTGATTCATTAGCTAAATGGGGTTTTAATAGTATTAGAGTTCCTTTACACTACAATTTATTCACATTACCAATTCAAGAGGAACCTAATGTTGGTGAGCAGACGTGGATTGAAGAAGGTTTTACAATTATTGATAATGTTCTTGACTGGGCGAAACCACATAACATGTATGTCATCCTTGATCTTCATGCTGCACCTGGTGGACAAGGTAGAAATACTGATATTTCAGATTATGACCCTAGCAAACCTTCTCTTTGGGAAAGTGAACTTAATAAAAGTAAAACAGTGGCTTTATGGAAAAAAATTGCAGAAAGATATAAGGACAATGAATGGATTGGAGGTTATGATTTATTAAATGAGACCAATTGGGATCTACCTGGCGGAAAGGATTTAAAAGATCTTTTTGTAAGGATTACTAATGCAATTAGAGAAGTTGGAGATGAACATATTATCATTATTGAAGGTAATGATTATGCTAATAATTTTACTGGATTAAGACCACCTTGGGATGACAACATGGTTTATAGTTTTCATAAATACTGGAATTCTACTAATGAAGATGATCTTGATTGGATTCTTCCAATGAGAGAGCAATACAATATTCCTCTTTGGATGGGTGAATCTGGTGAAAATTCTAATACATGGTATACCGATGCAGTAACCCTTTTTGAAAACAATAATGTTGGCTGGGCCTGGTGGGCGATGAAAAAAATAGGAAGTGTAAACAGCCCGTACAGAATAATTGTTAATGAAGGTTATCAAAAAATTCTTAATTATTGGAAAAATGAAGGGGAAAAACCTTCAGAAGATGAAGCTTATGATGCAATGATGAATTTAGCTGATAACGCATTATCTGAAAATTGTATTTACAGAAAAGGTATTTCAGATGCTCTTTTAAGACAACCCCACACAGACGCGACTATTCCATATAAAAAAAGACAACAAATTCCAGGTGTGATTTTTTTATCTGATTATGATTTAGGTAAAAATAATCATGCTTATTATGATAAAGATGTAGCAACTTATCATCAGTCATCTGGTTCATTTACAGCCTGGAATAGAGGATGGAAATACAGAAATGATGGGGTGGATATTGAAGATAACTCAGATAATATCAATAGTAATGGCTATCACCTTGGATTTGTTGAAAAAGGCGAATGGGCAAAATACTCTGTTAAAATTAATTCATCAGGCATATATCAGGTTAAAGTTAGACATGCATCTGAACAATCTGGTGGCGAATTATTTTTGTCTCTGAACGATCAAAATATATCAAAAATACTTACCACAAATTCTACTGGTGGTTGGTTTTCATTTACAAATACTGATATTGAAGGTGTAATTTTGGAAGAAGGTGAACATTCTTTAAAGGTTCATTTCAATAGTTCTAACCCAGTTAATATAATTAGTTTAAATTTTGAAAAAACTGGCGAAATATCTTCTGCACCATTTACTTCAATTAGTGGAAAAACTGCTTCAGATGAAAAATCTTTAGAAATTTTCCTAAATCAGGATATATTATCTACATCAATCGATGCAAGCCTTGAAAATTTTATTTTAAAAGTTAATGGTGAAGAAAGAAATATAAGTTCAATAAACTTTAATAACTCTAAATCTAAAACAATCGTATTAAATCTTTCTGATAACCTTCTATATACTGATGAAATTAAAGTTTCTTATTCAGGTAATGTTATTAAATCAATAAATCAAAAAACTTTAAATTCATTTACTGATCTTGAAATAGTAAATGACTTAGATCCACGATTTGTAATTCCAGGAAAAGTTGAAGCTGAAGATTATCTAAGGATGTTTGGATTAGGAGTTGAAGATACAAGTGATGATGGTGGAGGTTCAAATATTGGATATACTCATGAAGGGGATTATTCAGATTATAAAATTTTTACAAGTTCATCATCTAGTTACACTGTTGATTTCAGGGTTGCATCTGAGTCAGATGGTGGAAAAGTTGCACTTGCTTTAGTTGAACAAAATACATCACGAGAATTTATAGTTCTACCAGAAGTTGAAATTCCAGTCACTGGTGGCTGGCAAAACTGGACTACAGTTACTGCTAATTTAGAAAATAAAATTCCGAAAGGAATTTTCTTGTTAAGATTAAAAGTAATCGAAGGGGGTTTCAATATGAATTGGTTAAATTTTAGAGATATTGATACAGATTTAGATGGAATAAGTGACTCAAACGACAATTGCCCAAACACAGCTGAGGGTGTTAAAGTTGATACAAATGGCTGCCCTATTTTTGAACTACCAATAAATAACTACATTGTTGAAATCTCCAGCACAACTTGTATTGGTAATAATGATGGTGTTATTTATCTAAATATTGAAGACGCAAGCTATGACTATACTGTATCGATAACTGGTAAAGATAATTTACGGATTTCAGGAACAAATAAAAATGCTACTATTTCTAATTTATCAAAGGGTACATATCAAATATGTTTTAAGGTTGATGGCCAAGAACTTTACGAACAATGTTTTGAAGTGGTTGTTGGTGAACCAAAAGCTTTGACAGCGCTAATTGAAGTTGATAATGATGAGAAAAAAACAACAATCATTATGAATGGTTCAAATGTATATAATGTAACGATAAATGGAAAAACACAAAGAACATCAAATGATACCTTTGAATCAAATCTTATTGCTGGGCTTAATATAATTCGAGTAGAAACTGATCTTAAATGTCAAGGATATATTGAAAAAGAGATTTTTATTTCTGAGGATATTCATTATTATCCAAATCCAACAGAGAAAAATATTAACTTACATGTAGGAGGTAAAGATGATATAATCAAAGTAATTATTTTCACTGAAAAAGGTGATCTGGTATATAGTGATTATCATAACATTACTGAAGATTATCGTAAGACTCAAATCGATTTATCAAATCAAATCGTTGGAAAATACATTGTAATTATAGAAAGCAAAACAGTTAGAAAAACATTTAAAGTTATAAGAAAATGAAAAGATTACTTTTTTTATTTTTAACAATTTTTTTCACTTCTTGTAGTGGATCTGACTCTAATGATGATGGAGGTAATAATTCTGACACACCCCAAGCAAAAGCTCCAGGAAATGTTACATTAAAGTCTCCAGCTAACGGTAAAGTTTGTGAAACAGGTACAAGTGTATCCAATTTAAAAAGTACAGTAGATTTTTCCTGGGAGGCATCCTCTAATACTGACACATATGATTTACAGGTTACAAATATTAATACAGCCTCAGTCATAAATAAGACTGGCCTTTCAACAATTAATACAACAATTGAGCTTGATAAAGGGCAGCCATATATATGGAGTGTTATATCCAGAAGTTCTTCTAGCTCTCAAAACGGAATAAGTCCATCATGGAAGTTTTATTTAGCTGGGACTGGAATTAAAAATTATACCCCCTTCCCTGCCGATCTGAAAAATCCAAAATCAGGTTCAACAGTACAAAGATCAAGTGAAGGAAAAGTAACTTTTAGTTGGGAAGGATCGGATCCGGATGATGGTGATCAATTAACCTACACACTATACGTTGATAAAGTTGATGGTAAGCAATCACCACCTAGTGAACAAGTTAACATTTCTGAAAATGATTATGATTTATCCCTTGATGCAGAGGCAATATATTTTTGGAGGATAAAGACAAGTGATGGAATTAATAGTAGTTTTTCATTAGTTTATTCTTTTAGAACTGAATAATACTAAGTAATTTTCTATTTACGCTCTAAGACTAGTAACCTAAAATCAATAGATTTATTTCCAACAAATTGAGAAGTTTTTAACTTTAAAACAGAATTACCTTCTTTAAAATATAAATCACCAAAAGTTATTTTCTTAAAATTTTTAGTGTACGATTCTATTCTTTCAATCCTGTCATTATCCATGCCTTCAAGAGATGGATCATGTGATTTAAGAATTTTTTTATAAATTATTCTATCCATGAATTCTAAAGATAACTCCGTGTCTTCACTCTTTTCAGGCAAAGTATAATAAAGATGGACTTTATTAACACCAGAACTTAATGAATTAATATTCCAAAAAATGTAATCTTCATCATTAGTCCAGTTTTCAATAAATGAACAATTAGCATGAATCGAGCTTCTTTTTAAATCTCCGTTAAATGAAGCATCTCTGGCAGGAAGGTGAGTAAATTTAGATTTTTCATAATTCACAGTAAAATCTCTGTTAATTGTATTATTATATTTTGATAAAACAGTGGACACTAATACTTCTTTTGATTTTTTTAATTCTTTATATGTCGAATAGTACTTATTATTTACAGCTTTTGTTTGAGATAAATCGTTATTTAAATTATACAGACTGTCTTTGTGATCTAAAATAAAATTATTATTTCTTACACTAAGTCTTCTATTCCAATAAGAAAATATTTTTCGTTCATCATCTTTAAATTTTGGATTAGTTAAATATTTTTTAAAACTATTTCCATCAAAATTTAGCTCATGATCAAAGCCTGTTAGATCAATCAATGATGGATATACGTCCATTACGCTAGTAATTTGTTCTACAACTATTCCTTTTGGTATTTTTTTAGGCCATTGAATGAAGAATGGGACACGAACTCCACCTTCATTGGTACTTCCTTTCCTCTCTTTCATTTCTGAATTCCATCGATTTCCGTTAGGGCCGTTATCACTCAGAAAAATAACAATAGTATTTTCATATTTTTTACTCTTCTTCAAACTATGTATAACTCTTCCTACATTGTAATCAATATTTTCAACCATAGCTAATGCTGTTTTTGTTTTTATAATATTTTCATTTTTAGCATATCTGCCTTGTAATTTAACTTCTTTTTTTTCAAAAAAAGAGTCCGGCACTTGCATTGGCGAATGAGGAGTATTATATGAAATTAGGGCAAAAAATGGAGAATTAGAGTTTTCAATAAAACTTATTGATTTATTTGTAATATCATCTGTTATATATCCCTCGCCTCTAGTAAGTTTACCATTTTTTTCAATGATTGGATCAAAATAGTTTCCCCAGTGACCCGATGTAAATCCATAAAATTCTTTAAACCCTCTATTGTTAGGATGGTATGGTGGCTGTGATCCATTGTGCCATTTACCAAAAAGTCCTGTTTCATAACTTTTTTCTTTAAAATAACTTGAGATAAGCTTATGATCGAGATTGATTCTTTCATAACCTCTTGTAACTCCATTAACTCCGCTTCTAATAAAATATTTTCCTGTTAATAATTCTGCTCTTGTTGGTGAACAAACAGGACTCACGTAAAAACGATTAAAACTTACTCCGTTTTTAGCTAGATTATCAATATTTGTAGTGCTAATATTTGTATTTCCATGAATACTTAAATCTCCCCAACCTTGATCATCAGTTAAAAAAATAATAATATTTGGTTTTTGAAATTGACTGTATTTACATGAAAAAACAGTTAAAAGTAAAATGTAAAAAAATATAATTTTAATTTTCATTTTATTGTAAATATATAAATCATAATAAATCTATCTTTGCATTTCCGGAATGTGGCGCAGTCTGGTAGCGTACACGCATGGGGTGCGTGGGGTCGCAGGTTCAAATCCTGTCATTCCGACTATTTTATTAAATTTATTTATATGAAAAATATACAAATTTTAATTTTTTTAATTCTAAGCATCAATATTTCTTGTGCGCAGTTAGGTGAAACCTATGTTCGAGATGATGAAACTATTAACATACCTGAAACAATAAATTATGAAATTAAAAATATTTATTCGGATGTTGAAATTCCGTGGAGTATTGAGTTTTTAAATAATGAAACTATAATTTATGCAGAAAAAAGGGGTGAAATTTTTATAATAAAAGACGGAAAAAGTATTAAAGTTGAAAATGTTCCTGAAATTTACTTAAGGGGACAGGGTGGTCTTTTAGATTTAGAACTTCATCCTAACTTTGCTAAAAATAATTTGATATATATTTCATACGCATTAGGAAGCAGGGAAGATGGTGGAGGAAATACAGCTGTTTCCAGAGCGAAATTAATCCAAAATAAACTAACTGATTTACAACTCCTATATAAAGGAGAAGGAAATTCAACAAGGGGTCAACATTTTGGAACAAGATTACAATTTGATAATGATGGAAAATTATTTTTTGCAATTGGTGACAGAGGAAACAGGAACGAGCTTCCTCAAAATTTAAGCTTAGACGGAGGAAAAATTTACAGAATTAATGATGATGGAACTATACCTGATGATAATCCATTTGTGAATGATGAAAATACTATTAAAGCTATTTATTCATATGGACATAGAAATCCTCAGGGGATATTTTTACATCCTAAAACTGGAAAAATTTGGACTAATGAACATGGTCCAAAAGGTGGTGATGAAATCAATATAATTAGCAAAGGAAAAAATTATGGTTGGCCAAAAATTACTTATGGAATCAATTATAGTGGAACTACAATAACTGATGAAAAAGAACACCCTGAAATGGAGCAACCATTATATTATTGGATTCCATCTATTGCACCAAGTGGATTTGCGTATGTGAGCTCTAATAAATATAAAAAATGGAAGGGAAGTTTATTAACCGGTTCACTTAAATTTAAATACCTAGAAAGACTTGTACTTAATAAAAATAATAAAGTTGTTTATCGAGAAAAAATTGCAGATTCAATCGGAAGAGTTAGAGATGTAAAAGAAAGTCCTGATGGATTTGTCTATTTCACCGTAGAAAATAAAGGTATATTTAAAATAGTACCAAAAGAATGAGATTTGTTTTTTTTCTTTTATTTAGCTGTGTTATTTTTTCTCAAGAAAAAGAAAAATCTGTGGAGAGAGGAAAACTACTTTATGAGGATCTGTGTTTAAGATGTCACTCACCAGACGGAAAAGGTATTAAAGGAATTTATCCTCCACTTGATAAGTCTGATTTTTTATTTAAACATATTAAAGAAAGTATTATTGCAGTAAAAAAAGGGGGAATTGAGGGTGATATAATTGTAAATGGTAAAAAATATGAAGGGTATATGGAAAATATGGGTCTATATTCAGATGAAGTTGCTGATGTAATGAATTATATTTTAAATAGTTGGAATAATAAATATGATAAAATTATTACCGAAGAATATGTTGATGAGTTAATTAATAAAAAATGATAATAATAGGAATATCTGGAGGGACCGCATCTGGAAAAAGTACATTATCAAAAAAAATAATTCGTTTTTTTAGGGATTGGGATATAAAAATAGATCATTTAGAATTAGACAATTATTATAGGGATTTAAAAAAATTAAGCATAGGGCAAAGGAATTCTATGAACTTTGATAATCCAAATAGTATTGATTTTAAATTATTTTATCAACATCTTACCAAAATAAGTCAAGGAAGTAATGTTGACACTCCAACATATTGCTATAAAACACATCTGAGGAAAAAAAAAACTTATCGTATTAACAAGCCAGATGTATTATTAGTTAATGGATTGTTCATATTGTTGAATAAAAAAATTAGAGATTTTTTCGATTTAACTATATTTTTGGATATTGATAGTGATACTAGACTTAAAAGAAGAATAACGCGAGACATTCAGGAAAGAGGTGGTGAAAGAAACTTAATTAAAAATAAGTATAAAAATGTGATAAAACCTATGCATGAAACATATGTTGAGCCTAACAAGAAGTTTGCAAATTTGATTTTAGATAATAACACTAACTATAAAAGTATATATCAAGAAATAGAAATTAAATTGAATAAAATTGATAAAAAAAATAAAAAAATCTAAGTTTTATAAACTATTCGGAAATATATATTTAATCATTACAACAGTTTTTTTAATTTGGATTTTCTTTTGGGACTCAAATTCGGTAATAGTTAATTTAAAACTTAGAAAAGAAATTAATGAATTAGAAAAAAGAAAAGCCGAGTTAGAAAAAAATATAGTAATAGATAAAAAAATAATTTCTTCACTTGAAAATTTAGATAGTTTAGAAAGATATGCGAGAGAAAAGCTTTTTATGAAGAAAGAAAATGAGGAGATTTATATTATAGAATTTTTAGAAAAGTAATGGGCAAAATAATTTCAATTTCCAATCAAAAAGGTGGTGTTGGTAAAACGACAACATCTGTCAGTTTAGCTGCCTCACTCGGAATTTTAGAAAAAAAAGTTTTATTGATAGATGCTGATCCACAAGGTAATGCCTCTTCAGGTATTGGTATTAATTCAGAAGATTTTAACTTCTCAATATATGATGTGTTATTAAAAAACTGTAAAGCTAAAGACGCTGTAATAAAAACCAGTAGTCCAAATTTAGATTTAATTCCAGCGAATATTGATTTAGTTGCAATTGAAATTGAATTAGTTGATATTCCAAAAAGAGAATATGTATTTAAAAGTGTTTTTTCAGAAATTATAAATGATTACGATTTTTTAATTATCGATTGTCCACCATCTTTAGGACTAATCACTTTAAATGCTTTAACAGCTTCTAGCTCTGTAATAATTCCAATACAATGTGAATACTATGCTCTAGAGGGGCTTGGAAAACTTCTTAATACTATTAAGGGGGTACAAAATGTTCATAATAATATTTTAGAAATAGAAGGAATATTACTTACCATGTTTGACTCTAGATTAAGATTGTCTAATCAAGTAAAAGAAGATGTAAAAAAGCATTTTGGAAATATGGTTTTTAATACAATAATTCCTAGAAATGTTAGCTTGGGTGAAGCTCCAAGTCATGGTGAAAGTATAATTGTTTATAATGCGACAAGTAAAGGGTCAAAAAGTTATATTAAATTTGCTCAAGAAATAATAAATTTAAATTAATTTGGCAAAAGCATATAAAAAAAGAGTTTTAGGTCGTGGATTATCAGCAATCTTAAATGAGGATGATAATAATAGGTTTAAAGAAGACATTAACTCAAATAATATTAACGAAATTGATGTTAAGGATATTAGTCTTAACCCTGACCAACCAAGGACAAATTTCAATCAAAATTCACTTGAACAACTAGCTTCATCAATTAACGAGTTAGGCCTAATACAACCTATAACTGTAAAAGAAAAAGATGGAAAATACATCTTAATATCCGGCGAAAGAAGATTAAGAGCTTTTAAGAAATTAAATTTAGATTCAATTCCTGCTTACATACGAAAAGCTAATGATCAATCATCTTTGGAAATGGCACTGGTTGAAAATATTCAAAGAAGAGATTTAGATGCAATTGAAATTGCAATTTCATACAAAAGACTTACAGAAGAATTAAATCTTTCTCACGATGAGATGAGTAAGAAGTTAGGAAAAGATAGATCAACAATTACAAATTATATAAGATTATTAAAACTTGATCCAATAATCCAAAGTGGAATCAGAGATAAATTTATTAGTATGGGTCATGGAAGAGCTATTATAAACATAGCAAGCCATGAAAAACAATTATTTATATATGAGCAAATATTAAAGAATAATTTATCTGTCAGACAAACTGAAATTAAAGTAAGGGAATTAGATAAACCTAAAACCGTCACTAAAAATATAGAAATAGATAAATCTATCGAAGATCAGATCCAAAAAACTGAATCTAAGATCAAGTCTAAGATTAATTTAAAAAAAAATAAAAACAAATTTATTTTAAGTTTTATTTTTAAATCTAAAAGAGAATTAATTCAAATTTTAAAAAAATTAAATGATTAGAAAATTGAGTTTATTTTTTTTATTAGTTCTATTATCAAATTATACAAAATCTCAAGAAATTGATGAAAATTACAATAGAAATATATTGAGACCTTCAAAAGCTGCTTTTTATTCTGCCGTAATTCCAGGACTAGGTCAAGTATATAATAATAAAATATGGAAGTTACCTATAGTATATACAGCCATTGGAGTTTCCGCATATTCGTTCGATTTCAATAAAAAAAAGTATTGGAGTTACAGAAATGCTTATAAAAGAAGAAAAGCTGGATTTTTCGATGATGAATTTCAGGGTATCATTATTAATGATGATAGGTTATTAGATGGACAAAATTTTCATAGGAGATATAAAGATTTGTCCATGGTTTTTCTTGTTGGTTTTTATTTTTTGAATATTTTAGATGCAAACATTGATGCACATCTTTTGGATTATAATGTTGATGAAAATTTATCTTTTGGACCATACCATGAAAGCAGTGAAAATTTTTACACTACATCATTAGGAATGAAAATTAAATTAAAATTTTAATGAATATAGCAATAATTGGATATGGTCAGATGGGTAAAGAAATTGAAAAAATTTCAATCTCAAGAGATCATAAGATTGGAAAAATAATTGATGTTAATACGCAAAATAAAGACTTAAGTGGTTGTGATGTTGCAATTTTATTTACCACTCCTGACAGTGTAGTCCAAAATATAAGATTATGTTTTGATCATAAAGTTCCTGTTGTATGTGGAACAACTGGTTGGCTTGAAAAATATGATAACATAACCGATTATTGCAAAAGAAAAGATGCAACTTTTTTGTTTTCACCAAATTTTAGTATTGGAGTAAACCTTTTTTTTAAACTCAACAGTTTTTTTGCTAAAAAGATGTCTAAATATAAAAATTTTAATGTCTCAATTAATGAAAAACATCATTTAAAAAAAATTGACAAACCTAGTGGAACTGCTATTAAAATTGCAGAAGATATTTTATTAAACTGCTCATTATCAGGATGGACTTTGAAAGATGAAAAAAATAAGTTAAAAATAAATTCTGATAGATTTGGAAATGAAAAGGGATTTCATGAAGTTTTATATGAATCAGAGCATGATTCTATTTCTATATCACATAATGCAAAATCAAGAAAAGGTTTTGCTTTAGGGGCTGTCTTGTGTGCTGAATGGATTTTTGATAAAAAGGGTGTTTTTACCATGGATGATTTTTTAAGTAACACTGATTTCTAAAGATGGGATGGGCTGAGTGGTTTTATTTTTTTATAATAATTCAAATAATTCATGGATTAGGTACATGGAAACTCTATAAATCTGCCAACTTTAATCCTGCATTAAGTTTTATACCAATTTATAATGGTATAATATTATTAAAAATAATTAATAAACCTTGGTGGTGGTTAATTCTTCTTTTTATACCAATAGTCAATTTATTAATTTTTCCTGTTATTTGGGTTGGAACAATCAAAAGCTTTGGAAAAAAATCTTTGTTAGATATTTTTTTAGTTATACTAACTCTAGGCTTTTATATTTATACTATTAATTATTCAAATAATATTAATTTTGTTGACAATGAAAACTTAAATAAATCATCTGGACTTGAAGAGTGGATAAGTTCTATAATTTTTGCAATAACTCTTGCCACTATTGTTCACACATATTTCATTCAACCATTTATTATTCCAACTGGCTCATTGGAGAGAACCCTTTTAGTTGGTGATTTTTTATTTGTTAGTAAGTATCACTATGGAGCAAGAGTGCCTAAGACCGTTGTAGCATTTCCTATGGTGCATGACACTATTGTAGGAACAGGAATAAGATCCTACTTAAATAAACCTCAACTACCTTATTTAAGGCTACCAAAGCTTCAATCAATTAAAAGAAATGAGATTGTGACTTTTAATTGGCCTGCAGATACAGTTAGACAATTTTTTGTTAAGGAAAAGGGTGTAAAAAAACCGCTTGACAAAAAATCAAACTATGTAAAAAGATGTGTTGCAATTCCAGGTGATACACTGGAAATAATTGATGGATTAGTACGTATTAACGGAAAGGTTAGTATATTTCCAAGCAGGGCAAAACCTATTTACAAATATGTATCATACTCAGATAATGGAATTTCAAGTCAAAAATTATTAAAACTAAATATCTCAGATTTTCAAAGAAAGTTTGTTATAAGTAGAAATAGAAATTCTTTTGATTTTTTAAGACCTTATATTTTAGGAGTAACAGATCAAAATAATGAAAGTTTTACAATTATTACAGGTTCCAAGGGAATACCAAAAAAAATAATTGTTGAAAATAGACTTTCAATTAAGGAAATTTCAGAAAAAATAAAGAATCTTAGTTTGACTGAAGAAGATTATGAGATAATTGAAAACAGCAATATTGTAGATAGTATTGTTAGAGTCTACAAAAAGGACAAATCATATAATACTGCATTTTTTCCAAATGACATTAGTTATGATTGGAATGAGGACAATTTAGGACCAATTGTTATTCCAAAGAAAGGTTTAAATATTGATCTAAACCTTAAAAACTTACCTCTGTATAAAAAAATAATTAGAGATTATGAAAAAAACTTAGTTGATGTAAAAAATGGAAACATTTTTATCAATGGTGAATTTACAGATAATTATAGCTTCAAAATGGACTATTATTGGATGATGGGAGATAATAGATATAATTCAGAAGACAGTCGAGTGTGGGGATTTGTTCCAGAAGATCATATTTTAGGTAAACCTATATTTATTTGGATGAGTATTGAAGGTATTAATGATGGTTTTAAAAACTGGAGAATCAGATGGGACAGAGTCTTTACTACAATTCATGGAGATGGAAAGCCAAAATCATATTTAATTCATTTTATTGTTTTTGTTTTTTTAGTATGGCTTATTAACAAATTCATTATTTATAAAAAAAATAATTAATTGTTTTCTTTAATTCCATCATACTTTCCCCCAATTTCACATTGGAAATACATCATAGATAAAGATTGTAATTGGAATATATATTCTTCATTTCAAAAACAGACCTTGACTAACAGAACTTATATACATGGAGCTAATGGAATTTTAATGCTTAGTGTTCCAATCAAGCACACTAATAAAAAGACAAAAAAACTATTAAGTGAAATTGAAATTGAGAATAACCATGACTGGACAAAAAATCATTTTAAATCTATAAAAATTGCTTATCAATCATCACCTTATTATGAATTTTACGAAAGTAAATTAATTGATCATTTTAGTAGTGATTTTAAACAACTTTTTAAACTTAATTTAAGTTCAATTAAGTTTGTTTTTGATTGTCTTAAACTTGAATATAAACCTAGTAAGTCAGAATTTAGAAAAATTAATTATAATAAGGATTTATCTGTCTTAACAAACGTTAAAAGATCAACTAATATTAATACCAAATACACACAACTTTTTGAAGAAAAAAATGGTTTTTTATATGATTTAAGTATTTTGGACCTGTTATTTAATTGCGGTCCTAATACTTTAGATTACATATAAATGGCAGACCTTTAAGCCGGATTCTGTCTAGCCTTATCATTTATCTTGACATAAAATTACTAATATGTTCTAACCGCCCACCCATCAACATTGGACGAGCAATCCTCAAACGTTGATATACTTGGCGTTTCACCTCACAGAGTTTACACGATTTCACTACAGCCGAACTGTACATTCTTTCTGTTGCACTATTCCTTCTATTACTAGCGGTGGGAGTTACCCACTGTGTTGCCCTTTGGTGTCCGGACTTTCCTCTTTAAAAAGCGATAAGAAAGTCTGCCAATACAAATGTAATATATTTTAATTTTTTTTATTAAAAAATGAATCGCTAGTTTATATTTGTATGGATGAGTGATTACATTGTTTCTTCATTAAAGTATAGGCCCAGCTCTTTTGAAAGTGTTATAGGTCAAAAACAAATAACAAAAACACTCGAGAATTCAATCAAAGAAAATAAAATTCCATCTGCTATCCTTTTTTGTGGGCCAAGAGGTGTTGGTAAAACATCATGTGCAAGAATTTTTGCAAGAGAGATTAACAATTTTGATTATAGTGATGATTTATCTTTTAATATATTTGAATTAGATGCTGCTTCAAACAATAAAGTTGAAGATATTAGAGATTTAATTGATAAGGTTAGAATTCCACCACAATCTGGAAAGTATAAAGTATACATAATTGATGAAGTTCACATGTTATCAAAAAATGCTGAGAATGCTTTTCTTAAAACCTTAGAAGAGCCACCTCCTCACATTGTATTTATTCTAGCAACAACTGAAAAAAATAAAATTTTACCTACAATTTTATCAAGATGTCAGATATATGATTTTAATAGAATTAGTGAAAATGAAATTACTGAAAATTTAAAACAAATTTGTGTTAAAGAGGGTGTAAAATTTGAAGATCAAGCATTACGTATTATTGCAAAGAAATCTGATGGATCATTAAGAGATTCTCTCACAATATTAGACAGGGTTGTTAACTTTACAAATAAGAATATTTCATTAAAAGAAACATCAAGTATACTAAATATTTTAGATAATGAAACATATATTGAAATTGTAGATAAAATAATTAATGGTCTTCTAGCTGAAGTAATTGAAGTATTTAATGAACTAAGTAATAAAGGTTTTGATGAGAAAGAATTTTTAATTGGACTTGCGAACCATTACAGAAATCTACTAATCGTAAAATCTTCAATTTCTGAACGATTAATTACTGATAAATCAAGTCGTGTTTTGCTTTCAAAACAATCTGAAAAAATTTCAAAAAATGACATAATTGACATAATAAGAAAAATTGAATATACAATCTTTAAATACTCTGAAATTGAAAATAAAAAATTATTAGTTGAAATACTTCTTATGAAAATATCATCAAAAGAAGTTGATGGCTCACAAAAAGAGAATAGTACTATAGAAAAAAAAAAGATTGATTTAAAAAAAATACAAAAAAAAACTGATTTAATACAAAATGAAAATAAACATATTAATGCTTTTGTTAATAATAATGAAACATCAAAATCTTTAACTGAAAAAAGTGATAAATTAACTAGTAATAATCAAAATAATACTAGCAACAACCCCATCAAAACAGATAGTGAAGTTTCTGCATTTTCATTATCAAGTTTAAAAATAAAAAAAGAGACTACCAATAATATTAGAAAAATTGAGGACTCCATAGAAAAGAAAGAGGAATTCATTGATATAAAAAATTTAATAAAAAAATGGAATCTTTACGCAGATAATTTAGAAAAAAAAGGAAAAGATAATTTCTCAAGTTTACTAACTCTGAACAAGCCCAGGGTCACTGAGGAAACAAATATTATATATAATGTTCCAACTAAGTCTAGTAGAAAAGAATTGTTTGAAATTAAAGATGATTTAACTAATTTTTTAAAACTTAATCTAAAAAATGATTTTCTTGAATTAAAATTTGAGATTAACAATGAAGTTCATAAAGAATATTTCTTAACTCCAAAAGAAAAATATGAAAAATTAAAAGAAATTAATCCAGTAATTGAAAATTTAAAAAATGATTTAAAACTTGATTTTTGATTTAATCAATTGCTTTACCATTCCATCTGCTAGTCCAATTTTTGGCACAAAAATCTTTTGAATTCCTAAAGTTTTCATTAAAAAATAATATATATTTCCTGCTGGGACTATTATATCGATTCTGTCAGGGTTCAACTTCAATTCCACAAGCATTTGTTTTGTAGACATTCTTTTTAATTTTTGTAAAGTTGATTTAAATTTAGACTTAGACATTGCCTTACCCAACTTTACACCAGAAAGCTTAAATATTTTATTAATATTACCTCCGATTCCAATCAATTTAATTTTTTTTATTTCAGACGCATTTTCCAATAACCATGATTTAAATTCAAGCCATGAACTTTCCAAAACTAAATCATTCAACAATCTGACTCCACCAATTTTAAAAGATTTTGATTTAAAAAGTTTATTATTTTTGTAAATAATTACTTCGGTACTACCCCCTCCTACATCTATAAAACAGAAATTTGGGGAATCCCCAATGTATTCTGTAATATCATTACTAGCAACTATTTCCGATTCTTTTTTACCGGAAATTATATCGATTTTAATTTTTGTTTTTTTTGTTATAAATTTTAAAATATCCTCACCGTTAGAAGCATTTCTCATAGCCGAGGTTGCGTATGCTAAATATTGACATATATCGTTTACTTCCATCAAATATTTGAACGATTTAATTGTTTTAACTAATTTATTTTTATTAGAATCATCAATTTGACCGTTAGTGAATGAATCTTGACCTAGTCTAACAGGAACTCTGTGGAGAGAATTTTTAGTATAATATATACGGCCTTTTATTTTAAAAATATTTGAGATCAGTAATCTAATTGCGTTAGATCCGATATCAATTGTTGCAACTTTTTTTATTTCAATTTTGTTTTTCAAGGTCTTTCAAATGTAAATCGTAAATTTCATGTTGTGATCTTAACTTAGTTTTACTAAGATTTCTATATTCATTATTATTTTTAGAATTAACTAATCTTGATTTAACATTATCTTTCCAGTATATATCAAAAATTTGATTCAATTTATTTGAAATATTTTTATCAATAACTGGACATGTGACCTCTACCCTATTTTCTAAATTACGAGTCATCCAATCCGCAGAAGAAATAAATATTTTATTATCACCATCATTACAAAAAACAAACATTCTTGTATGTTCTAAGAATTTATCTACAACACTTACCACATCAATATTTTCACTCATACCCTTTATATTAGGAACTAAACAGCAAACTCCTCTTACAATCATATTTATTTTTACACCATTGATACTGGCCTTATATAGCTGTTCAATCATCGAATAACTGGTTATATTATTTAATTTAATTTTAATAAAGGCATTTTTACCTTTTTTTGCATTTTTTATTTCATTATTGATCAAATCTGTGAAATAGGTTTGAGTTTTATAAGGTGAAAGAATTAGATGATTAAATTTAAATTTTTTGTAATTAAACTTAAAAAAATCAAAAACCTTAGATATATCATTTAAAATTTCTCTATTGGATGTAAAAAGAGTAAAATCTGTGTAGATTTTTGCAGTTGATTCATTAAAGTTACCTGTACTAACAAAACCATATTTTTTTATTTTATTATTTACTTCTTTTTCAACTAAACAAATTTTAGCATGTACTTTTAAGTTTGGAATACCAAAGATTAGTTTAACACCCTCATCTTGCAACAACTTTGCATAATCAATATTTGCAGTTTCATCAAATCTTGCCTGTAATTCTATCTGTACGGTAACCTCCTTTCCACTCTTAGCGGCATTAATTAAAGTATTAGCTACACTTGATAATTTTGACAATCTATATATAGTTATAGAAATTCTTTTAACATCTGGATCAATTGAGGCCTCAAAAAGAAAGGTTAAAATATGATTAAAACTGTGATATGGAGTATGTTGTAAAAAATCTTTATTTTCGAGATTTTCAAAAAAACTTATCCTAAAGTTAAAACCTTGGATGTTAAGAGGATTTATAATCTCATGAACAAACTTTCTATTTAAACTTGGAAAATTCATATAATCTCTCTTGTTATGGTACCTTCCACCTGGAATAATGCTATCGGTTTCTTGGTTTATATTCATTTTTCCTAATAAAAAATCAAGAGTTTTGGGATTTATTTCCTTATCATAAATAAATCTAACAGGCTCACCTTTAAGCCTATCTTTAACACTTTGTGATATTTTTTCGAGGTAACTTTTAGATATATCATCATCAAAATCAAGTTCAGCATCTCTACTAAATTTAATCATATTAGCAGTTATACTAATTGGATCAAAAATTTTAAATATTTTATTAAGATTGTATCTTATTAAATCATCAACTAAAAGGATATTTTTAATATTATTATTTTCTAAAACAATGAATCGATTTATTTCACTTGGTAGTTGAATTAGAGCATAAAAAAACCTATTATTTTTTGATTTGATACTTACTATCAAAAATGATGAAAAATCAGTTAGTTGAGGAAAATTATCATTTTCATTTAAAATTACAATCTTTAGTTGTGGAAAAACTTTATTTTGATAAAATTCATTTAAAAATTCTAAAGATTCAATTGGAATATTATTTTCATTTATCATGTAAATATTTTTTTTCTCTAAATCTTTAATTATTGAACTAAACACAACTGTACTCTTTTCCTGTAATTTAATAGCTCTATTGGTGATTTTAGTTAATAAGTCCTTAGCACTTTCCCCCTTATATAGCTTCTTTTCCTTTTGAATAGATAATGCTATTCTCTTTACCGTTGCATATCTAATCTTATAAAATTCATCTAAATTGTTCGAGAAGATTCCTATAAACCTAAGTCTTTCAATTAATGGGACAGTTGGATCTTCAGCTTCTTGTAAAACTCTATCGTTAAAATCTAACCAGCTTAATTCTCTGTTCTTAAAACTATATGTTTTCATCTAAAATCTTTTGGAAAATAATGACTTAAATTACAATTAGAAATATCTCTCCATAAAGATACATTAAATTCAAAAATTAAAACTCCAGTCGTCGGAACATGACAAAATTGATTAGATAATTTTCTAACTAAATTATTACAAGTATTATTATGAGTAAAAATTAAAATATTGGAAAATGAATTATCTAAATTTTTAATAAAATTTAAGACCTTATTTCCATGAAAATCATATAATTCTTCCTTAATAGAAAAATTATTATTCAAAAAAAGACCATTCAATCTAAAAAACTCGAAAGTTTGGAGTGTTCTTTTTGCTTTGCTTATAAAAATATATTCAGGATTTAAATTTATTTTTTTTAGAACACTTGACATAGTTTTAATATCATTTTTTCCTCTTTTTGAAATAGGGCGTTCTAAATCAGGTAAATCACAACTCCAATCAGATTTTGCATGTCTAATTAGAATTAAATATTTCATGGACTTAATCTACTAATTGACCATTTTATCTCATCATAGTGATATGTAATTCTATCATGAAGTCTATTTTCTCTTCCCTGCCAAAATTCAATATTTCTAGGTTTAATGATATATCCCCCCCAGTTAGAAGGTCTTGAAATTTCTGAACGTTTTAACTTAAAAGAATTAAATTTATTTTCAATATGTTCTCTATTAGGAATTTTAGTGCTTTGACTGGAAACTATTGCTCCAATCTGGCTTTCAATTGGTCTAGAATAAAAATATTTATCAGACTCTTTAGCACTTATCTTTGAGCAAATTCCCTCAATGATAACTTGCCTTTCAAAAGATGACCAAAAAAAAGAAATTGAAACATTTTGATTATTATTAATATCGGTACCCTTTCTACTATCATAATTTGTATAAAAAACAAAACCTTTTTTAGAAATTTTTTTTAATAAAACAACTCTATTTCTAGGTCTATTTTTGAAATCTACAGTGCTAAGAGTCATGGCATTTGGCTCAATTACACTATTAGACTCGCACAACTCATCAAACCATTTTTCAAATAATTTATATGGATTTGAAGGCAGGTTTTTCTCATCTAAACTAGATTTGTCATAGCTAGTTCTATAATCAGATAAATCTTTCATTACACAAAAATATAACTAAAAATTGTATTTATTTCCTTGTATTGCAATATGTGAATTATTAAAAATATATGATGCCTCATTCTTAAATTTTTCTAGATTTTTATATCGAGTTGAAAAATGACCCATCAATAACATTTTAACATTTGCTTCCTTGGCAATACTAGCTGCATCAACTGATGTTGAGTGTTTAGTTTTAATTGCTATTGCAGAATGTTCTTTCAAAAAAGTTGCTTCATGATATAGCAAATCTATATTTTTAATTTTATCTATAATTTTAGGATTGTATGCAGTATCAGAACAATAAGCATATTTGAAAATGTTACTATTTGTTTTAATTGTAAATTTAAATGCATTGCAAGAAATTCTGTGATTTAATTTAAAAGTTTCTATTTCGATTAGATTTTCTGAAAATATAATTTTTTCTTCATTTCTAATTTCATTAATAGTTAAATCAAATTTAGTCCATGATTTACCATATTTAAACATAGTTGTTAAAATTTCTTTTAATCCCCTTGGACCATATATAACTAGAGGTTTTGTTCTTCCTTTTCTATTCATTGTAGTAATTAACCCAGGAAGTCCAAAATAATGATCGCCATGTAAATGCGATATCAAAATAGTATTAATCGAACTTAATTTAATTTTATATTTTTTTAATAGAGCTTGAGTTGACTCTCCACAATCAATTAGGTAGCTTTGATTATTGTGATAAAGTATTTGGCTTGACTGATGTTTGTCAATAGTCATGCTTGCTGAAAAGCATCCTAAAACTTGAATATAGCCCATTTAAATTTTTAAAGATCGTTCAATTTCTTCAATTTCAATAATGTCAAGCGCCTCCTGAAATGTTGGTGCAATATTATTGAATTTTTCTAAAGTTAGGTTTTTGGAAATAATAACAATAGTTCTTTTATGATGTTTATTTAGTTTTTGTATTTCATTAATAAAATCTTCATCAGGGTTATCATTATTTTCAAATTTAATTATGCAATTTTTATTTCTATTAGATTTAAAAAAATCTTTTAACTGTTTTATTTTTACATCGTTTTCTACAGGGAACAAAACAGGCTTTATGATCATAATCTTGATGCTAATAAATACATTACTGCCATCCTTATCGCAACACCATTTTCAACCTGATCTAAAATAACTGTTTTTCCAGAATCAATGACATCGCTTGACAATTCAACACCACGGTTTATTGGACCTGGGTGAGTAATTATTATTTTCTTGTCAAGTTTAATTAGTTTTTCTTTATTTAAACCATATTCTTTAGCATATTCTCTAGTTGAGGGAAAATAACTTTGACTCATTCTTTCATTTTGGACACGAAGCATACTTGCAACATCGCACCAATTTAGAGCTTTTTCAAAATTTGGCTCATAATCAACACCTAAATTTTTTATATATTTTGGAATTAAACTTTTTGGTCCGCAAACTTTAACTTCAGCACCTAATTTTTTAAAAACAAAAATGTTAGATAGCGCTACCCTAGAGTGTAAAATATCACCAACAATTACAATTTTTTTACCGTTTAAATGACTTAGTTTCTCATTAAGTGTAAATGAATCTAGTAGAGCCTGAGTAGGATGTTCATGACAACCATCACCAGCATTTACTATACATGAATCGATATTATTAGCTAAAAAAACACTTGCCCCTGGGCTAGGGTGTCTCAAAATTACCATATCAACTTTCATTGAAAGAATATTATTTACTGTATCTGATAAAGTTTCACCTTTACTAATTGATGATGATGATGATGAAAAATTGATGACATCTGCACTCAATCTTTTTTGGGCTAATTCAAATGATATTTTGGTTCTTGTACTATTTTCAAAAAATAAATTAGCAATTGTTATATCCCTTAGACTAGGAACCTTTTTAATTTTTCTATTTATAACTTCTTTAAAATTTCTAGCTGTTTCAAAAATTAAATTAATATCACTTTCATTAAGATATTTAATACCAAGCAGGTTTGAGACAGATAATTTATTTGCCATTATTTTTTATATATAAATAAACTGAATCTTCACCATCAGTTTCTTTCCATTTGACCATAACCCTTTGATCATTAATTGCATCTACTTGTGAACCACAATAGTCAGGTTGAATGGGTAAATGCCTTGAAAATCTTCTATCAATTAGACTGAGTAGTTCTACTTTCGAGGGACGACCAAATGTTTGAAGGGCAGATAAAGCAGCTGTTACACTTCTTCCAGTGTAAAGAACATCATCAATTAAAACTACGGTCTTATTTTCAATAATAAAATCAATTGAAGTTTTATTTGCATTCAATACTTTTTTCTCTCTTCCGAAATCATCTCTAAAAAAAGTTATATCTAAAAAACCAAGTTTTATGTTTTTTATACCAAAATTAATTTCTAATAAGGATTTTATTTTTTTTGATAAAATTTTTCCTCGTGGTTGAATTCCTATAATTACAGTTTTAGAAAAATCATTATGATTTTCAAATAATTGACTAGCTAATCTATCTAAAATTAAGGTGAGTTTTGATGCGTCTAAGATTTTTCTGTTTAAGTCTACACTCATCAAAGTGCAAATTTATAAAAAAAATATAAATATGAAAATTAAGCTTTAATTCTTTCAGATAATTTCCTGTAAATCCCATTTTGAAGCTTATCTCTTATCGCAGTAAAAGCAGCTAATGTTTCTCGAATATCATTAGAATTATGAGTGGAAGTAGGAATTAACCTCAATAAAATTAATCCTTTTGGAATTACGGGATAAACTACAATAGAGCAAAAAATATTATATTTTTCTCTCAAGTCCTTGACTAAAACCATAGCTTCAGGAACATCACCTTTTAAAAAAACAGGTGTAACGCAACTTTGGGTACTTCCAATATCAAATCCTCTTTCAACTAAACCATTTTGGAGCATTTTAACATTTTTCCAGAGTTTTTCTCTAAGTTCAGGAATGTTTTTAAGTAATTCTAGCCTTTTAAGTGCTCCAGCAACTAATTGCATTTGTAATGATTTTGCAAACATTTGAGATCTCATGTTATATTTTAGAAACTTTATAACTTCTTTGGAGCCGGCTACAAATGCACCAGTTGAAGCTAATGACTTTGCAAATGTTGCAAAATATACATCAATATCATCTTGAACACCTTGCTCTTCTCCAGCTCCAGCTCCAGTTTTACCGAGCGTTCCGAAACCATGAGCATCATCTACAAGAAGTCTGAAATTATACTTTTCTTTTAATTTGACAATTTCTTTAATTTTTCCTTGCTCTCCCCTCATACCAAATACACCTTCGGAAATAACTAAAATCCCACCGCCTGTCTTATTTACTATATTAACAGCTCTAACCAAGTTCTTTTCTAAACTTTCTATGTCGTTATGCTGAAATGTAAATCTTTTACCAACATGTAATCTTACACCATCAACAATACATGCATGAGAATCAATATCATAAACAATTACATCATTCTTTGACACAAGAGTGTCAACAATCGAAAGAATACCTTGGTAGCCAAAATTTAGAACATATGCAGATTCTTTACTTACAAAATTTGCTAACTTATTTTCTAAATTTTCATGTAAATATGTATGACCTGACATCATTCTAGCACCCATTGGATATGCGGATCCATACTTTTTTCCCGCATCAGCATCAGCTTTTCTGACCTCAGGATGATTTGATAACCCTAAATAATCATTAACACTCCATGTTATTACTTCTTTTCCATTAAATTTCATTCGATTTGAAATTTCACCCTCAAGCTTAGGAAACACAAAGTATCCTTCAGCAATTGAAGCCCATTTTCCTAATGGACCCATATTTTTTAAAAATTTTTCAAATAAATCAGCCATTATTTTTTTATGTATTCAATTTGTGATTCATGTTTTTCTTCAAAATTACATGAAAAGCCTTGATCATTCATCCAATTATCACAATATATTTTGCTCATATATCTAGAACCATGATCACAAAAAATAGTTACTATTACACTTTGATTAGTAAAGGTATTTGTTTCATTTAATTGCTTTATCGCTTGCATACATGCACCAGATGTATAACCTACAAAAATCCCCTCTTTTTCTGCAATTAATCTTGAAAAAATAGCGCTATCTTCATCTGTAACTTTTTCAAAATGATCAATTACATCAAAATTAGTTGATCCTGGTATAAGATTTTTCCCCAAACCTTCAATTCTGTAAGGATAAATTTCATTTTCATCATATTCACCCGTCTCATGAAATTTTTTTAATACAGAGCCATAGGCATCAACACCAATAATCTTAATTTTTGGATTTTTTTCTTTAAGGTATTTACCAATCCCCGAGATAGTACCTCCTGTGCCACTACTTGCTACAAGGTGTGTAATTTCTCCTTTAGTTTGTTTCCAGATTTCTGGACCTGTTGTTTTATAATGAGCATCAATATTAAGTTCATTAAAATATTGATTAATATAAATTGAATCTTTTATTTCATCATTTAATTTTTTTGCTACCTGGTAGTAAGATCTTTTATCATCAGCAGAAACATTAGCAGGGCATACATAAACCTTTGCACCCATTGATTTTAACATTTTAATTTTATCTGTTGAGGATTTAGAAGAAATAGCAACTATACAATTATATCCTTTTACCATTGAAACCATTGATAAACTAAATCCAGTATTTCCAGATGAAGTTTCAATTATAGTAGTATTTTTATCAATTAAACCTTTTTTTTCTGCATTTTGAATTATATGTAAGGCTATTCTATCTTTATTAGAATGACCAGGGTTAAAAGCCTCATACTTTGAAAAATAAGACCCTTTAAAATCTTTAACAATTTTGTTAAGCTTAATTAATGGTGTGTTACCAATCAATGAGAGGATATTTTCGTGAGCATCTATTTTATTTTTCATGCACAGTTGTGAAAATCACACGGTAAAAATACATCAAATTATTATTATAGTTAAATTTTTAACTTTTTAGATCAACTTTATCTAAGGAATCTAAAAAATAGTAGTGAAAATCATTAGTATAATCCATATGGGTTACAATTCTTAACTTATTATCCCCCATATTAATAATCTCAATCCCTTTGTTTTGTAATTCTTCAATTAAATCTTTAGACGAAAAATTATCTTTTAATTCAAAGATGATAATATTAGTTTCAACAGGTTGAACTTTTTTTATGAAATCAAGTTTTAAAAGTTTTTCTTCAATTTCTTTAGCTTTGAAATGATCATATTTAAGCCTATCGATATTATTTTCTAATGCATATAAACCACAAGCAGCCAAAAAACCTGATTGTCTCATTCCACCACCTAACATTTTTCTAATTTTTAAAGCCTTTTCATATAATTTTTCAGAACATAACAATAAAGAACCTACAGGGCAACCCAAACCTTTAGATAAACAAACTGAAATCGTATCAAATAAATTTCCATATTCAATAAAATCAATTCCATTTTTAACATATGCGTTCCAAATTCTTGCCCCATCTAGATGATAAAATAAATTATTTTCAGCGCAAACTGATTTGATCTCTTTTAACTCATCAAGATTCCAACAAGCGCCGCCACCTTTATTTGTAGTATTTTCTATACAAACCAGGCTGGTTTTTGCACTATGATAAAAATTTGGTGGATTAATAGCGTTATAAACATCTTTAGCTTTGAAAAGACCTCCTTCACCATCAATCAATTTGCATGAAACACCTGAATTAAAACTTACTCCACCGCCCTCATAATTATATACGTGAGAGTATTTACTGCAAATAAGTTGATCTCCAGGGCTTGTTAAAATCTTAATTGCAGTTTGATTAGTCATGGTACCTGAGGGAAAAAAAAGAGATTTTTCCATTCCAAATAGATCAGCTACTTTCAATTCTAATTGATTTACGGTTGGATCTTTTTTAAAAACATCATCACCTACACTTGCATTTAACATAAAATCTAGCATTTCCTTACTAGGTTTGGTAACAGTATCGCTAATCAAATTTACATTCATAATTGAAAAATTTAAATACTCAATTACTTTAAATATAGGGTATGATTAATATTAAAACAATTTATTTATTTAATTTTGAAATGATTTGATTAATACAGAAAATATAAAAGGTTTAATTCAACGTCTTGGGTCTCTAAGACGATATCTTTGACTTGGATAAAAAAAATATTGAAATTTCAAACCTGGAGGAAAAAACAATTAATCCAAATTTTTGGAATAACAATACCGAAGCACAAAAAATCCTTAAAAAAATTAAATCACTAAAGGATTGGGTTATTGGATACAATCTTACTGAATCATTATGTGATGAATTAGAAATTACTTTTGAATACTTTAAAGATAATGAAATAAGTGAAAAGGAATTATTGAAAATTTATAATAAATGTAAAATCAAAATTGAAGAACTTGAGTTTAAAAATATGTTATCAACTGAAGGAGATGAGTTGTCTTCTATTTTACAAATAACTGCTGGTGCTGGAGGAACAGAAAGCTGTGATTGGGCAAGCATGTTAACAAGAATGTATATGATGTGGTGTGAAAAAAGAGGTTTTAAAACAAAACAAATTAATTTAGTCGATGGAGATGTAACAGGTATCAAAACAATAACTATTGAAATTCAAGGTGATTACTCTTTTGGGTGGTTAAAAGGTGAAAATGGTGTCCACAGATTAGTCAGAATTTCACCATTTGATAGTAACGCTAAAAGACACACCTCATTTGCATCAGTTTATGTTTATCCTCTAGTTGATCAAACTATAGAAATTGAAATTAATAATTCTGAAATTGAATGGGATACTATGAGGTCAAGTGGTGCTGGTGGACAAAGTGTAAATAAAATTGAAACTGCTGTAAGATTGAAACATATCCCCACTGGGATTATTATTGAAAATTCAGAGACTAGATCCCAATTAGATAATAAAAACAAAGCTATTCTTTTACTAAAATCTCAACTTTATGAAATTGAATTAAACAAAAAATTAGAAGCTAGAAAGAAAATTGAGGAAAGTAAGAAAAAAATTGAGTGGGGTTCACAAATAAGAAATTATGTTTTGCATCCTTATAAAATGGTAAAAGACGTAAGAACAAGCACAGAAGTTGGTGATACATCTTCAGTACTTAATGGAAACATTGATCCATTCCTAAAATCATTTTTAATGTCAAATAACAGTGACTTAATTTAATTGAATTATTTCTTTTTTCTTTCTTTAAGCCATTCAAAAAAAGAACCAGTAACCCAGTATGGAATTATAAAAGTTAGAAGCAAAATCATTAACCAGAATCCCATGGTTACAACTGTCATAAATAACAAAAAACCCAGGTATTGATCAAATTCAAACATATTACAAAGATAATTAATAATTTAATAGAGTAAAAAATAGTTTATCAACAAATTTAAATGAGTATTTTGTAAATTTGTAATATAATTTTAATCTATGAAGTATAGAATTGAATCTGACACCCTGGGTGCAGTAAAAATTCCAGAAGAAGCACTTTGGGGTCCCCAAACTCAGAGATCAATTAATAATTTTAAAATTGGTGAACCTAATTCCATGCCCATAGAAATTATAAGAGCATATTCAGTTCTAAAAAAATCTTGTGCTAAAGCTAATCATGAATTAAATATTCTTGATAATAAAAAAATGAAATTAATATCTGATGTTTGTGATGAAATTCATGATGGAATACATGACAATGAGTTCCCTTTAGTTATATGGCAAACCGGTTCTGGCACACAAACAAATATGAATGTTAATGAAGTGATTTCAAACAGATCTAATGTCATTTTGAATAAAAGCTTGCTTGATGATAAATTTTTAAAAGCCAATGATGATGTTAATATGTCGCAATCCTCAAATGATACTTTTCCAACAGCTATTAATATTGCAGTAACAAAGCTTATAATTGAAAAAACAATTGTTTCAATTGAAAAATTTATTAAGACATTAAATTCAAAAGTTGAAGAATTTAATAACGATATTAAAATTGGAAGAACTCACCTTATGGATGCTACTCCATTAACCTTAGGTCAGGAATTTTCTGGCTATGAATCTCAAATAATTCATGGCTTAAAATCTCTTAAAAATACTCTTCCTCACCTAAAAGAATTAGCAATTGGGGGAACAGCAGTAGGAACTGGCTTAAATGCTCCACTAAATTTTGATAAGATAGTAGTAAAAAATATATCCCATCAAACAAATATTGATTTTAAACCTGCGGAAAATAAATTTGAATCAATTGCTTCAAATGATGCATTGGTTGAATCACATGGAGCTTTAAAACAAATAGCAGTTTCTTTATTTAAAATTGCTAATGATATAAGATTGATGGGGAGCGGTCCTAGATCTGGATTTGCAGAATTAATACTTCCATCTAATGAACCAGGAAGCTCGATAATGCCTGGAAAGGTTAACCCCACACAGTGTGAAGCCTTATCAATGGTGTGCACTCAAATTATGGGTAATGACACTACTGTAACTATCGCTGGGAGTCAGGGTCATTTAGAACTTAATGTATTCAAGCCAGTTCTAGCTCACAAGCTTATAGAATCTGCACACCTAATTGCTGATGCATGTGAAAGCTTCAATGAAAATTGTTTAAAGGGATTAAAAGCAAATAAAGAAAAAATTAAAGAATATGTTGATAATTCATTAATGTTAGTTACAGCTTTAAATAAAAGGATTGGATATTACAAGGCAGCTGAAATAGCAAATAATGCTTATAAAAATGGAACAACCTTAAGGCATGAATCAATTAAATCAGGCTATGTAGGTGAAAAGGAATTTGATGAATGGATCAAGCCTGAGAACATGATCTAGATTCTACCTTTAAGAGCATTGAATGCCCAACCAATTGCTATAAAACCAACTCCAACTACAGAAAAGCCAATTGCGTAATCTGGATATTTAAGCACCCCCAGAAGTATTAATGCTATGCCTAATAAAGTTAAAATAAATGATGCCCAAGCGAATATTGAATTTTTATTAAGACTCATTTTTTTACATTTATTTTTCCGAATAATTTTTCTGACCAATTAAACCATTTATACTTTTTAGAAAAGTAAAATATCAAAATTGGATAGTATATTAAAGCTGGTAAAATCATACCAGTTATGGTTGGTTCTTCAACTGAAACAAAAACAGCATCAGTTTGTACGGCATGCCAATCTGCAGTTAAAAATAAGAAAACAACTAGGTTATTAGCATAGTGAGCTCCAATTGCTAATTCATTTCCATCATCCATTATGGTAAAAATTCCCCAAGTGACTCCCATTAAAATGTATGCTACAAGAAATCCATATCCAAGTTTACTAACCTCGGGGTTTAAAATATGTAAAAAACCAAAAATTACAGATGGAAAAATAAAAGCTGCTGCTCTACTTTTAAAAACTACGCCAAACCCTTGCAATAAATATCCCCTAGTTAGTAATTCTTCAAATGTTGTTTGAAAAGGTAGTATAAAAATACAGATCAGTAACAGTGTTAAAAATGGTTGCAATTGAAAGTTATACTCAAATGAACTTGGCGATGTTAAATAAGAAATAAAAATCATTGATGCGTTAACAATAAAAATTAGAACAAAAGAATGTAATATTCTTTTGTAGTCAATTCTAGATCTGGATGTAATCAATGACTTAAACTCTTGATTATGAATATTTTTAACAACAATATACAAACCAATAAAACCAATTAAAAAACTAACTAAAAGTAATGTTAGTACCGTATTTTTACTTCCAATCATAGAGAACATATCATTAGGATTCTCTAAAGCTTTTAAACTTTCAGGATCAGAAAAATCAAGCTGGGATATCATTCCTATTACTAGTGGAATAGCACCAATGAGTTGCCAAAAAATAAAAATGATCAAGAAACCTAGGATATATCTCCACCACTCATTTTTAAAATCTAATGCTTGATCAATAAACATAATTTATTTATAAAATTGATTGTATAGTAGGTAAAAAGTATAAAGCAAACAATACAAAAACACCATAAAAAATCTGTAAGTATATCGTTTTCAAATTTGAATGTATCAGTTCTCTAGAATTATAATTTTTTTTAAGATTAATAAATGCTATAAATCCATATAAAAATAATAATCCATTTCCAATAATAAAAAAAATGGAATTAAAGTTTTGAATATTATTTTCTAAAGGAGATAATAAAAAATAAGATGATAAAAATGCAGCAATTAAAATTAATAAATAACCCCATCGAGCAGCCTTCTTTCCGAGAGTTACTATTAAATGATTTTTGCCTGTTTTAGCATCACTAATAGTATCAGGGAATTGATTTATGTATAAAATATTTGTTGTTAAAAAGCCAAAGGGAATTCCCAAGTATACAGCATTGTAAAATTCTTCGGAGTACATTTCAATTGTTGAACTAGAAATAGCATACAAAGCACCTAATGTTAACACTGGTCCAAAGGCTAAAAAAATAGTAATTTCTCCAAGACCTCTTCTTGCTACTAACCTCAATGGTCTAGCAGTATAAAAATAACCTAAAAGACCACCAATAATTCCAAGAAACAAAGCATTCTTAGCATTTGAAAAATCACCAGTATTATAAAAACTATTGAGAATTAATAATCCAGTTAGAATAATAGCGGTTAACATTGTATTTCTTGCTAATGATAAAGTTCCCTTAAGAGTTATTAAACCTAGTTCAATAGATCTGCTTCCACCTGAAAGCTGAGCTCCCTCAAGTACCGTAGAATTTAAACCTGCATTAAAATATTCATTATTTAAACCATCAGTACCATCTTTCACATCGTAATAATCGTTAAAAAGATTTGACGAAACCTGTAAGAAAACAACACCTAAAGAGCATAAAACTAATGAGGTAATAGTAAATAAACCATCACCTAAACCAGCTAAAAATGCTGCAACAGCAAATATTGGAAACAATGAAGCACTAGTAAATCCGCCTCTAGTAATTGCAAAAGCCCATTTAATAAAAATTGTTGAAAATTTTATGGGTATCTGAATTTCCTCATCAATTGGTACAGTAATTCCACAATAACCTGTTTGAGGATTATTTTTTCCATTAGCAAAAGTTGGAGTTATTTTAATTTCTGCATTAAATTTTTTTCCATTTTTATTAATGAAATATGTTTTTGTAATATATTCTCCGTGCAAATTAGCTTGTGATAGCCACATACCTACATTTTGTATAACAATTTCTCCTGCTGAAAACAAAGAAACTCTCTTTTTACCAATAAGTTCCTCTTTTTTATAACCAAATAATTTTTCACCATCTGCATTTATTCTCTCAATAACACCTTCCATGTCACAAATAATTATACTTTTCATTTCTATAATTTTTCTTCAAATTTAAGTTATTGAATCAACTTATTTCTATGAAAAAACTATTTTTTTTCAATTACAATATTGGTTAATTTGCAATGAGAAATAAGCATCTCATTCTCATCTATTACTTTTATTTCCCATAAGTGAGTTTTTTTTCCAATATGAATTGGTTTAGCGGTAGCATATATATTGCCTTTTTTTGCTGATCTAACATGATTTGCAGAAATTTCCAAACCCCTTATTGTATGAGTTATTGGATTAATAAAAATGTAAGATGCCGCACTGCCAACGGATTCAGCAAGTGCAACAGTTGCACCGCCATGTAAAACTTTATCGGGTTGATGAACTTTTGAATTTATTGGCATCTTAGCTTTTAAAAAATCTTTTCCAATGTCAATAAATTCAATATTAAGATGCTGCATTAATGTGTTTTTATTGGCCTTATTGAATACTATTAGTTTCTGTTTTTTACTCATAATTAACTTGACAACAAAAAAAAACGTGCCTGAAAGACACGTTTTTATTAAAATAAAAATTTTACTTAACCTCTTCAAAATCTACATCCTGAACATCATCATCATCCTTAGTCTTCTTATTATCATTAACTGTAGATTTTTCGGTTTCTTTTGAGGATTCAGCTTGAGCTTTGTAAAGTTCTTCGGAAGCATTTTTCCATGCCTCGTTAATTTTTTCTAAATCAGTCTTGATTAATTCAAGATTTTTAGACTCATAAGATTTTTTTAATGCCTCAAGTGCATCTTGGATTGGCTTTTTCTTATCATCTGAAAGCTTTTCCCCAAATTCCTTCAATTGACTATCAGTCTGAAAAATCATCGTATCAGCAGAATTTAATACATCAGCTTCCTCTTTCAATTTTTTATCTGATTCCGCGTTTGCCTCAGCTTCTTTTTTCATTTTATCAATTTCTTCTTCAGTCAAGCCAGATGACGCCTCAATTCTAATATCCTGAGACTTATTAGTAGCTTTGTCAAGTGCTGTTACCTGAATTATACCATTTGCGTCAATATCAAAAGTAACTTCAATTTGAGGGACACCTCGTGGTGAAGGCGGAATTCCATCTAAATGAAATCTTCCTATGGTTTTATTATCTTTAGCCATAGATCTTTCACCTTGAATAACGTGTATTTCAACAGATGGTTGATTGTCAGCAGCAGTTGAAAAAACTTGTGATTTTTTTGAGGGGATAGTAGTATTCGATTCAATTAATTTAGTCATTACTCCACCCATAGTTTCAATACCTAAAGACAGTGGAGTGACATCAAGTAACAGTACATCTTTAACATCACCAGTAAGGACTCCACCTTGAATAGCAGCACCTACAGCAACAACTTCATCAGGATTAACTCCCTTTGAAGGCTTTTTTCCAAAGAATTTTTCAACTTCACTTTGTATTATCGGAATTCTTGTAGAACCACCGACAAGAATAACTTCATTTATCTCGTTTTTATTAATACCAGCATCTTCAATTGCTTTTTTAACGGGCTCCATAGACCTTTTAACTAAATCAGAACATAATTGTTCAAACTTAGATCGGGTAAGTGTTTTAACAAGATGTTTAGGTCCAGATGAGGTAGCGGTAATGTATGGTAGATTTATTTCAGTTTGGGTTGATGACGATAATTCAATTTTAGCTTTTTCAGCAGCTTCTTTCAGTCTCTGTAAAGCCATTGGGTCACCTCTCAAGTCAATATCCTCAGAAGATTTAAATTCATCCGCAAGAAAATCTATTATTTTTTCGTCAAAATCATCACCTCCAAGCCTTGTATCACCATTTGTTGAAAGTACTTCAAAAACACCATCACCGAGTTCTAAAATTGATATATCAAATGTACCTCCACCTAAATCGTATACTGCAATTTTTTGATCTTTTCCTGATTTATCTAAACCATATGCTAAAGCAGCCGCTGTTGGTTCATTAATAATCCTTTGGACTTTAAGACCAGAAATTTCTCCAGCTTCTTTAGTTGCTTGTCGTTGGGCATCATTAAAATATGCGGGAACTGTGACAACAGCTTCACTTACACTTGTACCAAGATAATCTTCCGCAGTTTTCTTCATTTTTTGTAAAATCATTGCAGATAATTCTTGCGGTGTATATAATCTTCCATCAATATCTACCCTTGATGTATCGTTATCACCCTTAACTACTTTGTAAGCAGATCTTTTAGCGTCATTTTTAGATTCTGAAAATTTACTACCCATAAACCGTTTGATTGAGGATATAGTTTTGGTGGGATTGGTAACAGCTTGCCTTTTTGCAGGATCACCTACCTTAATTTCTCCACCTTCAACAAATGCAATAACAGAGGGTGTGGTTCTTTTTCCTTCTGCATTAGGGATAACCACTGGTTCATTTCCTTCCATAACAGATACGCATGAATTCGTAGTCCCTAAATCAATACCTATAATTTTACTCATAATATTTTTATTATGCAATATTCAATGATTATGCCAGTCTTAAATACTGTCACTATGTCAGTATTATTAAATATATTTCAATAGATTTGCAGAAATATATTAAAATGTATAAAAGAATTACAACTAACACTCTTCACGAAATGAAACTCAAGAATGAAAAAATAAGTATGTTAACTGCATATGATTTTACATTCGCGAGGATTGTTGATGAAGCTAATGTTGATGTAATTTTAGTTGGTGATTCAGCATCAAATGTTATTGCAGGTAATGAAACAACCGTACCAATTACTCTTGACCAAATGATTTACCATGCATCTTCTGTTGTTAAAGCTGTCAAAAGAGCTTTGGTTGTTGTTGATTTACCTTTTGGTTCTTATCAGTCAGATCCTCAAGAAGCTTTACGATCAGCCATTAGAATTATGAAAGAATCGGGCGCTCACGCCGTTAAACTTGAGGGTGGTAGTGAAATAGGAGAATCAATCGATAGAATAATAAAAGCTGGTATACCAGTGATGGGACATCTTGGATTAACGCCTCAGTCTATTTATAAATTTGGTACTTATACAGTAAGAGCTAGAGAGGAAAAAGAAGCAAATCTATTAGTTAATGATGCTAAATTTTTAGAGAAGATTGGATGTTTTGCTGCTGTCTTAGAAAAAATACCCTCTGAATTATCAAAAAAAGTCATTAATGAAACTAATTTTCCAATTATAGGTATTGGTGCAGGAAATCATGTTGATGGACAGGTACTTGTATTACATGATTTATTAGGATTAACTCATGAGTTCAACCCAAGATTTTTGAGAAGGTACATGGATTTAAATAAAACAGTAAAATCAGCAATAAAAAAATATGTTGGTGATATAAAAAGTCAAAATTTTCCTAACAAAAATGAAATATACTAAATGGACATTGTTTTTGAAGACAATCACATTCTAATTATCAATAAAAAAGCTGGACAATTGTCACAATCAGATAAAACTGGTGATATTTCAGTTTTAGATTTGTGTAAATCCTACATTAAAAAAAAATATAATAAAAATGGAAATGTTTTTCTTGGACTTGTTAATAGAATTGACAGACCAACCAGTGGGTTGTTAATTTTAGCCAAGACAAGTAAATGTCTTGAAAGAATGAATGAAATTCTGAGGCTTAGGGAAATTAAAAAGACATATTTTGCTATAATTGAAAAAGGATCTATTAATAATTCAGGAAAATTAGTTGATTATTTAAAAAAAAATGAAAAAAAAAACAAGTCCTTTGTTGTTAACAAGAAAATAAAAGGATCAAAAAAAAGTATTTTAACATATGAACTGATAAAGAAATTAAATAATTATAATGTTATTAAAATAAACATTGAAACTGGTAGGCATCATCAGATTAGAGCTCAACTTTCAAATATAAACTGTTCTATAAAAGGAGATGTTAAATATGGTGCAAAAAGAGCAAATAATGATTTTAGTATTTGTTTACATTCTTCTATCCTAGAATTCACCCATCCTACAACTAAAAAAGAATTAAAAATTGAAGCTAAAGTTCCAGATTCAAAAATTTGGAATAGTTTTTAAAAACATTTAAGAATTTTAATCAGATTTACTAATTTAGCCAACTTAGTTAAAACTAATGTACAAAGAAATTGTTAAGATTTTTGATACAACTTTGAGAGATGGAGAGCAGGTACCGGGCTGTAAGCTTGAAACAAAACAAAAACTTGTAATAGCTGAAAAATTAGATTTTCTCGGTGTTGATATTATAGAGGCAGGTTTTCCAATTTCCAGCCCAGGTGATTTTAAATCTGTAGTTGAAATTTCAAAAATTGTAAAAAATGCTAGTGTATGTGGATTAACTAGAGCTGTAAAAAAAGACATTGAGGTTGCAGCTGAATCATTAAAAAATGCTAAAAAACCAAGAATTCATACTGGTATTGGAACATCTGATTCTCATATAAAACATAAATTCAATTCTAATAGAAATGATATTCTTGAAAGAGCAGTAAAAGCTGTAAAGTATGCGAAAAACTTTGTCGATGATATTGAATTTTATGCTGAAGATGCTGGACGAACTGATAATGATTTCTTGGCATTAGTTTGTGAAAAAGTAATTTCCGCTGGAGCTACAGTTTTAAACATTCCTGATACAACTGGTTATTGTCTTCCAAGTGAATATGGAAAAAAAATTAATTTTTTATTAAACACTGTTCCCAATATAGACAGAGCAATTATTTCATGTCATTGTCATAATGACTTGGGATTAGCTACAGCTAATTCAATTGAGGGAGTTATCAACGGTGCCAGACAAATTGAATGTACAATTAATGGAATTGGAGAAAGGGCCGGTAATACATCTCTTGAAGAAGTAGTAATGGTGTTAAAACAGCATAATGAGTTGAATCTTGAAACTAATATAAATTCAAAACTTTTATTAGAAATGAGTCAATTAGTTTCTGACTTGATGGGAATGATTGTTCAGCCAAATAAAGCAATTGTTGGTTCAAATGCTTTTGCACATAGCTCGGGAATTCACCAAGATGGGGTTATTAAGAACAGAGAAACGTATGAAATAATTGATCCAATTGATGTTGGAGTCAATCAATCTGCTATAATTTTAACTGCCAGAAGCGGAAGAGCTGCACTTGCATTTAGAGCTAAGAAAATCGGATATGACTTGACAAAAGTTCAATTGGACAAGGTTTACAATGAGTTTTTAAAATTTGCAGATGAAAAAAAGGAAGTTACTGATAATGATTTACCTCATATAATAAAATTATCAAATATTTAATTTAATGTCAAATACACTTTTTGATAAAATTTGGGATTCACATGTTGTTGAACGCATTGATAATGGTCCTAATGTATTTTTAATTGATAAACATTTTATTCATGAGGTTACAAGCCCTCAAGCTTTTGATGAGTTAAAAAGAAAAAAAATTAAAGTTTTTGATCCAAAAAAAATAGTAGCAACTGTTGATCATAATGTTCCAACTTTAGATCAACACCTTCCTATCAAAGATGAACTTTCTAGAAATCAAGTTGAAAAACTAAAACTTAATTGTATTGAAAATAATATAGAGCTGTATGACTTAGGTAATCCAAATCAAGGAATTGTCCATGTTATTGGTCCAGAATTAGGAATAACTCAACCTGGAATGACCATTGTTTGCGGTGATAGTCACACCTCTACTCATGGTGCGTTTGGTGCTATAGCTTTTGGAATAGGAACAAGTCAAGTAGCTCAGGTCTTAGCTAGCCAGTGTTTACTTTTAAATAAACCAAAAAAAATGAGGATTAATGTGAACGGTGTCCTAAACAAAAATGTTACACCTAAAGATGTTATTCTTTATATTATATCAAAACTTGGAACTAATGGAGGAACTGGGTTCTTTGTAGAATATGCTGGTGATGTTTTTAAAAAAATGTCAATGGAAGGTAGAATGACAGTTTGCAATATGAGTATTGAAATGGGTGCAAGAGGAGGAATTATTGCACCTGATGATGTAACATACAAATATTTAGAAGGAAAAGATTTCTCACCTAAAGAAGACGAATTAAAATCAAAAATTTCAATTTGGAAAAAATTAAAAAGTGATGAAAATGCAATATTTGATTCTGAGTTTACATTTAATGCTAATGATATTTTTCCCATGCTCACATATGGAACAAACCCAGGTATGGGAATAAAGTATATAGATAGAATACCAAAACACAGTAATTCCTCAGATTTAAAAGCCCTTAAATATATGGGTTTTAAATCTGGTGAAAGTTTGATTGGAAAAAAAATCAATTATGTTTTTATAGGAAGTTGTACAAACTCTAGAATAGAAGATTTTAGATCTGTTGCAAATTATATTGTCAATAAGAGAAAAGCCAATAATGTAAATGCTCTAATTGTTCCAGGGTCTCAAAATGTTCTCAATCAAATTATTGATGAAGGTTTATATGACATTTTTGAACAATCAGGTTTTAAAATTAGACAACCTGGCTGCTCTGCCTGTCTTGGTATGAATGAAGACAAAATCCCGCCTGGTGAACTATGCATATCAACATCAAATAGAAATTTTGAAGGAAGACAAGGGCCTGGATCAAGAACAATATTATCAAGTCCAATAATGGCTGCTGCTGCTGCAATTCATGGAAAAATTACAGATATAAATGAGTAAAATAAAAATTATCAATTCAACTGCAGTACCATTGCCTATAGAAAATATTGACACAGATCAAATTATACCTGCTAGATTCTTAAAAGCAACTAGTAAGTTAAATTTTGGAGAAAATCTTTTTAGGGATTGGAGGTTTAGTAGTAATGGTATAAAAAATAAAGACTTCGTTTTAAACAATAATATTTTTTCAGGAAATATTTTAATTGTTGGGTCTAATTTTGGCTGCGGCTCCAGTAGAGAACACGCTGCATGGGCTATCAAGGACTATGGTTTTGATGTAGTAATTTCTAGTTTTTTTGCTGATATTTTTAAAATGAATGCACTGAACAATAATATACTGCCAATCCAAGTAAGCGAAGAATTATTAAAAACCATATTTGATCTAATTTATAAAAATCCATCTCAAAAATTTAAAATTGATTTACCCAATCAAAACATGAAAATAAATAAAAAGTTAATAGATTTTGATATTGACAATTATAAAAAAATGTGTCTAATAAATGGATATGATGACATTGATTATTTGATATCAAAAAAAGATTTAATTAAAAATTTTATAAATAATTGATGATTAAAATTGCAGTACTTCCAGGTGACGGAATTGGTCCTGAAATAATTAATGAAGCATTGAAGGTTCTAAAGTCTGTATCTTTTAAAATTAACCAAGAATTTGATTTTAAATTTTACGACGTTGGAGCTGTAGCAATTGAAAAATATCAAAATCCACTTCCTGAAAATACATTAAGAGGATGCAAAGAATCAGATGCAATTTTATTTGGAGCTATTGGGCATCCTAAATATGATAATAATCCAAAATTAAAAATAAGACCCGAGCAAGGTTTACTGAAACTTAGAAAGGAATTAGGTTTGTTTGCTAATCTTAGGCCTGTAAAATCTTACAAAGAAATTTTAAGTCTATCCCCCATAAAACAAGAAATAATTGATGGAGTTGATATGTTAATAATTAGAGAATTAACAGGTGGGCTATATTTTGGAGATAAAAAAACAAACAATAACATTTCAACAGACATTTGTACTTACAGTGTTTCAGAAATTGAGAGAGTTACCAATGTTGCAATCGAATATGCTAAAAAAAGAAGAAATAAAATAACTTTAATTGATAAAGCTAATGTTCTTGAAACATCAAGATTATGGAGAAAAACAGTTCAAGATATATCAGTGAAATATCCAGAAATTGAATTAGATTATATGTTTGTTGACAATGCTGCAATGCAAATAATTTTAAATCCAAAGCAGTTTGATGTAATTCTAACTGAAAATTTGTTTGGTGATATCATTTCAGATGAAGCAAGTGTAATTGGTGGATCAATTGGTATTTTGTCTTCTGCATCCCTAGGAAATAAAATGGGTTTGTTCGAACCCATTCACGGTTCCTTTCCGCAAGCCACAGGAAAAAACATTGCAAATCCTTTGGCTTGTATTATTTCAGCCTCTATGATGCTTAACTATCTTAAATTAGAAAAAGGAGCTGAAATGATTCAAAAAGCCGTAGAAAAATCATTGATGCATAAAATTACAACCGCTGATTTAAATAATAGTTTTAAATACAAAACTTCAGAGGTTGGTGATTTTATATCCAAATATATCGATGATAATAATTAATATTAGTTATCAGTTTTTTCGTCATCCTCCAATTGCTTTTTAAGATCTGCCAAAGCTTCAATATCACCTAAAGTTGATTTATCAATTTTTTCTTTCTTACTGATTTTTTTTGGTGAATCAGTCTTACTTGATTTATAAGTTAAAGTATGTGACATTACAATTCTTTTGAATTCACTATTGCATTCTATAACTTTAAAATTAACGACTTCATCTTCAGATAATATGGAACCATCTTCCTTTACCATGTGTTTTTTTGGTACAATGGCTGAAAGTTCTTCAGATAAATTAATTATTGCGCCTTTATCACTAATTGAGGATATACTAAGCTCATGAGAAGAATCAACTGAATATGTTTTTAAATATTTATCCCAAGGGTTTTTAGTAGTTTGCTTATAACCTAAACTTAATTTTCTTTCATTAACGTCTAGTTCTAGAACTATAACTTCAATCTCATCAGAAATTGAAAATAATTCAGATGGATGCTTTATTTTTTGAGTCCAAGACAAATCGGAAATATAAATCAAACCATCTATACCTTCTTCCAATTCAACAAAAACACCAAAATTAGTAAAATTTCGAATTTTACCTTTGTGTTTTGAGTTTTTTGGATATTTACTAGTTATATCAGTCCAGGGGTCATTAGTTAATTGTTTTATACCCAGAGACATTTTTCTGTCCTCTCTATCCAACGTTAAGACTATAGCTTCTACCTCTTCACCAACTTTAACAAAATCTTGTGCCGATCTTAAGTGGGTGGACCATGACATCTCAGAAACATGTACTAATCCTTCAACACCATCAACCACTTCGATAAAGGCTCCATAATCAGCAATGACTGAAACTTTTCCTTTAATTTTATCACCTTCTTTTAAATTTGTATCTAGATTTTCCCAAGGATGTTTACTTAATTGTTTGACACCTAATTGAATTCTTGATTTGTCATCATCAAAATCAAGTATCACAACATTTAATTTTTGATCTAAATCGAGTATTTCACTAGGATGATTAATTCTATTCCATGATAAATCAGTGATATGGATTAATCCATCAACTCCACCCAAGTCAACAAAAACGCCATAAGTAGTAATATTTTTAACAATACCCTCAAGAACCTGTCCTTTTTCTAATTGAGATATTATTTCTTTTTTCTGTTCTTCCAAATCTGCTTCAATTAATGCTTTATGGGATACAACAACATTTTTAAAATCATGATTAATTTTGACAACTCTAAATTCCATATTTTTATTTACAAACTGATCATAATCTCTAATTGGCTTTACATCAATTTGTGATCCGGGTAAAAAAGCTTCCAAACCGAAAACATCTACAATCATACCACCTTTAGTTCTACATTTTACAAATCCCGTTACGACAGTTTCTTTTTTATGAGCATCAATCACTCTTTCCCATGCTTTAATAGTTCTAGCTTTTCTATGTGAGAGCACTAGTTGACCAGTTTTATCTTCTTGAATATCAACTATTACTTCTACCTTATCTCCTACCTTCAGTTCAGGGTTATATCTAAATTCATTAAGAGAAATTACACCTTCAGATTTAGCATTTATGTCGATAATTGCCTCTCTTTCAGTAATATTTAATACTTCACCAATAATGACATTATCATTGTAAGTATCAACAAAATTTTCATCAATAAGTTTATCAAATTCTTTAATTTGTTTTGAATCGATTGTCTGAATTCCTTCTTCAAATTCATTCCAATCAAAATCATCTTTTAAATCTGTTTTTTTTGTCTCTTTATCCTTTGATTTTGGTGATAATTCAATTAATTTTTCAGTCTTTTGAACAATTTTTTTTGTTGCAATTTTCTTTTCGGCTCCTTTTTTTATAGTTGTTTTCTTTTCAGCTGCTTTTTTTACAGTTGTTTTCTTTTTAGAAACTTTTTTTGTTGTCTGTTTTACAGAAGTTTTTGCCTTTTTTTCTGATTCTGTAGATTTTTTTGTAGGCATAATCTAATTTTTTTGTATTCTGACACAATAGTAGGTTTAGAAACTGTCAGAAGAAAGTTAATATATAATATCCTTTTTTTTACCTACTTTAATCTTAAAAAAGGAATGCGAATTTAACATCAATTTGCGTTTATTACAAATTTTAAATAATTATTTTACTTAATAAGTTCAATTATTTTATCAGCTACTTGATCTACAGATAAATTGTCGGAGTTAATAATAATTGAATTTTTCGGTACTACTAGCGGAGAGTGTTCCCTTTTAGTATCAAGGATATCCCTGTTGCTCAAGTCTTTTTTAACATTGGCTAATGAAATATCTTTTTCATTTTTTTTTAAATCATTCCATCTTCTTTCAGATCTATTTTTTAAAGAAGCTTCAAGAAAAAACTTATATTTTGCATTTGGAAAAACTACAGAACCAATATCTCTGCCATCCATTACAACTGATTGATTTTTAGCTATTTTTCTTTGAAATTTTAATACATAATCTCTAACTTCCTTAATAGCAGCTACAATACTTACATTATTTGAAATTTCTGAAGTTCTAATTCTTTTCTCAATAAAATTCTCATTAATGCATATTTTATATATTTTTTTTTCTTTTTTTTTAAATGAGATTTTATTTTCCTCTAAGCATTTTAATAAATATTGGATATTAACTTTTTTTTCATGAATTAAATTGTTATCCATTGCTAAAAGAGTAATTGCTCTATAAATTGAACCAGAATCAATGTGAACTATAGAATAAAACTTTGAAACTAATTTCGCAACTGTACTTTTACCAGATGATGAAGGCCCATCAATTGTAATAATCATCTAAATAAGTTTTTTATAGTTTTTTACTTTATTTTTATTAAGTGAAATATTTATAACTTCTTTCATTTCACTTACATAATGAAATTTTAATCCTCTAAGGTACTTATTATCAATTTCTTCAATATTTTTCTTATTTTCCTCAGATAAGATAATTTCTTTGATTTTAGCTCTCTTTGCTGCTAAAATTTTTTCTTTAACTCCTCCAACCGGTAGAACTTTTCCTCTAAGTGTGATTTCTCCAGTCATAGCTAGCTTATCTTTAACTTTTCTTTGAGTTAAAAGTGAGACTAAGGAAGTTAGCATTGTAATTCCGGCACTTGGGCCATCTTTAGGTGTTGCTCCCTCAGGAACATGTAAATGAAAATTATATTTATTGAAAATTTCTGAATCTATTTCAAATTCACGGCAGTTTGCCTTAATGAATTCAATAGCAATTGTTGCAGACTCTTTCATCACTTTACCTAAATTTCCAGTAATAGAAAGTTGACCCTTTCCGGGTGAAATAATTGACTCGATAAATAATATTTCTCCACCATAGTGTGTCCAAGCTAGACCGGTAGTTACACCAACTACATCATTAGTTTCATATAAAGATTTAGATAATGGAATACCTAAAAATTTATTTATCTGATCAAATGTAAATTCATAACTAAAATTACTATTTTCAACAATTTTAGTAGCAATAGCCCTGCATATTTTAGCAATATTTTTTTCAAGTTTTCTGACACCTGACTCTCTTGTATAACCTTCTATTATTAATTTGATTATTTCAGACGATAATTTAAACTCATGATTTTTTAAACCATGTTCTATAATTTGTTTTTTTAGCAAATATTTTTTTGCAATTTGTACTTTTTCTTCCATACTATATCCAGAAATATTAATTATTTCCATTCTATCTAATAAAGGTGGTTGAATAGTATTTAAATTATTTGCAGTTGCAATAAATAAAACTTTAGATAAATCAAACCCAAGTTCAAGAAAATTATCATAAAAATCTGAATTTTGTTCAGGATCAAGAACTTCTAACATTGCAGATGATGGATCACCTTGTGATCCAACAGAAAGTTTATCAATTTCATCTAATATAAAAACTGGATTAGAAGTTTTAACCTTCTTTAAACTTTGAATTATTCTTCCTGGCATTGCTCCTATATATGTTTTTCTATGTCCACGAATTTCTGCTTCATCTCTAAGCCCACCCAAAGAAATTCTTACATACTCTCTACCTAATGATTCTGCAATTGATTTTCCCAAAGAAGTTTTACCAACACCTGGGGGGCCATAAAAACATAAAATTGGTGACTTAAGATCTTCTTTTAATTTCAATACAGCAATTTGCTCAATAATTCTATTTTTTACATCAGATAGTCCATAGTGATCTCTGTCTAATATTTTTTTTGCTCTTCTTAAATTGAAATTATCTTTTGAAAATTCATTCCACGGCAAGTCCAATAATAAATCTAAATAGTTTCTTTGGATTGAGTATTCAGCAACTTGAGGATTCATTCTTTGAAGCTTTTTCAGTTCTTTACGAAAATGATTTTCAACTTCTTTATTCCATTTTTTTGATTTTGATTTAATCTTGATTTCTTCAACTTCTTGATCATTAGAAGATGTTCCCAACTCTTCCTGAATAGTTTTGAGTTGTTGATTTAAATAGTACTCCCTTTGTTGTTGATCTAAGTCCGTTCTAACCCTAGATTGAATATCATTTTTTAAGGACAATTTTTGAAATTCAATGTTCATAAATTTTAAACAAGAAAGTGCTCTTTGCTGTAAGTTGTCAATTTCCAATATTTTATACTTATCTGAGACAGAAATGTTCATATTTGAAGAAACAAAATTTACTAAAAAAGAATTACTATGAATATTTTTAATAGCAAATGATGCTTCAGTTGGTATGTTTGGATTATCGTTAATAATTTTGAGAGATAAATCTTTAATTGAATCAATTGTTGCTATAAACTCCTTATCATCTTTTTCAGGATTAAATTCTTTAATTTCTTCAACATTTGATAAAATAAATGGATCCTCGGAAACAATACTTTTTATTTCAAATCTTTTTTTGCCTTGTATTATTATTGTTAAGTTTCCATCAGGCATTTGTAAAACTCTTAAAATTTTAGCAACTGTTCCAATTTTATTAATATCAGCAAAGGTTGGCTCAGAAACAGAGCTCTCTTTTTGTGAAACAACTCCAATCAATTTATCACCTGAGTTAGCATGTTTAATCAACTTAACGGACTTGTCTCTGGTTGCAGTAATAGGAATTACAACACCAGGAAATAAAACTGTATTTCTGAGAGGTAAAATAGGTAAGGTTTCAGGAATAGCTTCTTTTGATATAGCTTCTTCATCGTCAGATGTCATCAGAGGAATTAACTCTGACTCTTCATCAATTGGATCAAATGAAATTGAATTTAAATTAAAAATATTACTCATATAATGTCATTATGTCAGTTATAACAAAAAAATGTTATATGAAACATAAGTTTCAAGTTCTATGCCATTAGATATTGTTAGCAGCTATAAATTATTTAACTTTTAAACCTTTTAAAAGAAAAGATCCTATTAGAAATAATGATGCAAATAGCAAAATTGAAGACCTAATACTTCCAGTTAATTGATCAATTATTCCAGATAAAAATGTACCTAGTACTATACTTACTATCATACACATTTGATAAAAACTAAAAAAAGAGCATGTTTTTTCAGTTTTTGGGATAAGTTTTGAATAAGTAGATCTAGACAAAGATTGAATTCCACCCATAACTAATCCAACCATACAAGCTACAATGTAAAATTCTGTAGTTGATTCTATAAAATATGCTATTATACATATTATAAACCATGAGATATTGAAAATGATTAAGGTTTTAGCATTACCCAATTTTTTTGAGATCATTGCTCCACCGATTGATCCGACAATTGCAATTAACTGGATTAGTAACATGCTTATAATAAGTCCAGTTGTCTTTTCTCCCTCCATCCAATTTATTTCATTTTCACCGAAATAAGTTGCAATTAAAACAATTGTCTGAACAGCTGTTGAAAAAGTAAAAAAGGCAATTAAAAATTGTTTAATATATTTATTTTTCTTTAAAATAATCCAGACGTTATACAGCTCATTAAAACCACTGAATATGATTGATTTTTTTAAACCACTAACCATATTAATATTGTTTTTTTTAGATGGTAAAAAATAGAATGAATATTGACTAAATAACAACCACCAAATACCAACGGTTACAAACGAAACTTTCATTGCTTGAAGTTTTCCTAAACCAGAACTTTCAAAACCAAAAAAATCAGGAAAGTTTATCATAACAATATTAAATAATAAAAGAATAACACTTCCGAAATATCCATAAGAATATCCTAATGCACTAGCTCTGTCATGATCTTCTGGTTTTACAATGTCTGGCAGGTAAGAATTATAAAAAACAAGGCTTGCCCAAAAAGAAAAAAGTGCCAACAGATAGAAAAATACCCCCGAATAAATATTATTTAAATCAAAAAAATATAATGCTATACATGAAAAACTTCCAGTGTATACAAAGAATTTCATGAAATTCTTTTTGTTTCCTAAAAAATCTGCAATACCAGACATTAAAGGAATCATCAATGCTAAAAGAAAAAAAGTAAATGAGGTAACATATTGTATTAGAGCAGTATTTTTTAAATTTAAACCTAAAAATTCAATGTAGTCAGATTCAACAAATAATGCCATGTAATATATTGGAAAAACTGCCGTAGATATAACAAGTGGATATACAGAGTTGGCCCAATCGTAAAAAGCCCATGCATTTAATACTTTTTCTGGCTTAGATTTTGAGTAATTTAGCATTATATATAAATTATTATTAAAATAAAATTTAATTTTACAATTGAAATATACAAAATGAAAATTAGACTTTTTTTCGTTATTCCATCATTATTTGTCATGCTTAGCTTTTTTGGTTCATCTCAACAAAAATACGAAGTTGAAAAAAGTGATCAAGAATGGAAAAATCAACTTACTGAAATGTCATATTTAGTTTTGAGGAAGGCTTATACAGAAAGACCATATACTGGAAAATACGACAACTTTTATGAAACTGGTACGTACCATTGCGCTGGATGTGATGAGGAATTATACAAATCAGATAGAAAATATAACTCATATTGTGGGTGGCCTAGCTTTGACATGGAGATTAAAGACAAACTGATATATGATGTTGACTATAAATTAGGTTATCCAAGAACTGAAATTAAATGTAAAAAATGTGGTGGACACTTAGGGCATGTTTTTAATGATGGCCCAAAAGAAACAACTGGAATCAGACATTGTGTAAATTCAGTAGCTTTAGTATTTAAAAAAACATGAAAAAAGAGGATACCTATTGGAAAACAAAGCTTGATAAATTTAGCTACAATATTTTAAGAGAAGCTGGTACGGAGATGCCTTTTAGTGGAAAATACAATATGTTTTTTGAAAAAGGAGCATATAGATGTAAGGGATGTGGTAATAAATTGTTCGATAGTGAATCAAAATTTGATAGTGGTTGTGGATGGCCAAGTTTTGACAAGTGTATTGATGGTTCTATTATTTATAGAGAAGATAAATCTTTGAATAGAATTAGAACTGAAATTGTATGTGCAAAATGTGATGGTCATTTAGGTCATGTATTTAATGATGGTCCAACTGAAACTGGTAATAGATATTGTGTAAATTCTGCAAGTTTAAATTTCAAAAAAAAATAATTATGGATAAATATGATGTAATTGTAATTGGTAGCGGCCCAGGTGGTTATGTTACAGCTATTAGAGCCTCTCAACTTGGTTTCAAAACAGCAATCATTGAGAAAGAAAGCTTGGGTGGAATATGTTTAAATTGGGGATGTATCCCTACTAAAGCTTTACTAAAATCAGCTGAAGTTTATGATTATTTAAAAAAATGTGATGATTACGGCATTTCTGCAGATAATATTTCAAGCGATTTCAATAAAGTTGTTAAAAGAAGTAGAAATGTAGCCGATAACATGAGTAAAGGTGTTAATTTTTTAATGAAAAAAAATAAAATTAGTGTGTTAAAAGGTCACGCAAGTATTAATTCAGATAAAACAATCACTATTAAGAATCAAGAAGATTCTGTCATGGTTTCAGGTTCTCATGTAATTATTGCAACTGGTGCTAGATCGAGAGAAATTAATAGCTTAATTCAAGATGGTGAAAAAATCATCGGATATAGAGAAGCTATGACACTTAACAAACAACCTAAAGATTTAATTATAGTTGGCTCAGGTGCAATAGGAATTGAGTTTGCTTATTTTTACAATAGTATGGGTACAAATGTAACAGTAGTTGAGTATTTACCTAAAATCGCTCCATATGAAGATGATGATATTTCCAAAGAATTAGAAAAAATATTAAAAAAACAGGGGGTTAATATTTTAACCTCTTCTGAGTTGATAGAATCTGAAATTATTGACAATAAAGTAAATGTAAAAGTTAAAACAGACAGTAAAAAGACTATTGATTTAAAAGCTGATGTTGTTTTAAGTGCCGTTGGAATTAAGTCAAATATTGAAGGGATTGGTTTGGAAAATATTGGAATAAAAATAGAAAATGATAAAATTTTGGTTGATGATTTTTACAAAACCAACGTTGATGGATTTTATGCAATTGGAGATATAGTTCATGGTCCAGCATTAGCACACGTTGCTTCGGCCGAAGGAATTACCTGTATTGAAAAAATTAAAGGAATAAACACAAATCCATTAGATTATGGAAATATTCCTGGATGTACTTATTGTAAACCTGAAGTTGCTTCGGTCGGATTAACAGAAAAACAAGCGATAGAAAATGGTTTTGATATTAAAGTAGGAAAATTTCCTTTTACTGCCAGCGGAAAAGCTCAATCTTCAGGCACTTCTGATGGATTTGTAAAAGTTATTTTTGACTCAAAATATGGTGAATGGCTTGGATGTCATATGATTGGAAATAATGTAACTGAAATGATTTCTGAAGCTGTGGTTGGAAGAAAACTAGAAACAACTGGCCACGAGATACTAAAAACAGTACACCCACATCCTACTCTGAGTGAAGCAGTAATGGAAGCTGTTGCAGATGCATATGAAGAAGTCATTCATTTATAGTTTCTTTATGAAACTACTTATTGCAAGATCATAACTATATAATCCAAATCCCATAATAATTCCTTTTGCATTCGGAGCTATATAGGAAATATGTCTGTAATCTTCTCTAGAAATAGTATTAGAAATATGAACCTCAATTGTAGACGCTTTGACAGATCTGACTGCATCTGCAATACCAACCGATGTGTGAGTATAAGCAGCTGCATTTAAAACAATACCACTGAAATCAAATCCAATTTCATGAATCTTATCAATAATTTCTCCTTCAATATTTGACTGAAAGTAATGTAATTCCAATTTTGGAAATTTATTTATTAAAGATTTAAAATAGTCTTCAAAACTTGTTTCTCCATAAATTTCTTTTTCTCTCAATCCTAGAAGATTAAGATTTGGACCATTAATTATTTGTATTTTCATAAATTCATAATTATGAACTTATAAAAGTATCACTATTTGATATGAATTGGCAATCATTGTTAAAAGATTTTAAAAATTTTTTGAAATTTGAAAGAAACTTATCTGAAAACTCAACTCAAAGCTATATTCAAGATTTACAAAAATTAATTAGATTTTTATCTGATAATAATATTAATAAAAAAATTTCTGAAATTAATAGCAATGTTATTCGTGAGTTTGTATATCAACAAACTAAATTAATTAAACCAAGCAGTCAATCAAGATTAATTTCATCACTTAAAAACTTTTTTGATTATTTAATTATTGAAAAAATAATTTTTATTAATCCAATTAATTCAATTCAATATCCAAAGATAGCTACCAAAATTCCAGAAACACTATCAACTCTAGAAATTGATAAGTTAATAGATTACTTAAAAAAATCTAAGAAAAATAGTTTGAGAAATTGTACAATATTAGAAGTTTTATACAGCTGTGGATTAAGAGTTTCAGAATTAACTGACTTAAATATATCTGATATTTTTTTTGATGATTTTTTAATTAAAATATTAGGAAAAGGAAGAAAAGAAAGATTTGTACCAATGAGTAAGATTGTAAAAGATATGATTAAAGATTATTTAAATAGCGAAAGATTTAATACTATTACAAAAAAAGGATTTGAAGATATTCTTTTTCTAAATAATAGAGGAGAAAAATTAACTCGAGTAATGATTTATACAATTTTAAACATTGCAAAAAAAGGTACAGGGATTAAAAAAAAGGTAAGTCCACACATATTAAGACACTCTTTTGCTACACACTTGATTGAAAATGGAGCTGACATATCAAGTATTCAGCACATGCTTGGACACACAAATATAACAACTACTGAGAGGTATTTACATGTGAGCAAAAAACATTTAGTTGATACAATAAAAAGATTTCACCCAAAAAAAGACTAAACCTTCATCTTAAAACCTTTTCCATGGATATTTTCAATAGAAATTTTAGGATCAAGCTTTAGGTACTTTCTAATTTTAGTTACGTAAACATCCATACTTCTCGATGTAAAATAATTATCATCATTCCAAATTTTAACTAATGCTTCTTCTCTAGATGTTAAATCATTTAAATTTTCTAGTAAAAGATTTAACAGCTTAGATTCTTTAGGAGATAAAGTAATTTCATCCTCTGCCCTGAACTGTAATGTTCTAAGTTTTGAATTAAAAGTAAAATCTGAAAAAGTATATTCAATTTTAGATTCTTTTTTTGAAGTTTCAATAAACTTTCTTCTAAAAATTGATTTAATTTTTAAAAGAAGAACCTCAGAGTCAAAGGGTTTAACTAAATAATCATCCGCCCCAATTTTAAAGCCACGAATCATATCATCTTTTAATGATTTAGCTGTTAAAAAAATCAGTGGAATTTGATTATCAATCTGTCTGATTTCTTCAGCTAACGTGAAGCCATCTTTAAATGGCATCATAACATCAAGTATACACATATCATAAATCTGCTTTTTAAACTTTTCGAGACCCTCAACACCATTTCTAGCTAATGTTGTTTTGTATGAATGAAGTTTAAGATAATCATTTAAGATTGATCCAAAGTTATAATCATCTTCAACAAGCAAAATGTTTTTTTTATTCGACATTCAAAGAAATTTTAAATTGTGTTCCTTTATCTAATTCACTATTAACAGAAATCATGCCACCGTGCAAGTCAATAATTTTCTTTACATAGGAAAGCCCTAAACCATGGCCTTTAACATTATGAATATTCCCTTTAGTTTCCCTGTAAAAATTTTCAAATATTTTTGATTTTACATTTTTTGACATTCCAATTCCTTTGTCTGAAATACTAACTATTAAGCTCTTCTTTTTTAGAAAAGTCTTTATTAAAATTTCAGGATCATTTATTGAATATTTTATTGAATTCTCTAAAATATTCACAAATACATTTACCATTTCAGACTCAGCTAATTGAATATTAATATTATTATTACAGTATTCTTTTTTTATAGAACCATTTCTATTACTAAGTAATAGATCCACACTTTTAATTGCTTTATCTAGTACATCATCAATGATTAAAGGTTTTTTAATCAAATCAATATTATTGTTTTCTAACTGAGATATCTTCAATACATTTTCAACTTGAAAGTTCATTCTTTTATTCTCATCACTGATAACACTTAAATATTTATTAATTAGCCTAGTATTATTCTTTACTTTTTCATTCTTAACTGCATTAATAGCCAAATCAATTGTAGCAATTGGTGTTTTAAATTCATGAGTCATATTATTAATAAAATCTGTTTTCATCTGTGAAATATTTTTTTGTCTTATAGAACTCAAAATAGTTGCAGAAAAAGATATTATTATAATTAAGGTAAAAACTACTGATAAAACAATTAGAAATGAGATTGAAGATCTTATGTAAGAAGATCGATTTGGGAAGGCTACAGCCAATGAAAAATTTGATTGACCTTTTTCATTTTGAAATAAAGGCATTGAGAAATTATCAATATTTTCTAAATTAGTATAACGATCAGATCCTACTTTTGTTGCAAGTTTTCCATCAAAAATTCTGTAATCGTAATCAAGATCTAAGCCTCGAGACTTAAACTCTCTTTGTAGTAATAATTCAATTTCAATATTATTAACTCTTTTGTGAATAGGTTTTAAATTAGCCAAGTCTCTAAAAACCGATTCATATTTTGCTCTGTCGATTAATGACATTTTTTCAACTCTTTGCAGCCTCTCAATAGAACTCATATTTTGCATTTCTCTATCAAAAGCATCGTCGATAATAGTGGTAGTTTTTAAACTCTTATAATCAAGAATTTTTGTAGAATCCTGATTTTCTGACTCTAGTAAACTAGTGGTTATATCATAGTCTTCTTCCAAAATTCCTTGAGAATAAATAAAAGTTTGATTCGTATTTTGATTTCTATTTATGTATTGAAAAACTGATGTTAATTGAGATTCCTTAGGTTCGCCTATACTATCAATTAATTTTTGATAAACTGCTACATAATCTCTCATTTCTCTGTCTCTTATTGATTCAGTAACCGAGATTAGTGCTTGATTTACATTTAATGAAAATTGTCTTTCGCGGTTATCTATAGTTGTTTTTATCCAAAAACTTTGAACCAGAATAATTCCAATCAATGCTAAGGACATAAAAAGTATAAGAAGAAAATATTTATTTTTTTTCATTTACATAATTATTTTATCAATAATTTCCATTACTTGTTTTCTAGTTGTTTGAGATTCAATATTTTCAATACAAAAATCGGCAATATGCTTTTTTTTATCGTAATCAATTTGGGAGTTAATTATTCTTTTTATATCATCATAACTAAGATTTCCCCTCGTCATGATCCGCTCAATTCTCAATTTTTCGGGACAAGTTATTAAAATATTATAATCATTATTCTTAAAATTTTCATAATCAAATAATAGAGCTGACTCATATATGGTATTAAAATTCTTATTTTTTATGATAAATTTTCGATAAGAATCATAAACCTTCGGGTGAACTATCTTATTTATCTGGGCTAACTTTTTATTATCTTTAAATATGATATTTGATATATATTCTGAATTTAATGTGTCATTATTATATGAAAAAACACCAAATTTTTCAATTATTTGATTTTTAATTTCATTGTTATTATTAATTATATTCTTAGCCTCAAAATCAGAATTAAAACTTTTAAAATTATACTTTGAAAAAATTGAAGAAACAAAAGATTTTCCTGAACCGATACCACCAGTAATACCAATTCTTTTCATTAAAAAATTATGATTTTGAAATAATATCAATTATATCTTGACTCACACCAACATTACTAAAACCACCATCATGAAAAAGATTTTGCAAGGTAACTTTTCTTGTATAATCTGAAAATAATGTAATTGTGTAATCAGCACATTCATCAGCAGATGCATTTCCTAGAGGAGACATTTTTTCTGCGTAATTTATGAAACCATCAAAACCAGTGACACCTTTTCCAGCAGTTGTTGGAGTTGGAGATTGACTAATTGTATTAACTCTAACCTTCTTTTCTTTTCCGAAAAAATAACCAAAACTCCTAGCAATTGATTCCAGATAAGCTTTATTATCAGCCATATCATTATAATTAGGAAAAACTCTTTGAGCTGCCATGTAGGAAAGAGCAACAATACTTCCCCACTCATTCATAGCATCCATTTTGTATAAGCTTTGCAATAACTTGTGAAAAGATACAGCAGAAACATCCCATCCTTTTGCTAACCAATCATGATTCAAGTCAGTATATTTTTTACCTTTTCTTACATTTACAGACATTCCGATCGAGTGAAGAACAAAATCAATTTTACTATCAAAATATTCTAGTGTTTTTTTTATTAGAAATTCTAAATCTTTAATATTAGTAGCATCGGCTGGTATCAATGGTGAATTAGTTTCTTTTGCAAGTTCATTAATAGTACCCATTCTCAATGCAACTGGAGCATTAGTTAAAACAAATTTACCACCTTGTTCATGTATTTTTAAAGCAGTTTTCCATGCAATAGAATTTTGATCTAAAGCTCCAAAAATAATCCCATTTTTACCTTTCAATAAGTTATTAGCCATATTTATTTTTATTAAATATAATTATTTAAGAAGTTCTTCAGCTTGATTTAAAGCAGAATTAGTTATTTTTTTTCCAGAAATTATACTAGCTATCTCAGCAATTCTATCACTTTTTGAAAGTTTAATAATACTTGTTCTTGAGTTACCATTATTATTTGTTTTTATAACTTTAAAGTGACAGTTACCTTTAGATGCAACTTGAGCTAAATGAGTAATTGAAATGATTTGAATTTTAATACTCATTTCTTTCATCAAAAAACCAATAGATTCTGCTATTTCACCACTAGTTCCAGAATCAATTTCATCAAAAATTATAGTAGGAAGATTATTTTTTTTTGCAAAAACAGATTTAATTGCTAATAATATTCTAGATTTTTCTCCACCTGAAGCAATTTTTGCAATCGGCTTTAATTCAATTTTTGAGCTTGGAGAATATAAAACAACAAGATTATCAATACCAAAATTATTTAATTTTTTATCTTTTATAAATTCAAATTTTATTAAAGAGCTATCTAGTGAAAGTAAAGTAAATATTTTCTTAATCTCCTGCTGTAATCTATCTGATGTTTTAACTCTTTTATTGTAGATTTCGTTGGAGACTTCTATTAAACTTTTTTCAATATTTTTAATTTCATTACTCTCATCTTCAATCATTTTATCAACTCTGTCAGTATTTTCAATTGAATTTATTAAATCATCTTTTATATCAATTAATTGCTTAACAGAACTCACATTATGCTTATTTTCTAAATCTTGAATTTTAAAAAGCCTTGACTGGATTTTATTAAATTTATCTGGATCAAAAGATAAGTTTTCAGAATATGAATTTAATGATTCAATCATATCATTGGCCTCAAAAAAAAGTTTTTCAAATCTTGTATCATAATTCTTAAGTTCTGATGAAAAAACAGATATTTTTTTTAGAATATTAAGTATTGAACTTAATGTTTCAATTAAATTTCCATTTTCACCATTAATTAATTTATTCAATTCATCGAAGCTACTTTGAATTTTTTCAAAATTTTTAAGAGAGTCGTATTGTTTCTCTAAATTATCTTTTTCATTGACCTCTAGATTTAGAGCTTTAATTTCATTCAAAAGGAATAAATTATAATCATATTCTCTAGCTATTTTATGCTTTTTCTCTATCAAATTATTATAGTTATATTTCTTTTTTTTGAGAATATTATATTTATTTTGAAATTCAAATACTTTATCTTCCTGATTTGCAAAAAAATCTATGAGATTATAAAAAAATGATTTATTTGAAAAAATGTCATTTTGATTTTGGCTATGAATATCAATTAGTGATGAACTAATTTTTTTTAAAATTTCTATTTTGACTGGTGAGTCATTTATAAAAGCTCTAGATTTACCATTTCTTAAAATTTCTCTTCTTATAATTGTTTCAGAGGTGTAATCTAAATCATTATTATTAAAGAAAGATTTTAGATTATAATCATCAATATTAAATATTGCCTCAATAGTACACTTTTCTTTACCTGTCCCAATTAATTTATGATCAATTCTATTTCCAAGAAGTTGATTAATAGCTCCCAATATTATTGATTTACCAGATCCTGTTTCTCCTGTAATAATTGAAAGACCATTACTAAAATTAATTGATAAGTTATCAATCAAAATATAATTTTTTATTTCTAATTTAAGAAGCAAAAGTAAAATTTATAGTTTGTTCCATTTATTCGAATAAAATGGTGAAATTTTATTTAAAATTAATTTAATTTCATCAATCTCAACAATTTCTAAATCATTATTGAAAATATAAAAAATCTCATCATTTTTTGATTGAAAAAAAATTTCTTTTAAAATTGAATTAGGTCTATATCTATTTATTTCTATAAACATATTAATTGCATTTTTAATATTTAATAAAGCAACTTTCCTGTTTATAGTCATTAAGTCTAGACCATTTCTATAGTAGTTGTAATTTATATTTTTAATAATATCATAATTATTTGATATGAGGTTGTCAACTAGCCAATATTTATTAACTCTTCCACCATTAGTTGTTGGATTCCATGTTGAACTACGTGAAATATTAGAAGCTTTATCAAGAATAGATTTAGCATCAGAATAAAAGTTAAAACCTGAATTTAGCTCAAACGAATCTTTATCAAAACCAATAATTATTTTAGAGTAAAAGGATAATAATGAAGCTAAATCGCTTGTATATCTAGAATAGGAAAAAATAATAGGTTCATTTAATTGATATGAAAAATTAATTCCTACATCTCTAAAATTAAAATTTAATGACTTATAACTAGACTCGTATCCTGTTCTAAATGAGCTTACATCAAGATTTACAACAAACCGATTGTCTTCATAATTGACGATTGTAAAAATAAAGTTACAATCAATCTTTTGAATCAAATTATATGATTCGTTTGAAAAACGTGTCGTATTTAAAAAGTTGTATGCTGATCTTTTAAAATCTTCAAAAATCTCGTTATAAGTTTGATTTACCTGATCATAATTAATTACAACTTCAGCATTTAATTCTTGTGAATATAGTTTAATAGAAAAAATAACAAATAAACTACATGTTAATAATTTCTTCAAGTATATCTTTAGATATCTCACTTTTAGACTTTAGACTAATTTTTTTTGATTTTTTTTCAGTAATAAATGTAACTTGATTTGTGTCAAAATCAAAGCCAGCTCCTTCATCATTCAATGAATTCAATATAATGGCATCCATTTTTTTTCTAAACAACTTTAATCTAGCGTTATTTAATTCATCACAAGTTTCAAGAGCAAAACCAATTAATTTTTGATTTTTCTTTTTAATCAAACCCATTTTAGCTATAATATCTTCATTTCTCTCAAGTTCTATTGTAATACTCTTGATATCTTCTTTTTTTAATTTTTCTTTGAGAATTGATTTGGATTTATAATCAGAAACTGCTGCAGCCATTATACAATAATCTACTTTAGGAAAAATATTTATACATTCATTATACATTTCATCAGCAGAAAGTATTTTTTTTAATTTAATATTAAATCTATTTATATTTTCAGATGTCGGACCAGAAATCAAATATACATCAGCTCCCATCTCTGATGCCTTTTTTGCTAAATAGTACCCCATTTTTCCACTTGAGAAGTTACCAATAAACCTCACGGGATCAATCATTTCATATGTTGGACCAGCAGTGATAAGTATTTTTTTTCCAAAAAGAGGTAATTCTTTAATTATAGTTTTTTTTAAATACTCTAAAATTAATTCTGGTTCTTCTAGTCGACCTTTACCATGCATTCCGCTTGCTAAAAAACCAGTAGCAGGTTCAATAAAGTAATTACCCCTGTTTTTTAGAATTTCTATATTTTTTTTATTTGATTTGTCCTTAAACATTTCCAGATCCATTGAAGGGGCAAAAAAAACATTATGCTTAAATGACATAAAAGTTGCTAAGAGTAAGTTATCTGCATTACCACTAACCATTTTTGAAATTGTTGAAGATGTTGCTGGTGCAATTATGAAATAATTTGCCCATTCAGCTAACTCAACGTGATTATTCCATGATTTTTCATTATCATTTTCTTCAACGAAATTTATGTATGTCCTATTTTGAGAAAGTGTTGAAAAAGTTAAAGGAGTTACAAAATCTAATGAGCTTTTGGTAAGTATGACTTTTACATTACAACCTTCACTTTTAAGTAGTCTTACTAGAAAAATAGACTTATAAGCTGAGATGCTTCCAGAAACTCCCAACAGGATATTTTTTCCCTGGAGAATTGACATTTAAACTATTTATTTTCAGGTTTCCTGAAATAAATTTTTTCAGATAACCAGTTATCAATTGCAATAGCATGGGCTTTAGGCAATTTTTCATAAAATTTAGAAACTTCTATTTGTTCTTTATTTTCAAATATTTCTTCCAAATTTTCACTTGGTGTTGCAAACTCTTCTAACTTACTAATTAATTCTTTCTTAATATCCTCATTAATTTGAATTGTTCTTTTAGATATTATTGAGATTGCCTTATATATATTATCAGTAGAGTTATCGATTTTATCTCTGTCATATGTTACTGTGGAAGTCGGAGCATTGGCTTTTTTAAAATCCATACGTTTATATTAGGTGCCGGCAAATATACTAATTTCTTTATCTATATCTAAAATCTTTTTTTCAGCATCATTGGAATACTCACTTTCAGGATAATCTATAATAAACTCATTATATATTTTTTTAGCATCTTCAAGCCTTTTCTTTTTTAGGTTAGGAATACTATTAACGGCAAGTTTGTATGAAGAATCAAAGAGAAAAAACAATGCATCTTCTCTGAAAGGAGTCCCAGGGTAGTCTGAAATAAAACTATTCAAAACTATTATTGCAGATTTATAATCTCTAATTTTATTGTACTGTTTTCCTATTTCAAAAGCCTTTTGTTCAAGTTTTACCCTTAAATCCTGAACTAAATCACTCGCATTTGAAAGCTTTTCAGAATTTGGGTAAAAATTAATAAACTCTTGAAGTTTTTCAATTGCTTCTATTGTTTTTTCCTGAGTAAGCGTGTGAACTGGTGATTGTTTATAATAACAAAAAGCTGCTAAATAAGCAGCCTCTTCAGCTTTTTGACTCATGGGGTAAGCCTTTACAAATTCTTCAAATTTAAAAGCTGCTGTTAGATAATTCTTAATATTTAATAAGCTATTTGCATAAAAAAATGTTATTCTTTCTGCTTGGGGCCTTCCTCTATACTTTGGTGAAATTTGTTCAAATAAGTTAGATGCTCTTCTCCATTCTTCATTTTCATAATATTCTTCAGCAGCTTTATATTTAGCTGTTGTATCTTCATTTCTAAGCATTTTTTGATAGTCATTACATGATGTAAACATTATTAAAAGCAATAAAAACTTAAAGAAGATTTTGTTCATTAAATATTTTTAAATTTTTTTATATAATTATAAATTTCTGACTTTAATTCTTTTGAAATTTCAGTCAAAGGTAATCGAACTTTATTTGTACACAAATTTAGTAAACTCATTGCATATTTAATCCCTGATGGATTGGATTCTTGAAATATTAATTTAATGAAGTTTTTTAAAATAAAATTTTTGTCATTTAAATTATTGTCAATTTCATTTTTATTTTGTTTTTCAAAAAGTAATTGATTATAAGTATTTACCATTAACGAGGGATATAGGTTTGCCGCAACTGAGATTATTCCACAAGCCCCATTTCTAATTGAATCAATCATTGTAAAGTCATCACCAGAAATTATAAGGAAACTTTCTTTCAAAGTTGATTTAAGTTCTTTAATCCTATTTACATCACCTGAGGCTTCCTTAATACCAATAATGTTATTTGTATCGTTAAATATATTTATTATTGTTTCATTACTAATATTCACACCAGTCCTACTTGGTACGTTGTACAATAATATCGGTTTAGATGATACTTTAGACATTTTTATGAAATGTTGATATATTCCATCTTGAGAAGGTTTATTATAATAAGGGCATACAGACATTATAGCTTCGAATCCATCTAAGTCAGTATTTTTTATTTGATTACAAAGTTCCAAAGTATTATTTGAACTCAAACCTAAAACTAAGGGGATTTTATTTCTAAAAGCTTTTACAAAAATTTTATTAACTATAGTTTTTTCTTTTTCATCAAGAGTAGAAGATTCACCTGTCGTACCTTGAACAACTACATAAGAAATTTTATTTTCTAATAAATAGTCAGAAATAGTGTAAATAGCTTTTTCATCTATATTATTATTTTCATCAAATGGTGTTACAACAGCAACTCCTATACCAGAAAAAATTGACAAAAATTTATTTTTCATCAGTTAATGTTATTTATCATTTTATTTTTTGTAAATATTTAATAAGCTCACTGCTAAACTTTGCAAAATTATTAAAAATATTAGAAAATATTATATCATTAATATCCTTATTAGTATTATCGAAACCCACTCTAAACTTTGAATTTACTTTAGATGAAATCAGAGTTAAAATTTTGTTATCACCAAAATAATTTATTAAAAGGTCATAATCATATGAAATAAATTCATTAGCATCATTTGAAACAATATTACCATAAAAACTAATTGATTCATTTGATATTCTCATTTTGCAGAAGGGATCATTAAAATCTGTATCTGAGAAACTTATTATTTTAATATCCTTTTCTTTTAGTCCAATTTTTTCAATTAATTCAAGAATTTGATAATAATCGATTTCTAAATTTGTATCAATAATACAACCAATTTTGTTTATTGGTTTAGAAAAGGTTCTGTTGCTACTTTTTAAAATTTTAAGAGAATCATTAATCTTATTTTTTAAAAACTTATCTCGAAAATATTTAAATATTTTTTTTAACATCAAAAATCTAAATTAAATTTATTTATTAAATTTTGTAAACTTATTGTTTCTACACCCAAAATTTTAGCTTTTGATAATTTAGATGGTCCAGGATTGTCACCCAATATCAAGTAGCTAGTATTTTTAGATAATGATGATGACACTTCACCCCCATTTTTCTCAATATTTGATTTTAGATTATCTCTTGAAATTTGAGTATAAGTCCCAGTTATTACAAATCTAAGATTCGATAAAAGTGATGTAATATTTAAATCATTAACTATATGAAAATTTAAACCAATTTCTTTCAGTTTTTTTATCTGTTTAATGTTATCATCATCACTAAAATATTTTACTAAACTTAAAGCAATTTTATCTCCAATCTCTTCAATTTTTAATAAATCATCAATAGATAATTTCATCAATTTATCAATATCTGAAATTTTTGAAGTTATTTTTTTTGAAACAGTTTCACCAACATATCTGATACCCAATCCAAACAAAACTTTTTCAAAAGGTTGATCTTTTGATTTTTCAATGGCTGAAATCAAATTTTGTGCTGATTTTTCAGCCATCCTTTCTAAATTTATTAAATCATTTAAATTCAATTTATATATATCAGAAAAGTCATTAATTAATTTTTTTTCTAATAGCCTTTCTATGGTTTCTATTCCAAAACCTTCAATATTCATAGCTTTTCGAGAAATAAAGTGTTTAATTTTTCCCAGTATTTGATAAGGGCAACTTTTATTATTTACACAATAATGTTGAGCTTCACCTTCAATTTTTACAAGCGTTGTTTTATTAGGACATGGGCATTCCTCACTAAATTTAATAGGTATAGAATCAGAAATTCTTTTTTCTTTTAGAACACTTACAATTTTTGGAATTATTTCCCCTCCTTTTTCAATAATGACGTGATCTTTTTCATGTAAATCTATTTTAGTAATTTGATCAGCGTTATGTAAAGACGCTCTCTTAACTGTAGTCCCGTTTAGTACAACAGGATTGAGATTTGCAACAGGTGTTACTGCTCCAGTTCTTCCAACTTGATATGTTACGTCAATTAATTGAGTAATTGCTTGTTCTGTTTTGAACTTATATGCAATCGCCCACCTAGGAAATTTAGACGTAAAACCAAGTTCTTTTTGAAAATTAAGCTTATTGACCTTAATTACAACACCATCAATTTCAAAATTATTAGATTCTTTATTTTTTTCCCAAAATTCTAAGTAATTAACTACTTCATTTAAATTTTTACAAAATTTAAATGTTTGAGAGACATTAAATCCAGATTCAATTGCAAAATTAAGTGATTCAATTTGAGTTTTGAATGGTAAACTTTCTCCAACAACTTGAAATGAATAACATTTTAGAGGTCTTTTCTTGACTTCCTTACTTTTAATTAATTTAATACTACCTGATGCAGTATTCCTTGGATTCATGTATGGTTGTTCACCCAAACTAAATCTTTCTTGATTAAGTTTTTTAAAATCACTTTTTTCAATTACAACTTCACCTCTAATGTCAAAATTCAAGTGATTTTTTATTTTTAAGGGTATGGTATTTATTGTTTTAAGATTTTCAGTGATGTCATCACCAGTTATACCATCTCCTCTTGTCAAACCTTGTACAAAATTTCCATTTTTAAATGAAAGACTTACTGAAACTCCATCAAGTTTTAATTCACAACAATAACTAATATTTTCAATACCTAATTTCTTTTTAATTCTTTTTTCCCATTCTTTTAAATCATCGATAGAATAGGAATTTTCCAGTGAGTACATCTGAAAACTATGATTAATACTATTGAATTCATTGGATAATGAACTTCCAACTCTCATAGTTGGAGAACTCATGTCAAGAAACTCAGGAAATTTGTTTTCAAGATCAATGAGTTCATTTAATTTTTTATCAAATTCGTAGTCACTAATAATTGGACTATTTTTTACATAATACAAATAATTATGATGATGAAGCTCATCTCTTAAATGATTAATTTTTTTTTCTGGATTCATTTCTCTGCTTTAATCATTCTTTTCAATCCTCTGTAGTCATTCCTGATTTCAATATTTTTAAAATTATGATTAATTAGTATTTCATTCACCATATCAATATTTATATGATTACATTCAAAAAAAATCAAACCATTTTTAGCTAATGACACTGATGCTTTTTGAATTATACATTTGTAATAGATTAACACATCTTTATTATTTACAAAAATAGCATTATTAGGTTCATATTTTTTTACTCTCTCATGAATATTTTCATAGTCATTATAAGAAACGTAAGGTGGATTTGAAACAATTAAATTAAATTTATTCGTGGGTATGTCAGCCTTAAAAATATCACACAACAAAAAACTAATATCAATTTTATTGTTAATCGAATTTAATTTAGCAGTTTCTAAAGCTTCAGTTGAGGAATCCCAAGCTTCGACATTACAATTTTTTAATTTCTTTTTTAAAACTAAGGCAATTAAACCTGAGCCTGTACCAATATCCAAAATATTAATTTTACTCAAATTATAAGATATTATCCACGAACATAATTCTTCGGTTTCTGGTCTTGGAATTAATACCTTTTCATTAAGCTGAAAAGTTATGTCAAATATTTTTTTTTTGCCAACAACATATTGTAAGGGCTTGTTAGCCTTTAAATCGATTATTTTATTTTTTAAAATATTAATATCATTATCTAAAATAATCTCATCACATTTAGTTAAGTATTCAATTTTAGAAATTTTCAAAAAATTTTCAATTAGTTCAAAAAATATAACCTGAATTTCATCATCATTATACAAAGAATAAAGCTCTTTATTTAGAAGAAGTTTAAAACATGTAAGAGTCATATTTTTTTTAAAATCAAATTTCATTTTAACTTAGCTTTACAAAATTACTTATAAATTTTTTAGAATGAATTACAATTCATTGATGCAAAGATGTATTGACTTAGGCAACTCTGCTTTAGGTTTCACTTATCCAAATCCAAATGTTGGTGCACTCATACTCAAAGATGGAAAAATTATAGGTGAAGGTTTTACAGGCTCACATGGAAAAAATCATGCTGAGATAAATGCTATTGAGAGTGTTAATAATAAGGATGATTTAGAAGACTCTACTTTGTTTGTTACACTTGAGCCCTGTTCACATTATGGAAAAACACCTCCATGCTCAAAAAGAATCATTGAGAGTAAAATAAAAACTGTTGTTATCGGTTGTAAAGACCCTAATATTCTTGTTAATGGATCTGGTATTGAAATGCTTAAAAATAATAATTTAAATGTTCAGGTTGGTATTCTTGAAAAAAAATGTTTTGAATCACTCAAAAGATTTATGACATTTCAGAAACAAAATAGACCATATATTATATTAAAATGGGCTGAATCTGTAGACGGAATAATTTCACCAAATAATAAAAATGATAACAGACCTGTATGGATATCAAATGAAATTTCTAGGCAATTAGTTCACAAGTGGAGAAGCCAAGAACATGCTATTTTAGTTGGTTCAAAAACAATAGATTCAGACAATCCACTCCTTAATAGCAGAAACTGGAATAAAAATAATCCAATTAAAGTTATAATTGGAAATCCTAAGAAAAGATACAAAAATGCTAAATATATTTTTAATGATTGTGATTTAGAAATTAAAACCATTACAAAATATCTTTATGATAAAAATATTCAAAGTGTATTAGTTGAAGGTGGAAAAAAAACTTTAGATAATTTTATAAATAATGGTATTTGGGATGAAGCCAGAATTTTTAAGTCTGAAGATAAAATGTATGAAGGTATACCAGCTCCAAAAATAATAGGTTTGAAATTATCTGAAAAAAAAATAAAAAAAGATACACTTAGTATTATAAAAAACTGTTAATCTTTTCTGTAATATTTTTTGGGCATCTTATAGGTTTTTTTGTTTCACTATTTAGAAAAATTAATTTTGTATATCCCTCATTTATTAATTCAGTATTTCTTTTAATTGAATAATTAAATTCTATTGAATATGATGGAGATTTTAGTATGGTTGTTTCTAAAATTAAATCATCATCAAAAAAAGCTGGTTTTCTAAATTTTATTTTTGTTTCTATTACTGGAAGAATAATGTTTTGTAATTCTAATTTTTTATATGAGTATCCAATATTTTTCAGCCATAAGAGCCTGCCTATTTCATAATATTTTAAATAATTACTATGATGAACAAAAGACATTAAATCAGTTTCTGAATAACGAACATTTATTTTTGTTGTGTGGGTTTTTTTTTCTGACAGAATAGTACTTTTATAACACGCTATAATATCAAAAAAACTTTTTTAAAAATCAATAGTGAAATCATTTTTTTTTAAAAAAAAAATCTACATATTTGTTAATGTAATTATTACGATAAGCTTATTCTTGTTTGTCAATTTTAATAACACTAAACCAAATTAATAATTTATAAATGACTGCAGAATCAGTATGGAATAATTGTCTTAATTTCATTAAAGATAACATACAACTGCAAGCATTTAAAACTTGGTTCGAGCCAATTAAACCAATTAAACTTGACGGTAATGTTCTAAGTGTTCAGGTTCCAAGTAAGTTTTTTTATGAATGGCTTGAAGAACATTACATTAAAATACTAAAATCATCACTAAACAAAGAGCTTGGAGAAGATGCAAAACTTGTTTACATCATCAGAATGGAAAATTCATTTGGATCTCCCAAGTCATTTACTGAAAAAATTCCAAGTCAATATAAACCAAAAATAAGCTCACAACCTATTGAAAGTTCAGCAAGCTTTTTAAAATCTGAATTGACAAATCCATTTGTTATTCCTGGAATTAAAAACTATAAAATTGATTCACAACTAAATCCCAATTATACATTTAATAACTTTCTGGAGGGTGATTCAAATAGATTAGCTAGATCTGCAGGATTTGCTGTTTCTAACAGACCTGGAGGTACTTCTTTTAACCCGCTGTTAATTTTTGGTGGAGTTGGTTTAGGGAAAACACATTTAGCTAACTCAATCGGTATAAATATTAAGCAAAGGTTTCCTGAAAAAACAGTTTTATATATTTCTGCTGAAAAATTCACTCAACAATATGTTGAATCTGTTAAGAAAAATAATAGAAATGATTTTATACATTTTTATCAATTAATCGATGTTTTAATTATTGACGATGTTCAATTTTTCTCTGGTAAATCAGGTACTCAAGATGTCTTTTTTCACATTTTTAATCATTTGCATCAAAATGGCAAACAAGTAGTTTTGACATCTGACAAAGCTCCTGTTGATATGCAAGAAATTGAACAAAGATTACTTTCAAGATTTAAATGGGGACTTTCTGCAGAACTTCAAACGCCTGATCTTGAAACTAGAATCTCAATTATTAAAAATAAATTATTGCTAGATGGAGTTGAAATGGATGAAGATATTATATTGTATGTAGCAAAAAATATTAAATCAAATGTAAGAGAGCTAGAAGGTGCATTAATTTCATTAATGGCTCAATCATCATTTAATAAAAAGAAAATTACAATTGAATTAGCCAAAGTCGTTGTAGAAAAATTTGTTAAAAACACAAAAAAAGAACTTTCCATAGATCAAATTCAAAAAACTGTTTCAGATTATTTTCAAATGGATGTCACTACACTACAATCCAAGACTAGAAAAAGACATATTGTCCAAGCTAGACAATTAGCAATGTTTTTTTCAAAAAAGTTTACAAAGGCATCTTTGGCAAGCATTGGAACTAAAATTGGTCACAGAGATCATGCAACAGTACTTCACGCTTGTAAGACAGTAGACAACCTAGCTTTTACAGATAAACACTTTAGAAAATATGTTGAAGACTTGACAAAAAAGTTTTCTGATTAACTAATGTAAGGCTTTCTAATTGCCAAAATCTTAGAAATATCGTAGTTTCTAAATATTTTAATATAATCAGATATTTTTGTACCATTAATATCTTTAAAATCTAAATTATTATTACAATTATTTCTTAAAAATTTTTTTACATTTCCAGGTCCAGACAAATGAGCTGCAGCGATTATTCCAGATTCGGTAATTAAAATATTATTGATTTTTTTACCACTAAATCTTTCAATCTCTCTTCTTAAGATCCATTTATTTCTCATGACATTCATCAAAAAAGCTTTTTCCTGAAGTTCTGGAATATTAATAAAATTATTTATTTTTTTTATCCTTAAAACTTTCAAAGTAGAACGCCCAAATTGATACTTGCCTAAATAACCTAAACTATTGATTTTTTTATAATCAGAACCCGATTCATAAAAACCAAGAAATTCTTTGAAACCAACGAAATCTCTCGTAGTAAAAGGTATTTTATAAGCTATTTTGTCAAAATCATAGCCATTTGATGGAGATAATACTACTGATGTAATATAATCATCGTTATAGTTTAAATTTGGGGGAGGAAGTGTTATTCCTATTGTAAAAAATAAGAGAGTGAATGAAATTAATTTAAATTTAAAAGTCATCACTTATGTTTATAGCTAATAAATAGCTAATAACGATGCAAACATAGTAATTTTTTTAATTATCTGTAAATCAGTAATTTATCTTCTAATCTTGTTTTTTTTAAGCCAATTAGTATATTGCCTTTTTTTCCTGTTATGCTCGGCATTTGTCCTCGAAAATAAATGGTATCCTGGATTTGAAACATCGGCTACAAAATAAATAAAAGAATGTTTTTGAGGATTTAAAACAGCTTCAATTGCAGAAATATCAGGCGTAACTATTGGAGCAGGTGGCAATCCTCTATAAACATAGGTGTTAAAGGGTGATTTTATTCTCAAATCTTTATATAAAACTCTTCTAATTTTTGTGTCAAAACCATCTCTTTTTTTAATAGTGTAAACAACAGTCGGATCTGCCTGAAGTTTCATATTTCTTTCAAGTCTGTTTAGATATACACCTGCTATAGTTGGTCTCTCATCAACTTTTGGTGTTTCCTTCTGAACAATTGATGCTAAGATCATAACTTCAATAGGGTTTAAATTTACTTTTTTTGACTTTTCAATTCTTAAATTATTCCAAAACCTATCAAATTCTTTTAATATTCTCTCTCTGAACTGAATTGCATTTGTATTCCAAAGAAACTCATAAGTATTAGGTATAAATAACGAAAAAACCGATTCTTCATCAAGACCTAATTCATTTAGAAAATTCTTTTCATAAAAAGCATTTGATAATGACAAACTATCAGCTTCAATTTTTTCTGAAATTCTTTTAATTAAATCATTAAAAGTTTCGATATTATTATATGTAATTTTTACTGGTAAGTTATTGGATCTTAACGAGTTAATTATTTGATTATTATTAAAACCATTATTTAATTTATATCTGCCTGGTCTTATTTTTGAAAAATACTCTTTATATTTTGCTGCTTTTGAAAATTTTGATAAATCTTTTACATAATTAGTTAGTGTATCTAATAATTGATTTTTTGTAGAGTTTGTTGGTATAATTACAAATACAGATTCTTCATTAAAGAAAGTGTTTGGTTCATAGAATGTTTTGTAAAGATAAAAACCACTAGCTATTCCAATTATAAAAAAAAAGAAAATAATAATATAAAATACTTTTTTCATATTTCAATGCTTCCATCAAAAACTCTATTTACATTACCTGAAAGATAAATGTTTTTAAAAATATTTTTTGATCTTTTTAGATTAACTGTCAAAATACCACCTCTTGTTTTTAATTTGATACAATTATTGTTATTTAAAGATAAAATATTTAAAGATATTGCTGCTGCAACAGCACCTGTTCCACATGAAAGAGTTTCATTCTCTACCCCTCTTTCGTAAGTTCTTATCTTGTAAACATCATCTTTTCCCTCACTTATGAAATTAACATTCACACCATATTTAAATCTAGGATCGTTTTGAATTTCTCTTGAGATTTTTATTATGTCAATTGAATTAATATCATCGACACATTTGACCAAGTGAGGAGATCCTGTATCAACTAAAATAAATTCATCTAGCTTTTGAAAAGACAAAACATCAGACATTGACACATTAACTAAATTATCAATAACAGATCCAGTATGTAATCCGTCAAAAGCTAAAAAATTAGTTTTATTTTCAAATAATTTATTAAGCATAGAAAAATGGATTGAACATCTTGCGCCATTACCACACATTGAACCTAAGTTTCCATCAGAATTGTAATAAATCATTTCAAAATGAAATTTTAGATGTTTTTCAATTAGAATCAAACCATCTGCACCAATACCAAATTTACGATCACATAACTTGGAAATCACTTCGCTATTGTCTTTTGGAAAGGAATTTGATATATTGTTTATGATAATAAAATCATTACCAGTTCCATGATATTTTGTAAATCTAATTTTCACAACTGCAAGTTAGAAATATTGATTGACCTGTTAAAAAGAAGTTAAATATTAAACGAAAAAAATCAAATAAATTAATTTTACAAAAAAAAAGTATGAAAAGATTAAAAAATATTTTTGGCATAATAATCCTAATTGTTTTAATAAACATAATTTTCAAATCTTTTAGCGATTATAAAAATATCTCTGATGAAATAAATTTTAATACCTTAAATGTATCTGCTTTAGATTATAAAAATGAACCTAATCCAAAAATCCGTTTTTTTCAAAATCCAGATTTTACAATTGCAGCTGAAAAAACAATTAATTCTGTAGTTCATGTAAAAAACACTGCAACATCTAAAGGAAGTAATAGTATTTGGGATTATTTTTACGGTAATTCAGAAAACAGAAGAACAGTAGGTACTGGTTCTGGTGTTATAGTTTCAAATGATGGATATATAATAACTAATTTTCATGTTATTGAAAACGCAAATGAAATTGAAATTACAACAAATGACAATAAAACTTTTATAGCTGAAATTATTGGAAGTGATGAAAATTCAGATATTGCGGTTTTAAAAATATCAGGAAGTAATTCTTTTCCTTATATCAGATTTGCTAATTCTGATCAAACTAAAATTGGAGAATGGGTTTTAGCGGTTGGTAATCCTTTTAATCTTACATCAACTGTAACTGCTGGAATTATTAGTGCTAAATCAAGAGATTTAAATGACTATGATTCTAAAAATCAATCCTTTATTCAAACTGATGCTGCAGTTAATAGTGGAAATAGTGGTGGAGCTCTTGTTAATATTAATGGTGATTTAATTGGAATTAATACTGCTATTCAAAGCAATAATGCAGGTTTTATTGGTTATTCATTCGCAGTACCAAGTAATATTGCAAGAAAGATATATGAAGATATTTTAGAATTTGGAGACGTTCAAAGAGGTCTTCTTGGCGTTACTGGTCAAAGTCTAAATACTGAATTATCAAATGAATTAAATCTAAACATAACTGAAGGTTTCTATGTAAATAGCACAGATAAATCAATGGGAGCATACATGGCTGGAATAAAAGAGGGTGATGTTATAACGAAAATTGATAATGTTGATATCAAAAAGTTTTCAGATTTAACTGGATACTTAAACTCAAAAAGACCTGGAGATATTCTTAAAGTCGTAATTAAACGTAATTCTAATTTTAAAACATTAAGCGTAAATCTCAAAAGAAGTACTTATGTCCAGTTTTATGGAATGCAATTAAAAGATGCAACTGATGCAAAACTCGAAGAAAATAAGATTGAAAATGGAGTTGTAGTGGTGGTTAACAGAAATGGTACCTTATACAGAATGGGAATAAGGGCAGGTTATATTTTAACTGAAATTAATGAACAGAAAATAACTTCAACATCTGAATTGAGTGCATTTGAGAATGAAAATATATATCAGATTACATTTATTGATTTAAATGGTGAAAAAGAAAGATTAATATTTGATTGATTAAATGAAAAAAATTGATATTGTAAGTGCAACCCCTGATCTACTTAAGAGCCCTTTTTCAGGCTCCATAATGAAAAGAGCTTTGGACTATGGATTAGTTGATATTAATTTTCATGACTTAAAGGATTATTCAATTTCAAATAATAAACAAATTGATGATTATCAGTTTGGTGGCGGAGCAGGGATGGTTCTAATGATTGAACCTATTAACAATTGTGTAAACTTTTTAAAAAAACAAAATAAATATTCAGAAATTATTTACATGACACCTGATGCTCCAGTCTTAAACCAAAAAATATGTAATAAATTATCTGTAAGCGGAAATCTTATAATTATTTGCGGTCATTACAAAGGAATTGATCAAAGGGTGAGAGATAATATTATAACTATGGAAATTTCAATTGGGGACTATGTTTTATCAGGCGGTGAACTTCCTGCTGCTGTTCTGTGTGATTCAATCGTCAGATTAATCCCAGGCGTGTTAAATGATGGAACTTCAGCATTGACAGACTCTTTTCAAGACAACTTACTAGCTCCACCGATATATACAAGACCATCGACATTCCATAATTTAAAGGTTCCAGATGTATTAATTTCTGGAAACAAAAAAAAGATAGAAACATGGAGAGAAGAAAAATCAATTGAAAAAACAGAAAGAATTAGACCAGATTTACTTAAAAAATAATTTTTTTAAAAAACAAAAAATATGTAAGTTTGCCACCCATTGATTAACCTCTGACTAGATGTATGTTAATCTTAAAATTAAATAAATGGAACCTCTACTTAAATACGTACAAGATGAATTCATCAATAAAAATGAATTTCCATCATTCAAATCAGGTGATACAATAACAGTTTATTATGAAATAAAAGAAGGTCAGAAGACTAGAACACAGTTTTTTAAAGGAGTTGTTATTCAAATTAAAGGAACAGGAAAAACTAAAACTTTTACCGTGAGAAAAATGTCTGGTACCGTTGGTATTGAAAGAATTTTCCCAATTAATCTCCCTTCTATCAAAAAAATTGAGCTTAATAAAAAAGGTAAGGTAAGAAGATCTAGAATTTATTATTTCAAAGATTTGAGAGGTAAAAAAGCTAGAATTAAAGAAGAAAAAAAATAACTTAATGTCCAAGATCAAAGTAAACAATCCTATTGTAGAGCTTGATGGTGATGAAATGACAAGAATATTATGGGATTTCATTAAGCAAAAACTGATATTACCATATATAGATCTAGATATTAAATATTTTGATTTAGGCCTCAAAAATAGAGATTTTACAGACGATAAGGTTACTGTTGATGCTGCTGAGGCAATTAAAAAATATAATGTTGGTATCAAATGTGCAACAATTACCCCTGACGAGCAAAGAGTAAAAGAATATACTTTAAAAAAAATGTGGAGGTCTCCAAATGGTACAATACGAAATATTATTGGTGGAACAGTATTTAGGGAACCGATAATAATGAAGAATATTCCAAAATATGTTCAAGGTTGGATAAAACCTATTTGTATCGGGAGACATGCATTTGGTGATCAGTATCGTGCCACAGATTTTGTCACACATGGAAAAGGAAAGCTCACAATGACTTTTAAACCTGAAAATGGAGATGAATCTAAAACATGGGAGATATATAATTTTAATGAAGATGGTATTGCGATGGGAATGTATAATATCGATTCTTCAATTTATGGATTCGCTAGATCATGTATGAATAGAGCGATTTCTAAAAAATGGCCTTTATACCTATCTACAAAAAACACAATATTAAAAGCCTATGATGGAAGATTTAAAGACATCTTTCATGAAGTATATGATAACGAATTTAAAGATGAGTTTAAAAAACTAGGTATAACCTATGAGCACAGATTAATCGATGATATGGTAGCTGCAGCAATGAAATGGGAAGGAGGATTTGTATGGGCTTGTAAGAATTATGATGGAGATGTACAGTCTGATACAGTTGCTCAAGGTTTTGGGTCATTAGGTTTGATGACTTCTACTCTTTTGACACCTGACGGTAAAACTATGGAAGCAGAAGCTGCACATGGTACTGTTACTAGACATTTTAGACTTCACCAGCAAGGTAAAGAAACATCGACTAACCCAATAGCATCAATTTTTGCTTGGACAAGAGGATTGATTCACAGGGCTGAATTAGATTCAAACAATGAGCTATTAATTTTCTCTAATCTTTTAGAGAAAGTATGTATTGAAACTGTAGAGTCTGGTAAGATGACAAAAGATTTAGCCTTACTAATTCACGGAACTAATCTAAAAAGACAACATTACCTGAACACTCAAGAATTTTTAGATTCAATCAAAGAGAATTTAGATACTAAGATGGCTTAGATAATATATGTTTTTATTTCTCACTCCTTCAGTTGGCATTATTTTTGGATTTTTATAAAGTGTTCCGTTCTTTTTTAACTGCAACTTTATTATTACTATTTAATTATTCTAAATCACAAACTAGTTTTACTTTAAGTGGTTATATTCTTGATGAATCTAGTAAAGAAGTTATTATTGGTTCAAATATCATAATTCCATCTCTTAAAATTGGAACAATTTCTAATTCATATGGTTTTTATTCCATAACTGTTCCAAAGGGGAATTATGATGTAATCTTTAATGTTCTTGGCTATAAAGAAGTTGTCAAAAAAATTATAGTTGATAGAAATATTTCTTTTGATATTTTACTAAGCGAGCAAATTGAGGAATTAAGTGAAGTAATTATTACAGAAAATATTGAAAATATTGAAATTGATTTACCTGTTTTAAGTTTAAATAGACTATCAGGTCAAACAATTAAACAGACACCTGTAGTTTTTGGTGAATCTGATTTACTTAAAACTATACAGTTGTTACCGGGTGTCAGTAATGCTGGAGAAGGGGCTTCTGGATTTAATGTAAGAGGAGGTGCAGCAGATCAAAATTTAATTTTGTTTGATGAGGCAATTATTTATAATTCCTCTCACCTTTTTGGACTATTTTCAGTTTTTAACTCTGATGCAATAAAAGAAGTTAAACTTTTTAAGGGTGGAATTCCCGCGTCATATGGTGGTAGGGTCTCATCGGTTCTAGATGTTTACCAAAAAGATGGAAATAAAAATTTGTTAAAATTTAATGGTGGAATAGGTGTAATTTCAAGTAGATTTTTAGTGGAAGGGCCAATTCAAACTGAAAAGAGCTCCTTTTTAATTGCATCTCGAGGAACCTATGCACATCTTTTTTTAAAGCTAACCGATATCGAAAATTCTGCATACTTTTTTGACATCAATACCAAATCTAATTTTATAATTAATAAAAAAAATAAGCTTTATTTTTCAGGATATTTTGGAAGAGATTTTTTTAAACTTGATAATACCTTCCTTTTACTTTATGGAAATACAACGTTTAATCTAAGGTGGAACCACCTTATTAATGATAAGACTTTTAGTAATACATCTCTTATATACAGTGATTATTATTACGGTTTACAATTAGATTTTGTTGGTTTTGACTGGAATTCAGGAATTAAAAATTTGAACCTAAAATTTGATATTAAAAATTATTATTCAAGTAATATTCAATTCAATTACGGAGCAAATATCATATATTATGATTTCAATCCAGGTAAAATAATGCCACTTAATAAAGAGTCTGGTATTAATCCGTCTTCTCTAAATAAAAAATTTGCTTTTGAAAATGCTGCCTATTTTGATGTAATTCATAAAATAAGTAATAAAATATCAGTTCGGTATGGTTTAAGATTTAATCAATTTATCAGATTAAAACAATCAGGACTAAAAACTTATTTGGATAATAAGCCTGTAGTATTTGATCCAGTCCTGAAAATATACAATGGAGCTGATCCCTTAGCAAATAATTATTCTTCCGAAAATAATATATTTAAATCATTTAACAATATAGAACCAAGATTTAATTTATCCTTTAATAGGGTTGATGATAGTTTTAAGTTTAGTTATAACAGATTAAATCAGTACATACACTTAATTTCAAATACAAACTCGCCTCAGCCTTTAGATATTTGGACTCCATCTGGACCATACATAGAACCACAAAAACTTGATCAATTTGCAGTTGGATATTATAAAAATATTAACCAGTTTAAAATTGAATCCGAAATATTTTATAAGATGATAAAAAATAGATTAGATTACATTGATGGAGCGGATTTAGTTGCAAATAATGATATCGAAAGAACATTATTAAAAGGACAAGCAAGAGCATACGGTATTGAATTTTTACTTAAAAAAAATACAGGAAGAAATCAATTTTGGATTTCCTATACTCTTTCAAAATCTGAACAAAAAACGCCTGGAATAAGTCATGATGAGCCTGGAATAAATAATGGAAAATGGTACCTAACACCATATGATAAAACTCATGATATAAGTATTAATTCAAAATTTAAAATAAACGAAAAGCTAACTTTAAATAGTAATTTTATTTTCCAAACTGGTCAACCAACGAATTATCCTAATGCCCAATATAAATATATGAATCTCAGTATTCCAAATTATGGGTCAAGAAATTTTAATAGATTACCTAATTATCACAGACTAGACCTAAGTTTAAGTTTAATTCCTAAAAAAAATATCAATAAAAAAGTGAATAGTGAGTGGGTTTTTGGTATCTATAATCTATACAACAGAGACAATGCATCTTCAATACTGTTTAGAAAAAATGATCAAACATTAAAGAACGAAGCAGTTCAAATTTCAATATTTGGGATTGTACCATCAGTAACATATAATTTTAACTTTTAATGAGAAGAAACTTAGTTTTTATATTATTAGTTTTTATTTTATCTGGGTGTGAAAAGGTGATTGATTTAGATCTAGAATTTACCGAAAAAAGAATTGTTGTTGATGCAAAAATAAATAAACATATAAATAGTAAAAATGGTTTTGCTCAAGTTACTATAAGTAAAACAACAAGTTACTTTGATGAAGAAATTACCTTCATTGAAGATGCTGAAGTGATTATAAAAGAAATTGAATCTGGTTTTGAATATGAACTAAACTTTTCAAAAGAAAATCAATACTATATCGAAATTGAAAATATATCAAAAAGCTCAGATTATCAATTAAATATATATCACGAAAATAATCATTATCAAAGTAAAAATATTTTGCGAAGATCTCCTCCAATTGGTAATGTAAAACAGGGGCAAAGAAAATCTCTTAATAATGATGAAATTGAGATTGTTACTTCTTTCAAGGACATTGAAAATGACGATAACTATTATTTGTTCGAATTTGGCAAAGGTAATTTACAACCTGCTGATGATATTTATATTGAAGGTAATAATTTTACATTTTCATATTTTATCAATAAAAATAAAATTCAAAATAATGAATTAGAAATAAAAATGGAAGGTATTGATTTTCAATATTTTAAATTTATAATTCAAATTATAATTCAAACAAACACACAAAATGGACCATTCGCTGCACCACCTACATCAATTAAAGGAAATATTTACTGTGTAAATAATGATAGTCTAAATCCATTTGGTTATTTTAACGTTAGTGAATACGATAGTTTTACACTAAAGGATATAAATGTTAACTAGTTTGAGCTTTTATTTATTTATTTTGTTATTAACAATATCATGAATTTTAATAAAATAACAGAGCAATCATCTAATCATAATGATTTAGAAAAAAAATCAGTTGCTGATATTATTGAATTAATTAATAGTGAAGATAAGATTGTTGCCTATGCAGTTGAAGAAAAGCTGTATGACATCAAAAGACTTATTGAAAGTATAGAAAATCAAATGAAAAAAGGAGGTCGACTTTTTTATTTAGGTGCAGGTACAAGTGGTAGGTTGGGTATTTTAGATGCATCTGAATGTCCACCAACTTTTGGTGTCTCTGAAAATCTTGTTATCGGCATTATCGCCGGTGGTGATAATGCTATCAGAAAATCTCAAGAGTTTGCAGAAGACAGCTTAACACAAGGATGGTATGATTTAAAAAAATTTAATATAAATAAAAATGACTCTGTAATAGGAATCGCTGCATCTGGAACAACACCATATGTAGTGTCTACTATTAAAAAATGTAAATCAGAGGGAATTCTAACCGGATGTTTGACTTGCAACCCTAACTCACCTCTTTCTAAAGTATGTGAAATACCTGTAGAAATTGTCGTTGGACCTGAATTCATTACAGGAAGTACTAGAATGAAATCTGGAACCGCACAAAAAATAGTTTTAAATATGATATCTACAACACTTATGATAAGATTAGGAAAAGTTTTAGATAATAAGATGGTAGATATGCAATTATCAAATAATAAACTGGTTGAGAGAGCTCAGAAAATGCTAATTAATAAACTAAAAATATCAAAAAAAGAAGCAAAAAAATTACTTGATATTAATAAAAGTGTAAGATCGTCTCTAAAAAACTTTAAGAAATAAATTTCTTCTTTAAAGTATCAAACATAATAGGTGTAGCTACAAATACCGATGAGTATGTACCAACCATAACACCAATAATTAAAGCAAACATAAACCCTCTAATTGATTCTCCACCAAAAAGAAAAATTGAAACAAGAACAACCAATGTGGTAAACGATGTATTTAAGGTTCTACTTAGGGTACTGTTTAAAGCGGTATTTACAATCTTATTTGCTTCCCAAGATTTATTTATATTTCTATATTCTCTAATTCTATCAAAAACAACAACTGTATCATTTAATGAATAACCAATAACTGTTAATATAGCAGCAATAAATGCTTGATTTATTTCCATATCAAATGGCATAAAAGTATAAGTTATAGAGAATATGCCAAGAACAACCATAACATCATGAAAAACCGCAGATACTGCGCCTAATGAAAACTGCCAATTCTTGAACCTAAATAATATGTAAAGAAAAACTATAATTAAAGAACCAAAAACAGCTAGGAATGAATTCTTTTTAATATCATCAGCAATCGTCGGTCCAACACCAAAAGATGACATAATACCAACTTGTTTTTCCTCGCTTCCATTAATAAAATCATCAATATTGGTTTCACCAATATATTCAGAAAGATTAGAAAATAAAATTTGATGGATTTCATCATCTACTGAGGTTGATGTTTCATCGACCTTATAATTAGATGTAATTTTTAACTGATTTTCAGCCCCAAATGTTTTTATTTCAGCATTACCTAGAGTCGCAACCAATTTACTTTGAATTTCTTGTTGTGGAACAGGTTCTGCAAACCTTACAACATATGATCTTCCACCAACAAAATCAACACCTTGATTTAAACCATTTGTGAATAATGAGAAAAGAGCAATAAAAATCAATGTTCCTGAAAAAACATATGAAACTTTTCTTTTAGATAAAAATGTGATCGATAAATTCCTGAATAAATTTTTAGTAAGTGAAGAAGAGAAAAATAATTCTTTATTTAATGAGATATGTCTTTCTACTAACATTCTAGTGATAAAAATTGCAGTAAATAAAGATGTTATAATTCCAATTAAAAGTGTAGTTGCAAAACCTTTAATTGGACCAGAACCAAAAATAAATAAAATTAATGCAGTTAGACCTGTAGTGATATTAGCATCTAAAATAGAGGACAATGCATTACTAAAACCATCAGATACAGCCTGTTTTAAGCCCTTTTCTCTGTACAATTCTTCTCTAACTCTTTCAAAAATTAAGACATTAGCATCAACGGACATTCCAATAGTTAGTACAATACCCGCAATACCAGGAAGAGTTAAAACTGCTCCTAAACCTGAAAGAAAACCAAATATTAAAACTATATTAAGAACTAAAGCAACATCAGCATATAAACCAGCTCGACCATAATAAAAAATCATCCAAGCAAGAACTAATAATAGAGCTATTAAAAATGAATTGACACCTTTATTGATAGACTCTTTTCCTAGAGATGGTCCCACAATTTCTGACTGAATTATATCAGCAGAAGCTGGCAATTTACCAGCTCTAAGTACATTAGCTAAATCTATAGCCTCATTCAAAGTAAAATTTCCTGATATTTCAGATCTTCCACCTGATATTGGGCCACTAGTAACGCCTGGAGCTGAATAAACTATTTCATCCAACACAATGGCAATGTTGTTTGAGTTTTTATATGCTTGGTCTGTTAAATCCTCCCAAACTTTAGCGCCCTTGCTATTCATTTGCATCGTGACTGCAGCATTGCCAAATTGATCATAAGATTGAGCAGCATCGATAACAACACTTCCACTTAACGGCGGTAGATCATTTCTATTTGATTTAAGTATGTATAGATCAATAATATTTGTTTCAGGATCTGGGATACCCCACAAGAATTTTGTATATCTTTTTGATGAGGGTAAAAGTTGTCTAACTCTGGGGTCATTTAAATATGAGTCAATTAAAGCTTTATCTTTAAAATTAAACTGAGCTAAAACGGGACCGCCTTGAAATCCAGTACCTACAATCAAATCTAAAAGAGGATTTTTTTGAAGACTTAATGAGTCAGATTTAACTTCAACATCTGCAAGTAAATCATCAATTTCAGAAGATTGATTGTTAATTTTATTATCATCAGTTTCATTTTTTTGAGAATCAATTATTACCTTGTTTGCTTGAGAAAGAAAAGTAAAAAAATCTTGATTTTTTTCAGTAGTCCAAAACTCTAACTGAGCTGTGCTTTGTAAAAGTTTTTTAACCCTATCAACATCCTTTGCACCGGGTAATTCAACAAGTATACGACCTGAATTACCAAGTCGTTGAATATTTGGTTGAGTTACACCAAATTTATCAATCCGTTTTCTCAAAACTTCAAATGCAGAGGTTATGGATTCATCAATTTTTCTTCTAATGATTGGCTTCACTTCATTGTCACTCATCTCAAAGTTGATTTCATCACTCAGAGTTCTATTGGCAAAAATATCAGGTGAAGCTAATTTACTCAAATCAAGATCCTCGAATGCCAAGAAAAATAACTCAACATAAGTATCATTAGAGCTTTTTTGCATTTCATCAGCTTTATCAATAGCCATGTTGAATGATGCATCATTAGTATTTTCAGCTAAACCTTTTAAAATATCTTTGACTGATATTTGTAGAATAACATTAATTCCACCTTTCAAATCCAAACCCTTATTTAATTCCTTAGCTTTTGCCCCTCTATAAGTAGTGAAACCAAAAATAGAAATATCTGAAACAGAATCAAGATATGATCTTTGAGCCTGATCTCTTTTGATTGTGAAATCAATATCTTCAGGATCAATTTGTGATATTGCATAATTTTCAGAATCTTTTTCAACTTTACTAACAACATATGTGTACGAGATTTGAAGAATACTTATCAACGTAAAAATAATTGCTATAAATTTTACAAGACCATTTTTATGCATAATTGATTTTTTTGGCTAGCAAATATATGATTTAGAACATCACAAACAAAATAATGATTAGTTATATAATATCAGATATGATCGCTGAGAGACTCATTCATCGATTTGACTGCATCTACACTGTTTGATAAAAGTAATTTTTCCTCGTTATTTAAATTAAGTGAAATAATTTCTTCAATACCATTTTTACCTATTACGCAGGGCACACCAATACAGATATCTGAAAATCCATATTCTCCATCTAAATAGACTGAACTAGGAATTATTCTTTTATGATCATTTATGATTGAATCAACGACATATGCAACTGAAGAACCAGGCGCGTACCACGCTGATGTTCCTAACAGCTTAGTTAATGTAGCTCCTCCAACCATGGTTGATTTTACTACTTCTTCAATATTCTTTTCACTTATGAAATCAGTTAAGGGTAGTCCATTGTATTTAGCAAATCTTTTTAAAGGTATCATCGTAGTATCACCGTGACCTCCGATTACCATGCCCTGAATATCATTTGCTGGCTTATTGATTGCTAATGATATATAGGTTTTAAACCTTGAACTGTCAAGAGCACCACCCATACCAATAATTCTTTTTTTATTTAAACCAGAGGATTTTAAAGTAAGGTAAGTCATTGTATCCATTGGATTTGAAACAACTATTATCACAGGATTTTCACTGTGAATTAAAATATTTTTTGTTACATCTTTCACTATTTTTGCATTAATACCAACTAATTCCTCGCGTGACATCCCTGGCTTTCTAGGCATTCCTGAAGTAATAACAACAACGTTAGAATTTGAAGTTTTTGAATAATCTGAAGTTACACCAACTACTCTAGTATTAAAACCTTTAGTATTTGAAGTTTGCATAATGTCTAGAGCCTTACCTTCTGCGAAACCTTCTTTAATATCTAACAAAACAACCTCACTTACAATTGATTTGGAAGCAATAACATCAGCAGCAGTTGCTCCTACATTTCCTGCACCTACAATAGTTACTTTCATATTATTATTATTTATGCATCGATATTTGCATATGTAGCGTTTTTTTCAATAAAATCTCTTCTTGGTGGAACATCTTCACCCATTAACATTGAAAATACTCTATCTGCTTCTCCTGCATTCTCAATTGTAACTTTACGAAATGTTCTTGATTCAGGATTCATCGTTGTATCCCAAAGTTGGATTGCATTCATCTCGCCCAAACCTTTATATCTCTGAATTGAAGCACCATTACCAAAAGATTCGAGTAATTTATCTCTGTCAATATCATTCCAAGCATATTCTTTTTTACTTCCTCTCTTTACAAGATATAGTGGGGGTGTAGCAATATAGACATGGCCATTTTCAACTAATTCTCTCATGTATCTAAAGAAAAATGTTAAAATTAATGTTGAAATGTGACTACCATCAACGTCAGCATCACACATAATAACAATTTTATGATACCTTAATTTTTCAAGATTTAAAGCTTTACTATCCTCCTCGGTTCCCACGGTAACACCCAGGGCGGTGTAAATATTAATTATTTCTTGATTTTCAAAAACTTTATGTTGCATAGCTTTCTCAACGTTAAGAATCTTTCCTCTAAGTGGAAGAATAGCTTGAAAATTTCTATCACGACCTTGTTTGGCAGTACCGCCTGCAGAATCACCCTCAACTAAAAATATTTCACACATTGTTGGATCTTGTTCTGAACAATCTGACAGCTTTCCAGGTAAACCTCCACCACCCATTACTGTTTTCCTTTGAACCATCTCTCTCGCTTTCCGTGCTGCGTGTCTAGCTTGGGCTGCAAGGACAACTTTATCTACTATTATTTTTGCTTCACTTGGGTGTTCTTCTAAGTAATTTTCTAACATCTCAGAAACAGCTTGGGATACAGCAGAATTGACTTCTTTATTACCCAATTTAGTTTTAGTCTGACCTTCAAATTGCGGTTCAGCAACTTTAACAGATATTATTGCAGTTAAACCTTCTCTAAAATCATCACCTGCAATCTCAACTTTAACTTTATCCAATAAACCTGATGAATCAGCATATTTCTTTAAAGTCGAAGTTAAACCTCTTCTAAAACCTGAAAGATGTGTTCCGCCCTCATGTGTATTTATATTATTCACATATGAATGAATATTTTCATTAAAAGAAGAGTTATAAATCATTGCAATTTCCACAGGGATATTATTTTTTTCTCCTTCAATAGCAATTACTTCAGGTATTAAAGGTTCACGATTCTCATCCAAAAATTTTATAAACTCTTTTAAACCTTCCTCAGAATGAAATTTTTCATTTAAAAAGTTGCCATCAACTTTTTTTCTTTTATCAGTTAATGATACATGAATACCTTTATTCAAAAATGACAACTCCCTCATTCTGTTAGAAAGAGTTTCATAATTATATTTTTCTACGTCTTTGAAAATTGAAAGATCTGGTTTAAATGTTATTATAGTTCCTGTTTTATTAGTCTTTCCAACTTCTTTGACAGAATACAGGGTGTTACCTTTTTCATATTCTTGTTGCCAAACTTTACCATCTCTGTGAACAACAGCTGTCAAATGATCAGAGAGTGCATTAACAACAGAAACACCAACACCGTGTAAACCACCTGAGACTTTATAAGAATCTTTATCAAACTTACCTCCTGCTCCAATTTTTGTCATTACGACTTCGAGAGCTGATACACCTTCTTTTTGATGGATTCCAACAGGGATTCCTCTACCATCATCCTCAACAGTGATAGAATCATCTTCATTTATTATGACTGAAATTGTTGTACAATGACCAGCCATGGCTTCGTCAATAGAATTATCAACAACTTCATAAACTAAATGATGAAGACCTCTAACACCAACATCGCCAATGTACATAGAAGGTCTTTTTCTGACATGCTCCATACCCTCCAGGGCCTGTATACTGTCTGCAGAATATTGCTGATTTTGCTCTTTACTCATTGATTTTTTTTGAATTAGTTGTATATATACAAATATACTTTAAAACGCTAAAAAAAGAGCTGTTTAACAGAGATGAATACACTTAAGTTATTAACAATCTTATTATAATTATTTAATAAGAATCTTTGTGTATATTTAGAATAGATCTTCCAGATGGATCATTAAGATTTTTAAAGGATTTATCCCATTCCAGCGCAATGGGAGTACTACAAGCAACAGATGGAACTGATGGAACAGTTTCTGCAGACGCTTGTGATGGAAAATGAGATTCAAAAATCGATCTGTAAAAATATTCTTCTTTATTTTGAGGAGTTTGAAAAGGAAACCTATTTGAGGCATTTTTAAACATATTGTCAGAAACTTCATTTTCGACTAATTCTTTTAAACTATCAATCCAACTATAGCCAACGCCATCACTGAATTGTTCTTTTTGCCTCCAAGCTACTTCACAAGGAAGATAGTCTTCAAAAGATTTTCTAACAACCCATTTTTCCATTCTTTCATTAGTAATCATCTTATCAGCAGGGTTAATTTTCATTGCAATATCAATAAATTCTTTATCTAAGAAAGGAACTCGACCCTCTATACCCCAAGCAGCTAAAGATTTATTTGCTCTTAAACAATCATATTGATATAGCTTTTCAAGCTTTCTTACGGTCTCTTTATGAAATTCCTTGGGATTTGGTGCTTTGTGAAAATAGAGGTATCCTCCAAAAAGCTCATCAGCTCCTTCACCAGATAAAACCATTTTAATTCCCATAGATTTAATCATTCTTGCCATTAAATACATTGGAGTTGATGCTCTGACGGTTGTAACATCATATGTTTCAATATGAAATATTACATCTTTTATAGCATCTAGACCTTCTTGTACTGTAAATATTACTTCATGATGAATAGATCCAATATGTTCAGAAACTAATTTAGCAGCTTTTAAATCTGGGGAACCCTTTAGACCCACAGAAAATGAATGTAACTGGGGATACCAAGCTTCTGACTTTTCATTATTTTCAATTCTTTTTTTAGAAAACTTTTTTGCTAATGCTGATGTAATTGAAGAATCTAATCCACCAGATAAAAGAACTCCGTAGGGAACATCACTCATTAGTTGACGTCGAACAGCTTGTTCTAAACCTACTTTTAAATCATTCAAATTAGTTTTGTTTTCTTTTATATTTTCAAAATCTGTCCAGTCCCTAGTATACCACTTTTTATATTTGAAATCTTTACTAGACATGTATTGTCCAGGGGGGAAAACTTCAATTTTTTCACATGTACCTTCTAACGCTTTTAGCTCAGATGCTACATAAAAAATTTTATTTTTATCCCATCCAATATACAATGGTATTATACCCATGTGATCTCTGGCAATAAAAAACTCATTTTCTTTTTTATCATAAATAACAAAACCAAAAATACCATTCATTTTATCAATGAATTTGTCTCTGTATTTTTCAAACAATGAAATTATTACCTCACAATCAGAATTTGTTTGATATTCAAAATTTTTTGTAAGATTTCTTAAATCTTTATGATTATAAATTTCTCCATTAGCAGCTAAAATATATCTTTCATCTTTACTAAATAAAGGCTGTTTTCCGGACTTAGGATCAACTATTGCTAATCTTTCGTGAGCAAGAACAACATTTTCATCGCAGTAGATACCACTCCAATCAGGTCCTCTGTGTCTTAATTTTTTAGACATTTCAAGCACTTTATTTCTAAGTACTGAAGAATCTTCTTTTTTATTTAGAGCACAAACTATTCCGCACATAAATTTTTTTGGTAAATATGATCAAATATTTCCATATAAATATGGTTTGAAGCTACTAATAACAATATTTTTTGTATTTGTTAAAAAAAAACTATTATAACAAATGAATTAATAACTTTATAATATTATTATGACAGAGAAAATAATTTATTTTGATAAAGTTGAAATTAAACTTAATGACAATAAAGCTCTAAAGAACATTAATCTTGAAATTATTGCGAAGGATTTTATTTACTTAATTGGTAAAACTGGCAGTGGTAAAAGTAGTATTTTAAGGACTATTTACGCTGATTTAGCTGTAAAACAAGGTGAAGCTGAGGTTTTAGGGTATGATTTAATCAAAATTAAAAGAAAAGAAATTCCAAATCTTAGAAGAAAAATTGGCATTATTTTTCAAGATTTTAAATTATTACCTGACAGATCTGTTTCTAAAAATCTTGAATTTGTACTAAAAGCCACTGAGTGGAAAAAAAAAGAAAAAATTGAAAAAAGAATTGACAATGTACTTGAACAAGTTAAAATGAATGATTGTAAAAATAGATTACCAAATGAACTATCTGGAGGCGAAAAACAAAGAGTTAGTATAGCGAGAGCATTATTAAATAAGCCTAAATTAGTTTTAGCAGATGAACCAACAGGAAATTTAGATCCTGCTACTAGTTTAGAAATAATGAATATATTAAATTCAATTAATTCTCAAGGAACTTCAATAATAATGGCAACTCATGATTACCAACTGATTTCAAAAAACCCAAAAAAAACTATCAGAATTGAAAACGAAAGGATATTTGAATTAATAAAAAAAACATAATATTTGCAATAAATGCTTAATCTAGATAATATACTTAATAGTCCAAAATCATTTTTTTTAATTGCAGGACCATGTGCTATTGAAAATGAGGAGATGGCATTTAAGATATGTAATGAAATAAATACTATTTGTAAGAATTTTGAAATAAACTTTGTATTTAAAGGTAGTTTTAAAAAAGCAAATAGAACTAGATTAGGTAGTTTCACAGGTATTGGTGATCAAAATGCTTTGGAAATTTTAAAAAAAGTTGGCAAAGAGTTTTCAATTCCAACCACTACTGATATTCATGAAATTAAACATGCTAAACTTGCATCTAGTTATGTTGATATATTACAAATACCTGCTTTTTTAGCAAGACAAACTGATTTAATTGTTGCAGCTGCAAAAACAGGAAAAATAATTAATATTAAAAAAGGTCAATTTATGAGTCCTGAATCTATGTCCTTTGCTGTTCAAAAAGTAAAAGAATCTGGAAATTCCAATGTACTTATTACTGAAAGAGGAAGCACGTTTGGTTACCAAGATTTAGTTGTTGATTTTAGATCCATCCCAAAAATGAAAGAATATGCGCCTGTAGTTCTCGATATTACTCACTCTTTACAACAACCTAATCAATCTAGTGGAATTACTGGTGGGAAACCTGAATTAATAGAGACTTTGGCTAAAGCTGGTATTGCTTCAGGTGTAGATGGTATATTTATAGAAACTCATTATAATCCTGATGAAGCTAAAAGTGATGGAAAAAATATGCTTCCTCTAGATCAATTGAAATATCTCATTGAGAAACTAGTTAGGTTAAGATCTTCAATTTAATTGTATTTATTACTTTTGCTTACATTTTAGTTCATTGAAATTTTGGGGTCGACTGGATTTGACAGCGATTTAGTAATATTAGAAAGCAAATCGAGCGATTAGTTACAGCTCGTTAATATCAACTAAAACTTTTAAATGGCGAAAATAAATACGCTCTTGCTGCTTAAGACTGAATTATAGTAGGTCTAGCCATGTTCTACAAGGTAGAAAAGCGAGATGTCTCGAAATTTTTTTTGTTAACAATTATTTCATTGAGACACAGTTATGTTAACATAGGATAACTATTGCTTCGATAATTATCTGAAATTCTGAAGATAAGTAGTGTTTGTGTAGTTTTCAGCAAGAATACTATCGAAAATTAAATGAAAACTAAATTTGTAGAAATCTAAAATTTCAGTCGTTTGGACGAGGGTTCGATTCCCTCCGACTCCACAAATTTTTAAATAATTATGAGATATATAGTTTTTAAAATATTATTAACGTTTGTTATAATTTCATGTAGTAATTCACAGTTAGAATCATCAAAAACAAGTGAAATTAGCTCGTCAGAGATATTTATAAATCAAAGTATTAATGGTTCAAAAGTTCCAAGGTCAGTTCTAATTCAAACTCCCTTAGAAATTGATACATCAAAAGACTATCCTATAGTTTTTGCATATCATGGAAATGGAGGAAGTAATAGAAATTGGATTAATATTTTAAAGAAGTTTACCGATAATGGAGAATTTATAGGAATTTATCCTCAAGGATATTTAAAATCATGGAATTTAGGTTCTGAAAAATCAACTGCAGATGATGTTGAATTTACTAATTTAATTATTGATGAATTAAAAAATTATTTGAACCTTAATTTAAATAAAATGTATGCAATTGGTAGTTCAAATGGATCTGGAATGGTTAATAAATTAGCCATTGAAACTAATCATTTTAATGCTATAGCTCCAATTGTAAGTCAATTAATGCAAAGTATGCCAATAAAACCATCAACTCAACCAATTTCTATTTTTCAAGTTAATGGAGGTAAAGATAACGTAGTTCCTATTAATGGAGGACCAGGTCCTGGCACTCATATTTTTTTAGACGCATTAGACAGTGCAAAATTATGGGCTTCAACCTTTGATTGTTCTAGTTCTGAATTAAAATTTGTGGGTGACAGTTTTGAAGATTATGGAGTGAATAGATTATACGATTTTAAAAATTGTGATGCTGGAAAAGAAGTTAGATATTTAAGGCTTGAAAATATAGGACATGGAGTCACACGATCATATTCAATATTATTCGATGAAGTATGGAAATTCTTTAAAAAATTTTAAAAATGGAAAAAAATGAATGGCTTTTAATATTAATATTTCTTGTAAGTTTAAACTATATTTTTTCAACTATTCTTGAATATATTAATGATAATAACTGGAAAGATCACATTCCTAAATCTTTAAAAGATTTCTATGATAAAGACAAATACAAAAAAGCTAAAGAATATAAAAAAGCTAATGGAAAATTATCTTTCTTTTCATCTACAATAAATTTTTCAATTACTATTTTTTTATTAACACTTGGATTATATGGAAAAGTAAGTGACTATTTTATGATTAATTTTGATAACATTTTTATTCAATCATCATTATTTTTCTTAACATTTTATTTATTTAATTTAATTATCTCTATTCCTTTTCAATATTATTCAACATTTTATATTGAATCAAAATTTGGATTTAATAAAACAACTATCAATACATTTATTTTGGATAAATTAAAGGGAGTTTTTCTCGCTTTATTAATTGGTGGAGTTTTACTTTATGCAACTCTACTAGTTTACAGTAAAATAAGTCATGGATTTTGGATTTATCTTTGGCTTGGATTGTCTTTTTTTACTTTGTTTATGAATATGTTTTATACTTCATTAATTGTTCCATTATTCAATAAACTTGTTCCAATTAGCGAAGGTAGTTTAAAAGAAAAAATTGAAACATATTCCAAAAAAATTGGTTATTCATTGAACAATATATTTATAATTGATGGTTCAAAAAGATCGACTAAAGCCAATGCTTATTTTTCAGGAATTGGTCCGAAAAAAACAATTGCACTATTTGATACCTTGGTTGAAAAACATAGTGAGGAAGAATTAGTTGCTGTACTAGCTCACGAAGTGGGTCATTTCAAGAAAAAACATATTTATCAAGGATTAATTTTATCAATAATCCAAATTGGACTCATCACATTTCTTTTAGAGTTATGTCTTAATAATTCAGAATTAATCAATTCTTTGGGTGGAAAAATTAATAGTTTTCATCTAGGGCTGGTTGTTTTTTCAATGCTTTACAGTCCTATTGGATTAATTACAGGAATTTTTATGAATATTTTGAGTAGAAAAAATGAATATGAAGCTGATAAATTTGCGAAAGAAACTTACAATGGAGATGCTCTTGTACTAGCCTTAAAAAAACTTTCAGTCAACAGTTTATCTAATTTGTATCCACATCCATTTTACGTCTTTGTTCATTATTCACATCCCCCTTTAATTAAAAGACTAGATGCACTTAGCTCTAGCTGATTTTATTTAAACTCCAACCCTTTTCATATTCTCTTGACCACATTTTTTTTGCTTTTCTGTCATTAATTCCTCCATTTACAGGGTTTATTTTAAAATCCTTATTTATTCTGTAAGAAATGTTTGCATAATGAACCATACTTTGACTAATTGCTGCATCTTCAATGGGAGAATTTAATTTTTCACCATGACTTATTGAATTAAAAAAATTGTCAAAATGAAGATATGTCATACTTCTTTCTATTTTGATAAATTTTTGATCTTCCCTACTATTATAGATTAATCTGTTAGAAAGATCAAAAACTTTATAACCATTCCTATCAACTAAAACAGTTCCCTTTGATCCAAATATCTTTGTTCCCCTACCTCCTTCAATATCTTTTTTATATGCATTCCTGCTCTGACCATCCCATGTTATAACTTTATTTTCAGGAAACTTAAACTTAGCTTCCATGGTGTCATACATGGTCCATCCATCATCGATGTAATGATATTTTCCTGCATATACATCAACTTTTGATGGATATTTTACATCTAAAGCCCATCTTGCTACATCCAACTCATGAGTTGCGTTGTTTCCAGCTTCACCTGTTCCATACAACCAACCATACCAACGCCAATTATAATCCCAAGTATCAAAAGTATATTCTCTCCTCTTTGCTGGACCTTGAAAAAGATTCCAATCCAAACCTTTTGGAATAGAATATTTTTTTTGATTTGGAACTCTGGGTCTGTTATTATGATAATATGCCACAGCCATGTAAGATTGTCCTATCAAACCATCTTTAATTTTATTAACTAAGTCAATTGTATGAGGTGATGATCTTTGTTGATTTCCCATTTGAATTTTTTTGTTGAAATGTTTTTGATAATCAACTAATATTTCATTTTCATACATGTTGTGACTACATGGTTTTTCTAAATATACATGCTTATCATGTTCCATCGCTTTACAAGCTCCGTAAGCATGCCAATGATCTGGTGTGGCCATTATAATTGCATCAACTTCTTTATCCTCAAAAATTTTATGTATATCTTTTTCAACCTTAGCTTCTTTTCCAGTACTATTAAAAAAAGATTTCTGAGTTCTTTGAATTTGTTTATCCATTACATCACAGAAATATAAAATTTCTATATTCTTCCTATTAATGCAAGCATTTAAAAGTCCTGGTATTCTTCTGCCTAATCCCTGAAAAGCGATACTTATTCTTTCGTTAGAGCCTAATATTTTTCTGTAAGATTTTGCAGAAAAAGAATTAACTGAGCCTAGAGAGCTAAAACCTAGTGCAGATAAGGCAGATTTTTTTATAAAATTTCTTCTACTTTTTTTCATTTTAAGTTTCTTATTTTAATATTTTTAAAACTGACTTCTTCTCCATGATCTTGAAGCAGAATATGTCCTTCATTTAGTTGGCCAAATTGTTTATATTTTGAGTATTTTGAATACTCAACTAATGATTTGAACACTTGAGAAAATCTATTGTATTCAAGAACCTTAATATTATCTAACCAATGTTCAACTTTTCCATCAATTGATATAATTCTTGCTCTATGCCAAGTCCCTGGGTAAACAGGTCTCTTTGATCGATTTTCCATTAAATTTTCAGCCTTAATTAAATCATATAATGAAGCAACAGTTCTATTGGTTTTTATATAATTTTTTACCAAAACTTTATTTTTTCCGTCGTATTCATAAACATAAATTTCTTTATTTGCATCAGAGTGATTAAAATCATCTAAAATCTGAAACTCTAAACCAATTGATGATCCAGTTACTTGATATTTTTCAGTATCAACATAATATTTAATTCCACTATTTGCACCCTTAGAAATTTTAAAATCTAACTCTAACTCAAAGTCTGAATATTTATCTACTGTTATAATATCACCTCCATTTTTTGATTCAGCGCCATCAGATCTTAATACTTTTAATATTCCATCATTGATTTCCCAGCCATGTTTTGGGAAAGATTTTCCGCCAGCACTTTTCCATCCGCTTGAACTTTTTCCATCAAACAAGAACTTCCAACCCTCATTAATTTCATAATCTGACAAAAAATTATCTATATTATTTATAACTCTAACATGCGATTGATTCCTTCTTACATTTTTTTGAAGGTCTTTAGTTAAAATTTTTATATTTTTCCAACTAACTTTTTTTCCAACATTTTCAACTTTATTTATGCTGTGGATTTGTAAAGCAATAAAACCTGTATTTGAGGATTTATCAATGAGATATGAACATTGTATTCCATTAACCCAAGTTTTGATAATATTTCCTATAGCTTCAATACGGAATTTGTTCCACTCATTATTTTTAAAAGACATTCTACTTTTTTCACTAAATGAAAGTGGATATAAAAATAACCCCCTCCTAGATTGATCATAAATACCACCAGACCATCTCCTATATTCATCAGTGTCTAGCTCACACTGATAACCATAAACTTTATTCCGCTCATTAGCATCATCATTGATTAAACTTCTGAACTGAACACCAGAATTAAGACCTTTATCAACAAAGACCTCAAACTCTAAAATGAAATCAGAATAAAATTCTTTTGTTGCAAGATATGTACTTGCTGAATTTAAAATTGATGTTGCCGATATTACTCCATCACTAATTTTAAATTGTGCATTCCCTTGTTTTATTTCCCAGTTTTTTAAATCTTCTTTTATTAAATTAACCCATTGGGCTTGTGAGTTGGTAAAACCAAAAAGCAGAAAAAAAATTATAAATATTTTATTCACAAGATTTGAGGTAAATTCAAATATTAAATAATATAAAAAAAAACAACGATATATTATTAGGACATTAAGTAAATAATTGGATAAAAAAGTTACTATTTTAGCTTTGTTATTAATTAATAGTTATAGTTTTAAGAATGAATGAAATTAAAATAAGTTCGGAAAACAAATACAGTATTGATGATGATTTAATCCTATTTAAATTTTCCAATTTTGAAAGTGATAGCAAATCCGTTTTCTTTGAAACGCAAACAAACTTTATTCAATTTCATTTTTGTCTAAAAGGTGAATGCAATTTTATTTACAATAAAGGAAGTTATTGTCTCCCACTCAAAAATGAAGTATCTATTTTATTGTATAATCCTATTACTCCTCTTCCAGTTGATGTAAGAATTGAATCTGAATCAAGACTTGTTTGTTTACTAATAAGTATTGAAAAACTACATGGATTATTTTCTAAAGATTCAGAAACAATACCTTTTTTAAGTGAAAGTAACATCAATAAAAAGTTTTATAAAGATAAACCTCTTCATCCGTCGATGTTAGCTATATTAAATCAATTAATTAATGAAAAAATTGGAGATAATGTAAAATCACTCTATTTAAAAGGGAAAATTTTTGAGCTACTAAGTGTATACTTCAACGCATCAGCAAATCCAGATATTGATTTGTGTCCTTTTTTGTCAGATGATAATAATGTAAAAAAAATAAAAAATGCCAAAGAAATAATTATTGAAAGAATGACTAATCCACCATCACTAATTGATCTCTCAAAAGAAGTTGAGATTTCAGTTAAAAATTTAAAAGAGGGATTTAAACAAGTATATGGAAATACAGTATATGGATATCTTATCGAACATAAAATGAGTGTAGCTAGTCAAATGTTAACTTCAAAAAATTATAATGTAAATGAAGTTGCGATGCATCTTGGTTATAGCACTTCTAGTCATTTCATAAGTGCATTTAAAAACAAGTTTGGAACAACACCAAAGAAATTTTTAAGCTCAAATTAATTAACCATATATATATTATTTTTTTTGAAAAAAACTATATTTTCATTCATTCAAATTTGCTTAAGTATATTTTTTATTTATTTGACATTTTCAAATATTAATTTTAAATCATTAAAAATTATTATTGAAAATTCAAATTTATTATTATTAGCACTGAGTCCTATTTTATATTTTATTTCTCAAATAATATCATCTGAAAGATTAAGAAATCTTATGAATATTAATGGCTTTAATTTATCTTTTTTGGAGAACGGGAAATTATACGTTATTGGCATGTTTTATAATTTTTTTATTCCTGGTGGAATTGGTGGTGATATTTATAAAACATATTTATTTAAGAAAATTTACAATTGGGAAATAAAAAAAACAATCAGGATTATCATTCAGGACAGACTAATTGGCCTAGGTGTCCTTGTGATACTACTTATTTTTTTAGAAAATGGATCAATATTAAACTTTAATTATTTTATAAAAATTTTGCTAACTACTGTAATTTATTTTTTTGGTCTAAGCCTCGTAAAACTTATTTTTAATAACAATAAAGGGTACCTTAAAACTTTCTTATTCTCAATAATTGTTCATTTTTTTCAATTCTTATCTATATCATTCATATTATTTTCACTGGGATTAAAATCAAATATCATTGGAATTCTTTTTGTATTTGTACTATCATCCATTCTTTCAGTTTTTTCATTTGGTGGAATTGGTATAAGAGAGTATGTTTTTTTCTCAGCTGCGTCTACACTAAATATCTCTGTTGAACTTTCAACCAGTATAGGATTACTATTTACTTTATCTGCAGCTATTTCTTCATTCCCAGGCTTCTACTACAGTATAAAAAAGGCTTAATTATTTTGATAAATCTCTTATAAAAAAAGATGATGCTGGTAATCCCTCAAGATTGAAAAGAGTTGAATCAAAATAATTTTTCCATCCATATCTTATCATTGACGGCTCATTAACCTCACTTGATTCAACAATTACTCTCTCATTCCGAGTTATAGTTGCTTTAGCTTGATGAAAAATACCATCAATACCTGAGATTTCAAAATCTTTTAGTGGCCCATTAAACTCGTAAAAACCATTTTTTGCATAATCAAAAGTAAGTTCAACTTTAGACCCATTGACTTGATATGATTTAATTATTGGTCCAGAAGGTACGATACTATTTATACTGTAAGTATTGTTAAGAGCCCAATATGCAAGTCTTTTCCCTACCTTAATTTTTTCGGACGGATGAATAGAATTTAAATCCCCAATATCACTTGTTACAGCCATTCCAGAATTTCTTATAAGATCCATTGCATTTAATTGAGCTTCTCTTAACAACGCAGAACTTTTTTTATCTTTTCCCTCATACTTGAATGGCGCTATTTGAGCATAAAAAAAATAAAAATCTCCTTGATCCCAATTGGTTCTCCAACTTTCGACCATTATTTTCATTAATTCAGCATAGAAACTTGATCTATTTCTGTTATTTTCTCCTTGGTACCATATAGCACCTTTAATTGTATATGGAATTAAAGGGTTAATCATTCCATTAAATAAAAAGGATGGTTCATGATTTTTTAATTTATTTCTACTATGATTTTTAATTAAATCACTGCTAAAATTAGATTCTAAAAACTCCTTATCTGTCCATGCTTCAGCAGGTGTTCCACCCCAAGAAGTATGGATAATTCCAATTGGAACATTTAACACTTCACTGACATAAGATGCAAAAATATATGCTACTGCACTAAAGTCTCTAACTGATTCAGGACTTGAAATTTCCCAAAAACCATCAAAACTTTCCAGAGGAACTTCACTTGCTATTTTTGGTACAGTAATTAATCTGACTAAGTCATTTTTTGATTTTGCGATAATTTCTTGAGATCCAAATACAGGTTCATTTCGAAATCCACTTAATGGCATTTCCATGTTAGATTGACCAGAACCAAACCAAACCTCTCCTAACAAAATATTTTTAATAGTCTTAATATCATTTTTTGTTTTAATTAATAAAGTTTGAGGCCCTCTCTTGAAATTAGTTTTAACTTTTATTTTCCAATCCCCATTATTATCGGATTTGATTTTGTAAGTTTTATCTTCCCAACTTGAATTTATTGTAACTAATTGATTTGATCCAGATTTTCCCCATATATTAACATCAGAATTTCTTTGTAAAACCATATTATCAGAGAAAAGAGAGTTTAATTTAATCTGAGGATTAACAAAAAAAGAATTTACTAAAAGAAAAAAGTAAATTAGTTTCTTCATTAATACAAGAATTGCTTGTCAAGCTCTTCAGAATCTTTATACTTAACTCTCAAATCAGCTAATTTGACCTTAAGATCTTTAACTATTTCTGAATACGCAGGATCATTATATACATTAGTCATTTCATTTGGATCATTTAATCTATCGTATAATTCCCATTCTTCAACATCAAAATAAAATTTTACGAGCTTAAATTCTTTATTTATAATTCCATAGTGCCTTTTGGCCATATGCACTGAAGGATACTCATAATAATGGTAATAAACAGCATCTCTTTTCCAAGTGTCAGTATTTCCTGTTAATAGTGGAATTAAGCTTTCTCCTTGCATATCGTCTGGTGCATCAATCATAGCAGCCTCTAAAAAAGTTTGAGCAAAATCAAGATTTTGAACCATCTCCTCGTTAGTAGTCCCTGGCTTAATTTTATTAGGCCATTTAATTAAAAGTGGTGTTTTGAAAGATTCATTATATATAAATCTTTTATCAAACCACCCATGCTCACCTAAATAAAATCCTTGGTCAGATGTATAAACAACTAAAGTGTTTTCATCCAAACCAGTATCTTCTAAATAATCTAAAACTCTTCCAACATTATCATCAATAGATGAAATTGTACCTAGATAATCTTGCATATATCTCTGGTATTTCCATCTCATTTTTTCTTCGTCATTCATTTTAGGCCAATTTGTTCTAAAATCTTCATTAATTTTATCAATGATCACTTCGTATTTAGGTTTTTGTTCATCATTAACCCTTTTTGTATATGGGCCATGAAAATCATTTGGATTTTCTCTGATTTGTGTGCCGTCTCCTCTTATATAAACAATTTCGGGCTCAACTTTACCCATTTCCTTAATAGTCTCAGGTCTTACCTTGCTATCGTGTGAGTATCTCATGTGAGTTAAAATATTCATTTCAGCAGACTTTGCTGCAGTTCCCCTCCCGGAGTAGTCATCAAAAAGCGTCTCTGGCTCTGGAAATTCTTTTTCATAAAATTCAGCAAACTTTTCTGTACTAGGCCACCAGGGTCTGTGAGGAGCTTTATGTAAATACATCATCATAAAAGGTTTTTCTTTATCTCTTTTTTTATCTAACCAATCAAGCGTAACGTCAGTAATAACATCAGTAACATAACCGTCAATTAAAGTGTCTCCATCTTTTCCGATGAAAAGGGGATTTATGTAACTTCCTTGACCAGGTAGAATTAAAAAATCATCAACACCTTTAGGATTGTTTCCAAAATGTAACTTTCCAAACATTGCTGTTTGGTATCCTGCTTTTTGAAATAATTGGGGGAAAGTAACTTGTGTTGTATCAAATTTAGCATGGTTATCAATCTTTCCATTTAAGTGACTATGTTTTCCAGTTAAAATTACAGCTCTAGAAGGTGCACAAATTGAATTGGTTACACATGCATTTGTAAATAAAATACCTTCATCAGCAATACGATCGATATTAGGTGTTTGAATAAGTTTATCGTTGTATGCACTAATAGCTTGATAAGCATGATCATCTGACATTATGAATAAAATGTTTGGTCTTTTATCATTATCCGAACAACTAAACATTAATAAAAGAATAAAAAATAGAAGAAATTTTTTCATTTGGATTGTGTTTATTAATAAATATATTTCTTTAATAATAAAAAATCAACGAATTGAATATAAATAACAGCAATAAGTTAACTTTAAACATTATAAAAAATTGATTTTATGAAAATTTTGGTGACTGGAGGATTAGGATTTATTGGCTCTCATACTAGTGTTGAATTAATAAACAAAGGCTATGATGTAACTATTATTGATAACCTTGTAAATTCTAATATTAGTGTTTTAAAAAATATTGAAAAAATTACTGGAATTAGACCTGAATTTCATAAAATTGATTTGAGAAATAAAAACGAACTAAAAAAAAATTTTAGATCAAATATTTTTAATGGAGTTATTCATTTTGCAGCATTAAAATCTGTTTCTGAAAGTGTAAAAAACCCAGAGTTATATTTAACAAATAATATTGAAGCAACCAAAAATCTACTTGATTTTATTGGATCAAAAGGTAAAAAAACTAATTTAATTTTTAGTTCAAGTTGTACAGTATATGGGCAAGCTAAAAAATTACCAATTAATGAATCAAGTCCAGTCGTTAAACAGGAGTCTCCATACGGAGAATCAAAAAAAATTTGTGAGGAAATAATAAGAAATGAAATAGTTATAAATAAAAATATTAATGGAATCAGTCTTAGATACTTTAATCCAATTGGCGCACACGAGTCATCATTAATCGGAGAACTTCCAAAGGGTATACCTGAAAATTTAGTTCCATATATAACTCAATCTGCAATTGGTAAAAGAAAAGAATTAATAATTTTTGGAAATGATTATCCAACCATTGATGGAACATGTATAAGAGACTACGTTCATATTAAAGATTTAGTAAATGCACATGTCAGTGCTTTAGAATTTCTCTCAAAAATGAAAAAGGAAAATTTTTATGATTTTTTTAATGTTGGTACTGGCAGAGGAATAACTGTATTAGAACTTATAAAAATATTTGAGGATACAAATAATATAAAATTAAACTATAAAATTGGAAATAGAAGAGCAGGTGATATAATAGCAGCATATGCAGACATCAAAAAAATAAATACTACAATTGGATGGTATCCGAAAAACACTATATCTGATGCTTTAAAAACAGCTTGGAATTGGGAAAAACAACTAAGTAAATTAAATGATAATTAAGGTTAAATCTCCAGGAAGAATAAATTTAATTGGTGAACATACTGATTATAACGGAGGATATGTTCTGCCAGGAGCGATCAATAAGGTAATTAACTTTGAAATTTTTAAAGTTAAAAAAGTTTATTGTGAGGTTAAATCTGCAAAGATTAGTAAATCATTAATTTTTGAAATAAACAATATAAAAAAAAGTGAAACTCATTGGCACAATTATATTTTAGGTACCATTGATTACTTTTTAAGTAAAAAAAATAAAATTACACCTTTCAAATGCTCTATTAAATCAAATCTTCCAATTGGTTCTGGAATAAGCTCCTCATCTGCTTTAATATCTGGGTTTGCAAAAGCAATAATTGAACTATTTGAATTAAAATACAGTAAATCAGATATTATTAAAATAGTTAGTTATGTAGAGAGAAATTTTATCGGTTTGAAGGGCGGAATTATGGATCAATTTACGATAAATTATGGTTTAAAAGATAATCTGATTTTACTAAATTGTGATAATTTAAGTTATAATTATATTGAATTTAAAAGTAAATCTTTTTGCATTTTACTTCTTAATACAAATGTTAAGCATAGTTTAATTAATTCAGCTTATAACAATAGAGTTAATGAGTGTCTAGATGCTGAAAAAATATTAAATACTTATTTTAATTGTAATAAAAAATTGGCAAATTTCACCCTTGATGAATTAGATTTAGTCAAAGATAAATTAAACCTAATTACTTTTAAAAGAGCAAGATTTGTAATAAGTGAAAATACTAGAACTTTAAATGGTGCAGAGCTGTTAAAAAAATCAAATTATCATGATTTTGGAAAGTTAATGTATGATTCTCATAATGGTTTGAAAAATCTTTATGAAGTAAGCTGTGTTGAACTTGATTTCATTGTAGATTACACAAAAAAGTTAAATTATGTGGCAGGTTCAAGAATGATGGGTGGGGGATTTGGTGGTTGCACTATAAATTTAATTGAAAAAAAAATAATAGATGAATTTATTAATGATATTTCCAAAAGCTATCTAACTACTTTTAATAAGAATCTAACGCCCATTAAAGTTAATATTGCCAATGGATTGACCTTTAAAAAGATTAAGTAGCAACATTAACAGCTCTAGTCTCTCTAATAACGGTAACTTTAACCTGACCAGGATATGTCATTTCATTTTGAATTTTCTGTGATATTTCAAATGATAGTTTTTTTGACATTTGATCATCAATTTTCTCACTTTCTACCATTACCCTAAGTTCTCTTCCAGCTTGAATTGCAAAAGCTTTATTTACTCCATCAAAACTATATGCAACATTTTCTAAATCTTTTAATCTTTGGATATAACTTTCCATTACCGGTCTCCTTGCACCAGGTCTTGCTCCAGAGATTGAATCACAAACTTGAACAACTGGAGATAAAAGATTGTTCATTTCAATCTCATCATGGTGCGCTCCAATTGCATTACAAACATCTCCTTTTTCACCAAATTTTTCAGCCCACTGCATGCCAAGCAATGCGTGTGGAGTTTCAGATTCCTCTTCCGGAACTTTACCAATATCGTGTAGTAATCCAGCTCTTTTAGCTAGCTTAGTATTTAAACCTAATTCAGATGCCATTATACTACACAACTTTGCTACTTCTTTAGAATGCTGTAATAAGTTTTGACCATATGAGGATCTAAATTTCATTCTGCCAACTGCTTTGATTAATTTAGGATGCAATCCATGAATTCCTAAATCAATTACAGTTCTTTTACCGATTTCAACAATTTCATTTTCTATTTCTTTAGATGTTTTTTTTACTAAATCTTCAATTCTAGCAGGGTGAATTCTACCGTCTGTAACTAATTTTTTTAATGATAAACGTGCAACCTCTCTTCGTACTGAATCAAAACAAGAAAGTAATATAGCTTCAGGTGTATCATCAACTATTACTTCAACTCCAGTAGCACTTTCTAGAGCTTTAATATTTCTTCCCTCACGACCAATTATTCTACCTTTAATATCATCGGATTCAATATTGAAAACAGAAACACAATTATCAATCGCTTCTTCGGTACCTAGTCTTTGTATTGAGGTTATTACAATTTTTTTAGCTTCTTGTTTAGCAGACAACTTAGCTTCATCTATTATATTTTGAGATATTTCTAAAGCTTGGGATCTAACTTCATCTTTTAGCACTTTAAGTAACTCATCTCTTGCTTGATTCGCAGAATAACCAGCAATTTTTTCAATCTCTTTAATCTGGTTTTTTTGGATTTTATCAATCTCTAATTTCTTTTTATCAATGGAATCATTTTTTTTATTGAAAGTTTTAATTTTATCTTCTAAATCTAATTTAAGTTTTTCAATTTTTTTTGATTTTAAGTCTACTTCACTTTCTTTTAATTTTAAATTTTGTTTTTTTTCTTTGTTTTCTGCTTCTTTTGATAAAATATACTTTTCATGCTGAGATTTTAAATCTAAGAATTTTTCTTTCGCCTGTAAAATTTTATTATTTTTTATATTTTCAGCTTCGACCTGCGCATCATTTAATATTTTATCAGCAGAAGAAATCCTATCCTGAAGGTATTTTTTATTAAAAATTTTGGTAATAAAAAAACCAGTCATTCCACCAAGAAAAAAGCCTATTGATATATAAACTAAATATTCCATAATTATTTTAAAAAAACCTACATACAGATTGATTGCATAAACTCTATTTATACAAGTTTAGAGCTAACTAAATATTCGAAAATCCTAAAAAAGGCACGCTCTAGCATTTAGACTCACTCTTTTTAATTTATTAGTGTTGAGTTTACCAAATTAAATCTGATGTAGGTAGTATTAATTTATTTAAATGAACGTTAAGAATCTAAACATTGGGATAATAATGTATTAATATTAATTAACTCATGGTTAATTTCATTAATATTATCATCTTCATTTTTAGAAAAATTTTTAGATTGACTAATTATCTGTAGGGCACACATTGCTAAACTATCTTGCTTATCTTTAACAGCATATTTCTTTTCATATTCAACAATCATATTATTAATTTGCTTTGATGCTTTTCTTAATACTTCTTCTTGACTAGGATTTACATTTAAAGGATAAATTCTATTTGCAATATTTAATTTAATTTTTTGCATTAAGAAGTTAATTTAATAATACAATCATCAATTTCATTAATCATTTTTTTAATTTTTCTTTTTGTTTTGTTCTTATCATTACTACCTAAAATAGCTTTTCCCATTTCTAATGCATTATATTTTTTTTTCAATTTAATTATAACATCATCCTTTTCTTTCAATATTTGTTTTACACTTAGAAGTTCATTAGAAAGCTCTTTATTTGAAGATTTTACACCGTTAAATTTTTTTATGAGTAACTGCGTATTGTATTTTAATTCTTCAATTATAAGCAAACTTTCTTTCAAAATTTTCAGCTATTATTTAAATTTAAAGTTAATTAATTTTTTGTAAGCTTTAGAAACATTAATGTTGAAAAAATTATTTTATTACATATTAGTCTTAATTTTAAATTTTAACTATTCTCAAAATAAATTTAATTCCCCAATAGATTATGGTATTTTACTAAGTGGCAATTTTGGAGAAATTAGATCAAGTGGCTTTCACACTGGAGTTGATATTAAAACAAAAGGTAAAGAGGGAGAAATAATACGATCTATCGATGATGGATACATTTCTAGAATACAAGTTTCAACTATTGGATATGGAAAAGTGATATATATAAATCATTATAACGGCTTAAAATCTGTTTATGGACATCTTGAAAACTTTAGTAAAAATATTGATAATGAAGTTAAATACTATCAATACAAAAACAAAAGCTACATAGTAAATTTATATTTTAAAGAAAATGAGATTAACGTAAAAAAGGGTGAAGTAATTGGTTTTTCAGGAAATACTGGAACTTCGTTTGGACCCCATCTTCACTTCGAAATTAGAACACTCAACGATATTCCTCTAAACCCTCTAAGATATAAATATAATATTGCTGATACTATAAGACCGGTAGCTAGAAGACTATATGTTTACAAAAAAAATCATGGTTCATTATATAAAAAAAGACTAAAGATGAAGAGACATAATGATAGTGTTTATAAAACGGAATTAAAATCTAATGATACAATTTTTTTTGGTATTGAAACAACAGATAATCAAAGCTATACATATAATATAAATGGAACTTATAGAATATTACTTAAAGAAGAGGAAAAAGATTTAATAGAATTTAAATTTGACTCTCTATCATTTAATGAAAAAAAAATGTTTTTAAAACACTTAGACTTTGAAGAATTGATAAGAAATAATGCAAAAATAATATTATTGAATGACGAAATTGATAGCAACTATAAATTTGTAAAAGAAAATAAATCTGGAAAGTTTTATATTAAAAATTCTGAAATAAGAAATTTTACAATAAAACTTTCAGACTTCAATAACAACAATACCTACGTTAAAATCAAAGTTTTTGGGGATAGCATAAAAAAATTTCAAGGTTCTAAAAATATACAGTTTGAAAAGGAAATTAAATCTAATCTGAGCTATAACCTGACATATAATAACGCAAATGTAAAATTTATGAAAAATACTTTTTATAAAGATGTTACTATTCATTTTGATTTCAATAACGATACTTTATTCATCACAAACCCTTATATACCTATAAACAAATCATTTACAATTAATTTCCCTGTAAAGAATAAATTCACAAAAGGTTCTTATTTGGCAAGAGCTGATAAAAATGATAATATTTATTATTCAAGCTCAAAAATCATAAACAATTACTTTATTTCAAATTCTAAATCGTTAGGAAAATATTTTATAAGTATAGATACAGTCTCACCAAAAATTAAAAAAATTGGAAAAAACAATTCAATAAGTAACAAACAAAAGTTAAGATATTATATAAATGATAATGAAACAGGAATTAAAAAATATCAAGCCTTTATTAATGATCAATGGGTACTTTTTGAATATGAGCCTAAAAAAAATTACATCCAGTATACCCCAGACAATTTTGTCAAACTTGAAAAAGTAAATAATTTACTTATTGTTTTAGAAGATATGGTTGGTAATAAAAAAGAGTTTTCAGAAATTTTTTATTATGAAAATTAATTTTCGTTAATAAATTTATTCAAAAAATGTACAACCTTATCAACCTCATCTTTTTTATTTAATTTTGAAAATGAAAAACGTAGGGAAATATTTTTCATTGCATCAGAATCAAGAATTTCTGAAAGAACATGAGATGGCTTATCACTTCCTGACTGACAGGCACTTCCTGCTGAACAAGCTATTCCCTCAATATCTAACTTGAAATTTAGAATAGGTTTTTTTTTAATATTAATTGGTAATAATATATTTAAAATTGTATAGCTAGATTTATTTATGGAACCATTTATTCTAAAATCAACACTTTTTCTTAATTCACTAATAAAATATTTTTTTAACTCTTGAATTTTTTTTGTTTCAGTATCGAGTTTTTTATAAGCCTCAATAAATGCTACGTTTAAACCAGCTATGTTGTGAACACTTTCCGTTCCTCCTCTGCAACCCCTTTCTTGGGCTCCTCCTTCAATAAGAGAATTAAATTTTAATTTTTCTTTGACAAATGCAAATCCAATGCCTTTAGGACCATGAAATTTGTGTGCGGAGCAGGTTATAAAATCAATATTAATTTTACTTAAATCAATTTTATAATGTCCTATGGTTTGCACTGTATCGCTGTGGAATAATGCACTAAACTTTTTACATATATATCCAACCTCACTTAAATCAATAATTGACCCAATTTCATTGTTAATATGCATAAGGCTGACAAGTGTTTTTTTATTAGAATTGGAAAGTAAATTTTCCAGCTCAATTAAATCGGGGAATCCTTGACTATTAACATTAATATATACTAGCTCAACATTATATTTTATTTTACATGACTCTGAGGCGACTAATACTGCTTTATGTTCAATTTTTGTTGTAATAATTCTATCGATTTTATGAGTCTCGACTGCACCTTTAATGATCATATTGTTAGATTCTGTACCACCAGAGGTAAAAATTATTTCTGAAGATTTTACATTAAGTTCATCTGCAATACTTTTTCTAACACCTTCAATTAAAGATCTCGATTCTCTTCCAAAAGAATGAATAGAAGAGGGATTTCCAAAGTTATTTTTCATAACTTGAGATACTGTGTCGGCTACATCTTCAGAGATTGGCGTTGTAGCTGCATTGTCAAAATATACTTTGGCCATAAATTTTTTCAAATATATGCCAAATTTAAAATTAAACTAAATGTTATTTAATGAAAATAATAACAAGTAAAAACAATGAAAAATTTAAGTTTTTAGTTAAAATCTCAAAAAAATCTAATACAAGAAAAAAAACTGAAAACTTTATAGTCGAAGGTAAAAAGGAAGTTGATTTATGCATTAATTCAAATTATGTTATTAAGTCATTATTTGCAACCGAAAAAAAAATACTAAATCAAAGTTACAATGATAGTATATGCGATGATCAATTTATAATCAGTAAAGAATTAATGAAAATAATAACTTATAGGTCATCATCAAAAATTGTTGCAATTGTAAAAAGAAAAAAATTTGATATTAATAAAATAAAATTTTCAGATGATGAATTAATATTAGTATTAGATAAGCCTGAAAAACCTGGAAATATAGGAGCAATACTTAGGACTTATAATGCTTTAGGATTTAAAAATATTATAATTTCAAATTCAAAAACCGAAATATATAATCCGAATATTATTAGATCAAGTATGGGTGCAATCTTCTACTTAAATATTTTTCAGTTGGATTCAAAAAAAACAATAACGTTTTTAAAAGAGAATAATTTTAATATTTATGGTAGTTTAATTAAATCAAATACTCAAATAAATGATATAGATTTTAAAAAAAAATGTGCTGTTTTAATGGGTACAGAATCATCACAAATAAATGATATTTTTTTAAAAAATTCTAACTCAACCTTTAAAATACCAATGATTGGGGATGTTGACTCTTTGAATTTATCTGTTTCTACTGCAATTATTTTGTATCAAGCAATGATTCAGAAAAAATCTATTAATTTTATGTAATTATGAATATTTCGTCTGATAAATTAATTAATAGAAAGATTGTTAGAGAATATAAAAAATTATTAAAAGTAAGCTATCAAACTCTATGTGATGATGATAAAAGCTTGATACGAAAAGCCCTTGACTTGGCCATTGATGCTCACAAAGATCAATTTAGAAAGTCTGGTGAACCTTATATTTTTCATCCAATATCTGTTGCAAAAATTGTTGCTGAAAAAATTGGTTTAGATGCGAATAGTATTGCTGCAGCTCTTCTTCATGATGTTGTTGAAGATTCTCGTTATGATATAATTAAAGTAAGTTCTTTATTTGGACGAAAAATTGCAAAAATTGTTGAAGGTTTAACTAAAATTTCAAGACTAAAAAAAGATAAAATTTTATCAATTCAATCAGAAAATTTTAGAAAAATGCTCCTAACGCTGAATGATGATGTTAGGGTTATATTAATTAAAATTGCTGATAGATTACATAACATGAGAACTTTGGAGAGTATGAGTCCTGAAAAGCAAATTAAAATTTCCTCCGAAACTCTTTACATCTATGCTCCAATTGCTCACAGAATAGGATTATATGAAATAAAATCTGAATTAGAAGATTTAAGTTTAAAGTATACTGATAATGAGACTTATGATAGTATTAAAAATAGTTTAGAAAAGTCGAAAGATGATCAAAACTTATATATACGTAATTTTGCACGAAAAATATCAGACAAACTAAAGTCAGAATCAATATTTTTCAAAATTAATGGAAGATCAAAATCAATTTTCTCCATAAGAGAGAAAATGATTAAAAAGAATATAGCAATTGAAGAAGTATATGATCGCTTTGCTATTCGAGTAATTTATAATAGCAATAATAATAATGAAAAGTTAATTGCTTGGAAAATTTATTCAATTATTACAGACGTTTACAGACCTAATCCAACAAGATTAAGAGATTGGATTTCTAATCCAAAAACTAATGGATATGAAGCTTTACACATTACAGTAGTTGGGCCAAGTAAAAGGTGGATTGAAGTTCAAATAAGGTCCGAAAGGATGCATGAAATTGCTGAAAGAGGATACGCCGCACATTTTAAATATAAACAAGGAAATAAACAAGAGAGCGGATTGGAACAATGGCTAAATAAACTTAAAGATGTTCTAGAAAATAATGATTCAAATGCAGTTGATTTTGTTGAAGATTTTAAATTAAATCTATATTCAAACGAAATTTTTGTTTTTACTCCAGAAGGTGATTTAAAATCACTTCCAAAGGGTGCTTCAGCACTTGATTTTGCATTTGCAGTTCACACTGATTTAGGATTAAAAACAAGAGGAGTTAAGGTTAATGGAAAAATAGTTCCATTAAATTTTAAATTAAAAAGTGGTGATCAAGTTCAAGTTATAAAAAGTATTAATTCAAAACCCAGTGCTAGCTGGCTTGATTATGTTGAGACCTCCAGAGCAAAGTCTAAAATAAGATCGGCACTTAATGAGAACAAAAAGATGATTGCAGAGGACGGTAAAGAAATTTTAAGAAGAAAACTTAAACACTTAAAAATTTCATTTGAAGAAGATATAATTCATAAACTTCAAAATTTTCTTAACCTACAATCATCGCTAGATCTTTTTTATGGTATTGGAGTTGGAAGTATTGATAATTCTGAACTTAAAAATTTTGCTAAAACTGAAGGAAGTAGTTTTATAAAATTTTTTAGAAGAAAACCAAAAAAAAAATTATTAACTAATAAAGAAAAGCTTATTACAAATAATCAATTAGTTTTCGGAAATGGAAGCGAAAAACTTGATTATAAGTTTTCAAGTTGTTGTAATCCTTTACCTGGAGATAATGTTTTTGGATTTTTAACAATAAGTGATGGAATAAAAGTCCACAAATCTAGTTGTAAAAATGCTCTAAGACTTCAATCAAAATTTGCATATAGAATTCTAAAAGCTAAATGGGTTGATTCATCTCATTATGAATTTTCATCTACAATTCAAATTATTGGAATTGATAATCTTGGATTAGTAAATAGAATTACAACAATAATCTCAGAAAACTTAAATATTAACATGGAAAAGATGTCGTTTGATACTGAGGGAGATACTTTCAAAGGTTTAATAACTTTAAAAGTAAAAAATAAGAATATTGTTGATAAGTTAATGACAAGACTTAAAAAAATTAAAGGAGTTGATAAAGTTCTTAGATTTTAATAATTAATTTTGAAAAATCAAATGAAAGAGAACAAATCCGAAAATCAATTATTAGTTAGAGAAGTTTTTTCTAAATTTTTAGATTCAAAATCTCATAGAAAAACACCTGAAAGATTTGCAATATTAAATGAAATATATGATTTAGACCAACATTTTGATATTGAATTTTTATTCAGTATAATGAAAAAAAAGAATTATCGTGTAAGTAGAGCAACTTTGTACAACACTATTGAACTTCTGCTTGAATGTCATCTGGTCAGAAAACATCAGTTTAGAAGTAATATTGCTCATTATGAAAAATCTTATTTTGATAGACAACATGATCATTTAATTTTGACTGACTCAGGTGAGGTTATTGAGTTTTGTGATCCTAGATTACATAATATTAAAAAAAGTATTGAAGAAATTTTTAATGTTAGTATTGAAAAACACTCTTTATACTTTTACGGAAAAAAAATAAAAAATGAAAATTGATCTTATTTTAGGTCTTCAATGGGGTGATGAGGGAAAAGGAAAGATTGTTGATGTTCTAACATCGGGATATGATATTATTGCTAGATTTCAAGGTGGGCCAAATGCAGGTCATACTCTTGAGTTTGATGGAATAAAACATGTTTTACACACTATTCCATCAGGTATTTTTCATGATGGTAAATTAAATATTATTGGAAACGGCGTTGTCATCGACCCGGTTATATTTGAAAAAGAAATTGAAAAATTAAAAGCCCTCAACGTAGACCTTAAAAAAAAATTATTAATATCTAGAAAAGCTCATTTAATACTACCAACTCACCGGTTAATTGATAAGGCCTCTGAACTTTCAAAAGGAAAAAAGAAAATTGGCTCTACTCTGAAGGGAATAGGCCCAACTTACATGGACAAGACTGGAAGAAATGGGTTGAGGGTTGGAGATTTAGAAATGGAAGGATGGAACGAAAAGTTTGAAAATTTAATAAATAAACATCTTAATATAATAACTAATTTTAATGTAGAGATTGATTTTGATATTGAAAGTTTAAAAAAAGAGTTTTTAAATTCAGTTGACTTTATGAACAATCTTGAATTTATTGATAGTGAAGAATTTTTTCATGATTCAATAAAAAAAGACTATAAGATTTTAGCAGAAGGTGCTCAAGGCTCTTTATTAGATATAGATTTTGGAACATACCCTTATGTTACTTCATCAAATACAACATCTGCAGGTGCATGTACTGGTTTAGGAGTTCCTCCCAATAAAATTGGTAGTGTATTTGGTATTTTCAAAGCTTACACTACAAGAGTAGGTAGCGGTCCTTTCCCCACAGAACTTTTTGATAAAGTTGGAGATAAAATTGCCAAAGTAGGAAATGAATTTGGAGCAACAACTGGTAGAGCTAGAAGGTGTGGGTGGCTTGACATAGTATCATTGAAACATTCCATTAACGTAAACGGTGTTACAGAGCTGATAATGATGAAAGGAGATGTTCTTTCAGGATTAAAAAAAATAAAGATATGTATTGGATACAGGTATAAAGGTAATATAATAAAACATTTACCCTTTTCTCTCAGCGATTCAAGCTTAGAACCAATTTATGATGAATTAGATGGTTGGGAAGAAGATATTTTTGAAATCACAAATTATGAAACACTTCCAACAAACTTTAAAAATTATATTGATTATCTTGAAACTAAACTTAACTTAAAGATTAAAATTGTCTCAGTTGGCCCAGATAGAAAACAAACAATTTTTAGGTAATAAATATTACTTTCTAAATCTATTTTTTTTAATAATCTCGTTGTTAAATTATTCTCAAGAAATAAAACAAATTGAAATTATATATGCAGGATCATTTGATAGAGATGAAAATATTTATCCTGACGGAAATATTTTAAAAAAAGATATAAATCGAAAGGTTCATCTAAAACATGAGGATATGAATATATTCTCAAACAAATCTATTTTTTTTCAAAAAAATAACTCTGTAATTTCTGTTGGAGATGTTTTCATAAACCAAGGGGACACTTTAAAACTATATTGTGACTCATTAAATTATAATGGAAGAATAAAAAAAATATATGCGCATGGAAATGTTAAACTCATTAATAATGAGATGAAACTTGAATCTAAAAATCTAGAGTTAGATAGGTTAAAAAATGAAGCTTTTTTTTATGATGGAGGAAAAATTATTGATAGTTTATCAGTAATTACTAGTAAAAATGGTAAATATTTCATTGATATTAAAAAATATGTTTTTAAAAATAATGTAGTTGTTAAAGATCAAGATAGAACAATTAAATCTGAAATGATGGATTATTTTCTAGAAAATGAAAAAACTTTTTTTTATAAGAGAACCTCAATTTATGGTGATGAATATACTGTAAGATGTAACTCAGGATATTATGAGCCAAGAAGTAAAACTGGAGTTTTTAAGAATAGTGCTAGAATTGATTTTGATAGCAGGGAAATCTATGGTGATAGTATTTTTTTTAATGAAGAAAAAGAGTATTCAAGTATTACAAATAATGTTAAAATAGTTGATTCAATAGAAAATTTAGTTTTAAAAGGTGAATTTGCAGAATTTTTTAAAAAAAATGATTCAGCAATTATTACAAAAAACCCTATTGCAATAAATATTTTAAAAAATGACTCTTTACTTATAAAGGCTGATACATTAATTTCTATCGGAGAAGAAAATACAAGAAAAATGAGAGGTATTAATAATGTCAGATTTGTTCAAGGAAAATTGAGTGGTAAATCTGATTACATTCAAGTTGATAAGAAATTAGGGTTAACAACTATGTTAAGAAAAAAAATTTCAGAAAGGAATCTTCAAATATTAACAGAGTCTGAAATCAATTTAAAAAATCCAGTTATTTGGGACAATTACACTCAAATGACTGGTGATAAGATAATATTTACTGAAAATTTAGACACTAATGAGCTTGACTCTATTAAAATAACCAATAATGTTTTTATAATCGAAAAAGATACTATCGGAAATAGTCAATTTAATCAAATCAAAGGTCTTAAACTAAGTGGTGGTTTTAATAAAAATAAAATTGATCGAGTAAAGATTGATCAAAATTCTGAATTAATTTACTATATGTATGATGAGGATTTAAATTTAATAGGTATTGATAAAGCTGTTGCAAGCTCAATTATTATTTACTTTAAAGATCAAGGTATGGATGAGATTACTTTTATAACTAATCCTGAAGGAATCTTATACCCTGAAGAATTTCTTAACAAAAATGAAACTTTTTTAAATGGATTTATAAATAGAGAAAAAGAAAAAATTTATAAAAAAGATATTCTAGTTGATTAAAAAATTTTTAAAATATCAAGCTCAAACAACGGAAAATCCTTTGGGTTTACAGGTTATAAAAGCTAAGGGATCTTATATATATACAAAAGATAAAAAGTATTTAGATTTTGTGGCTGGAGTGTCTGTTAATAATCTTGGTCATTCAAATCCAATAATAAATAATGCAATTATAAATCAACTGAAAGATTACTCTCACGTTATGGTATATGGTGAATTTATTTTGAAACCAAGTATTAAATTATGTGAATTAATTTCAAAAATATTACCGTCAAAATTAAATTCAACTTATTTGACTAACTCAGGAACTGAAGCTATTGAAGCTTCATTGAAGCTTGCAAAAAGATCTACAGGGAGACAAAAAATTATTTCAATGATTAATTCTTATCACGGAAGTACTCATGGAAGTTTAAGTGTTTCTGGTTTTGAAAAAAGAAAAAGAAGATACAGACCTCTTCTTCCCAATATTTTCCATATAAATTTCAATTCGCTCTCAGATTTAGAATTAATTGATAATAGTACCTCGTGTGTTATTGTTGAACCAATCCAAGGTGGAGCTGGGTTTCTTCAAGCTAATGTAAAATTCCTAAAAGAGCTTAGAAAAAAATGTGATGAAATGGGAGCTATTCTAATTTTTGATGAGTTACAGTCAGGCCTAGGAAGAACTGGTAAAATGTTTGCTTTTGAACATTATGGTATTATTCCCGATATTTTAGTTATCGGAAAAGCTCTTGGCGGAGGTTTTCCGATTGGAGCTCTTATTTGCAATAAAAGTCTAATGGATAAATTTAAATTTAATCCAATTCTTGGACACATAACAACTTTTGGTGGTCATCCAGTAATTTCAAAAGCTGGTATTGAAACAATTAAATACGTACTTAAAAACAATCTACAATCAAAAGCACTTGAAAAAGAAAAGTTATTTAAATCTATTCTTAAACATGAATTAATTAGTGAAATAAGAGGAAAAGGATTAATGATAGCAATGATAATGAAAAGTGAGAAAATTGCTAATTATTTGGTAAAAGAGTGCCTGAAAAAAGGATTAATTGTATTCTTTCTGCTTTACGAAAAAAAGGCTATTAGAATAACACCTCCTTTGACAATCTCTAATAAGGAGATTAAAATTGGCTGCAAATTAATTATTGAATTATTAAATAACTATTAAATCAAATGTTAATAAATTATTGATAAAGAATAATTTATTCAACATCATTTACAGGTTATACTATATATTTTTATTGTGTGTTAGACGGAAATGAAAATATTTTAGATAAAATTTTAAAATTTGAAAATATGATTAAGAGCAATAAATCAATATTTTTAGATTTAGATGATATTGAAGATATTATTTTATATTATCTAAATGAAGATAATTTTAAATATGCTCAAAAGGCAATTGATTTTGGCGTTAATTTATATCCAGAAAATTTAAATATTATCATTTTAAAATCTGAACTATTACTTTTAATAAATAAAAAAAATGAAGCTGAAAATTTAGTTTCAAAGTTTATAAAATTTAATAATACTAATCCAGATTTAATATTTCAAAAAGCTAAAATATTAACATCAAAAAAAAATTATAAAGATTCGATAAAATTGCTTACCAATCTAGCTTTCAGCAGTGAGCTGGATTTTTACGTTAATGATTTATTATTCAAGAATTATATTAACATTGAAGACTATAGAAACGCAATTAAAGTTGGAAAAAAAATAATTTTTATAAACCCTGATAATAAATTATTGTTTGATAAACTTTTAAGCTGTTACAAACTATCAAAAAAGAAAAATGAAGCTATAAAATTTTTAAATGAATTTTTGGATAAAAACCCGTACTCTGCATATGCTTGGCATGAATTAGGAAAAGTTTATTTCGAACAAAAAAAATTTAAGGAAAGTAAAACATGTCATGATTTTGCTATTATCAGTGATGAGAGTTTTACCCAAAGTTATTTAGAACTTGCTAAAATTCATGAGAAAATTGAAGATTTTTCTAAAGCGATATATTATTATAAAATTGTCGATAATAAAAATAAATCTTCAACTTATTCCCTTTATAGATTATCAAGATGTTATGAGAAAATTTCTGATTATGATACTTCTATGAGATACTTAAATAGAATTGTTGAGGAGGATCCTCTATATGAAAAAGCTTGGATATCAATTGCAAAATATTATTTAAGAAAAAACGATCATGATAAAGCAATTGAAAATCTAAATACGGCCTTAAATATTATTTCAAAAAATTATTAATAACTAATTGAATAAAATTAATTACTTAATTATCTACCTTAAAGGAATGGCTATGGGTATTTCAGACTTAATTCCAGGTATATCTGGGGGAACTATAGCATTAATAACTGGAATTTACGATGATTTTATTTCATCTTTAAATAACCTAAAAATTAAAAATATTAGATCAATTTTAAAAAGTGATTTTTTTTTAAAATTAAAAGAATTTAAGTTTGATTTCTTAATATTTATAGTACTTGGAATAATTTCAAGTATTTTAGTCTTCAGCAAAATAATTTCTAATTTACTAATAAATTTTCCACAAGAAATAAGTTCTTTTTTCTTCGGTCTTATTTTAGCAAGTATACCATTTATTATAAAGGATATAAAAATCTTTTCTTTTAGTAATCTCCCATTTTTTACTGGTTCAATATTAATAACATATTATTTACTTGGATTGAATAATATTAATGGTGAAATATCATTAATATATATATTTATATGCGGATTCTTTTGCTCATGTGCAATGATTCTGCCTGGAATTTCTGGAGCTTACATTTTATTGATTTTTTCATCCTATGATTTTATTTTGGAAAAACTTAATCTTTTTCTGACCGATTTTAATTTTAATGATTTTATATGGATTGGAGTATTTATCTTAGGTATATTAACTGGAATATTAACATTTTCAAGATTTGTAAAGTATTTACTCCAAAAGCATAAAAATAAAACTATTGTTTTTTTAAGTGGTTTAATAATTGGGTCTCTACCAGAACTAATTCCTTTTGAAATAACAGAACTAAACACTGATTATTTAATATCAAATTCAACTGTTTTTATTTGTTTTGGTTTGGGAATTTTTCTGTTAATTGGAATAAACTATATGTCAAAAAATGAAAAGTAATAGAGATTGGAATAGTATTAATTCATTAGAAATATTTTTTCATGGATTAATAATGGGTACTATAAATAAACTTCCAGGAATTTCAGGTGGGCTATATTCAATTGTAATTGGTTTTTATGATCATTTAATGAATTCAATCAAAAATATTAATAATAATACTGTTAAAAATTTATTTCTTTTTGAGTTAAAAAAACTAAATAGTTCGATTAATGGTAAATTTCTTTTTTTCCTTTCCATAGGAATGGTAATTAGTTATTTCACAACATCAAAGATTTTAGATTTCTTTTTATTAAACTACGAACTATATGTCTGGTCTATTTTTTTTGGTCTAATATTGGGAAGTCTTTATGTTTTAATAAAAAGGACTAATAAAACAAACGTAAAAAAACTTTTAATTCTTTTTGTTGGTCTTTGTTTTGGATTATTATTGAGTTTTTCAGAACCTATGATGGAAAATAGAGCTTTGGTATTTGTTTTTTTTTGTGGTTTTATTAGTATTTGCGGAATAACTATACCAGGCTTATCCGGAAGCTTTATACTAATACTTCTTGGTAATTACGAATTATTATTAGTTGATGCTGTTAATAGTTTTTTTAATTTTGTAGCAAATTTTTTTAAAAACGAAAACTACCCTGTTGATAGCGAACTTATCAAAATATTAATAGTATTCTTTCTCGGATCTGTATTAGGATTAATAATTCTATCAAAATTTTTAAGTTTTATTTTAAAAAAATATCCGATTCACTTAAATCATCTTATAATAGGATTTATTGTAGGGACACTTCCAATTGTTTGGCCATGGAATAAAGTAGAATTAGGTGAGGAATTTATTACTATGTTCAATAATTTTTATGGTCTAATTTTTATTTTAGCTAGCTTTATTATCATAATATTATTAAATAATAATGCTAACAAAAAAAATCTACGGTCTAATAGGTAAAAACATTGAATATTCATTTTCTAGAAATTACTTTAATAACAAATTTGAAAAATTTAGGATTAGAGATACTGAGTATAAAAATTTTGATTTAAGTGACATATCAGAATTTGAAAAAATTGATTTATCAAATATAGTTGGGTTTAATGTAACAATTCCTTATAAAGAAGATATAATAACTTTTATAGATAAAATTTCTGATGATGCATTAAAAATTGGGGCAGTTAATACAATTAAGATAAGTAATAATAAATTAATTGGATTTAATACTGATCATATCGGGTTTTCGAAATCATTAAATGGTAAAAAATTTAAAAATGCTTTAGTTTTTGGGTCAGGTGGCGCTTCAAAGGCTATAAAATATAGTTTAAATAATCTCGGAATTAGGTTTAATATTGTTTCAAGAAAAAAAGCTCCTGGTTTAATTAGTTATGAAAATTTAAATAAAGAAATTATGAATTCTGATTTGATAATAAATACTACACCATTGGGGACCTTCCCTAATATTGAGAAAAAAATTGATATTCCATATCATTTAATTAATAAAGATCATACCTGCTATGACTTAGTATATAATCCAAATAAAAGTTCTTTTCTATCAAAATGTGAAATTCAAGGTGCATCAATTAAAAATGGACTAGAAATGTTACAACTGCAAGCTGAAGCTAGTTGGGATATATGGAATAGTTGATAAAAAAGATTAACTTAATTGTCTTAAACATTTTCTTTTGAAAAGAAATAAGCAAAATAGCGACTTAAAGAAGAATCATGAAATCAAGATAAATTTAATTAAGGAAATTAAAAGCTTATTAGATTCTTCCATTGATAATGATACTAAATATGGAAATTTCCTTGGGCTAAGAAAAAAATGGATAAATATTGGAAAGGTACCAGGTCATCTTGCATTTGGACTTAACAACTCATATAGTCACCAGGTAAAAGTATTTTATGATTACCTCTATTTAGACAAAAAATTTAAGGACAAGGATCAAGCAAATAATAAAAAAATCAAAGAACAACTTATTTTAGATGCATCTAAAATTGAAAAATTTGCTGATAAATTAAAAGGCTATAGAGAATTACTATTCATAATTCGAAAATGGAATTATCAAGTTGGACCAGTTAAAGCTGATGATGAAAAAAAACTTGAATTAAAATTTGATACAATAATTAAAAATATTAAAAATCAAAAAAAAATTTACCTGAATAACAGAGATAAATTTGACAAGGAAAACCTTGAACACAAAAAAGAATTAATAAAAAGATTTAAGGATTATTTAGAAAATCTACCAAATGAAAAAAATAAATGGATTAAAATGGTAGATGAAATAGTAAAAATTAAAGATACTTTTATAAATATTGGTCCAATTAAGTTATCTGAAAATGATAAAATATGGGACGAATTTAAAGCTTTAAATAGAAAATTTATTAAGGAAAAGAATTTATACTTTAAGAAATTAAAAAAAAATTACTCATTTAATATTGAAAAGCAACTTGAAATTATCAATAAATTGAAATCTTACATAAATGAAAATGATAAAATAAATAAAAAAATTATTACCGAGATAAGAAATGATTTTAAAAATATCAAGGAAGTACCTTTTAAAAAAAATAAAGAAAATTGGTTAATTTTTAATGAAATTTATAACAGTTGTATTAATAATGTTAACTCCTCTAAGTTTAAAGATTTGGAGATACAAAAAGATATAATAAAAAAACAAAAAGAACTTAAAGAAGAATTACTATTAAATTTTGATGTTGAAAAAATTGATTCTACTTTAGATAAATGGCTAAACTTAGGTAAAACAAAATCAATAAAAGAAACTAATGAACTTATAGCTGGCATTGAAGAAAAGATAAAGTCTATTGGGTTAAAAAATAGAGACAATATTATTTTAGAAATAAAATCAAAAATACTTGATGTAAATATTATAAATTCTGAAAAAATAAAATTAAAAAAGAAAATAGAAGATTATGAAAAGCAAATTTCACAGTTAGAAAATAATTTGAATTTCATTAAAGGAAATTCTGAAAGTGGCATCCTATCCAATGTACATTCAAATATCGAGAATTATAAATCTCAAATTAAAAAACTTCAAAAAAATTTAAAATTAATTTCTAAAGGTTAATTTTTTCACTCTTCTCCAATACATATTCATCTCATTTATGGAAAGATCTGAAATATTTTTATTTTCATTTTTTACCATCTCTTCAAAAGAATTAAATCTATTTATAAATTTATTTGTAGAATTATTTAGGCAAAAATCAGGATCAATTTTAAGGTGTCTTGAATAATTAATTAATGAGAACAGTATATCTCCAAACTCTTCCTCAATTTGATTTTTGTTTTTACTCTTAAGAGCCGTATTAAATTCATGAATTTCTTCTTTAATCTTTTCAAAAACTTCATCAACTTTTTCCCAATCAAAACCAACACTTGAGGCTTTATCTTGAACCCTAAATGCTTTTAAAATTGGAGGCATAGATTTAGGAACACCTGAAAGTAATCCTTTTTTATTGTTTTTCAACTTAATTTTTTCCCAGTTAATCTTTACTTGTTCCTCACTAATTTCTTTGACATCTTCGTAAACATGAGGATGTCTATCAATTAGTTTTTTGATTAAAAAATCCACTACATCATAAAAATCAAAATGTTTTTTTTCTGAAGATATTTTCGAGTAAAAAATAATATGCAAAAAAAGATCACCTAATTCTTCTTTTATATTTTCAAAATCTTTTATTTCAATTGCTTCAATTAATTCAAATGTTTCTTCAATTGTTAACCTTTTTAATGAATCTAAAGTTTGCTTTCTATCCCATGGACATTTTTCCCTAAGCTCATTCATAATTTCCAATAGATTTGAAACTTTATTGTCAATATTTTTCATTATTTATTAAATAACATTTTATAATTTGGATTTATATTTCCTTTTGAAATTTTGGATAATTTTTTTTCAATTATTTTTCTTTTTAATGTTGAAATTTTATCAGTGAATAATATTCCTTGGATATGATCGTATTCGTGTTGGATTACTCTTGAAAGTATTCCATTAAATTCTTTAATATAAAGATTAAAATTTTGATCATAGAATTTAATTTTGATTGAGTCAGGTCTGTTAACGTCACCTCTGATGTCAGGGATGCTTAAGCAACCTTCATTGAATGAAGAAATATTCTCAGATTTATCAATAATTGTAGGATTAATAAAAACATGTTTTTTAAAATCTTTATTAATTAAAGTTTCACTAGGATCTATTAACGGATCAGCGTCAATTATGAACAGTCGAATGGATAATCCAATTTGAGGTGCAGCAAGACCAACTCCCTCAGCATTATACATAGTTTGCCACATATTTTCAATCAAATTATTTAAATCAGAATAATCTTTATTTATTTCAATACATTTTTTTCTTAATGTAGATTGTCCGTATGCTACGATTGGTAATATCATTTTCTTTCTAAATATGATTGTAATATCAAAGATGCACTTACTTTGTCTAAATTTTCTTTTTTCCTTCTAATTTTTTGTTTAATCGAGTAGGTATTTAAATAAGCTCTTGCAATTTTTGAAGTAAAACGTTCATCAATTCGTTCAATTTGAATTTCAGGAAGATGAGTTTTTATTTTTTGAATGAGTTCTTTAATATTTTCTTCAATATCAAATAATTTATTTTTAAGATTTAATGGTAATCCAATAACTAATATTGAGATTTTTTCTTTCTTATTTAAATCTAATAGATAATTTAATAAATTTTCAGTTTTAATTGTTTCAAGTGGTGAAGCAATGATTCCTAATGGATCTGAAATTGCTAATCCAGTCCTTTTTAATCCATAATCAATTCCTAATACTCTTTTCACTATGCTAAATTATAGATTAATTATTACGATTTAAAAATAAATTCATAGTTAAAAATTATATTTGTAAAAAAGTATAAAATGAGAGATATAATTGAAGCTGCTTGGGACAATAGAGAATTATTAGATAATAATAAGACTAAAGAAGCCATTAGGAATGTAATTAGCCTATTAGATAAAGGTGAATTAAGAGTTGCTGAAAAAATTAATAATCATTGGAAAGTTAATGATTGGGTAAAAAAAGCTGTTATTCTTTTCTTTCCAATCTCTAAAATGGAAAGTATTGAGGTTGGACCTTTTGAATTTCATGATAAAATTCCTCTTAAAAATAATTATAAAGAAAAAGGAGTTAGAGTTGTACCTCATGCAATTTCAAGATATGGGTCTTTCATTGAAAAAGGTGCTGTTTTAATGCCCTCCTACGTAAATATAGGTGCTTACGTAGATTCTGGAACTATGGTTGACACATGGGCAACAGTAGGGAGTTGTGCCCAAATTGGAAAAAATGTTCATTTAAGTGGTGGCGTAGGAATTGGAGGTGTTTTGGAACCCGTTCAAGCCGCTCCAGTTATTATTGAAGATGATGCATTCGTTGGATCGAGATGTATAATTGTAGAAGGTGTTAAAGTTGAAAACGAGGCAGTTTTAGGTGCAAATGTTGTTTTAACCTCCTCAACAAAAATTATTGATGTTAGTGGTGATAAACCAAAGTATTTTAAGGGATATATTCCATCAAAATCTGTAGTGATACCTGGAACTGTTCCAAAAGAATTTAATTCAGGTACATTTAATGTTCCTTGTGCTTTGATTATTGGAAAAAGGAAAGAAAGTACTAATAAAAAAACATCACTTAATGATGCTTTAAGAGAATTCAATGTTTCAGTTTAAATTTTTAAATGAATTAAATGAATGTTTGAAAACTATTAACGATGGTGGAATAATTCTTCATCCAACCGATACAGTATATGGAATTGGTGGTAATGCAAATGACAATAATGCAACCAGAAAAATAAATCGAATAAAAAAAAGAAGATTAAATCAACCACTTATTCATCTGATGAGTGATATTGAAATGGTTAGCTATTATGTAGAAAACATTTCTAAAACTGCAATTGAATTTTTAACTGATTCTAACCCTACAACTGTAATTTTTTCTAATACAAATGATAAAAATACAATTCATAAAACCATTGCAATTAGAATACCATCTGATAATTTTTGTCAATGCCTAATTAAAGAGTTAAAACATCCATTATCTTCAAGCTCAGCTAATTTACATGGATTTGAAGTTCCTAATTCCTTAGAAAAGATTGATAATTTGATTAAAAATAATGTTGATTATATTGTTAGGTCCTCCAAAATATTTAATAATAAGCCTTCAAAAATTATTAAAATAATTAGTGATAATGAATTTAAAGTCATTAGGTAAATGAACTATAAAAAAATCATAAAATCAGACATTTTAGAGACAATCTCAAAAATAGCAGACGAAAACAGATATGAAATTTTTGTAGTTGGAGGTTATGTAAGAGATAGTATTCTAGATAAAAAAGGTAAAAAAGATATTGATATTTTGGTATTAGGAAATGGAATTGAATTTGCTAATCTCGTAGCCTTAAATTTAAAAATGAAGATACAAGTTTTTAAAAATTTTGGAACGGCAATGATTAAAACTAAAGGTTTTCAAATTGAATTTGTTGGTGCAAGAAAAGAAAGTTACAGTGAATCTTCAAGAAATCCTAAAATTAAGAAAGGTACTTTATCTGATGATTTGTCAAGAAGAGATTTTACTATAAATGCATTGGCTGTTAGGCTTAATGGAAAAGAAAAAGGAGAATTAATTGATAACCATAATGGATTAAAAGATTTAAATAGTAATATTTTAAAAACACCAAAAGAACCAATTAAAACTTTTCATGACGATCCTTTGAGAATGTTAAGAGCAATTAGATTTTCTTCACAATTAAATTTTGAAATTGATAAAAATGACTTTGAATGTATCAAAAATGAATCTGAAAGAATAAAAATAATATCAATGGAAAGAATTAATGATGAATTAAATAAAATATTAATTTCACCTAAACCCTCTATAGGATTAAATTTACTTGACAAAGCTGGTTTACTTAAAATATTAATTCCTGAACTTAGTTCCCTACATGGAATTGAGGAAGTTGAAGGAAAAAAACATAAGGATAATTTTTATCATACTCTACAAGTTCTTGACAATATTTCTGAAAATACTACTAATGTTTGGTTAAGATGGGTCGCTCTCCTTCATGATATAGGAAAACCTAAAACAAAAAGATTTAGTAAAAAAAACGGATGGTCATTCCATGGACATGAATTTGTTGGATCAAAAATGGTAAATAATATATTTAAGAGATTAAAACTTCCTTTAAATGAAACTTTAAAATACGTTAAAAAATTAGTTCTTTTAAGTTCAAGACCAATTGTATTGTCTCTTGATGATATAACAGATTCAGCGGTAAGAAGACTAATATATGATAGTGGTAATGACATTGATGATTTAATGACATTGTGCGAGGCAGATATTACAACTAAAAATAAATTTTTAAAAGACAAATATTTAAACAATTTTAAAATAGTCAGAGAAAAAATCAAAGTTGTTGAAGAAAGAGATAGAGTTAGAAATTTTCAAACACCAATTAATGGTGAAGAAATTATGAATTATTTTAATATTAAACCATGTAAAGAGATTGGTCAAATTAAAAATTTTATAAAAGAATCAATTCTGAATGGTGATATTGAAAATTCATACAAACAGGCATATAATTTGATGATAGAAAAAGGAAGAGAATTAGGTCTAAAGAATGATTAAAAACTTTAAAACTACTATTATAACTTCATTTATATTGGTATTACTTGTAATTTTTGCAGGTTCAATGGTTAGAATGACAGGTAGTGGTATGGGATGTCCTGACTGGCCAAAATGTTTTGGATATTTAATTCCTCCAACAACAGAAAAAGATGTTTTTTGGAAATCTAATTTCAACTATAAAAAAGGAGTTATGATTTTAAGAGATGAAAAATTTTATTCTTCAAAGATTGATTTTTTAAGTTCAAATGAATTTATCTCATCAAATTGGCTAGAATATACTAAACATGATTACAACGAATTTAGTGTAATGAATACCTGGTTTGAATTTATTAATAGATTTATTGGAGCTATTGCAGGGCTAAGTACTTTAATTATGTTTCTTTTTTCTTTTAATTTTTTAAAAACTAAACCAGTAGTTACTATCATGTCTTTTATTGTAGTACTATCTATGCTTTTTCAAGCATGGCTCGGTAAATTAGTAGTGGATTCAAATTTATCACCCTATAAAATTACTGTTCATATGCTTATGGCAATTGTTATCTTGAGTTTAATAATTTTTATTTATAAAAAATCTGATGTTAGAAAAAATTAATATCAAATACCTAATACTGTTTTCCCTATTCTTAATGTTAATTCAAATTTTTATTGGAACAGGTGTAAGAGAATTTATTGATGAACAAATAAAGTTTTATGGCAGAGAAAATAAAGATCTTTGGCTAAGTAGTCCAAAGTTGAATTTTTATATTCACCGTACTTTTTCAATTTTAGTATTTTCAGTTAACGCAGTTTTATTTTTTATTTCAAAAAATCTAAAAATTGATATGAAATATATTAACATGACAATGGGTCTAATACTTATTGAAATATTAGTAGGAGCATCGATGTTTTACTTTTCTTTTCCAATAATGACTCAACCATTACACTTAATAATTGCAATATTTATTTTTTTGATTCAACTTTATTGGTACTTAAAATTAGTTAGTCCTTAACATCTCATTACTTTCGTAATTATTGACTAAGTAATTAAATGATGATTCCATTAGTTGACCCATATTTGAACAAAATTTAAAATTATTATCTCTTGTCAAGTGGTAAATTTGTTGACTAAGTTTTTTTACGTTTTCATCAGTTGATATAACATCATTTTTCATTGAATTTAATAGGTTAGAAACTCTTTTTTGAGATCCTAAAATTCGCTTCACTATAATGGCTCTTTCTTCTATTTTATATTGCTTTATAGAGTCTGGTATTAATTTTTCTTTTATTAATTCAACAACAGGCGAATTTTCTTTAAATAACTGAGGCCTGTAAACATTAAAATCTGACTCATAACTTTGTTGGTCAAAATCAATTGCTCTAAGCTTATACACAACTTGATCAAAGTCATGTATTGGAATAATTACATAATTGTATGATCTCATATCTCCCAATAATCTGATCATACATCTTTCACTGAATTTCACAAATTCTTTTGCTATTTGCGATTTTTCATTATCATTACAATCTGCTAATTTATTTTTAAAAAAATCATCACCAGGTATACCTGAAATATGCTCCTCTATTAAAGTAATATCGTTTAATATATAATTCAAATTATAAGGAGATGTGATATGTTCTAACTCTAAGCCATAGACCCTTGATGAATCAGCTTTCTTAATATAGAAATAAGTAAAGTTGTCATTTAATTTATTTCTTATTTTAACTCTAAAGGGATTAGAATTTCCAAAAGTGCAATAATCAATTCCATCAATTGTCAAAAAATCAGTATTCGTATCACTACCATCGGAATACAAAACATTATAAATTTTTTTTAAATTATTTTCAAGCTCAAATCTTTCATTTTCATTGTAATAAACTCTTTGCCAAAGTGTATTATTTTCCTCTTTGTCAAATACATCGACAGAACCAACATATCTTAGTAAATCATTATACTGGACAGGAAGATCTTCAACTCTATTATATTTATTTAAATATTGTAGAAAAAGATTACTTATTTTGTAAGTTGGCTTTTTATTTGATATTATAACATCATTCTTGCTTTCCAAATGATTTAATTTTTTAGAATTGTTGTAACATTAAATAAAGTTATATAATTTACTTTTAAATAAACTAAATATACTTTTGTTTAAATTTTCATTAAAATCGGACTATGAACCTGCAGGAGATCAGGTTGATGCAATTAATAAATTAATTTGTGGTTTAATTAATAATGAAAAATTTCAATCATTAGAAGGGGTTACTGGGTCGGGAAAAACTTTTACAATTGCAAATGTATTAGCAACTGCTAATCGCCCTACACTTGTTTTAGCCCATAACAAAACACTTGCTGCACAACTATTTTCTGAACTTAAGGATTACTTTCCTGATAACTTAGTTGAATATTTTGTTTCTTATTATGATTACTATCAGCCTGAAGCTTTTATCCCTGTTACAAACACTTACATTGAGAAAGATTTATCTATTAATGATGAAATTGAAAAACTAAGATTAAGTACGACATCAAGTCTTTTAAGTGGACGAAGAGATGTTATTGTTGTTGCATCAGTTTCTTGCCTATATGGAATTGGTAACCCAGTTGAATATAAAAAAAATACAATAAATATTGATTTAAAATCATCCATATCTCGAACAGAACTTTTAAAAAATCTTGCAAATTCTCTATACAGTAGGTCACAAATTGATCTGGAACCAGGTACGTTTCGAGTGCAAGGAGATACAATAGAAGTTTATTTGAGCTACAGGGATTCAAAAATTAGATTTAGTTTCTTTGGAGATGAAATAGAATCAATTGAGGAAATAAATAAAAATATTAAGACTAAAATTGAATCCATTTCGATTTTTCCTGCAAATATGTTTGCTACGCAAAATGATGTTTTATTTAAAGCTATGGATAATATAAGACTTGATTTAGGTAAACAGGTTGAATATTTTAAAGAAATTGGTAAACATCTTGAAGCTAAGAGATTAGAAGAAAGGACCTTGTTTGACTTAGAAATGATGCAAGAACTTGGATATTGCTCGGGAATTGAAAACTATTCTAGATACATAGATGGTCGTGAACCAGGAACTAGACCATTTTGTTTAATTGATTATTTTCCAAATGATTTCATTACTATAGTTGATGAAAGTCATGTTACAATTCCTCAGATTAGAGCAATGTATGGTGGAGATAGAAGTAGAAAAGAAAATTTAGTTGAATATGGTTTCAGGCTTCCTGCTGCTATGGATAATAGACCTTTAAAATTTGAAGAATTTGAAGAATTACAAAACCAAACAATATACGTTAGTGCTACTCCTTCAGATTATGAGTTAATTAAGTCTGAAGGAATAATTATTGAACAAATAATTAGACCAACTGGATTATTAGATCCAAAAATAGAAGTAAGATCAACAAAAAATCAAATTGATGATGTAATTAATGAAGTTCAAGAAAGAATAAGTAGTAACGAAAGAATTTTAATTACAACATTAACGAAAAGAATGGCAGAAGAATTAGTGAAATATTTTTTAAAGGTGAATATAAAGTCTAGGTATATACACAGTGATATAGACACAATCGAAAGAATTGAAATATTAAATGAATTAAGATCTGGACAGTTTGATGTTCTAGTTGGAGTTAACTTACTGAGAGAGGGCTTAGATCTTCCAGAGGTTTCCTTAGTTATAATTTTGGATGCCGATAAAGAAGGTTTCTTAAGAAGCAAAAAATCTTTAATACAAACAATTGGTAGAGCTGCAAGAAATATAAATGGTAAAGCCATTATGTATGCTGACAGAATTACAAACAGTATGAAAGAAACTATTGACTTAACTAAAAAAAGGAGGGAAAAACAAGATAATTACAACAAAAAAAATAAAATTACACCCAAACAAATAATAAAAAATGTTAAAGAAACTTTTGAAAAAGAAAAAGTTGTTGAACAGAAATCAATTACTCAAATTGAAGATAAGTCTAAAATTGATTTAAACATTCCTAAAGCTGAAAAGGAAAAGATAATAAGATTACTAAAAAAGCAAATGGAGGATGCAGCTAAAGAGCTTAATTTTTTAGAAGCTGCAAGATTTAGAGATTTAATCGACATTTATAAAAAAAGCGGATAATTTATCCGCTTTTTTATTTATTTTACTTGAATTGATTTTATTTTAGTTTGTTTAAATTCTTTAGTTTTTGGAAGAAATATTTTTAAAATTCCATTTTCATATTTTGAATTGATTTTTTCAATATTAACTTCCTCAGGAATTGTAAAATTTTTTTCAAACTGCGAATAGTTAAACTGTCTTTTAAAAAAGTTATTTTCAGGTTTATTATTCTTTGAGGAAAGCTTAGATACTTTTAAATTATTTTCCTCGACTTCCAATAAAAATTCTTTTTTATCAAAACCAGGGACTGAAAATTCAATTAAAAATTCTTTATCATTATCAACAATATTATAAGGTGGAATATCAGTATAAATATTTGAACCAAATAAATTATTAATAAAGTCTTCAAAAAAGACAGGTTCAGTGTTATGTGTTATTAAATTCATAATTATTATTTTTTATTAAACATTTTAAATGTTATATACTAAAAACAGGCCAAGGTTTGATTTATGCCAATATGGCATAATTTAAAGAAATTTAAACGACATAATGTCAATTATAAGAGAACTTCTTTTATTTTTGCTGGGACCTCATTGAATTCAACAGCACTGTAAATCTTTAATCCTGAATTATCGATTATTTTTTTAGCCTCTATTGAATTTGTTCCTTGAAGTCTAACAATTATGGGCACATTAATTTTATCACCCATATTTTTATAAGCATCTACAATTCCGTTAGCAACTCTATCACATCTTACAATACCTCCAAAGATATTTACAAGAACTGCCTTAACTTTTGGGTCTTTGAGAATCAAATTGAAAGCAATTTCTACTCTTTTTGCGTCTGCAGTTCCACCAACGTCAAGAAAGTTTGCAGGTTCACCACCAGATTGTTTGATTAGATCCATAGTTGCCATTGCCAAACCAGCTCCATTAACCATACAACCTATATTTCCGTCAAGATCAACATAATTTAAACCAACCTCTTTAGCTTCAGTTTCAACAGGGTTTTCTTCTGATAAATCTCTCAAAGACTCAAAATCTTTATGACGATATAAAGCATTATCATCTATAACTACTTTTGAGTCGACTGCTAATATTTTGTTATCTGAGGTCTTTAAAACGGGATTGATTTCGATGAGAGAAGAATCTGTCTTTATAAATGCATTATACAAGCTTGATGAGAAAGATATCATATTTTTAAATGCTTGATCGCTTAAACCTAAATTGAAGGAAATCTTCCTTAACTGGTTTGGCATTATACCCAACAATGGATCTATTTCTTCAAAAAAAATTAATTCAGGTGTTTCTTCAGCTACTTTTTCAATATCCATACCTCCTTGCTTTGAATACATAACCATATGTTTGGACGTATTCCTGTTTAGTAATACTGAAAAATAATATTCTTCTAAGTCAAATTCACCCGGATAATAAACATCTTCTGCAATTAAAATTTTTTTTACAAGCTTTCCTTCTTTTGAAGTTTGCGGAGTTTTCAACATCATACCTAAAATGTCCGAAGAATATCTTTTTAATTCATCAATACTTTTAGCAACTTTAACTCCGCCTCCTTTACCTCTCCCCCCAGCATGAATTTGAGCTTTTACAACAAACCATTTAGTTCCTGTTTCTTTATTTAATGATTTTGCAACATCTTCAATTTCATCAATATTGTCAGTAACTTTACCTCGTTGAATTGGAACATTAAAATTTGATAAGATGGTTTTAGCTTGGTATTCGTGAAGATTCATAATTGAATTTAAAATTACTAAATCTAATCTGTTTTACCTTTTAATCAAATTAGTTTTTTGTTTTATTTATAACTATTTCATTTTAATTTATTAAAAAACATTTTTTTAAAGTCAATATTTACATAAAATTTTAGTTTTGCAAGCATGAAAAATCAAATACTTTTAGATGCTGTTCGCCACTTTGGGAGTCCTCTTTACGTTTACGATTCAAATAAAATTAAATCTCAATTCATAAGGCTTGCAGAATCATTTAAAAATGTTAAAAATCTTCAAATTAACTATGCTGTAAAAGCTTCTTCTAACATTTCAATTTTAAAGTATTTAATTAATATGGGGGCTGGAATTGATGCTGTTTCTATCCAAGAAGTAGAAATAGCTCTCAAAGCAGGAGTTGTACCAAATAAGATAATTTATACACCAAATGGTGTTTCTTTAGATGAAATTGAAAAGGTTGCAAGATTGGGTGCTAAAATAAATATCGACAACTTAGCAATATTGGAAGAATTTGGTAATAAAAATAAGAATATACCTGTATGTATTCGAATTAACCCACATATAATGGCGGGTGGAAATTCCAATATTTCAGTAGGGCATATTGATTCAAAATTTGGTATTAGTATTCATCAAGTTCCGCATATTCACAGAATAGTTGAAAACACAAATCTAAAAATTAATGGAATTCATATGCATACAGGTAGTGACATATTAGATATTGGTGTTTTTCTTAATGCTGCAGAAATTCTCTTTAGTGTTGCTAAAAAGTTTAAAAACTTAGATTTTATTGATTTTGGAAGCGGATTCAAAGTGCCATATAAACCAAATGATTCAGAAACAAATATTGAAGAATTAGGTAATAAGCTAACAAAAAGATTTAATGAATTCTGTACCAGCTATGGAAAAAATTTAATATTAATGTTTGAACCCGGTAAGTTTTTAGTAAGCGAAGCAGGTAAATTCCTGTGTAAAGTTAATTCAATTAAACAAACTACCTCAACAGTTTTTGCACAAATTGACAGTGGGTTTAACCACTTAGTGAGACCAATGATGTATGGAGCTAATCATTTTATTGAAAATATTTCTAATCCAAATGATATTGAGAGGTATTACAGTGTAGTTGGCTACATATGTGAAACAGACACATTTGCAACAAATAAAAAAATATCTACAATAAGTCCTGGAGATATTCTTAGTTTTAGTAATGCTGGTGCTTATTGTTTTTCAATGAGTAGTAATTATAATTCTAGATATAGGCCAGCTGAGATTTTATATGTGAACAATGAATTAAAAATTATTAGAAAAAGAGAATCATTTGAGGATCTTATTAAAAATCAAGTTGAAATTAATCTATAACGCCTGAACTAACAATATAGTTATCACTATAAATTGCAACAAACTGACCTTTCGCTATTGATTTTTGTTTTACACTAAAAGATAATATGTAAAATTTTTCATCTTGTTCAATTCTAACAGCTTGCAGAGGTTGTCTATATCTAATTCTTGCAAATAGATTATTATGATTTATCAAATCAAAACCTGGTATAACATGATGCATTTTTTTCTTATTGACTCTAAGCGAAGACCTGTATAATCCATAGTGTTCTCCTCCCTCACCAACATAAATTATATTTTTTTTTATATCAGTCCCAATAACAAATAACGGCTTACTCATTCCTCCAATTGCAAGTCCTTTCCTTTGTCCTACAGTATAAAAATGAGCTCCTGGATGTTTACCCACTAGCGCTCCCATATCATCAGAGTACAAAAATCCTTTTGAGTTGTTTTTTAAGTTGCCATCACCAACTCTTTTTTTATATAACTTTAAATTATTGGGAATTAAAATAACATCACCTTCTTTTTTTTTAAGTTTTTGTTGTAAAAATTCTGGTAATTTAACCTTACCAATAAAACAAAGTCCTTGGGAATCTTTTTTATTTGCAGTAATTAACCCATTATTTTTTGCGATTCTTCTTACATCACTCTTTTTCAAATGACCAATAGGAAAAAGTGTTTTACTTAACTGATCTTGATTCAATTGACATAAAAAATAAGACTGATCTTTATCCTTATCCTTGCCAGATTTTAAATAATAAACCTTCTTTCCTTCTAATTCCTTAGATTCAACTTGAGCATAATGACCCGTGGCGATATAATTAGCATTCAGATTTAAAGCGATTTGAAGAAAAATCTCAAATTTAATTTCTCTATTACAAAGAATATCAGGGTTTGGAGTTCTTCCAATACCATACTCAGAAAACATATAATCAACAATCTTATCTTTGTATTGACTACTTAAATCAATTACCTGAAATGGTATTTTTAATTTTTGAGCTACTATCATTGCATCATAACTATCCTCAAGCCAAGGGCACTCTGGTGAGATAGTGACACTTTCATCATGCCAGTTTTTCATAAAAATAGCTAAAACATCATAACCTTGCTCCTTTAATAAATAAGCAGCAACACTAGAATCAACACCACCCGACATTGCAACTACAACTCTTAATGAGGAGGTTGACATATTTATTTATTTCTTTTAAGTTTTTGTTTTTTATCAGCTTCATCCATCATTTCTTTCATTTTTCTTAATCTTCTTTGGAATCGATTTTCTGTTGCAGGCTGTTTCTTTCTTTCCTCAATACTTGCTAAAACTTTTTTCTCATCGATAATGAAATTCTTGATTGTTAGCATAATTAGTATTGTAAGAATGTTTGAAATCGTATAATATAATGATAATCCACTGGCAAAATTATTAAAGAAAATTATTATTGAGAATGGAATAAAGTACATTATTAACTTCATATTTGGCATTCCTGGTTGCGTTGGTTGCATCTGTTGAGTACCTGACATTTTAGTATAGAAAAACATTGCAAAACCAGCAGTAATTGGAAATAAACTGACATGATCTCCGTACAAAGGAATATAGAAAGGAAGCTCAAAAATTACATCATACATACTTAAATCATCAGCCCATAAAAAAGATTTACCTCTTAATTCAAATGCAACAGGAAAAAAACAAAACAAAGCATAAAATACTGGTAATTGAATAAGGGCAGGTAAACATCCTGCTAGAGGATTAGCTCCAGATTGATTATAAATTTTCATAGTTTCCTGATTTCTTTTCATGGGATCGTCCTTATACTTTTCAGAAACTGCTGTAATTTCAGGTTTTAAAATTCTCATTTTCGCTTGACCTAAATACAATTTGTATTGAACAGGAGACATAACTAATCTTAAAAAAATTACCATTAAAATTATTGATAAACCTGCTGAAAAAGATGAACTTAAAAAATTGTACAATGGAAACATTATATTTTTATTTATCCAACCAAAAATACCCCAGCCAAACCATATAGATTCTGATATGTTATAGTCATATTCTTTAGTTATATAGTAATCATTCGGACCAATATACCATTCAAATTTTTCATTGATTTCACCATTTGATTTTAAGGTTATTGGAATTTTAGATTCAAAACTTTTTAGAAAATGAATATTATTTCTGTCTTCTGTTATGTCAATTTTTGTAGTATTTTTATTTGATCCATCAATGTTTTTTGATGAAAAATCTATACTATTTTTAATATTATCAAATATTAAAATGGAATTGAAAAGATGTTGACTGTATGAAATCCATTTTGCCGAATCTGTATCATCATCATCACTATATGCACTCAAATCTCTAACTTCTTCACCTCCATCTTGATAATTTAAATAAGTATATCTATTTTCATAAACTTCACTTTTTGTATTTTGATATGAATCTAAGGACCAATTAAGTTCTATTTTTGAATTTCTATCTATTAATCGACTGTAACCAGTTATTCTAACGTCTAAGTTTAAAAGAAAACCATCATTAGGTAGAAAATAATTAAATATAATAGATTTACCTTGTTGTTCTGAGTAGAAAAATTTAATTTCTTTACCTTCACTACTTTCGTTTATTAAAAAATTAAAATAAAGTTGGGATGTATTTAAATTTGAAGAGTTAAATGAAAAGTTTTGATTATTATCATTTATTTTAATTGTGTCTCCATCAAATTTTTTATAATTTTTAAGAACAGACTCTGAAATTTGAGCACCCTTTGTTGAAAAAACTAACTTTAAATTTTTATTTTCCAAAGTGATAAATTCATTTTCTTGAACTTTAAAATCATCATTTGTAATAAAAGATCTATCTACAATTACAGGCTTAGAAATTTCACTTTCATCTTGAATTATATTTTTATCAATATTTTCAACAGGATTTGGAGTAAAATAAAAAACCCAAAAAGCACAGGCTATCAACAATAAAAAACCTATTATTTGATATGGGTCAATTTTACTTTCTTCCATTAATTAATTTTATTATTGAGAGCAGCTTTTACGAAAGATACAAAGACAGGGTGTGGTTCTTCAACTGTACTTTGATATTCAGGATGAAATTGAACGCCAAAAAACCACGGATGATTAGAAAGTTCAATAATTTCAACCAAACCTGTATCAGGATTTTTTCCTGAGAAAATCATACCTTTTTCAGATAGTTGACTTATGAAATCAAAGTTTAATTCATACCTATGCCTGTGTCTTTCGCTAATTTCATTAGTGGAATAAATTTTATATGCTAATGAATTCTTTTCTATAACACATCTCCAAGAACCTAATCTCATAGTACCTCCTTTTTCCTTAATATTTTTTTGACTTTCCATCATAGAAATTACAGGATGTTCACAATTTATATCCATCTCTGTAGAATTTGCTTTATTTAATCCTAAAATATTTCTTGAAAATTCAATAACTGCCATCTGCATTCCCAAACATATTCCTAGAAAAGGAATATTTTTTTCTCTTGCGATTCTAATTGATTCAATTTTGCCCTCTACACCTCTCTCCCCAAAACCAGGAGCAACTAAAATACCATTTAGATTTTTAAAAATTTCATCAATAGATTTTGGATTAATTTCTTCGGAGTGAATCGGGATAACATTAACTTTTACATCATTTGTGGCACCAGCATGAATAAAAGACTCTAAAATTGATTTGTATGAGTCTTGTAGTTCGACATATTTACCTATTAAACCAATACTAACCTCATTTGATGGATTTTTTATTTTTTTGACAAATGCATTCCAATTATCAAGTTTTGATAATTGGATATTATTCAAATTTAATTTCTTTAATACAACATCATCTAACTTTTCATTTTGCATTAAAACAGGGACTTCATAAATTGTTGAAGCATCTATAGACTCGATAACTGATTCAATTTCAACATTACAGAACAGGGCTATCTTTTTTCTTAACTCATCATTTAAACTATGTTCTGTTCTACAGACAATAATATCGGCATTTATTCCTGATTCCATTAATTTTTTTACAGAATGTTGGGTTGGTTTTGTTTTTAATTCACCAGCCGCTGATAAATACGGCAAAAGTGTTAGATGAATAACTACACTATTACCCATACCAACCTCCCATCTAAATTGCCTTACAGCCTCAATGAAGGGATAAGATTCAATGTCACCAACCGTTCCTCCGAGTTCAGTAATTATAACATCATAATTCTTTACTTTTTGAATTAATTTAATTCTTCTTTTAATTTCATTTGTAATGTGAGGAATAACTTGTACTGTCTTACCTAAAAAATCTCCTTTGCGCTCTTTATTTATAACTGTTTGGTAAATCTGACCAGTAGTTGTATTATTTGATTCACTGGTTCTAATATTTAAAAATCTTTCATAATGACCTAAATCTAAATCTGTTTCAGTACCATCCTCTGTTACATAACATTCTCCATGTTCATAAGGATTCAAAGTTCCTGGATCAATGTTAATGTATGGGTCAAATTTTTGAATTGTAACATTCAAACCACGAGATTGTAATAATTTTGCGAGTGAAGCAGAAATAATACCTTTACCCAATGATGAACTTACACCGCCAGTAACAAAAATATATTTAGGAAGACTTTTAGATTTCATTAATAATTTTTCAAAAATACAAAACTATTGTTCATTATTGTTTTCTTCAATTTCCAAAATTTCAAGATCTCTATGCCTCAAAATAAAAAAGGATCTGTTTCTATAAAAATTGTCTTTGAAAGTATAATCAAATTTATTTTGAAAATAAGTTGTTTCACCATACGGCAAAGAATTTTCAAATTTTTTAAATACAGCTATTCTTAAGACCAAGTCATAAGTGATATCTCTTGCTTTAGTCGAGATCCTGTCAGGCTCATTACCGAATTTATCAATGAATCTCTCATAAAAATTATTAAACTCAAAACTTGTTGAAGGTTTTGAATTTGATGGATAAATAAAATTTAAATTACCAAGTTTTTCAAGACTAATATTTGAGTTCTCATAGTTTTCAGAACTAACAGTTGAAAATAATCTAATTTTTCTTTCATAGTTGTTTTGAGAATTTAAAAGAGATGTTACACTTGATATAACATTTGTTTTCGATGTTTCTAAAAAAACCCAATTCTGTTTATTAACTCCCATCAAAGAGTCAGTGATCTCAGGATCAACAAAAAGATTTTCTTCATCAATATTAATAACTTCTGCATTAGGAAATCTCTTTATAAGTTTAGATTTTGAACTTATATTTTCTAAGTCAGAAATAATTATTGCGCATTGATCTTCCATTAGAGCAATCTCATTATCAATAATATCAAAAACTCTGGACGATTTTAATGAATTATTAGTTGTTGTAATAAGCACATTTTCTTTAACACTTATTCCATTTTCAACAAGGGGTGATACTATTAATGAGATATTATCAGAATTGAATTTATTGAAGTTTCTATTAATAAAAGGGCCTATAATCAAATCAAACTTTTTTAAATCTAGACTTTTTAATTCATTAATTTTATTTAAATCATTCTCTGTATCATAAATACTTACATTAACATTAATACCTAAATCTTTCAACTCTTCAACAGCATAGCTGAGACCATTGTAAAAATTAATTGAGATTGTTGTCAAGTTTACTTCACTAAGTGTCTTTTCTGTGTCTTCAACTGAATCTAAAACTACAGTATTTAATTTAAATGGGGCAAGAAAAGCTAATTCAAAATCAATCTTTTTGAATTTCTCTTTTGTTAAATCATTTAATTTTAAATCCGACAGGTTTAATGAGTCATTTTTTAATGATTCAACTACAACATCAAGCTCATTTTTAACAACATTTTTTTTTCTTAAGGGGATAATTAGAATAGATCTTCTTTTTAATTTATCAATTTGAATTCCTGGATTAGCTTTCATTATTTCATTAATTGATAAACCATATTTTTTTGATAAACTAAAAATGGTCTCTTTTTTTTGAACGGTATGATTTACGATTGAATCGTAATTTAAATGAAAATCAGAAAGTTTTTTCTGTGCATTTATGTTAAAACAAAATAATATAATTAAAAAATAATTTTTTTTCATTATTCCCATTCAATCGTTGCAGGAGGTTTTGAACTAATATCATATACAACTCTGTTAATACCCTTTACATTGTTTATGATCTTATTGGAAACATCTTGTAAAAATTCATATGGTAGATCGACCCAATCAGCTGTCATTCCATCAGTTGAGGTAACAGCTCGCAATACAACACAATTTTCATATGTCCTTTCATCTCCCATAACCCCAACAGACTTAATTGGAAGTAAAATAACACCAGCTTGCCAAGTTTTATCATATAGATTATTAGAAATTAATTCACTTATAAAAATCTCATCTGCTTCCTGAAGAATTTTCACCTTTTCTTCATTTATATCACCTAGAATTCTGATAGCTAAACCTGGACCAGGAAAAGGATGTCTTTTTAAAATTTTATCACTAATTTTTAACTCTTTACCTACTCTTCTAACTTCATCTTTAAACAACATTTTTAAAGGCTCTATAATCTTTAATTTCATATAATCAGGCAGACCGCCAACGTTATGATGTGATTTAATGGTAGCTGAAGGACCTTTTACAGAGATTGATTCAATAACATCGGGATAAATTGTTCCTTGACCAAGCCACTTGACATTATTAATTTTTTTTGATTCTTGATCAAATACATCAACAAAAACTTTTCCAATTACTTTTCTCTTTTTTTCAGGGTCATCAATATTTTTCAGAGCTGAATAAAATTTATCTTTTGCATCTATCCCCTTAACGTTCAAACCCATACCTTCGTATTGTTTTAAAACAGAATCAAATTCATTTTTTCGAAGCAAACCATTATCAATAAAAACACAGTACAATTTATTTTTAATAGCTTTGTTTAGCAATACGGCAGCAACTGATGAGTCAACTCCACCAGACAAGCCAAGAACAACACTTTCATTGCCAATTATTTTTTTGAGATCATATATTGTTTTGTCAACAAATGAACTAGCAGTCCAGTTAGGATTAATATTAGATATATTAATTAAAAAATTTTTTAATAATTTTTTTCCATCCGAACTATGATAAACTTCAGGGTGAAATTGAATTCCGAATGTATTTTCACCAACAAATTGAAATGCAGCATTTTCTACATCTTTGGTGCTTGCTACTCTTATACAAGAAGGTGGTAACTTGAAAATTGTATCCGCATGACTCATCCAAACCTGAGAAGAGTCTTGAATACCAGTGAACAGAGTGTTTGTATTATCAATAGATTGAAGATTAGCTCTACCATATTCTCTAGTCTTCGATGCTTTCACTTCACCTCCGCTTTTATGAGCTAGTAATTGAGCACCATAACATATTCCAAGAACTGGTAAAACACTCCTAAAGTTGTCCATATTAATTTTTAATGAATTGTCAGATCTAACAGAGTAAGGAGATCCAGAAAGAATTAGCGCTTTATAATCACTGATATCATATTTATTATTATTATATGGAAATATTTCACAGAATATATTAAGCTCCCTTACTCTTCTGGCAATAAGTTGTGTATACTGGGATCCGAAATCAAGAATTAAAACCTTCTCTTGCATTTTCAAAAATACATCATTAAAAATGATAAATAAAATTAAATTTCACAGACTTGCAATCTTGAGTCAAATGGTTGCATAACATCAAATATAAAATCAATAAATTCCTGGCCATGAATAGAGTAAAAATGAGAAAAATTTAGAAACCTTTCTTGCGGAGAACCATTGGGGAATATTCTCTTATAAATTCTCTCAATAGATTTTAATTTTTGTGAGTTTTTTAATTTGATTGTTTTAATCACTTTTTTTTCTAAAGAATTATACTCTTTTTTATGTCTTGTTATCAAAGCATCTAAAGTTGATACTAATGAACTATCAATTGCAGAAAGTTCATTTTTTAATTCATCAATATTTTTGAAATAACTATCTGAGATATTTTTTAAACTAAAATTATAATCATCGTTTGATTTTAGAAACTTTTTAACAATTTGATCCTTTTTTAAAAAAAAGTCTTGAATTTTTAAATTTAAACCATCAATTTTCTCAAAATCTCTTTTACTTATTAATAATAATGATTTTCTAACAGCAAGAATTGGGAAGGGTAATTTGTAAAAATTAAATAAATCTTTTAATTCAAGCCAATATGATATTTCAGAACCACCTCCAACATATGCTAAATTAGGAAGTATGGATTCTTGATAAAGTGGTCTCAAAATAACATTTGGCGAAATACAGTCAGGATTAGATTCAATATGATTAATAAATTCATCTTTTTTAAAGGTTTTATTTTTTCCAATCAAGGTATATTCTCCATCTTTATATTCAATTCTATACCTTTCAGATTTTGTAATATAAAATAAATTTAAGATTCTAGGATTGACCTGAATTTTAATTTTTTTATTATAAGAATTTTTAATTTTTTTGATTGTATTATTCACAATTTTATGAGAGGAAAAATTTTTTAACTCATCTAATGCAAATTCTTTAAAGTTAACTTTTAGTCTATGGTCATCTGGATCTAGCACTATAATATTATAATCTTTAAATAATTGATATACTAATGACCTTGTTGCACTGGATAAATTTTTTTCTTTTTTATATGATTTATTAAAAAGATCTAACAAAGCTTTTTGATTTGGTTTACCTTCAAAAAAGATTTTTAGTTCCTCATGCATTGAAGACATTTGCAAAGTTTTAATTTTTCCAGTACAATATTTTTTGTAATTGTAATCATATGAAAATGTTTTTTCATATAAATTAAAGCTTTTTATTTCTTCAAAATCATGATCTTCCGATGCCATCCAAAAAATAGGGATAAAATTATAGTTGGCGTAATTATTTTTTAGTTGATCACAAATCTTTATTACCTGAATTATCTTGTAAACAAAAAACAATGGTCCTGTAAAAAGAGAAAGTTGATGTCCAGTAGTTATTGTATAACTATTCTTTTTTAGTAATAAGTCAATTTCATTATATGCATTTGTATGTTTATAATTTTTATTTTGATCTTTTAGAGCTTCTACTAAAATTTTTCTTTTTTTATCACAAAAATTACTTTTATCAATAATTTGATTCTTAAAATTTTCAATTTTAAAAGATCTTCCATAAAATTTTTTAGGTTGTTTATATTGAACATAATCATATGTAATTTCTGGTAAATGACCAGAAATATTCATTTCAACTGAAATATTTCTTTTCATACAAGTTCAGCAATTAAATCATATTCTGTTGAATCATTGACTTTTACATCATAGAATTCACCAATCCTTAAGTGTCCTGAATCAGATTTTATCAAAACATTGTTGTCAACATCGGGGGAGTCAAACTCAGTTCTACCAATGTAGTATCCATCTTCAAATCTATCAATTATACATCTAATTATTTTACCAATCTTTTCTTTATTAAGCCTACTTGAAATTTCTGATTGGATTTTCATAATAGTATTTCGTCTTAACTTTTTATCTTGATCTGATACATCATCCTCAAGAGAATAAGCATGTGTATTTTCTTCATGACTGTAGGTGAAACAACCTAATCTATCAAATTTAGTTTGTTTAATCCACTCACACAGCTCTTCAAAATCTTCAATTTTTTCTCCAGGATATCCAACTATCAAAGTTGTTCTAAGAGCTATTCCTGGGATTTTTTTTCTAATTTTTGCTATCAAATTATTTATTTTGTTTTTTCCAGCTCCCCTACGCATTGATTTTAAAATCTTATCTGAAATATGTTGAAGAGGAATATCTAAATAATTACAAATTTTTTTCTCACTTTTTATAACATCAATAATTTCATCAGGAAAACCTGAAGGATAAGCATAATGCAATCTAATCCATTCAATTCCTTCAACTCTACATAATTTTTTAAGCAGTATGGAAAGTGTTCTTTCTTTATAGATATCAATACCATAATAAGTTAATTCTTGAGCAATAAGAATCAACTCTTTGATACCTTGTGACGCCATTTGTTTTGCTTCTTGTATAATTTCATTGATTGGTCGAGAAATGTGCTTTCCTCTCATTAATGGAATTGCACAAAATGAACATTTCCGGTTACATCCCTCTGAAATTTTTAAATATGCGTAATTTTTTGGGGTTGAAAGAAATCTTTCACCTAATAATTCTTTTTTATAGTCAGCCCTTAAATATTTTAATAAGTGAGGTAAATCTGCAGTTCCAAAAAAATGATCAACGTCGGGAATTTCATTTATTAAGTCATCTCTAAACCTTTCACTTAAACATCCAGTTACAAACAATTTATCAATCTTACCTTTCTTTTTTAAGTTTGAATAATGTAAGATAGTATCAATAGACTCTTGTTTTGCATTATCAATAAAACCACAGGTATTAATAACAATTATATTTCCATCTTCTTCATGAACAACATTTTTATTATTTGCCTTTAGTTGTGAAATAAGTATTTCAGTATCATATAAATTTTTTGAACAACCTAATGTAATTACATTAATTTTATTTTTTTTTGATGACCTAGCTCTCATAAAATTTTATTTTGAAAGAATGATTCAACAAAATCTTTCTTATCAAATATTTCTAAATCTTCAATTGATTCACCAGTTCCAATAAATTTTATAGGGATACTTAATTGATCTGAAATTCCAATTACTACTCCTCCTTTTGCTGTACCATCTAATTTTGTGACCATCATAGATGTCACTTTAGTAGCTTCAGAGAATTGTTTTGCTTGTTCATAGGCATTTTGACCAGTAGAACCATCTAAAACTAATAAAATCTCGTGAGGCGCGTTAATATTAAGCTTTTGTAAAACTCGACTAATCTTAGATAATTCATTCATTAAATTAATCTTATTATGTAATCTACCTGCGGTATCAATGATTACAACATCTTTATTTTTTTTAATTGCAGAATTCAATGTATCATAAGAAACTGAGGCAGGGTCACTACCCATTTGTTGTTTTACAATCTCGACTCCGGCACGAGTTGCCCAATCTTCTAATTGTTCTATCGCAGCAGCTCTAAAAGTATCTGCTGCTCCAATCATTACAGACAAACCTTGGGATTTGAATAAAGAAGCAAGTTTTCCAATGGATGTTGTTTTTCCTACTCCATTAACACCAACAACTAAAATAACATATGGTTTATCATTTATATTGAAATCATCATTTTTTTCATGAAAAATTATATTTCCAATTTCTTCTTTTAAAATTACATCTAACTCTTGAGGATTAGTGTATTTCTCCTTTGCAACTCTTGATTCAATAGCATCAATTATTTTTATTGTAGTTTTTACTCCAACATCAGAGGTAATTAGAATTTCTTCTAATTCATCTAAAACTTCTACATCAACCTTTGATTTACCTACTACAGCTTTTTTAATCTTATCAAAAAAAGAATTACTTGTTTTTTCTAAGCTTTTATCTAAACTTTTTTTATTTGTTTTTTTTAATAACCTCTTAAAAAAACCTTCCTTATTTTCTGGTTCAGGCTCTGGCTCAGGTTTAAGCTCAGGCTCAGGCTCTATTTCAGTATCAGGCTCAAGTTTAGGCTCTGGCTCAGGTTTAGGATCTGATTCAGGCTCTGGTTTATCTTTTTTTACTTTTTCCTTAATTGAATCTTTTTGAATAATTTCCTCAACTTTTTCATTTTTTAAATCATCAATCTCATTTTTATCTAAGTCTTTAGCTGGTTTCTTTCCAAATGAAAAGAGCTTTTTAAAAAAATTCATGCCTGAAAGTTAGCTATAAAATTTTAAAATAGATGAAACTAAATCTTTTAAAGATTTACTTTTTAGACAGCCAATCATTTACCTGGTCGGAAGACATTATTGCTTCAGAAAAAGTATAAGCACCTGACTTTGGACTTTTTACCATTTTTATGGCTTTAGTAAGCTTTTTTGACGAAGTTTGTAATGTAGCAACAGTTTTTTTTGCCATTATTTAATCTCTTTATGGATTGTATATTTTTTTAATATCGGATTGAATTTTTTTAATTCTAATCTTTCAGGTGAATTCTTCTTATTTTTAGTTGAAATATATCTAGATGTTCCTGATTTACCAGAATCTTTATGTTCTGTGCATTCCAAAATAACTTGAATTCTATTTCCTTTTTTAGCCATTATATTAAAGTTTAATACCTTTTTCTTTAGCTTCTTTCAAAACAGCACTTATGCCTTTTTTATTAATTGTCTTCAAAACAGACGTGGAAACCTTCAGTTTAATCCATTTATCCTCATCAGGAATATAAAATTTTTTTGAAACAATATTGGCGTTAAACCTTCTTTTTGTTTTATTTATAGATTTAGAAACGTTATTTCCAAACTGAACTTTTTTTCCTGATATTTGACAAATTTTTGACATTTTATATTGCCTTTAGGGATGCAAATAAACAACTTTTTTATAGGATTGACAAATTTATTCTACTAGATTTTCTAATAGCAGTTTAAGTGATTTTTCTACAATAATTTCAATTATTTCTTCTCTTGGTAGAGTTAAATATAATTCCTCAGTAGCTATTTTTTTTGGAGTCGCAATTGAAATAAATATTTGACCAACTTTTGAATACTGATCATTGGTTAAAGGACCTGCGTTTCCAGTGGTGGAAATACAATAATCAGTATTTAATATTTTTTTTCCCGATTTTACCATCTCACGTGATATTACCTTGCTGACAGGTGAAAAATTATACAACAAATCTTTATTAATCTGTAGAATATTTATTTTGGATTCTGTTGAGTAAGTAACTAAAGAACCTTTAAAAAAATTTGATGCTCCTGATTTTTTAATTATTGTACTAGATAATTTTCCGCCTGTCACACTCTCTACTGTTGAAAGTGAAAAGTTATTGATTAAAAAAAAATCAAAAATCTTATCTAAAATCATTTTATTTTAATTGAAAAAACTTTCTTTTCTTCCAGAAAACCGTCCAGAACATCTCCAATGCTAACTTTTCCAACACCTTCAGGTGTACCGGTGAATAAAATATCACCGATTTTCAATGTGAAGTAATTAGACACTTCAGTAACTAAATCATCTATTTTCCAAATCATATTAGAACTATTACTTGACTGCACTATTTCATTATTTAACTTTAGACAAAAGTTAATATTATTTATATCTTGAAAATTATTTAAATCTATCCAATCTCCAATGACAGCAGAGTTGTCAAAAGACTTTGCTTTTTCCCATGGGTGACCTGATTTTTTTAGTTTTTCTTGTAAGTCTCTGGCTGTAAAATCTATTCCCAGAGATATTTGATTATAATACTTATTAGAAAATTTTCTGTCAATATGTTTACCAAGTTTATCAAACTTTAAAATGATTTCAGCTTCATAGTGAATTTCTTTTGAAAATTCAGGAATAAAAAAGGGTTGGTTTTTTTGAATAATACTTGAATCAGGCTTTAAAAAAAGGATAGGTGATTTATTTCTTTTTGAATTTAGTTCTTTAATATGATTCAAATAATTTTGACCGACGCAAATAATTTTCATGACATTTTATTATTTATCTTACTTAATCTAATTTTATTTAAAACATTCTTAGTGTATCTCGGAAAATCAGCATTTAGTATCCAACTAAAATATCCTGGATCAGTTTGAATAATTTCTTCAACTTCTTTTCCTCTGTACTTTCCAAATGAAAAAGTTGGTTTTAAATCAGAACTCAAATAAATAAATCCTGCCAAATCAACGAATTTTTTTTGAGTTGAAAATTTAGATAAAAAATCAACGTTCTGTTCAAGATCTTCATACTTATCTAATTGCGCTAACAAAACTTCATAGGTTGCTCTAGTATCTGACATTGATGAATGAGCATTATCATGATTTTTATTACAATAAAATTTATATGCTGCAGATAAAGTTCTTTTCTCCTTTTTATGAAAAATATTTTGTACGTCAATTAATTTTATTTTTGATATATCTAAATCCTTTTCAACTCTTATAAATTCTTCAGCCAACATGGGTACGTCAAATTTATTTGAGTTAAAACCTGCTAAATCACAACCTTTCATAAAAGAAAATATTTCATCGGCTATATCTTTAAATGTTGGTTGGTCTTTGACCATTTCATCAGTAATTCCATGTATGGAAGAGACTACTTTAGGTATTGGAATTGTTGGATTAACTAACCAGGTTTTTGAAATTTCTTGACTATTTTTTTCAATTTTTAAGACAGAAATTTCTACAATTCTATCATTTACAATACTTATACCTGTTGTTTCTAGATCAAAGAAACAAATAGACTTTGTTAAATTTTTTAAAAAAGACATTAGCAATTCTTTTAAATTTGTGTTTTTGGATTCCAATTCTCAATATTTTCCTTGATTCTTTTCAAGAAAAGTCCTCCAGTTGCACCGTTAATTATTCTGTGATCATAGCTATGACATAAAATCATTTTTCTTCTAACACCAATAAAATCTCCTTTTTCTGTTTCAATAACTGCAGGTTTTTTTGATATTGAACCAATTGCAAGAATACCTACCTGAGGTTGATTAATAATTGGGATACCAGTAAGAGTATCAAAAACTCCAACATTTGTTATCGTGTATGTTCCATCAACAACATCATCGGGATTTAAACTATTATTCCGAGCTTTTTTAATTAATTCATTTGTTTTTTTTACTACTCCAACCAGACTTAATTGATCAGAATTCTTTAAAACAGGGACAATTAGGTTACCATTTGAAAGAGCAGTTGCAACCCCAATATTGATCTCATTCTTAGTATATATTTTATCATCTTTTAGACTTGAATTAAGAATTGGAAATTCTCTTAAAACTTCAGCTACAACTTTGATAAAAACATGGGTAATGGTTAATTTATTATTTTCTTTTTTTAAAAACTCAACTTTAACACTATCCCTCCAATCCCAAAGACTAGTTACATCCAATTCAATAAAAGATTGAACATGAGGAGAAGTTTTTCTACTATTAACCATATGTTCAGCAAGAATCTTTTCCATTCTTGTCAAATCTCTTATTGTAGATTTATCTTCAAAAAATGATTTTGGATTAGAGTTTTTATTATATTCAAAATTGTTAGACAATTTAATATGCTTTAACACATCATTTTTAGTTATTCTTCCATCTTTACCAGAACCACTTATTTTTAACAATTCATCCTCACTTATGTTTTCTTTTAAAGCAATACTTCTTACAAGCGGGGAAATATATTTTTGATTTTTAACTTTCAATGGTTTAGAAATTTCGTTCGATAATAGTTCTTCGTTTTTATTTTCTTCACTTAATAACTCTATATTTGGAATTTCATCAATTAAATCTGGTTCTTGATTGTTGTTTGATGATTCATTTAATTCAATTCTGCAAATTGTTTCACCTACCTTTACGACATCGTTAACTTTGTGGCATAATTCAATTATCTTACCACTTACATCACTTGGTACTTCAGAATCAACTTTATCTGTTGCTATTTCAACAACAAAATCATCAACATTAATGAAGTCACCAACATTTTTTAACCAATTTACAATTGTAGCTTCATCTACACTCTCACCCATCTTAGGTAATATCAAATCATATATTTTTTGATCGGCCATATTGCAAAAATATCAAATATATACTATTAATGATTATTTAATCTTTAGAGAATTGTTCGTATGGAACTCTTTTTAATATACTTCGTGCTAAAGTGATTTCATCAGTATATTCAAGATTATCTCCAATTGAAACACCTCTAGCTATTGTTGAAAATTTAACACTTAGGTTGCTTATTTTTTTATAAATATAATAGCTTGTAGTATCACCTTCCATGGTTGCACTCAAAGCAAAAATTACTTCTTTAATTTTTTTATTTTTAATCCTATCAATTAACTCTTGAATTGTAAGATCACTTGGACCAATACCCTCAATTGGTGAAATTTTTCCATTTAAAACATGATATAATCCTTTAAATTGACTAGTATTTTCAATCGCCATTATATCTCTAATATCCTCAACCACGCAAATTAAAGAGTCATCCCTTAAATTACTTTTACAAATATCACATATGTCTGAATCTGAAAGATTATAACAAGTGTTACATGATTTTAAATTATTGTGCAAGGATTCAATAGATTTAACTAAATCTTTTATATCAGAGGAATTTGATTTTACTAAATGAAGAGCTAATCTCAAAGCTGTACTTTTTCCTATCCCAGGCAATCTTGAAATTTCACTTACAGCATTCTCTAAAATTTTTGATGGAATATTCATTTTACAATTTAAACATATGCTAAGATAGCATCATAAATTATTATATTTGGTTTCTTTGCTGCAAAGATGTCAGAGTCATTAATTTTTTTTGTTATTACGAGTTACTTTTTAGTACTTTTTATAATATCAGGTCTAACTAAGGGTAAAGAAAATAATACTACTTTCTTCACAGGTGATAAAGAATCACCTTGGTTTGTAGTTGCTTTTGGAATGATTGGAGCATCACTTTCAGGTATCACTTTTATTTCGGTGCCTGGCGATGTTGGAGTTTCAAACTTTACCTATTTTCAAGTTGTACTTGGCTACTTGTTTGGCTATTTAATCGTTGCATTGATTTTACTACCTATTTACTACAGAAATAATGTTACATCTATTTATGAATACCTTGGAGCCAGGTTTGGATTTGTATCACACATATCTGGTGCATTATTTTTCTTTATTTCAAGGATTTTAGGTGCTGCATTTCGTTTATATTTAGTAGCAATCGTTTTACAAGCTTTTGTATTCGACTCTTGGAAGATACCATTTGAAATTACTGTTTGTATTTCCATATTTTTAATTTGGATATATACTTTTAGAGGAGGAATTAAGACTGTAGTGTGGACTGATACTCTTCAAACTTTCTTGATGATTCTTTCAGTTTTTCTCTCAATATATCTAATAAACAAAAGTCTAGACTGGTCTTTAGGAGATTTTATTAGCTCAGATGAATTTTCAGATTATTCAAAAATTTTTGTTTTTGATAACATTTTGGAAAGAAATCATTTTATTAAGTCTTTTGTAGGAGGAATTTTTATAACTATATGTATGACAGGGCTTGATCAAGATATGATGCAAAAGAACTTAACTTGTAAAACACTCTCTGAAGCCAAAAAAAATATGATAGTTTTTAGCTTAATTTTAGTATTTATAACTTTTATTTTTTTAGTATTAGGATGTTTACTTTTCATATACTCCAGAGAAATTGGTGTTTCTATTCCTATTTTAAATGGCAGTGAAAATACAGACCTTTTATTTCCTGAAATTGCTCTGAATTCAGATCTTGGAATAGTAATGGGGATAGTATTCCTTTTGGGTTTAATTGCGGCTGCATACAGCAGTGCAGATAGTGCTTTAACATCACTTACAACATCCTTTTGTGTCGATTTTCTTGATATTTCAAAAAAAGATGAAAAATCAAAAAAAACTATTAGAGTTCAAATTCATATTTTAATGAGCTTAATTTTAGCTTTTGTAATTATTTCTTATAAAAATTTACTAGACACTAATGTAATTGATGGATTATTAACTGTAGCTGGATATACTTATGGGCCATTACTTGGTTTATTTTCATTTGGAATTTTGACTAATTATAAAATTAATGACAAAATGAGCATATTAGTGTGTATTGCTTCGGTAATTATAGTGATTTTCATTGGAAGAATTCCACCTGAATATATAGGAGGATACGTTATTGGTTATGAATTATTACCTATCAATGGTTTAATTACATTTATAGGATTATTTTTGATTAGAAAATCACCACTTAATCAAAGCACTTCCCCAAGTAAATCCACTTCCAAAAGCAGCTAAAATTATAATATCGCCTTTATTGATCAAATTTGCTTGATATGCCTCCGCTAATGCAATAGGTATTGAGGCTGCTGTGGTATTACCATACTTTGAAATATTATTAAAAATCTGATTATTCTGGAGCTTAAAACTCCTTTGAACAAATTGAGAAATTCTTAAATTTGCCTGATGAGGAATAAGAAGTTTAATATCATTTTTTGTTAAATTGTTTTTTTGTAAAGCCTCATTTATAACTTCAGAAAACCTGACAATTGCATTTTTAAAAACAAATTGTCCGTTCATATACGGTAAATAACTTTCATCATCTGGATCATTATCTTTTAAAATATCTGTGACCCATCTTGTACCCATCCCTGGCGAAATAACGGATAACTCTTTAGCGTATTTACCTTGTGAGTGTAAATGAGTTGATAATATTCCCTTTGATTTATCTAATTCCCTAGATACAACTGCTGCTCCAGCACCATCACCAAAAATTACGGAAACACCTCTCCCTCTAGTTGTTTTATCTAGACCTGGACTATGGGTTTCAGAGCCAATTACTAAAATATTTTTAAACATTCCAGTTTTAATATATTGATCAGCAATTGAAAGTCCATAAATAAATCCCGAACACTGATTTCTTACATCTAGTGATCCAATTGTGCTAATATCCATCATTTCCTGAACCATTACCCCAGAACCCGGAAAAAAGTAATCAGGACTTAGAGTAGCAAAAATTATAAAATCAATATCTTTATTTTTTAAATTAGCATCACTTATAGCTAATTTTGCAGCTTTGAATCCCATTACTGATGTAGTGTCTTCCGAATCACTTTTAACCCACCTCCTCTCTTCGATACCAGTTCTTTCTTTTATCCAGTTATCACTTGTATCCATTATTTTTTCTAAGTCATTATTGGTAACTATATTCTCAGGCAAATAAAACCCCAACCCGGAAATTTTTGAATTATACATATAAATGGTTTAGCGCAATATAGTAAAAATGTCATTTTGTCATTAATTATTTTTTGGTATATGATTTGAATAATTATGTAATAAAAAAAAATGAGTAAAGGAAAAATTAATGTTTCGGTTGAAAATATATTTCCTCTTATAAAAAAGTTTTTGTACAGTGATCAAGAAATTTTTTTGAGAGAATTAATATCCAACGCAACTGATGCTACAATAAAACTTAAACATTTATCAAACATTGGTGAAACAAAATTAAAAATTAACAATCCAATTATTGAAGTCAAAGTTGATAAAAAAAATAAAAAAATTCATATTATAGACCAGGGTGTTGGTATGACTGAAAATGAGGTAAAAAAATACATAAATGAGGTAGCCTTTTCTGGCGCTGAAGAGTTTTTAGAAAAATATAAAGATTCTGCTAAGGAAAGTGGAATAATTGGTCATTTTGGTTTAGGCTTCTACTCTGCATTTATGGTTTCTGAAAAAGTAGAGATTATTACAAAGTCATATAAGAATGATTCTGCAGTTCACTGGTCCTGCGATGGATCTCCCGAATTTATTTTAAAAAAACATAATAAAAAACAAATAGGCACAGAAGTTATTTTAAGTATTTCAAATGACTCGAAGGACTATTTAGATGAGAATAAAATAAGAGGTCTTCTAAAAAAATATAACAGATTTATGCCAGTTCCTATAAAATTTGGAACCAAAGAATTAGTAAAAAATACTAGTGATAAAAAAAATAAAAAAGAAATAAAAGAAATAGTTGATGATATAATTAATATAACTGATCCAGCTTGGACAAAACAACCTAAAGACCTTGATGATCAAAATTACAAGGATTTTTACAGAGAACTATATCCAATGAATTTTGAGGAACCTTTATTTAATATTCATTTAAATGTTGACTACCCGTTTAATTTAACTGGTATTCTTTATTTTCCAAAAATTTCTAATGATTTAAATTTGCAAAAAGATAAAATTCAATTATATCAAAACCAAGTTTTTGTTACGGATAATGTTGAAGGTATTGTACCAGAATTTTTAACTCTGTTAAGGGGTGTCATAGATTCTCCAGACATACCTCTCAATGTATCCAGAAGTTATTTACAGGTAGATTCAGCAGTTAAAAAAATAACAAATTATATAACAAGAAAAGTAGCAGATAAGCTTAATTCTATTTTTAAAAAAGATAGAAATAAATACCAAGAGAAATGGAATGATATTAAAGTTATAATTGAGTATGGAATGTTAAGCGAGGAAAAGTTTTATGATAAAGCTAAAAACTTTGCTTTATACCCAACTACTGATAATGAATATTACACTTATGAAGAACTGATTAATGAGATTAAAGACAAGCAAACTGATAAAGATGACAAAACAATTATTTTGTATGCCACTGATGTAAAAGAGCAAGATTCATATATAAGATTAGCAAAAGAGAAGGGCTACAAAGTTTTAATTTTAGATTCTCCGATAATAAGTCATCTTATTCAAAAGCTTGAATCTGGTGAAAAAAACATATCATTTTCAAGAGTTGACTCAGACACTTTAGATAACTTAATAAAAAAAGAAGAGAAGAGTATTTCAAAACTTGATGACAAACAACAGGATAAACTCAAAGGATATTTAGAAGAAATGATTCCAAAAGATAAGTTTACTCTTCAATTGGAAGCTTTAGATAGCAATACTGTACCATTTATGATTACTCAGCCAGAGTTTATGCGAAGAATGAAAGATATGCAATCAACTGGTGGTGGTGGAATGTTTGGAAATATGCCTGAGATGTACAACGTTATAGTTAATACAAATAGTAATTTGATTTCAAATATCTTAAGTGTAAAAACAAAAAATAAAAGAGAAAGATTAATTAAACAATCTTTAGACTTAGCAAAGCTTTCTCAAAATTTACTGAAAGGTGAAGACTTAACAAACTTTATTAAAAGAAGTTTTGATTTAATAAAGTAGTTTTGTTTATTATTGGTTTAAATAATGAAAATTAAGTATTTTTTACTTTTATTTATTTTATTGTCTTGTAGTGAAACAAGGAAATTTAAACTTGATATTGAGATAAAAGATCTTAAAAAGGGTAAGCTTGTTCTTTTATCTGCTGGAGACAGTTTACTTAACCCAATTGATTCAGTTTATGTAAATGGGCAAAAAAGTTTACTATTGCAAGGCGACATTAAAGAACCACAAGTTCTTTTTCTTGATTTATATACTAATGAGTCTAATGAGCCTTTATCATTATCTTTTTTTGCAGAAAATAATGAAATGAAATTGATTTCTAAACTTCAAAAATATGGTTATGATCTGGAAGTTATTGGGTCAAAAAATGATTCTATCTTAAGAAGCTATCTTAGTTTCAATAAAAAATTTAATGATCAAAAAATTGAGTTAATAAGAAAATCTTTAGAAAATAGAAAAGATAATAAAAATGATAGCGTTTTAATTATAGACAATTTATTGACTCAGCTTAACAAAAGACAATTTTTACATAATGCAAATTTTGCCATGCGACATAGTAATTATGAAGTTTCACCCTACATTGCAATAACTGACCTAACAGAATCAAAAAAAATTTTAGACACAATTTATAACTCTTTGTCAGAAGAGGTTTTAAAATCTAAGTATTCAAAAATTCTAAAATCTATATTATAAAATTATCCAGAAAATTCTACAAAATTCCTTGGAGTTTCGTAAAGAACAACTGTCAATTTACATTCAATATTTATTGCATCATTCAGTCTGTTCCAAATGTAAATTGCCAGGTTTTCTGTTGATGTAATTTTATCCTTAAAATAATCAATATCAAGGTTAAGATTTTTATGATCTAACTTTTCTTCAACCTCATCTTTAATTATTTTCTTTAAGTCACTTAAATCCATTAGCATTCCAGTATCCTCATTAATTTCACCATATAATTTTACAATTAACTCATAATTATGACCATGAAAATTTTCATAACTACATTTTCCAAAAACTTTTAAATTTTTTTCTTTGGACCATGCTTTATTATACAGCTTGTGAGCTGAGTTAAAGTGACTTTTTCTACAAATTGTTATTTTCATAAGACTCAAAATATTTAAAATATTTATTAAAAATAATTTTTAACCAAGCAGTGTAAGATGACGGATTTTGTTCGATATCTGACTTTAGGTCAAAAATACTAATCCATTTAAAATCACACGCTTCATCAGGATTTAGAATTGGATCCTTAGAATATTCTCCAAAAAAAACATGATCATATTCATACTCAGTAAGACCATTTGCAAAAGATTCTTTATAAATAAATGAAAAAATTTCTTTGATTTTTGTTTCAATACCCATTTCTTGTTTTAATCTAATTTCTGCACATTTGATTGTCGATAGTCCCTCATGGGGATGACTACAACAAGTATTAGTCCATAATAAAGCTGAGTGATATTTATTTTTGGCTCTTTTTTGAAGTAAAATTTCTTTATTTTGATTAAAAATAAAAATTGAAAAAGCTCTGTGAAGAAGACTCTTTTTGTGGGCTTCAATTTTATCCTCATTACCAACTTTATTATTATCTAAATCAACTAGAATAACTTTATTATTCATATCGGCAAATTTAATTCAATTAATAATGAAACCTACAAATAAGATATTATTTTTGTTTTATAGAGATGAATTTAAATAAAAAAATAAATCTTAGAAGGACATTTGGTATAATCTCACATCCAGACGCCGGAAAAACTACCTTAACTGAAAAATTATTATTGTTTGGTGGTGCTATAAATGAAGCTGGAGCAGTTAAATCTAATAAAATTAAAAAAACAGCAACCAGTGATTTTATGGAAATAGAAAAGCAAAGAGGAATATCCGTTTCAACATCTGTGCTATCATTTAATTATTTAGATAAAAAAATTAATATTCTAGATACTCCTGGGCATAAAGATTTTGCTGAAGATACGTTTAGAACATTGACAGCTGTTGATAGCGTAATCGTAGTAATTGACGTTGCAAAAGGTGTTGAAGAACAAACAGAGAAGCTGGTTAAAGTTTGTAAAATGAGGAAAATACCAATAATGATTTTTGTAAATAAATGTGATAGAGAGGGAAAAGATCCATTTGATATATTGGATGAGCTAGAAAATAAACTTGAGTTCAATCTTTCTCCAATAACTTATCCACTTGGAATTGGCTATGATTACAATGGTATTATAGATCTATTAAAATCTGAAGTTATTTTTAATGATGATAAGTTAAAAAAAATTGAACTTAGATCGCTTATAAATAATTCATCTAAAATTAATGAAAGAATTATTAAATCCTTGAGTGACGATCTTGAGCTAATTGATGGGATTTATCCGAAATTTAACTACAATAAATATTTGAACTGTGAAATTCAACCAGTCTTTTTTGGTTCAGCTCTACACAACTCAGGTATTAGTTTGATGTTAGATTATTTTGCGAAATATTCTCCTCCCCCTGGAAAAAAAGAGGCTGTAGAAAGGATAATTGATCCTAAAGAAGAAAAATTTAGTGGCTTCATTTTTAAAATTCATGCAAATATGGACCCTAAGCATAGAGATAGATTATCATTTATTAAAATCGTTTCTGGAGAATTTAAAAGAAATAATATGTATTACCATGTGAGAGGAAAAAAGAAAATAAGATTTAGCAGCCCTAACTCTTTTTTTGCAGACAAGAAGGAAATTATAGACAAATCATATCCTGGTGATATTATTGGGGTACATGACACTGGAAATTTTAAAATTGGAGATTCTTTTTCTGAGGGTGAACAAATTGAATTTGTTGGTATCCCAAGTTTTTCACCTGAACACTTTAGATATATAATAAATAATGATCCACTAAAATCAAAACAACTTTCTAAAGGTATAAAACAACTTATGGATGAAGGTGTTGCTCAATCTTTCACTCTAAAACTAAATGGTAGAAAAATTATTGGTACTGTAGGAGTTTTACAATTTGATGTTATTAAATATAGACTTCAACATGAATATGGTGCAAAATGCAGTTATGAAAACATAAATATTAGTAAAGCATGTTGGATTGATGAAATCAATTCTGACAAAAAACAACTACAAGAATTTTTTGTACATAAAGGTAAATTTATTGCATTCGATAAAGATAAAAAAGTTGTTTTTTTAGCAGATAGTGATTTTACACTTATGAATACTAAACAGAAGTATGATAAAATTTTATTTTATGAAAAATCAGAGTTTTAAAACTAAGCTTCTCCTTTAGGACCGAAACTTAATGGAATTATATCTTTCTTAAAATCTTTAACACTACCATTAACAGATTCATACTTTGACAAATTATCACTTAATGCTTTAATAAACTTTTTAGTATGCTCAGGTGTAAGTATAACTCTTGATCTTACTTTCGCTTTTGTTGAGCCGGGCATAATATTAATAAAATCAAGAACAAATTCTGTCGGAGAATGATTAACAACAACCAAGTTTGAATAAATACCTTGAGCTATCGAATCATCAAGTTCAATATTTATATTCTGATTATTTTTACTTTCACTCATCTTCACCAAATCTAATCCTCTTACTTTCTAATAATTCTTCATATTCATCAACATAACCAACAACTACATCATCAAACTCTCTATTACCTGTTCCAGCAGGAATTTTATGACCAACTATTACATTTTCCTTTAAACCTTCTAAATTGTCTATTTTTCCATTAACAGCAGCTTCATTTAATACTTTTGTTGTTTCCTGAAATGATGCAGCAGAAATAAATGATTTTGTTTGAAGAGAGGCTCTTGTAATACCTTGCAAGATTGGAAAACCAGTTGCATTTACAGCATCCCTTGCCAATACTAAATCTTTATCTTCTCTTCTAAGTAAAGAATTTTCATCTCTAAGCTCCCTAGCTGATACAATTTGTCCAACTTTCATGTTTTGAGAATCACCCGATGATTCTACAACTTTTTTGCTAAACAAATTATCATTCTCTTTCACAAATTCATTTTTATGAATAATTTGATTTTCTAAAAACACAGTATCGCCTGAATCTTGAATTTGAACTTTTTGCATCATTTGTCTTATAAGAACCTCAAAATGTTTATCATTAATTTTTACACCTTGTAACCTATATACTTCTTGAACTTCATTAACAAGATATTGCTGTACAGCAGATGGGCCTTTGATATTCAATATATCATTTGGAGTTATAGCTCCGTCAGATAGAGACATTCCAGCTTTTACAAAATCATTTTCTTGAACTAAAATCTGATTGGATAATTTAACTAAATATTTTTTTATTTCACCTGTTTTAGACTCAACTACAATTTCTCTATTTCCTCTTTTAATTTTACCAAAAGAAATAACACCATCAATTTCACTTACGACTGCTGGATTTGAGGGATTTCTTGCTTCAAAAAGCTCTGTCACTCTGGGTAAACCACCTGTTATATCACCAGATTTAGCAGATTTTCTTGGTATTTTTACCAAAATTTTACCTTGATCCACTTTTTCACCATCTTCAACTATAAGGTGAGCCCCAACTGGCAAATTATAAGTTCTTTGATTTTTACCTTTACTATCATTAATCAATAATGTAGGGATTAATTTTTTGTTTCTTGATTCGGAAATAACTTTTTCTTTAAATCCTGTTTGTTCATCAATTTCAACCTGATACGTAACACCCTGCTCAATATTCTCATATTCAACTTTACCTCCAAACTCTGAGATTATAACACCGTTGTAGGGATCCCATGTACAAATAACATCATCTTTTTTTATCTTAACTCCACTTTTAACTTTGATTGATGAACCATAAGGAATTACATTTGAGCTTAAAACTATTCCTGTCTTTGAATCAAGAACTTTAATTTCACATGTTCGGGATAAAACTAAATTAGTATTATTACCATCAGAGTCTTTTGATTTCACAGATTTTAAATCTTCAATCTCAGTAATCCCGTCAAACTTTGAAACAAGCTTATTTTCCTCGGAAATATTACCAGCAATTCCACCAACATGGAATGTTCTTAAAGTTAATTGTGTGCCTGGCTCTCCAATTGACTGAGCAGCAGTAACGCCAACAGCTTCACCTATTTGAACCATTTTACCGGTAGCCAAATTTCTTCCATAACATTTTACACAAATACCTCTGTCAGCTTCACAAGTCAATGGTGATCTAACTTCAACTGAATCAATTGGCAATAAACTGATTTGCTTAACAGCCTCTTCGTTAATTTCATCTCCAGATTTAACAATTATTTGTTGGTTAAGCGGATTATAAATGTCATGTAGAGAAACTCTTCCTAATATTCTTTCACCTAATGTTTCAACGACTTCTTCGTTTTTCTTCAATGCTTCAATTTTGATTCCTCTAAGAGTATGACAATCTTCAATATTTACAATTACATCTTGAGCTACATCTACTAATCTTCTAGTTAAATATCCAGCATCTGCTGTTTTCAATGCGGTATCAGCTAAACCCTTTCTTGCACCATGAGTAGAAATGAAATATTCAAGAATTGATAATCCTTCTTTAAAATTGGATAAAATTGGATTTTCAATTATCTCTCCACCTCCTGAACTGGCCTTTTTAGGTTTTGCCATCAAACCTCTCATGCCCGTTAACTGTCTTATTTGCTCTTTTGAGCCTCTAGCTCCAGAATCTAACATCATGTAAACAGAGTTAAAACCTTGTTGATCTTCCCTAATTCTTTTCATGGCAAGTTCAGTAAGTGCAGCATTAGAAGAAGTCCATACATCAATAACTTGATTATATCTCTCATTGTTAGTTATGAGGCCCATATTATAGTTAGAAATAATAGAATCAACATCTTTGTTGGCAGAATCAATCATATCAACTTTTTCATTTGGGATTATAATATCTCCTAAACTAAAAGATAAACCACCTTTAAATGCAAAAGTGAATCCCATATCCTTAATCTTGTCTAGAAATTCGGCAGTTTCTGGAATACTAGTTAATTTTAAAATTTTACCAATAATTCCTCTCAAAGATTTTTTATTGAGAACCTGATTGATAAAACCAGCTTTTTCTGGGACAACTTCGTTGAACAAAACTCGGCCAACAGTGGTTTGAATAATTTTGTATTCAATTTCACCATGCTCATTTAAATCATTAGTTTTAACTTTAATAGATGCATTCAAATCAACTTTATTCTCATTGTAAGCTATATTAACTTCATCACTTGAATAAAAAATTAGTCCCTCACCTTTTACTTTGGCATTTTTTGTTGATTTCTTTTCCTTGGTCATATAGTATAAACCTAAAACCATATCCTGTGATGGAACTGTAATCGGTGACCCATTAGCTGGATTTAAAATATTGTGGGATGCTAACATTAATAATTGTGATTCAAGAATCGCCTCGGGCCCTAGAGGTAAATGAACAGCCATTTGGTCACCATCGAAATCTGCATTAAAAGCAGTACAGACCAATGGGTGTACCTGGATTGCTTTCCCTTCAATAAGAATTGGCTGAAAGGCTTGAATACCTAATCTATGCAAAGTAGGAGCTCTGTTCAATAAAACTGGGTGCCCCTTTAAAACATTTTCTAAGATATCCCATACTAATGGTTCCCTTTTGTCGATAATTTTTTTAGCTGATTTTACTGTTTTAACTATACCTCTTTCAATTAATTTTTTAACAATGAAAGGTTTATATAGTTCAGCGGCCATATCTTTTGGTATACCACACTCATAAAGTTTCAATGTTGGGCCCCCAACAATTACAGATCGTGCCGAATAATCAACTCTTTTACCTAATAAATTTTGTCTGAATCTCCCTTGTTTACCTTTAAGAGAATCAGATAAAGATTTTAAGGGTCTATTTGCTTCTGTTTTTACAGCAGAAGACTTTTTAGTATTATCAAAAAGTGAATCTACAGATTCTTGTAACATTCTCTTTTCATTTCGTAAAATAACTTCAGGTGCTTTAATTTCAACTAACCTTTTTAGCCTATTGTTTCTAATTATAACTCTCCTATATAAATCATTTAAGTCCGAAGTAGCAAATCTCCCACCATCTAGTGGGACTAAAGGTCTTAGCTCAGGTGGAATTACTGGGATAACTTTTAAAATCATCCACTCTGGCCTATTTACTTTATTTACATTTGCTTCTCTAAGGGACTCAACAACTTGAAGTCTTTTTAAAGACTCCATCTTTCTTTGCTTTGATGTTTCATTATTAGCTTTATGTCTTAGATCGTAGGATAGTTCATCAAGATCAATTCTAGAAAGTAATTCAATTAAGCACTCTGCTCCCATTTTAGCAATAAACTTGTTTGGGTCAGAATCTTCAAGGAATTGATTCTCAGGCGGGAGCGATTCAGAAATATTCAAATATTCTTCCTCAGTCAAAAAATCCATCTTGTTTAATGGATTACCCTCAATGTCTGTAGCCAAACCAGCTTGAACAACAACATATCTTTCATAATAAATTATCATGTCTAACTTTTTGGTAGGCAGACCTAATAAATAACCTATTTTGTTAGGTAGTGACTTAAAATACCATATATGAGCTACTGGAACAACTAAATTGATATGTCCAACTCTGTCTCTCCTTACTTTTTTTTCAGTTACTTCAACACCGCATCTGTCGCATATAATTCCTTTGTATCTAATCCTTTTATATTTTCCACATGCACATTCATAGTCCTTTACAGGTCCAAAAATTCTTTCACAAAATAATCCGTCTCGTTCAGGCTTATGTGTTCGATAATTAATGGTTTCAGGTTTTAAAACTTCACCTCTTGAAGATGCAAGGATTGTTTCAGGTGAAGCTAATCCTATAGAAATCTTATTAAATTTTTTTGTTTTATTTATTTCCATAAATGAAATTATATTTTATTCTTCTAATCTTATATCTAATCCTAACCCTTTAAGTTCATGCATTAAAACATTAAAGGATTCTGGTAAGCCAGCATCAGGCATCCTATCTCCTTTAACAATTGCCTCATAAGCTTTAGCTCTTCCAATAACGTCATCAGACTTAATTGTTAAAATTTCTTGTAATGTACTAGACGCACCATAAGCTTCTAATGCCCAAACTTCCATTTCACCAAATCTTTGACCTCCAAATTGGGCTTTACCACCGAGAGGCTGTTGAGTAATTAATGAATATGGACCAATAGATCTTGAATGCATCTTATCATCAACCATATGGCCTAACTTAAGCATGTAAATAACACCAACTGTTGCTGGCTGATCAAATTTTTCACCAGAACCACCATCATACAAATATGTATGACCATATCTTGGGACACCTGCTTTATCAGTTAAAGAGTTAATTTCATCAAGTGTTGCACCATCAAAAATTGGAGTTGAAAATTTTTGACCAAGCTTTTCACCTGCCCATCCAAGTACTGTTTCATAAATTTGACCTATGTTCATTCTTGAGGGAACTCCCAATGGATTTAAAACAATATCAACAGGTGTTCCATCTTCCAAGAAAGGCATATCTTCCTGTCTAACAATTCTAGCTACAATTCCTTTATTACCGTGACGTCCAGCCATTTTATCTCCAACTTTCAACTTCCTTTTCTTGGCAACATATATTTTTGCTAACTTCATTATTCCAGCTGGCAATTCATCTCCCACAGAAATTGTAAATTTTTCCCTTCTTAACATTCCCTGAATATCATTTTCTTTAATTCTATAATTGTGAAGTAAAGAAGAAGCAAGCTGGTTGGCTTTTTTATCAACACTCCATGCAGTTTCAGTTAAATGAATATAATCATCAACTTCATTGAGAATTTTTTGTGAATACTTTTTACCCTTGGGGATAACCTCTTCACCTAAATCATTAAAAACTCCTTGACAAGTTTTACCGCTTAAAATTGAGTATAGTTTAGTGATCATCTTGTCTTTTAAATCTTTAAATAAAAGGTCATATTTAATTTCAAGTTTTTTTAACAGATCTTTGTCATCAGCTCTTCTTCTTTTATCTTTAATTGTTCTTGAAAAAAGTTTTTTATCAATAACAATTCCTTTTAAAGAAGGTGGCGCTTTTAATGATGCATCCTTAACGTCTCCAGCCTTATCTCCAAAAATTGCTCTCAATAACTTCTCTTCTGGTGTTGGATCAGATTCACCTTTTGGAGTAATTTTGCCAATTAAAATATCACCTGATTTCACTTCAGCACCAACTCTAATCATACCATTTTCATCAAGGTCACTTGTTGCCTCCTCACTAACATTTGGAATATCACTTGTTAACTCTTCCATTCCAAGTTTAGTATCTCTTACTTCAAGAGAATATTCATCAATATGAATAGAAGTAAAATAATCATCTCTTACTACTTTTTCTGAAATAACAATAGCATCTTCGAAATTATAACCTTTCCAAGGCATAAAAGCTACTTTTAAATTTCGCCCCAAAGCTAATTCTCCAGATCTAGTTGCATAACCTTCACACAATACCTCACCTTTTTTTACTTTATCTCCTTTTTTGACAATAGGTTTTAAGTTAATACAAGTACCTTGATTGGTTTTCCTAAATTTGATTAAAGAGTATGTTTTTTCTTCAGATTCAAAAGAGGTTGACTTTTGGTCATCTGACATTTTATACTTAATCGTAATTTTTTGAGAATCAACATATGTCACTTCTCCATCCATATCGGCATTTAATAAAACTCTTGAGTCAGAAGCAACTTGCTTTTCTAATCCAGTTCCAACGATAGGAGATTCGGGTTTCATTAGAGGCACTGATTGACGCATCATGTTTGATCCCATAAGTGCTCTATTTGCATCATCATGTTCTAAAAATGGAATTAGAGATGCCGAAATTGATGCAATCTGATTTGGAGCTACATCAATATAATCAACATCATTTGGATCTACAACGGGATAATCAGCTTCAAGCCTAGCAATAACTTTATCAGTAAGAATATTACCTTTTTCATCTCTTTCAATATTTGCTTGAGTTATGAGCTTTCCTTCCTCCTCTTCTGCTGAAAGATATTTAAAATTGTTAACATCAATTTTACCATTCTTAACCTCACGGTACGGAGTTTCAATAAAACCAAGATTATTGACCTTAGCAAAAACACTAAGTGATGAAATTAGACCAATATTTGGTCCTTCTGGAGTTTCAATTGGACACAATCTTCCATAATGTGTGTAATGAACATCTCTAACTTCAAATCCAGCTCTTTCACGTGAAAGTCCTCCAGGGCCTAATGCAGAAAGTCGACGTTTGTGTGTTAACTCAGCAAGAGGATTGGTTTGATCCATAAATTGAGATAATTGATTAGTACCAAAAAAAGTATTAATTACAGATGATAATGTTTTTGCATTAATCAAATCAATCGGTGTAAAAACTTCATTATCTCTAACATTCATTCTTTCTCTAATTGTTCTAGCCATTCGTGAAAGTCCAACCCCAAACTGACTTGACAATTGTTCACCAACTGTTCTAACTCTTCTGTTAGATAAGTGATCGATATCATCAATTTCAGCTTTAGAATTTATTAATTCAATTAAAAATTTAATAATTGTGATTATATCATCTTTGGTTAAAACTAGATTTTCCATATCTATATCTAAACCTAACTTTTTGTTCATCCTATATCTTCCAACCTCACCTAAATTATATCTTTGATCAGAGAAAAATAATTTATCAATAATTCCTCTCGCAGTTTCCTCATCAGGTGGTTCAGCGTTCCTAAGTTGTCGATACACATGCTCAACTGCTTCCTTTTCGGAATTAGTTGGATCTTTTTGTAATGTATTTAGTATAACAGAATATTCATTTCCCTCTTGATCTTCTTTATTAAGAAGGATTGTTTTGGTATTTGATTCAATAATTAATTCAATATTTTCTTTATCAATTAAAGTATCTCTGTCCAAAACCACTTCATTCCTTTCTATAGAGATAACCTCACCGGTATCTTCGTCTACAAAATCTTCATACCAAGTGTTTAAGACTCGAGCAGCAAGCTTTCTTCCAGTAAGTTTTTTCAAACCAGATTTAGAAACTTTAACCTCTTCAGCTAGATTAAAGATTTCTAAAATATCTTTGTCTCTTTCATAACCAATTGATCTTAAAAGAGTCGTGACTGGTAACTTCTTTTTTCTATCAATATAAGCATACATTACTCCATTGATGTCAGAAGCAAATTCGATCCAAGAACCCTTAAATGGAATTACTCTAGCTGAATAAAGTTTTGTACCATTAGCGTGAAAGGATTGCCCAAAAAAGACACCTGGTGATCTGTGTAACTGTGAAACAACTACTCTTTCAGCACCATTTATTATGAAAGTACCGCTTCCAGTCATATATGGAATTACTCCCAAATACACATCTTGCACGATAGTTTCAAAATCTTCATGTTCAGGGTCAGTACAATATAATTTTAATCTAGCTTTTAAAGGTACACTGTATGTTAATCCCCTTTCAATACACTCATGCATTGAATATCTTGGAGGATCAACAAAATAATCTAAAAACTCTAATACAAATTGGTTTCTAGCATCAGAGATTGGAAAGTTTTCAAGAAAGGTTTTATATAAACCTTCATCACTTCTTTCGTCGGACTTAGTTTCTAGTTGAAAAAAATCTCTAAAGGATTTAACCTGAATATCTAAAAAGTCAGGGTAACTTGGGGTATCTGATGAGCTTGCAAAATTTTGTCTTATTGATGTAATCATTAATTTATTTTTAGTTAAAAGAACATTCAAAAAGCCCAAAATGTGGGCTTATAAATTTAATTGTAAAGCTGTAAATTTATTTAAGCTCTACTTCTGCACCTGCTTCTTCAAGCGAAGTTTTTATTCCTTCCGCTTCATCCTTAGCGATATCTTCTTTGATATTACTTGGTGCATTATCAACAAGCTCTTTTGCTTCTTTTAAACCTAAGCCTGTAAGTTCTTTAACTAATTTAACAACGGCTAATTTTGAGCCACCCGCTGCTTTGAGTACAACAGTAAATTCTGATTTTTCTTCGGCAGCCTCATCGCCTGTTGCTCCAGATGATGGACCTGAAACAACCGCAGCAGCAGCTGCAGGTTCTATACCGTATTCATCTTTTAGAATATCAGCAAGTTCATTTACTTCTTTTACTGTTAAGTTTACTAATTTTTCTGCAAAATCTTTTAAATCTGCCATTTTTTATAATTTAAGTTATTTTAATTATTTTCATTTTTTTCAGAAAGTGTTTTTAAAACACCACTTATTTTACTTCCACTCGATTTGAGAGCAGAAATTAAATTCTTAGTTGGAGATTGAAGGAGGCTTACAATTTCTCCTAACAACTCTTCCTTAGATTTAATATTTACTAATGTTTCTAATAAATCATCTCCTAGATAAATTGATTCTTCAACAAATGCGCCTTTTAAAACTGGTTTTTCAGATTTTTTTCTGAAATTTTTAATGACCTTCGCAGGAGCATTTCCAATGTCAGATAACATCAATGTTGTATTACCTTTTAATACCGATTTGAGTTCACCAAAATCTTTATCAACTTCTTCCATTGCTCTAAATAATAAAGTGTTTTTAACAACAGATAATTTAATATTAGATTTAAAGCAAGCTCTTCTTAACTTTGAAGTTGAATCAGCATCTAATCCAGAACAATCAGCCAAGTAAACTGTGGAGTTGCTATCAAGATTAGACTTAATAGATTCAATCATATTTGATTTTTCTTCTCTTGTCATTTTAAAATGTATTAGTATCAATCTTTATTCCAGGACTCATTGTACTAGACATTGAAATACTTTTCAGATATAGTCCTTTTGATGATGATGGTTTAATCTTAATTATATGATTAATAACTTCCAAAGCATTTTCTAATATTTTCTTTGCATCAAAAGAAACCTTACCAATTGAAACATGTATTACTCCGTTTTTATCAACCTTAAAATCAATTTTACCAGCTTTAACATCTTCGATTGCCTTACCGATATTCATTGTTACAGTACCAGTCTTTGGGTTTGGCATCAAACCTCTTGGACCTAAAATCCTACCTAAGGGTCCTAGTTTTCCCATAATGCTAGGCATTGTAATAATAACATCAACTTCAGTCCAACCATCCTTGATTTTCTTTAGATATTCATCTAAACCTACTAAATCTGCACCAGCATTCTTTGCTTCATCTTCTTTATCAGGTGTAACTAATGCTAAGACTTTGACATCTTTTCCTGTACCGTTAGGTAATGTTACAACACCTCGAATATTTTGATCTGCTTTTTTTGGATCAACACCTAAATTTACAGCTATATCAATTGATGAATCAAATTTTAATTTTGGAAAGTCCTTAATTATTTTAGATGCGTCCTCAAGACTGTATAATAAGTCTTTGTCGTATTTTGACATTGAATCTTTTCTGTTTTTTGTCAATTTTGCCATAATAAAATTTTAAAAAGGTGATTGACCTTTAACATTTAAACCCATTGATCTTGCAGTACCAGCAACCATCTTCATAGCAGATTCAACAGTAAAAGCATTTAAGTCAACCATCTTATCTTCAGCTATTTTTTTTATTTGATCCCAAGTAACGGAAGCAACTTTAGTTCTGTTAGGCTCACCCGAACCTTTTTTAACCTTAGCAGCTTCGAGAAGTTGAGCAGCAGCCGGTGGCGTTTTGACAACAAACTCAAAAGATTTGTCTGCAAAAACAGAAACAACTACAGGAACAACTTTACCTGGTTTATCTTGAGTTCTAGCATTAAACTGTTTGCAGAATTCCATAATATTTACACCTGCAGCACCTAATGCAGGACCAACAGGCGGTGAAGGATTAGCAGCTCCGCCTCTGATCTGCAACTTTAAAACTTTTTGTACTTCTTTAGCCATTAATAAATTTTTAATTTTTGAGGTTGGAAGCCACTCAAAATTAAATTATACGTAACATTTATATTTTTTCAACTTGCATATATGATAATTCTAGTGGTGTCTTTCTGCCAAAAATCTTAACCATAACCTCTAATTTTCTTTTTTCTTCATTGACTTTTTCAATATTTCCATTAAAACCATTGAAGGGACCATCTATCACCTTTATATTTTCCCCTACAGAAAATGGTATGGCAATATTTTCGCCCTCCATTGAAAGCTCATCAACTTTGCCAAGCATTCTACTAACTTCATTTGTTCTTAAAGGAACAGGGTCACCTCCTTTTGTTTCACCCAAAAAACCTAAAATATTTGGAAATGACCTGATAATATGTGGTATTTCACCAGTTAGATTAGCTTTAATCATAATATAACCTGGGAAATAAACTTTTTCTTTACTAACCTTTTTCCCATTTCTAATTTGTATTACTTTTTGAGTTGGAACGATTACATCTTCAATAAAAGTGGATATATTGAGTCTTTTAACCTCACTATCAATATAGTCCTTAATTTTATTCTCTTGACCGCTGATTCCTCTGATCACATACCACTTTTTTTCTACAACTTCTGTCATTATCACACGAATTGAAAATAAAGTTCAAAAATTTCTGAAAGTATAGTGTCTGCAACCCAAATTATGAGAGCAAAAATTACAGAAAACACCAAAACTACTAATGTCATTTTTTGAAGCTCGATTAAAGGGGTCCAAGTAACGTGGTCCCTGAGTTCACTAAAAGAATCTTTTATATAATTTACAATACTTCCCATAATATTTATGTTGCACGGGTTGAGAGACTCGAACTCCCGACACCTGGTTTTGGAGACCAGTGCTCTACCAACTGAGCTAAACCCGTGTGTTAAGAGTCTTACCTGTCAACCAAAAATGAGTGAATAAAACTTACACACTCATTTGGCAATGTTAATCTAAAATTTCAGTTACCTGACCCGCTCCAACTGTCCTACCACCTTCACGAATAGCAAATCTTAAACCAACACTACATGCAATAGGCTGAATTAATTCAACAGTAATAGTAAGATTATCTCCTGGCATAACCATTTCAACTCCACTAGGAAGCTCAATATTTCCGGTTACATCAGTAGTTCTTACATAAAACTGAGGTCTATAATTATTGTGGAAAGGCGTATGTCTTCCTCCCTCTTCTTTTTTAAGTATATAAACTTCAGCTTTGAACTTTGCATGCGGCTTAACAGATCCAGGCTTACAAATTACCATTCCTCTGCTAATATCAGTTTTTTCAATACCTCTTAAAAGAATACCAACATTATCACCAGCTTCACCTCTGTCCAATATTTTTCTAAACATCTCAACACCAGTTACAGTAGAAGCAAGTTTTTCCGCTCCCATTCCAATTATATCCACAGAATCACCAGTGTTGGCAACACCAGTTTCAATTCTACCTGTTGCAACAGTTCCTCTTCCAGTAATTGAAAAAACATCTTCAATAGGCATCAAAAAATCTTTATCAACTTCTCTTGTAGGAAGTTCAATCCAATTATCAACAGATTCCATTAATTTCATAACAGTGTCAACCCATTTTTGTTCTCCATTAAGTGCACCAAGAGCTGATCCTAAGATTACAGGTCCATTATCTCCATCATACTCGTAAAAATTAAGCAAATCTCTAACTTCCATTTCAACAAGTTCAAGAAGCTCGTCATCATCAACTTGATCAGCCTTATTTAAGAAAACAACAATTCTTGGAATACCAACTTGTCTTCCTAAAAGTATATGTTCTCTTGTTTGTGGCATTGGTCCATCGGTTGCTGCAACAACAAGAATAGCACCGTCCATTTGAGCAGCACCAGTTACCATGTTTTTTACATAATCTGCGTGACCAGGACAATCTACATGCGCATAGTGTCTGTTAGCAGTTTGATATTCAACGTGGGATGTGTTGATTGTGATACCTCTTTCTTTTTCCTCAGGGGCGTTGTCAATTTGATCAAAGCTTTTAAGTTCAGAAAGACCTTCTTTAGCTAGTACCGTCGTGATAGCAGCTGTAAGGGTAGTTTTACCGTGATCTACGTGTCCAATTGTACCAATATTTAAGTGGGGTTTGGACCGATCAAAAGTTTCCTTGGCCATAATTTTAAATTTATTAGTTTTTTAAATGCGCGCAAATATAATAATTTTATGGTATAAAAAACTTAAATTATTTATTTTTTTCATCATTTATTTTTTTTATAAAAAAATTACAAGGATGATTTTTTTACAATAAAAAGTCCTGAATTGATATCACTAATTATGATGTTTTCACTATCAAAAAAAGGATAAACACTCCAAGCACCATTAAATGCTTCAATTCCTTTACCTTTTTTTCCAGTATGATCACCTGGGTCGTTATTTTTAATTTGACCATGCCTAACAGTGTTTTGTTTATGATTATTTTCTGTATGTGTGTCAAAATATCCTGTTTCAATTAAACTTTTATCTTGAATATTTTGAATATTTATCACTCTTAAACCAGAGTTATAACTGGCAAGATAAAAATTATTACCTTTTACATATCCATTGTGATCAATCGATTCTGTTTCAGCCAAATATTCATAATGTAAAACAGGATTGTCTAAATTTGTTATATCTATAATAATAGTTCTTGTATTATTGACTAATTCATAACTAGAATTGAGCTCATCATATTCATCACCAAGTAGAGCATACCTATGATCTTCTGTCAACCATGATTGATGAGTATATTCATCATCATAAAAGAATTCACTTATAAGTTTAGGATTTTTTTTATCTGAAACATCAACAAATACAACTTTGGTTTCATTACTTCCAACATATATTTCTTTTCCAAAATAATCTAAGTCTGGACCTTTATAATTAACAATTTGAGCATCATGAGAATATCCAAAATCTGAAATTTGAAGTTCTAATTTTGGATTTGTTGGTTCTTTAATATTTAATGCATGTATACCAATAGGATTTGTTGAATTACCAGCGCCAGCGGTGTATGCATAACCAGATTCAGTGTTAATGGCAATATTGTGTGAATCACCATAACCTTTATATGTATATTCCGCTGAAAATTTTTGTTTAGTGTTTAATCCTCTTAATTGCTCTAAATTAAAAACTTGCATTCCATGATCATCAGCTTCACTAACTATGAAAGCGTGATTATTATATACTTTTATATCTCTCCACATGCTGCTAACTGTAGCAGTTGGTATTTTTCCAAGATAATTTGGCTGATTTGGTTCAGAAATATCAATAATAGCTGTTCCATTTTCTAGCCCCATCAAAACGTATTCTTTAGCAGTTTGTAAATCAGTCCATCCCCAACAGTCATTACCTAAAGTTGCATTCATTTCATCTAGTGAAACATATCCAATTAAGTCATAATCTTTACACTCGTATGTGTGTTCTATTCCATCTTTTGTAAAAGTAGCATAGCCGTCAAGGCACTTGGCTAATGGTTCATCATTAACCTGATATTCATACTTTTCTTCTTTGCATGATAAAAGTAAAAATGTAATTGTAAATAATAAAAGCTTAGTTTTTTTTAAGTTCTGGATCATCTAATTCATTTTTTTCTTGAATTTTATTTTGGGTATTAATGACATATACAAGGCAAACAAGGTAAAAAACAAAAATTACAAAACCGACTATAAATAAGAGAAGATCCATATTATCTTTTATTTAAATCTTTTCTTCTTTGCCTTATTGCAATTGAAAGTGTGAGTATTGAAGGAACCCAGATTCCTACAAAAATTCCTTCTAATTTATTTCCAGTAAACCATAAACTTACAGACAGTAAAAATGAAAAAAAAGCTAGTATTATTGGATAGTAGTTAATTATGAAATTTTTCATAATTATTATAGTTCAAAAACCATGCAATAAATTATTTGGCATTAGTTTTGAACGTATTAAATATGAATAATTTAGTAATTATTGGTCATCCTGAAGAAACTTCATTCTGCTACAGTGGGATTTTCAAATCTATTACGGATAAATTAAATTCTGCAACTAATCAATCCTTAGAAATAATTGATCTTTACAGAGATAGTTTTTTAAGGCCTAGAACAAAATTAATCAAACACTATCAAAAATTAGTTACTTGGTCAGAAAGAATTTATATAATTTCACCAGTTTGGTGGTTTCGACTAACACCCCGAATGGAAGTTTTTTTTGATGAAGTTTTTACACCCGGTTTTGCATACAAATTTCAAAATATTACAAAAACCTATGCGTATCCAGTTCCGTTTTTATCTAAGAAAAAAATAAGAACATACATAACTCATGGAGCTCCAGCACTTCCCGTGCTGACACTTTATGTTAATTCAGTTAAACTAAGATTAGTAATGGGAGTATATACTTTTGTTTTTGGATGGAGAGTATCTTTATTTACAAAGACAAAACAATTTTGGTCTGTTCCCTTTGTTTCTGAAAGAAAAAGAAAAAAATATTTAGAAACTGTAAAAAAAGACATCGATAGAGATATAAAGGAGGGTTAATACAGCATTAAGGTGTATATGGCTCCCCATCAAGTGGTGGAATAAATTCTGGAAAATAATAGTGTCCAATTGGTCTCCAAATTTCTGCAGTTACAATAATAAAAAATAATATTATCCAGAAAAATATAACATATAAAATATCATTGGGATTCTTATTTAGATATGACTTATCTTTAGAATAATTTATCCACCATTCTCTAAATCTTTTATAATAACTTTTGTTTTTTATAATCACTTTTAAAATTAATTTTTTTCAAGCTTCTATGGATTTGTTAATCAAAATACAGCTTTAATATATTCAATTTCTAGTATAAATTTACCTTCTTGATTATCCGAAATTTGTAACCCCATCGATATTACTTCTTCAGTTTCTAAGGCAGGATAATCGCTATATGAATACCCTCTCCAGGTGGCTTTAAAATCTTCGACCCTAAGATTAACTTCAATCCACTCATCTTTTGAAGATTTGAAATCATTCGAATATGAAGCTCTTCTATTGTTTTGTATAAATCTTAATTTATATGTATTACCATCACCTTTAAATTTTATTTTAAAAAACTTAACTTCATTTAAAATATTTTTTTCTAAACTTAATCTTGATGACGCAAATCCTCGATTATTTTCTAGAGACAAATTACCCTTAAAAATCAGATTTTTTTCTTTATTTAATGACATCGTAGATATTGAAATTCCGCCCATGACATTATCGTTAACAATATTCCAGTTTTTTATACCTATATTTTTTTTAGGATTAATTATATCTAAAACTTGACTATTCATTGGAAGAGAAATAAAAAAAAAGATTATAATTAAATTTTTCATTAAAATTTTTAAAGCTTATTTAAACTAAACTTTACATGTACTTATTCCAAAAATTTTGTAAATCGCACAAATTCCAATTATTGCATTAAAAAAAAGCACGAATCCAACAATTGATTGAATAATTGAAAAAACACTAATATCATAAATGAGTAATGACGGTATTAAAAATAAAGAAATTATAAAGCGTGTAATTCTTTCTAGTGGATTTTGATTTTTCGAGATTAATTTCATTTAGCTTACTTTAAGTTTTAAAAATAAAATAAGATCTTAATTTAAGTATTAAAAAATATAATATTAATTAAAACTAAAAACTTTAATACCCATAACATTGTTCTAATAAAGTTTAATTTTAGGAGTTTTTTGTGTTTATGTATTGTAAATTGTTTACTTAATTTTTTATGTAAAGGTGCAATGTAAATAAAAGTAAGGAACCAAATAACCAAAACAATCAACCCAGGTATTAGATTTCTTTCAACTTCGTTTAGTAACATCCATAGGCTGGTTGAAATTTCCAGTATCATGACTGGTCCTACAATCCAAAAAATTTGTTTTGTATATCTTTTGTGATATTCAGTAAATGATTCTGAGATCTTATTAAATGATGGATAAACTATAAATTGTACAATTATTGATATAGCAATTAAGTAAACATTGAATAATACATTTAAATAAATTATATAAACTGAATCCATTAAGCTTATCTAAAATATTAATAAAATTGATCAAATACTCGAGTTATTCATTCTTCTTTTTATCAATAGTATTATTACTGGTCTTGCACTTATTGGGCATATTTAATAATATTAATTTATTTCTCTTAATTCTGTACATAAATTCAATTTTATTAATTATATGGAAAGAAAGATATAAGCTTTTAAGAAACATTTTATTTTTTATTTCATTAATTATCTTTTTCTACATAATATATATAGTATATATACATATAAATTTTGGAAATTTTACTAAGCAATTTTCAACATAAATAAGGCACAGTTTTTGTAATTTTAAAAGAGTTATTTTAAACTTACAATGGGATATTGATCATTTTAAATTTTTATCTATTTCTTGAATTAATATTATGATGCCAATTTTAAAAAATCTTCCACCATTTATTTCGGGAGCTATTTGTGGGTTAATATTATTTCAATCTGTTATTGTTGCCCCTTCAATAAATAATCTATTACAACCTGCAGATGCAAGCACATATCTAAGATATATTTGGCCAAAATTTTTTATTATAATTTCGGTTTTATCAATTTTTTCTATATTAACAATCTATAGCTTAAACTCAAATCAAAGTTTTGCAAAAATTGCATCAATATTAACTTTGATTTTCATGTTAGTATGTTATTTCATAATTCCTACCATGAATAATGCGAGAGACTCAGAAAACGATTCATTATTTTTTATTTTGCATTCTGTTAGTATTGGACTAACAATTATCACATTAATATTGAATTTATTATTATTTATTAAATGGAAGTTTTAGTATATGAAACAACTAAATGTTTTTGGAAAAGATTTGGAATTGTGTAGCTCTGATCCAATGACAGGTGCATATAGAACTGGTTGTTGCGAAACAGGACCTGATGACATTGGAACTCACACTGTATGTGCCATTGTAACTGATAAATTTTTGGAATTCTCCAAAAAAAGAGGAAACGATTTAACTAAAGATATCCCATATTATAATTTTAAAGGACTTAAAGATGGCGATAAGTGGTGTTTATGTGTCTCAAGATGGATTGAAGCGTACAAAGAAGGCTTTGCGCCTAAAGTGTTACTTGAATCAACACATATAAAAACACTTGATTATTTAAGTTTTGAAGAACTTCTTGAGTATAAAGCTTAATGCTTTGTAGGTTTATTTCGTACTTTTTATATTGAGCCAATGCCGAGAGTTGAACTCGGGACCTTTTCCTTACCAAGGATAAGTATTAAAGAGAATTATTTGGAATCTAAGATATTATACCTTACCTTTAGCTCAGTAAAGATAGTAAAAATATCTTAAAGTTTGATTTCTTAAAACATCCTTAAAACATCCCAAAATGATGAAAAAGGAGTTTTTTAAGGATAAGGTCATGAGAAATAGAAGAAAACATCATAAGTTTAAATTAGCATTCAATACGAAGAAGAATAACTCTACTATTCCTCAAACTCTATATATATTTTACAGGTATGGAAAGTTTCAAAAGAAAACCCCTACTCCATTTAAAGTTGCTATGAATGATTGGGACTTTAATACTCAAAAATTAAAAAGTAGTGTATCTAAAAGTAAACAATATGAAGTAAAGAGACAATGGATCAGTAGCTTTCATGGATCTTCTGAGAAAATTTCTGTTCAACTTCATAATGATGAGATCACTTTAGATAATGCTTGGGCCATTCTATTAAACACTCACACCAAAGGAGTAGTAATTGACAGCTTTATTGATAATTGTATAAGCAATTCTTTTTCAATTTCTAAAAGAGATAAACATTATAACAGAATAATTACAATAACTAATCATTTAAGAAGAGCTGATTTCTTCAAAAACAAAAGAGATAAAAATGGAGAAAAAATAAATGAACTATGCTATGAACACTTGCAAGCTCCCAATACTATTTCTGAAATTGAAAAAACAATAATAGCTCTTCCAATTAAGGGAGCTTCCATGAACGATTATTTTGAAACTTTGAATACAGTATGTGAGGTTAATCCAGAAATTTCGATAAAACCATTCAATAATAAACAAACCGAAGAGGATACTGAACCTAAAGATCCTTTATTTGTAAAAGATTTAAAAATTGCTCAAGCAAATATTGGAGATAATTATAGATACTTAGAGGCCTATTTATATTTTTTATATTCTTTAAGTTTAAGAGGACTAAATGGTTCTGATATATGTATGCTTAATGAAAGTCTTTTAGAGGATGAGAGTGGCTCTAAAGACTTTAAATTACTCCATTATATGCCAGATTACAGTAAGCTTGTAAAATCAAAAGAAAAATTTGATAAAAAAGTCTATATAGTTGGTAGAAGGAGCAAATCTAATAAGAGAATTAAAATTCTATTTAACCAATTCCCCACACTAGTTATTCATAGACTATTAAAGGCCTGTATCATAAAAAACAAACCACATTTAGCTTATACAGGAAAGGATAGAATTAAACTTTATAACATTGATTACAAGACTTCAGAAGGAAGAAAAGAATGGCATAACATAAGAGACAGATACTCTAAAGATTTCCAAAAAATTAGTTCTTTTAGAGTTGGACAAACTCGAAATACATTTGTTAGACAATTAGAAGTTATGGGAGTTGACACAAAAGCTTGTTCTATTGCTTTAGGCCATAGTGTTAAAAAACAAACAGTTGATCATTACTCTAAGTATACACAAGAAGAAACGGATATATATCACACAGAGGTTCTTCAAAGAATGCAAATTAGTGGATTAATTAAACTACTTTTTGAAGGTTATGGCAATAAAACTTTTAGTGTTAGTCAAGATATATTTAGTGGAAAATGGGTTCCTAATAATAATTGGTTACATAAAATAGAAACTGAGTATAAAGCTTTAGACCTACCATTAACAAGTTGGGATTTCAAAAAAGAAGTAAAACTAAGAGACTTATTGAAGAAAGAAAATAGCGATATAGATATGTATTATGACAACGAAGGAAAAGCTATTACTAGCGCTATGGATCCAAGTAAATACTCTAAAGAATTAAAGGCCTTAATAAAAGAGAAAAAAGACATTTTAAAAGACAAGTACGAAGAAATTAATATTCCAAGAAGTGATGTTTATTATGAAACTAATAACGGAAGATTACAGCTTGTAAGAAAAGAAAAGGAAGAGGATTTAGAGGAAATATTAACAAAAAATAAGATTAGTGTAAAAGCATGAAACCAAATCCAGAAGAGTATTATGAAAAGGAATTTAAAAGAATGAGAAACTTTACTGAGGGTATAAGGATAATGAGAGATTCTGATGACTATACTGAAGAGGAGAAATGGGAATTATATAACCATTGGTACGATTTAAGACAAGAGTATTTAAGAGCAAAATACTTTAAATAAAAAGCTCAAACCTAAACAAACCTAAACTTAACGGAAAGTAACCTCAAAGGTTGTCTTACAGGCGACCTACATTGATTTGTAGGCACTATGGACAAGGTTATTTTAATTAAAACTGGCAGAAATGCCTGACACTAAACTATTATATAAACTCAAGTAATGAACAACAGATATAACATACTTAAAACTACACAAAATGGCCAATTATATGACCCAAACGATTGGACTAAGAAAACTCAATATTCATCAAAACAAAAAACCAAATATGAATGGATCAAGTTACTATCAAAAGAGAACTATAAAACACTTGTAACGATACAGGCGCCCATGAAAAACAAATACAAATTTGATTCTAGAATGGAAGATTTCTTTAGACTTAGAAGGGTAAGTAGTTTATTCTATTCTGTTGAACAAAATGCAGATAAACTAGGGTATCATATTCACTTAATGTTTAATGCTTACTACTGTAATAAATATGACCTTCGTTTTACATTAGACACTCCATTAACTACAATACCATATTACGAAAATATTGACAATAACTCTAAGGTGGCCAGTTATGTCAATAAGAACATGAATGGCGACCAAATACACTATAATTTTTTTAAAAAATAAAACTATGTACACAAAATCAATTCAAGTAAAAGTAGAACCTGAACTTAAAGACAAAGTTCATCAAGACAGTAAGAAGATAGGCCTAAACTCTTCTTCTTACATAAGACATTTAATCATTAAACATTATAATAAAAATGGGTAAAAAAATAGAAGTATTCTTCAATGAAGAATCATATAAAAAAGATCTAGAATTATTTACTAAAAAAATGGATCTTAAAGATCAAATATGGAATGAAGTAAAGAGGCATTTAAAGGTTGACCTTTCCCCTGATGCTAATATTTTCAACTCGCCTCTTTCTTCCTTCTATAAACTAGCAAAAGATAAGCTCACAAACCCTATGAATTTAAGTGGTGAAAAGCTTATTGACTTATATGATATGGATATATCTAAGTTGTTAAATGCTTGTGAAAAATGGGAAGTAGTTAAAAATCTAACTAAACCCAGAAGACATGAATACTGCATATATGCTGAGACTAAAGAGCAAATTGAAAAGTATCATTCAGTAACTAAACTAATAAAATCATTAAATGAAGTACATCAATATTTGCCGATGCGCCCTAGTCCTCTTAATTATATTAAACCTTTTAATTATTTGGTTAAACTAGATGGACAAAGTAAACTGGTAGTAAACCCAATGTTTATTACTAGCTAAGGATCCACTAAAGTCCTTGAAGAAGGCGAGAGAGTGAGGGTGAATAATAGTAACCCTCAATACTCTCTTTTATTCTTTCTAACATTTTTTTTAACTTGTACATTATGAAGAATCCATTTTATATGCTTAACAATTTACTTTGGGGAAAAACAAAAACCCTCAGATTTATTTCTTTCGTCTTTTTATTGCAATCCCTCGAAGTTGTCAGAATCTTTAAATTAATAATTTAACCTAACCCCAAAATAGGTAGTTCTGGGCTGAGCAGGTCCGTAGATATAATTGCTATCTCTACTTTTACCGATATCAAAATCACTTTGATATTGGTTAAAAATATTTTTAATCCCAGTATATAAGTCCAAGGAAATAATGTCAGTGGGGATGGTATAGTTAAATTTAAGACTAAGTTCAGAAAATGAATCCGTAGTGACAATTTCATCAACGAGTTGATTGAGTGCGCCAGCGAAGTGGGGAACTTTCATACTTCCTGTGTACACATAGTTTAGGGTGCTTGATATGTTGTTTTTGGTGTAAGTCAGGACAGAGTAACCATAATTATCAGGTGTTCTTATAAATTCTTTTATACCAGAAATTCCCTTAATATATTCAACAGGATTGTCAAACATACTCGACTGAATCGTATAACCACCTTCTAGTTGAATTACTCTATTAAAATTAGCCCTTACTTCAAAGTTTATTCCCTTAATCAAGGCACCTTGCCCATTTTGTTTTTCAAAAACCTCCCCAAACTCGTCTTCCCCAACGGGATGAAGTATGAAAGCATTCTGCAGTTGGTTGTAAAATAAGTCCACCGTAAAGCCAGCGATCCAATTTTCTTTAGCTTTATCATAGTTGACCGAAAGATTAAAACTTTCAGATTTTTCTTCTTTCAACTCGGGTGACAAGATCACTCTTGAAATTCCTCCTCCTGCAAAAGCGATGTGAAGATCAGTGTCTAATGCTTGGGGGGCTCTAAAACCTGTTCCATATCCAATCCTAAACTGTACATCATCATTTGCCTTGTAGAGCAATGAGGCTCTAGGGCTATAGATTGTTTTTTCAACATAATTGTGAAAATCTCCCCTCAAACCAGTGAGTAAACTTAGCTTTTGATTGATTTCCCAATCGCTTTGAAAAAAAACACCTAGATCCTTTGAAACTTGATCTACCAAATAGTTGTAGGATGGTATCTCATCGAAAACACCTTCATGTAAATAATCAACTCCCAATGTTAGCACATTATCTCCAGAAAAGAATGGACTTATCATATGGTTTAGCTGGAAGCCTGTGTTGATGGTTTCGACATAGGAATCCCCGTATGGAGGATTCTTTAAGAACGCATCCATTTCAATAGCATCATCATCATCGGGTTTAATTCCTGTATAGTGCTCTCGATCTGTATTTTGATAGGCCACATACGTAATCAGGGAGGAATCGTAATTATTGAAATTGATTTGATAATCAATACCACCCGAGAAAATGTTGTGCATTCTTTCTTCTGATTGATCTGCAAGGTGTGCAGGGTTTTGGTCTGTTATTTCACCACCATATCTATACTCGTAGATGGAACTAAAATTGAGATCCAGTTTTTGATTTTCTTTATGCATATAATACATATTAGCACCAAAGGAAATATTGTTTAAATAGGGGAGTTCAGAGAAACGATCGTCGTTGTTGTCATAGGCTTCACGTTCCCTTTTGTTTACAAACAAGGACACTCCTGTTTTTTTAGACTCAGAAACAATACTTGAATTTCCAACAACAGAGTAGTCATTGGATTGCCGATCAATCGAATGGGTGTTAAATTCTATTTGTGAACTATTTTCCTTGGGGATTTTGGTAATGATGTTCACTGTCCCTCCTATAGCACTCGATCCGTATAGTGTAGACCCTCCTCCTTTCATGATTTCAATTTTTTCAATCATGTTGGAGGGAAATTGTTCCAATGCATACAATCCCATTAGTGGACTGAAAGTTGGTCTTCCGTTAATAAGAATTTGAGAAAATCCTCCACTCATCCCATTGATTCTCAATTGGGTGTAGTTACAAGTTTGACAGTCTGTTTCAACCCGTAAACCTGTTTGAAATGAAAGGCTTTCAGAAAGATTACACGCCTGAACATTACGGATGGATTGGCTGTTAATGATATTAATAATAATTGGAGAGTTGGTCTTTCTTTTGGGGGTTTTTGTGGCTGTTACAACAATATCTTCAAGATTCACAATAGAGTCTTTTTGGGAGTAGGTTATTTCAGGATTGATTTGAGAAAAAACGCTGGTGGCCACAAAAAAAAAGATAAGGTTGCGCATTAAAGTATTATGAATTACAAAAATCATGTTTTTTTCATAGATAAACAAAGTTGTATTGTAAATTTGATTAATTGCGGGAGGTTAATTAATACCCCTTCAAATCATACCCCACAAAACTCCTTCTACTATTACTATTTATTCCACTTGTCTTTTCTTGTGAGAAAAGATTATCTACTGATGAATTAGCACAGGAGATTGAACGAGATATAATTGAACATTTTGCAGAAAATAGTGATATAGGAAAAGCTAAACTTCTTGATTTTTCACTTATACACAAAGGAGGTAACGAATATAAGGGTATTGCAGATGTGATTATAGAAAATCCTTTTACTGATGTGTTTGGTAGCGATATGAGTGAACAAGAAAAAAAGAGTTTTAATATTGAATCTACTTACACAGTTGAAGTCATATATGATGGCGAGTCCTACTCTTGGGAATTTCTTGATTAAATAGCAAAGAACTTATTGACAGGTGGAAAGCTCTATCAATAGAGAAAAAAAGATATAATCAACATATGTTTTTCATGTGATAAGATATGATTAACATATGTTATAATAACAATAAATAACTATGTTTAAAATAGGAAACAACCACAGTCTTGGAAGGCCAAAAGGATCTTCTAATAAAACAACAGCAGAAACTAAATCATTATTAAGTGATGTAGTTTTTAACAGAGAACAATTCACTAATGATTGGCATAATATGAATGCTCATGAAAGAATGGAAATAAGGATTAAACTAGCTAAGTATCTAGTACCTGAAGCTAAGTTATCTGATACTCCAATAGAAAATCATGAAGAGTTTAGTATTGACTTTAAAGAATTATTGAACGGAATAAGTTTTAAGTAAAAGGAAAAGGTTTTAGGACTAGAAATAATTAAAAAAAATACTTAAAATCCTTAAAACATCCTTAAAACATCCCAATATTAAAAATAAGAGTAAAAAAAAAGGGTCAAAAAAACCCTAATTTATATCTGTTGAGCCAATGCCGAGAGTTGAACTCGGGACCTTTTCCTTACCAAGGAAACGCTCTACCCCTGAGCTACATCGGCTTATAAGTTGAGCGGGAGACCGGGTTCGAACCGGCGACATTCAGCTTGGAAGGCTGACGCTCTACCAACTGAGCTACTCCCGCGCTGGTAGTTTTGTGGGGAGAGCAGGATTCGAACCTGCGAAGGTAAAACCAACAGATTTACAGTCTGTCCTCGTTGGCCGCTTGAGTATCTCCCCAAAATCTGAGCCGATGGAGGGACTCGAACCCACGACCTGCTGATTACAAATCAGCTGCTCTAGCCAGCTGAGCTACATCGGCGATTTCAGCGATCGCAAATGTATTTATTTATTTTTTTCTAAAAAAAAATTATGGATTTTATTTTAACTCTTTTCCCTCGGATGATTAGACATATAGTCATTGAGCATTTTAGGGATTTTAATTTTGGTATATATTTGGGTTGATGAAAGGGATGAATGACCAAGAATTTCTTTTACTGAATTGATATCAGCTCCATTATTAACCATATGTGTTGCAAATGAGTGCCTAATGACATGAGGGCTAATTTTATTTTTTGTTGAAACTAACCTAAAATATTTTGTAACAACCCTGTAAATAGTTGAGGGACTAATCTTTTTTCTTTTTTTAGATTCAAAAAAATAAGTGTTCGTTGGGTTATCGTTTATAAAAATTTTCATTCTTTTAAGTAAACTTGGTAAAACTGGTACTAATCTCTCTTTATTTCTCTTACCTTTCACTTTTAATAAGCTCTTATCAAAATATATATCTTTAGTTTTTAGGTTTATTAACTCATCTCTTCTAATGCCAGTTGAATATAAAGTATCTATAATTAAAGAGTCTCTTGTACTGTAGTGATTTTTATTTTCAAAAATCTCAAAAACTTTTTTTAATTCTTTTTGATTAAATGGAACTACAATTTTGGGTTCAATTTTTAAATTTTTATGGTTTTTTAGTGGTGAGGAATCTATCTTATTAATTGAAATTAAGAAATTAAAATATGACTTTAATGAGGATGTTTTTCTATTAATAGTCCTTTTAGATAATCCTTTTTCAGAAAGTTCAACAATCCATTTTCTTACAAACGAATAATTTAAATTTTCTTTTAATATAGAGCCATTTTTTTTGAGAAAAAAATTAAATTCTTTAAGATCTAAAATGTAAGAGTTAACAGTATGTTTTGAATACTTTTTTTCTAGCTCAATAAAATTTTTAAAATCATTTAGACTCATGAAGATATAATCTAAACAAAATTAATTTTTTTATTGGTTTGCTCTATCTCTGAGTTTTTGAATGTGGGCAGCCTTAATAAACTTATTTCTGTTTTTTACAGATGGTTTTGTAAAAGCTTGTCTTTCTCTTAATGATTTCAAAGCTCCAGTTTTATCAAACTTTCTCTTAAATCTTTTTAGAGCCTTATCAATACTTTCTCCTTCTTTAATAGGAATAATTAGCATATAACATTTTTTTTGCGTGGCAAATCTATAAATAAAATTGAAAAAAAAACTTATTTAGATAAAATTTTTCTCGAAATAACAAGTTTCTGAATTTCACTAGTTCCCTCACCAATAGTACAGAGCTTTGAATCTCTTAAATATTTTTCAACAGGAAAATCTTTAATATATCCATAACCTCCAAAAATCTGAACTGCGTCATTTGAGACTTTCACACACAATTCTGAGGCAAAAAGCTTACACATTGCACTTTCTAAAGTAACGGATTCAGAATTATTAATTTTATCAGACGCATTTTTAATTAATAACTCAGCAGCTTCAATCTCAGTTGCCATATCAGCTAGTTTGAATGAAATTGCTTGAAAAGAGCTAATTGGCTTTCCAAATTGAATTCTTTCATTGGAATATTTTATAGAGGCTTCATAAGCACCTTTTGCGATACCTAAAGATAAAGCCGCAATAGAAATTCTACCACCATCAAGAATTTCCATAGATTGTTTAAAGCCCTCCCCTACTTCTCCAAGTCTGTTTGAATCATCAATTATACAATCCTGAAAAATCATTTCTGCGGTTTCAGAAGCCCTCATACCAAGCTTATTTTCTTTTTTACCTGACTGCAATCCTCTAATACCTTTTTCAATAACGAATGCGGTTGAATTATTTTTTTCTCCCACAGGACCAGTTCGGAAAACTACAACTGAAATATCACCTGACTTACCGTGAGTTATAAAATTTTTTGTTCCATTTAGAACCCATTTATTCCCTTTTCTGACGGCTGTTGAAGACATTTTGCTTGCGTCTGATCCAGTATTTGGTTCAGTTAATCCCCATGCGCCAATGTATCTACCTGTAGCAAGACCAGGTAACCATTTATTTTTCTGAGATTCATCACCAAATTTCAAAATATGATTAGTACACAATGAATTGTGAGCTGCAATTGAAAGACCAATTGAAGGATCTATCTTAGAAATTTCAACAATTGATGCTACATATTCATGATACCCAAGCCCAGATCCTCCATAGGACTCTGGAACAAGCATACCCATAAATCCATACTCTCCTGACTTAATAAGTACTTCTTTGGGGAAATGTTGACTTTCATCCCAATCCATAACATATGGTTTTATATACTGAAGCGCAAAATCTTTTGCACTATCCTTAATTAATTTTAACGAATCTTTATTGTAAGCATGACTTACATTGGGTGAATTAATTTTCATATTTCTCATAAAACAAAAAAAATGCCAAATGTTTATTTTTTAATAGCGTTTAAATATTTATTTAATTGATTTTTAACAACTGGAAATAATAAATATAATCCAATCATATTTGGAAATACCATTGCAAAAATCATTGCATCAGAAAAAGCCCAGATTGAATTCATACTTGCTGCTGAACCTATTATAACAAAAGATAGAAATAATAATTTGTAGGTCAAATCAGACTTATAGCTCCTTCCAAATAAGTATTTCCAGGACTGTAGTCCATAGTAGGACCAAGATATCATAGTTGAAACTGCAAATAAAACTACAGCTACTGTTAAAAAAATTTCTGAAAATGGTATATATTCAGCAAATGCTTTAGAAGTAATCCCTGCACCTTCATACATAACTCCATCAATCATAACTCCACCTTCTCCGCCATAGTTGAATATTCCTGCTGAGTTAAATGTAATTATAACAAGTGCTGTTAATGTGCATATTACAACTGTATCAATAAACGGTTCAAGTAATGCTACAAGCCCCTCAGATGCTGCATATTTTGTTTTTACTGCAGAGTGAGCAATTGATGCAGAACCAACACCTGCCTCATTTGAAAATGCAGCTCTTTTAAATCCAATCATCAAAACACCGATAAATCCACCAACACCGATTGCTGTTGGATTAAATGCTTCCTGAAATATAAGTGCAAATGCATCATCTAAAAAACTGAAATTAACTGCTAAAATATATAGGCAAGCTATAATGTATAAAAAAGCCATAAATGGAACAATTTTTTCAGTTACATATGCTATTCTTTTAATTCCACCGATAATTATAATCCCAACAATTACTGCTAAAAGAAAACCAATTATAGCTCCTGAAAATGTTGATTCCATTCCTAACAAATCTTTAAGTACAATAGCAGCTTGATTTGCTTGAGCTGCATTTCCTCCACCAAACGAGCCACCGATACAAAAAATAGCAAATAAAACGGCAGTTATTTTTCCTAGGTTTTTAAAACCTTTTTCTTTTAAACCTTTACTTAAATAATACATAGGGCCACCATAAACAACTCCATTTTCATCAACATCTCGATAATAAACGCCTAGTGTACATTCTACAAATTTTAAAGACATTCCCATTAATCCACATATAATCATCCAAAAAGTTGCGCCTGGACCTCCAAGTGCAATAGCCAGGGCAACTCCAGCTATATTTCCATTTCCTACTGTCCCTGAAACTGCTGTTGTTAAAGCTTGGAAATGAGAAACTTCACCATTTTTAGAATCATCTCCATCTTTTTCTATTTCATCATACTTTCCTCTTACTACGTTAACAGATGTTAGAAAATACCTAATATTTGGAAAAACGAAATATACTGTAAAAAAAATAGCACTACCTACTAGCAAATAAATAACAAATGGGTTATCGCCAATTAAAAAAAAAACACCTTTACTAAAAAATTCTGAAATTGGCTGAAATGCTTCATCAATCCTTTGATCTATACCCTTTTCTTGAGCAAATATTGGCAGTGTAAAAAGACTAAAAAAAATTAATAGCATTGTTTTCTTCATAAATTGATATTAGATAAAATTTTTACAGGTCAAATACTGATGATCTCTTCGAATATACTATATCTTTAAGTCTCATCCAAAAAGCTAGGACTAGATAAATAAAAAAACCAATTCCTAATCCAAAAAAACTACTGTAGATAAAAGCTAGTCTCACATGTTTAGACTTAATTCCTAGAAAGTCAGCAACCCTTGAACAAACTCTAAATCCATATTTTTCTAAACTATATCTAAGCTTATTCATTTACTTGGTATCCATTTTTAACCCAATCTATAAAACCTCCCTTTAAATTATATACATTCTTGAAACCCATTTCTGTCATTATTTCACATGCAGCATGGCTTCTTTTACCAGATCTGCAGTAAACATAGTAATTATTGTCTTTTTCAGACTTTTCTAAAAATTTCATAAAATCAATAGAATTATAGAAATCTATATTTATGGAGCCTTGTATATATCCTTGATTAAATTCTTCAATTGTTCTTACGTCTAAACATATTTTGTTAGATTCTAATTCTTTCCTTTTTTTCCAATCATTAGTATTTAAATTCATTTTAAAATTTCAATATGTTAAATTAAGTATTTAAACTTTTTTTGGTACATATTTTTTAAAAAAAGTTTTTATATTTGGAATATGAAAAATTATTATAAATTTTGGTGGCAAGGATATATAAACTGGCTTTTGTCGTTATAAGTTTATAATTATAATATAATTAAGGCTTGTCTTTGCGACAGGCCTTTTTTTTTATATGAAATTTAAATTAAAAGAAAATAGAAAAGAAATTATTACTGATACTTTAACACCAGTAAGTATTTATTTGAAAATTAGGGATATTTATGCTAATTCTATATTATTAGAAAGCAGCGATTATAGCTCGAAAGATAATAGCTATGCTTACATATGTTTTAAGCCTATTGCAAAATTTGAATTAGAAAATAATTATTTGGAGATAAATTACCCAAACAAAGAAAGAAGTGTATACAATATTAAGGATAGTGATTCAGTTTTTAATAAACTAAACGAATTCATGAATTCATTTGAATTTTCAAGTAATTGGAAAATAGATAAATTTCAGTCGAAGGGAATATACGGTTACATGAGTTATGATTCAATAAATTATTTTGAAAATATTACACTTGAAAATAAAAATTTTGGAGATAATATACCGGAAATGCTATACTGTTTGTATGAAAATATTATAGTTGTAAATACTTTTAATAACCTATCAACTATCATAAGTTTTTCTGAGAATAAAAATGAATTATTAAAAATCGAGAAATTAATATCAAATAAATCTACAAATAATTTCAGTTTCAAAAAGCAAGGTGAAATTAAATCAAATATTTCTGATAAAGATTACTTAGAACTAGTAAAAAAAGGCATTTCCCATTGTTTAAGAGGTGATGTTTTTCAAATAGTATTATCTAGAAAATTTACACAGCCTTACAAAGGAGATGATTTTAATGTTTACAGAAAGCTAAGATCTATAAATCCGTCGCCTTATCTATTTTACTTTGACTATGGAAATTTTAAAATTTTTGGCAGCTCACCTGAAGCTCAACTTATAATTAATAATAAAAAGGCTGAAATTCATCCAATAGCTGGAACATTTAAGCGTACTGGTGATGACTTGTATGATAAAGAAAAAGCTCAAGAATTAATGAGTGATGATAAAGAAAATAGTGAGCATATGATGCTTGTAGATTTGGCGAGGAATGATCTGAGTAGGTCATGCAACAATGTAGTTGTTGAAAAAGACAGAGAAATTCAATTTTATTCACATGTTATCCACTTAGTTTCAAAAGTTACAGGTTATTTAAAATCAAAGTCTAAGGAAATTATTGGAAATACTTTTCCAGCCGGTACTTTAACTGGAGCACCCAAATACAAAGCGATGGAATTAATAAATAAGTATGAAACATCAAAAAGACAATTTTATGGTGGTGCAATTGGAATGATAGATATATACGGTAATTTCAACCACGCGATCATTATAAGGTCATTTTTGTCAAAAAATCAAGCTTTATATTTTCAAGCTGGAGCTGGTGTTGTTTCGAAATCTGTTCCTGAAAATGAATTAAATGAGGTTTATAATAAAGTTGGAGCTTTGATAAAATCAATTGAAAAAGCAGAAGAAAAATGAGAAATAAAATTTTAGTTATTGATAATTATGATTCATTCACTTATAATTTAGTCCACTATCTAGAAGATCTTAATTGTAAAGTTGAAGTTTTTAGAAATGATAAAATTGATTTAAAATATGTTGATAATTTTAGTAAAATATTACTATCTCCCGGACCAGGTATTCCTGATGAAGCTGGACTCTTAAAATCTATTATTTTAAAGTATTACAAAACAAAAAATTTTTTAGGTGTTTGCTTAGGTCATCAAGCTATTGCTGAAACACTAGGCTGTGAATTATTAAACCTTAATGATGTCTTTCACGGAATTTCTACTGAAATAAAAATTTGCACTAAAGATATTCTTTTCAGCTCTGTCCCAGAAATTGTGAAAGTAGGACGTTATCATTCTTGGGTTGTAAAAAAATTGACTGATGATTTTGAATTACTTGCAGAAGATTTTGATAAAAATATAATGGCTTTTAAACATAAGAAATATAAATTATGGGGAGTACAATTTCATCCAGAATCCATTCTTACTGATCATGGTAAAACAATGTTAAAAAATTGGATTAATACATAATGAAAAAAATACTAGAAAAATTATTTGATCATGAGACTTTAAATTACGACGAGTCAAATTCAATATTGAAGGAAATTTCAGCAAAAAAGTACAATGATGAACAAATTTCTTCATTTCTGACTGTTTATAAAATGAGGATGCCAACTGTAGACGAAATTGAAGGATTTAGAGATGCATTAATTGATCTCAGTATTAGTGTTGATTTTAATGATTTAGATACCATAGACTTGTGTGGAACTGGTGGAGATGGAAAAAACACTTTTAATATTTCTACGATTTCTTCATTTGTAGTCGCAGGTGCAGGATATAAAGTTACTAAACATGGAAATTATGGCGTTTCATCTGGATGCGGCTCCAGTAATGTTTTAGAGTACCTTGGTATCAAATTTTCTAATGATATTAATATTTTAAGAAAAAGTATTGAAGAGGCTAATATTACATTTTTACATGCACCTCTTTTTCATCCTGCTATGAAAAATGTAGCACCAGTCAGAAGAAACCTTGGCTTTAAAACATTTTTTAATATACTCGGGCCATTAGTTAATCCCTGTCAGCCAAAAAATCAAATGACTGGAGTTTATAGCTTGAATTTGGCAAGATTATATTCCCATATATTTAGAAATACAGACAAAAGATTTACTGTTCTGTACTCCTTAGATGGATACGATGAAGTTTCATTAACTGATGATTTTAAATTAATTGATAATGAAAATGAAATGATTTTAAACTCAAGTTTTTTTTGGCTATCAAAAATTAAATCCATCTCAAATAATTGGTGGTTCAAACATTGAAAATTCAGCAAAAATTTTCATGGATATTTTAAATAATAGTTCTACAGCAGCTCAGAAAAATGTTATTATTTCTAACTCAGCACTAGCTATTAAAACAATTTCATCTCTCACTATTGATGAGTGTTTAACTATTGCAAGAGAATCAATTGAAAGTAAAAAAGCTCTTGAGTCATTTAATAAACTTCTTACTATTAGTAAATGAATATTTTAGAAAAAATAACAGAAAGAAAAAAGTATGAGGTTTCCAAACTCAAGAAAAAAAATTCCTATTTATCTCTTGAAAAAAGCAATTATTTCAATGTACCTTCGAAAAATCTAGCAAAAAAAATATTAGATAATAAGATTTCAATTATTGCTGAACATAAAAGAAAATCTCCTTCAAAAAGTGAAATTAATTTTTTTTCTAAAACTGAAGATGTTGCTTCAGGTTATGAAAAGAACGGTGCTGTTGGTATTTCTATCTTGACTGATGAATATTTTTTTGGTGGATCAAATAATGATTTAAAAATTGTAAAAAAAATATGTAATATACCCTTATTAAGAAAAGACTTTATAGTAGATGAGTATCAAATTGTCGAATCAAAATCAATTGGTGCTGATACAATTCTGCTTATTGCAGCAATATTAAGTGACAAACAAATTTTAAAATTCTCAAAACTTGCTAAGGGACTAGGCCTTGGTGTCTTAATAGAAATTCATTCATTAGAAGATTTACACAAATGTGATTTAACTTACATTGATATCATTGGTGTAAACAATAGAAACTTAAAAACATTTAAGGTTGATTTAAAATATAGTGTCGAAATTTACAATAAAATACCTAATGAGATAGTTAAAATTTCTGAAAGCGGTATTGAAAGTATTAACGATGTTAAATTATTAATTGACATTGGGTACGATGGATTTTTAATTGGTGAAAGATTTATGAAGTCTAAAAATCCTGGTTTAAGTTTTAAAAATTTTATAAATGAATTATAATGTTAATTAAAGTTTGTGGTTTAAATAATACAGAAAACATTAATCAATTAATGAATTTAAATATAGATTTTTTGGGATTAATTTTTTACAATAAATCACCCAGATTTTTTAATTTAAATTTTTTACCTAAATCAACTAAAAAATATGTAGGTGTTTTCGTAAATGAATCAATTGAAATAATAAAAAAAAATGTAGAGAAATATAATCTTGAATATGTTCAATTACATGGAGATGAAAGTAAGAGTTTTTGCCAAGAGGTTAGTGATTTTTGCAATGTTATAAAAGCTTTTAGGATTGATGAAAATTTTGATATGAATAGCATAGAAATTTATAGTAATTTTTGTAAATATTACCTATTTGATACTTTAACAAAATCTTATGGTGGATCAGGAAAAAAATTTAACTGGGATATAATTTTAAAATACAGTCATAAAAAAGATTTTATCCTAAGTGGAGGTTTAGGCACAGAATCAATCAAAGAGATTGCAAATATTAAAAAAAAGTTGCCCAATTTGATTGGAATTGATATCAACTCTAAATTTGAAATCAGACCAGGCTTAAAGGACACGCAAACAATTAGAAAATTTATAAAATTAATAAAATGAAAACTTATAATATAAATTCAAAAGGATTCTATGGTGAATTCGGCGGTGCATTTATTCCAGAAATGTTATATCCTAATATTGAAGAATTAAGAAATAATTATATAAAAATTTCATCTTCCAAAAGTTTTAAAATTCAATTTAATAATCTTTTAAGAGAATATGTTGGAAGACCAACACCACTTTATTTTGCAAAAAGACTTTCTGAAAAATACAATACTAGAATATATCTAAAAAGAGAGGATTTATGTCATACTGGTGCACATAAAATAAATAATACAATAGGACAAATTTTACTGGCAAAAGAACTTGGAAAAACAAGAATTATTGCAGAAACAGGAGCTGGCCAACATGGTGTAGCGACTTCTACTGTTTGCGCGCTAATGGGAATAAAATGTATAATTTATATGGGGGAAGTTGATATAAAAAGACAAGCCCCGAATGTCGCTAGAATGAAAATGTTGGGAGCAGAAGTAAGACCTGCTTCATCTGGAAGCAAAACGTTAAAAGATGCTACAAACGAAGCAATAAGAGATTGGATTAATAACCCAGTTGACACTCATTATATTATTGGATCAGTGGTTGGTCCTCATCCTTATCCAGACATGGTTGCACGATTTCAATCTGTTATCGGTGAAGAAACTATCAAACAATTACAAAAAAAGGAAAAAAAGTTGTCTCCAGATTATGTTATTGCATGTGTTGGTGGAGGAAGTAATGCTGCGGGACTATTTTATCCATTTCTAGATAATAAAAATGTTAAAATCATATGCGTAGAGGCAGCCGGAAAAGGAATTGATACTGGAGAGAGCGCTGCAACTTCAGTGCTAGGAAAAACTGGAATTATTCACGGTGCAAAAACACTATTAATGCAATCGAAAGACGGGCAAATTACTGAACCATATTCAATATCAGCTGGACTAGATTATCCTGGTGTGGGACCGATGCATGCACACCTTTTTAAAAGTAAAAGAGGTGAATTTATTTCAATAACTGATACAGATGCAATGAAATGGGGCTTAATATTATCACAAACTGAAGGAATTATCCCTGCAATTGAAACATCACATGCGTTTGCAATTTTAGAAAAGAAAAAATTTAAACCCAATGACATACTAGTTTTTAATTGCTCTGGAAGAGGCGATAAAGATCTAGATACATACATTGAATATTTTAAATTATAATTTATGAATAGGATAAGAGATACATTTATAAAAAAGAAAAATATCTTATCGATTTACTTTACTGCTGGATATCCAAATCTTAATGACACAATGGTTATCATAAAAGAACTTGATAAATCCGGAGTTGATATGATTGAAATTGGTTTACCATTTAGTGATCCAATAGCTGATGGTCCAACCATTCAAGAAAGCTCAACCAAAGCATTAATTAATGGCATGAATACAAATGCTTTATTTAAACAAATAAGTAATATTAGAGCTGTTACTGACCTACCCATTATTATCATGGGTTATTTTAACCCAATTATACAATTTGGTATTGAAAAATTTTGTAAAAAATGTAAAGAATGTGAAATTGATGGATTGATTGTTCCCGATTTACCAGTCGATATTTATTATGAACATTATCATGATTTATTTAAAAATCATAATTTACAAAACATGTTTTTAATAACACCTCAAACTTCAGAGAAAAGAATAAGATTTATTGATAAAATTTCTGAGGGATTTATCTATATGGTTAGTAGTTATAGTACAACAGGTGCTCAAAAAATATTTGGTGATGAAACTATAAAATATTTTAAAAGAATTAATCAAATGAAATTAAAATCTCCCTTACTTGTTGGTTTTGGAATTAGCAACAAGGAAACTAGAAAAGTTGCATCAATTAATAGTAATGGAGTTATCATAGGATCTGCTTACATAAATATGTTAACCAAATACGGAATTAAACAAACAAAAAAATTTATTAATAAATTAAAGATCAATTAGTTACTGTTGCTGCTGCATCATTTGAAGATGTTTTTGAAAACTATTTGAACTATTATTCTCTTCTTTATTAAGTGTTGAAGATGAAGAATTTTCTAAAATCACTTCATCTTTGGATTTAATTTTCTTTGTATCTAAAACTACATTTACTTTCATAATCTGTGTTTCATTTCCCTTGTAAACACCTTTGACTGGTGAGCAATCTCCATAATTTCTACCTACAGCTAACCTAATATGATAAATATCAGCAATACAATTATTTGTAGGATCTAATCCAAGCCATCCATAGTTAGGAATATAAACTTCTACCCAAGCATGTGTTGCTGAAGCTCCTCTAAATCTACCGGCAGCAAAAACATATCCACTTACATATCTAGTTGGTATTTCGGCAATTCTGCAAAGTTGAATTAAAATATTTGTAAAATCTTGACAAACACCTGTCTTTAAGTACCATACTTCTTCAATCTCAGTAAAAACATTTGTAACTCCCTTTTTGTAATTAAAGTTTTTGTTGACATATTCACATAAATTATCAGCAACATCCATTGGTGAGGCAGATTTAAATTTGCAAGATTCAATAACTTTAAAAAGCTCTTTATTTATTGGATTATTTTGAAATTTTAAAAAAGGTATAAAATCAAATGATAATTTTAATTTCTTCAAGAGTTTCCATTGTTCATCTACATCCATTGTATCTTCAGGCATAATAATTCTTTTTTTTATAATTTCTGCTTCTGATGTAATTCTTAAAAATTTATGAGGTGGTGTATATGTAAAAAAACCTACCCTATTATTATAATCATCAATATAAGAGTCTACCAGTGGATTCCCAGGGATGTTAATTTTGTGACTAACAATTTGTTGATTTAAATCATTATAAGGATATAAATGAAGTTTATTTGAGCTTTCATAAACAAAATTTGAGTAATTATAGGTCGTAGTATGTTTTAGAAAAAATCTTTTCATTAGTTATTTTGATAAAAATATATGTTATTAATTTCATCAGAAATAGAGTTTAAGTCATATTGAATTTTATAAACGAAATTTTTAAGCCCCTCTTCCTTTATGGAACTTATTGAAGAATAAGTTAATTCATTTTTCATCTTACCTGTCAAAAACGTTAAACTATTAGTTTCTGGTTTATTAAATTCATTTAGTCTTGTAATATGTGAATAAAGTTTATCAACACTAAATTTAATTGATCGGGGAAAAAACTGATTAATTGTAATCATTTCAATAATATTTTCAACATTAAAGATTGATTTATAAGTTTTAATATATAATTGATATCCTCCAATTGAGATTAAAAGATTTTTCCAAAAATATGACTCATTTAAATTATTTTCATTAGACTCTAAAGTGTCAATTTTAACATTCAAAAAATCAATACTTTGAAGAATTCTTTCAAAATATTTTCCGAGATTCATAAAACAAAAGGCATTACCCCTCTCTTGAGAAATATCAGCCACACTATAATATATATGATGAAATTGTGTTAATTCATTGATAAAATCAATAGGGTCATTTTTTTTATAATATTTATAAAACTTTTTATCTGTAATTTTTAAAAAATATTTATTAATGGCAACCCAAATTTCTCGTGATATATGTTCTTGAACACTTCTTGCATTTTCGCGAGCTTTAGTTATCATGTTTATTAATGTATTAGGATTCGAATTGTTAAATATCATGTATTCGATAACAGAAATTGAGTCTTGATAATTTTCATTTGTAATATTTTTATCAATTCCCATATATGATTTTAATATACCATTCCATGAATCGTAGTCACCAGTATCTAAAGTTGAGTTATAATTGGTCTTAATTAAGTTCAATAATCCATAGCTTCTTTCCATGTATCTATCCATCCAAAATAAATTATTTGCTACCCTACTTAACATATTAATTTTTTACTATCCATGTATCTTTACTTCCACCCCCTTGTGAACTATTTACAACTAATGAACCTTTTTTTAATGCAACTCTTGATAAACCACCTGGACAAACTTCAATTCCATCAGAACCAAAAAGTGCAAAAGGTCTTAAATCGACGCACCTTGGATGTAATGAGTTTTCTATCAAACATGGTGAGGTTGAAAGATTTAGTGTAGGTTGTGCTATATACATCTCTGGTTCTTTTTTAATTTTTAATTTGTATTTGTTAATTTCCTCTTTGGTAGCTGATTTCCCCATTAACATTCCATATCCTCCACTACCATCTGTTCTTTTTAATACAAGCTTGTCAATGTTTTTTAAAACATATTCTTTTTCATCTTTATTTGTCAATTTATATGTCTTAATATTATTAAGGATTGGTTTTTCATTTAAATAATATGAAATCATATCAGGAACATATGTGTAAATAGCCTTATCATCTGCTATTCCCGAACCTGGGCAATTAACAATTATAACATTACCTTGTCTGAATGAATCCATTATTCCTGCTACACCAAGAACACTATTAGCTTTAAAGTTTAATGGATCTAAAAAATCGTCATCAATACGTCTGTAAATAACATCAACTGTTTTCAAACCACCAGCAGTTTTCATAAAAACATAATGGTTATCGACTAGTAAATCGCTACCCTCAACAAGCTCGACTCCCATTAATCTAGCTAAAGCAGTATGTTCGTAATAAGCAGAATTATATAAACCGGGAGTTAACATAACTACAACAGGATTTTTTTTATTTGATAAAGATTTTAACTTATTGTATAACAAGTTTGGATAATCACTAATCGGTTGAACTTTTTCACGCGGAATCATTTCAGGGTATAATCTTCTTGTAATTTCACGGTTTTCCAACATATAACTTACGCCTGAAGGAGTTCTTAAATTATCTTCTAAAACAAAAAACTTACCTTCCTCATTTCGAATCAAATCTATTCCTGAAATATGTGTATAAATATCATTTGGAACATTGATATTTCTCATTTCTCTTAGATAATTGGGATTAGATATTATTAATTCAGCTGGAATAATGTTATCATTTAATATAAATTGCTCATGATAAATGTCTTTTATAAACAAGTTTAAAGCTTTTATTCTTTGCTTTATTCCACTTTCAATAATTTTCCAGTCAGAATATGAAATTATTCTTGGGATTATATCAAAAGGGAAAATTTTCTCAACACCTTCATCGTTATCATAAACTGTAAAAGTGACCCCTTGATTCATAAAAAATTGTTGAGCAAAATCTTTCATACTATTTAGATTTTTTACGGAGGATTTATTAAGGAATTTTTCAAAGTTTTTATAAATATCCCTTGTGATACCCTTTTTATCAAACATTTCGTCGAACATTTCAGGGTACTGACTATAATTTTGAACTAACTTCATTTTTAGTTCTTATAAGTTATTAATTCCATCTCTGGAAAATTAATTGTGGACTCAATTTGTGATAAATATTATCAACTATATAATTTATGCAATGAAATATTACATTTTATGATTATTTGATATGTTAAAATTGAATTATTATAGGATTTGGTATTTGACCAAAATACTTAGGTGATAAAACTTATTTTAAAATGTTTATTAGTTAAATGTAAAATTCAATTAAATTATCTAACAAATACAGGTTTATTTTTGTCTTCTGTAAGATTTTCACTGTATGAGTAACCTGATGAATTAAATGATAATAATTTATCAATGCTTTCAACTTCATTATCGATAATATATCTTACCATTAATCCTCTAGCTTTTTTTGCATAAAATGAAATAATTTTAAAATTGCCGTTTTTAAAATCTTTAAAAACTGGTGTAATTATTTTTGATTCAAAAGCATTTTTGTTCAATACATTGAAATATTCGTTGCTTGCAAGATTTATTATTAGTGAATCATTTTTAGTTTCATTAACAAGTTCATTTGTAATAATATCTGACCAGAACTCATAAAGATTTTTTGATCCATTAAAGGATAATTTTGTGCCCATCTCAAGTCTGTATGGTTGAATAAAATCCAAAGGTTTAAGCATACCATATAAACCAGATAAAATTCTAAGCTGGTTTTGTAGGTTATTAACATTGCCAGAAGAAAGTGATTTAGCATCAATTCCATCATAAACATCTCCATTAAAAGCAAACAATGCTGGTCTAGAATTTTTATAATTATGATTTAAATTGAAATCATTGTTTCTAGTCCAATTCAAATCAGCTAATTTTTCTGAGATATTTTGAATTTTTTTTAAGTCATTTGGTGTTTTCTCTTTTAGGAAACTATTAATTATTTGAGTTTTACTTAAAAATTTTGGTTGTGTACATTTAAAGCTACCTATTTCACTTTTAAAATCAAGAGATTTAGCAGGTGATATTAAAATTTTCATATTTAAAATTAATTATTTTTTGAATAATTTTTCCATTTTTCCAAACACAATTGTATATCATTTGGCAATTCACTTTCAAAACTCATTATTTTGTTTGATCTAGGGTGATTGAATCCAATACTCTTAGCATGTAGTGCCTGTCTAGGTAATAATTTAAAACAATTTTCAACAAACTGTTTATACTTTGTGAAAATTGTTCCTTTTAAAATTTTATTTCCACCGTACCTTTCATCATTAAAAATTGGATTTCCGAGGTATTTCATGTGTGCTCTAATCTGATGAGTTCTTCCAGTTTCTAATCTACATTCTAATAAACTGACATAATTTAAATCTTCCAATACTTTATAATGCGTGATGGCATTTTTACCGTGATCTTTATCATCACTAACAGACATTATCATTCTATTTTTCTTATCTCTTCCAATATAATTATTTACAGAACCTGATTTATTTTTAAAACTTCCCCAAACCAAGGCAATATAATTTCTTTTTGTTTGTTTTAGAAAAAACTGCTCAGATAAATTTCTCATTGCAATTTCAGACTTCGCTACTACCAATAGACCACTTGTATCTTTGTCAATTCTATGTACTAGTCCAGGTCTTCCACTATTATTTTCAGGTAAATCTTTAACATGGTATAGGATACCGTTTAACAAAGTTCCTGAATAATTTCCATGGCCAGGATGAACAACTAGATTTGGAGGTTTATTAATAACTAGAAGATCTCTGTCTTCATAAATAATTTGAAAATCAATTTTTTCAGGTTTTAGAAGATTTTCGAATGGCGGATAAGAAAACATTACTTTTATTTCGTCCCTCGGTTTAACCCTGTAATTTTGTTTTACCGAAATATTATTGACTTTGATGGATCCATTTTTCGCAGCTAATTGTATTTTGTTTCTTGAAGCGTTTTCAATTCTATTCATTAAGAATTTATCAATTCTTAATGGCTCTTGACCCTTATCCACTTTAAAAGAAAAGTGTTCATAAAGCTCATCATTTAATTCAAAATCTTGCAATTTTTATTTTTTTAATCCATTTCCTAATACAAAATCAATTTTTGATTTTTTTGGAATAATATGACCCTCATTAATTTCTGAATCCATATATAAAACTTTTAGCACCATATCTTTTCCAATATTATCTTCGTAAGAAATTTCACCAATTTCTAATTCGAGAGCTAACAGAGTTGATTCAGCATTTCTCTTTGTTAGTTGAATTAAATTTGGGAGAACAACATTTCCATAACCTGATGGATTAATTGTTAAATATATTTTTCTATTTTTTTTTACTTTTTGAGAAGGTTGTGGTATTTGCTCAATTACAGATTTTTTTTTAAAATCTGGATTAAAAAAAGATGAATCAATAACTTCATACCTGAGCTTAGTTTTTTTAATAATTTGATCAACATCATCCATGTTGTAACCAATCAAATTAGGAACTAAAACTTTACTAGTTTGATTAGTGTAAAAAAATAAAAAAATTATTGAAAACAAAACTATTAGTGCAAAGATTATTGTAGCTAAAAAAATTTGCTTAATAAAAGCTTTACTGTAAAAGAATTTCATTTTAAAACTTTGTTAACAAATATAGATAAATAAGTATCTTTAGCTTCCGTAATAATCAAAATTCATGAAAAAAAATATCGCTGTTGTTATGGGTGGATATTCACTTGAATATGACATATCTATTAAAAGTGGTGATAATGTCATAAAAAAAATTGATAAAAATCGATATAATATTTACAAAGTAGTTGTAAAGAAAACTAAATGGATTCATGTTGATCAATTAAACAATGAATACAATATAAATAAAGACAATTTCACTGTTTTAATTAATGATACAATTATAAATTTTGATTTAATTTTTAATATGATACATGGTGACCCAGGTGAAAATGGTGTTATTCAAAAATATTTTGAAAATTTAAATATAAAATTTACTGGTCCAAACTCTGAAATTGCAAAACTTACATTTAATAAAAAAAAGTGTATAGATTATCTTTCTAATTTTTCAATCAAAACAGCAAAATCTCACTTGATTGAAAGAAATGAAAATTATGATTTAAAAAATATTATAAACGATTTAAATTTTCCAATGTTTGTAAAAGCCAATAACTCGGGAAGTAGTTTTGGCGTATACAAGGCATATAATGAAGATGAAATCAATAAATACATTCAAGATGTTTTTAAAATTGATAATGAAATAATAATAGAAAGATATATTAATGGAAGGGAATTTTCGGTTGGTGTTATTAACAATCTTGGTAAAATTCAATCATTAGGTGTTACAGAGTTAATTTCTGAAAATGATTTTTTTGATTATCAGGCTAAATATCAGGGAAAACATAAAGATTTCACTCCAGCAAAAATTGATACAAAACTGGAGAGCCTACTAAAAAATAATGCTGAAAAAATTTGTGGAATTTTAAAAATTCCAGGGTTTTCAAGAATAGATTTTATAGTTGAAGATAAAACCCCATTTTTTCTAGAAATTAACACTATTCCAGGCATGACTAATCAAAGTATTTTTCCAAAACAAGTTGTATTGAATAATTTTAATTTAAAAGATCTATTTACTGAAATAATAGAAAATTCTATAAAATAATTTAAATTTACTTGAATGAGAAAAGCCATATTTCCAGGAACTTTTGATCCATTCACAAAAGGGCATCAAGATATTCTAAAAAGAAGTATAACAATTTTTGATGAAGTAGTTATTGGAATTGGATTAAATGGTAATAAAAAAACAATGTTTAATGTGGATGAAAGAATTGAACATATTAAAAGCGTTATTCATGGTAATCAAAAGGTTTCTGTAAAAAGTTATAAAGGATTAACAATTGATTTTTGTAATGATGAAAGCGCAAACTTTATTGTTAGAGGAGTCAGAAATACTGGAGATTTTGAGTTTGAAAAAGCTATTGCAAGAACAAACAGAATGCTATCTAAGATCGAAACTATTTTTTTACTTACATCTGCTAAGACTTCTTTTATAAGCAGCTCAATTGTTAGAGAATTAATTCTTAACAACGGGGATTACAAAAATTTAGTTCCTAAAACTATTTATGAAATTCTTTTAAAAAATCATTCAAAATAATTGAAATATTTTTAAATGTTTTTTCTTTAATCTTATTTATTTGTTTAATATTTTTCCATTTAACAGATTTGATTCCTTCCTCAACTTGAGGATGTAATTTACCTTGATAATTCGAATACATCAGAAACCATGTTGTTTCTTTTAAAAAGTACTTTCCATTATTTCGAACTAGATGAAATGTGGTTTTAAAAAAATTTTTAATCACCAATTCTTTAATTCCTGTTTCTTCAATAACCTCTCTCAGAGCAGTTTGTTTATTTGTCTCACCAACATCGGATTTGCCTTTTGGCAAATCCCATTTTCCTCTTCTAAATATAAATAACATCTCATTTTTCTTATTATTAACAATTCCCCCAGCAGCGTTAATAGTTTTAATTTTTTTCTTAAACTGACTTAATAACTCTTTTTTTTTAGGATAAAAAAGATAAATTTTTTTATGCTTTCTAGTTTTTTTTAAAATCTCATCAATATTTAAACTGGAAAGTAAAAAAGTATTACTATAAATTAAATACTTTTTTTTTGATGTTAAAATAATCGGAAGACGGTTAGCAAAAACTTTATACATTTGTTATGTGATTTTAAATGATCAAACAGCAATAGAAACCTCTAAGAAACTTCTACAAATTAATGCAATAAAATTGAATCCAAAAAATCCATTTACATGGGCTTCAGGAATCAATTCTCCTATTTATTGTGATAATCGATTGATTTTATCAGAAATTAAAACTAGAAAATATATTTGTAATGAACTTTGTGTTTTAATAAATAAAGAATTTAAAAGAACTGAAGTAATTGCGGGCGTAGCAACCGGTGCGATTGGCATCGGAATGATGGTTGCTCAACAGCTTAACAAACCATTTATTTACATTAGATCAAGTAAAAAGCAACATGGAAGAAAGAACAGTATTGAAGGTGGTTTTATTAAGGGTCAAAAAGTTATAGTTATAGAAGATTTAATTAGTACTGGAATGAGTAGTTTAAAAGCATGTAATTCTATTATTGAAAACCAATTAGAACTTTTAGGACTAGTTAGTATTTTTACATATGGTTTTGATGAAGCTGTAAATAATTTTAAAAATGAAAAAATTATTAACTATTCATTAAGTTCTTATGATTACTTAATTAAAGAAGCTGTAAATATGAAAAAAATTGATGAAAATGAGATAAATATGCTTTTAAGCTGGAAGGAAGATCCTAAGAAATGGAAATATTAAAATGAAATTAACGAAGGAAACAAACAAATTAAATTTTACATCGAAAAAAATTTATAATTTCATTTCAAATGTTTATAATTTTGAAAAAATACTAGGCAATGATATTAAGGATTTTACTATTCTTGACAATGAGAAATTTAGTGCGAAGATTGGTAGTTTGCCAAAAATAAACTTAAAGCTTGAATTATATGATAATCAAGAAAAAGTTAAACTTGTTTCATCTAACCCAAAAATGGACTTTTCATTTGAATTTTTTGTTGAAAAAATTGATAATTCAAAATCAAAAATTAAGATGGATTTTTTGGGAAATTTTTCTTCGATGATTGAAATGATGGTAAAAAATCCCATCGATAAATTTACTCAAGAAATAATTTCAAAACTTGATAAAATTGACTTTAGTTAATGTAAACTAGCTCTTGATTTTTAAATTCTTTTTTAATTCCTTTAATTTTTAGAACTAATTCACCTGTTTCTTTGATATCAACAATTTCAGCATTTTGAATATTTCCGTTAATTTTAAATTTAATTAGCTTATTTAAACCGTGTAATAATTTTAAGTACTCATTCTTTAATTTAGATTTTGTATAATTTAAAATTTCATATTTAAAATCAGAAAACTCATCAATTATATCATTAGAAATTAAATTTAAATCTCCATATATTTTTTTTTGTAGAAAAAAGGATGTAGCATTTTTCAAATCTCCAAAATCATGTTGATTGACATTAATTCCAAATCCAATTATAACATCTCTAATTTTCTTATTTTTTAGAAAAGATTCAATTAAAATTCCAGATATTTTTTTTTTATCTGCCAAAATGTCGTTTGGCCATTTAATTTTCAAATTATTAATCTCAAATTTTTTAAATATTTTGACTATTTTTAAACTGACCAACATATTTAACTTGAATTGTTCATTTGAATTAATGTTTAAGTCTCTATAAAAGAAAGAAATACAAATGTTTTTTTGGGGTTCGGAAAACCACTTATTTCCTCTTTGACCATTACCGTCAGTTTGATTAAAAGTTAATGCACACAATTCATTTTGACAAAAAACATCTCTATTTTTTTTAATATATTCATTTGTGGAATCGATGGCATTAAGTTTGATTAATTTCATCTGTAAATAATTTTAATGCAAAGTACAGATATTACTGTTACAAATATTATTAAAGGTATTGAAAATGTTAAAGGTGAAAATATTTGTGTATTAGATTTTACTGAGCTTGAAAATATAGTTTGTAAATATTTTGTTATATGTGACTGTAAATCAAGTACTCAGGTTAACGCAATTTCAAATTCTATCAAAAGAACTTTGAGTAAAAATATTAAAGAGAAACCTTTTAAAATTGAGGGGCTTGAAAAAAAAAACTGGGTTTTACTTGACTACCTTGATGTAGTAGTTCATATTTTTAAAAAAGAATTTAGAGAGGTTTACAACCTTGAAGAGTTGTGGGCTGACGCAAAAATTATTAGATTAGACAACGCAAATGAATAAGAAAAAAAACACAAATCAAACAAAAAATACATCTTATTGGATGTATGGACTAATCATTTCAATCTTTATAATATTTACATATGTTGGAAATAGTGATAATTTCAAAAGCACAAAAAAAATAAATATTTCAACTTTTGAAAAATACCTAAATTCGAGCGAAGTATCTAAAATTACAATATTAAATAAAACTTTAGCAGAAGTTACCTTAACTGATAATGCACTTTTAAATGAGGTTCATAAAGATGTATCAAAAACTAATTTCTTAGGTCAAAGAAATATTATTGGTCCTCATTATACATTTGAAGTTGGTGACTTAGAATTATTTCAAAGAAGACTTGAAGAAGCTGAATCTAATGGAATATTATTCAATTATGAATTTAAGACAGTGGAAAGTAAATGGTTAGATGTTATAATTGGGTTTCTTCCGCTAATTATATTGGTTGGCCTTTGGATTTTTTTTATGAGAAGGATGTCTGGTGGTGGAGCTGGCGGTGGTTCTCAAATATTTAGTATTGGAAAATCAAAGGCTAAATTATTCGATGAAAGAAATGATTTAAAAGTTAATTTTAAAGATGTTGCAGGTCTTGAAGGTGCAAAGGAAGAAGTTAAAGAAATTGTTGATTTTTTAAAAAATCCTACAAAATATACAAAACTTGGTGGTAAAATTCCCAAAGGTGCTTTGTTAGTTGGTTTACCAGGAACAGGAAAAACCTTACTAGCCAAAGCTGTTGCTGGTGAAGCTAAAGTTCCATTTTTTTCTCTTTCCGGTTCCGACTTTGTTGAGATGTTTGTGGGTGTTGGTGCATCTAGAGTTAGAGATTTATTTAAACAAGCTAAGGATAAATCTCCTTCAATAATTTTTATTGACGAAATTGATGCAATAGGAAGAGCTAGAGGAAAAAGCAATATTACTGGTTCAAATGATGAAAGGGAAAACACACTAAATCAACTTCTGACTGAAATGGATGGTTTTGGAACTAATACAAATGTAATAGTTATGGCAGCAACCAATCGAGCAGATGTTTTGGACAAAGCATTAATGAGAGCCGGAAGATTTGATAGACAGATTTATGTTGACCTACCTGATGTAAGAGAGAGAAAAGAAATATTTGAAGTTCACCTTAAGCCTCTTAAAAAAGAAAAAGGTTTAGATGTTGAATTTTTAGCGAAGCAAACACCCGGTTTTTCAGGAGCAGATATAGCTAATGTATGTAATGAAGCAGCATTAATAGCCGCTAGAAAATCAAAAAAATCCGTCGGAAGACAAGATTTTCTAGATGCTGTTGATAGAATAATTGGAGGCTTAGAAAAGAAAAATAAGATTATTTCACCTAAAGAAAAAAAGACAATAGCATTTCACGAAGCTGGACATGCTACGGTTAGTTGGATGTTGGAACATGCTGCTCCTTTAGTTAAAGTCACAATTGTTCCAAGAGGAAGGTCCTTGGGCGCAGCTTGGTATTTACCGGAAGAGAGACAAATTGTAAGTACTGAACAAATTCTCGACGAAATGTGTGCAGCTCTTGGTGGACGAGCAGCAGAGAAAGTTATTTTTGATAAAATTTCAACTGGAGCTTTAAGCGACTTAGAAAAAGTCACAAAACAAGCTAGGTCTATGGTAACTGTTTACGGTTTAAATGATAAAATTGGAAATTTAACTTACTATGATTCCAGCGGGCAGAATGATTATAATTTTACTAAACCCTACAGTGACACTACTGCTCAAATAATTGATAAAGAAATTTCAAATATTGTTGAAACCCAATTCAAAAGAGCAATTACACTTCTAAAAAAGCACAAAAAGAAGTTGACAGAACTTGCAGATTATTTATTAGATAAAGAAGTTATTTTTAAAGAAGATCTTATTAGAATTTTTGGTGAAAGACCCTTTCAAGAAGTAAAAGTAAAAAAGTAATATTTTGAATCACCCTTGTTTTTTGGAATGTATAATTTATATTTATACAAAACTATCCAATTGAAAAACTTTTTTAAATCATTTTTCAGAAATAAAAAAAATGAAGATGAAACAAAGGAAAAAGAGTTAGATTACAAATACTTACCTAAAAAAGATGAATATATTGAAGAACGATTTACTAAAAACTTTAGTGAAAATGGAGGTAAGTTTCTCTATGCATCTACGCGTGAAGAATGTAATGATTTTTTTCAAAAGATTTTGGATGAAAATAATTGGAATAAAAAAACTATACTTTGCTTTAAAAAAAATCTAATCAATGACTTTTTTAATGATATAAATTTTGAGACTAATAAAACCAACTTGAATTCAAATCTTTTAATTACTGGATGTGAATTTCTAGTTGCAAAGGATGGAAGTATTTTGGTAAGTGCTCATCAAATAAAATCTTATAAAATAAAAGATATTCCTATAAATATTATTGTATTAGCAAAAACTAGTCAATTATCTGAGACAGTGAGCAAAGGTCTTGAGGGAATAAGAATTAAATATTCAAATAATCTGCCTTCAAATATTACATCTATAAAAAACTTCAATTGTGAAGAGAATGAAAAATTAAATTTTCTCACATATGGAACAAGCTCGAAGAACCTTTATTTAATATTGCTTGAGGATTTGTAAGATGACAAATTTTGTTAACAGAAGTTTTATTGCAATAATTTATTCATCAATATTTTTATTTTCACTTTTTTACAACGATGAGGTTTTTTTAGGACTTGGAATTGTTTTGACTAGTTTGGTAATTTTAGAATTTATAAGAATTTCAAAGCTTAATTTTTATAATTCATTTATAGGTTTAACTACATATTTAATGTTAGTTTTTTTTTTAGAAAATGAAAGTACACTTTCAAATATTTTGTTAGCTATGACTTTGATAATAAATCTTTATTTGTTTTTTAATTTAATTCTAAATAAATCTTTTAAATTCAAAAAAAAAATTTTATTCCTAATATTAATATTTCATGTTATATTATCATTATACTTCCTGTTTCAATTACCTTTTTCACAAAATAATTATAACCCATTAAAAATACTCTTTTTACTTGTGGTTATTTGGTCATCTGACTCTGCTGGATATTTAATTGGAATTAAATTTGGAAAAAGGAAACTGATGAAATCTATTTCTCCAAAAAAAACTATTGAGGGATTAATAGCAAGTTTATTTTTTGCTTTAATAATTTCATTGATTTTTGGTATTATGACAGATTATGATAATCTATTGGAACTTTCATTAATAGGGCTTTTTACGGCTTTTTTAGGTTCAATTGGAGATCTTATTGAGTCAAAGTTCAAAAGACAATCAGGAATCAAGGACAGTGGAAAAATTTTAAAAAGTCATGGTGGAATTTATGATCGTTTGGATAGTCTTATTTTTAGTGCCCCATTTCTATATCTAATGTATTCTTTTAATTTTTTAAATTTTTAAATGTTTCACAAGGAAGGTCATAAAATAATTTTAATTTTTTTAGGTGTAACAGTCATCGATATTGTCCTTCTTGAGTACATTTTTGATGAAAGTTTAGTTATAACTTTTGCACAATTATTATCACTAAGTATTTTAGTATTAATTCTTCAATTTTTTAGAAATCCGCAAAGAAATACTAAAATAAATAAAGGTCACATCTTGTCACCTGTAGATGGAAAAATTGTGATTATCGAAAAAGTTTTTGAAAACGAATTTTTTAAAGATGAAAGAATTCAGGTTTCAATTTTTATGTCACCAATTGATGTTCATGTTACAAGATATCCTATTTGTGGGAAAGTGATTTTTAGTAAATATCATCCAGGTGAATATTTAGTTGCATGGCATCCAAAATCCTCCGAAAAAAATGAAAGAACAACTATTGTATTAGAAACTGATAATTTTGGAAATGTTTTATATCGACAGATTGCAGGGGCTTTAGCAAGAAGGATTGTTAATTATGCAAATGTTAACGATGTTGTAACTCAAGGTGAAGATGCAGGATTTATAAAATTTGGTTCAAGAGTTGACATTTTCCTGCCAGTTAATTGTAAAATTAATGTAAAATTAAATGAAAAAGTTAGAGGAGGAGAAACAATAATAGCAACTTAATTTTTTTTAGAAATTGTTTGTTTAATAATTTCAATTTTTTTCAAAACATCGTCTAATTTATTTCTTTCACCTTGGATAACATTATCAGGTGCGTTTTTAATAAATTTAGAGTTTGATAATTTTTTTTCAATTATATCCTTAAAGCCTAAATTATAATCCAAAGCTTTTCTAAGTTCAATTATATCATCTTCTGTTGAATCCTGATTGAAGTCCACAATATATTTATATTTTCCTACAACAATGGTACTTAAATCTTTAGAATCTACATCTTCAGAAAAAATCAATTTACAGTTTGTTAGTTTTTTAAAAACTGATGAAAGACTTTCATTTATGTTTTTATTCTGATGAAAAATTGATAATTCATCTTTAAAACTAATATTCTTCTGCTTTTTAAAATTTCTTACTTTGGATACTATAAGAATAAGATCATCAAAATCGCGTAAAAAACTGTTATCAATGGAGCCTGATTTTGGCCAAATTAAATTCTCAGAGATTATCTCCTTTTTTATATTTAGTTTTGCGAATAATTCTTCGCTTATGAAAGGCATAAAGGGATGAATTAAAACCAAAATTTTATTAAAATATGATTTTATTACAAGTGATGATTCTTGTGAAAGTTCATTACCAAATTTTGGCTTTACTATCTCTAGAAAAATTGAACAAAAATCATCCCAAACTAACTTATATATTATCATTAGAGCCTCAGATATTTTAAAATTTTTAAAACATCGATTAATTTTATTGACTTTGAGGTTATATTTTGATTCAAACCATTTGATAGCTTGAATCGTACTATCTTTTTGATCAAGTTCACCAGAGACTTTAAAAGTTTCAAATAATCTAAAAGCGTTCCATAATTTATTTGTAAAATTTCTACCCTGAATACATAACGATTCATCAAATAATAAATCATTGCCTGCAGGTGCAGAAAAAAGTAGTCCAACCCTAACACTATCTGCACCATATTTTTCAATTAATTCGATCGGATCAGGTGAATTACCTAGCTGCTTTGACATTTTTTTTCCTTTATTATCTCTTACAATACCTGTAAAGTAAACATTTTCAAAAGGTTTTTCGTTCCTTAGATATAATCCACTGATTACCATTCTCGCAATCCAGAAAAAAATAATATCAGGACCAGTTACAATTGTTGAAGTCGGGTAATAATAATTGACATCATTATTTACAGGTTTTCTAACCCCATCAAAAACACTTATCGGCCATAGCCATGATGAAAACCATGTATCAAGCACATCATTTTCTTGAAAAATTTCTCTTGTATCAATATTTGAATCTATTTTTTTAAACTCTTCAATAGCTTCATTTCTTGATTTTGCTACAACATATTTAGACTTATTCTTATTACAATAATACACGGGAATTCTGTGGCCCCAATATAATTGCCTTGAAATATTCCAATCTCTGATGTTCTGCATCCAATGTTTATATGTATTTACATATTTCTTTGGATAAAATTTGATTTCATCATTAATAACAGCATCAAGAGCTGGTTTAGACAATAAATCCATTTTGAGAAACCATTGAATTGATAGTTTAGGTTCAACTACACATGAGGTTCTTTCAGAAATAGATAATTTATTTTTATATTTTTTAGTGTCTAATAGTAATTTTTTTTCATCCAATTCGGCAACTATTTTTTTTCTAGCTAAAAACCTATCTAATCCGTTGTAGTGTTGGCCATTTTTATTTAATGTTGCATCGTCATTAAAAATATTAATAGATTCAAGTTTATGTTTAATACCAATAGAAAAATCTTTTTCACTATGTGCTGGCGTTACTTTAAGGCATCCTGTTCCAAAATCTTTTTCTACCATTTCATCGAAAACTATTGGTATCAAGCGATTTACAATTGGAATAATTACTTTACTTCCCTTTAGTTTTTTATATCTTTTATCATTTGGATTAATCGCTATTGCTGAATCACCAAATATTGTTTCAGGTCTTGTAGTTGCGACACTAATATATTCATCAGAATCTTGAATTTTATATTTTAGAAAAAATAATTTTGAATCCTTTTCAACATAAATCACTTCCTCATTCGAAAGGGTAGTTTTTGCCTCAGGATCCCAATTAACTATTCTTTTATCCCTGTAAATTAAACCATCTTTAAATAATTTTATAAACATTTCAATTACAGATTCTGATAAGTCATCATCGAGAGTAAATTTAGTTCTAGTCCAATCACATGAACACCCAATTCTTTTTAACTGATCAATTATGATCCCACCATGCTTATTAGTCCATTCCCATGCATGATCTATAAATTCTGATCTTGATATCTCATGCTTATTTATATTTTTTTCCTTTAGCATTTTGACAACCTTAGCTTCAGTTGCTATAGATGCATGATCAGTTCCAGGGACCCAACAAGCATTAAATCCATCTAACCTGGCTTTTCTAATCAGAATATCTTGAATAGTATTATTTAACATATGCCCCATGTGTAAAATTCCAGTTACATTAGGAGGAGGTATTACAATGGTATACGGACTTTTATTATTAGGTTGAGAAGAATATCTATTATTTTTCTTCCATTTAGCAAGCCATTTCTCTTCAACATCTTTAGGTTTATAAGCTTTTCCAGTAATCATTGCAATATTTTAAGCAAAAGTAACTAACTGAACAGATATTTAAAAGAGAACCTATTTTTTTGTATTAGAATATTAAATAATTATTTTTATTAATAATTATAACAATATGAAATATAAGGTTTTATCCATTATTACTTTATTTATATGTTTTTTAGCTTTCAGTCAAGAAAAAAAAGCAGAAATAAAATTTGAAGAAAATTTAATAGATTATGGTGAAATTGAATATGACTCTGATGGTAAAAGAATATTTAAATTCACCAATATTGGCGAAGCTCCTTTGGTTTTTAATAGAATATCCTCATCATGTGGCTGTACTGTTCCTAAAAAGCCTGATCAACCAATTAAACCTGGTGAGTCTGCGGAAATTGAAGTAGAATACGATACAAAAAGAATTGGTGTTTTCATTAAAGCTATCAGTGTCAGCTCTAATGCAATTAATTCAAATGTCGTTCTAAGAATTAAAGGGGAAGTCCTTGAAGAAGAAGAAGAAGAAGAAGAAGAAGATGGTGATAAAAAAAAATATAATCTTTGAAATACTCACTTAAAGAACTAAATTCTTTTGGAGTTGAATCCTACTCATCTAAATTATTTTTAATTAACTCAATTAATGATTTTCATACAATTGATTACAATATTAGACAGCAAGAAAAAATTATTCTTGGCGGTGGTACCAACATTTTATTGAAAAGTAAATTTATATCTATACCAATATTTAAGATACAAATTCAAGGAATTGAAATATTCCACGAAAAAGATGATGAAGTCTTGATATCAGTTGGTGCTGGTGTAAATTGGGATGAATTCGTGTGGTGGTGTGTAAATAAAAACTTTGGTGGTATTGAAAATTTAGTTCTAATACCTGGAAATGTTGGTAGTGCTCCAATCCAAAATATTGGTGCATATGGAAAAGAAGTAAATGATGTTATTCATAGTTGTGAAGGAATATTTATAAAAAATTTAGAGAAAAAAACATTCAAAAATCCTGATTGTGATTTTGGATATAGATCGTCAATATTTAAAAAAGAATTAAAAAATGAATTTGCAATAACTAAGGTCAATTTTATTTTAAAAAAAAGCAATCATAAAATAATATCAGATTACAGTTCAGTTTTGTCTGCATTAAAAAAAAGACAAATATCTCAACCATCAATAAAAGATATAGCTCAAATTGTAAAAGAAATAAGAGAAAAAAAACTTCCTGATTATAATGAATTGGGGAATGCTGGGAGTTTTTTCAAAAATCCTATTATTAATAATAAAAAATTAGAGAGATTATGTTCTAAGTTTGATGATATACCATATTACGAAGTTAATCACAATTTAATTAAAGTTCCAGCTGCATGGTTAATTGAAATGTGTGGATTCAAAAAAACAAAGTTTAATAACGTTGGTGTTCATAAGAATCAATCTTTAGTTATTATTAATTTAGGTAATGCAAAAGGTATTGACATTTTTAGTTTTTCTCAAAGAATAAAAGAAAGTGTTTATAAAAAATTTGATATCTTGCTTGAGGAAGAAGTTACTGTTGTTTAAAAGATGGAAATTTATATTATTACTGTTGCATTATTAGCTTTGGCATTTGTTGGTATTTCTATAAAAATAGTTTTAAAAAAAGATGGAAAGTTTTCCGGAACTTGTGCAAGTAATAGTCCATTTCTAAATAATGTAAATAAACCATGTGGAATTTGTGGAAAACTCCCTGAGGAAAAAGAGTGTAAAAAACCTTCAGTTAATCTAAATTAATTATACCCTCATTTTGAAAAAAACTAATTTGTCATTTGATGATTTATTAAATCACAATTGGAATTATGTCCATAACTTTTTATTAAAAAAGACTAATGATGACTTTCTCTCAGAAGAAATTACAATTCAATCATTCTCAAAAGCATTTGAAAAAATTGATCTTTTTGATAAAAAATATAAATTTAAAACTTGGATTATTTCAATAGCTAAAAATCAATTAAATGACCATTTTAAAAAGAAAAAGTTAAGATTTGAAAATATTGATAATATTAATTTTGTAGGCTTCAAAAATAATACTAATCCAGAACAAGAACTTATTAACAAAGAAAAATTCATTCACTTAAATGAAAAAATTGAAGAATTAAAGCCAATGTATAAGGAAATAATAAAATTAAAATATATTGAAGATTTAACCATTAGTCAGATTTCCAAAAAGATTAATCAACCTGTAAATACAGTGAAAATAAAAATCTACAGGGCAAAAAAAATTTTAAGTGAAATACTAGAATTAAAGTGAAAAAATTTATAAATAAATTAGGACCTGGATTACTTTTTGCAGGTGCTGCTATTGGAGTTTCTCATTTGGTACAATCAACAAAAGCTGGAGCAGAATTTGGTTTTGGTTTGACTTGGGTTCTAATATTGTGCAATTTTTTTAAATATCCTTTTTTCTTGTTTGGAACTAAATATACTTATGCAACTGGTGAAACTATGTTAGATGGATACTTAAAAATAAGTAAGAGTATTTTATTAATCTATTTTGGATTATCATTAGTAACAATATTTACAATTCAGGCTGCTGTAACAATTGTAACAGCTGGACTAGCTATTGAACTTTTTGGTATAACTGACAACATCACTTATTGGGCTTTTATGATCATTGTTTTTTCATATTTAATACTAATGATTGGTAAATATAAATTGTTAGATAATTTAATGAAGTTTATTATTATGATACTTGCTATATCAACCTTTATAGCACTTGTTTCATCATCATTAAATAATGAGATAATTTTTGATTATGATCAAGTTATTCCAAAAAATTCTGAGGGAATTATTTTTTTAGCTGCATTCATGGGTTGGATGCCTGCTCCACTTGATATTTCAATTTGGCAGTCAATATGGACAAATGAAAAAATTAAAATTGAAAAGAAATCAAATTATACCACAGCTAAATTTGATTTTAATGTTGGATACATAATAACTATTTTTTTAGGTTTGAGTTTCTTAGGATTGGGTGCTTATGTTATGTACGGGTCTGGCGATAAATTTTCTGAATCAGGGGCAGTTTTTGCTTCACAGTTAATTAATCTATATACGTCTAATCTTGGAAAAGGTATGATGATATTTATTGCAATAGCTGCATTTACAACAATGTTCAGTACAACTATAACATGTTTGGATGCCTCTCCAAGAGCCATGAGTAAGACAATTGATCTTCTAAAATTTAAAAGATTTAATGATTACAATAGCTGGATTACAATTTTAGCATTTGGTACAGTTATTATTTTTATATTTTTTATGTCTGAGATGGGTACGCTTGTTAAAATAGCAACAGTTCTGTCATTTTTAACAGCACCCTTTTATGCAATTATTAATTATATTCTAATGTCAAGTAGTTTCATTCCAAAAAAATATAAATTATCTAAGTGGATGAACATTTATTGTATTTCTGGAATTATATTTTTATTATTTTTTTCTATTTGGTACATAACTTTAATCTAAAATAATTTTATAGTGGTATATTTGTTGTACTACAAAAATATTGGAAGCTCAATTATTAAATATTGTTAAGTCAGCTAAGAAATCTGATTCATTAAATAGCAAAAAAATTTTCAGAAAGAAGCCAGAATGGATTAGAGTCAAATTACCTGTTGGCAGAAATTATTCTAATTTAAGATCACTAGTTGATAAATACAAATTAAATACAATATGTTCATCGGGAAGTTGTCCTAATATGGGTGAATGTTGGGGTGAGGGTACTGCAACATTTATGATTTTGGGAAATATTTGTACCAGATCCTGTGGATTTTGTGGTGTAAAAACCGGAAGACCAGAAACTGTTGATTGGGAAGAACCTGAAAAAGTGGCAAAATCTATTTCTTTAATGAAAATTAAACATGCAGTTATTACATCTGTTGACAGAGATGATTTAGCAGATCAGGGATCTATAATATGGTCTGAAACTGTTAAAAGTATTAGAAGGCTTAATCCCGGTATTACAATGGAAACACTCATACCTGATTTTCAAGGAATTGAAAAACATATTGATAGAATTATTAAAGTCAAGCCTGAAGTTATTTCACATAATATTGAAACAGTTGAAAGGTTGACAAGGGAAGTTAGAATTCAAGCTAGATATTCTAGAAGTCTAAAAGTTCTTGAATATTTAAAAAACAGTGGAGTTAATAGGACAAAATCTGGTCTTATGTTAGGTTTTGGTGAAAAAGAAAATGAAGTAATTCAAACAATCAAAGACTTAAGAGCTGCAAAAGTAGATGTTTTAACAATTGGACAATACCTTCAACCTTCAAAGAAACATCTTAAAGTAAAAAAGTTTATAGAACCTGAGGTTTTTAAAAAGTATGAAGAACTAGCACTTGACTTAGGTTTTATACATGTGGAAAGTGGCCCACTTGTAAGATCATCCTATAAAGCGCAGAAACATATAAATTAATTTATTAATTTATTTATTTCCTCTTGAAATATTAACTCGTCTTTCAGAAAATTAGTTTCAATGTCAAGATAAAAAAGATTATTTATGTTTTCTTTTAATTTATAGTAATCTTTTTTTGTTGTTAATACATTCTTGTTTTTTGATAATTTTTTAATAAGATTAAGATCATTTTTTGAATAATTATGATGATCTGAATATTTTAAATGTTTAAATTTTATTTTTTTATCATTAATATATTTTTCAATATTTTTTGTTTCAGCAATACCTGTTATCAAAACAATTTCTTTACCAATAAGGTTACTTATTTTCAATATTCTATCACCAAATATTTTGTCTTTATATTTAATTTTACTGAAAAATAACTTTTGGTTTTTTTTTGGTTTAATTTTCAATTTAATTTCATCCATTTCATCTGAACTAAGATTTTCAGGACATTTAGAAACAATAATTATATCAGCTCTTTTGTATGAAGAGACTGGTTCTCTTAAATTACCAACAGGCATAATGTAATCGTTATAAAAAGGACTAGAATAATTTGTAAGTATGATATTTAAGTTAACTGACAACCTTCTGTGCTGAAATGCATCATCTAAAATAATTAAATCACAATCAAAATCTTTAAGAATACTTTTTATTCCTGAAACTCTATTTTCGGAAACATAAACCATGCTTTTTGGAAAACATTTTTTTAAAATAAAAGGTTCATCTCCAACATAACTGATATCAGATTTTTCATTTAATTTAACAAAACCATTTGATTTTCTTTTATAACCTCTACTTAAAATAGCAACTTTATATTTTTCTATATATTTTGCCAATAAATACTCTACCATGGGAGTTTTACCAGTTCCACCTACAGATAAATTTCCAATAGAGATTATTGGAATATTAAATTTAGAGTTAGCTATTATGTTTTTATCATACAGAAAATTACGAAATACTTGGACTATGTAAAATAATAATGAAAGCGGAAAAAGCAATTTTCTCAGCATAGACATTTGACGAAAATATAAATTATATTTGAAAAAAATTTTATGAATTTATCCAAGATCATAGATATTCTAGAAAATTGGGCACCTTTATCCCATGCTGAGGATTTTGATAATGTTGGACTTCTCGTTGGTGATGTTAACAGTAAAATTAACAAGGCATTAATTACTTTAGATGCTACACTAGAAGTAATTGAAGAAGCTATTAAAAAAAAATGTAACCTTGTAATAACTTTCCATCCTTTGATTTTTGAACCTTTAAAATCAATTAATTATGAAAACATAGTTCAAAAAATTATAATTAAAGCAATAAAAAATAATATAAATATATACTGTATTCATACAAATCTTGACAATAATTCAAGAGGGGTTAATTATAAAATATGTCAAAAATTAAAAATTAAAAATTTAAATTTTTTAATACCTAATAAATTAAATGAAAGTATTGGAATGGGAATGTATGGTTACATAGAAAATAGCTACAATGGACATGATTTTATAAATTATATTAAAAAGCAAATGGATATAAAGCACATAAGACACAGTAAGATTTTAAATAAAAGAATTAAAAAGGTTGCAGTTTTGGGTGGCTCTGGTAGTTTTGGTATCAATAATGCTATTGAAAAAAAAATTGATTGTTACATAACCTCTGATTTAAAATATCATGATTTTTTTAAAGCAAATAATAAGATTCTTCTTTTAGATATTGGACATTATGAAAGTGAAAAGTTTACAAAAGAACTGATTTACAACTATCTTTTGAAAAAAATTCCTAAGTTTGCGTGCATTATTGCAAATACAAATACGAACCCTGTTAATTATTATTAAAAATGGCAAAAAAAGTTGAGTACTCCGTAGAAGAAAGATTAAGAGCACTTTATGATTTACAATTAGTTGATTCTCGAATTGATAAACTAAGAAGTGTTAGAGGTGAACTTCCACTTGAAGTAAAAGATCTTGAAGATGAAGTTTCTGGCTTGAGTGTAAGGATTAGTAAAATACAGGGTGAATTAGATGGATTTCAAAATGAAATCAAGGAAAAGCTAAATAAAATAGAAGAATCTAAGGCTTTGATAAAAAAATATAATGATCAACAAAAAAATGTCAGAAATAACAGAGCTTTTGAGTCTTTAAGTAAAGAAATTGAATATCAAGAATTAGAAATTGAATATTCTGAAAAACAAATTAATGAATTAAAAACTCAAATTGAACAAAAAAATGAAAAGCTATCTGAGACTAATCAGATAAAAGATGAAAGAAGCTCCCATTTAGAACATAAAAAAAATGAGCTTAACTCTATAATGAAAGAAACTGAAAAAGAAGAGGTTGAACTTTTAAAAAAATCAGATGATTTTCAGTCTAAAATTGATGAGTCACTGCTAAAATCATATCTAAAAATAAGATCTAGCGTAAAAAATGGTCTAGCTGTTGTTCCAGTTGAAAGAGGAGCTTCTGCTGGCTCTTTTTTTATTATTCCTCCTCAAGTCCAATTAGATATTGCATCAAGAAAAAAGTTTATTACTGATGAATATAGCGGTAGAATATTAGTTGATAAAGAACTTGCTGATGAAGAAAATGAAAAAATGGAAAAAATATTTACTGCTATTTAACAACAAAAGATTTGCTCAAAGTCTTTCCACCTGATATCTTAATTGAATAAAAGTATTGTCCGTTTGATAATTTTTTAAACTGATTTTCGCTTAAATTAAAACTATGTTCACCTCTGTTTAATTTCCCATTGTAAATGTTAGATACATGCCTGCCCAAAATATCAAAAACATTTATACTTAAATTATGATCTTGTTTTAATCTCAGGTTTAAATCAACATTGCTGTTCGAATATAGTGGATAATGGTAATTTAGTAATGAATTGTAATCAATCATTTCCTTATCATCGCAAGCAAAGCCTAAGCCTAGTAGGTCATAATTTTCACCTAACATAGCATTATTTATGTAATTTGAGTCCCCACATAGCCAGTTAGTAAGAATTGTTTGATAAATTGATCTAAAATCAACACTATACTGCATATTTCCTCTTTTGTCAAGGTTGGATAAACTTGGGTGTTCACCAATAAAACCACTACCGCGAAGTGCAGGACCAAAAAGCATAACAGGTGCTGAAGATCCATGGTCAGTGCCTTCAGATCCGTTTTCTCTTACTCTTCTTCCAAATTCTGAAAATGTCATGGTTAAAACCTTTGAATCAAAACCATCATAATTTAAATCATTATAAAATGTCTTAATGGAATCTGACAGTTGAGTTAATAAAGACTGATGAGTATCAGGTTGATTACCATGAGTGTCAAAACCACCTAATGAAACCATGTAGATTTTTGAACCCAGTCCTCCTTTTATTAGTCTGGCAACTAATCTTAGTTGTTTGTCTAAATTTGAATCTGTATATGAATCCGAATCACTTGAACTATTAAACGCTTCACTTATAACTTCTGCATAGTCATATGTAGTGTTTGAAACTCTTCTTAAGAACTCAATTTGATCTCCATGAGTACAATCTGGTAAATTTGCAGTTGAAAAAAACTCACCTCTCTCAGCTACCTTTTCTAATCTTCTTTCATTTGCAACTGCAAAAGCATAAGACCTTTGATCACCTTTAAAAATCATATTGGAATTACTACCAATTTGTATAGCAACAGGTTTTTCCGGTGGATTTGTTGTAAAATCAAAATATTTTTCATCATAGAATCTTCCAAGCCAGCCCGTTGACATCTCTGCTTTATTTCTTGTTCCAGTAGCCCAGATATCAGAAGATGTAAAATGAGATAAATTTTGATTCTCATAACCAACGCCATGTACTACTTTCATCATTCCCTCTTGCCAAAAGGGTGTTAAGGAATTCATGTGATTTGGAATTGAAAATTCATCGTTAAGTTTAACTAGATTATTCTTTGGAATATGTATTGATGGTCTTTTAGAAACATAATTATCAAAATCATAAACAGGGATAATTGTGTTTAATCCATCATTTCCACCTTTCAATCTAATCATTAACAAGACTCTGTCAGAAATTGCACTTCCAAGAGCGTTTGAAACAAAGCTGGAATTAATAACAGACAAATGAGAATTACCCAATGAAATTGAACCAGCACCAGCAATTCCTAATACCTTCAAAAAACCTCTCCTGTCCCAATGAGAATGTTCTTTATTATGTTTGTCAGAATTTAAGTAGCTATCACTCATTTTAATTGATATTCAGGTAATTTAATTAAAAAACCTATTAATCTATAAGTTTGAAGTGGAACTGTATAATTATTAATATTCCAAGTTCCATCCTCATAATAAATATCAGGAAGATCAGATTTAAAAACTTCGACAGCATCAATTAAATCCTCTTCTTTAATATCGTACTCACAAAACATAAAATCAATTACCTTTTTAACAATGCTAGTTGGGTTTGTATCATTATTTCCAACGATATTCTTTAAAAAATTTTGATATTGTATTTTATCTTTTTGCCAAAATCTCCATAGTAAATCATCAACAAATTCCCATCTCATTGGAAGGGAGCCAGTTGATATCCAATATTGATCTCCCTGCCAGCCTGCAACGTCTACTGGATTTAATACTTCTTGACCCATATCCCTAGATTTATAAATAAAAAAATTGTCAAGATTAAAATTATCTGATGTTTCAAATTTTAATTGATTAAATAAATTGCATAGTAAGTCAGAAGGACTTTTTATCAAAACATTAATGTTATAGTTATCAAAAAAATGTTCGCTTTTAAACATTTTTTTATAAAGTAACTCAAGTGAGAAATTATTTTCAATAAAATAATTTGATAATTGATTGATAATATCCTGGTTTACATTTGGATTTATAAAATATTTATAGAGTTTAGTGCAAATAAATATTCCAATTAATTCTTTTTTCTCCTCAAATAGAATATCAATTACATCATTATAGTTCCAATTGCCTATCCTGCCAAAAATTGTTTTTTGACCACTGTCATACCATTTTTCATTAAAAGATATAGGACCTTGATTGTTTCGAGTGTTATAACCAGTCAATGCTCTTGATGTTTCGGTTATATCTTCTTGTGTATAGCCATTGCCCTCCCCTAATGTAAAAAGTTCATATAACTCTCTTGAATAATTTTCATTTGGTTTAGAGTTTTTATTTTCAAAACCATTAAGATACATTAACATTGCATCATCCAAACCAATAATCCTTACAAATTCTTTAAAATTTCCAAAAACATTTTTCTGAATATTATTGTAATATCTGAATGCATATGCGGGATGATTGTACATATAATATTCGGTAACAAAATGATTACTCCAAAAAAGAGTTAGTCTATCACGAAAACCATTATTTAATAAATCTCTAAAAACTATTCTTTGATGATCCCTAAAAAATTGACCACGATTTCTTCCAGATTCATTAAAATCTGATGCGGTCCAATTAGCCCAACCTGGGTCAGGGGAAACATCTAGACTTTTTGCATCATCTATGATTTTATCAATTAGATCTGATGGGCCGTAATTAACTAATTCAGATAATTTATTTATATCTGTACCAAAACCCAGTCTTCTTAGTACAAAAAGAACTTTTTTTTCATCCCATTTATTTTCAGTATTAACTAAATAGGGCGCTAAAGAGTTATTTGAACAAGATTTTCTCATTTAAGTTTCCAGTAATAATATACAAATTTAATACTATTTTAGATTTTCAATTATAAATGCATTTAAGCCTTGCGATGACTTATCAATAATTCCTATACCTGTAGCATAAACAACATTTTTTATTTTTAAAGAATCTCCTCTATGCTTGAGAATTTTTGCGTGCATGGGGTGATGATGAAAATCAGCAATATTCTTTGGTTTTCTGTTTCCACCATAATTTACTATAAAAAATGGAGGATCATTTTTATCCATTTCATCAAAAAAATCAATTTTTGAAATGTATTCATTTTGTAAAGTTTTATCCATCCATTTTTTTCTGTCCAATTTTCCAATATATTGTGAAACTAATTTGTCCATATAATCTTGATCGATATTCAACATTTTTTTCCACTTATTTAAATCCATTGTATGTGCGGCAGCAATTCCAACAACTAAAGAAACTCTTGTTGATTCTCTTTCAATTGGATCGTTACTATTGAGTTGTGCCATATCATCAAAAAAACCTAGCCAAAGCGAAGATGTAGCACCTGCTGAACTTCCCATAACTCCAATCTTAGATTTATCTATTCGAAATTGATCGCTTTTGTGTCGAAGAAATTGTAAAGCTCTTTTTGCATCATTCAGACTTGTCAAAATACCATCATCATTATTCTTAAATCTATAATTTATAGTTGCAAATGATATTCCATTTTCAATGAATTTTTTTATTCTATTAAAATTATTTTTTCTGTAGGCTGATTCTTTACTACCGGATCCAAAACCTCCACCATGAATATAAATCATGAGAGGTGTGTTAATTTTACTATTTGAAATCCATAAATCCAACACATTTCTTTCATGGTTTCCGTAACTTAAATCTTTATAAACTTTGTAATTATGAACTTTAACTATTGAATCTAAATTAACAATGTTTTTCTGAGAAAATAGATTAGAAAATGATAATATAATAAAACAAAAAACAACTCTATACATTTTAACTTTTTTTATAATGTTAAAAAATAAATTAATGTTGGTAAAAATATTACACTGCAGAAGATATTAAAAATTTTTGAATTGAAATCTCTGGTATGCCAAAACGAAAGTACAATGAGAGGAAATTGAAAAAGTAGCCTAATAAATGTCTGATCTTTCGAAACAGATAAAATCTCTTGAACTTCAATTGATTCATATAAATAAATATTGGCTGGGAAAACTAAAATTAAAAGGGTAAAAATGCCCCAAGCACCATAAAATCTTGATTTTTGAAAAAAAATCATTAAACCAAAAATAATTTCAAAAAGTCCAGAAACATAAATAAAAATATAATGGAAAGGAATATATTCAGGCATAATAATTTTAAAGTATTCAGGATTTATAAAATGACTAATTCCTACATATATATATAGCGATCCTAAAATATAAATTGTAAATAATTTATATTTTTTCATATCACATCATTTAATCTAATAATCATTATTATTATATTTAAATATGTACTTTAAAAGTAGTTTTTATTGTTTAATTCTTTCTTTTTTAAGCTTAAATTTTTTAGGAGCTCAAAATTTATTAATTGATGGATCAATTATAGACGATAATGATTTTGAAATTCCATTTGCTGCAGTTGGAATTTTAAAAAAAAATATTGGTACAACATCAACTATTGAAGGGACCTTTTCATTTATAGTCTCACCAAATGAAATTGAAGATTCATTAGAAATATCCTCAATAGGGTTTAAAACTTTCAAAATAAAAGTTAAAGATTATATAGACAAAAAAGTAAAAACCATAAGACTTTCTGAGCAATTAACACAGCTAGATGAGGTTATCGTTAAAGCTCCAATAAATTACATTGAAAAGGCATTAAAACTATTAAAAACAAATACTATTAGTGTAAATCATCAACTTAATTTACTTTATAGACGATGGGATGTCGAAGAAAATAAATGTGCTTTTTTTATAGAACAATACATAAAGGTAATTGATAGAGGTCCAAATTCTTACATGGTAAAATCCAATATTGAAAATCAGAGAAAATCTGCTGACTATCGATTTGTAAAAAATGAAGCAAAATTTCATCCGCTTCAATATACTGAATGGAATAACCCTCTGAGGAAAGGTATAAAAGTAAAAAGTTTTAAATGGAAAAAAATTAAAAACTCAACATATGACAACGAGGACGTATTATTTTTAGAAGGAGTTAATGAAAATAAAGATAAAATTAACATAGTAATTGGTTTTGAAACTTACAAAATATACCAAATTGAGTATGATTGGAAGCCAAATGTTGGAAGATCACAAAGAGGAATGTGGATATATAAAAAAAATAATGAAGGAAAATTATATTTAAGCTATCATAACAGAGAATGGGTTGGAGCCAGAAAACTCCCTGAAAATGTTAGAAAAACAATGATTAACTCTGGTCAAAAGGTGAGAGAATATTATCCTGTCTCTTTCAGGCATGAATTAATTGTAACTCAAATGACTCAACAAAAACAAAATTTCGATAAATTCGATAATATGGTTCAGAAGGACATGTCCTTATATGAAATTGCTTATAATAAAAGTTTTTGGCATAATTTTAGCCTTCCTCCTGAAACTGATTATTATAAAAAAAATATACAAGAACTTGAATCTCGT